>NZ_LGHJ01000029.1 GCF_001306055.1 Bellilinea caldifistulae | reverse complement strand
ATGATCCTTTGCCGGTTTCTTCGAAACGCTGCTTTTCCATCCCGCTGATCTCCAAAGTGGTTTGGTTCGATTGTATTAAGGTTTTCCCCTTTTCGTCAATCCCAGTTGTTTGTTTTTCAACAATCTCTTAAGCGGAAAGGAGATTCGTTTTCGGGACGCATCCGGGAATGAAATTACCCGAAAGGGCAATAACCTGGGGGGTGCCTTTCTCAATTCAATCGCGGTTGCGGTTCCTTCGACGATCATCCCCATTTTGATTGCTGCATTTGCGGCGTATGGGTTCGCGTGGCTTAACTTTCCCGGCAGAAAATTGTTATTTACACTGGTGGTTGCTTTGCTGGTTGTTCCCCTGCAAATTGCATTGGTGCCAATCTTGAGAGATTACACTCAATTGAATTTAAACGGCACATACCTCGCTATGTGGCTGGCACATACCGGATTCGGATTGCCGCTGGCAGTGTATCTCTTGTTCAATTACATCGGTTCTCTCCCGCGTGATATTCTCGAATCGGCTTTTATTGACGGGGCTTCGCACTTCACTATTTTTACCCGCCTGATTCTGCCCTTATCCATCCCTGCCCTGGCATCCTTTGCCATTTTCCAGTTCTTGTGGGTTTGGAATGACTATCTGGTGGCTCTGGTCTTTCTTGGCGATCAAAACCGGGTTGTTACCAGTGCGCTGGCAGCCATGGTTGGAGAGAAAGGGCAGGACTGGCATTTGCTTACATCCGGTGCTTTTGTCAGCATGATTTTGCCGTTGACCGTTTTCTTTGCCTTACAACGCTATTTCGTACGCGGTTTAATGGCAGGTTCTGTAAAAGGATAACTTAGAAAGGAATCGGGTTCATGGATCTTTCCAGAGAAGCGAAACGGACTCTGGATCGGCTTCAACCGCGTCTCAGGACGCGGTTTGCCGATTACATTGCCGGTCATTCAGAGGATTGGCAAAAGTTTGAAAGCCGCCTGAGCCGGAATTTTGAAGATCTTTTTCGAATTCTTCATCATCTATACGGGACGCATTATGATTTCTTTTATCACATTGAAGAATTGCTGGAGGTCCTTGCTGTTTACTGGACTCAGCGTAACCCTGAATTGAAATTACTGGATGCGGATCGTGAAAATCATCCGGATTGGTTCCAGTCGAATCAGATGCTTGGCGGTGTGTGCTACGTGGATTTATTCGCTGGAAACTTGAAGGGTATCCAGCAGAAAATTCCCTATTTTAAGGAATTGGGATTGACTTACCTGCATCTGATGCCATTGTTCCGCTGTCCGGAAGGGGAAAATGACGGTGGATATGCAATTTCCAGTTACCGTGAAGTCAATCCAGCCATTGGGAGCATGGGGGAATTATCTGAACTGGCACAACAGTTGCGCAAAGAGGGAATCAGTCTGGTGCTGGATTTTGTGTTTAACCACACCTCTAACGAACATGAGTGGGCGCTAAAGGCTCGGGCGGGAGATCCGGAGTATCAGGCTTATTATTATATGTTCGACGACCGCACCATGCCGGATGCCTATGAACGCACCTTGCGGGAAATTTTTCCCGAAGAGCATCCAGGTGCATTTACTTATTTTCCAGATATGGGTAAATGGGTCTGGACGACTTTTCATTCCAATCAATGGGATCTGAATTATTCCAATCCGGTGGTCTTCAACCGTATGGCTGAGGAAATGCTCTTCCTGGCAAATGCAGGCGTCGAAGTCCTGCGTCTGGATGCGGTTGCCTTTCTCTGGAAACAAATGGGAACAAATTGTGAAAACCTGCCAGAAGCCCATCTTCTAATCCAGGCTTTTAATTCAATAGCCCGGATTTCAGCTCCCTCATTGATTTTTAAATCCGAGGCAATCGTTCATCCCGATGAGGTGGTGCGTTATATCCACCCCAAAGAATGCCAGATTTCTTACAATCCTTTGTTGATGGCTTTGCTGTGGAATACACTGGCAACCCGCCAGACCGATTTGCTCACGTTTTCGATGCAGGAACGGTTTAAGATTCATCCGGATTGTGCCTGGGTGAATTATGTGCGCTGTCACGACGATATCGGATGGACTTTTTCAGATGAGGATGCGGCTCAGTTGGGCATCAACGGCTTTGACCATCGCCGTTTTTTGAATGATTTCTATACCGGTAAGTTTCCTGGAAGTTTTGCGCGGGGTTTGCCGTTTCAGGAAAATCCCCGCACTGGTGATGCAAGAATTTCTGGCACTTGTGCTTCTTTGGCGGGATTGGAAAAGGCGATTTACGAGGAAACTGAGCGAGAAGTTGAGTTGGCTTTGCGGCGGATTATCCTCATCCACAGTGTGATTCTATCCATAGGCGGCATCCCGTTAATTTATCTTGGGGATGAAGTGGCCACCTTAAACGATTATCGCTATCGTGAAGACCCGGCAAAAGTGCGCGATTCACGTTGGGTGCACCGTCCATTTGCTGACTGGGAGAAATACAACCGGCGGTTTGACGAGACAACTCTGGAAGGAAAGTTGTACACCCGCTTGAGAAAATTAATTGAATTGCGAAAAGCAATCAGTGCCTTTGGCGGGGCGGAAACTGAAATTCTCAGTCTGAGGTCGAAGCACCTGTTTTCTTATGTGCGTCAAAAACGAAATGAACGGGTGTTAGCCATTTGCAATTTCAGCGAACAGCCCCAAATCATTGATGGGAATGAAATTCGTTTGCATGGGTTGGGCTATCACTTCGTTGATCTGGTTAGCAGTCAGCCATATTCCACAATCAATGCTTTGATGCTGGAACCCTATCAGTTTGTTTGGCTAAAAGTCGTCTCCTGATCAATCCTGGATGGCAAGTTCTGCGATTCGCACGATGACTTGAACGGCTTTCTCCATTGATTCAACCGGGATAAACTCGTACCGGCCATGATAGTTATGCCCGCCATTGAAGATATTTGGGCAGGGTAATCCCATGTAGGATAACCTTGCCCCGTCAGTACCGCCGCGCACCGGGCGGATGATGGGGGTAACTCCCACATCCAGCATGGCTTGTTTTGCAAGCTCAATGATGTGCATTACCGGCAGAATTTTTTCCTTCATGTTGTAGTAACTATCCCGTAAATCAATCTTGATCCGCTCTGATCCGTAAAGTTCGTTCTGGAATTGAATAGCCCGGAGCAATAGGGCTTTCATTTCTTCAAATCTTTGGCGGTCATGTTCACGGATGATGTAGCGCATCTCAGCGGAATCAACACTTCCTTGAATGTGGGTCAGGTGAAAAAATCCTTCGTAATGATCAGTGTGTTCCGGCCTCAGGTGGGGTGGTAACATCTGGTGCAAATTGATGGCGATTTGCAAGGCGTTAATCATCTGGTTTTTGGCAGTACCGGGGTGGACATTCCGTCCCTGAATGAATATTTTTGCATTGGCAGCGTTGAAATTCTCATATTGCAGTTCGCCAATTTCCCCACCGTCCATGGTATAGGCGAAATCGGCGTTGAACTTCTGGACATCGAATCGGTCGGCCCCTCGCCCAATTTCTTCGTCTGGCGTAAAACCGACCCGGATGGCAGCATGGGGGATTTCCGGATGTTGGACGAGGTATTCGACGGCTGCCATTATCTCGGCGATGCCGGCTTTGTCGTCCGCGCCCAGTAAAGTGTTTCCATCGGTCGTAATCAGGGTTTGTCCGATGTAGTTATTCAGTACGGGAAAATCCTGGGGAGAAAGAACGATGTTTTTCTCCGGGTTGAGGATAATATCTCCGCCTTGATAATGGACGATTTGGGGATTGACATTTTCACCGGTCATATCCGGATTGGTGTCCATATGAGCGATGAATCCAATCGTGGGTGCATTCTCAACATTGGCGGGAAGGGTTGCCATCACATAGCCGTTTTCATCCAGCGAAATATCTACCAGCCCTACTTGTTTCAATTCTTCAACTAGCAGTTTTGCCAGATTTAACTGCCGGCTGGTGCTGGGGAAGCTTTCCGAAGCCGGATCGGATTCGGTGTGAATTTTCGCATAGCGGATAAAACGATCAACAACGCTGGTTTTCAAAGGTTTACTCCTGAAGGGGTTGTTGAGTTTGATTATACCGCAACAAATTATAATCACTTTTGGTTCTGGTAGTTTGTGAGATAATTGGGTTGATCTGACTTTGACTTAAGGAAGTGGTTTGACTTATGAATCTTTATCCCATACCCATGGTGCCCGGCCCAACTAGCGTTCCTCAAATTGTCCTGGATGCGATGAATCGGGATTACCCATCTGCGGATCTGGAACGAGAATTTCTGGATTTATACAACCAAACTGAAAATCTGTTACGGGTTGTGTATGAAACAAAGAATCGGGTTGTGATCCATACCGGAGAAGGAATGATTGCCTTGTGGGGGGCCTTGAAAAGTACACTTCTGCCGGGAGACCGGGTTCTTGCACTTGCCAGCGGCGTGTTTGGCTATGGAATTGCAGAGATGGCTGCTTCCATTGGGGCAGATGTAAAGGTTTACGGGGTGGCTTATAACCAGACTTTTCAGGATTGGGATGCGATTGAAAGACTGATTAAAACTTTTCGCCCGAAGATGATCACGGCTGTCCACTGTGAAACACCTTCCGGCACCCTCAATCCGCTAGAGAAAATTGGTCTTCTCAAGCAACAATATGAAGTGCCTTTATTCTACGTTGATGCAGTAGCAAGCCTGGGCGGGACACCGGTCAAGACCGATGAATGGGCGATAGACCTGTGTTTGGGCGGTTCACAAAAGGTATTTTCCGCACCACCTTTGGCCGCGTTTGTCACCGTCAGTGAGGCTGCGTGGAAAATCATCAAACAGGTCGGCTACGTGGGATATGATGCCTTGTTGCCTTTTTGGGATGCTCAGGAAAAATTTTACTTTCCGTACACCCCAAACTGGCATGGGGTTGCGGCGGTGCATCAGGCGCTGAGACTGATTTTGGACGAAGGGCTGGCTGAGGTGTTCAAACGCCACGAAATGGTTGCCGATTATTGCCGAAAGGAACTGCAAGAGATGGGATTGCGATTATTTCCGGCAGAGAATGCGGTACCTTCACCTACCGTCACGGCGGTTCATATCCCGGAAAAATTTTCGTGGGAGGAATTGGATCGTCGTTTTCGCGAAATGGGACTGGTCGTTGGCGGCTCCTACGGCCCATTGGCTGGAAAAATTTTCCGCCTCGGACATATGGGCAGTCAGGCAAACATGACCTTGATGGAAGAAGCGCTCAGGGTGATTGATAAGGTAGTGAACTTTTCATAACCCCAATGCTTGTCGAACTGCTGAACGAAGGGCATCATACTCGGGAACGCCGCGAAAACCCGCCTTCGTGGGGTAAACACGACAGCCTAAAAAGTAATTGGCCTGCTGGTTCGGAAAAAGGTCTTGCCCATTGATTAAGAACGAGGGCGAACCGGCGAATTTCCGACTTTGGGCCTCTTCCTCGGTCTCGACTCTGATCAGGTGAATTTCCTGACCGATTGCCAAGTCGTCCAGTACTTTTTGGAAAAGTTCCAAACCTTTTCGCCAGTTCGGGCAATCCTCAAAATACAGTAATTCTATTGTTGTGGTTACTTCTTTATCAAGCATTTTTCATCCCTGGGTTTTCAAACCGAGAGTGGTGGCAATGATCATCTTTTGCATTTCACTGGTGCCGGAGTAAATCTTTGTACCAATTGCATCACGCAGATGTCGTTCAATTTCAAAGTCTGTTGTATAACCATAACCGCCAAAGACTTGAATCGCGTCTAAAAAGGTCTGTACAGCGGCTTCGCTGGTGACAAGTTTTGCAATCGAAGCGGGCATCGTTGGATCGCCATGTTCCAATTCCCATGCGGCTTTGTAAATCAGCAGGCGGGCTGATTCAAGGCGTACCTGCATATCCACGATTTTACCGGAAATTGCCTGATAGGCAGATATGGGCTTGCCAAACTGTACTCGTTCATTGGCGTAACGCACGCAATCTTCAATTTGGCGTTGCATTGCGCCCAGAAAAGGAGCGAGGATGAGCGCCCGTTCCCAAAACATGATGCGAGAAAACACTCTCGACCCGCTGCTGGGACTTCCAATCACATTGGTGGCGGGAATGCGGGCGTCGCGGAAGATGACATCGGCCATGGGGGATGTTCTTGACCCCAGTTTTTCCATGTGTGATTCAACTGAAACACCGGGTATATCGCCTTCCACAGCAAAACAAGTCACACCTGCAAAACCGTATTTTTTATTGATTGTCGCGAATGTGATGAAGAAATCCGCCACCGGTGCATTGGTGACGAAAGTTTTACTTCCGTTGAGGATAAAATCATCACCGTCTTTGACAGCTGTGGTGGACATGGACATTGCATCCGATCCGGCAGCGGGTTCGGAGATTGCATGAGCACCAACCCATTCTCCAGAGATTAATTTTGGCAGGTATTTTTGCTTTAACTCTTCGCTACCAAAGAGAAGCAAGGGCATCTCAACAGCCCAAATGTGGGCACCAATTGAGAGAAAGATACTGGTGTCTTTGCTGCCGTAGCCAAAACCTTCTAATACACGTGCTACCGTAAGCGCATCCAGTCCCAAACCGCCATATTGTTCTGGAATAATCATCCCCAGCAGTCCCAAATCGGCGCAGGCCTGCCATTTTTCTTTTGAAAAGACCTGATTGCGATCTTCATCGATCAGGTTTTGATTCATTCTTTTTTGAGCAAATTCAATTGCTTGATGATACAGGTCATCCTGTTCCTGTGTCCATTCAAAATTCATTTTTATGCCTCTTTTATCAAAGTAATCCATTTTTGATTGTACATCACCCTCTCCAAAAATTCCTTTGATTTGTCTAATAATTTGCGAAAAAACCAAAATTGCATGTGTTACAATCTTTTAGAACAATTTTCGACAAAGGAAATTACGATTCTGGGAGAAATGGATGAAAGTTGCGTTTTTACATTATTCTGCTCCGCCAATTATCGGTGGCGTAGAAAATGTGATGGCCAGTCAGGCTGAATGTCTGTCCAATTTTGGTTACGATGTTGAAATCTTATGTGGCAGGGGAAATTCGTGGCATCCTCACATTAAAGTGAAGGCAAATCCGCTGCTGGATTCGCGCGATCCCCAAATTCTTGAATTAAAAAAACACCTTGACCAGGGTCAAGTTCCTTTGAATTTCGAGGATATAGCCGGTCAAATTTTCAACTGGCTGGTTGAAGTTCTCGCCGATGCAAGATTGTTGATTGCGCATAACGTTGCTTCGCAGCATAAAAATCTGGCTTTGACGGCCGCTCTCTACCGCCTGATTTCCTCCAGACCGGAAAAATTAGCGGTAATTTTGTGGCATCATGACTTTGCGTGGACAGCGAGTCAGTACAATGGTGAGTTGTATTCGGCTTATCCATGGAATTTGTGCAAAATTGCCTGGGAAGGTGTAACCCATGTAGTGGTTTCTGAGGCTCGAAAGCAGGAAATGGTGCATTTGACCGGGATCGAGCAGGACAAGGTCAAGGTCATTCCGGGGGGCATCAACCAGAAGAACTTGATTGGGTTGACGGACGATTTGTACCAATTTGTAAGCCAGCATCATTTCCTTTCGGCTGAACCGTTTGTCCTGATGCCAATTCGGGTGACCCGCAGAAAGAATCTTGAAATGGGCTTGCACATTATCGCCAGTCTTAAACACCACTTTCCCGGGGTGAAACTGGTGGTGACCGGCCCAACAGGTGCTCATAATCCGACCAACGAGCAATATCTGAAAGAGCTCATTGAACTGAGAAGACTGCTGGATTTGGAGAACCAGGTTTTCTTCCTGGCCGAATATTTCCCCAACGGCATTTCGGAGGAGTGGATCGGTTCTTTCTATCGTATGGCGGATGTTTTGTTATTGACCAGCAAAGAGGAGGGCTTTGGTATACCCGTCCTGGAAGCTGGTCTGAGCCGTTTATTAATCTTTTGTAGTGATATTGCGCCGTTGCGGGCACTGGCGGATGGTTATGCCAATTTGTTTTCTCTAAAAGATTCTCCGGAAATTGTGGCTAAAAGGATTGGAGAATCATTAAACAAAGACCCGGTGTACTCTTTTCGGTCAAAAGTGAAGAAGGAATTTACCTGGGAGGCGATTTATACCCGTAAAATCGCACCCTTAATCAGGGATGTTCTCCAAAATCAAGGTTGAGGTGAGTTGATGTACTCTCAAAGAATTTTTCGGCCATTCCGAAGACTGGTTGTACCGGTTTTTGATGAATCGCTTCACAAAAATATCATCAATTTCTGTAACTTGCTCAGTGAAACCACTCTTACCCTGCTGGGTATTGTGGATGTTGACTCCTCCCTTTCTCTTTCGGCGGGGAATGCAAGGGCGAGAAAATTACGAAAATGTCTGTACGACTACATTCGTGCTCACCATATTGACGCTCAGATTGGGGTAAGCGTCACCTATGACATTTGGGATGGGATTAATTCGTATCTTCAGGAGCATCGAACGGATCTGGTGATACTGGATTGGGCTACGCTACCCAAGCATCAGCCAAATCTTGCCGAAGGGATTAAACGGATCAATGCTAACGTTGCCATCATCCATGGCAACTTCACAAAACTCCAGCCTAAAATTGGCATACCCTTGCGCGGTGGGCCGCATGCCCAGTTATCCCTCAGATTAGCCCTTGCCATGCGGCGGTCGGAGTTAAACGCAGTCCATCTCTTCTTACCCGAAACCAGTGCAGAAGTTGTCGAAGCGCCGTTGTTGGGTATTTCAAGAATTTTACCTAATTTGCCTGAGGTCAATTATCAACGAAAAGCATCGAGCAATCCTCATCAGGATATTTTAGAACTTTCCCGCCACTCCGATATTACCATCGTGGGCATTGCCGAAGCAGGAGTCGAGCGGCAGGAAAGTTTGGGAAAAATAGCCGATCAATTGCTGGATGAGGTTGGACGGGATGTCGTTGTGGTTAAGTCCCAACAGGAAATTCCACGCCGTGAAGATGATTGGAAAAAAGAAACGATTGGTTCTAAAGCCATCTCCATTCTGGTGGATAAATGGTTTGCCGAAAACACCTTTCACGCCAGCGAGTTCGATCATATTGCCGATCTTGTCCGTTTGAAAGAGGAACAGGGGTTGACGATTAGCCTTGCATTACCTGCCTTGAATGAGGAGGAAACGGTCGGAAATGTGATCGGCACTATTCGGAAATCGCTGGTTGAGAAATATCCACTTCTGGACGAGATTGTACTGATGGATTCAAACTCCACTGATCGAACCAGAGAAATTGCCGAATCCCTTGGAATACCGGTTTACATCCATCAGCAGGTGCTGCCTCAGTATGGGGCCAGAGAGGGAAAAGGGGAAGCCCTGTGGAAGAGTTTGTATGTGACCAGTAGTGACATTATTATCTGGATCGATTCGGATATCGTCAATATTCACCCTCGATTTGTTTATGGGGTGGTTGGCCCGTTGTTGTTAAATAAGAACATTCATTTTGTGAAAGGTTTTTATCAAAGGCCGTTGAAAACTGGCCGTAGGGTTCAATCAACCGGTGGGGGAAGGGTAACCGAACTGACCGCCAGGCCATTGCTCAACCTTTTTTACCCGGAACTTTCGGGGGTGATTCAGCCGCTTTCTGGAGAGTACGGAGGCAGGCGAAAGGTGCTGGAAACCCTGACCTTTTTTACCGGATATGGCGTGGAGACCGGTTTATTGATTGATGTTTTTGAAAAATTTGGTCTTTCGGCAATTGCGCAGGTGGATTTGTTGGAGCGAATCCACCACAATCAAAGCCTGACGGCTTTGAGTAAAATGTCCTTTGTGATCATCCAGGCGGTATTGAAAAAACTGGAAGAACGCTTTAAGCAGCCTTTGTTTGAAGACATCAACCGTTCAATGAAAATTGTTCAATACGAAGGCGGCAATTACTATCTGGAAGTTAAGGAAATTATTGAGCAGGATCGTCCACCGATGATTACACTGCCTGAATATCGAGCTAAATTTTACCTGAACAAAGAAACTGAAATCACGGGGTAGGGTTTTATGCAAGGGAAGAAAACCGAGTTATGGTTGGTGAGACATGGTCAAACGGATTGGAATGTTGAGGGACGTTATCAGGGGCAGGCTGATAGACCTTTGAACGAAATTGGAATCAGGCAGGCGCGCGATTTAGCGAGAAAGATAAGCGATGTAAAATTTGCGGCGATTTATTCCAGTGACCTGCAGCGAGCCTTCTCGACGGCAAAAATTCTTGCTGATGAGAGGGAGGTAAAAGTTGATCCGCGCCTGCGAGAAATTCATCAAGGCGAGTGGGAAGGACAGTTATTCAGCGTAATTCGCGAACGGTATGCGGATTTTTTTGAAGACCGCAGGGAAAATCCACTCGAAAGCCGCCCGCCGGGAGGTGAAAGTCTGAAAGAAGTAGCGGAAAGGGTGAAATCCTGTGTGGATGAAATTGCCGCCCGTCATCCGGGGGAAAGGATATTAATTGTTTCGCATGGATTGGCGATTGCAACGCTGATTGTTGCATCTTTAGGAATGCCGTTTTCAAAAGCGTTCGAGATGATCCCTGAAAATGCTGATCCGAAAATTATTTTTTGGCCGCCAGATTTGAATGGAAAAGGAAAATGATCAGTCCATTATCAGACATAACGAAGGAAAAACTAAAAGAGCTCTTTCGATCTATTTACCCGGAGAATGCGGATTGGGATAGTTTTGAGCAAATTCTCAAAAAGGCAGAAGATACCCGTCAAATTTTAGCGGTGCAATCGCAGCCATTGCCCCTCGATCAGTCGGATGCGGTTTTGATAACCTATGCCGATCAATTTCGGCGTGGAGGAGAAAAACCGCTGAAAACATTGCTGGATGTTGCCCTACGCTTGTTTTATCCGAATATCTCCTCCATTCATCTTCTCCCGTTTTACCCTTACACATCGGATGATGGTTTTTCCGTTGCAGATTATTTATCGGTCCATCCGGATTTTGGGGATTGGCAGGATATTCGAGATCTTTCCAAAAACTTTCGATTGATGTTTGATGCGGTGGTGAATCACACCTCGGTCAGTCATGAATGGTTCCAAAGATTTTTATCGGGTGATCCACAGTATCAGGACTTTTACATCACTGCAGATCCCAGTGATGAACGGTTGAAATGGGTGGTTCGTCCGCGGGCGTTGCCATTGTTGACCGAATTTCAGAGTAAAGACGGGATCATACACGTTTGGACGACATTTAGCGCCGATCAGGTGGATTTAAATTATTCTAACCCGAAGGTCTTTCAAAAAATGACCGGGGTACTTTTGGATTATGTCCGCTATGGGGCACAGTTTATCCGTTTGGATGCGATTGCTTACTTGTGGAAGGAAATTGGTACAACCTGCATTCATTTACCCCAAACTCATTGGATTATCCAGTTCTGGCGATGTCTATTGAGTGAAGTTGCCCCATATGCAAAGATCATCACCGAAACCAATGTTCCTCATCAGGAGAATGTTTCTTACTTCGGTGATGGGATGAACGAAGCCCACATGGTTTACAATTTTGCTCTACCTCCTCTGGTTCTCCATACTGTTCAAACCCAAAACACCCGCTATTTGACCCGCTGGGCAAGTGATCTTCAAACACCATCTGATCAGACCGCCTTTTTTAACTTTCTTGCCTCGCACGATGGCGTTGGAATCAATCCAGTGCGGGGAATTTTGACCGACACGGAAATTGACCAACTGGTTACACGTATTCAAAAATTAGGGGGACTGGTCAGTTACAAAGCAAATCCGGATGGAAGCCGCTCTCCATACGAATTAAATGTGAATTTTTTTGATGCCATGGGAGATCCCGAATCTCCACTTACAGAAGAAGAGATGATTGGTCGTTTTCTCACCGCGCATGCTGTATTGCTTTCCATGAAAGGTTTACCGGCAATTTATGTGCATTCGATGATTGGTTCCAGGGGCTGGAAAGAAGGAGTCAATCTGACCGGGGCAAACCGCACCATCAACCGACAAAAACTAGCTGCTGAGGAAGTGCTTGCTGAAATTGAGAATCCGGCGGGCAGACGAGCAAAAATCTGGAGTGGTTTAAACCGAATGTTGAGCGTGAGACGAAAAGAAGCGGCGTTTCACCCCCTTGCCGAGCAGAAAGTGAGTTTGGTGGATGAGCGGATTTTTGGCTTAATCCGTCTGGATCCTCGATCTAACCGGGCTGTGTTCTGTGTACACAATTTTTCAAAAGATGAGGTGTTTGTTGAGTTGCCGGATTCCATAAACCGGTGGAAGGATTTGCTTTCTTCAAGGGAGGAAGAGTTTACTCGGTTGGTTCAACTCTCACCCTATCAACACCGTTGGTTGGTTCAGAGTGCTTCATAGAAAGGAGTTATCCCCCATGAAAAACTCTTCGTTAAGGATTGGATTTGTTTCGACACGATTTGCGGGTACGGATGGAGTCAGCCTTGAAACTGAAAAGTGGGCTGTTGTTTTTAAAAAATTGGGACATTCCTGTTATTATTTTGCCGGTTTGTGTGACCGGCCGGCTGAGGTCAGTTATGTGGTACCCAATTTGTTTTTTCATCATCCGGAGATGGAAGCCCTCCATGAAGAGGCTTTCAACCAAACCATTCGGTCTCCGCAATTAACCCGAAAAATCCAGGAATACAAGGCCTATTTCAAGGATCACCTCCAGAAATTTGTCAAACACTTTGAAATTGATCTGTTGGTATCAGAAAATGCCCTCTCTATCCCGGTCAATATTCCGCTGGGCATGGCAATTTCTGAGTTCATTGCAGAAACCGGATTCCCGGTGATTGCCCATCACCATGATATGTACTGGGAGCGCAAGCGGTTTCTTGTCAATTGTGTCTGGGATTATCTGACGATGGCTTTCCCCCCGGCTTTTCCCAGCGTAAAACACGTGGTCATCAATTCTGTTGCTGGACAACAATTGAGCTTAAGGACTGGGGCCTCCTGCCGAATCGTGCCGAATGTGATGGATTTTGAAACCCCGCCACCCCCTCTGGATGAATATGCTCAATCTCTTCGAAAGGATTTGGGGCTTGATGAGGGCGAGAAATTAATCCTTCAGCCAACCCGTGTGGTTCAACGCAAGGGGATTGAACATGCGATTGAGCTGGTTTCCCGTCTGGATATTCCTGCTCGCCTGGTGATCTCTCACGCAGCCGGGGATGAAGGCAGAGAGTACGAACATCGGGTGAGGGATTATGCGAAGCGGATGGGGGTCAATACATTATTCGTTTCGGATATTATTCAAGAAAAACGCGGAAGAACACCCGATGGACGCAAGATTTACACGCTCTACGATGTTTACCCTCATGCTGATCTGGTCACTTATCCTTCTGAAATAGAAGGATTTGGCAACGCCTTTCTGGAAGCAATTTACTTCCACCGCCCGATTGTGGTTAATCGCTATTCCATCTACGAGATTGACATTAAACCCAAAGGTTTTCAGGTCATTGAGTTTGATGGTTTTATTACCGAGCAATCCATTCAACAGGCACGGCGTGCCCTAAAGGATGCAGAATATGCCCAGGAAATGTGCCGGGTAAATTACCGGGTTGCCCGGAAGCATTATTCGTTTTCGGTATTGGAAATGCACCTGAAGGCGCTGTTGACCGAAATTTACGGGATCAATCACGCGGGATGAACAACCCCACTTAATGAATGGATAAATGGCGGGTAACAAACGCCATTTTCGGTAATGATGGCAGTGATCAATTCTGCTGGGGTAACATCAAAAGCCGGGTTGAAAACGGCAGTTCCCTGCGGGCAAATTGGCGTACCTTCCAGATGGGTGATTTCTTCCGCTTCCCGTTCTTCGATGGGAATCTGGTCACCGGAGGTGATTCTCAGGTCAATGGTGGATGTGGGACAGGCAACATAAAAAGGAACGCCATGGGCTTTGGCAGCCAGGGCAAGGTTGTAGGTACCAATTTTGTTGGCCGTATCGCCATTGGCAGCCACGCGGTCGCAACCGACTACGACTGCGTCAATTCGAAAACGCTTCATCACAAAGCCGGAAGCACCGTCCACAATGACCTTGAATGGGATCCCTAACTGTTGAAGTTCCCAGGCGGTCAATTTTGCTCCCTGAAGGCGTGGGCGGGTTTCATCTACGAAGACAAATACTTTGCGCCCATGTTCATGGGCAGTTCGGATGATGCCCAGTGCGGTACCATAATCAACTGTGGCTAAGGCGCCGGTGTTACAGTGATGAATGAAATTGATTTCTTCCGGAAGGATTTGTAGAGCATTCAAACCGATTTTTTTGTTGATTTGCACATCTTCTTCTGCAATCTGGATGGCTTCTTCGAGAATGAGCTTGCGCAAGTCTTCCGGATTTCCTTCCGCAGTGGCGAGTTTGTTCAATACTCTTGTTAATGCCCATTGCAAATTGACCGCAGTTGGTCTCGCGGATGCCAATTGACGAGCGGCGTTTTCGATTCGTTCGCGAATTTCTTGAGGGTTTGAGCTGGTGCAGCGGAAGGCTGCCAGCGCCAGCCCAAAAGCGGCTGCCGCACCAATCGCCGGCGCACCGCGGATGGTCATATTTCGAATAGCTTCGGCAGTTTGCTGCTCATCCCCACAAGTCACAAATTGAATACGATGGGGCAGGAAACGCTGATCTAAAAGCACAAGGGTGTTCGTTCGATCATCCCATTGAAGGGTGCGGTATGAGCTCATTTTTATCCTCCGATTTAATGGCACAGTCATTTTTAGATGAAGTTATAATTTTTACCATCATACAAAATTCATGGAGGTGTGTAGATGTTTCGTTTTCCTTCGGATGAATGGATCAAGGCAATGATGCAGGATTTAAATCAGAGCCAATCCTACAAAGAAGCAGCCAAAAATTGGGAGGGGGATTTTTATTTTATCATTGAGCCGGGTGGAATGCTTACGGAAACAGTTACGCTTTATATGGATTTGTGGCATGGCGAGTGCCGAAACGCGTTCAAGGTTGAAAAACTGGATGGATTAAAACCGGCTTTTCAACTGAAAGGGCCGGTGAGTGTCTGGAAGAAGGTTATGACCAAACAACTTGATCCGATGCAGGCGATGATGACTGGCCAGTTGAAACTCACCGGTAATATGGCAATGGTGATGAAAAATGTTCGGGCCGCCAAAGAACTGGTCGAATCGTGTACCCGGATACCCACAGAGTTCCCGCTTTAAAAAAATACGGGCCTCGGAAACTTTTCTGGGGCCTGTATTTTTAATTTAAGAATTGTAATTTACTTGCCGCAATGACCGGGGCCGATTAACCCATTGTTGTAGTTATCGAGTATTCCTGCCTGTGAAATAGCCGTATTACGTACCGACCTGCTAAGGGTAGAGGTTGGGCTGTAGGTGCTGAAAAAGGACTCGGCAAAGGCTAAAGCCGCATCAACGCTAGCGGTGGTGGAAGCGCCATTAAGAACATTCAGTTTGGCGGCGAGATAGGCGTGGGCGAGTATGTAATAGGCGTTACCACCTGAAGGTGATGTCCAAAGCACCTGATAATTAGTTTGCCCGCTCAAGAAGAAGGCGTTATCCTCTCCCAGCAAAGCCCAGGTCGAATCGTAAGGGGCAGGGCCGTATTTTGAGTGTGTTTTCCAGTAACCGGGGGTGAGGGTGCAGGCTTCAGTACAAGGAATATCAAAGTTCACCACATATTTTGCGCTGCCTTTTTTACCACTATCATTGCTGACGAAAGAGGCAACATTGGCGAATTGGTAAAGCCCACATTGTTCCGAACCACCCACGTTCAAAGTATAGTTGAATGTTTTGGGTGATTCCCCAGCGCAGACGACACCTAATGATCCAATCTGGTCATCTTCGACAGTGATGCACTCATCTACTTCATTGTTGGGATTTCCAAATGAAAATGGAATTGTGAAAGAACTTCCTGGCACATTCCCGCTGGTTTCCACGGTTGCGGTATTGGTACGGCTACTTCCATCTGGCAATGTGGCTTGATAAGTGCAAACTTTTGTATACCCGGCTGGCAATGTAAAGGGAAACGTTGTACCGCAGTCAACACTGGCAACAATCCCGCCACTGATTACGTCCGTCACGGCAGTGATGGTCGCTGGCTCACTTGCAGTGTTTTGAAACGATATACTGCCGGTGACCTTCCAATTGCTATCAACCGCGACCGACTGAACGGTGACGGTATAATTTACCGGGACAGACTGACCAGGGGCTAATGTCAGAGAAGTTTGATCGCCGGTTTTGGTAATTGTCCAATTCCACTGTCGGTCAAACGAGGTATTTGCATCCTTTTTGACAAAAACAATGTTGGTTGGAATTCCACCACTGCTTGCTACTACTGAGTGGTTTGAAAATTGGAGTAATCCAATTGCGATGAGGGTTATCAGGATTGAACCCACGATATGATGCCATGGTTTATTCATTATTTTCTCCTTAAGAAGACTTTACTCTTGTATTCCGCCGCTCTTAGTATTATGAATATTTTCATCGAATAAATCAATGAATATTGTTTTATAACTTTCTTATAAAAATTTCTGGTGAATCTTTCTAATCGAAAGTATGATTAATCACAAAACCTTTAGGATGGAATGGGAGGTTATCCGATATGTGGTATTTTTCCTCGCCGCTCATTGTATTTGGTGAAGATGCTCTTTCTCATCTGGCTTCTTTGACCGGTTCAAAAGCCATGATTGTTTCCGATGTGACCCTGAACCGCCTGGGTCTGGTGCAATTGGTTTTCGAGCAATTGAAGAATACCGGCATGCAGATGGATATATTCGATGAGGTGCAACCCGATCCAGACCTGGAGACGGTGAAACGCGGGGCACAACGAATGTTCGATTTTCAGCCAGATTGGATTATAGCCATTGGAGGAGGCTCGGTCATTGATGCCGCCAAAGGAATGTGGGTTTTGTATGCCCGGCCGGATGTCCAACCGGACGCGATTAACCCGATCGAATTTTATGGCTTGCGCCAAAAAGCCCGTTTAGTGGCAATCCCCACAACATCCGGCACCGGGGCCGAGGTTACCTGGGCAGTTGTCCTGTCTGATCACCAGTCGCGGCGGAAACTGGGGCTGGGTAGTCGCGAGGTTGTTCCGGACATTGCCATTATAGACCCACAGCTGATTAGAGACTTGCCAGCCCGAATCTCGGCTGATACCGGCTTGGATGCGCTGACCCACGCCATTGAAGGATTCACTTCAACCTATCATAATGACTTTACCGATGGATTGTGCGTATATGCTGCAAAAATGGTTTTTGAGTACTTACCCAGAGCCTATTTTGGAGATCAAGCTGCCAGAGAGAAGATGCACTACGCCGCGACGATTGCCAGGCTGGGGTTCGGCAACTCAATGGCAGCCCTGGCACATGGGCTGGGACATGCTTTAGGAGCGGTTTTTCATGTGCCTCATGGCAGAGCGGTGTCTTTGTTTTTGCCTTATACAATCGAGTTTTGTGCAAACTCACCCGAAGGCGGCACCCGCTATCTGGAACTCAGCCGGTTTATTGGGTTGCCCGCTGAAAACGAAAAGCAAGCTGCTGCAATTTTGGCATCCAGGGTACGGAAACTGGAGGAAGATCTCAATCAACCTCTATGTATTGCCGATTTGGGAATTGACCGAGCGGCTCTGGAAGCCGAAATGGAACTTTTAGTGGAAAATGCCTTAAATGATACCCAAACGATTATGTCCACCCGAATTCCGGATGATCAGGAACTGCGATGGTTGTTTCAATATGCTTTTGAGGGAAAAACGATTGATTTCTAAGGAGAGCACATCTATGTATGGAAAAATGGTCAAAATCAATCTGAGCAATGGCCAGATTCGGAGAGAGCAAATTCCTCCTGAATGGATTGAGGGTTTCATTGGGGCGTCGGGTTTGGCAGCCAGGCTTTTGTGGGATCGGCTGGATGTGAATCGTTCACCGCTTGACCCGGGCAGTCCATTGTTGTTTGCCACCGGTCCGCTGACCGGTACTGCCGGGCCAACCACCGGGCGTTTTACGATTTGCGGGCGTTCACCGCAAACGGGCTGGTGGGGAGAATCCAACATAGGCGGATTTGTGGGGCCGGAACTGCGTTTTGCCGGGATTGATTTTTTATGGATTGAGGGCGTATCAGATCGGCCGGTTTATCTCTGGATTTACAATGATCAAATCGAAATTCGCTCTGCCGAGCATTTATGGGGAAAGGCAGATACATACCAGACTCAGGAGATTATTCGCCGGGAAGTCGGAATACCACAGGTAAAGGTTGCCTGCATTGGTCTGGCAGGAGAAAATCTTGTTCCGTTTGCCGGCATTCTTTCTGACCATGGGAGGCTGGCTGCACGCACCGGTATGGGAGCCCTAATGGGCTCCAAAAAATTGAAAGCGGTAGCTGTGCGGGGTACTCAACGATTGGTGATGGAGCGTGATGAGGAATATCGTAAGTTAAGGGTGGCTTCCAACAAACGACTGCTCGAACAGAATATGACGGCAGTGCTCCGCTCCACCGGGACTTCGGGAGGTGCGGAGTATCTGCAATACCTTGGAGATATGCCCCAAAAATACTGGACTGCGGCCAGATTTGAAGGAGCCGACAAGATCAGCGGGGCGACCATGGCTGAAACGATCTTAAGAGGGACAACGGCCTGTCAGGGTTGTGTGATTTCTTGCGGGCGTGAAGTGGAAATTGAGCAGGGAAGTTTTCCAACCAATGGGGTTGTGAAGGGACCGGAGTATGAAACCATTTGCTCCTTCGGTTCCCAATTGATGGTGGATGATCTGGCGGCGATCACTGCGCTGGGTGATCTGTGTGATCGATTGGGAATGGATACAATTACGGCTGGGAATGTGATTGCCCTGGCTTATTTGCTTTATGGCCAAGGTAAATTGACCACAAAGGATAGCGGTGGGCTAGTACTTCGCTGGGGAGATCCTGAGCCCTGTTTTTCCCTGCTTAGGCAAATGGCAACCAAAGAGGGTTTAGGCAATTTGCTTGCTCAAGGCAGTAAAGCGCTGGCCACGGCCTACGGTGATGAAGATTTAGCCGTTCAAGTGAATGGGTTGGATGTGGCAATGCACGACCCGCGGGCTTTTTCCGGGCAGGCGCTGGCTTATGTGACCTCACCGCGCGGAGCATGCCATAACCAGAGTGATTACTTCAATGTTGGTTTGGGCGGTACGGTGGATGAGATCGGAATCGGTTTTACCGACCGATTCAGTCCTGTGGGTAAAGGAGAACAGGTTGCTCGTCATCAACACTGGCGGACGGTGTGCAACAGCCTGACGACCTGCTATTTTGCGGTTGTTTCACCGGGCGAAATTTTAGAGTTGCTTAATGCAGCAATGGGTTGGGATTGGGACATGACAACCATGCTCAAAGCCGGGGAGCGGGCGTGGAACATGAAGCGGCTTTATAACCTGAAATTGGGCTGGAAACCGGAAAACGAAAGATTACCCAGATTGCTCCTCCAACCTCTTCTGGACGGCGGCCAGGAAGGCAACATTCCGGATCTCTCAACCATGCTGGAAGAATATTATCGGTACAGCGGATGGGATAGAATGAGCGGTTATCCTTTCCTCTGGAAGTTAGAAGAGTTGGGATTGAAGGATCTGGTTGAACAAAAATATGGTGATGCTGTGCTGTGATGAATTCATTTACCTCTGGTGTTTTCCTCGATATCCATCAGGATATAAATGCCTTCGGAGACGGCTTGAAGTGTCACGAATAAAAACAAACCTGGTATCAAAATCAAGAATGCCTGAACAAGGGTGGGAATTAATTCGATAAACAGATTGGATGATTGAGTGATGGTTACATAAATTGCGCTGACAAAAAACACCAAAAACAAACCGACTACAACCAATACCACCCAAGAGAGCGTGTTAGCCCAATTGGCAACACGAATCATGCGCTGAGGACGGTGGTATAAATCATTAAATTCAACTTCGGTGGGTGCAGAAATTTCAGACATGGATGGTTGCTCCTTTTTTTGTAAACGATATACACCTATTTTATTCTCGAATCCGATTACATACTTCGTCGGGATGAAACTTTTTTGGTAAAAGGTTGTGCTAGAATTTCTTCAATCATTCAAGGAGAAGCCGCTATGAAGCCAGTACGAGCCATTTTAATTGGGGCGGGTCAGCGCGGGGCAGAAGCCTATGCTCCCTATGCTTTAAGGTATCCCGATCAACTAAAGTTTGTAGCCGTTGCCGAGCCAAATGAAGAGCGCCGACGAAAATTTTCTACCGTTCATGCCATCCCTGAAGAAAGGTGTTATGAAAGCTGGGAAGGGTTGATGGAACAGCCACAACTGGCGGATGCCGCAATTATCGCGACTCAGGATTGGTTGCACACCCAACCGGCAATTGCCGCAATGAATAAAGGCTATCATGTCTTGCTTGAAAAACCGATGGCAACCACCTTGGAGGAATGTAAGCAACTGGTTGAGGTGAGTGAAAGGACTCAACGGCAATTGCATATCTGTCATGTTCTGCGTTATACCCAATATGCCCGGAAAATGCGCGAGATTGTTCAATCGGGTGTGTTGGGTGAAATTATTGATGTAGATCACCGCGAGAATGTTTCCTTCTGGCACATGGCTCATTCTTACGTGAGGGGAAATTGGAGGAGCAGTCGCCAATCCAGCCCGATGATTCTGGCGAAATGCTGCCATGATCTGGATATTTTACCTTGGGTACTGGGCCAATGGCCGATCATGCTGAGCAGCAAAGGGGAATTGACTCATTTTCGCCCAGATAAAGCCCCAGTCAACACTCCCGAACGCTGTGTGGATGGTTGTCCAATTGAGAAGGAGTGTCCTTACTCTGCAATTCATATTTACCTCGAAATGCTGCCTTTCTGGTACTCATACCGTGAAACCTGTACGAACTCTTTTCATAAAGCAATTATTGGAACGTGGATAAAAAATCCCGGGGTGGTGCAGACTTTCTCTACCCTTTTTCCATTTCTTAAACAGATTACCGAATATAAGGGCTGGCCTTTGACGGTTCTCGCTCAAGACCCGACACCCCAAAAAATCGAGGAAGCCATCCGAAACGGTCCTTACGGAAGATGTGTTTACCATTGTGATAACGATGTGGTAGATCATCAAGTGGTCAGCATGCAATTTGAGAAAGGCACAACAGTGACATTGACCATGCACGGTCATTCTCATGTGGAACACCGATCAACCAGAATTGAAGGAACGAGGGGAAGGTTGATGGGCGTATTGGGGAATGGTGGCGGATGGTTAACTGTCGAGGAACACCGCACCCGAAAGAAACTTTACCTGGATACCAGTCCGCCAGCGGGGGAGGGACATGGGGGGGGAGACAATCAGTTGATGAGAGAGTTTGTTGCCCACATAAGGGAGGGGGGCTACCCGGATACGGCGAAGCGAGCTGCCCGTGAGGCTTTATTCAGCCACATGCTGGCTTTTGCGGCCGAGGAGGCCAGAATTGAACGAAAGGTGATACCTATTATGCCAGCTGAATTCATTAGGTAAGAATAAACAAGCAATCAACAAGGGGGAGTTGAAGACAGGATTATACTGGTTTGGAATTGTTGATTTAAGATTTCGACAATTAAGACTTGTATTTATTGATAATT
This sequence comes from Bellilinea caldifistulae, assembly GCF_001306055.1. GTDB lineage: Bacteria > Chloroflexota > Anaerolineae > Anaerolineales > Anaerolineaceae > Bellilinea > Bellilinea caldifistulae. The sequence continues at coordinate 55,176 of NZ_LGHJ01000029.1, read as the reverse complement.
AATGTAAAATGAATAAAGATAATAAATAAATATCCACCAATTAAATACCCGAAAATGGCAAACTCATCGCGAGATGAGGGCGCAAAGTTATGGGTCTGAGATAATCAGATCGCCAGACTGCCGAAAGTATACCCATACTCAGGCAGTCTTGTTTTGTGAAGAAGAAAGGGAGGTGATTCAACCCGACAAATTCAGATTTCCCCAAGAAATCCCTTCTTAAAAAATAATTTTTGCTGCAGGAGGAACAATGTTCAGAAAATTTTTCTTTCCAGGGTTGTTGATTGTGGTCATGTTATTTACCATGATTTCACCTGCAATCGCAGACGATGGAACGGTAGAGCCATTGTTTCCGGTATATTCCACCGAAACCGGTGCAATGGTTGATGAAACCCCGCATCTGTGGTTTGTTGAATTCAATGGTTTACCCACGGCTGATGGTGGACGTCTAACCACAATCCAGGCCGAAAAACAATCCTTTCGGGTGAAGGCAGAACGAGCCGGGTTGGAGTTTAGCGAAAGATTTGCCTACGATAAACTGTGGAATGGCATCGCTATTGAAATCAGCCCTGCTGAGCTGCCAAAATTATTCCGCATTCCGGGCGTGAAAGCAATTTACCCGGTTGAAACCTACACCTTACCAGAACCGGTTGAAAATCCCAGCCCGGAACTGGTCAGCGCTTTGGCTATGACCGGCGCAGATATTGCTCAGAGCGAGCTGGGCTTTACCGGCAAAGGGGTCAAAGTTGCGGTAATGGATACAGGTGTTGACTTTGATCATCCTGACCTGGGCGGCTGTTTTGGGCCAGGTTGCCGGGTCTTTACCGGATATGACTTCGTGGGTGATGCTTTCAATGCCGATTCAACCAGCCCCACTTACAATCCCGTGCCTCAACCGGATCCTATTCCCGATGATTGCAATGGACATGGTACTCATGTAGCCGGTATCATTGGGGCAAACGGTGCGATTAAGGGCGTTGCGCCGGATGTGATGTTTGGGGCATATCGAGTGTTTGGTTGCGAGGGATCCACGACTGCCGATATAATGCTGATGGCAATGGAACGGGCTTTGGATGACGGTATGCAGGTTCTGAATATGAGCATTGGGTCTGCATTCCAGTGGCCGCAATACCCTACTGCCCAGGCAGCCGATCGGTTGGTCAAACGTGGCATGGTTGTGGTGGCTTCGATTGGTAATAGCGGCGCTAATGGGGTGTATTCCGCTGGTGCGCCGGGGTTAGGCAATCAGGTGATTGGGGTGGCTTCCTTCGACAACACCGAAATCTTTCTGAGGTTGTTCTTGATCAGCCCGGATGATACTCCGATTGGCTTCGGAGTTGCTTCTTCTGCTCCAGAACCCCCCACTTCGGGCACCTTCCCCATGGCACGGACGGGAACAGTGGCTTCCAATGCAGATGCCTGTTCTGCCCTTCCTGCGAATAGTCTGGATGGAAAAATTGCCCTCATTCGCCGGGGTGGTTGTACTTTCCATGTAAAATCGTTGAATGCCATGAATGCCGGTGCGATCGGAGTGGTCATTTATAACAACACTGCCGGCAGATTCAGCGCAACCGTGGCAGGTACGCCCGCAATTACCATTCCGGTGGTTACGATTTCCAATACCGAAGGTGCTCTTATCGATTCGCGGCTCGCAAGCGGTGAGGTATTCCTGACCTGGACAGCACAACAAGACTCATTCCCTAATCCAACCGGAGGTTTGATCTCTTCTTTTAGCTCGTACGGCTTATCCCCTGATCTTAACGTAAAACCAGATATTGGGGCTCCGGGCGGGTTGATTTACTCCACCTACCCGCTTGAGCAAGGTGGTTATGCAACCCTGAGTGGAACTTCGATGGCTTCCCCTCATGTGGCTGGGGCAGCTGCTCTTCTTTTGCAGGCACGTCCCAATTTGCCCGCTGGGGTGGTAAGAACGATTTTCCAAAATACAGCTGATCCAGCAGTGTGGTGGGGAAATCCAGGGTTGGGCTTTCTGGATAATGTCCATCGCCAAGGGGCAGGCATGCTGGATATTCCACAAGCCATCCTTTCTACGGTGAGGGTTGAACCTTCCAAACTGGCGTTGGGTGAGAGTGAAACCGGCCCGGCGGTCAGGACGATTACAGTTGCCAACGAGGGAAATACGACGGTTACATTCAGCCTATCGCATCAACCTGCATTGGGTACTCATGGAAACACATTCACCCCCTCATTCAATGCAAATTTTGCATCAGTGGCTTTCAGCACCAATGAAATAAAAGTTGCCCCGAAGAGCAAAGCACGGGTAAATGTAACCATCACACCGCCGGTTGCTCCACTCAACGGCCAATATGGCGGTTATATCGTCTTGACCTCGGAAGATGGGAAAGTAAATCGGGTACCTTATGCTGGTTTTATTGGTGATTACCAGTCCATTCGAGTATTGGAACCGACGGTTTATGGCTTCCCATGGCTGTCAGTGCTCTTTGAAGGCAGCTTTTACAAACTTGGTGATTTTGATTGGTGGTTTTCTATGGAGGATGATGACATTCCTTACTTCCTGGTTCATTTCGACCATCAATCTCGCAGATTCAAGATGGAAGTCTATCAGAAGATGGAAAAGGGGCCGGACCGCTACTGGTATAATGCGTATGACGACTCATACCTGCCACGGAACAGCTCTGCTACCGGTTTCTTCGCCATGCCATTTGATGGATTTACTTACGCGGGTTCCAGTGTGTTTGAAGTGCCGGATGGCATTTACTATGTAAAAATTTCCGTCCTCAAAGCACTGGGAGATCCAAATAACCCTGCTCATTGGGAAACATGGACTTCGCCCCTCTTTGAAATTGACCGGCCTTAACCCATAAGCACAGTAAAAATAGACAATCGGCCAGTTACTCTAACTGGCCGATTGTCTATTTTAAGAACCATTCCTTCGGGGAGGTCAATATTGGAATGATGGCCGATCCTGAATTGAGTTTGGAGGATTATCCTTTGAGTAAGTAATCCTCCAGAGAAAAATTTTTCCTCCTTCAGCAAAGCAAGACCGGCCTGGACAACCGGCCTTGTTTTGTGTTTTAAGGGGAAAACTAGACGCGTATGATCTGGCTGGCAGCCCTTCGCAAGCGATCTCGGATGGCAAGACCCAATCCTTGCTCTCCAAAGTCGGTGGTGAGGATAATCTCAACTCCTGCCTGCTCAAGGGTACGCATACCAGCGAACAAATTGCGCCCAATTTCTTGAAGGTTATTCAAGGATCCCAGCGATATTACCTCCAAATCTTGTACCGATTCGTAATAGTGGGTTTCTTCACTGACCGTCAAAATACCAATGGATTTTCGGGTAATTTGTTGAACCTGAGAGACATGATCAAGAATTTTTTTTATGGCAATTTCGCGATTGCCGGTTATGTTTTCGACGAGGATCAGGGTGGAATGGGGCGAGTAATGCCGCTCCATTAAGCCCGGTGAAGGTAGGGCTTCCTCGGTTTCTTTACTCTTGTCTTTTGTGGCGAGGCGAACTTTTCCAATTAATTGCTCAATTTCTTCGCGAGGAACGCCTCCCGGTCTCAGGATCACCGGGGGGTCTTGAGTGAGGTCGAGAACCGTGGACTCCAGGCCGATGGGGCATTCCCCTCCATCCAACACCAGGTCAATACGTCCGCTGAGGTCATCCAAAACGTGGCTGGCCTGAGTAGGGCTGGTGTGACCGAAACGATTGGCCGATGGGGCCGCGATGGGCAGTCCACTGGCGGCGAGGAGCGCTTGAGCCACCGGGTGAGAAGGTGCTCTCACTGCGACATTGTTTCCACCGGCGGTGACATTCAAAGGAATCTCCGACTTTCGGGGAAAAATTAATGTCAGTGGACCCGGCCAGAACCGGTTGACCAATAAATCGGTTTTTGGGGGGCGGTTATTGACTATTTTATCCAGCCAGTCTTTGTTTTGAATGTGGACAATCAACGGATCATTAGCCGGCCGCCCTTTTGCGAGGAATATCCGCTGAACGGCGTGGCTATTGAATGCATTTGCCCCCAGACCGTAAACGGTTTCGGTTGGGAATGCTACTAAACCTCCTGCTTGAATGATTTGCGCAGCTTTATGGATGATATTTGGATCCGGGTTGAAGGGGTCTAATCTAAAAATCTCGGTCATGACCAATAGTTGCTATTGAGTTTTCCAAATTCCACGTCGCATGGCGATAGCTTCCTGTTGGGCTTTGATGAAAAGGTCTTTGCAAGCACTGTCCGGTGGATAATCTCTCTGTCGGGCATATCCCATTCGGATTAGTTCGTAATTTACAAACACATCGTCCATGAATACATATCGCAGCAATCGGCCGAAGCGGTCGGTATCGGAAGTGTCCCGATAAAAGCGTTACAATTTGGTTTTCCACAAGACCGGCGTTGAATTGCAGTGCTTCCTCGGCGAGCTCTCTTTCATTTGAATCCAATTCGGGCGAATTGATGCCGATGTAACGAACATTTACTTTTTGACGGTCAATTTCAATTTTAATCGTGTCGCCATCAATAATGGATACGACTTTTGCATTTTGAGGTTCTTGCGGTAGGGGAATACAATCGAATTTGACGACCAAACCGGTAGGTTGAATGGAATCCGTACTGCTCTGGCTGCAGCCCAGTGAACTGAGGATAAGAACGAGGGCGGTTAAGTACCAGAGGATCGAAATACAAAAATATAAATTCTTCTGGTTGGTCATTCAATTACCTTGAAAGACTTATCCTAGGACAAATGAAGTGGTATTATAAGCCATTATTAACCGAAATGCGATCCGGGAAAAATGAGTAAGAGAAATTCGCTACAAAAAAGGTTGTATCAAATCATATTTGAGCATGATACCTGGGAGGGACGGGCATTTGATGTTATTCTGATCCTTCTGATTTTAGCCAGTGTGGCTGCTGTAATGGCCGACAGCATGGCGGATATTTCGGCCCGTTTTGGCTATCACCTGTATGTTCTGGAATGGTTATTCACCATTTTGTTCACGATCGAATACATTCTTCGGCTTTACAGTTCACCAAATGCCGGATATTATGCGCGCAGTTTTTATGGGTTGATTGATTTAATGGCAATATTGCCCACCTATGTCAGCCTTATTTTTCCTGAAAGCCGTTTCTTGATTGTGATTCGAGTTCTGCGGGTGCTGCGCATCTTCAGAATTTTGAAACTGATGGAATACGTTGAAGAAATAGAAGTCTTACGAAGTGCAATTCAATCCAGCTGGAGGCGGATTCTGGTATTCCTCACAATCGTTTTAACCGTTGTGTTAATTGTGGGTTCGTTAATGTATCTCATTGAAGGGCCGCAAGCCGGTTATACCAGTATTCCGCGGAGCGTTTATTGGGCGATTGTAACCGTTACCACCGTTGGCTATGGTGATATAACTCCCTTAACACCCTTGGGTCAAGCCCTGGCGGCTTTTTTGATGATTTTGGGTTATGGTCTGATAGCAGTGCCATCGGGGATTGTAACCATTGAATTAGGGAAAGAAAAACAGCGCCGCCGACGCTTGAATCGGGTTTGCCCTAATTGCAATCAGCATGGTCACGATCAAGATGCCCGTTTTTGTAAATTATGCGGAGCTGAACTGGAATCTGCCTGAAGAAGTGATTTTTCAAATGCAGGAAAAAGACAACCGCCATAAATAATTTCTTATAGAATTTATCTTATTTACTCACTCTTCGGGAGGTCGAAATGGCGATTGTTCACAGCAAAGGAGAAAATATTCAACAGGAAGCCCGCAAACTAAAACGTGAATTAACTCTCTTGCCTTTATTTGGTTTGATTTATTTTACGGTTTGTGGAGGCGCCTTTGGGATAGAACCGTTGGTTGGCTTATCTGGACCCGGTATGGCTTTGATTTTGATTGTTTTGACACCCCTGATTTTCAGTATTCCCAACATGTTGATGGTACGCGAAATGACCTCAATGATGCCGGTCGAGGGAGGGTATTATCATTGGGTGAAGCAAGCATTTGGCCCTTTTGCCGGTTTTATGGCAGGGTGGATGAATTGGGTAGTTTCATGGGTGGACGTGGCCATTTACCCTGTTTTAGCGGCTTATTATCTGGGCTATTTTATACCAATCCTCCGTACCGGGACGGTAATCAATGGCATTGAAATACCGGCGTGGGTTTTATCATGGCTGGTCGCATTGGTCTTGATCTGGATCATTACCGGTTTGAATATTCGGGGAGCAAGACTTGCCGGCATGACCGCAAATGGTCTCGGAGTAATCATGATTATCCCTTTAATCCTGATGTCCGGGCTGGGAATCTACCAATGGATTAAGGGAGGAACCACGCTCTCGATCCCGCTTTTACCCGAAGGAGAAACCATTACCGGTGCCCTCAGTGTGGGGTTATTTGTGGTCATGTGGAATTTTATGGGATGGGAACTTCCTACCGCGGCGGGTGATGAAATTGTTAATCCAAAACGGACTTATCCGATTGCAATGGTGCTGGTTTTGATTGCGGCTATTGCCACATATTCATTACCGGTCACAGCCGGATTGTTTGGTGGGGCTGGTGAGGATGGAAAATACCATTTATGGGGGCAGGAAGAACCCGAAGTCGGGGCTGGTATTGGTGCACTGATGGCGGAATACGGCATTAGCGAAGATACGCTGGTTGAATGGGGGGTTGATCCACGGGCTTCAGTGGGATGGGAGTTCCCAGATATTGCCCACGCGATTGCAGATAAAATGACCGGTGTGAAGAACAGCCCGCTTGCCAGTGTTTTAGGGTTACTGGTCACGATTTCGGCAATCCTAAGCATGATTGGCTTATTTATTGGGAATGGTTTGGGTGGAACAAGAGTTCCATTTGCAATGGCTGAAGATGGGATGATGCCAACTTTTCTAACAAAAGTTCACCCAAAATTCGGTACACCGTATGTTTCCATCCTTCTTTGCGGTGTCATTTATTCAATCTTTTCGTTGCAGCCATTTGCCTTTCTTGTGGTTGTGGATGTGTTCTTAAACATGATGGTGTTGTTCGTGCAGTTTCTGGCGTTATGGAAATTGCGGTTTTCGAAACCAGAAGTGCCCCGCAAAAAAATACCGGGTGGATATGCCGGGTTGTTCCTGGCAACTCTGGGTCCTTCAATGGTGATTTTTCTGGCTATTTACAGTCAGCTGGTTGAAGAGGGGCTTAATTCACTCTGGTTAGCATTGGCATTTATTGCCCTTGGGGCCTTACTCTATGTACCAATTCGAAATTTTGTTAAGCCGGGTATTCCGGATGTTGATCCGTTCCGGCTTGAACCTGAAGATGCTTAAAAAATTACGAGAATAAAGAGACCCGCACAATGCTCAGTATTTGATAGAATAAAGATGTTGAATTTTGAGTACTAAGGAGAAAAGCCCTATGTTAGTCGGTGAGCGAATGTCAACCCCTGTATTGACGATTGAGCCAGATGTGCCGGTTCAGGACGCCCTGGCAAGGATGCGCAAAGACAAAGTCCGCCGTTACCCGGTTGTTGATAAACGCGGAAAATTGATTGGAATTGTTACCAACACCGATTTGATGAATGCTCAACCTTCCGAGGCAACCACTCTGAGTGTCTGGGAAATCAATTATTTGCTGAGTAAGATCACTGTTGAACGGGTGATGACCAAAAATGTGATTGTGACGCAGGAAGACTGCCCGATTGAAGAGGCTGCTCGAATCATGGCGGACAACAAGATTGGCGGGCTCCCGGTCATGCGTGGCGAGAGTCTGGTAGGTATCATCACCGAAACAGACCTGTTCAATATCCTTTTAGAAATGCTTGGGGCAAGAAAATCTGGAGTACGGTTGACGGTGGAATTGTTGGATCAACCCGGCAAGCTCCATCAGCTTTCTGGTGTGATTTATAATTTGGGCGGCAATGTGGTCGGTTTAGGTACCATGCTTGGCGAAAGAGTTGAAACTCAAATTGTAACCATCAAGGTCAATGGGGTTAAATTGGAGGATCTGAAGAAAGCGGTTTCTCCAATCGTTGAAAGGATCGTAGATATCCGCGAGACCGGCTTGGCTTAAGGGTTTTGGATAAAGTCAAACAGCATAATTGGGTGTCTCAAACTATTTGAGGCACCCAATTTTATCTTAACTAGGTGTAGTCATCATGAAGATTTGTGAATTTGGATACTATCCATGATCGCATAACTTTTGTATAATAAATATGGTACTGGATTTCAATAATAATTGACAATTAAGATTTCACAAAGATAATCTATCAAACCAGTGCCGGCGGAGGTCGCCATGTTTTACGTAATTGTTGCTTTGTGGGCAATTGGCTGTGTAGCTTGCTGGCTGCTGCGCCGGGTTCAGAGGAAAGTACTGACTGCAACCTGTGTAGCGGTCCCGCTGGTTGGAGTTGTAGTTTCCCTGATTCTGATGAACTTGCATGCCAAAGGGATTGCGATTGCTGCCCTGTTGGTAAGTGTGTACTTTTTTGTGATTTTGCTTTCTACGCTGCTGACCTATCGAAATCAGCGATCCCTTTGAAGGCGATGGCTTCAAGCCAGCAGAGTAAATAATTTATAGGCTGTCATAATTACGATGACGATGCCAAATATTTGTTTGAGTCGCGCCGGAGGCACAAAACGGCTGGTGATGCGTGCGCCTGTGAAGGCAAACGCGGTTCCAACTACCAGCAAAATGAGGGTTAAATTCAAATCCCAACTCGCGTTCGCGAGATGAGGAATCAAGGCAGAAAAAGAGGGTGGGGTTACGGCAAAAGCATTGATACCGGCTGCTTTTTTAGGCTCAAATCCTACAATGATCAAAGTGGGCATCAATAAAAAACCTGGACCCACCCCTAGAAAGCCTGCTAAAATCGAAATTGGAATGGCTAATATCAGTGCGAGTCTAAAATTTTCACCAGTTCGCTGTTCTTTTTTAACCGGCCGAAAGAGAGAATAGGCTAAAAATATTACTGCGGCGAAATAAATCACCAAAATGATGGTCTGTGGGATGATTTGTGCCAACAAAGAGCCGATGGGTGCGGACAAGGTGGTCACAACAGCCAGTGTAATGGCTTTTTTCCAATCCACGAAACCACTTCTTGCAAACCCAAAAGTTGCAAATAAGGCGGTTAAACCGTTCAATAAGAGGGTGAGGGGTTGCACTTGATGAACGAAATCGGTCATAAAAAAGGATAAAAACGGCGAGGCAGCAAACGCTACCCCCAATCCGAGCATCCCACTGATCAGGGACAGTATTCCAAGGCCGATGACGATCCAAATAGTTGTTTCCATGTTTTCCTCCTTAAAACAGATCTACGATGATTTTGATGGCTACTATCCAAAGGATGATCCCAATTATTTTTTTGAGTTGTGTATTCGTGAGCCGGTTTTTCATCAGATAGGAACCAAGGATTGAGCCGCCGGCGGCAGTGATGGCTGTAAGGCTGATAAAAACCGGATTGATATTTTGCATTGTGGCATGGCCCAAAAACCCTGAGAATGAAGAGGCCACAACCACGAGTGCGGTTGTGGCAGAGGCAATTTTTGCTTCTAACCCAATCCAATTCAAAAAGGGCAGTACAAAATTACCCCCACCCACCCCTAACAGTCCACCCAAAAAACCAGCGAATCCCCCGGTCAGGGTGCTAAAAAACAGGAGGTTATTATTGGATATGGGGTTTGTGGAATGAGCCGGGCGGTAAAAAAGCATCATACTGCCAGCAAAAATCAAGAATCCGGCAAACAAACCAAGTAACACGGTTTTGTTGGTTATGGAAGTCAGTCGCGCACCTAGAGGAGCGAATAAAACGGCGGTGATTAGAATTGGTAAACCGACCTTGAGATTAACCAGCCCGCTGCGCCAGTAGTTGATTGTTGCAAACAGAAGGCTGATTACATTCAAAAATAAAGCGGTTGAAGTTGCCTGTTCCAGAGGTACTCCCAGGTAATAGAAAAGAGGAACAAAGAGAAAGGCTGCTCCAAGTCCCGCCATTGCAAGCAATCCTGAAAATACAAATACCAGAATTGCGCTGATCAAGTAGATTTGAAATGACATGGAGTTATCTGCCGTAGCCAGAGCAGGGAATGCACACATGATGGTTGCCATCAACTCTTAAGTATGCAAGCGCAGTCAATTCACCACAAGAATCACACGGGCGAAACCCCATTACTTCGGGCAGCCAATTACCTGGATACTCATAAATCTCACCGATTTTCAGGATTTGTTCTTCGGGGGCGTCCCAAACCAGATTAACCAATTCCATTTGTTCTTCAAGAGGAATCTCATTTGGCGGGATACCAGCTGCTCGTTTTTGCATAAAAGCTGAGGCAGCAATTTGTTTTTGCAATGCACTGGTAAAAACTACTCGAACCGCACGGTTGGTATCTTTTTCGATCAGGGTAAAAGCCAGTTTTCCCACAGGTTGTTTTTGAATATTTCCTTTTCCGAAAGTGCAGCCGGTAGTGTACTGAATCCCGTCTCCAAAGCACATTCCACCATGTTCTTCACCAATTTCAACGATACCGAATAATTCAGTTCCACCAGAACGACCAACCCCCAGCTTTTTCAAGGCTGCTAAACCAACCCGCACTCCAGCAACGCTAGCCCAACAGCGGTGTCCATGAAATTCAAGTGCTTTTTGAAGAATATCTTTTTCATCCATTTTGTTCATCCTCACTTTCCAAGAATTTTGAGTTTGGGCTTTATGCCAGTGTTCCAAATCCAGATTATGCACTCTAAAATACATTCAAAATATTGAATATAATGTTAGCATGCAACCTGAGATGTTCAAGTGATTAATGGCAACATAATTCGATTACAAATGTAATCCTATTCTGAAAATGTTTATCAAAAAGGGTCAGGCCGATTTCTGGTAAAATGTTTTGAGGAAAATGAAAATCTGCTCTTGAGGAGTTATGCATGAAGGTTTACATCACGGGAATCAGCGGGTTTTTGAGCATTAACCTGGTGCGTTATTTACTTGAACGCGGTTATACCAATATTGCGGGGATTGATCTGGTAGATTTTACATATCCCGAAAGAGATAAAATAACTTTTTTACAAGGGGATATTCGCAATCCAGAGGATGTACGAAAGAGTATGGCAGGTGCAGACGTGGTTATTCATACTGCTGCTGCACTACCTCTCTACACCCCTGAAGAGATTTACTCCACGGATGTGGAGGGAACGCGTATTGTCCTGCAGCAGGCTCTGGAATACGGTGTTAAGCGGTTTATCCATATTTCCAGTACGGCGGTTTATGGTGTACCGGATCATCACCCATTATTTGAAACTGATCCGCTCATTGGGGTTGGGCCTTATGGGAAAGCCAAAATTCAGGCTGAGGAAATTTGTCTCGAATACCGCCAAAAGGGAATGTGTGTGCCGATATTACGCCCAAAGTCTTTTATTGGGCCGGAGCGTTTGGGGGTTTTTGCTATTTTCTATGAGTGGGCCAGCGAAGGTAAAAATTTTCCAATGATTGGGTCTGGAAATAATCGTTATCAGCTGCTCGATGTGGAAGACCTGTGTGACGCAATTTACGCCTGTATGACCCTAGAAAAGGAACGGGTGAATGACACCTTTAATATCGGCGCCGCAGAATTTACCACCATGAGGGAAGATTATCAGGCCGTTCTGGACGAAGCCGGTTTTGGCAAACGAATCATTCCCTTTCCGGCAGGTCCGGTGGTGCTGGCGCTGAAGGTGCTAGAAGTGCTGAAATTATCTCCTTTGTACCCTTGGATTTACGAGACAGCCTCAAAGGATTCATTTGTTTCGATTGAAAAAGCTCAAAAAATACTGGGGTTTCAACCCAAGTATTCTAATAAAGAAGCCTTGTTACGTAATTATCGCTGGTACCTGGCCAACAAAGACACCTTCAAAGAAGGTGAAGCAGGAGTTACCCATCGCGTGCCCTGGAAGCAAAAAGCTTTGAAAGTTGCCAAGGTTTTCTTCTAAAAATTTTATCCTTGGTCGGTAAAACGCCTTCGACTCGAAGTGACCGAAGGCGTTTTATTTTATTTTTTGGCTACCCTCATCGGCTTTCTGGTTGTCGAGAGCGACTTTTTACAATAAAAGGAAAAGTGAGCAGGGCAAGAATTTCGAGACTTACAATGGCGACAAAAAGACCGATTCGGCTCTGGTCATACAAGATGCCCAACAATGCTCCGCTGACAAACCAGGCGGCGCCATAAAGAGTGTTGAAAATTCCATATGCAAATGCTCGTTTTTCGCCCGGAACAATATCAGCAATGGCCGCCCGCATAATCGTTTCGTGGACCGCCATAATGATACCCCAAACGACAGCTGCAAGAATGGCCAGCGGATAACGACTGGAAAAAGCCAGAAAAGGCAGGGGTAGAGAAATCAGAGGTACAACCATTAAGGATGACAACCCAAATTTATCGTAAGTTTTACCAATAATCAATGCTGCAATAGCATCAACTCCCATTGCCACGGCATAAAATATGGCAATTTGGGCAGCGGGTACAATACTCCGGGTGACCCAGTGATAAGAAATAATCTGGAAATTGGCAAACCCCGCTACACTAAAAAATGTAAATGCGGAATAAAACAAGAAAACGCGAGGCAGGGCAGAATTCTTTTGGGAATTGACTTCCACCTCTGTGGTTGGTGTATTCTCCAATTCCTCCGGGTTGGGCACGCGCAGTCTTGCCAGAAGCAATGCAAACAGGGTGAGCAAGGCAGGAATCCAAAGGATTGTGAAACCATCCCGATAACTTTGGCGTTGAGCAAAAACTGCTGCAAAAATTAGCGGACCTAAAAAAGCCCCAACCTGATCCAGGGCTTCGTGTATTCCAAATCCCCAACCGCGTCCAACTTGATAGCTGGCGTGAGAGAGCATGGTGTCCTTTGCTGGTGAGCGGACGGCTTTACCAATTCGTTCCAGAATGAGAAAAATTGCGGCAATTTCCCACCGATTGGTATAAGCAAGGAGAGGAATGCTGATCAATAGCCCGTAACCTAAAAAAGTTGCAACCCAATATGCGCGTGTGCGTGAAGCAAGATAACCGGAGACCAGTCTTAATCCGTACCCGAGGAATTCCCCTAAGCCTGAAACCAATCCAATGGAAGTTGCACTTGCCCCAAGGAAAGCCAGAAAGGCCCCGCTTACGCCTCGGCCGGTCTCATAGGTTATATCGCCCAGCGCGCTGACCAGACCAAAGAGTAGAATAAAATGGATGGCACGAGTGCGGGATGCCGGATTTTTTGAGGGTGAAGTGGTTGCCATGAGGATGATTCTCCTTTTGGAAAAGATGCTTCCTGATCCAGCCTGATCAGGAAGAGAGAACAAAAAAAGCCGCAGAGCGGCCTTTTTGAAGTATTCGTGGCGGGAGCGACGGGATTCGAACCCGCGGTCTCGGCCTTGACAGGGCCGCATGTTAACCACTACACCACGCCCCCACGAACGCGCCAATATTATCACAAAGTCCCTTTTCCGTCAAGAAAAACTTTGTATTTACCGGTGAACTAAACGGTGAGTTGAGGTTACCCTGAAAATTCATCCCATGTCTCAATCGGTTGGTTTTCGTTTAATTTTTTTAAAATTTTCCGGGCAAAGGAGCATACCAGATTGGATGTGTGGTGGGTAGCGTTTTCGATAATTTCCATTCGTTCCGGGTGATCAATTTTGGCTAAGGAAATTAAAATTGTGCGCAAAAAGTAGTAGTCTTCTACTTCGCTCGCAAGAATTTGTTTAAATATCGGGACTGCCTGCTGAATCTCGAGATTCCCCAAAATTTGAGCTGCAATCATCCGGCGTTCAGGAATTGTGTGATGAAGCGCATCTAAAAGTTTTTGATCGTATTCTTGATTTGATAATTTTTCCAACGAAAAACCGCAATGCGGGCAGGTCTTTTCCTTCTCATTAACAACTTGCCAGCACTTGGGGCAGTAGAAGGTAAGCATGTTTATTCCTGGAAGTTATTCAAAATGGCGTTTGCTTGTTGTTTCAGGATTGCTGAGGTTTTCTCTATAATGTCGTCATCCGTTTGGAAAAAATTCATTGTGAGTATTATTGCTTATAAGAAATAATACTCGCCCAGAGATTTTCTCCATAGTGACCAGAGAAGCACTCAGATAGCGCTTTTGAGCTTCGTTTAACGGGTTGGTTTCAGCAATTGATTGACCTGAATTGTCCATTTCTCACCTCGTAAAAATAAACAGCCTCTGACGATAACACTTTATCATCAGAGGCTATCAGCCTTTTGTGGCGGTATGGTTAAGACCCAGCGAGCCTCATCGCTTGATGGGATAAATTATACCATTAGTTGTTGCCGCTTATCCACGTTTCATTGCTTTGTTTCCAGTCCACCATTTCTTCCGGTTTGAACCAAAGGGAAATTTCCGCCTGAGCATTTTCGGGACTATCAGAAGCGTGGGTAAGGTTTCTTCCCACTTCCAAACCAAAATCGTGGCGAATAGTACCGGGTGCGGCTTCGGTGGGGCGTGTGGCTCCCATGGTTTGACGAACGGCAGTAACTGCTTGTGGCCCTTCCCAAACCATGGCCATGACCGGCGCGGAACAAATGTAGCGAATCAACCCCTCATAAAAAGGTTTTCCTTTGTGAATGGCATAATGCTGTTCTGCAAGGTCGGTGGATACCTGTAAGAATTTTGCAGCCACTAATTTTAACCCGCGCTGCTCAAGACGTTTGATGATCTCCCCAATTAAACCTCGTTGCACCGCATCGGGTTTTGCAAGTACAAAAGTGCGTTCCACAATGTCCTCCAAAGTATAAAATTTTATCGCAGCAATTCTTCTGCTTTGGTATAGGCTTCGAGTGCTTCCTGTAAGCGGTTGCTGCGTAAGTATGCATCACCCAGTGTTTGCCAGATGGAGATATCAATCGGGTATCGGTAAAGGGCATCTCTCAAGTCATGAATTGTTTCTTCCAGGTACTGCCCGTCCTTGATCAGCTGATTATAGGCTTGCAGGGCTTTTTCGAGGTTGTGAGATTGGAGTGCCGACTGCGCCATGGCTAAGAGTTCTGCGTGGCTACCGGTTTCCATTACCGAAGATTCTGGTTGGGGTTCCTCAATTTCGATGGGGGGTGTTTCGACGGGCGGTGTTTCATATTCTGGCACCCAATCCGAGGGTATTGACGGCTGTTCCGTTTCGGTTTCCCCTTCTTCAAGATCTTTCAACCAGGGTGGTACATCTTCCTCGCCAGTCAAAGAATGTGATTCATCACTGGATTCACCCAACGGTGCCCTTTCCGTTTCAGGTGTTGAAGGTGCAGCTGCTTTCAGGTGAATTGGTTGGGTGTCTTCAATGGGTTCGGCTTCTTCTGGTGATTCGGCAGGTATTGAGGTGCTTTCGGATTCAATCGTGGCTTCCGTTTTGCTGACGGCCTCAAAACTTTCATCGGGATGTAATTCTTCTCGAACCCATTCTGGCAGATCTTCCTGACGCTCTTCGGGTTTTGTCAAAAGGGTTTCTTCAGCAGCACCTTGTTTCGCTGCTAGACTTTCCAACCATGCAAAGGCAGCATCTTCATCTGCCGGTTCCTCTGCGTCCGATGCAACACTGGGGGCGAAACCTATTTCTGTATCTTCCTCGAGCGGGGGTTTCTCGGTGGTTTCAGATGATGTTTCGAAGGAGGTTTCTTCCTCTTGCAATGATTCCATCAGCCAATCCGGTAATGGTTCTGGGGCTGAACCTGTGGCAGGCTGCTCCGTTGCGCCTTCTTCAATTTCTTCGAAATTTTCCATTTGAAGGAATGACTCACCAGTTTCAATCCCCTGTTTTACTAAATTTTCCTCGGAAAGGAACGATGGAATGGTCTCCTGTTGGCTTTGATCAACACGGGGCATTTCTTCACCTCCCGATTCTGTTTCGGGAAATTCCGGTGTTTCTTCCACGAGGGATTGAATCCAATCCGGCGGGGTTTCGAGTCGCTCTTCGGGTGGAGTTAAAAGGGTGGCTTCATCAGCTCCCTGTCGGGCTGCCAGACTTTCCAACCAGGCCATGGTAGCATCCAGGTCTTCCAAATCTGGAACATCTTGAGAAGCGGTTTCGTCCGATGTACCAATGGAAGGTAATTCCTGGAGTGATTCCAATTCATTTTCATCGGGAGAAGGTGCCTCAGCCAGTGAAGTTTCGGCTTGGGTTTGGGGGGTCTCTTCCCCAAGCGAACCGAGGTCTTTCAGCCAGTCAGGTTCTGTTTCTAACCCGCCCTCAGTTTCGGATTCTGCTGCAGCGGTTTCTTCCTCCGTGGCGAATGGGGAAGAGAAGGGCATTTCAAGCTCAGAGCTTTCGAGGGGTTCTGCCGCCAGCGTCGGCATTTCTTCTGTCGGTTGGGATTTCTCCGTCAATTGGATTTCCGGGGTTTTCTCGGTAGGGGTTTCCTCCTCAGTCGGGAGAATTTGCTCCAGCCATGCGACGTTTTCTTCTGATGTCGTTTCTTCAAGCAATGTCTCTTCTGGAGCAATTTCTTGCAGCCATTCGGGTATTTCTCCAATTTCCAGATCTTCATCCGGGAGGTTAAATCCAGCCTCTACGGTTTCATCCACTTTTTCGGCAGGAGTCCAGCCGGCTTCTCTCATCCATTCGGGAATAGTCTCTTCCTCAGAGATTTCGGGAATGGGAGTTTCAATAGGTGCGGGTGTTACTTCCTGGAGTGGTGGAGGCATTTCCGGGGCGATAGTGGTTACCGGCGGGGGTTCCTGGGGTAAGTCGGTTGGCTTAATTTCAGAAAACCAATCCGGCAATGGTTGCTCCTCCTCGCTCTTAAATTCCACACCAGCGGTTTGCGCCCATTCAGGGAAGGCGGCTTCTTCCTCGATGGTTTCGATTTCCAGCCGGTCGAGGGTAACGGCGTTGTCGGGCACTTCCAGGCTGCTGATGGCATTGGGAGGCAGGTAAGCCAGGTAAGGATCCATTGCAAAGACGCGTTGTTGATAAATTTTTGCATCTTCGGCTCGGGAGGTTTGAGGGAGAGTTTCGGCTAAGATTCGATTGGCTTCAAAACAGTAGGGGAGCTTGGAGATCAGCCGACTACACACCTCGATAGCAGCCACTGTCTGGCCGGAAAGGAAGTACATGCGGGCCAAAATGACTTCCAGATCAACCCGCAAGGGATCTTCTGCAAGTGCAGCGCGGATTTCTGCAATGGCTTGCTGGTACAATTCTCCACGTGCGTACATGCGAACGAGCGCCCCGCGTGTCAGCCGGATTTTGGGAGGTTCGACGCCATCTCGTCTACCGAATAAACGGCGGAGCTCGTCTTGAACCGCAGTGTTTGAAGGCTGGGCTTCAAAAGCTCTTTCCATATGCCAGATGGCAGCGTCCAGATTACCTTCATCCTCTCGGATGATACTCATGCCGATTTGTGAGATGAAGTCATCCGGGACGGCTGAAAGGATACGCTGGAGTACGTCGGCAGCTTCGGCATAACGCTGAGATTCAAGGTAAGCTTTTCCTAAGAGGCGGTAGGTGTCTATGTGCTTGGGGTAATACTTGAGAATGTGACGACAGTGAGCAATAGCGGCAGTTGATTCACCGCGATCAATCATCGCCTCAATTTCACGGTTATAGGCACGTAGTGGAATTTTAGCCATAAGCCACCTCCCAATGGTTAGTATGCCCCAAGTTTGAGGATTATGCAAGTCATTTGAAAGACGAGGTGAAAAAAAGAAACCGCGCGGTCTCTCCGCTGCGGTTTCTCAAGCTAGTTGATGGTAATTTTTCACTCACCCAGATAATCGCGTAATTTACGCCGAATAGTTGGGTGGCGCAATCGGCTGAGTGCTTGAGCTTCGATTTGTCTGACCCGCTCACGGGTGACACCCATTTTTCTGCCGACTTCTTCAAGTGTATAGGCCTGCCCATCCAGCAAGCCATAGCGCAGCTGGAGGATGCGGACTTCACGCGGCGGCAGGGTGTTCAACACCTCTTCCAGATGCTCGCGGAGTAAATTGTAAGTGGCTGTATCATCCGGTGGTGGTGCTTCGTCATCTTCGATGAAATCGCCCAGAACGGAGTCCTCCTCGTCGTCGGTAGGTGTTTCCAGTGAAAGCGGCCGGCGAGCCACCTGAATCATGTTTTCCACTTTTTTGGGTGGAACGTCAAGGGCAATAGCCAATTCATCCACCGAAGGTTCTCTGCCAAGCCGCTGGGTCAACTGGTGTTGAATTCGCAGCAATTTGTTGATTTGATCGCCCATGTGGACGGGTACCCGAATGGTTCGTCCCTGATCGGCAATGGCGCGAGTAACTGCCTGACGAATCCACCACGTGGCATAGGTACTGAATTTGTGGCCGCGGCGGTAGTCAAATTTTTTGGTTGCGCGAATCAAACCGATGTTGCCTTCCTGAATTAAATCCAGGAATGGAACACCCCGCCCCATGTATTTCTTGGCGACGCTGATGACCAGACGGGAATTTGCGGTTATTAAGTGCTCGCGAGCCGCCCAGCCGTCTTCAATTAGCTTGCGTAACTCGTGACGGCGCCGGCTGCCAACATTACCACGCGCCAGTTCCTCGCGTGCCAATCGGCCGCGCTCGATGCGCTGAGCCAGTTCGACTTCTTCTTCCGCAGTTAGAAGAGGAACGCGACTGACCTCTTTGAGGTATAACCCGATGGTATCATCGGTATCAATGTTTTGAAGATCATCAAAGACGATTTCGCTGGTGGTTTCTTCCGTTTCTTCGATCTCCTCGTCCAGTGCCAGTTCATCCTCAGCTGGTTCAGGGATGAGGGATTCATCCTCAACATAAGGGATGCCAGCACTCATCAGGGCTGCAAAAGCCTCTTCTAACTGCTCGACATCCTGCTCGGCTTCCGGGAAGAAGTGAAGAATGTCATCAATTGTGACGTAGGACTTTTGCCGGCCCAGCTCAATCAAACGAGCAATGGCTGGATATTCGTCTTCTTCCTCGTCGATAACATTAATCAGTGGGTTGTCCATACGTTTCACAAACTTCCTTTTTTGAGAAAAGTATCTCAGTATTCTTTCTAATTTTTTCTGTTTATCCAGCATGGTTTTATCTGCTCGTGTATTCTATTTATTCAGAATACACTTTTTTTTAAGGAAAATCAATACCTTGTACGAGGCGGTGATTTCCGGTGCAGATCACCTTGCTGGATCCATTCCCATCTATCACCCTGACAAATAAACGAGCGGATAACCTATCCCGCCCGCCGCAGTTGGTGGTTTCAGCAATTGGGCCAATAAATAGCCGCATAACACTATATAACAAACCGATAAGAATTTCAATAGGTTTTTGAAATTCTAATCAAACTTTAATCCAAATTTGAGGAAAAAAGGCATCCCCAATTCCCATAAACCTAATATTTGTCCTGAAAATGGGTGATAAATTTTGATTGACATTTGGTTTGGTTGTTATACAATGATTTAGTGCGTCTTGATGGAATTCAGACGCATTCATGGGTTAATCTCCCCAAAATCCCTTTACCAACCTGGAGGCAATATGGATATTCTCGGTCTTTCCAGGCACGGTCTGCAAACGCCGTTCGAGCAGATAGCCGTGCTCAGTGTGCTTGTGGTTGCGCTGCTCAGCCTTTTGTATGCCTGGCTTCTGCGCAACAATGTTTTAACCAAGGACAAAGGCACCGAAAAAATGCAGGAAGTTTGGGAAGCCATTCGTCAAGGAGCGGATGGCTACCTTCAGCGGCAATTAAAAACCATTTTGCCAGCGATTGCGCTCCTCACCATTGCGTTGTTCCTGAGTGTTGCGGTGGTGGAACCGAGTCTTGAGGCGCAAGAGGAGTTCGGTCATCTTGGAGCGACAAATGTCACATTAATTGTGGCATTTGGAAGAACTATTGCGTTTATTATGGGGGCCTCCTTCTCTTTGATTGTCGGTCAATTGGGGATGCGCATGGCCATTCAAGCCAGTGTACGGGCGGCTTCCGCTGCGCGAAGATCTTTCAATGAGTCGCTTTCAATTGCATATTATGCCGGCACAATCACCGGCATGCTTACCGATGGTTTGGGACTGATGGGGGGGACCTTGATCTTTATTGTTTTTGGCCGGGCAGCACCCGATGCTCTGCTGGGGTTTGGTTTTGGAGGTACCTTGCTGGCTCTGTTCATGCGAGTTGGCGGCGGAATTTACACCAAAGCTGCGGATGTTGGAGCAGACCTGGTCGGTAAAGTTGAAAAAGACATCCCCGAGGATGATCCCCGAAATGCCGCTGTTGTCGCGGATCTGGTGGGCGATAATGTCGGTGACTGCGCCGGCATGGCTGCGGATATTTTTGAAAGCTATGAGGTCACCATTGTTTCAGCCCTGATTCTGGGGTTGGTACTGTATCAGGCTACTGGACAGATTCACTACATCGTTTATCCACTGGTCATTCGTGCGATTGGGGTAATCAGCTCGATTATCGGGACATTCACGGTTCCAATTTGGGAACGTTTTCCGATCAAGTTTTTACGAGCGCATGATGCCGAGGAGGCCATGTTCCGCTCTTATGAGGTCTCCAGTGTTAACACCGTGATCTTCTCCTTCCTGTTGGCAATTTTATACGCCGGTGATTGGCGCTTGGGATTACTGACGACCATTGGTGTGGGGCTGGCTGTTGCTTTCAATCCACTGACCTCATACTTTACCGCAACCCGCAAAGCGCCTGTGCAGGAGATCGTTAAATCCACCCGCACTGGTCCGGCGACTACCATTCTTTCTGGACTTTCGGTTGGAATGGAATCGAGTGTGTGGGCACTGGTGGTGATTGCAATTTCCTTTACATTGGCTAAATTGATTTATCAGGCGGATGGAGCGAACTTCGTTTTGTATGCCGTCGCCATGATTGGCATTGGAATGCTTAGCCACACGGGAAACAACGTGGCAATGGACTCCTATGGGCCGATTTCTGACAATGCGAATGGTATTGCTGAGATGGCCTGGCATGATATGGATGACCCCGAGACTCTGAAAGCACGGCAGATTATGGCCGATCTGGATGCAGTTGGCAATACAACCAAAGCGATTACGAAGGGGATTGCCATTGCGTCAGCCGTAATCGCGGCAGTCAGTTTGTTCGCATCTTACATAACAGATGTCAACCGCGCCAAAAGCGGCGTTATGGAAGCCATTCGCATTTCGGATACGACTGTTTTCATCGGCTTTTTGCTGGGCGGTGCGTTGCCATGGTTGTTCAGCTCGCTTTCGATTCGGGCAGTGTCGCGGGCTGCCAGTGAGATTGTGGAAGAGGTGCGAAAACAGTTCCGTGTGCCGGGTATCATGGAAGGGACGGTTAAGCCGGATTACGCCCGGGTTGTTTCCATTTCTACCCGTTCCGCTCAAAAGGAGCTGATACCGCTGGCTGTGATTTCGATCACCATGCCTTTACTGGTTGGGCTGGTTCTGCAAGTGGAAGCATTGGGTGGTTATCTGGCCGGCGTTATTTTGAGCGGCCAACTGCTGGCTGTGTTTATGGCAAACGCGGGCGGTGCCTGGGACAATGCTAAAAAAGCAATTGAAGATGAGCCGCGTAGTTTAGAGCAGAACACCGGTAAGGGTTCCGAACGTCATAAGGCCGGTGTGGTCGGGGATACGGTTGGTGACCCGTTGAAAGATACGGCTGGCCCGGCATTGAACCCGATGATTAAAGTGGTCAATCTGGTGTCGTTGCTAGCCGCACCAATCATTGTTAATTTCCAATTGAATTCCTTTGTGGGGATTGTGGTTGTGTTAATCCTGTTCGCTGGATTTATCTGGGCTATCTGGCAGAGTAAGCGACCAGTACCGGATGTGGATAAACCGATCTAAGCACAATGATAAAAATCAAAACGAGGGCGGTGTTAACTTCCGCCCTCGTTTTGTAATTGGGTGATGGTGCATTCAAAATCGTCGGGATAGGGGGCGATGATTTGAAGAGTGCGCTGCAGTACTGAATGAAAAAACTCAATTTTCCAGCTGTGCAGGGCGATTCTCCGAATCGGCAGAGATTGTCCAATATGCCGATAATTCGGCGGTAAATGGGGGTGCGAATCGGCATGACCAGGGGGATGATTGTATGGGAAGTAAAGCGGATCATTCAACAGCCAGTAACCGGCGGCGGCCAGGTGAGCGCGAATTTGATGCGTATAGCCGGTTTTAGGTTCTGCTTCCAGGAGTAAAATATCCTTTTGCAATGATTCAACCTGATTGACAAATGTACTTGCGGGTTTTCCTTTTTGAAAGTCTATCACCGTTCGATGAGCGCGGTCTCCGTTGACCCGTAAAGGGTAGGTTATTTTCAATGGTTCGGTAATTTGATGGCCCATTGCCAGTAAATGATATGTTTTCTTAATCAGGCGATTTTGGAATTGTTGATTGAGATGCCGATGAGTATCTGCATTACGGGCAATAAGGATCGCCCCGCTGGTTTCGCGATCCAAACGGTGAACAACCCACAATTTTCCAAATTTATCCATGAGAAGATGGTACAGATTGGGCAAATCTCGGTGATACCCATCGGGGATGACTCGCAAGCCAGCGGGTTTGTTTACAACTAGCAGGTATTCGTCTGCATAAAGGAGGATGATTTCGTTTTTCGGTAACATCTAATCGGTTGGAATTGGAAACAAAAAGAGATGAGAAACATTATCGAGGTGGGTATAATTTGTTTAACCCAATCATACCATCTACCGGAGGTTGAAGATGCACATTGTGCTGGTTCATATTCATGTAAAGCCAGAATTTCGAGAGGCATTTATCCGGGAAACTTTAGAAAACGCGCGTAACAGCCTTCAAGAAGAAGGCATTGCCCGCTTTGATTTTTTACAACAAAAGGAGGACCCAAACCGATTCACGTTGGTTGAGGTTTATTACGCAGAATCCGATCAAGAAAAGCACCGTCAGACAGCTCACTATCAAAAATGGCGAGAAGTTGTAGCGGACATGATGGCAGAACCACGCCAGGGAGTGCGATACTCCAACATCTTTCCTGAGGAGGGAGCGTGGTAAGTGAATCATTTGCTTTTGATTTTCAAACCGCCCAGCGGATTTTGTTTGGAAGCGGTTTGGCGGATCGTCTTGGCTCGCTGGCGGCGGAATATGGGCATCGGGCTTTGTGGATTTCTATCAATCCCCGTTCCTATCACCAAACTTTGGAACAATCTTTAATCACTGCCGGGATTTCTTTCCGGATGGCCGTTGTACAAGGTGAGCCAAAACTTGGTCAGATTCTTGAACTGGTTGAGCAGGTCAAAGCGGATCAACCTGAGGTAGTCATTGCCACCGGTGGAGGCAGTGTGATGGATTGTGCCAAGGCGGTGGCTGCTCTTGCGGTTAATCCGGGTGATCCCTTAGAGTATCTCGAAGTTGTCGGCAAGGGGAAACCTTTGCCAGTACATCCCTTGCCGGTGATTGCTGTTCCGACAACGGCGGGTACCGGCAGTGAAGTAACCCGAAATGCGGTCATTTCATTGCCGGAGCATAAAGTCAAGGTCAGTTTACGCAGCCCCAAAATGCTCCCCGCTGTGGCTTTAATTGATCCGTCCCTGACACTGGATCTCCCCCCTATTGTGACTGCCAGTACTGGCATGGATGCCCTGACTCAGGTGATTGAACCGTATGTTTCAAACCGGGCAAATGTTTTTACCGATTTATTTTGTGAGGGCGGCATCCGAAAAATTGCCCATTCATTGCGCACGGCATACCACGAGGGGAATACCCTTTGGGCACGGGAGGAGATGGCTTTTGGCAGTTTGATGGGCGGTTTAGCTTTGGCCAACGCTGGGCTCGGAGCGGTTCATGGTTTTGCCGCGCCACTGGGCGGCATGTTTGAAGCGCCCCACGGAGCCATTTGTGCGCGTTTGCTGCCGGTGGTCAGTCGGGTTAATATTCTGGCTGTGCAACAGCGCAGCCCAAATCATCCGGTCCTTGAACGATATCAAAGACTGGCTGGCTGGCTGGTGGGAGATTCTGGTGCAAGCATTTGGCAGGGTGTTGAGTGGTTAGAAAATATATGTGAGGAATTCAAAATCCCCCGCTTACGAGCGTATGGCATTCGGAAAAAAGATTTTTCTAAGGTGATTGAAGCCGCCCGAAAAGCAAGCAGCATGAAAGCCAACCCAATTGAGTTGACCGATGAAGAACTTTTGCGGATTTTAGAGGAATCTTTCTGAAGGAGACGGATTATCCTGCCTCTGTAAAGTAGCTCACTGCGATGACACCCGGACCGGCATGGACGAGAATTGCAGGCGGCAGGTCATATATCCGAACCGAAGAGATTCCTAGTTGGTTCTTAAATTCTTCCGCAAGGTTCAGGGCTTCTTCCTCGGCATCCCCGTGCATGAT
Source organism: Bellilinea caldifistulae (assembly GCF_001306055.1). Taxonomy (GTDB): domain Bacteria; phylum Chloroflexota; class Anaerolineae; order Anaerolineales; family Anaerolineaceae; genus Bellilinea; species Bellilinea caldifistulae. The sequence goes on along the minus strand of NZ_LGHJ01000029.1, from coordinate 30,957 downwards.
AGTGAGTAAGGCGCCGTCATGGCGGGGACAGTCAGAATAAACCAGTTCTTTAAGACGGGCCATTGCGCGCCGTTTCGTGCGTTGACTTTCCACAGGTTCGGTGCGGCCATCTTTGAATTGGAGAATGGGCTTGACCTGCAAAAGACTGCCAACCAGCATTTTCGCCCCTCCAATACGGCCGCCTTTATAAAGGTATTCGAGTGTGTCAACCACAAAATAAACCCGTTCCCTCCGGCTCATGTCTTTGACCCGCTCAATAATTGTGTCGGCGTCTAACCCCTCTTTTGCCCAGCGGTGAGCTTCCAGCACAATGGAGGCCAATCCGGAGCCAATTGTGCGTGTATCCACAATGCGAATATCGCGTCCGGGAAAATCTGCTGCAGCCACTTCGGCACTGCGGAAGGTTCCAGAAACATCAGCAGAGGGAGTTAACACAATGATGGTATTACCGTTCTGCGTGTATTTTTCATAGATGGGATGATATAGGGCTGGGGGCGGGGCAGCAGTTTTTGGCAGTGTCGTTGACTCACGCAGCCTTTTTAGAAAAGTTTTGCTGTCCATTTCGGTGTCATCGCGGTAGGTTTCATTACCAAAGACAATGATTTGGGGTATATAGGGTATCCCCAATGCATCGGCTTGATCAACCGGAATGCTGGATGTTGTATCTGCAACTATCGTAACCATGATGATTCCTTTCCTGGGGTTTCCGAAGGATAAAAAAATAGCATCACATTCCTGTGATGCTATTATACATGGATAAAGCGTTCAGATTAATCCTCAAACAGAGGTTGCTGCCAACTTCCTCGAAAGGCAAATTCGGAAACCGGTTTTCTGGTTCGTTCTCTTTGTTCTTTTTCCTGTACTTCACCTGGCAAATCTTCCAAATCGCCAGCATAACCTACGGCGATCATTAGCCGAGGGGTGTAGCCTGAGGGAATGTTGAAAAGCATTCGGGCTTTTTCTGCGTCAAAACCAGCCATAGGCCGGCAACTCAAGCCCATGGCAGTAGCCTGGAGTAACAGGTTCTGATTGGCCATGCCTAAATCGTGCAGCGCTTTTGTGTTTTCCTTGCCGTCGGGACGAATGTCTTGACTGATGGCGAGGATAAGGAGCGGTGCACGATTTGCCCATACCTGATTATCTGGGTTAAGACATGATCGGGCTTTTTCCAATTGTTCAGCATTCGTAGGCTCGAAAACAAGGTAAACCCACGGCTGGCGATTTCCACTGGAAGGAGCTGAGCGAGCGGCTTCCAGCAAGAGGTGAATTTGTTCCCAGGTTAGCAACCGCTCTGGATCATATATCCTGGACGACCGCCGGGATTGAATCAATGGGTGAATTCCGGGGTGGGGAAATTCACTCATGGAGTAAATTTTGGGTACGGAGGGGTCATTTTGAATTTTCATAACAGTTTCCATGTTGTATATAATTTTCTCTGTTTATTTTAACCGGCAGGTTGTAAAATTGATAGCAATTGTATGATGCCCAGGCAAAACCCCTTAAAGGACTTTGGAAATGACTCCGAATAATTCTGAGATCAAGAGCACCTCACTTGCTATTGTGATTTTCGGCGTTACTGGTGATTTGACCCGAAGAAAACTACTGCCTGCCTTGTATGAGTTGATGAAAGCTGAAAAGCTACCCGAAAAATTGCATCTGATTGGCTTTGCTCGCAGAGATTGGAGCGATGAGTTTCTCCGTGAAAAATTACAGGCCGGCATTGAAGAACATTCCCGCAGTAAACCCATTGATCCGCAGATTTTAGAACGCTTATTGGCGAGAACCCACTATGTTCAATCAACATTTGAGGATTTTCAAGGATACCAGAAATTAAGCGAATTAATTAAAGGCAACCGGATTCAAAATGTACTTTTGTATCTGGCGACTCCACCAGAAGAATATCTGGTCATTGTTGAGTTGTTAGGAAAGAGCGGCCTGAACAAACGAGAAAACGGCTGGACCAGAATTGTCATTGAAAAGCCATATGGTCGGGACATCGAATCCGCAACCATACTGGAACAGGCTGTACACCGCGTTTTTTCCGAAAAACAGGTTTACCGCATTGACCATTATCTTGGAAAGGAAACCGTCCAAAATATCCTCGTATTTCGGTTTGCCAATGCGATTTTTGAACCTTTGTGGGATCGCCGGTATGTAGATCATGTCCAGATCACCGTGTCTGAAACAGTCGGTGTAGGAACGCGTGCGGGTTATTATGATAATGCCGGTGTCATTCGTGATATGTTTCAAAATCACTTGTTGCAGCTGGTTACCCTGACTGCCATGGAAGCACCGGTGGGTTTTAATGCCGATGCGGTAAGGGATGAAAAAGTAAAAGTATTGAAAGCCCTGCGCCCCCTGAGGGGGAAGGATGCTATCCAGAATACCTACCGGGCTCAATATGTTTCCGGTACCGTTGATGGTAAGCGTGTACCGGGTTATAAGGATGAAGCGGGCGTTCCACCCGACTCTGTTACCGAAACCCTGTTGGCTGCTCGTTTGTACATTGATAACTGGCGCTGGGCGGGGGTACCTTTCTATGTCCGCTCTGGAAAAAGACTGCCAACTCGTCTGACCGAGATCGTTATCCGTTTTCGTCAAGCTCCATTGTCCCTGTTTGACTGGCATAATCTGGCGGGTGATGCACCCAATACCCTGGTACTCAGCCTTCAACCGGATGAAGGAATTCGGTTGGAATTTGGCGCAAAGGCGCCGGGGCCGATCAACCAAATTGCCCCGGTCAACATGGAGTTCAACTATCAAGAGACTTTCGGTACGGAGCCACCTGAAGCCTACGAGCGATTACTGCTGGATTGCATTCAGGGAGATGCAACCCTGTTCACCCGTTCCGACGAGGTGCTGAGTCAGTGGGCCTTCACCTCCAACATTTTAGAGGCCTGGCAGCAATTTCCCGTGCGCAATCTGCCGGTTTATGAAGCCGGTACGTGGGGGCCGCCGGGAATAGATGATTTCATCCAGCAGGACGGACGGCAATGGCGTAATCCTTCAGGCGATTAATTTATGTGGATTTACCGCAATTTGGGCATTTACGCTCGTTGGGTTTGAGAATAAAACCGCAAAACCGGCAGGTTTTTGGTTGAAGATTACCTAATGGTGCACCGCAAGCAATGCAGTGTGGTTCACCAAGGGGATTGGGTGTGTTGCAATAATCGCATACCAGGCGTCTGAATCTCTCGGACAGTTCCTGAGTGCTGTTCAGCGATCTGGCGGTTTGATCAACCACTTGCCAGATTTGGTCAATCAACTGAATTGATTCAATATCCTGAGCAAGATCATCTATCCGATGGAGTAAATTCAGGGGGTTGCGCAAGGCAAACAAAGCGGTCTTTCCCAGGCTGGCAGCCACTCCCAGCCAGTTTTGCTGTCCCATCTGGACAATAATTCCATCTTGGTGAGATTGGATAGAGACCGTGATGGCGGTTTGACCACCGGAGGTAGCGTTAGGACGAGTGCCGATTTGAACTACAATTTTATCGCCGCTACCGATTTGCTGAGCGCGATAGTTACCGCGGTTGAAGGCTGCAAACAAACTGCGGGAAATATCCGTTGGCGTAACAGCACCGTGATAAATTCTGTGCAATTGATCAGATCGGTTATAATCTGCAGATGTACTCATCGCTCGGGCTTTCAAAAATCAGGTGAAAGAATGCGTTTGAAGAAACAAGTCGGGTTTTTTCTGCTGTTTATTATAACGATAATCATGTCATTTGGGTTGCCGGGATTGGAACAGACCCGGGTTCTGGCTCAAATTCCAACCGTAGATATTGCGACGGTCACAAGTACTCCCAGCGGGCCGATTGTCTCGGTCAGAGCAGGCAGCAATGAACCCTCGATCAACGTCCGCAGTGGGCCAAATGCGTTGTATCCTCGCGTTGGCATTTTGTTGATCGGCCAGACGGCGGTGGCAAAGGGCCGCTCGCCGGGCGGTGATTGGATTTTAATCGAGTACCCTGGTGCGCCGGGCAATGTTGGGTGGGTTTACAGCGCTTTTGTGAATATTACCCCCGGCGAATTACCCATTGTGGAGCCACCACCAACCCCAACCCGGGATATGACCGCGACGATAGATCCGACCCTTGCGGCACAATTTATTGTGACCGTTGCCCCAACTCGTTTGCCAACCTTTACTCCGCCGCCTCCACTGGTGATACCCACTTTTCAGAATCCCTCAACGGGGGTTGTGCCGGGTGTACCGATGGGGCTGATCATCGTTGTTTTATTCACGATTGGTGTTTTACTGGGAATTTTTTCCTTTGTTCAGCGTCGCTGAGGAGCAAAAAAGTGGTTGAGCTCTCGAAAACAGGCTGAACTGATGCGATGACCAACCGGCGAGTGGCAAAATTGCACCGTGGCGTTGGCTTTTTTCAGAAATTGAACAACCTCATAAGCACGCTGGACCGGCACAATGTCATCCTGACTTCCATGGGCAACAAAGAAGGCGATTTTGGCAAAATCCTCCGGAGGCTGGTAATCATCCGGCAGGAAGGGTAAAAAGCCAGAGAGCACCGCCGCTTTGTGAACCTGAGCAGGATATTGTAAACAATAAGCGAGGGCAAGCGCTGCTCCCTGACTGAAACCCATCAGATCAATTGGCTGATCAGGAAGAGAATAGTCGCGCCGAATAAGCCTGAGGAGTTGATTTAAAGCCTGAGCAGGTTCGATAAAGGCTTGTAAAGTTGCTTCCCGCCCAGGCCGGTGACCAATCCACCCATAACCGCCTTCGGGTGTAGAAATCCATCCGCGTGGGGCAATAATCCAGTATTCGGAGGATACGGCTCGCTGAAAAATCTGCATCGAGTTTTCGTCTCCCGTCCAGCCATGAATCATGAGTAGAATTCTTGCGGATTGTTGATCGGCAGCCGGGCGAATTCTAAGAACCCATTGTTGATAAAGGATGATTTCAGATTCAGTTACCTCGTTCACGTTTGACGATCCACTCCAACAAACTCAGAATAAACACGATTAAGACAATTGGGGTAAGTCCAGCAATAAAGCAGAGAATTCCTAAAACAAGTGCGCCACTTCCATAAAAATAAAGGATTAAACCCCCGCCAACCAATAATATCAGCAAAATACCGCCGACAATTAAGCGGACGGTCGTTTGGCGGGCATAACGGCGCAGGTCGCGAATCATCGGCAAAAAATTTAATCGTTGAGGTCTTCTTCTAAAACTTTTCCGGGAGGATGAGCACCGCGGAAACGGCGGACAATCTGATAATACCAGGCAAGCGATTCGTGCAAACGGGGCAGAATATCCAGCACACTTTTTTCACCCGCTTCCAGCAATTCCTGCGGATTTACCCGATCCAATGGGGCAATGTGATGGACTTCGGGGCGAATAATTACATCCGGCTTTTCAACCTGTAAGCGCAATTCAGTGACCATTCGGCTGGTAATGTCCATGGAGTTGACAAAAATTCTCAAGGACTGAGCAATTCTGGATTGGGTTATTTGCTGAAGAATGGGACGCGGAAGCGGGGGGTCAATTGGCACACTCAACTCTGGTATTTCGCGCCATTCTTCGGGGGAGGGCGAGAGACAAACCGCAACGACAGGCAAATGAGGCGCCAGCCAGCGGGCAACGGCAACGGGTACCGGGTCCAGTACCCCCCCATCCACCAGCTCCATGTTGTTCAAGAAGACTGGCGGAAAGACACCGGGAATGGCAACAGTTGCGAGCACAGCCTGCACCACACTGCCTTTGTTCAGAATGATTTCCTGCTTGGAGCGGATATCCACAGCAGTTAATGCCAGAGGAATGGATAAATCTGAGAAGTTTTTACCTTCCAGGTAGTTGTTGAGGAAATTGACCAGACCTGCCAGACCAAGTAACGAGGGCGGATCATGGGGTTTCCGGGAGAAGAAATCTTTTTGATTAACCATCCCCAGTTCAGAGATAATCAAGTCAAGGCTAATGCCGGCGGCATAAACAGCACCGACGATTCCACCTGCGCTGGTACCCGCAATGGCGCGAATTTTGAAGCCTTCCTTCTCCAATTGTTTTATAACGCCAATGTGAGCAATTCCCTTCACACCGCCGCCACCCAAAGCCAGTGCAATCTCAGTCATCCATGTCCTCCTCTATGAATTTTTGAATCAAACTTTGCAAAGTATAACAGAGAGAGCCTTCTTTAAAGCAAGAATATCCGATTCATCATTGTAAATCTGAAGGGAAAAACGAATCAAATGGCGATTTCGCCACCTTGTAACAGGTATTTCGATATTAAATTCCCGATACAACCGATCCTGAAGAGCAGCCGAGTCCAATTTCTCGGGCAGCGGCACAGTGCCCATCTGCATATACCACTCAGGGCTATCCGGATACAAAGCCGATTGGCCTGTCACCTCTTCAATCATTTGCCGGGTCTGAGCAGCCATCTGATGGCAACTCTGCCGCAATTCTTTCCAACCCATCTGCTGTTGAAAGTGAATGGCATCTGGCACTGTTAGAAATGCGGAAATATCACGTGTGCCGCTCCATTCAAGGTAATCTACAAAGCGGGACTCACCGGGAGTTTCACTCTCCCACCCCCACGAGACGATTAAAGGTTCAATCAAGTGCTGAACATTGGGGTGAGCATAAATGAAGGCAGAACCTTTTGGGGCGCACAGCCATTTGTGGAGGTTGCCTACATAGAAATCAGCACCAAGGTCTTCCAGGTTGAGCTCGATTTGACCGGGGGCATGTGCTCCGTCAACAATCGTGAGGATACCCTGCCGGCGAGCCAGTTTGCAAATGGTTTGAACTGGAAGAATTAGAGCAGTGGGTGAAGTGATGTGACTGATGAAAATTACTCTGGTATTGGGAGAAACCCCTGCCCAAAAGTTTGCGATAATTTGGTCTGGATTTTTTACTGGCAGGTTTAACGGCTGGTTGATATACTTGAAACCGCGTTTTTGAGCAAGGAATCGCCATGTTCGATCCAAAGCCCCGTATTCGTGATCCGTACTCAGAACCTCATCTTGACGGGTGAGATTTAAGCTTCTGGCGATGATATTTAAACCGGTCGTGGCATTGGTGACGTAAACCAGATTAGCGGGCTGGGTGTGGAGGTACTCGGCCAAGGCTGCCCGTGATTGTGACAAAAGGTCTCTTGCCCTGCGTCCTAAAAATTCAACCGGCTGGCGTTCAAGTTCTCTTTGCCAGTACTGATAGCGTTCAAAAACAGGTATGGGCGTAGCCCCAAAAGAACCATGGTTGAGAAAGACGATATCCGGTCTAAGCAAGAATAATGAGCGATAAGTTGATTGATGTGACTGAGTTTGAATATTCATTGGCCTGAGCTCCGCTATGGCATTTCACGTGTTTTCAATCTTACCACCACAAGCATCTCCACAAGTAAAACGCAATTATTATCATTTTTATGCCGATGTGATCTGGTTTGGGGTTTTGAACGGCAGTGCGCTTTCGTTTTTGGCAGTTTATGCAACCCGGATTGGGGCCAATGCTCAACAAATCGGTTTGATCAATGCTGCTCCAGCAATCATGGCTATTCTTTTCTCGTTACCATTTGGGGTGTGGATAGAGCCTCAATCCAAACGCCGGGCAACCTTGATTACTGCGCTTTTAATGCGCCTCTTTTATCTTCCACTCTTCCTGATTCCCGCTCGATTGTCAGTTGATTTCCAAATCCCAATAATCCTTGTAATGGTTTTCCTGATGTACATACCAGCCACCGGCTTAGGCGTGGCTTTTAACGCGTTGTTTGCGGAAGCAATACCCATTCAGGATCGCGCTCAAATTGCGGGAATTCGTAATGTATTTTTTGCAATCATCTCGATTCTCACTTCTCTTACCTGCGGCTATATCCTGGATCATTTCCGGTTTCCATTGGGATATCAGATTGTCTTTGCAATTGGTTTTTTCAGTGCAGCTCTGTCCACTTTGCATTTGGGCTTGATTCGACCTGCGACCGATGAAAGACCATTCTCCAATAATCAATTTGATATGAATCACGATCAAGAAGAGAAAACCAGAGGGGTAAAATATCCCTCAAAAAACATCCAAAGTCTTGCCAACAATTCCCTGCATTTGGAAATCCTCAAGAGCCCCTTTCGATCGGTCTTGTGGATGATGTTTTCTTTTCATTTGGCGCAATTTCTTCCGCTCCCTTTATTTCCTGTATTTGCGGTAAAGGTGTTGGCAGTGTCTGATCAAACCATCAGTATAGCCAATGCCATATTTTTTCTGGCAATGCTGATCATATCCAGTCAGGTTTCACGGTTGGTGGGAATTTTTGGAAATCAGAAAGTTACCGGACTTGGTTTGATTTTCCTTTCGGGATATCCGTTTATTTTAAGCCTGTCATATACGCCAGTTCCGTATCTGGCAGCCCATTTATTGGGCGGCACTGGATGGGGGCTGGCAAGCAGCACGATGTTCAACTTTGTGCTGGAAAAAGCCCCTTCGGAAACTCGTTCTGCCCATCTTGCGTGGTTTAATCTATTTGCCAATGCAGGAATTTTACTGGGGTCGTTAATTGGCCCGTCGGTAAGTTCGATCATTGGAATTCGATGGGCTTTGTTGTTTTTTGCTATATTCCGTTTCTGGTCGGGGTTGAACATAGTCCGCTGGAAGTAGATGTGTTAAAATCGCTGGTATGTCAATGAAAGTGGTCGCCACAAACCGAAAGGCACGTTTTGAGTATTTTTTACTCGAAACCTACGAAGCCGGAATTGCGCTTCAGGGAAGTGAAATCAAGTCCATTCGAGCCGGGCAAATCAGTTTAGCAGAGGCTTATGTTCAAACCGATGGGAAGGAAGCCTGGCTGATCAACGCCCATATTGCCCCCTATGAACAGGCGAATCGGTTCAATCATGATCCTCGCCGTCCGAGAAAACTTCTTCTGCACAAGCGCGAAATTCGCGAACTGTGGAATGCGGTGCGTCAAAAGGGGGTAACGATTGTGCCCGTTCAGGTATACTTGAAAGATGGTAAAGCTAAGATAGAAATTGCCGTGGCAAAGGGAAAAAAACTTTATGATAAACGCCATGAGATTGCCAAACGCGACCAGACGCGAGAAATGGAAAGGGAAAGAGGGCGTGATTTTTAGGGCGATCCTTTTCCCATTCATGGCAAGGGGTGAGGATGCTTGGAAATAATTTGCTGGCACTGGTAGTTACCTTTGCTTTGGCCTTGCTATGGCTGCGCTTTAACGATTTTCTTGCGCACCGTGGTTGGATCAGTTCTCAACTGAGCAGAAAAATCATCCATGCCGGTACAGGCCCGATATTTGTTTTATGCTGGTTGTTGTTTACCGATCAGTCATCCTCTCGCTGGCTGGCTGCGCTGGTGCCTTTTGCGATTACCATTCAATTTTTTTTGATTGGAATTGGGGTTATACGCGATCAGGCAGCCGTGGATGGAATGTCACGCAGCGGGGATCCGCGTGAAATTTTGAGAGGACCACTTCTTTACGGAATAGTCTTTGTGATTTTAACGATAGTCTACTGGTATGATTCTCCGATTGGCATTACGGCTTTGATGATGATGTGTGGTGGTGATGGCCTGGCGGATGTAATTGGTAAAAGAATACCGGGAAAACCACTTCCCTGGTCACCCAGAAAGACATGGTTTGGAACCGCCGCCATGTTTTTTGCCGGTTGGTTATTTTCAATTGTGATTCTGTCTGTGTTTGTGATTTCTGGTAAACTTTCTCATTCTTTATCTTCTTTGTTGTTGCCGGTAACCGGATTGGCTCTTATCGCCACAGCCATTGAGTCCTTGCCGATGAAGGATATTGACAACCTCACCGTCCCATTGGGGTGTGTGGTCTTAGGACATTTTCTTTTCTGACCGAAGAGGTTTTTTGATGATACTAATTGACGGGAATCATCTTGACATCAACAGCGTCGTTTCGGTTGCCCGATATGGTGAAGAAGTAGAGATTGCCCCTCAAGGGATCGAAAACTTAAGGCGGTCCCGACGAATTTTAGAGACGATTTTGAAATCCGATCAAGCCGTTTATGGGATCAATACCGGTTTTGGAATCTTTTCCGAAAAACGGATCCCGCTTGAGGACAGCAACCGGCTAAGCCGGAATTTGATCTTAAGTCATGCGGTAGCGGTAGGAGAGCCACTGCCAGCCGATGTTGTGCGGGCCGCGATGCTGGTGCGGGCGAACACATTGGTTAAAGGGTATTCGGGTGTCCGGGAAGAGGTGGCTCAAACCCTGATAAAAATGCTCAACAAGAAGGTTACCCCGCTGGTTCCTCAACAGGGCTCATTGGGTTCATCCGGTGATCTTAGCCCGTTGTCTCATCTGGCACTGGTTTTTACAACAGATGAAGCCGACCTTGATGAAGAATCGGGTTGGGCGGAATACGAAGGAGAGATTTTGACCGGAAAAGAGGCAATGAATCGGGCTGGAATTCCGCGCCTGATTTTAGGCCCCAAAGAAGGACTGGCTATCAACAATGGTGCGACCTTCAGTGCTGCAATGGCGGCTTTGATTATTTATGATGCTTATCAATCCATCCGTATTGCAAATAAAGCCACTGCCCTGAGTTTGGAGGCTTTATTGGGCTGTTCGGCTGCCTTTGATGAACGGATTCATCAAGCGCGCGGCCATGACGGTCAAATGCGCATAGCCAAAGAGATCCGCAAGGACATCGGTGGTAGCACCTTTCTCGACGCAGCCTGTCGTGTACAGGATGCATATTCTTTAAGGTGCACTCCACAGGTACATGGGACGATTTTAGAAACAATCGAATTTGCGGAGCGCATCATTCAAATTGAATTAAATGCAGCCACGGATAATCCCCTGTTGTTTGAACCGGGTGTAGCACTTTCCGGTGGAAATTTTCATGGCGAACCCATTGGTCTGGCGATGGATTATGTGGGAATTGCCCTGGCAGAGCTGGCTGCCATCTCTGAACGAAGAATTTTTCGGTTATTGGATGCCAAGTTGAATGGGGGACTTCCACCGATGCTGGTCGATTCTCCTGAGGCTGCCGGTTTAAATTCTGGTCTGATGATGCCCCACTACACTGCCGCATCACTGGTTTTGGAAAACCAAACGCTGGCTCATCCCGATAGCGTTCATTCTCTACCGACTTCTGGCGGGCAGGAAGACCACAATGCCAATGCGATGACCGCAGCCCGTCACTGCTGGCAAATTTTACGCAATACCCAAAGAGTTTTGGCCATTGAGCTGTTCACGGCTGCACGTGCAGTGGATTTACGCATGAGGCAAATGCCTCAATTTCGATTGGGGCATGGAACTCAGCAGTTGTGGACTTCTATAAGAGAAAAAGTGCCTTACCGGGAGGGAGATGCCTGGTGGGCGCCTGAAATCGAACGGGTTGAAAAATTGATCACAAGCGGAGAGCTGGTTTCCTGAACTCTTATGTGCTTTTAATTGAAGATTGATTGACAAATTAGATTTTTCTGGTTATCTTTTTGACTATGAAATGGGCAGAAACTCGTCTATCTAGAAGGGACTTTCTCAAGGCAGGTTTTTTGAGTCTGGGGAGTCTGGCGTTGCGGCCGTGGCGAGTGTGGGGCGAGTTGCTCCAGCAATGGCCAGATGCTGAGCGGCTGGGAAGAGTGTGTGTGGGGAAGGTTAACATCCGTAAAAAGCCCTCGGTTGATGCGGACTCGCTGGGTGAGTTGTATGAGGATGCGGTTGTGATCTGGCTGCGCGAGGTGATTGGTGAAGCTCCGTTGGGAAGACAAAGCCGGCGTTGGGTTGAAACGCCGGATGGTTATATTTATGCCCCCAGTCTTCAGCCGGTCAAGAATCAACCCAACCAGCCTATCACCGACTTGCCCATGAGTAGTATTGGTCGAGGCATGTGGGTTGAGGTGACGATTCCACACACTCAAATTTTTCTGGAAAACCGGTCACCGGCTTCGCCGTGGTTGAAGTATACCATTGAATACAACACGGTTCCGCGGTTGTATTACAGCCAGATTCTTTGGGTAGATGATGTTCGTACCAATTCTCAGGGACAGATTCTCTATCGAGTAAATGAGCGTTTTGGTTCTTATGGGGATGTCTTCTGGGCGGCTGCCGAAGCATTCCGTCCCCTCAAACCAGAAGAACTCGAACCGATCCATCCTGAAGTTGAAAACAAGCGCATCGTGGTAGATGTGACCCCCACCCGTCAGATTTTATCCTGTTACGAGGGACGGAGCGAGGTGTTTTCCTGTCTGATCTCATCCGGGGCAATCTGGAATGCTGCCGGAGAAATTGTTGAGGCATGGCGGACACCGCTTGGATCTCATCCGATCTGGAGGAAGTCTATCTCCATTCACATGAGCGGCGGGCAGACCGGTACAGGATATGACCTACCGGGGGTTGCCTGGACGACACTCTTCACCGGCGAGGGAGTTGCCATTCATTCTACCTTTTGGCATAACGATTTTGGAACGCCTCGTTCACGGGGCTGCATCAATTGCGCACCCGAAGATGCCCATTTTATCTTTCGATGGACTACGCCGATTGTCCCCCTTGACCCGGGAGATGTGCAGGTAGGTATGCCAGGTGGGACTATCGTTGATGTGATTGAGAAATGAATTTGGAGAGGATATGGTTACCGTAAATGTTTCGGCAGGTTTAGCGTTTCTGGCGGGGCTGGCTTCTTTTCTCTCACCCTGTGTTTTTGCATTGATTCCTGCCTATATTGGGTATTTGAGCGGTAGGTCGGTGGCTGCAGCGCAAACTAACCCCAGTCGGGTAAACACCCTCAATACCCTTCTACACGGCCTGGCGTTTATCCTGGGTTTCAGTGCGGTTTTCTTGACCCTTGGCTTGACGATGTCGGCTGTGGGGAGTTTGCTGTATGATTTTCGATCGGTTTTAGCGAAACTGGGCGGAATCATCGTGATTATTTTTGGCCTTCATATGACCGGGCTGCTTCGCCTGAATTTTCTAGAATATGATCTGCGACCTCAAAGCAAAATTCATCAAAATCGCAGTTTGCTTTCTTCTGCTTTGTTGGGGGTGACCTTTTCCGCCGGCTGGTCGCCTTGTATTGGACCTGTTTTGGGAATGATTCTCACCCTTGCCATCAATAGTGGTTCAGTAAATCAGGGTTTGGTTTTATTGGGATTTTATTCGGCCGGGCTGGCAGTTCCATTTTTGCTGGCAGCTTTGGGAATTGGCTGGGTAACCGACCTCATTCGTAAGCACGGTAAAGCCATGTTTTATATAGAAAAAGCCATGGGGGTGTTGATGATTATTGTCGGCATCATGTTGTTTTTGGGTGTCTTCAATCAATTAGCTCAGTTCGGTACCTTTATTGATTTGGGACTTTGAGGCAAAGCAGAGTGAGCTGGAAGACAGCAGCATTGCTTTTGGGCGGTCTGGTGTTTGGCGGTCTGGTCGGAGTACTCATTTTTTGGGGTGGCAATCAATCTCTGACAGCTCAACGCGAAAGCCAAATTCCCCAATCCGGTCAACGCTTTCCGGACTTTACACTCGAATCCCTGGATGGAAACAAATTAACCTTTTCGGAATTTGTCGGAAAGCCGGTTGTATTGAATTTTTGGGCGACCTGGTGTGACCCCTGCAAAGCCGAAATGCCGCTTTTTGAGGAAGTTTACCGCCAAAACTCCGGAATTGTGGTGTTGGGGGTTAATTACAATGAATCCGTGAATGTCATTCGTCGTTTTATCGAAGAGCGAGAGATCACCTTTCCAATCCTGCTGGATGCCGATGGGAAAATTGCCGAAAAGTTTCAGGTTTTTGGTTTCCCAACCACTTACTTTGTGGATGAGGATGGGATCTTGAGAGGTGTCCATGTTGGACAATTGGATGAGGTATTGCTATCATCCTATTTAGAAAAAATTGGAGCTGCCCCATGATGATGGTGGTGACCGTATTTGTAAGGCAAGACGACCCAGCCGCAGAAAGAGTTGTGGAGATGCTTCATCGGTTGAGCAATGATTATCCACACAAGTTGGCGGTGGTAATCATTGATCAGGATGAGGGGTTAAAGGAGGCGTATGGAAAAGATGCGCCGGTTGTCCAGGTTGGGCCGTACCGACTCGGTTCTCCCTTTGATGAACAACGGTTGCGTGTAACCTTAGGGGCAGCGCTGGATCGCGCCAGACATCTGAATGCAGTGGGTGATGAAAGCTACTCAAAACGCATACAGCGGGGCAGAAAAGTCAGTTCGGCTGATCGAATATCGTTATGGTTGAGCCATCGTTATATGCTTTTAATTAATTTGTTTATTTTCCTGTATGTTGGGCTGCCGTTTTTTGCCCCAGTGCTGGCATTGAATGGGCTAACTGCTCCTGCTAAGGTGCTTTACACAATTTACAGTCCCTTGTGTCATCAATTGACTTTTCGATCCTGGTTCCTTTTTGGAATGCAGCCTTACTATCCGCGTAGTCTCGCCGAAGTGCAGAATATGGCCACCTATGAGCAACTGTTCAATGTATCCCCGGCGGATCTGGCGTTTGCCCGTCAATTTACGGGAATGGAGGAAATTGGTTATGGGGCTGGAAGGATTGGTTATAAAGTTGCCCTTTGTCAACGCGATGTTGCAATTTATGGTTCTTTACTGGCCTTTGGGTTGATTTTTTCTCTCACCGGTAGGAAGATCAAGTCGTTGCCCTGGTATCTCTGGATCATTTTTGGCTTGGTGCCAATTGGTATTGACGGCTTTTCGCAATTACCCAGCCTGCTGTCTTTTTTGTCTGAATTACCGGTGTTGCGGGAGAGCAATCCAATTTTACGAACGATTACGGGGGTTCTGTTTGGGGGTACGACTGGCTGGTATCTCTTCCCGATGATTGAAGAAAGTATGCGTGAAACAAGGGCATTGTTGACCCAAAAACAAACTGTAGTTTCTCAAATTCAATCACAAGGGTAGCGGTATTATGCCATTTGTTGAGATCAACGGCTTAGAGTTTTTCAAATTTGATTTGCTGGGGGATGAGGTTGTTCAGGCTGTATTTACCCGAAAGGGAGGGGTAAGCCCAATGCCCTGGGATTCTCTCAATTTGGGGGGGACGGTGGGTGATAGCCGTGAGAATGTGATTGAAAACCGCCGACGCATCTTTGAAGCATTGGGGATAGAAGTTACTTCAATTTTTGATGTATGGCAGATTCACTCTGACATGGTATTGTATTCGGATAAGCCTCGCCCCCTGGATCACCCTCATGAAAAGGCAGATGCGATCGTGACCAATAATCCTTCCGTTACTTTGTTGATGCGGTTCGCGGATTGTGTCCCGATTTTATTGTTTGATCCCGTTCATCGGGCAATCGGTTTGATCCATGCCGGATGGAAGGGTACGGTTCAGAAAATCACATCCAAGACTGTGCAGTTTATGCAGGAAAGTTTTCAATCCAAACCGGCCGATATTCTGGCGGGGATCGGGCCTTCCATCGGCGTTGACCATTACATCATCAAGGAGGATGTTGCCAGAGAGGTTGCAGAAACTTTTGGCAATAAAGTGGGTGAAGTTCTTCAGGCTGCCAATGGAGATATTCATTTTGATTTGTGGAGAGCAAATGAAATTCTTTTGAGGGAAGTTGGGGTAAAATCCATTCAAATTGCGCAGCAATGCACCGCCTGTGATTTGAAACGATGGTTTTCTCATCGTGCCGAACAGGGAAAAACCGGCCGGTTTGCTGCATTAATCAAATTACGACCATCATGAAGGATTGTCTGGCAAGATGCCATTGAGTGTTGAGGAAATTCGAAGTAATTATCTGCGTGTGCAGGAAGAAATCCAACACACGGCTTTGAAATGCGGCCGAAAACCGGAAGAAATTCGGATTGTGGTTGTTTCCAAGAGCCAGCCATTGAAAGTAGTAGAATCTGCCATCAATGCCGGCATCCGTAGTTTTGGTGAAAATTATCCAGAAGAAGCAATGGAGAAGATCCACGCTTTTCGAGATGTGGAGGGGATCGAATGGCACATGATTGGTCACCTGCAAAGCCGAAAAGCGAAACTGGTTTCGGCTTATTTTGATTGGATGCATTCTTTAGACAGTCTGCGGATTGCGGAAAAACTGGAACGACTTCTTGCAGAACAAAACAGATTCCTGAAGGTGTTATTGGAGTTTAATGTTGGGGGTGAAGTTTCCAAATATGGCTGGTTGGCCAGTGACCCCGACTACTGGTCTGAATTGATTCCCGAAATTGACCAAATTCAGCAATTTCCGCATCTTCAGATTTGCGGTTTAATGACAATGCCCCCCCTAACTGCTACCTTACAAGAGGCGCAGGGTTATTTCCGTAAACTGCGTCAAATGCGTGATTTTTTACAGGAAAGATTGCCAAAATTAAAACTGACTGAATTATCAATGGGAACCAGTGCCGATTTTCCGGCTGCAATCATGGAAGGGGCTACCATCGTAAGAATAGGTCAGGCAATTTTGGGGCCAAGAGATTATTCAAAGGATTGAACGATGATTGATCTATTAATCACATTAATTCAAGCAATCGGAAGTGTGTTATTTATCGTGGTGATTGTCAGCGTGGTGCTGTCCTACTTTATGTCGCCTTACCATCCCATTCGTGCCAATCTGGATCGTATTGTCGAACCACTCCTCAGCCCGATTCGCAGGGTAGTGCCTCCAGTGGGGATGATTGATTTCAGTCCTTTAATTCTGATTATTTTAATTCAAGTCGTTCAGACCTTGTTAATCTCTCTATTGGCTTCACTCAGGTAGAGCAATGACGAATTCAAAAAACAACCGCTTTCATGATGCAAAATCCGGTTCGGCTATCACGGTGAGTTTGCATCTAAATGCAAAGGTCAATAAGGTTGAAAAAGTGCTGCCGGATGGAACTTTGCAAATTGGATTGGTAAATCCCAAAGAGGATCCGGCCGTTGATGCAGATCTGATAAAGTTTTTGTCCAATCTTTTCGACGTACCCTCGAATCGTTTTGAAATCATTAGCGGAAAAAATACCTCCCATAAATTAATCAGCATCATCGGTGTGAGCGTGGATCAGGTTCAGCAAATTATTGGGAGATTGGTAAAAATTCCTTCTTAAAACGGCTCAGTTATCACATATGGACATAAACCAGAGGGCATAATTGGCGGTGTCTCTCAACTCAATTTGTGGAGAATATAATAACGGATAAAGTTGAGAAATCACCGAATTCTGGCGGTGATGCCGTAAAAACCACAAGGCAGCAATTTTTTCTTCATCCGTACCACTTGCTAAAACATCCAGAAGTAAGGGAATGGCTGTATCCCCTTTGGAAATGCCTACCCCTCTTTTGGCGGCAAACGCAATCAACCAGGCAGTATCAGCGGGTTCTTTTTGACGCGGCGGAATGAAGGGATTGGCTTTTTGGCGGTTTTCCAAAGCCTGACCAGCGGCGTTACGAACAACCCATTGGCTGTCTTCCACGGCCATCTTTTCCAATAAATCCACTACCCATTCCTCCTGAATTAGAGAAAAACCAAACACAGCAGATCTTCTTACCAGCAAATCTTCTGATTCAGTTAATTCTTTGAGGCGGGCGTGCCCCTTACGAACATTCATAGTCAATGTTTCCGCTGCTGCCAGACGCAAGGATTCTTCCGCAAAATGAATACAGTTGAGAATTGCTTTCTCTGCATCTGGGTTATCAAAACACGCCAGTGCAAAACAGGCGGCCATTCGGGTTTCAGGATGTTCATCATTGAGCAGTGAAATTAGATTAGGAATGGTTTTGGTGTCCTGCAGAGCGCCGCATCCTAAGGCAGCCAGGGTTCGCATTGTCGAGGAAGCACTGGCGAGAAATTGTTTGAAAAGCAGGGTTAGAGCCGTATCGTTTGAGGAAACACAACCGGCTAAAACACGGGCTCGCAAGGAGTACGGCATCATCTCATTCTGGAGGAAGGATATACATTTTCTCAATACCAGCGATCGAGCGGGATGGTTGGATGGCGTGTCTTTAATCCAACGCAGACCGTTGATCAGATTGGTATAGAAGGGGGATTCATCTCTTTGCAGGTAAGCATCCAGCCAGTTGTCCGGTTGTAAGATCGTCAAGTAATGGTAGTACGCATCATCCAATGACGAGTACAGCCGCATGGGTGGAACGATTGGATGGGATGGAGGTTGAGTAGCTGCAAGGTAACCCGTCCAAACCGGTGAGAAAAATCTTAAACGGTCTCCTTGATGTTCTGCAAGGATTCCTGCTTCGAGCAGAATCGATAATATTCGGTTGCCGGAGGTCACAGACTTTGCTCCCATTTCTTTCTGTAAAGAGGATGGATTGGTTGTTTTTTCCTCTTCAATCAGTCTGGCCTCTTCGTCTTTATCCAAACGGAATTCAGAAAGGGCTTTTTCTGCATCCGAATATTCAATAGTGGGAGATTGGTCTCGGATCATTGCATTTGCGAGAACACTCATCGCTGCGAGGGGAACTCGATAGTGAGTCACCCGGCTGAGATGCGCTGATAGGGTGGTAAATTCTTCAGCCCCTTGCAAATCACCGGCGAATGCTCCCCAAACCTTAAGCGTCCATTCCAAAGGTGTACAGTAAAGCGGATCATAACCGAGCCAGTTGGTGACCAGAAGGTTATCTAAAATTTCCAGTTTTTGTTGTTGAGAGGCGGCAATCCCAATTAGATTGTTCCACAATACCCCCCAGCGATTGATAAAATTGGTCAACTCGTCCTTGGTCCACCCGGCTAAAACAAAAGGTTCAAAGGAAAGCCGACCCAAGCCATCGAGGTATTGATGGTTTACTGCTGTAATAATGCGGATGGATGGATACTGAGAGATCAGTTCGCTCAGGTAAGATTGAACGTTGAGAAATTGCTCTTTGTTTAATTCATCAAGACCATCGAACACACAAATCACTTTTCCATTCTTGAACACGCTGCGAATAAACCCTGGAATTTGAGGTAGAGAAGTTACTGGTGCGGACGCGGAAAGAGATTTGATGATAGGATCAAGTAAGTCTTTCTGGTTTGAAGTTTGGAACTCAAGGTCAAGAATGTGAAGATAAACTGGAAAATACTCTCCCCAATGAGCCGCTTTCTGGTCTTGGCGAGCAATCAAGGAGGTGATAAATGCCAGCGCGGTTGATTTACCAGAGCCGGCTTCGCCAAGCAGAGCTAGATGAGTGCCTCCCTGCAGAGCTTCGAAAATGGTCAAACGTGGCCAGCCGAGTCGGGTGGCAAATTCTGGAAATTCAGGCAAATATGGCATCACATGAAAGGCATACCGTTCGACCGACAGGGTAGTTTGTGGGTCGGCTTGAGGAGGTGGTGCCAGTAGGTGGGGTTCAACAACAATCTCGTCCAGCGAAAACAAAGAAGCGCTCAGATGATTTCGTTGAGCTCTGCGGAGGGCATCCTGCCTGAGTGCACTTTCTACGCCAGACATGGTTTTTCTTCGATTGGCTTCGATGATCTGCTGAACGGTCTGGCGAATAAACGGTAATCCTTTCCACAGCCGGTTGAGTAACAACCAGAAAAGCGTACCGCCAATGAAACCCAACCAGAAGGAAAGCCGATCCAGTGCGAAGTTATCTAAACCAAACATAATGGTTTATCCTGCGTAGATGATTCTGCCGCAAGAAGGGCAGTAAAATATGGTGGAGGGGGATCGAGCGGCCTGACATTGCGCAGGGGTAAGGCCTGCCCCACAAGCGCTGCAGGAAGAGTCTTCCACAGATGCTACAGCAATACCTTGTTTTTTTTCGCGGAGTTTTTCGTATTCGGCAAGTGTGGCGGGGGAGATTTGGGAAAGGATTACCTGTTTTTCGGTTAATAACCTTTGCTGGTCGTTTTCGAGTCGGGTTTTTTCGCCAATTAAGCCGGCGTGGCTTTGAGCGACTTCAGCTTCAACCTGCAAGAGTGCCTGTTGAAGTTGGTCAAATTCGTTTTTTGCCTCTTCCAGCTGAATCATGATCTCAATCTGCTGATCTTCCAGAGTGGTAATACTGCGTTTTAAGGACGCGACTTCGTTTTGTAAATCTTGTAATTCCTTTGGGACTTTTATCCTCCCGGAATATAGATTGGCTTCGCTTTGTTCTAGTTTCAACCGACGGATTTCAACTTCGTGTTCAATTTTTTTTAATTCCCGTTGAATTTGGTTGAATTTTTCCAAAGCCCGACGATGTTGTTCTTGAGCCGTTTTTAAGCGGGCGTCATTCTCAATTTCCTGCAGGATTGAGTTGATACGCTGCTGAATTTGATCCAGCCGTGTATCCACTTTTTGTAATTGAAACAAGTGAAAGGATTGACTCATAAGTTTATGCGTGATGCTGGTTTCGGATTAGGATGTCCATTTTCAATTGCAGGTACATTTCTTCTCAAGTATACTTCAAATCGAATTCCCTTATGCCTCAAAAAATATCTCGATTTATTATCCTCCTTACTGTGATTTTTAGTGGGTTGCCATTCCTGGTAGGTTTACTCCTCCAGGATGCACATTATATTTACAGTGGATTTTTGTTGAATCCGATTGATGGATTCAGCTATCTGGCGAAGATGCAAATTGGCTTACGTGGAGAATGGTTATTTCATTTGCCGTATACTTCTCAAGAAGGGGCAGGTGCGTTTCTTTTCTTGTTTTATATCTTTCTTGGACATATTGCCAGAATTTTCTCGTTGCAACCCACACTCGTTTTTCATCTGGCCCGAATTGCAGCAGGGTTTTTTTTATGTTTCGGTATTGAGATGTTTCTTCGGACGATTCAGGTCAGGTGGCTTCAAAGTGTGTTTTCCTATCTCTTGTTTGTGATTTTGTTTGGTTCCGGATTCGGATGGTTAGCCGGTCCGCTGGGTGTTTTTACAATGGATTTTTGGGTGGCTGAGGCCTATCCCTTTTTAAGCATGATAGCCAATCCGCACTTTCCCTTTGGGGTTGGATTATTGTTGATGTTCTTTTCGGGAATTCAAGAAAACCGTTCGGTAAAATGGTTTGATCCATTTTTGGGGGTAATCCTCGCGATCGTTTTACCTTTTGGTGTTGTGGTCGGGTCTGCGGTAATTGTGGTCTATAATTTTTTCAGGTGGTTTCAGAGCGAAAAGATTCAATGGAAATTACCTTTGTTTTATTTGTTACCGGCCGGTATTGTGCTGGTTTATCAATATTTTGCGATCCTTTCCGATCCTCTTTTGAGGGATTGGAATGCTCAAAATCAAACACCGACCCCCTCGCTTTGGGTACTTCTGCTCTCGTTTGCACCGCTACTTTTGTTGGCTTTGATTGGTATTGGATTATGGGTTGTTCAGGATCGTGACAAGAATCTCAATCTTGTCGCAGCGTGGTTGATCAGCGGGGTTGGTCTGGCTTACTTTCCCTTTGCGCTTCAAAGGCGGTTTTTATTGGGTTGGTTTATTCCTGTGGGGATTTTTGCCTTGATTGGGTTGGGCAGGATTACAAAAAACCGGATCTCCCGATTCCGAAAATGGTTCTGGTTGATTTTACCGCTTTCTTTGCTTACAAATCTGTTTTTGCTGTTTGGCGCGTTACAGGCTTATACACAACATCGGTCGCCTCTTTATCTCAGCCGGGATGAGTTTGCCGTTTTAGAATGGATGAACCGGGAGGTCTGCCCTCGTAAAGCGGTGATACTTACACCGGCTGATTTGGGCTTACTCGTACCGGCTTATACAAATTGTCGAGTGGTCTATGGTCATCCTTTTGAGACGGTTTATGCCAATATGACTCAAGATTGGCTTGAGCAATTTTATGACGGGGAAATCAGTCAAGGTGAATTTAGCCACTTTGTCGAATCATATCAGATTGAATACCTCGTTTGGCCCCGTGGTAATCTTTCTAAATTTTCAAAATGGATGGAGAAATTGCCAGTTGTGTATCAAAATGATCGTTTCATTATTCTTGAAACACGGCAGGGATCATGATCCGAAAAAAATTTGAGTGGTTAATCCTGGTAATTCCCTTAATCCCATGGCTAATCGGCGCGGAATATTTTTTTTATCCGAGATATTCGGGGTTTTCAGACTTAACCATTACTCATCTGCCAAACGCTATTTATCTTCTGGATAGTATCAAAAATCATGGGACATTTCCTTTTTGGTCAACACTGATTTTGGGCGGTTATCCCTTTGCGGCCAATCCGCTGGCAGGTTTATGGTATCCGCCGGGTTGGCTGGCTTACATTTTCCCATACCCTACTGGTTTTAACATTCTTGTGATGCTCCATTTGTTTTGGGGAGCCGTTGGAATTAAACGGTTTCTGGTTTATCAAAATTTGCGCAGAGAAGCCAGTATTTTAGGGGCGCTTGCTTTCTTATTGATGCCGAAGTTGTTTGCTCATTTCGCGGCCGGGCATATCACCCTGATTTATGCCGTTTGCTGGACACCCTGGCTTGTATATAATCAAATGGCTAATCAAAATAAATCTCGCTGGCTGATCTCTGCCGGCATATTAGGGCTGATTGCTCTGGCGGATGTGCGCTGGGTGGCGTATGCGGTTTTATTGTGGGCCGGATGGTTGGTTTATGACCTGATTCGAAGGCGCAAAACAAATACCATTGTCGAGATCACCAACCAAATTACCGAAATTCCATTGGTTTTCGCGGGTGCCTTGCTGCTGGCATCGGTTTTGTTGTTGCCATTACTCGAATATACCCACCTTTCGACGCGATCTCTAATGAATCAAAGTGACATCGCAGTGAATTCTTTACCCTTTGAAGAGATTTTAGGTTTGTGGATACCGGATTTTGGTGGTTTTGCAGAATGGGTTCTGTACCCCGGTGCTCTCGTTTTTTGCCTTGCTATTTATTCAATATCCATCCCGGGCCTTCGTAAGAAAACCGCATTCTGGTGGCTGGTAGTTCTTCTCAGCCTGCTGCTTTCCCTGGGGAATACGTTACCATTCTTTTCAATCCTGTCAACTTTACCCGGCATGGATTTATTGCGAGTACCCACCCGTTTTTACTTTTTAGGGGGAATGGGATTTGCAATCCTTGCGGCGTGGGGTCTACATGACTTGCTCGAAAGAGAAAATCTGTTTCGCCCAGATCCGGTCTTTTTTATGACGCCTTTTGCGGCTTTTACGGGTTTCTTTGGATTGGGTTTCGTTCTATTGGGGCAGAAAATATCGACAAACTTAATCTGGGGTTTTTTCAACCTGTTGAGCGTTATTTTTCTAATTGCTTTAGTGGAGCGTAAAAGGCACTTGATCGTTCAGGGTGTAAAAATATTGATCTTGTTGTTAATTGTGGATTTATCGCTGGTTAATCAGCAAAGCATTCAATGGAAAACCCGGGCGGAGGTTTTTTCCGAAAATCCGGCAGTGGTTGAATTCTTGAAATCACAAAGCGGTGAATTCCGAATTTATTCACCCTCATACAGCATTCCTCAACATATTGCGGCGCTCCAAAATATCAAAATGGTCAATGGCGTGGATCCTTTGATCCTGAACACATTTCAGGAATTTTTTATCCGGGCAAGCGGCATACCTCTTGACCGTTATAGCGTGACTCTCCCACCTTTCCCGAACGATGATCCAAAAACAGACAATCGAAACTACACACCGGATCTGGAATTAATGAGCCTGCTTGGGGTTCGATTTATCGTGTCGGAGTTTGACATTCCGGCGCTGAAGACTAATGAGGTTGCTCGGTTTTCAGAAAGCCGAGTTTACGAGAACCCCCATTTTATTGGATTAGCATGGATAGACTATGAAGGTGAACGGTTGCCTGTTGACAATCTTAAAGTACAACCCAATAAACTTGATCTAACTGCCAGTGGACCGGGCCGGTTATTCGTTTCTCATGTTTATTATCCGGGCTGGATGATTAGTATGGATGGGCAACCGGTATCTTTCACTTTGAAGGAAAATCTCTTCCCCGTTATAAATTTACCCAACGGGGAACACACCGTACAATTAGAGTTTAGACCGAGATTGGTCTTTATTGGGTTGGGATTAAGTATTATTGCATGGCTTTGTTTGGTACTTTATTTTTCTTTTCGATGGCCCCATGAAGAAAAGTGAAAAGATTGGTCTTTCTTTATCTTGGCTAATAATAGCTGTGATTACGTCTTTTCCTTATTTAGTTGGCTGGCTTAATTCGAGCAATGATTTTTTTTACACAGGTCTATTAATTGGGGTAGAAGATGGAAATTCTTATCTGGCAAAAATGTTAGCGGGGGCAAAAGGGGCCTGGCTCTTCAAAACCCCATATACTGCCTTTCCGCAAAAAGGTTTTTTGGCATTCTTCCCATATCTCCTTTTAGGAAAATTGGTGGGTTCTGATGGCGACTATCACACAAGAATATTTCTTTTCCATTTGTTTCGTATCGTGGGCATTGGTTTTTGTCTTTATGCAGTTTATCGGTTTGCCTCAATTTTTATTCGGGAAACACCAGGCCGATTTTTAGCGTTGATTTTATCTACATTTGGAGGAGGGCTTGGATTTTTGTATTTTTTGGGATTGAATAAGATATGGTCATACCTGCCATTAGAGTTTTATTCGCCTGAAACCTTTGGTTTTTTATCTTTTCTTTCAATTCCTCATTTGGTTTGGGCCAGAGGCTTTTTATTTATAGGTTTAGCAAAATTCCTGGAAAGTAATTCAAACAACTCCCTGAAGGAAAGTGTGATCATTGGGGTTTTGTGGAATCTGCTGGCTTTTATGCAACCCCTTACTGTACCTATTGGCTGGTTGATTCTCTCTGCTTACAACTTGGTTGAGTTGGTCCTGGCCAGTAGGAGAGGTTTTAATGATTTAAAGAAGTATCTACATGATCACATGTTGAAGTTGATCGTGATCGTTTTGGTTTCTTCCCCTCTGGTGATATATACTTTCGTTGCCTTTCGTCTCGATCCGTTTTTAAAAGCGTGGCAGTCTCAAAATGTCATTCTTTCCCCACCGGTGATTGAGTATTTCCTGGCTTACGGTTTAATCATCCCTTTTGCGATTGTGGGTATCCTCAATAACAACACCCGGCCGAAATTCCGTCTATTAATTACATGGACTTGCCTTCTTCCATTTCTTATATATGCTCCATATCTTCTCCAAAGACGTTTAGCGGAGGGCAGTTTTGTTGTGTTAAGTATCCTGGCAATCAACGGGTTAATCCATATTAGAAATCGTTTAGGAAAACTTTGGGTGTCCTGGTATTTGATAAATTTTGTTACCACATTTACTCTTCTCGCTGGATCATTGGACGTTATTTCTGCAAAGGCTTTTCCCCTCTACCTGCATAAGGAAGAAGTCCAATTATTTGAAAGTGTAAGAAAATTAATACCAGAACAGTCTGTGGTTCTTGCAGATTGGGAAATATCCACATTACTTCCAGCGCATGCTCCAGTTCGCGTGATTATCGGCCACGGCCCGGAAAGTATTCGAGCTAAACTGATCAGAGAACAAGTGGATCTTTTATTTTTAAAAGGTAATTCGCTTGAATTTTTTAAATTCTTGAAGGAGGAACAGGTGGACTACTGGATTTTAAGTAAGTCGAAAACTCCGAGGTTCATGAAACCGGGTTCAGAAATGGAATTTCTAAATAAAATTACGGAAAACAGCAAATATATCATCTACAAGGTTAGTCCAATAATTAAAAATTAAGGAAAGTTATCGAATGAAACTTCTTTGTAAAAGCGGTAATCTGGTTTATGGGTTTGTTTTTCTTGCTCCGTTTATACTTTTCCTGATTCCGCTGCTTGAAGGGAAGGTGATTTTTTGGGGGACTGCCGGGCTTCAGTTTATCCCTTGGCGGACTTATGGTTATGCATTATTGAGCGAGGGTGTCTTTCCCTTCTGGAATCCTTTAAATGGAATGGGGGCGCCGCTTTTTGCCAATTATCAAACGGCTTTTCTATACCCCTTATCATGGATCCTTTACCCCTTTTATTTGGCAGGAGGAGCGCCAGCTTTAGCGTGGGCTTATACCTTGCTGGTTGCGGTTCATCTGGGGATTGCTGGAATTGGCACGGCCTTGCTTCTGAGGGAGATGGGCGTCAATACTCGTGGCCAGGTAATTGCGGCACTGGCTTTCAGCTTTTGCGGGTATTTTGTTGCACGTGCATCTTTTTTCAGCATGATCTGGGCTGGTGTCTGGCTCCCATGGTTGATATGGGCGATTGAGCGGTTGATCAAATCCGAAAAGTTTTCTCAACAATGGCAGTGGATGATTGGGCTGGCGTTGATAGCTGCAAACCAATTGCTGGCGGGTCATGCTCAATTAACCTTTTACTCGTTTGTTTTTGCTGGATCGTGGATTGTATTTCGCGTAGCCAAAATATCCTTGTGGAAAACAAAACTGAAAATTGTGACCCTTTTTGCCTTGGGAATGGTGTTGGCTTTTTTGATTGCGAGTGTGCAACTGATACCAACTCTTGAATATTTACTTCAATCGCAGCGATCCGATGCAGTGGATTATGAATATGCCATGAACTATTCTCTTTGGCCATGGCGTTTGCTTGGTTTCTTATTGCCGGATTTGTTTGGTAATCCCGGTAGGGGAAATTATTGGGGTTTTGGGGCGTACTGGGAGGACGCTCTCTACATCGGTTTACTGCCCATTCTTTTATCCTTGCATTCACTTAATTTAATTTTCAGCCGAAAGCCGGTCGCAGATTTTGATTATGAAAAAAGGCGAATGGTCAAATTCCTCTGGATGATTATTATCTTTGCGATTGTTTTAAGTTTGGGGAAAAACACGCCGGTATTTCCATGGCTATATCGCCATGTCCCCGGTTTTGATATGTTTCAAGCTCCCACTCGCTGGATGTTGTTGGCGGTTTTTTCTCTGGCTTTACTCGCCGGTCTTGGAGCTCATTCCTGGGGGTATCCAACGGCGGCAGGGATTAAGAGACTTCGTTTGTTAGCAGCTGCGAGTGTGGCTGTGGGGATTGGGGCGATGGTGGCTGGCATTGTATTGCCACAAATCGAACAGACCT
Source organism: Bellilinea caldifistulae (assembly GCF_001306055.1). Taxonomy (GTDB): domain Bacteria; phylum Chloroflexota; class Anaerolineae; order Anaerolineales; family Anaerolineaceae; genus Bellilinea; species Bellilinea caldifistulae. The sequence continues at coordinate 4,139 of NZ_LGHJ01000029.1, read as the reverse complement.
TTATACGTTCGTTCCTGACCTTTGGGGTTTTGTTATTCTTGATCTCTATACTGGCTTTATTTACGCCAGGGGAAGGTGAATTCAACCACAAGAGAAGAAAATTGTGGGAAGGTTTTGCCGTTGGGATTATGGTAGTGGATTTATGGGTAGCAGGGGCTTATTCGAACCCGTTTATGGAAGCAAGTTTCTTCAATTCTTCTGCGTCTGTTTCCAAACCTCTTGAGAATCATGCAAGGATTTATATCCCGTCCACGGTAGAAAATCGGTTGAAATTTGAAAAATACCTTTTGTTTAGTGACTTTAATGCAAATTCGAACTGGGATGAAATTAAATTACTCCCTCTTCCAAATATGAATTTATTACTTGGTGTTCCAATGGTCAATAATTTCGATCCGTTGGTGACCAACCGTTATAACCAGTGGATGGATTGGCTCAATAATCTTGTCCCCGTTGAAAGTCAAAATTATCTTGAGAAAATCGGGGTGGGAAGTGTTGTCCAATTAGGGAATCATCTTGATTGGCATGTAATACCTCTGCAACCCCAATCAAGAATAATGTGGAGGGCATGTCAAAGAGTTGCCGGAAAGGATGAAAATGTTCTTAAGTCAATGGTTCTACAACAAATGGAATTTTCTGATGGTGAGGAGTGTATAATTGTTGAGGCGGAAGATCAATGTAAAATTGCATCTGATCAGATTGGTGCAAATACCACTATTGAGGTTTTGCGTGATGAGGTCAACTTGATTGAAGTTGCTGTAAGAACCAATTCCACCGGCTGGCTTCGTTTTGCTGACAGCTGGTATCCGGGATGGGATGCAACCATTGATGGACAAAGCGCTTCGGTTGAACGAGTTGATTATCTGTTTAAAGGTGTATGTGTTCCTGCTGGAAATCACATTATAACCTTCCGGTATCTTCCAACTGCATTTCCTCTTGTTCTTTGGGCCAGTTTGGGCACTTTGATATTTTGTCTAATCACGGTTGTAATGGCAATCAAATTTCGGTGAGGAGCACTGAATGAATCAGAACATTGAAAAAGTTCAATCCTTTTCAAAACGGGTTATGGAAAATCTGGAAAAAGTCATTGTGGGTAAAACACATACCCTTGAAATGGTCATTATTAGCCTGCTTTGTCAGGGGCATCTCTTGATTGATGATGTGCCGGGAGTTGGTAAAACAATTTTAGCCCGAAGCCTGGCAAAGAGCCTTGGGGTAAAATTCAGCCGCATCCAATTTACACCGGATATGCTACCGAGTGATGTCACTGGAGTTTCCATCTTCAATCAGGTTACCCGAGAGTTTGAATTTCGACCGGGACCGATCATGGCGCAAATTGTCCTGGCAGATGAAATTAACCGCGCCACTCCAAAAACACAGTCAGCGTTGTTGGAGGCAATGGAGGAACGTCAGGTTACTGTGGATGGTGTTACCTACCCGTTGCCTGTTCCATTCTTGGTTTTAGCCACACAGAATCCGATTGAGTATGAAGGTACATTTCCACTGCCTGAAGCACAATTAGACCGTTTCTTAATGCGTATCAAAATAGGTTATCCTTCTCTCTATGATGAAATGAAAATTTTGGAGCTTCAACAATTGCGCCATCCGATCGAAGAATTGGAACCTGTTGTTGAAGTGGACGAATTGCTGGAAGTTCAACAGATTATTCGAACGGTGTATGTATCCCGTTCTTTACGGCAATATATTGTGGAATTGACCCGGGCAACCCGTGAAAATCAAGATGTTTACCTGGGGTCAAGTCCAAGAGGAAGCCTTGGTTTATTCCGCGCGGGGCAGGCAAGGGCGGCTATTCATGGAAGGGATTATGTGCTTCCGGACGATATCAAGGTATTGGCTGAAAATATCCTGTCTCATCGAATGGTTATTCAACCGTCAGCAAGGTTGAGGAACTTGAGCGCCGATCAGATTGTTCACGAGCTGGTTACGCTGGTGCCGGTTCCGGGCGGGGACCTTGCATTTCAGCCTTCAACCGCATGAAAATCCGTTCACCTTTTTTTATCTTCGTCCTTCTGCTCGCCGGCTCCTTTGTTGGGGCTTATTTAACCCAACAACCAACTGTGTTTGTATATTATCGGATAATATACCTTTTACTGGCATTGATAACCATAGCGTTTTTGTGGGCGGTACTGGCATTGGGCGGATTAAGTGTTGTACGAAGTGCGCGAGTGCTCAGGTTGCCAGTAGGGCAGATTTTTGAAGAAAGATTTGAAGTCCACAACGAATCATGGTACGGTAGGTTGTGGATTGAAGTTAAAGATTTATCTCCATTGCCTGAGAAACAGGGATCCCGAGTCATTTCAGGTATCGGTCCCAGGCAGAGCCGCTCCTATTTTTCCAGGACATTATTGATCCAGAGAGGAGCATTTCGTCTTGGGCCCACGGTTTTGATTTCGGGTGATCCGTTTGGATTTTTCGCAGTAAATAAAATCATACCTGCCGATAAAACCTTGCTAGTTTTCCCCTATATGGTAAATTTGCAAAAATTTCCAGAACCGGGTGGCGAATTACCGGGGGGGAGAGCATTAAGGCGGAAAAGCCTTGAAGTTACCCCTTATGCGGCAGGAGTCCGGGAATATGCTCCCGGCGATCCCTTGAATAGAATCCATTGGAAGACGACGGCACGGAAAGACCGCTTGATGGTGAAAGAATTCGAACAAGACCCGCAGGCGGATGTATGGATTTTGCTGGATGCACAAGCTGGCACTCACTCGGCAATGGCCGACACTCAACGAATTGATCGAGCCAATCATTACTGGATCATTCCCCAAAAGCTGATCATTCCATTACCACCAAATTCATTTGAATATGGGGTTTCCTGCGCCGCATCAGTTGCGGATTATTACTTAAAGCACGGCCGCTCGGTGGGCTTTGCCTGTGCAGCCCAGACGTTGAGTGTCTTACCCGCCGAGAAAGGCGTGAGGCAAATGGGAAAGTTGCTGGAAACCCTGGCTTTTCTACAGCCGGAGGGGAGTTTACCCATTACCGGCTTGATTGAGGGCCAAACAAGCCAGATTCCCAAAGGCAGTACTGTGGTGATAATCACAGCCATTTGCTCCGAAGTCCTTGAACTGGCGATAGAGATCCTTTTGCGCAAGGACCTGAGACCAGTGGTCATCGGTTTAGACCCGGCAAGTTTTGGTGCACACCCTAAGGAATGCGGGGTCTTCGAAAGGTTGAAAGCCTATGGAATCCCGCTGCGCATCATCCGCAATGGAGATGATCTTCAAAAAGCTCTGGAAAACGAACGCTAATTAAAAGGGCTATTTTGTTGTTTCTGACGGTTTGGGCGCCTGAACAATTACTGGACCTAAATCGCTATCCAATGTTTTATGAGTACCATCACAAAAAGGAAATTCTTTTGATTGGAAGCATCGGCAAAGGGCTACGCTTTCGCCTGGATCCAACTTTACGGTAGTGCGTTTATGACCATTGCGTAACTCGGTATTATGTTCTGCCATAGTTCACTTTCCTCTTATGTTTTTTGATGTCCTTTCTCTGCCGCAGGGTTCTCCTGCAGCAATTCAATGGCGTGGGGGATCACCGGTAGTACAACCTCGAGGTTTTCAACTGCTCCTTTGGGGCTGCCAGGTAAATTAATAATGAGCGTTTTCTTTCTTATGCCGGCTTGTTGACGGGAGAGCATGGCATGAGGGGTGATTTTCAAACTTTGGGCTCGCATTGCTTCAGCAATGCCGGGGGCACTTTTTTCCAGGACGGCCAATGTGGCTTCGGGGGTAATATCCCGCGGCGCAAAACCCGTGCCGCCTGTTGTCAGGATCAGGTCAAAATTACCCGAGTCGCACCATTCGATCAGGCATGATTTGATCTGATCTAACTCATCAGCAAGGATAGTGGTGGAAACGACACAAAAACCAGCGCTTTTGACCCGGTTCGCCAGGGCTGGTCCCGAAAGGTCATCCCGCTCACCTCGAAAACTTCTGTCAGAAATGGTAATAATACCAACGCGAATCATCTTTCACCATCATCAATACCGGAGATTGTTGAAAAACAAACAACTGGGATTGACGAAAAGGGGAAAACCTTAATACAATCGAACCAAACCACTTTGGAGATCAGCGGGATGGAAAAGCAGCGTTTCGAAGAAACCGGCAAAGGATCAT
>NZ_LGHJ01000024.1 GCF_001306055.1 Bellilinea caldifistulae | reverse complement strand
CCCTCATCCACCCCAACCCTGACCGGCCCCGCCCAGGCTGGCACGAGCATCGAAGCCCAGAAAGTCGCCGCCGCCCGCTGGAAGGAAGGCGCCATCGGACAGACTATGATCGTTTACGGACGGATTTGCGTGCGTAACATCGGCGAGCGCTTTACGGAAGGTTTAGCCGTCTTCGATCAAATCGAGATCAAGCCACGCCGGCAGGAGTGGCAGCCCCTGCCGGGCGCCAACCAGCTGATCATCCCCGCCGAACCGATCCCGCCCGGCGAGAACCGTTGTTATGATTACGAGATTGAAGCGCCCTATCAGGCCGAAACCGCCTATCGCAACAGCGTATCGGTCACCATTCTCAACCACTCCGGCTGGCTGCCGGGCGGGCCGCACTGCCCCGGGCCGCAGCCCTGCCCATTTGGGCCGGAAACCAGAGCCGACTTTGAACCGCCCGCTGTGGAGACCGAGACACCCACTCCAACGGCTGAGGCGCGCCGCGGCTTGCAGCCCATCCAGCCGACCACCACCTTCACGGCCACGGCAACCGCCACATCCACCGCCACTCTCAGTCCCACTCAACCGCCCGCCGCTCCGCCGCCGCTGCAACCCAGCCCAACCACGCCACCCACCGCCACTCCCCTGCCGACTGTGACCGCCCCGCCGACGATCACGCCATCGCCCACCGCCGCACCTCCCGAGCCGACCGAAACACCGCCACCCACCGCAACACCACTCCCGCCGACAGTCACACCGTTACCCACGGATACGCCCACTCCGCCGACCGCCACGCCACCCCCACCGCCGCCCACCAACACACCGCCGGTCAACCCGCCGCCTCCCGGCCCTCCGCCCATTCACGACCCATAGGATCAACCGACCCCGGCTTTCTTTTCCGGGCGGTCATCGCCAGCGGTAGCGAGACTTGCCGGTACAAGCGGAAAATTTTCCACTGCCACCTCCCCCAAAATCGCTGACGGTTTTGGGGGAGGCGCAGGTGGGGGCATTGAAGAAAACTCCCGCAGCCACACTTTGACGAAGCGGCGCGAGTGGGCTATACTTGAATTATCCGCACGGGTGAGCGTTTCACCCGCCTTCGTTCCACCCCAATCCATTTACCACCAACAGGAGGGATGTGTTTTTATGGCAGCCGAAAGCACCTTCAAGCTGACGTACGCCACCATGTTCAATCCGCCCGAGGAACTGCACCACAAGTTCGAAGCCGCTCTGGCGCAGGTACGCGCCAACCTCGGCAAAGAACACGCCATGATCATTGACGGCCAGGATGTCTATGCGGACGAAAAATTCGAGGACCGCAACCCGGCCAACACCGATCAGGTGCTGGGCATCTTCCAAAAAGGCAACGCCGGGCATGCCCAGCGCGCCCTCGCCGCCGCCCGCAAAGCCTTTCCAATGTGGAGCCGCATGAAGTGGCAGGATCGGGTTGCCTTAGTGCGCAAAGCCGCCGATCTGATTGACCAGCGCATTTACGAGATGGGCGTGGTTGTGGCAATGGAAGTCGGCAAAAACCGCATGGAAGCGCTGGGCGATGTCGCCGAAACCGCCGACCTCTTCCGCTACGCCTGCGACCGCATGGAAGCCAGCAACGGCTTCATCACCGAAATGGGACGCGACCCGCTGGTGGGGTTCGAGTCCACCAACCTCTCCGTCCTGCGCCCCTACGGAGTTTGGGTGGTGATCAGCCCGTTCAACTTCCCCTGCGCGCTGACCGGTGGCCCAACTGCCGCCGCGCTGGTCACCGGCAACACCGTCGTCATCAAACCCGCTACCGATACACCGTGGACCTCGCGCCTGATCGCCGAATGCCTGCGCGATGCCGGCATTCCCGACGGCGTGTTCAACTACGTCACCGGGCCGGGCAGCACGCTCGGTCAGGCGCTGATTGACAGCCCGGAGGTGGACGGCATCACCTTCACCGGCTCGTATGATGTCGGCATGAAGATCTTCCGCGACTTTGCTCAGGGACGCTGGGTGCGCCCGACCATTCTGGAGCTGGGCGGCAAGAACCCCGCCATTGTCAGCCGCAACGCCGACCTTGAAGACGCTGCGGTGGGCATCGTCCGCTCGGCTTTCGGTCTCCAAGGGCAGAAATGCTCGGCCTGCTCGCGGGTGTACATTGAAGAGCCGGTTTATGATCAACTCGTCCAGCGGCTGGTGGAATTGACCGAAAAACTGACCATCGGCGACCCGACCGACCGCAAGGTGTACCTCGGCCCGGTTGTTAACCGCAGTTCCTACAAAGATTATCAGCAGTTCTGCGAAGAACTCAGCCAGCACGGCAAGATCCTGACCGGCGGGCGGGTGCTGACCGAAGGCGAGTACGCCAAAGGCTACTTCTGCACCCCCACCCTCGTGGTTGATCTGCCGGCCGAACATCACCTCTGGAAGCAGGAGATGTTCGTGCCGATCACCACCATCGCTGCGGTGCGCAATCTGGAAGAAGCCATGCAGCGCGCCAACGATGTACAGTACGGCCTGACCGCCGGTTTTTACGGCAGCCCCGAAGAAGCCGAGTGGTTCTTTGATCACATTCAAGCCGGCGTAACTTACGCCAACCGTCCGCAGGGCGCCACTACCGGCGCCTGGCCGGGTTACCAGCCGTTCGGCGGCTGGAAAGGCTCCGGCTCCAGTGGCAAAAATGCTGGCGGCGTGCATTACCTGCAACTGTACATGCACGAGCAAATCCAAACCCGCGTCCGCCGCATCTGATTCCAACCTGCGGGGCAGGCCGGCCCGTAGTACCGGTCTGCCCCGTTTGTCAAACCGGGCATGCTGGTCAATCGGGTGGGCGTTTTCTTTTTACTGGTCGGCGGTTTCCTGCTGCTGCTGTTCGTTTTTTCAGCCCAGAGTGAAGCCGGCGGTGTTTCGGCGCTCTTCCTTTGGGGAGTGATGTTTTTCTTCCTCGGCGCCATCCTGTGGTGGCGTAGCCCCAAACCGCCCAAACAGCCGACCGAGCGCTTTCGCCTGCTGCGTCAGACCGGTAAAAAGAAAAACAAAGGCGGCGAAAACCCCGCCAACCGCGAAAAAGACCAGCGCCGCCGCCCCGGCCCGGAATAAATCCCCCCCTCTGGTACAATTCAACCATGACCAACAAACTGTGTTCCCTCAACGAAGCCATCGCTCAATTCGTCCACGACGGTGACACGATCTACGCCGCCGGTTTCACCCATCTCATCCCATTTGCCGCCGGGCATGAAATCATCCGCCAGGGGCGCAGGAACCTGACCCTCGCCCGCGCCACACCCGACCTGATCTACGATCAGATGGTCGCCGCCGGCTGCGCCCGTAAAATCATCTTCTCCTACATCGGCAATCCCGGCGTCGGCTCCCTGCGGATTGTGCGTACCGAAATCGAAGCCGGGCGGCTGGAATGGGAGGAATACTCCCACTTCAGCATGATTTCCCGCCTGCAAGCCGGTGCAGCCGGCCTGCCCTTCATGCCGATGAACCCGACCGCCGCCGGTGATCTGGAACGGGTCAACCCGAACTACCGGCGCGTCACCGACCCCTACACCGGCCGGGAAGTGGTCACCGTGCCGCCGCTCACCCCCGATGTGGCGATTGTGCATGTCCAGCGCGCCGATGTGCACGGCAATGCCCACATCTGGGGGATCATCGGCGAGCAAAAGGAAGCCGCCTTTGCCGCCAAAACCGTCATTCTGACCGCCGAAGAAATCGTGGACGAAGCCGTCATCCGCTCCGACCCAAACCGCACCCTCATCCCCGATTTTGTGGTGGATGCGGTCTGCCATGTGCCGTACTGCGCCCACCCTTCCTACACCCAGGGCTACTACGACCGTGACAATGCCTTCTACCTGGAATGGGACAAAATCAGCGAATCGCCCGAAGAGACCCAACGCTGGATGGAGGAATGGGTGTACGGCGTCAAAGACCGCACCGAATACTGGCAAAAGCTGGGCGAAGAAACCCACCGCCGCCTGCACGTCCGCCCGCGTCTCAGCCATCCTGTCAATTATGGAGATTATTGAGATGAACTACACCGCCTCCGAATTGATGACCATCAACGCCGCCCGCCTGCTGCGCGATGGCGACCGGGTTTTTGTCGGCGTGGGGCTGCCCAATCTGGCCTGCAATCTGGCCATGCGCACCCACGCTCCCCATCTGGTGATGATTTACGAAGCCGGCGTGATCGGGGCGCGCCCCTCGCGCCTGCCGCTTTCGATTGGCGACCCCACCCTCGTCTCCGGGGCGTGCTCGGTGGTCGGCATGTACGACATTTTCAGCCTCTACTTGCAGCGCGGCTACGTGGATGTCGGCTTTCTTGGCGGGGCGCAGATTGACCAGTACGGAAACATCAACGCCACGGTGATCGGCGATTACCACCGCCCCAAAGTGCGCCTGCCCGGTTCGGGTGGCTCGATGGAAATCGCCGCCTGGGCAAACCGCTGTTACATCATCACCCCCCACCAGAAGCGACGTTTTCCGGCGCGGGTGGACTTTCGCACTTCGGCTGGCTTCCTGGGCGGGCGTGCCGAACGCGAAGCCACCGGCGTGCGCGGCAAAGGCCCGCAGGCGGTCGTCACCAACCTGGGCATTTTGGAGCCGGACGAGAACGGCGAGTTGATTTTGACCGCCCTGCACCCCGGCGCCACTTTCGAACAGGCGCAGGAAAACACCGGCTGGCCGCTGCGGGCTGCCCCCCGTCTGCTCACCACCGAGCCACCCACCGCAGAGGAACTGCGCATCCTGCGCGAGGAACTCGACCCCCAAGGAATTTACCTGAAAGGATCATGAGCACAACCCCCATTCCCACCCTGTTTACCGTTTCGTTTCCACCCGAACAGACGGAAAGAGTCATCCAGGTTTCGCCGCGCATCCGCCTGATGACCCACACGGTGCGCAGCGCAGAGGACATTCCCCTTGACCTGTGGAAACAGGTTGAAATCCTGTACACCGACCGTATCCTGCCCGATCCGGCATGGGTGCCCAACCTGCGCTGGGTGCAGTTTCACTTTGCCGGGGTAGATCACATGGCCGACCACCCCTTGATGGGCAAGAAGGACATCCAGATCACCACCCTGAGCGGGGCAGCCGCCCCGCAGGTTGCCGAACATGTCCTGCTCATGCTGCTGGCACTGGGACATAAAATCCCCGAACTGGCGGCTTTTCAGGCGCGTGCCGAATGGCCAAAAGACCGCTGGGAGCGTTTCCGCGCCGTGGAACTGCGTGAAAGCACGGTCGGCATTGTCGGCTACGGCAGTATCGGGCGCGAGGTTGCCCGTCTGCTGCATGCCTTTGGCAGCCGCATTCTGGCAGCCAAACGCGATGTGCGCCACCCCGAAGATAACGGTTACACGCCCGAAGGTCTGGGCGACCCCAACGGCGACCTGTTCACCCGTCTGTATCCCATTCAGGCTTTGCGTTCGATGTTGAAAGAGTGTGATTTTGTGGTCGTCTGCCTGCCGCTCAGCCCGGCAACCCGCGGTTTGATCGGCGAAGCCGAACTGGCTGCCATGAAGCCGTCTGCTTTTCTGGTGGATGTCAGCCGTGGCGGAATTGTCAACCACGCCGCCCTGATCGCCGCCTTACAGGAAAAACGCATCGCCGGCGCCGCGCTGGATGTCTTCCCCGAAGAACCGCTGCCCCCCTCCAGCCCCTTGTGGAAAATGCCGAATGTCATCATCACCCCGCACATTTCCGGTATCAGCGCCCATTACAGCAAACGGGCAATGGATTTGTTTTTGGAGAATTTAAAACGCTACTTGAGCGGGAATATCCTGTATAATCTGTACGACCCCGAACTGGGATACTGAGAAACGATCGTCCCCGCTTATGATTCGCGTTGTCCTGTTTGACCTCGGCAGCACGCTGATTTATTTTGATGCCTCGTGGCTGGAGGTGATTCCGCGCGCCACGCTCGCCTTATGCGACACCCTGCGCCAGCACGGCCTGAACCTGCCACGCGAAGAATTTGCCAACCGCTTTCAGCAGCGCATGTTCGAGTATTACCGTCAGCGCGAAACGGAGTTCATCGAATACACCACCCAGCGTATCCTGCGGGATCTGCTGGCCGAAAGCGGCTTGAACAGCATCTCCCCGAGTTTGCTGCGCCGCGCCCTGGATGATTTCTACGCCACCACTCAGGCTCACTGGCGGGTCGAAGAAGACACCCATCCCACCCTCACCCGCCTGCTGGAGCAGGGCTACCGGCTGGGGTTGATCTCCAACGCCAGCGATGCGCTGGATGTCCACACGCTGGTGGATAAAGCCGCCCTGCGTAATTACTTCGAGCAGATTCTCATCTCCGCCGAGGTCGGCATTCGCAAACCTCACCCGCGCATCTTCCGGCTGGCGCTGGATTTCTTCGGCGTCAGTCCGCCGCAAGCCGTAATGGTCGGCGATACGCTGGGCGCCGATGTTCTGGGCGCTCATCAAATCGGCATGCGCAGCATCTGGATCACCCGCCGGGCCGACACCCCCGACAACCGCGACCATCTCGATACCATTCAACCATCCGCCGTGGTCAGCAGTCTGGCGGAAATCCCGCCCTTGCTGGCGGCGTGGTCATCCTCCTCTGTGGACTCTCCTGCGTGAATCAACCGAAAATCCTCCCTTACCTTGCGCTGGTCAGCGGCATCCTGGCACTCAGCCTGTCCTCTCTGTTTGTGCGCTGGGCAGATGCCCCCGGTGCGGTGACCTCGTTTTATCGCATGGCGGTAGCCTCACTGGTATTTCTGGTGATTTTTCTCCGTCAGCCGGTCTCGGCCCGCCGGATTGAGCGGCGCTGGCTGTTCCTGCCGCTCTTAGGCGGGCTGTTTACCGCCCTCGATCATGCCACCTGGGCAACCGCCATCAACTTTACGCGGGTCGCCAACGCCACCTTGATGAACAACCTGGCCCCGCTGTGGGTGGCGCTGGTTGCCTTTTTGATCTGGCGCGAGCGTCTTTCGGCCCGCTTCTGGCTGGGGCTGGTCATGGCAATTGGCGGGGCTGCGCTGGTGCTGGGCAGTGACTTCCTCGCCCGCCCGCAGTTGAATCAGGGCAACCTGTTAGCCGTGCTTTCCAGTCTGTTTTACGCTGCCTACTTCCTCACCACCCAGCGCGGACGCGCCCGCTTTTCCACCCTCACCTATGTCTTTCTCATAACCGTCGTTGCCAGCCTGATTTTACTGGCAGCCAACCTGTTGCTCGGCAACCCGTTGTGGGGTTATTCCACCCCCACCCTGCTGGCTTTCCTCGGCGCCGGATTGATTTCGCAGGTGATCGGCTATTTCTCGGTCGGTTACGCGCTCGGGCATTTACCCGCCTCGCTGGTTTCACCGACCATGATCGCCCAGCCGGTGTTGACCGCCCTGATGGCCATTCCGCTGGCCAGTGAAGCGCTGCTGCCCCCCCAATGGATCGGCGGCATCATCGTACTGAGCGGGATTTATCTGGTCAACATCAGCCGCCAGAAACCGACAAACGCCCCTTTGCAAAACCCCAGCCCGGTACAACAATAACAATGCCCCTGCCATAACATTTGTAAACGCCCTGGCGAGCGTGGCGGTCTCCCGCAAGGCTGTTAGGGACGCAGGATGATTCATCCCAAACCGGGGGTTCAAAAAATGGCATCCACAATCCAGATGATTGAATTTAACCGGCAAGGAGGTTATACTGACAGACATGAACAATCAATCCCTGAGTGATATACGCGCCGAAATGCCCGCCTACATCAGCGTAGATGTGGAAACCGCCGGCCCGACCCCCGATCAATTTGCCCTGCTTTCCATCGGCGCCTGCACGGTTGTGCAGCCCCGTCAAACCTTTTATGTGGAACTCCGGCCCGATCGCGATGCAGTTGACCCGCAGGCCGCGGCTGTCCATGGTTTGAGCATGGAAACGCTGCGTCAAAACGGTCTGCCCCCCGAACAAGCCCTGTTGAAATTCGAAACCTGGGTTCATCAGGTTGTACCGCCTTCCCACAAACCCATTTTTCTGGCTTTCAATGCCCCCTTTGACTGGATGTTTGTCCACACCTACTTCATCCGCTACCTGGGCCGAAACCCCTTCGGCCACAAAGCGCTCGACATCAAAGCCTTTTACATGGGACTGAGCGGACAGCCGTGGGAGAAAACATCCGGCAGCCACCTGCACCGCCTCTTCCGTCAGGCAGATGGCCTGACCCACAACGCCCTGCAAGATGCGCTCGATCAGGCAGTCCTCTTCGAAAACATGCTGGCCATGCTTGAAAGAGATCAATCCAATCCTGTTTCTGCCAAGGAGTAAAAGCGATGAATGACTCAATTTCCGAAAGTGCCAGCCAGAACCTGAAAAAGATCATCGAATCAGCCCGGCGCATGGGTGTTGAACTGGATGAAAGCGAGGCCTTGCAGTGGCTGGCTGCAATGGGCTCCATGCGAAAAGAAGACGATGTCGCCATAGACGTGCGGCAGGGCGTTTTCGGACACCGCATCACCCTGTTGGATTTCAGCCCGGAGCGATTGGATTACTTCCGGCGGGTTGGTAAACTGGTCGAATTTTCCGATGTCCCCGGACTGGTCGAGACCGCCCTGGCGCTTTCCGGCTCGGCCGCCCAGTCGCGCATCCAGTCCTACCCCGGCGATGCCGATTTCTTCGAGCGGGTCAACATCAAAGCCCCCACCCGCGAGGAAGCCTGCCGTGTGCTGGCAAAAATCATGCGCGAAAAAGCCCTCTCTACAGCCCGCGGCGACACTTATCAACTGATTGAGGTCAAATTCGGCTCCTACCCGCAGAATGTAGAACACAACGGACGCCTGCACAAAGCCGGCAGCCCCATTGCCTGGACACCAGCCGAGATTGAAGCCGGGCGGCTTTCAGATACTTTTGTCCAGGGCGAACCGGTTGAAATCGGCTGGGAACAGGCCGCGCACGATCCCGGCTGGTGCAAGCTGGACTGGGTGATTGCCGACCCAATTGACCAGACTCTTGTCAACGCCAGCAACATGCTCGACGTGACCTGGGAAGCCCCGGACGGCAAGATCACCCCGCTGGACGGGTATCTCGACCCCTACTTTCAGGAAGTCTATCTGGATGCCGAATCCATCCCGATTTTCACCAAACTGGCCAAACAGGTGGACAGCAACGCACTGGATGATTATGTGGCCGCGCTGGAAAAAGAAGTACGCAAATACGTGACTGCCTCGCCAAATTACGGCAAAGCCGCCAAGCGCATGTACAACATCTTCCGCCTGACCGGTAAATACGAAGAGGCTGCCTACCTGCGTGAATTGTTTGACGAGCCCGCCACCGTTCTGTATCAGGTCTGGTCATTGATCCGCACCATTGACGATACTTTCACCGCCGGTTCCAGCCTGCCGCTCCACACCCTGCTTTCGGAAACCGACAGGCTGATTGTTACCGTTGTGGATGTACTGGAAGGTGAAAAAGAAACCGAAATCGTGCGCATGCTGCTCAAACTGCGCAGTATTCTGGGCAATGAAGTGCCGGGGCAGGAACTTTCACCACAGGCAGAAGCCGCTCGTGATGAGGTCATCAATCTGGTCAACAACTTTTTCTACGAAAAATTGACCGGCGTGCCGCAGATCAAAGAATACCTGGATCGCCTGGCTGCACAGGCTGCCTGATCACGCAGCGCCCGCCCGAAAGCGCTTTTCGATCAGCGCACAAAAAGCCTCGACCACACGCGGGTCAAATTGAGTCCCGCTCAACGAGCGGATGTAGGCCAGCGCTTCTTCGGGCTTCCAGGCCGGGCGGTACATGCGGTCATCGGTCAGGGCGTCCCACACGTCCACCACCGCAAAAATGCGCGCCGCCAGCGGAATCTCCTCGCCCTTCAACCCGCGTGGATAGCCGCTCCCATCCCAGCGTTCATGATGAGCGTAGGGAATATCCAGCGCCGGCCGCAAGAATTCAATCTGGGAAAGCAGATTATACGAGTAGACCGGGTGCATCTTCATGACCTGCCATTCCTCATCGGTTAAGCCGGAACTCTTCTTGAGGATGCTGTCGGGAATGGCCATTTTGCCAATATCATGGAGAATGGCTCCCCGGCGGATGTGAGTCAGGATATCGCCGCGCAGTCCCATGGCCGCCGCCAGTTCCACGGCAAGTTCGGCAACCCGCTGAGAATGCCCCTCGGTATTTCCGTCCCGCAATTCCAAAGCGCGCGCCCAGCCGGTAATCGTATCATCATACGCCAGTATCAGATCTTGATTGGCCGTTTTGAGGTTTTTGAGTAATTGAGCGTTATCAATCGCAATGGCGGCCTGATCGGCAAGCGCTTCAACAAAGTTCATCCAGGCCGGATCCGTGTTCCACTCGCTGCGGTGAAAAATTTCCAGCACGCCCTTGACCTGATCTTTGGAAATCAGCGGCAAGCCGAGGTATGAGACAAAACCCTCCTGGCGGATTCGCTCGGGCGTCCAAAACAAATCTCCGCCCGCGTCAAAATTGGCCACTCGAATCGCGCGGCGCTTCAGAGCTGCCTGCCCGGCAAAACCCTCCCCCAAACGGACGCGGATGCGGCCGTCCACTCCGCGCCGAAAACCCTGCCCGGCTGCAAAAACCAGTTCCTGCGATTCGTCTTCCAGCAGCAGCACACTGGCTGCATCCGCCCCCGCTTGAACGGTGGCCTGTTCTAAAACCACCCGAAGCGTATTGGTCAGGTCAAGGCTGGCAGTAATCGCCATATCCACTGCCCGCAGCGCTGCCAGATGACGCAATTGCCGCTGCACCTGTTCCTCAGCCCGACGCTGCTCGGTTATGTCCACAAACATATCCAGTGTTGCCGGTTTACCGTCCCATTCAATCACCACGGCGTGAACCTGAACCCAACGCACCTGACGTTCGCGGTTGACCAATCGAAAGGCATAATAAGCCGGGACATCCTCGCCGCGCAGACGGCGCCGGTAACGATCCATCACCATCAGGTAATCATCCGGGTGAACCAGTTGGGCAATCTTGATTCCAATTAATTCCTCTACGGGGTATCCGGTAATGGCTGCCGCAGCCCGGTTGGCAAACACCAGTTCATCTCCGCAGGAAACCACCACTCCCTCGCTGGCATTTTCCACCAGCAGGCGGTACTTTTCTTCGCTTTGCTTGAGCTCACGGGTGCGCTTTTCCACCTGCCGGCTCAGTGACCATGACAACCCACCAGTGATCAGTAACATTCCACCGATAACCGCCAGCCCAATCAATAACGGGCGGTAACCCGCGGAGGGAGGCTGTTCGTAGACGCCAAACCATTGTTCTTGAATCTCGCCCAATTTGCCGCTGGAACTGACCAGATACAACCCCTCATTCAAGCCGGCAAGCAGTTCTTTATTACCGTCCTGAACGGCAATGCAATACTTTCGCGATTGCACATCTAAACCGACCCGCCGAATGTTGGTCAGGCCCAGTTCACGGATGAGAAACTGACCTTGCAGACGATTCAGCAAAGCCGCCGGATAGGCTTCCTCGTTGACCAGCCTCAGCGCGTTGACAATATCCTGCACCAGTATGACTTCCCCCGGAAACCCTTCCTCGCGCAGGTATTCCTGCATCAGTCCGCCAGCCTGCACAACAATGGCTTGATCTTTGAGATCCTCAAGCGAACGCACAGAGGAACGGGTTGGAACAAACAGATCAAAGGTAATGAAGGTGTAAGGGATGCTGAAATCGTAATCTTTTTCGCGCTCACTGGTCGGCACCATTCCCATCAGCAGGTCGTACTTGCCGTCCAGCAATCCCTGCCGCACCTCGCTCCACGGGCCAAGCGTGATTTCCACCTCATACCCCATCTCGGCTGCCACCGCACGAATCAGGTCCACATTGAAACCCGTGGGGACGCCGTTATTGAGGTATTCATAAGGCGGGTAGCTTTGATCCCCGCCAACCCGTAAGACCCGCCGGGACTGATCCCTCTGCGGCGGTGCGGTCGTTGCCTGCATTTGCGGAAGGGCATAAGCCTTTGCCGTCGGTGAATCGGCCTGGTAAAACGCTAACCCAAAAACTCCCCCTGCAAGAATAACCCATAAAACGAAAACAGATGCTTTCCTTCTTACCATGCTCCGGTTATGTGATTGGATGCTGTCTGACAATTTTGCGTATCTGATTATATAACGGTTGCAAGCGGGCGTACATGTTTTTATAAACGGCCCGATAGAGTTCATCGTAAAGTGCATGAACTTTGGGATCGGGTTCAAACGTATCGCCGGTACGGGTCATCTGAGCAACGGCCGTTTCAAAATTCGGGTACATTCCCAGCCCGACCGCCGCGTCCATTGCCGCACCCAGACCGGAGGCTTCATACACATGCGGACGCGAGACCGGCAAGCCGAACACATCGGCGGTGATTTGCATGGCACAACGGCTCTGGCTGCCTCCGCCGGCCACGCGCAGCTCTTTGATCTTGACCCCCGTCCGCTGCTCGGTGCGTTCTTTGCCCTCCCGCAAGGCGTAAGCCAGCCCTTCCAGAATGGCGCGGTAGAAATGAGCGCGGGTGTGCACATCCCCAAAGCCAATCACGGCCCCGCGCGCCTCCGGGCCCGGAACTTTTAAGCCGGGTGACCAGTACGGCTGCAATACCAAACCCTGCGAACCGGCCGGCACCTGATCAACCAGGTGATCGAACAATTCCTCCGGCTCCACACCCAGCATCTCGGCTTGCTGCTGTTCAGGCAGCCCAAATTCCTGCTTGAACCACGAAACCATCCAGAAGCCGCGATAAATTTGAATTTCCAGCGTATACGCTCCGGGTACCGCCGAGGGATAAGGCGGGATGAGCGGAATGGCCTCCACATAGCGGCGGTGAGTGGTATTGATGGTGGCTGTCGTGCCGTAACTCAGACAGGCAATCTGGGGCTGAACACAACCCGCTCCGATCACCTCGCAGGCTTTATCCGCCGCAGCAGCAATCAGCGGAAGTCCGGCGGGGATGCCCGTTTCGGCAGATGCGTGCGAGGTGATTTCGCCCAGGACACCGGCAGCCGGTACCAGATCCGGCAGAATGGCGGGATCCATCGGAACGGCCTGCCATTTCCAGTCCAGCGGTCCAGCCCAGCACTGTCTCTTGTAATCGAAGGGCAGATACCCCACCTGACAGGCCACCGAATCAACAAATTTTCCGGTCAGTTGGTAGGTCAGATAGCCGGAAAGCAGCAGGTACTTATGGGTGCTTTTCCAGATCTCCGGCTGGTGAACCCGCAGCCAGTTGGCTTCAGCCTCGGCTTGCAGGTAGGCGACCGTTTCGGTCATGCCGGTCAGACCAAACACCAGACCCCACAACCCTCCCACCGGCTTCAACCCCTCGGTACGCCGCTGATCGAGCCAGACAATTGCTGGACGAAGGGGCTTTCCCTCCCGGTCCACATTGATCACCGTTGAACGCTGAGTGGTCAGGGCTACCCCGGCAATCCTTTCCCGCTGCACGCCCGGCAGCTTCCACAAACCCTGACAGGCGCGACAAACTCCCTGCCAGAAGACAAGCGGATCCTGTTCGGCAAATCCCGGCGCCGGCGAAACATATGGCTGAATGGGGACGCGGTTTTTGGCAGTCATGTTACCCTGCAGGTCGAAGATCATCGCGCGGATGCTTTGCGTCCCGTTGTCAATTGCCAGTATTTGATCTTTTTGCATTCAAGCCTCAATCCTGAGAAGAATCGTCAATTGTTCCCCTATCAGGAACGAAACGGTAAGCATCTATTTTACACCCGCTTGAGGTAGCTATCCCGCAGCCGCTGGAAAAATTCGCTCATCCATTCCTCAGAAGGCAAATGACCGTTGCGCGTGTGTTTTTCCAGCACCCCACACCGCTGCGCATTTTCCTGATCCCCCAAAAATGCGCAGGCCGATTTGAGCGAGTGAGCAATCTCTCCGGCTTCTTCGAATGCCCCGGTTTGCATTGCCAGATCCAGCCGGGGTAAATTTCGGGCAATTTCCTCACGGAAAAGATTGCCAATTTCTTCGCCCTCTTCCCCCAATTCCTGCAAGATGGTGCTGGATGGTACTGTCAGCATCGGATTCTCCGATTCCAGTCCTTTGCCCTGGCGTTGCTTTGAAACCTTGCGAAGCACCTTCTTCAATTGATCCAGAGTCAGGGGCTTGTGCAGACAATCATCCATGCCCGCTTCCAGCGCTTGCAGACGCATATCTTCAAAGGTGAAAGCAGTCAGGGCAACCAGATAGGGCTGCTGTTCCGGCGCTATAAGGGAGCGAATACGGCGGGCTGCCTCCAGCCCATCCATCTCCGGCATCTGCACATCCAGCAGCACCAGATCATAAAGCCGGGACTGGAGCAGCGCCAATGCTTCCGCTCCACTGGCAGCTCCGCTCGGCTGATAACCCAGTTGTTGCAAAAATAGCAAGACCACCTTGCGGTTCAGGGCATTGTCATCTACCACCAGCACCCGCAGGGGATACCGTTGTGAAAATTCACCCATCCCGTTGGATGAACTACCGGCAGCCCTTCTCTTTTCCGTTTCCTGAGTAGAACCGGCCGCAAAGAGTTGCTCCAACAGGGCGCTCAATTGAGAGAACTTAATCGGCGAATAGAGGATGGAGGTAAAATTTTCTTCGTCTTTTTCAACGATTTTGGAACTGCCGTACTGTTTCAACAACAGCCACGGCGCGCCCCTCGCTGTTAGATATTTCCACGCCTGCGGAAATTCTACGCTCCCCCGATCACCTTGCCAGTGCTGGTCCACCACGCCAACATCATACAAATGAGAATCCGCAAGGAACGCCAGGGTCTGAGCATGACCAACCGGGCTGAATGCCTCCATGCCACGCCGGGCGGCAAACGATTCCAGCATCCGCCGCGTATTTTCGTCGGCGGTGAGGATGAGTAATTTTTTACCCCTCAGGTGAGGGTAGGCCGGCTTGGAACCATCACAGCCAAACGGCACAATAAACTGAAACGTTGAACCCGCGCCCGGCTGGCTTTCCGCCCAAATTCTTCCGCCCATTGCCTCCACCAGACGGCGGCAAATAGCCAGTCCCAGACCGGTACCGCCGTAACGCTGCGAAACCTCATGGCCCGCCTGTGAAAATTCCTCAAACAGTAGCGGCAGCCGTTCCGGGGGTATGCCGATACCGGTGTCGGTCACCCGAAAGTGCAGCCGCTCCTGCCCCTCGTGCCCACTCTCGGCAACCTGTTCGACAGAGAGATCAACCCAGCCCGTTTCGGTGAATTTGACCGCATTGGCGAGCAAATTGACCAGAATCTGCCGCAGACGGCCTTCATCCCCCCGTAAGCGGCAGGCAACTTCCGGGCCAATCCAAAAGGTCAAATTCAATCCGCGCGAGCTGGCCTGTGGAGCGACCATCTCCAGCGCATCCTCCAGGCAGGTTTCCAGATCAAAACTCTCTTCCTGTAATTGCACCCGGCCGGCTTCGATTTTGGAATAATCCAGCACTTCATTAATCACATTCAATAAAGTACTGCCGGCCGTGCGAATGGCCTGCACATACTCGCTTTGATCCTCCGAAAGACGGGTATTCAGCAGCAGACTGGTCATCCCCAGCACCGCGTTGATCGGTGTGCGAATTTCATGGCTCATATTTGCCAGAAAGAGCGATTTGGCGCGGGTGGCTTTCTCAGCCGCTTCTTTGGCTTGCCGAAGACCTTTTTCCATCCGGCGGAAGTCGCTGATGTCCTGCAAGAGAATCAGCCTCCCGGCCGAACCGCCCCACCACGTGGACATCTTCCACGAAGACAACCGCAGTGATTTCGCTGCATCCCCGCGCCGGATTTCTAATTCGGTTTCGTAACGCTCGTTCGCCTGTGCCTCTCGGCTGAGCGTTTCCCATTCGGGAAAGAACTCGCGCAATGGAACGCCGATGGCTTCCTGCATGGCTGCCCCCAAAAAACGTTCGGCTGCCGGATTGAGGTCAACAATTCGCCCGTCGCGGTTGATGACGATTACGCTGTCATCCATCGCTTCCAGTATCAACGTGCGTACCTCCGGCACCACATCCAGCAAGCGGTAGCGGAACACACCCAGGGAGAGGATCGGTACGCTGACCGCAAAGGCAACCGAAATCAGGTGAATATTGCGCCACGGGGTTGAGTTCAACAACAGGTAAATACCGACCAAAAGCGGCAGCATGGCGCCCAAAAACAATATCAGCACCTGCTGGCGACGGTAAAAACTGGTACGAAAGAAGTAATCCACCAGCAGTCCCATACAGATCAACGCCAGACAGATCAAATAAACCATGTAAAAGTAGAAGACGATACCGGGCTGGAAAGCCATGATGACGAAACTTTGATGGATTTCCAGATGCGCATCGCTGTAAAAGCCGTTATGCAGCGGGTTGGTTGCCACCAACAGCCAGACCAATGCGCAAATCAGACCGGTAAAAATCAACCATCGGCGGGTAAATTGCGATTTTCGCCCGGTATATTCCAGCGTAAACCAAACAAAACCAATGGGCATCATCATGATGCCCAGATATTTCAGGGTGTAAAAGGCTTCTTTTACATTCAGCGGGATGCTGATCATTTCGAACATGTAGAAAAGCGTATACAGGCCGATTCTCACGCTCAAGATGCCAAACGGGCGGGCGGCTGGTACTGATTTTCTCAAGTTTGAATAAGCCGCCATCGTAAAAGACAGGACAGCCGCAAAATTAAGCACAACCAGATAGAGGGCAATTTGTGTATTCATTCAACGAACAAATCATCACGGCACAAGCGCATAGAAATAAATATCCCCCAGTGTGGTCACAACCGCAATCCGAGTTTGATCGGGCGAAAAGCGGATTTCGCGCACCGGCACACCCACATCCACCCGCCTCAACACGCTTCCGTCCTTAATTTGTTGATGGGTCACCAGGCCATTTTTATCAGCCCAAACCATGCTTTCGCCATCGGCAGAAAAAGCCAATGCCGTGAAAGTGTTCTCGGTTTGAATTTCAGCAATCAGCCGACCGGAGGGAATTTCCCAAATCCGCACCGGCGGCAGGGAGGCAGCCGTCATCAAGCGTTTGCCGTCGGCGCTGAGCGCCAGCCACATCACCGGCTGATCCTGTACGCTTCGCTGAAAGACAGGCTGGCGGGTTTCTAAGCTCCAGATGATCACCCGGCCGTCGAACAGGCCCGCCGCAATCAAGCCGCTTTCCGGTGAAGTGGTCAAGCGTTGAATGGGCGAGGGCGCACGCAGCAAATCACCATCCCGCTGCTGAATGCCCAGCGACCAGATCTCCACGCTTTGCAAATCGCTTTCATAAACCAGTGTCAGTAAATCCGAGGTGACAAAATCGAACAGGCCAATCCAACTGCCGGGTAAGCCGCTCGGCGGCGGCGCTTCAATCTCCAAATTCCAATCCGGCAGCGACCACGCCCACAACAATTGACCAGCGCAAACCGCACGATCCACGGCCGGCGAAATGCGGCAAGCCGCTTTACTGCCGGTCAGATCCAGGTAGCGCAGTGTGCCATAATTCTGCGAATCGTACACCGAAAGTCCGCCGCCCGCCGAAACCACCACAAAGGTATCGTCCGGCGACCAATCAAAGGAATTGACCGGCGTTCCGCTCAAATAAATGCCGGGGGGCGGTGGTGTGCCGATGATCTCTTCCTCGGCTTCGGTAGCCTGCACTTCCTCAGTAACCAGGGGAGTGACCACCACCGGTGTTTCGATCACGGGAGTTTCTCTGGGGGGCTGATAATTCCCCAGTTCCGGAGGTAACGGTTGTTGGGAATTCAAGCGAAATGGGCTGTTGGGACTGTACCACACGAAATAAGCCGCAACCCCCACCACCACCGCAAAGAGGAGGACACCAAAAATTGCCCCCCACCGCACGGAAGAGACCTTCCTCCCGACCTCCTGACCGGTTTCGACAACTTTTTCGACCGGCGAAGAGGTCACCTTTTGAGCTTGCTGGCGCAGCTGCTCAATTGCCGCGGTGTCCACAAAGGGTTCCACGGTTGGCTGACCGGTAGTTGGCTGGTTGGCAGTCGGCCATTGCAGTGCTGCCGCTTCCGGTTCAGGTTCTTCAAGCACAAAGGGCGGCGTTTTGCCTTCTTCCTCCGGCAGAACCACCTCTTCCCGCAGTGAAAGCAGGTCATCAAACCCGCTCTCTTCGGGAGGCGGTTGCGGCACAAAGGATTGAGATGTCCCCCCTGGACGGACAACAGGCCGGGGTTCGGCCGGCTTTTCGAGCGGTGCAGCCGGCTTTTGAGCCGATTCCAGCACCTGCAAGGCTTTGCGTGCCACCTGACTCTGCGGAATCATCTTCAAACATTGTTTGAGGGTAGCAATCCGCCGGGCATCGTCCGGCATTGTATCCGCCAGCCAGATCCACGCCATTTCATTGGTCGGCTGTTCCTGTACCAGCCGCAGCAAAATCTGTCGGGCAGCTTTTTTGTCTCCCGCCCTCGCCAGTTGAATCGCCCTGTTCAGATCCTGAGATGACATGCTTGATCGTTCCCTGCTTTAACCATTATACCCTATCTGTTAAAACTGGCTTTTTACTCAGGGATGAATTAAGCCCGGCAGTCCATCCACCACCGGGCTTTTTCAGCAATATGAATACGTTTCGGTTTCAGGCTTTTTCCATAATCAACTTACGAACTTCTTCCAGCCTGCCGGCACTGCCCAGTTTTTCATTCTTGTGGGCAATGAATTTCGCGTATTCGGCCATGAACACCTTGCCAATCGGGCGCAGGTCAAAGTTTTCCGGGTGATCGCGGAAGTACTCCCGGTGTACCCGCGTCCACACCAGCCGCCCGTCGGTATCAATGTTCACTTTGGTCACACCCAGTTCGGCTGCCCGCCGGAAGCTGTTCTCATCCACACCCTTGGCGCCTTTAATCTGCCCACCGGCGGCATTGATGCGCTCAACTTCCTCCTGCGGAACCGAACTGCTGCCGTGCATGACCAGCGGAAACCCCGGTAATTCTTTTTGAATCTGCTCCAGCACATCAAAGCGCAGGCCCTGGGAACCGCTGAATTTATAGGCGCCATGGCTGGTGCCAATCGCCACCGCCAGCGAATCGCAACCGGTGCGTTCCACAAATTCTCGGGCTTTTTTGGGATCGGTCAACTTTGCGTCGGCTTCATCCACCGAGACATGTTCTTCCACGCCGCCTAACTGCCCCAATTCGGCTTCTACCACAATCCCCCTGGCATGAGCTGCTTCCACCACCCGACGGGTGATGGCGATATTGGTCTCAAAGTCCTCGTGGCTGGCATCAATCATCACCGAGGAGTAGAAACCGCTGTTAATACAGTCGTAACAGGTCTCTTCATCGCCGTGGTCGAGATGAACGGCAAAAATGGCGTCGGGGAAGATTTGATCCGCCGCTCGAATCAGGGCTTCCAGCATCAGTTTGTGCGTGTACGAACGCGCGCCTTTGCTGATCTGGATAATGAACGGCGCCTGGCTGTCCAGATTGCCGCGGAACAGCCCCATCGTCTGTTCCAGATTATTGATGTTGTAGGCTCCAATGGCGTACTTGCCGTAAGCGGCTTTGAATAATTCTTTGGTTGTAACAATCATCTGACACTCTCCCGTAACAAGTAGGTTGAACGCTCACACCGCAAATTCAAGCGGCAGGCGAAAACGGCGGAAATGTTGCGATCTGCGGCTACTCAATTATACCCAAATTATCAGTGACAAACACCACTGCCGCTGTCGGTTGCACCCATGCCGGCTACCGGCATAAATTCCCAGTAATAACCATTGCCTTTCAGCACCAGTTTCAACACGCCGTAGGTATACAGGATGCGTCTTTCGCTGTGGGCAGCCACCTCACCAATCCCGCGCAATCCGGCCCCGCCGGTGCCCACAATAAACTGGCGAATGCCTCGATCCGGGTCAGGTTGACCATCCGGATTCAACGGCGCAAATCGTTCGTAGTGGTGATCGTGTCCGTTGACGATCACATCTGCTCCGGCTTCGTACAACGCTTTCCAGAATGGGCGCACCACCTCATTACCGCCACGTGTTCCCGAGGTGAACAGTGGGTAATGCCAGATTGCCAGCGTACAAAGGTTTGTATGTTCGGCCAAGTCTTTTCTCAGCCACTCCATTTGCGGCGAATCCTCGCCGCACCCGCCGGCATACTCACAAACACTGTTCAGGACGATAACATGCCACTGTCCCAGATCAAAACTGTAGTAGCCCTTGCTCGCTTCCCCGGCACGCTCACCAAAATAGGCGTAGTAGGGAGCGCCTTGTGAGGTGAGTAAGTCATGGTTGCCGGCTGCCGGGTAGATGCGGTCTTTGTGTCGTCCCCAGGTCGGATCGAAGCACACCTGATAATTGGCGGTTGAACCCTCTTCATTGGAATTGTCACCTGCGGTGAAAACCGTGCCGGGAATCTGATCCAATAGTTCAGCGGTGTACTGGCTACCTTCTTCGCCGCAGATCGCAATATCGCCAGCGCCCACCAAAACCGCCTCGTTTTTGAAGAGCAATTCCTCCACCAGGGCAGTGTACCCTTGTCCATTGCGCCGCAGCACTTCAAGGTAGTAATCGGCGCTTTCCCCCCACACGGCTGCGGCTTCGACGTTCATGCCCCCCGCCCAATCGTTTTAAGCGCGGACAACCTGTAATCCGCGCGGTGCACCGGCGGCTTGCACCTGAGCACCCCACTCCATCATGCTGCGTTCCAGGGCAGCCAGATCACTGCCGTTCCAGCTATTGACCAGCAGGGTCTGAGCGTTGGTTGGCGGCGGATCAATGGGGGTTTGGGGATACAAATCCACCCATAAATCCGGCTGGCTCGAACAGCGGTCGTAATTTTGAAAAACCTGCATGATCAGGTAAAACTTCTGTTCACGGTTGGCTTCCAGCCAGCGACTGACCATTCCACAGCCATCATCCACCTCATCCACATCCACAATCAGGGCAATTCGGCGTTCCAGCCGCCAGATATTGGGGTGGGTGCCAAAGGATTGAGCCAGATCATCCAGAACTTGCTGGATGAGGGCGGCAGATGGATCGCTTTGTTTTTCCAAATCCAGCAGCACTCCCCAGTAAAAATCTTTCTCTCGGCTGGCCTGCAGAATGGCCGAAAGGAAAGGGCGCGCCTCCTCGTCCTTCCAGAACATGGCAGCGGCCTGAATACCCGCCCGTTTCATTTCCTTTATCTGATCTTCAATTACCGCCGGGTCACGGGAATCATATTTGCCGCGAGCCGGCAGTGGGCTGATCTGCGCCCAGTCCTCAGGCAGCCACGGGTAATACAATGCCACCCGCAACGGCAGGCTCAAATCATTGGCCGCCGGCGTCGGGGTCAGGCTGGGGGTTGGTGAGGGAAGCGGTGTTGCGGTAAATACTGGGGTAAGCGTGGCGGTTGGTTCGCTCACTTCCGCGGTGGGGGTAGCCGGAGGCGGCGGAACGGCACAACCGGCCAGCCAAAACCCAATGACCAGAAGAGCCCGCCCCATTTGGCGTAATCCTAACCGTTGAAGCTTCATTCCACACCTCCCTTCCACGTTTATGCAATCCATTCAAACGGTTATTATTATTGTACTGAAAGTACGGTTATAATATCCCCGTTTTTGTGGGTGTAGATTGAATGAATTTAGAAATGGAGTTGCCATGAGCCTGTATTCTTTGGACGAAATTCACCGCTTATTATCCGGGGTGCGGATTGAGGAAACCCCTTTTCTGGTTCTGGATGAAAACCGCCTGCGGGAGAACGCGCGCCGTTTTCGGGCTGCTTTTCCGGGCGGACGGGTCTTTTTCTCCGTCAAAGCCAATAATCATCCGCAGGTGCTGCAATTGTTTGCTGAGGAAGGGATTGACTTTGATGTGGCTTCATGGGGTGAAATTGAGCTGTTGGCGGCTGCGGGCGTGCCTGCTGAACGGATGATCTTCAGCGCGCCGACCAAAATCCCGCGACACATCGAGCAGGCCTATCGGTTTGGCGTGCGGGTTTTTGCCTTTGATTCGGAACTGGAAGTGGAAAAACTGGCGCGCCTTGCTCCCGGTGCACTGCTGACAGCGCGCATCGCCGTGGATAACGAAGGTAGTTTTTGGCCGCTGGAACGCAAGTTTGGCATCTCCCCGGAAGAAGCTCTGCGGTTGTTCGAAGTAGCCATCCGGCTGGGTTTGAAACCCCATGGATTGACTTTCCATGTCGGTTCGCAAAACAGCGATCCGCTGGCGTGGGTACGGGCGCTGGAACGCCTGCGCCCGCTCTGGAAAGCCCTCCAGCAAAACGGCAGCCCGCTTTCCTGTATCAACATCGGCGGTGGATTTCCCTCCCAATTCGACCAACCCGTCCCTGCGGTTGAGGAAATCGCCCGAGAAGTTCTACTGCGCTGGCAGGGCTGGTTCGGCGGTCAGGCTGAGTTATGGGTTGAACCCGGCCGCGGGCTGGTCGGTGATGCCGGCGTGATGGTGACAACGGTCATCAACCGCGCCCGCCGCAATGGTCATGAATGGCTGTATGTGGACACCGGCGTCTTTCACGGCTTGATTGAAGGGTTGGAGATGTTTCACTTTCCCTACAACATCCTCAGCAAAAAACAAGACGAGCAACGGATTCCTTTCATCGTCAGTGGCCCAACCTGCGACAGTGCCGACGTCATTCGCAGCGAGGTGTACCTGCCGGCCAGCCTGACGCTGGGCGACCGCCTGTACATCTTCCCGGCCGGGGCATACACCAACTCGCTCGAACGGTATAACGGCATCCCCTTTCCGCCGGTAATGCTGACCGGTATAAAGGCAAAAGTGGGCGTATAATTTAATTCTTCCAAAATTCCCGCAGGCACAGGTTGGTGATGGACCTTTCGGTGATCATCCCGGTATATAACGAAGAAGAATCCCTACCTTTACTGCACCAGGCAGTCCATCAGGCCTTAGACCCGCTCAACCTGACCTGGGAAATGGTGTTGGTAGATGACGGCAGCAGGGATGCCAGCCCGCGCATCATCGAAGGACTTCACCAATCCGATCCCGATCACGTGCGGGGTGTGTTGCTGCGGCGCAACTTTGGGCAAACCGCTGCCATCGCCGCCGGCATTGACCACTCCTGCGGTGAAATGATCGTTCTGCTGGATGCCGACCTGCAGAACGACCCGGCTGACATTCCCCACATGCTGGAAAAATTGCAAGAGGGTTATGATGTGGTCAGCGGCTGGCGGATAGACCGTCAGGATCAATTTCTCACCCGTACACTGCCTTCACGCATCGCCAACTGGCTGATTTCCAAAACAACCGGCGTTCACTTACACGATTACGGCTGCACGCTCAAAGCCTATCGCCGCGAGGTCATCACCGGATTCAAGTTGTACGGGGAAATGCACCGGTTTATCCCGGTGTATGCCCACTCAGTTGGGGCAAAGATCCTCGAAGTGCCCGTGCGCCATCACCCGCGCCGGTTCGGCAAAGCCAAATACGGCTTGGAACGCACCATCAAGGTCATTCTGGATTTGATCACGGTCAAGTTCCTGAGCAGTTACGGTAATAAACCCATTTACCTGTTCGGCGGGGCGGGTTTCATTCTGATTCTGATCAGCCTGATCACCCTGCTGGTATTATTTGTGCGGCGGGTGTTTTTCCAAATCCCGGTGCTGGATTCACCCATCTTCCAGATGAGCACCATGGTGTTCATTCTCGGCTTTCAGTCCATCTTGATGGGGCTGATTGCCGAACTGCTGGTGCGCACTTACCACGAATCGCAGGGCAAACCCACCTACACCATCCGCAAACTCCTGCCAGGCCATCACCGGATCCATGAATCAGACCGTTGAAACCGCTGCCCTGCCTCTGCCCGCCGAACCGGTGCGGAATTTGCTGGCAATCCGGGTGTGGTTGCTGCTGGGCGGTATTTTTGGTCTGCTGACTCTGCCAGATTTGCTTGAAAAAGGCCGTTTTTCGGGCTGGTTTATTGTACGTTACTCGTGGCAGTGGAGTGTGCTGATCGCCGTCTGCTTCTTCATCAGCCTGACCTGCCTGCTGCTGTGGTTCGCTTTACAAAGCGGCAGCCGCCCTCGCCTGACCTTCTTTGCTGAACGGCTGATTCAATTTTTCAGCCGGTTGGGATGGTGGAACTACCTGTTCTACGTTGCCGGCTGGCTGCTGACCGCTTTTTTGATGGACTTCTTGTTTGTCAAGCACTTCACCGCCCTCACCGACCGTCTGTGGCTCCTCTGGATGGCCGCCGGTGTAACTTGCCTGTTCCTGATTGCAGCCGGGCGGATCAGTTATTTCTGGGCGCTCAGTGTGGGAATGCTGATTGGCGGCTTTCTGGCCGTTTTATTGACTTACGCAGCCAAAGTCAGCCCCTATCCTTTTACCCTGGGCTGGTCGGAGGCCAGCCGGTACTACTACGCCTCATTGCCGTTTGCGAAACAAATCTACGGCTTCTCAGTCCCACTTTCTCCGCTGCATGCTTCCCGATACTTGCTGCTCAGTTTAGCCTACCTCATCCCCGATTCACCATTGTGGTTTCATCGCCTCTGGCAGGTTATCTTGTGGATCGGCATGAATCTGGCTACCGGCTGGGCATTGAGCCGCCGGCTTGGCCTGCGCTCCGCCCCGCTGGTGGCGGGTACGACATTGTGGGCTTTTCTCTTTCTGATGCAGGGGCCGGTTTATTATCACCTGCATCTGTGCATCCTGCCGGTCTTGCTCGGTTATCATCGCCGCCGCCCGTTTCAGACGCTGGGGATGGTAATCATTGCGTCCATCTGGGCCGGCCTTAGCCGGGTCAACTGGTTTCCCGTACCGGCCATGCTGGCCATCTCCATTTACCTTCTCGAAACGCCCTACCAGAACCATCCCAATCTTTTTGCCTATTTTGCCCGTCCGCTGCTATGGGGGTCGGCTGGTCTCCTCACTGCGCTTGCCGCTCAGGCAGCCTACATTCCCCTTTCCGGTAATCAGGACCCCAGTTTATTCGCTTCCAGTTTTACTTCCTCACTGCTTTGGCATCGTTTAATGCCCAGCGCCACTTCCGGGTGGGGGATTTTACCGCTGGGTTTGATCATCTCGCTGCCATTACTGATGCTAATCGCCCTCAACACCTTGCGGCAGGCGGCCGGCTGGCATCCCCTGCGATTACTCGGCCTGGCAGGAATTGGAGCGGTGCTGCTGATTGGCGGGCTGGTGGTCAGTACCAAAATCGGCGGCGGTAGTAATCTGCATAATCTGGATGCTTATTTTGTGGTGTTGATGCTGATCGGTGCGTACTTCCTGTTCGGCAAAGCCACCCCCGATCAGATTTCTTTATCCGCCACCCCCCTGCGCCCCACCGCCTTGCTCTTACTGGCCCTCAGTGTACCGGTGGTCTGGTCACTGGCTGAGTTTTCACTACCAGCCCCCAAAGATCTGCAGCAAGCCCGGGTCACTTTGAACACCCTGAACCAGCTGATTGGCAGTGCAGCTCGACGAGGTGAGGTTTTGTTTATCTCCCAGCGTCACTTGCTGACATTTGGCTACGTCAAAGATGTCCCATTGGTGGCCGATTATGAACTGCTTTTGCTCTCCGAGGCTTCCATCTCCAATAACCGCACCCTCCTGGAACGGTTCTACGCCGATTTGCGGAACCGGCGGTTTTCAATGATCATTGTAGACCGCCTGAACCCCGGTTATCAGAGGCCAAAAATTGACCCCTTTGCCGAAGAAAATAACCTGTGGGTGGACCGCATCGCCTTTCCAATTTTAGAATATTATGGCGAAGAAGCCTATTTTGGGGAGCAAAACCTGCAAGTGCTGGTGCCAAAATGAGCCATCAACCCCCTGCCAAAACCAGCCGGTCTTTCAACTGGAAACCAATCTTCCAGTTGGGAGGGACGCTTCTTTCCGTGATATTGTTAATCGGTTTGGTGCGTCAGCAGGGGTGGGAGGAAGTCGTTGCCGCCGTCAGGCGTATCCCACTGCCGGTGTTCTTGCTGACCCTAGGAATCATGCTGCTCTCCCGCGTGTGTGTGGTGCTACGCTGGTACGTTCTGCTACGCTCGGCAAAGGCCCCGGTCTCTTTCAAGGAAATCTTTGAACTGGTTTTTGTCGGCTTGTTTGCCTCCAATTTTCTGCCTTCCACAATCGGGGGCGATGTCGTCCGGCTGGCGGGGGCTGTCATGCTGCGGGTAGATGCCGGTTTGAGCGCGGCTTCGCTGGTCGCCGACCGGTTGATCGGCATGGCCGGCATGATGGTGATGCTGCCGGCCGGTTTACTCAGTATTTTGAATAACCCGACCGCCGGTTTAAGCGGACTATTAGCGGGATTTCTTCCCTTCTCCTCGCGCTGGTTTGAGAAAATCAGGCAATTCCTCAGCCAGGTTCTCGCCAGCCTGCGGCACTGGCTGCGCCACCCGCTCGGCCTGATAGGGGCTTTTGCCGCCACCCTGGGTCACATGGGGTGTACTTTTATCAGCGTTAGCCTGTTGTTGAAGGCCATGAATTCACCGCTCGATTTCTGGCAGATTGGCGGATTGTGGAGTTTGTCCTACTTCATCACCCTGTTGCCGATTTCGATTAACGGACTGGGCTTGCAAGAAGTTTCCATTTCCTACCTCTATCACACTTTTGGGGGCGTGCCACTGGAAAATACCCTCACCCTCAGCCTGATGATGCGATTGCTGTTTGTAGGCGCCAGTCTGCCGGGGGCTTTGTTCTTACCCCTGCTGGTCAACCTGCGCAAAAACAAACCGGATCAAACGCTCTGATGGGTATGTCTGGTAAATTTCAATCTTCCGCAAGTGCAGTCACCGGCGGGACTTGCTCCGGCATGGGTTTGGTTAAGGTTTCTTCCGGTAAGGCATCCGGTAATTCAATTTCCAGATTACGGATGGAGGGATTCAGAAAAGCAAATCCTGTCGCCACCATTAAAAGAATACCGGAGATCACAAACATCAGGCCGATGCCCCGCCCGGCACCGACCCCAATCAGCGTGCCGGGCAAACTCTCGGCCAGCAATCCGCCCGCTTGCATCAACGGTTCGAATACCTGATCGGCCAGCGGACCCGCCATTAAAAAAGCCAGCGGCATGATCGAGCGGGAGATCAGGCTGCGGATGGCAAATACCCTGCCCTGTACATCGGGAGCCACTTTGGTCTGAAAAATCGCCTGACTTAATCCCGAAGCAATCGGAATCGAGAAAAGGAACACGAAGAAGCCGCCCGCAATCCAGAAGGGGTTGGCCCGCAGGCCAATCACCAAAACAGCCAGACTGCCCAACCCGATAAAACCCATCACCCCGTAAATCCGCCGCTTTGGGCCGCCCCATACCCCCAAAACCAAACTGCCAATCAGCATACCAAAACCAGTGGCCGTCTGAACCGCACCCAACACAGCCGGGGTAGAAAACGAAAGCACCAGCGGCCCGGTCAGGACACTGGCAAGGTTCAACAGAAAATTGACCAGTGCGAAGTACAGCAATAAATTGAACAAACCCCGGCGCTGCCGCAGGTACTGCCAGCCAAACAGGGCATCTCGCCAGATTCTACCCCGCCCATCCTGCTCAGCCTGAGTGGTTAGCGGCGGCTGCGGAATGCGCACAATCAGCAAAGCGCCCACCGCAAAAAAGTAGGTGAGAAAGTCAATCAGAACAATGCCTCTCAACCCAATCACTCCAAAGAGAATCCCCGCCAGCAATGGCGCAACCAGCATCTCCATAGATTGGGCTACCTGCATCAAACCGCTGGCACGCGCCAGATCCTTTTTCGGTACCAGCATGGTGATCGAGGCGGTGTAAGCCGGTTCTTGAAAAGCGGCAAACAATGCACCGGCCAGCGCTACCAGATAAATATTCCAGACTTGTAATGAATCGGTCATCACCAGAAATACCACCACCAGCGTGACCAGCGCATTACCGCTATCCGCCAGAATCATCAACCAGCGTCGATTCCAACGGTCTGCCAGCGAGCCCGCCAGCGGTGTCAGTAAGATACGTGGCAATGTCCCGAACAAAACCGTAATCGCAAACGGAGTGGCCTGGCCGGTTTGTTGAAAGATCCACACACCTAACGCAAAGCTGGTGAGACCCGAACCGATAATCGAGATCACCTGACCTATCCAGATGACCAGAAAAGTACGCATGTTGCGCGGTTGCCAATCGGTGTTCATCATTCCTCCGAGTTGCCCGAATGACTTTCGGCGGGGTAATAAAAACTTGGATAAAAAGCAATCATCAGCGAATAAGGCTGATTGTCCTGGCTTTCTTTTTCATCGGATTGCTCAAATTCCTTGAGTAATTCTTCGATTCTGTTCAGCAGGCGAGCCGCCTGTTCGTCGCTGAGGTTGGAGCGGAGGCGATTGAGAACAACCCGCCGGGGCTTTGGCGGCTGACCTTGTTCCAATGCGTACAGACGGGCTTGCAAACTGCGCAACAAATCCTCACGGGTGGCATCAATCGTATCCCGTATAATGGTGAGAATTTGCTCATTGTGCTCTCCGGATGGGAAGGAAAACAAATCCGGATCCACATCAATGGTCGGCGAAGTTACCGCATAGATCTTCTCAATCAAGTTACCCACCTGACGGGTTTCCTGTACGCGAATAAAGCCGAATTTTTCGAGCAAATTGAAGTGGTAATATAACTTACTGGCGCTCATGCCCAGTTTTTCGGCCACCTGCCGCACGGTTTGGGCTTGATGAAGTAAGGCTTCAAAGATTTGGGCACGAATCGGGTCGGAAATGACCCGCATGGTTTCCATATCTCGAATGACAAATGCCGGGGGAGAAGATTTTTCCATTTGACATCTCTTCATCGCTAAAATTATTTTTTACGATAAACAACAGTATAACGACTTTTTCGATCCTGTCAAGGTAAACCAGATTACTCTTTTCGTAATTCCTCGTGAAATGGATGGAACAACGGATCGAGAACTATGATATAATCAAATATAGAACATTTTTTCTAATTCATAAGGAGAAACCGCATGTCCCGCTCTCCATCCTCCAACAGTTTATCGGTCACAGCCCTGGTCATCATGCTGTTTCTACTGTTTAACCTGTTACATGACCGCCAGACGGCCAGCGCAACCCCGCTGACTCACATCCCAGCCACCCCAGACCAGCCAACCACCTCCCCCCCGCCCGCCCCGCCCGCCAATGCCCCTCCCGATCCACTGACGATCCGCGCCCCGTATGACGAATACATTCTGACTCAGGGTCCACACGGGCAATCCTACGGGCATTTTGCCATTGACCTGACCGCCGGCAAAGGCGCTCCCATATTGGCGCCGATCAACGGTACGGTTACCGCTCTCTACATTGACCAGTACGGCAACACCACCTTAATCCTTGAAAACGAAGTCTGGCAGGTGCTCATGCTGCACGGCGATTATGTTGTAGAGGTTGGTCAAAACCTGCAAATTGGCGAGACGGTTGGATATGAAAGCAACCACGGCTACACGGTGGACTGGCGCGGGCAATCCTGCCGCAACCGCGATTGCGGTTACCATACCCACCTGAACATCTTTGACAAGCGTATCGGGCAGAACATCAATCCGCTGGATGTGTTGTCCCCCTGATCAAACAAGCCCCGCTTGAAGCGGGGCTTGTTTTTGAAGGATTATTTTTCACGCGCCTCTCTCAGGTGAGTAGCAATTTCGCGTGCGCTGATCAGCAACTCATCCAGATTTTCTTTGGCGGAAACGAACAATTTGAGTACATCCGCGATAATCAAATACCCGATACCGCCCACGAATCCCACACTAAACCACAAAACAAAGGGTAAAACAGGATCATCATACGAATTATACGCATTGTGACTCGTCATGCTTGCCATCACAAAACCACCGAGAAACGAAAGATACCCCAGAATACTGCAAATAACGCTTAAGTTCCTGAGACCCTGAAAAGGCTTTCCCGTATCCTCGCTTTGCTGATATGTTTGGTTCATGATCTGAGAGCATCCTTTCCTTTTGAAAATTTGAATACGGCTGTATCAACCGACATGCAAATTTATACCTCCGCAGGCTTATGCTGTCATGCGGGATTTCCCCTATTTTTTGATTCACAATGGGTGCCCTTTATGGCACAGACACTGCGCGAAACCCATCCCCCCAATCCGTTCCGCGCATCTCCACCCCTTCAATCGGCTTGGGGATGCAGGGGAACGGATGGTAATAACATTGCGTATAACTTTCTTCACCGGCGCACAGCACCGTCCCGTTTTCCAACGGGCAGGGAACGGTAGCATGAAGCGGGTAATCCGGCGGCAGCAGCCAGCGTTGAGAAAAAGTCCTGCCCTCAAAAGAAGCCGTCAGGAAATAGAGGTGAACCGCCAGCATCCCAACCCCCAGCAAAATTTTGACCATCAACTCCGGACTGCCCTGCAAGCCGCCCACCAGTCTGCTCATCAAGCCTGCCAGTGGGAGGGCGATCAATAAAATCACCCAACCGTACCCAAAGCGTAAATCCGGCGCATTGAAAAGCCAGTAGAGCGCCCCCGCCATCGAAAACAGATACGCACCTATCCACCCACTTTCCTGACCGGTCCAGTGCCCCTTCTTCAAGCGGGCAAGCAGCCATACTCCACCCATTCCCGCCGGCGAGATGGCCGCCAGGAGCAGGATCAGGCGCTGATTGGTCGTCCGGTCGCTGAACCAGACCGGCAACCACTCGACCAGCGGCATCTCCAATACCCGGCTGGCATCCACATTCGGCAGGCGCGCCCAGGCGCGGATGATTTGCGACTCGCGTAAAGCCGTTTCGTAGGGGATTTTCCAGTCCACATTGAACCAGTCCAGCGCAGGAAAAGGATAGATCAAATACCCCGAGAGGATCACATTCCGCGCCAGCCAGGGCAGCAGTAAAAACAATCCTAAAAATCCCCAGCGTAAAATTCGTCCCGGTTGATGCCGGACATCCACCAGCATCAGCCAGCCCGCCAGCAGCAACAACGGCAAGGCTGAAAGTTTCACCGTCAACAAAAAGACGGCTGCGCTGAAGATCAAAAGCGCGCGGATCGAAGACTGTGGCGGTGAGATCGAACCCTGCTCCAGCCACAATGGAATGATCAGCCATAATATCAGGATGACCGGTAAATCCGTACCGGGCGAGGAAGTCTGTGAACCCAGCAAATAGAACGAAAGCGGCAGGAGCAGCGTCCTTAAACCGTTGGCAATGCTCCGTTCACCCAACAGCCAGCGCCGCAGGCCGTTGCCAAAATCCCACACAGCCAGCCCAAACAGCATTGCCCCCACCAGATGCAGCGATTGTCCGCCCCAAAAAGCCAGACTGAATACCGCATTCAGTACCAGCCAGTGCGAGTTATAGGCAAATCGGCTGTGCAGGTTTCCCAACCCTGCCACCACCGGGAATTCTTCCATCCAGCGAATGGCTTGAGCATGGTAGATACCGGTATCCGGGTTGGCAACCTGGTGAGTGGCGTTTTCCAGCACGGTCAGCAGGGCCAACGCCAGCACCAGCCCGGCAATCCAATTCCAGCCGCTCAGGCGCGGTAAGGTCGGCTGCCGCAGAGTCAGCCAGCCACCGCGCGAGCCGACCAGAAAAATGGCCGCCCCCCCAAGAATCAGCACGCTGAAAGCCCGCCAATCCAGCGGTAACGCCAGAGAAAGACCGCCCGCCAGTGTCGTCAGGGCAATGATCCCCGCCAGCAGGGTTACGGTAGGGTTGTCTTCCCCCGGTTCAAACCTCAGAATGCGCGCCGCCAGCCGTAGATATGCCCTCCCATACAAACCGCACAGGGGGAAGAAAATCAGCGCGAAGGCAAGTACAGCCAGCATGAATAAACCCCTTACGCCCTCAAGCGGTGAACCGCCCCGGAAATTGCCCTCAGATGCGCCGGGCTGGTGCCGCAGCACCCGCCGATGACCTGCGCCCCGCCCTCCAGCCACGCCGGAAGCGCCTCGGCCATGTCCTGCGGCTGAATCGTATAGGAAAGCCGGCCCTGTTCATCGCTGACCGGCAAGCCAGCGTTGGGTTTGAACCAGATTGGTAGTGAAGTTACAGCCCGCAGCTCCCTCAAATTGGCCAGATTATCCTCCAAACTGCGCCCGCAGTTGATCCCCAACACATCCACCGCCCAGTCTGTCACAGCCTCGGCCATGCGGCTTGGGCTGACCCCCATCATCGTCTTACGCCCGCGGTCATAACTGAACGACAGCACCAGCGGTAAATCGCTCACCGAGCGGACGCCCTCCACCGCGGCACGGGCTTCGGTCAGATCATAAAAGGTTTCCAGAACCAGCAAATCCGCTCCGCTCTCACTGAGGATGCGGGCTTGTTCCGCAAAACTCTGACGTACCTCTTCTTCCCCAAGCGTGCCGTACGGCTGCATCATCTCACCACTCGGCCCCATCGAACCTCCAATCAAGACCGGGCTTCCCCGGGCGGCCCGGCGTGCCAGTTCAACCGCTCGGCGGTTGATGGTAAGCAGTTCACCTTCCAGTCCTGCGCGCCGCAGCCTCAGCCGGTTGCCGCCAAAGGTACAGGTCAGCAGAATTTGCGCTCCGGCGGCGATGAATTCCTGCGCCAGTTCCTCAATCGCTGCCGGATTTTGCAGCACAAATACTTCGCCGGGTTGGCCGGGAGGCAGACCACGCCGCTGTAAATTGGTGCCGGTGGCTCCGTCGGCAATCCAAACCTTTCCTGCACGGATTTCTTCGAGAAACGGGGAAGTCATGGCAGATCCTCCTGGAAAAATGAAATCGGGTAAGTTGACGTTTCAATCTGCGGCGGGAAGGCCAGTGCAGCCACAAAACGCTCCTGAAAGGACGGGTCGGCCGGCATGACCAGATGCTCCGCCTTCCTCGCAATCTGACGGGCTTCCCCGCGCTTGCGGCGGCTGAGCAGGGCCAGGCAGGCCCCTTCGCCGGCAACGTTGCCGAGAGATTCCACCCGGCTGAGAGGTAACTTCGGGATCATGCCGATTTGCATGGCGTGCAGCGGATCCAGTAAGCTGCCAAAGGCTCCCGCCAATAACAGGCGGCGCGGCTCCCCGATTTTCAATGCGCTCAGTAAAAAATCGCACCCGCTACGCAGGGCGGCTTTAGCCAGTTGCACCGCTCGCACATCTTTTTGGGTCAGATAAATCGGTGTCCCGCTGGCAGACTGAGTCCCTTCCACCAGCACAAAGACCAGTTCGCCGTCTTCTTTTCGTTGCCACGCCGGAGAAGGAACCTGAGCAGCAAAACGGCCGCTCGGCAGCAACAAACCGGCGGTGTACATCTCGGCGATTGCCTCCAGCACACCCGACCCACAGATCCCGGCTGCCCGAACGCCCTCTGCCCCGGCTTGATCACTCCAAAGCGGGCTGCCTATCACCTTATAGCGCACCTGAAGCGTATCCGGATCAATCCGCACCCGTTCAATTGCCCCCGGCAGGGCACGCATCCCGCAGGTGATGTTCGCCCCTTCAAAAGCCGGCCCGGTTGGGCTGGAGGTACACACCAGCCTCTGCCGGTTGCCCAGGATAATTTCTCCGTTTGTTCCCGCATCCACCAGCAAAGTCATCTCCTCGCCTCGATGCAGATCAGCGGCGAGAATGGCGGCTACCGCATCAGCACCCACATAACCGGCAATCAGTGGCAGAATGTGCAGGCGCGCTCCGGCATTGAGTCTTAACCCCGCCCTTCCGGCCGGCATATCCAGCGCATTGGAAAACTGGGGAATGAAGGGTGACTCGCCCAAGGAGGCCGGGTTTAAACCCAGCGCCAGATGGAGCATGACACTGTTGCCCACCCAGACACAATCCACCACGTCCTCCAGGCGAACCCCGGCGGTGCGTGCAGCCTCTCCGGCCAGATCGTTGATAGCGGTGACGACAGCCTTCTGCAATAGTGTCAGCCCATCCGCAGTTTGGGCGCAGAAGGCAATTCGTGAGATGACATCTGCCCCCCAGGCAGTTTGTGGATTCAAACCCACGGCCGTCGCCAGCAGCATACCCCTGCGCAAATCGCACAGATAAACCCCCAGCGTAGTCGTGCCAATATCCACCGCCAGCCCCAGCGCCTGTTCCCGAAAACCGCCCTGGCAGCGCAGGACACGCTGCTCTTTCCAGACGGTGAGGGTTACCTCGCCGCCACTCTCCACCGCCGCTACCGGCAAAGCATCCAGCGCCGACTTTTCCCACTCCACCGCGGACATGCCAAACCGTTCCGCCAACACTTGCTGCGCCTGTTCAAGTAGAGAAGATAAACCGGAAGGGAATGGATCAAGCCGCAACCAGCACAGTCGAATCAGCGGGTCAACCTCAAAGGCACCCTCCCGAAGCGTTTTGCCCAAAAAACCAGCCGATGGACGCTCCCCACCTCCGGTCACGACACACACATCCCCCAACAGGCGAGCAAGACACGCCAGGCGGCTGCCGGAAGGCATACCACGGACGGTAAGCTCGTCCAATTCGGCCTGGTCGGCCGGCGAAAGGTGACTCAGCGCCGAAACTCCCCCGGCCGAACCGAAGCGGCCTTCCTGAATATATACTGCGCACTGCCCGCACCAGCCTTCACCGCCGCACGCCGACTCAATCATCACACCCAACTGGCGGGCGGCTTCTAACAAGGTCAACCCACGTTTGAACCTGCCGGTCCGGCCGGCGGGCAAAAACAACACCTCACAGGTTTCCTCAGTGTGTTCCGGTAAGTCAGCAGAAGGAAGGGTATCCATGGTGTGCCGAAATCGCTCT
Source organism: Bellilinea caldifistulae (assembly GCF_001306055.1). Taxonomy (GTDB): domain Bacteria; phylum Chloroflexota; class Anaerolineae; order Anaerolineales; family Anaerolineaceae; genus Bellilinea; species Bellilinea caldifistulae. The sequence continues at coordinate 61,442 of NZ_LGHJ01000024.1, read as the reverse complement.
CTCGTTCCCCTAATTATAGCCGCGTAACAGTCAATCCAACCTCCCGAATCGGGTTTTCATGGGTTGATGCAACGCGCAGTTCTCCGAATTTACAAATGCACTATAATAGAACCACTTTAATAGGCCCATTGATTTACATCCTTCCCGTGTTCTTTGTTCCGGCGTGAAGCATGACCGAATTTACACCCCAAATTGGACTGACTCTCCTGATCATTGCCGCCGCCGTTGGGCTGTTTGCCAGCGAAAAACTACGCGTGGACGTGATTGCCATGCTGGTGCTGATCACCGTAACCCTGACCGGCCTGATTGACCCGGCTCAGGCCTTTGCAGGTTTCGCAAGTCCGGCCGTCATCACCGTTTGGGCGGTGTACATTGTATCAGGCGGTTTATTTGCCACCGGCGTTGCAAACCTGCTCGGCGAACGAATTTTACGCATTGCCGGAAATGGAGAGGCGCGACTGATTGCCGCGCTGATGCTCGGCTGCGGTCTGCTTTCGGCTTTCATGAACAATATCGGCGCAACTGCTGTGATGTTACCGGCAGCCGTTGGAATTTCCCGCCGCAGCGGAGTTCCGCTTTCCAAATTGTTGATTCCGATCTCCTTTGCCTCGCTGATGGGTGGCAACATGACCCTTATTGGTACGCCGCCGAACGTGCTGGCTGCCAGCATTCTCAGCGAACGCGGGCTGCCCGGTTTTGCCTTTTTCGATTTCACCCCAACCGGCATCCTTGTATTTACCGCCGGCATCGTGTACATGGTTTTGATTGGCAGACACTTCCTGCCTGCCCGTCAACCGCAAGATATTCAGGAAACCTACAACCTGCGCGAGTACCTGAGCGAGGTACGCCTGCTGCCGGATAGTAAACTGGCCGGAAAAACACTTGCCGAGTCGCGTCTCGGTTCAGATTACGACCTGAGCGTCATCGCCATCATAGACCCGAATCAGAAACGCCTGATTCCTCATCGCGATTACTGCTTACAACCCAATGAAATACTGGTCGTAGAAGGCAGGATAGACAACCTGATTCGAGCTAAAGAGTCGCTTGGTTTAGCCATTGAAGCCGAGCATAAACTTCAATTAGCCGAACTGACCGGAAACGATGAAGTCACCGTGGAAGCAGTCCTCTCCCCTCGTTCGCGTATCGCCGGAAAAACATTGCGCGAAATGCATTTTCGCGACCGCTATGGTTTCACCGCTTTGGCAATCCACCGCCAGGGGAGAGTGATTTTCGAGCGGCTTCGGGATGTCCGCTTGCAGTTTGGCGATACGCTCCTGCTGCGCGGACGAAAAAGTCAACTACCTGCTCTGCAAACCAGTGAAGATTTTTTGCTGCTTGAACCGGTAAATTACACCACCCGCCAGACCCAAAAAGCCCCCCTGGCTGGTGGAATTTTAGCGCTGGTACTGCTGTTGACCATTGTGGGAGGTTTGCATATCTCTCTGGCGATGGTCATCGGCGCAGTGCTGATGGTCTTGAGCGGCTGCCTGACAATGGACGAGGCTTACCAGAGCATTGAATGGCGCAGTATTTTCCTGATCGCCGGCATGCTGCCGCTGGGTTTGGCGATGGAAAACACCGGCACGGCGCGCTTCCTTGCCGAACAGATTGTCAGTCTGGTCGGCAGCCTCGGCCCGCTGGCTGTCGTGGCCGGCATTTATATCCTCGCATCCCTGATCACCGAGCCAATGTCCAACGCCGCCGCTACCGTGTTGATGGTGCCGATTGCCATTGATGTAGCCCTGGGGCTGGGTGCAGATCCACGTCCGTTTGTGCTGGCAACTGTCATCGGCGCTTCGACCAGTTTCCTCACCCCGGTTGGACATCAAGCCAATGTGCTGGTCATGGAACCGGGTGGTTATCGGTTCACCGACTACACCCGCGTTGGCGCTTTGCTCAATGTATTGCTGTTTATTGTGGTGATGATTTTCCTGCCTTTGATCTGGCCGCTCTTCTAATGGGCGTGGCTGGCGCTGCCAAAGGCGTGTTCGTAAACCAGCATCCAGTAGTAATGCCAGTCGAACCCGGCTTTGACCGGTAAATCGGCAGCCGAGGGCTGATAATAGGGGCTATCGCCCCGCAGGCTGCGTTCCAGAAAGCTCAGCAGCTGCGCCCACGCCTGACCCTGCACCCCACCGGCGCGGATGGACTCCATGTCGGTGACAAACGCATGCGGTTGCCCGTCATAGATGGTAATTTCATGGGGTACTCCGGCCTGCTGCAAGGCCGTTTCAAAAGCCCGCACCTGTTCCAGAGGGATGGATTGATCCGCCCCGCCGAATATACCCAGCAACGGGCCGGGCAATTGTCGCAGCGCCTCTGCATCAGTGACCGGCAAGCCATAAAAGACAACCGTAGCCGCGAGATTGGGATTGTGTAAACTGTATAACAGTGAGGTGCGTCCACCGTAACAAAATCCCATGATGGCGATCCGCTTCGGATTGACATTGGGCTGCGACGCCAGCCACGTAAATACACTATCCAGGTCCTGATTGACCCGCTCAACAGGGGTGGTAATCACCTGAAAAATTGCCCGCGGTATCCAGCTGGTGGTTGAACCGCGAAAGGTATCCGGTGCGACAACCACATAACCCTCCTCGGCCAATCCCTGCGCTTTGCCAACGATGCTCTGGTTCAACCCGTAGAACTCGTGAATCATGATCACCGCCGGGAACGGTCCCTCCCCCGGCGGGACGGCAACATAAGCGCGCACATCCGGCCCGCCGCCGGAAGCGGGAATGGTGGTATTGGTAACCGCCGCCAGGCGATTGGCGCCGAGCACCATATCCACCAAAACTGAACCGACTAAAAACACAGCAAATCCGCCAATCAGCAGCAAAATCCCTATCAGAATCCGCCGCACCGTTTTCATTTAGTCCACTCCTCGAATTTCAATGACCTGCTTCCATTCTATCGGAAAGCAGGGCAGGGCAATACCCCTCGTATAGGGTTCGGTGATTTTTACTCAAACCAAAATCATTTTCAAGCCGGCAATCACCAACACCGCAGCCAGCAACTGGCGCAAAGCCGGGTTACCCAGCCGACGACTGCCAAACTCGGCTCCAAGCCAACCGCCCGCCACAGCCGCTACCGCCCACACAGGGATGAACGAAGGAAGTTCCGCGACGACGGAAAAGTGACCGAGCAACCCGGAAATTGAGTTGACCAGAATAAACGCTGCCGCTACCCCTCCAGTCTGGCGCACATCCCCCCAGCGCAGAAACACCAGCAATGGACTGAGAAAAATTCCCCCGCCAACCCCCGTCAGCCCAGAAAGCAAACCAATAACAGCACCCAACAAGACAGCCACAGGGATAATGACCGGTCGCAATTCAGTGGCTTGGGCAGATTTTGCGCTGAAAAACAAGCGAATTGCCGCATAAATCAACACTGCGCCGACAATCGGTTTATAGAGAGTGGTTGGCAAGACAAAACTGCCCCCCACAAAAGCCAACGGCACCGAGGTCAGCGCAAACGGCAGGAACAATCGCCATGAAAAGCAACCCGCCCGATAAAACTTAAAAAAGGCAATTGCCGAAACAAGGATATTCAAGGTCAAAGCGGTGGGTTTCATCACGGCTGGCGCAACCCCAAACAACGCCATCACCGCCAGATAACCCGAGGCTCCCCCGTGCCCCACCGAGGCATATAAAATAGCCGCCAGAAAGATCAGAATCGGTAATGTAAGCGATATAGATAGTTCCATGTTTTATTCGGTTGTTTCCTCAGACCTTTCAAAAATCCAATAAACTTCAGAAGTAATTTTCTGAACCAAAGCCGAGTTTTTTTGCAAATTTTTCCACTCGTCAACCGTGTAAACCATCACATCCGCCGGCAGCGGCAAACCGCGGCAAAACAAGCCCACTCATGGTAAAGGTTTCGCTGAGAGTCAACCACCTGTGGCAAGTCCCGCTCTGCCTGTTTGAACCAATCCATTGAGCGATTTTTCATAACCACCAAATTATAACGGATTAAGATTTTCCTGAGCCTTCTACAGACAAGCAAAAACAGCGGGGATTTACCCCGCTGTTTGATACCGGTTTCGATGATTCAAATTACCAGGCTGGCTTGCTTTTACCGGATGTTTACTTCTCAAACGGATCATACATCGGATTGGTGCCGGCCCAGATGCAGGTCATGTTGTTCCACATGTTGCATTCCAAACCGCGCGAACAGCGTTTGGAAACCAGGCGCGGCGGTTGATCGGGTAAAAATTCAGCCGGATAGACCAGTTCAGCCTCCAGCCGCACTTCACAGCCGGCATGGTCACAAAACTGCACACGGATCGTTTCCCAGCGTTTGTCAGCCATCACACACCTCCAGTAATCCTTTACCATAGCATAGCGTAAAACCGGGCAATTGAACAGGATGATTTTTACCCATTCGGTTGGATTTTCATCCTCTCTTACCGGCGTATCAGCTTGTAGATGCTGCCCGAACGATGATCCAGCAGGTACAACTCCCCCTGCGCATCCTCGCTAAATGAGCTGATGTTGGCACCCAACTGGAAGAGACGCTCGACCACCCAGTTACCGTTTGAGTCCCGCAGCATCCCCCACACAAAGCCGTTGCAGTAATCGCCAAACAGGTAAACCCCGTAAAACTCCGGTAATTGACTGCCACGATAGACATAACCACCGGTAACCGAGCAACCATCGTTGCGCCCGTATTCATGCACCGGATCGTACAACGACAAGCCGGCCGGGGGTGTATCCGCAAACGGATGGGTTGCTTCACGGTAATGCCATCCAAAATTGAGGCCGGGTGGGCTGCCCGCCGGTACAAAATTGATTTCTTCGTACTTATTCTGTCCCACGTCTGCAATATACAGGTCACCGGTCAGTCGGTCGAAGGTGTAGCGCCACGGGTTGCGCAACCCGTTTGCCCAGATTTCCTGACGTCCACCGTTACCGTCCGCAAACGGATTGTCCGGCGGGATGGCATACAGGGTTTGACCGCGTACATCCAAACGCAGCATCTTGCCCAGCAAGGTTTGATTGTTTTGGGCACGCCGCTGCGGGTCACCGGCAGAACCACCATCTCCCAAACCGATGTATAAATAGCCATCCGGGCCGAACTCCAAATCACCGCCGTTGTGATTGGCGTAGGGCTGCTCCACGTACAACAACACCTGCTCGGATTGAGGATCACCGCTTGTCCCATCAGCAGAACGCCGGAAGCGGGAAACCACGGTATTGCCGTTCTTGTCGGTGTAATTCAGGTAAAAAATGCCGTTCTCCGCATAATCCGGATCGAGCGCAATTCCCAGCAATCCCTGTTCAGACGAATTGGCGCCCACCCGGTCGGTCAGATCCAGAAACGGACGCTCCTGGAGCTGCCCATCCGCAATCACCCGAATCAAGCCCGGCTGTTCCAGCACCAGCAATCGTCCGCTGCCATCATTCGGATCGGCAAAATCGGTCGGGCGGCGCAAACCGCCGGCGATGGTAACCCAATCAAAAGCCGCAACGGCCGGAAAGGCCGTCACGTTGCCCGGCCCAGCGGTTTCGGTGGGAGAAGACACTGCCGTATCCTCGGTTAGTGGAGTTGCTTCGGCTACAGGTGAGGAAACCGGTTCTGGCTGAGTGGTCGGCTGCGACGGCGGAGAAGTGGGCATTAATGTCGCCGGCGGGGTAATCTGCGGGGTTGGGCTGCAAGCCGCAGCTATCAAACCAAACAGCAGCATGGCCAGACTCAGCCGCAACACAATGGGGGAACGAACTTTCATCGCTTCTCTTTCTCCTCTTTGTGGCCATTTTCGTGAATGGTCACGTCCTTAATCTCGTAATACTCGCCCTCGATGATGTCTTCCTCAATGGCCTTGCGCTCCGACGGAGAGGCCGATCGTCTCTGGGCTTCTGCCCGCAGTTGCTGCAGATGTTCTTCCACCACCTCCGGCGGACACAGCTCAACAAACAGGCTGAAAGCAATCCCCAGCACCGCCGCATCATCCAGCGGCCCGATCACCAGATCCGGCAGGAAAAAATAGATGAAGGAAGCAAAGGGAATCAGTTTGATAAAAATGTTGACGCGCGGATCAGCCAGCAAACGCAGCACCAGTTTGATGCGCAGCGCAATTTCGCCAAAAAAGCCGGGCGAATAACGGCCTGAGGGAGACGAGGTTTTTCGAGCCATGAGCCACCTCCAACTACCATTATAGCCGGAACATGCGCCGTCTTCGCCAGTTGATATAAGGTGCAGCCAGTTTTCTAATCCAGTACTTAAGCACAATCATCGAAAATGGCGAACCCCCATCGCGATAATGCACCCGCAACATCTCCGGCCAGCAGCGGTCATCGGCAGCGATGGTTTTGGCATCCGAATGCAGGCGAAAATTCGCCCACAGGCGCGGATGATAGACAATCGGCGCTTCGCGCGCCAACCGTACCCATAAATCATAATCCATTGCAAAGTAAAAACGCTCATCCAGCGGACCCACCTTGCGCCACAAGTCCGCCCGAAAGAAAGCTGCTTGCTGGGGGATGTGAACATAGCCCTGCCGCAGACGGCGGTAATCGGTCTGCGCCGCCGGAAAACGGCCGATCACGCGCCCATACTCGTCAATGTAATTAGCGTCCCCATACACCAATCCTACCTGCGGGTTTTGCTGCAAAAATTCAACCGCCTCGCGGACCGCGCCGGGCTGGTAAGTATCATCCGAATTGAGCCATGCCAGCACTTCCCCACGCGCCCGCGCAAAACCCTTGTTGATCGCCTCCGTCTGGCCGCGATCTTTCTCCGAAACCCACCACGCCAGCCGGTCGGCGTACTTTTCGATGATCTCACGGCTGCCATCCGTCGAGCCGCCGTCCACCACCATGTACTCAATGTGGGGGTAATCCTGCTCAAGTACCGAGCGGATGGTTTCTTCCAGATAACGCGCCTGATTGTAAGAGGGAGTAACAATCGAAACTAACATCTTGCCTCTCTATCGCTCTGCAATAATTTGCTCGACCTGATAGTAATCCGCGGCACAGCCGTTGACCCAATGCTCAGGCTGGGGAGTCAGGTCTTCCAGCGTGCTGACGACATCCACCTCGCGAACGCGAATGGTCTGTAAACCCGCGGCGCGCTGAGATAAAATCTCAGCCTGACGTGCATCCCAGCGGGCGGCTTTGACCGCCAGCATCTGTGCCTCTTTGAGCGGCAGCTGGGTGGCCCGCAGCACATAAGCCCCAACCAGCAGCAGCCCAACCAGCCCGGCGGCGCTCACCCACTGGTGGGAAGCAGAGGGCAAGCGGCCTTTCAGCCAGTTGCCCCACGCGGCGGCCGCCAGACCCAACCCGCTCATCAGCGGGAAACGGGCGGTCATCAACGCCCGGCCAGCGGGGTATTGCAGCCCGGCATAAACACTCGGCGCCATCGCCGCCGCCGTGCCAATGATCCCGGCAGCCAGCAGCGCCCATCCCGCCAGCCCTGAATTTCTCGGCTTATTTCCATTCAGGAGATAACCCAGCACGCCACAAAACGCCAGCCACATCCCCAACGGCAGCGGTAGAGTACGTAAAGTATCCCGCACAAAATCAATGGTGTAACGCAGGAGCGCACCGCCCCACGCGCCAGCCGAAGGCGGAGGGGGTAATAAGGCCTGCCGCCACTCGTTGGCCGGAGAAAGCGCCATGATCAACAGGGCAAGCAGCGAAGCCATCAGCCCGCCACTCAACAACACCAGCCCGTTGCGCTTTCCGCCGCCGCCCCATATCACCAGCCCGGCTGCCAAAAGCAAATACAGGGTCGTTTGCAGCGCTGCCGCCGTTTCCGAAAGGCCGGCGCAAAACAGAGCCAAAAGGCCGTTGGCAGCGCTGATCCACACCAGCCGGGCGGGCTTGCCGGTAGTCAGACCGCCAAGCACCACCCCAGCCTGAATCAGGATCAGCACCAGCGGCAGGGAGTAGTGCAGCAGTCCCATGCGCCAGTAGAGGGTTTGCAAACGGTCAGGCGAAGTATAGGTCAGGAAAAATACCCAGCCCAGCGAGGCAGTTGCCAGCCACAGACGGTGTACCTTCCAGCCCGCCAGTTTCACCAGTGCGTTCAAGGCAAAGCTGGCCGCCGCTGCCCAGGCGATCAGCAGCCCCGACGGTAAAAACACAACCGACGCCTGACCTAGCCGCTCAATCAGCCCAACGGCAAGGAAGGCCGCAAAGCGGTTACCGCCGTTCTGATACCAGTACAGCGTGCCGCGGATCAGACCATCCCGCTGTACCACCGCCGCGTAACAGTAGTCATCCGCCCAGTAACGGCTGAAAGTGCCGGCGTATGCCGTCGCTCCCAGACCGCAAAGCAGCACCAGGCAAACTACAATCAAAACCACCCGCTCGAAGACCGATTTCATGGCGATTCTTTCCGCTGCCGTAAATCATACACCCGAAAATCCGGCCCTTCCAGCACCAGCGGATAGTGATTTTTCAATTCCATTTCCAGCTGCGGCTGGCGCGCCAGTTCCTCAAAATCGGTCACCAGAAAGTAATCCCGCCCACGGGTCTGATTTTGAAAATACTCTTCAAAATCCATCTTTTGCCCGGCTGCCTCTCGCAGGGCAAAATCACCCACCCCAAACCAGTGAGTCGTGTTCAGCCAACCCCAATAGACCAGCGGTAAACTGTAATCGGGCGCAAGACTGACCAGACTGTCCTCCGGCGAAAAGTGCGCCGCAATGGATTGAATCTGCTCCACAACCGGACGAAAGTCCTGCCGTTTGAGCAGGGTGCGTGCCGACCAGCCCTCGGCCAGAAAAATGAAAGCAAGCCCAAGCACCGCCATGCCTCGCCGCCAGCCGGCGTGAACCTGCAAAATGGACAACAGCCCGGCCAGTGCGCTGCCTGCACCCAGCGCCGCCAGCGGGATAAGCGGCAGGTGATAATAGTCGTGTGTGCTGACGTAGTACGAAAAAATGAACGCATAGACCCCATAACCGACCGCCCAGCCGAGTAACAGCGAGCGGGCACGCCCGGCTGACAGCGAGAAAATTCCAGCAATCATTAACACCAGCCACGGCAGGTTCAACACGGCGTTTAAGCGTGTCCACCAGCGCAGGTAAAAAGCCGCATCCAGCCACATTTGCGGAAAAAAACGCAGGCTCAACTGCCCTTGCAGGCTGTTCAACACCATCGCTGAATAGAGCGCGTATATCAGCCCCGGCAAAACCGCCAGCCCGCCGATGACCCACAACTGACGATCCCGCCACAAGCGGCGCAACCCGCCATCGGCCAGCAGTAGCCCCAGCCAGCCGCCGGCGATAAAAAAGACGGCCGTCCACTTGATCAACAGGGCGAGACCGGCCAGTAAACCCGCCAGAACTGCCCTGCCCCAGGCGGGTCTAGTTTGCCACTCAGCGGCACCCCACAAAGCCCAGATAATGGCGGCGGTCATCAACGGGTCTGGCTGAAAGGAACGCGAAGCCAGAATGGCGTACGGCCAGCCCAAATACAGCATCAGAGCCAACAGACCGACATCCACATGGATCAAACGGCGACCAAGCAGCCACAAACCCAGCCCGCCCAGCATCCAGAAGAAGATTGAAAAAGCCCTTCCCGCCCAGACGATTTCAGCGCCGGATAAGCGGTAGGTAAAGGCAACCAGCGACTCCATGATCGGCGGTTCGATCACATCCTGCGCCCGCCATTGACGTACAGCATACTCGCGCTGTTGTTCCGGCACATCGGGCAATTGTTGCAAGTACATACCGCGCGCAATGATCAAAGAACGCACCTGCCGGGTGGGGTGAAAATCCAGCGGCGGGTCGGTCAGGTCATACAGGCGAAAAGCCGCCCCGCCCACCAGCAGCAACACCAGCAGCACACCGCTCAGCCAGCGCGGCTGAACAAACAGGCCTGGTCTGCCGGCGGTGTGGGGTAATCCATTTTCGTCCATGGTTCAATGCCCCCGCTGCTGAAAACGCCGGCTGCGACGCCGCAGGTAAGCCTGCCGCAGGCCTTCCAGCCCCAACGGGCTGAGCAGGGCATACAGCAGCCTGCGCCAATCGCGCAGTACCGTGGGTGGATGATAGCGAAAGGCTTGAGCGTATGCCGCCAGTGCAGCGCGCCGGTCGCCGGCATCCAACCGGTAGAAGGCGTCTAAGCGGTAGGCGCCGGCCCACATGCGCCTTTGGACGGACGGCAGATGCTCCTTGAAGCGCGGATCGCTCTCCATCCACGCCGCCAGCCGTAAGGCTTCGTTGCCAAAACCAGCCGCCTGGGCCACATTTTTGGCGGCCGGGTGAAAGCGCGCTGCCGCCCAACGCGCCCCCCGGGCATAATGCAGCGGAGCGATGACCGCCATCCGCAACCAGAGGTGATGATCGAGCAAGTAGTGGTAATTCGGATCGAGGTAACCGGCTTGTTCCAGCACACTGCGGCGCATGAACACGCCCGGTTGGCTGATGATCCGAAACGCCATTAAATCGGTCAACCCCCACTCACCAAAGCGCATGATGTTGAACCGGTTACCCTCCCCATCTACCGACTCAACATCACTGAACACCAGCCCGGCCTGCGGGTGATGACGAAACACCTCCACCGCCTGCCCCACCGCAGCCGGCAGGTAATAATCATCCGAATTGAGCCACGCCACAATCTCCCCTTGGGCGCGGCGCAGGCCCTTGTTGATTCCATCTGCCTGCCCGGCGTCCTTCTCCGAAACCCACCACGCCAGCCGGTCGGCGTACTTTTCGATGATTTCACGGCTGCCATCCGTCGAACCGCCATCCACCACCATGTACTCGATCTGCGGGTAGGTTTGTTCCAGCACCGAACGGATCGTCTGTTCCAGAAAAGCCGCCTGATTGAAGGATGGGGTAATAATCGAAACCAGCGGTGCGCTCATCAGAATAGCGAGTCGTAATCCACTTTGGGAAAAACGGTTAATTTTCCGCCGATGGTTGCATCCAGCACACGTCGGCCCTCGGCTTCGTAAGCGGCACGCGCCATGCGATAAGCCCGTTCGGATGTTTCCAGATCCGGCAGCTGCCAGCGGAATCCCTTACCAAAGTAGCCGGGGTGAAAGTGATTGGGGTCATCTCCCTGCGAAACCACGGTCGTGTTGGGTTTGCCCTGGGTGGTGAAGTTGTGATCCACCCCAATCAAAATCACCGTCTCAAAGCCGAGGTAAAACGCCACCTGCAAAGCGACGTAGGTCACGGTTGCCCCTTCCCAGACCCGGCCGGTCAGATCACGGGCGAACCTTGGTCCGGTGTAGGTGGTGTAGAGAAAGTAAAGATTATCGTCCGGTTGCAGCCAGCGGTGCGCCCGCCACGAAACGAAGCGCGGCATTTTGAGCGTTTTGATCTCCTCGGCGCATTGCTCGATGACCAGATCGTTGATCGAGAGGTAGTAACTGGTCTCAAAGCCCATCTGCGGAAAAGCCAGATAAATGCGGTTGAGGCCGATGGTGTATTCATCCCGCAGGCGGGTCAGATCGGTTCTGGCCAGACTCGGGCCGTTACCAAGGATGAAACAGCGTTTGCCGCGCTGACTGTTCCTCAGGGCCGGCAGCCGGCGAATCGTGTCTCGCCGCCAAGGATGGCCGTAAGCATCCGGCAAGTCGCCCAGCCGCACCAGGCCGTCGCGCGCCTCACGCAGCAGGTCAACCGCGCTCGGCGGCAAGATTTTCTTAAGCGTCTCACGCCATCCGCTCATTCGGTGCTGAGCCTCGCTGTCGCCCCGCCATCCACAATCAACGCCTGACCGGTCATAAACGAAGACTGGGTGTCATCAGCCAGGAAATAAATGGCGTGGGCAATTTCTTCGGGCTTGCCGATCCGTCCGTTGACCGTCTTGCGTGCCAGATTTTCAAGGCGGTCGTAAATCGTTTCCCCGCCGACATGTCCGCGGTTCAAACCGGCGCGCAGCATGGGGGTATCCACCGCACCCGGCAAAATGGCATTGACTCGGATGTTGTCGGGAGCAAATTCAATCGCCATGGCACGGGTCAGGGCCAGCAGACCGCCCTTGCTGGCTGCATATGCAGCAATGTTGGCGGAAGTGGCAACCGCATGAACCGAGGAAACATTGACAATTGCCCCGCCGCCGGCTGCTTTGAGCAGCGGATAGGCCAGTTTTGCCCCCAGAAACACCGAACGCAGGTTCGATGCCATCACCGCATCCCATTCCTCGGCGGTAGTTTCGATTAGCGGTTTGGCAATTTGCAGGGCAGCGTTGTGAATGACGGCATTCAACTGGCCGGTGTAGGCGCGCGTTTTTTCGTAGATACCCTCCAGCTGGGCTGGTTCGGAAATATCCGCCTGGATGAACAATCCCTCAACCGGAAAATCCTCACCAAAGGATTGCCGGTCAACCCCAATCACCCGCCAGCCGCGCTCGACGAACAAACTGACCGTTGCCCTTCCAATCCCACCGGCAGCGCCGGTAATCAACACAATTCGGTTTTCAATCTTCTCGGACATATTCTAATTGTACCCAATCTATTTTGTTGGAGTCTTTGCGGAAGTACATCGGATGGGTGTTCACTTTTGCCATGAGGTATTCATCATCCAGATACTTTTCGGCAATATCCCCCGTACTGCGGCGGATTTCAACCACCACATCGGGTTTGAGTGTTCCAATGGAATACTGATAGTTGAACTTGATATGCCCCGGCTGCAATTCGCGCCAGTCCGCATCTGGCGGCACCTGAATGCCACCACGGGCAATCACCGGGTCACTCTTGCCCAGTAAATCAATGCAGTAGCGATGGGAGAAGTAGCAGATATTGCCGGCAGCTACCATCGCCACACTGGCATCCGGCTGAGTCAGCCGGCGGATGATGATCGCATCACGGGTGTATCGCTCATTACCCGGCACGTAAATGGAGCGATCCAGCAGCAGGAAAAAACGCAACTCACCTTCATCAATCCGCCTCAGGCTGGTAATAATCCCATAATTCCCCGGCATTCGGTTCCAAAGAAGCATGCTCAGCAGGATGAAAGCGGCCAGCCCGACCGGCATCAGCCGGATCAGACCGCGCGCCAAAGCCCCACCGCGTTGGTGCAACCAGTCGCCAAGCCGGTCATACCACTCCCACGCCGCCAGCGAGAAGAGGACAAACACGGCCGGCATTCCCAACGCCACAAAGCGGTTCGCCCCGCCACGGTGCTCCCAGGCATCCCCGCCGACGTAGATGCTGTACGCTACCTGCGCCATAAAGACCAGTGCCACCAGCAACACTTTCCGGTCACGGCGGAAAAGAAAGACCGTGAAGGGAAAGATCATCAGTAATGGAGAAAAGCCGCGCACGAAGTTCCAGGTCACCTGCAATCCGCGACGCAAGCGCGCCCAAAGCGGCAGCCCTTCCACCTTGAGAATGTAGGTGTTCGGCACCCATTCGCCGTAGTACAGTTTGCGCGCCAGCGTCTGACCACCCACAAATAGCAGCAAGAAGAGACTGCCTTCAATTAAGTGACGGCGGCGGTTGGCACGGTCAAACCACACCAGCAATCCCCACACGGTCAGGTAAGTGACGGCTGCATCCACCCGCACCAGCGTAGCCAGCCCCATCAGCAGGTACAGCCGGCGCGAAAATTGCCCGCTCTCCAGTGTGCGCAAGGCGAGAAACATGGAGAGGTTGACCATCAGCAGCAACACACTGACCTCCAACCCCAACAGCGACCAGTTGCTGAGTGGGTAGTAAAAAGCGGTCAACAGCACCGCCAGCAAAACAACCCGTGCCTGCCGGGCGGAAACCTGTTCAGCCACCCGCCGCAGCACCAGCAAACTGGCGAGGAAAAAGACCCCGCCGCTGATTTGCACCGCCAGACTGATCCAGTTTTCCGGGATGGGCAGCAAATGAAACAACGCCATAAACGCCACCCACAACGGATTGCTGAAGCCTTCTACCCGTTCACCGCCGGGATTCCACACCAGTCCATACCCCTGTGCCAGATTGCGGGCATAGGTCATTGAAATCATCATATCGTCGAAAAGCGCTGAATAGGGGATTCCATCCACCCAAAAGATGGTCTTTGCGATAAAGACAACCGCATACACCCCATACGCCGTCAAAATCAAGATCAATAATCTTCGTTCCAATTTTTGGCTCATACTAAAGGACTCATCCTCAATCTCTGCCCAAACGTTTTCTCCACTCTTCCAAACCGCTCACATCCAGGCCCAAACCATCCAGCAGATTGCGGATGGTGTTCCAGTGAACGCGCTCCCATGCTGCCGGGCTGGAATTGGAATTATGCGCTGCCAGCAGAACATTGTCCATCTTCAACAGAGGCGAATCAAGCGGCAGCGGTTCCACCTCAAAAACATCCAGCGCCGCGCCGGCCAACCGTCCTTCTTGAAGGGCGGCAATCAGCGCGGGCTCGTCCACCACCGGCCCGCGCGCTGTGTTGATTAATACCGCTCCGGGTTTGACCCATCCCAGCGTCTCAGCGTTGATCAGATGATAGCTGGTCGGGTTCAAATCGCAGTTCAGGCTGATAAAGTCGGAGCGTTCCAGCAAATCACGCAGACCGGTCATCTCCACTCCGTTTTCGAGGACGAAATCCGGCGCAATCGGCACAATATCGTTACCCAGCAGGCGCATCCCAAACGCCCGCGCCCGCCGCAGCACCGCCTTGCCGACATTTCCGACCCCCACCACTCCCAGCGTACATTCACTCAACGAACGGCCTGGCAGTTTTTCCCACCGGCCATCCTTCATGGCGCGATCCATCCACGGCAGCTGACGGGCAAAGGCGAGAATGTAGCCCAGCACGCTGTCTGAAACCGGCAGCGTAAAGGCATTCGGCGTATTGCGCACCTGAATGCCCAGCCGGGCTGCTGCAGCCCGGTCAATCGAGTCAATCCCCGTCCCCCATTTGGAAATCACCTTCAATCGCGGGGCGCAGGCTTGCAGCACCCGCTCGGTATAGCGGTCATCGCCGCAAATCGTGGCATCGAACCGGCCGGCATACGCCAGAATTTCCTGCTCGGAAAGCCGTTCATGAACTGGCGGAACGATAACCGTCAACCCGTAGTGATCGAACAAGGGGCGGAAGCGCTCCACCACCGGCAGCATGTACGGTGCAGAAAGCAATACCGTGTACATCAGTCCTCCCTGCCGCTTTCGGCCTGCAGCCGCTGGCGCATCAGCAAATCCGCCAGAAGGAAATCGAACTCTTCATCAATGTCGCGGGCTTCAAGCGGATCCATTTCAAATAGATAGGGACGTTCGCCAATCCGGTTACGCCGCTGTGCCAGGGTTTGGCGTGTAAAAATATACATGCAGGAATTTTCCTCGTAAACCGGCGGTAAATCCTGGGTGCGCAGCAGGATCGCCGGGTTGTGATTGATCGGTCGAGCCAGCCCGTCCCACAAGCGGGTTTGCAGACGGGTCACCGAAAAGAGTGAATCATAAGCCGGGTAATGGCTGAGAAAAGTCTGGATGGCTTTGGAGATGGTTTGCGGGCGCAGCAGCGGATTGGTGGAATGGGTTTGCAGGTAAAAATCGGCTGCCACCTGTTCGGTATCGTACATCAAAATTTCATTCATCGGCACCGTGTCCGCCGTCAGGTGAGCCGGGCGTTCCAGCAGGGTCACCTGCGGAAAATCACGGGAAATTCCCTCCATCAATACCGGCGAGTCGGTGTCCACCACCACCCGGCCGATTTCCGGAGTTTGCAGCAAAGCGCTCAAAATATGGTGAAAGAGCGGTTTTCCCGCCAGCGGACGGTAGTTCTTGCCGGGTACACGCACCGAGTGATGGCGCATGGGCACCAGTGCCACAATCATGGGGTCTGTCTTCATTCACTCACCTCGCCTGGTAAGAATCCTTCTCTCATTCATTGCCCTCTTTGTATTGAATCGGCTGGACATCCCGCCGGACGGTTTGTCCGTTGGGAGGTTCATTCAGGTTGGGGTAGTAGAACGTCTGTTTGAGCTGCCAGGTCAGCGGCCCGGACTGGCGATAGCCCTGATAGGTTCCCCAGAACTGCATCAGTCGAAACCGGACGATATTCGCCCATTCTTTAGCCAGTAAGCCATCGCTGGCTGCCGCCCGCCAATCGCTCCACACATTACTCACCCACAGGCGCACAAAATCGGTGAATCGAAAATGCTCCTGCGGATAAATCTGCTTGAAGGCCATCCCCTCACGCCGGTAACGGTTGTAAATTCCGCGCCAGGTTTCCTGATGAACATGAATGACCTCCGCCTCGGCCACATAGGCAACTCCATAGCCCTGACTCTGCGCCCAGCGCGCCCAGGCCAGATCTTCCAAACCGGTGAGAAGTTCATCATAAGCGTGCTGCTCCCACAAGGCGCGGCGGATGGCCGCGTTGGCATTGTTGCAAAACGGATGCGGCTGGCGCAGGGTGGATTGGTCGGGGAACCAGCGCCGAAAAACCTGATGCTCGGAGTAGTGGGTGGTGGCTGCGCCGCGCTGTTTACCGTAAGCCACCGCCACCTGCCCATCCTCGAACGGTTCGAGCAATCGTTCCAGCCAGTCCGGATAAACCGGATAGACATGCGCCGAGGCCATGACCACCACATCAGCACGTGCCCGGGCAATCCCCATATTAAGCGAGCGCCCAAAGGTGAATTCCTGCGGACGGATATGCACCACCTCAACCGGGAAGCGGCTGGCAATCGCAACGGTCGCATCGGTTGAACCCGAATCCACCAGCACAATCTGCACATCCTGCACGGTCTGCTGCAGGATGCCGCTCAACAGCCGGCCGATGTGCTTTTCCTCGTTATATGCGCGGATGACAATCGAGCAGCGTGGTTTCGACATGCCGGCTTAATCCTCCTCCGGTAGCAAAAACGGCTCACCCTGAAGCACCCCGCGGTTGATCACCGCCAGCGTGGGGGAAGATTCGGGCAAAAAGTCCTGCCAGCCCAGGTTCTTTTTCAGGCGCACAAAACCGGGAGTCAGGTCCTCTTCCAAAAAGGCATCAAACGGCAGTGAAGCCCGAAATAGTTGATAGTACAAAAATCGGCGGGCGTTTCGTTGAAACTCAGGCGGTGGACTAACTCGCTCGGCGCGTAAAAAGGCTTCCGCCATCCGGCGAAAATCCTCGGCCGATTGGGGCAAAAACACGGTTGGCAGACGGGTGTAGCGTGCCTGCCCGCCGCACAACACCGCACTCCCCAGGATAGAGGCTTCCAGACCGATGGTCGAATTATAAACCATCACAAATTTGGAGCGTTGGATCAACTCATAAGAACTCAGATATTCCGCCGGCGGAATGAACACCACGTTCGGCAAATCAGTCAGCCGTTTTTGGGCAGCCCAGCCGGTAACACTCTGGCGAGCTTGTTTGCCGGGACGGTCTTCATCGGGATGAGCCCGCACCACAAACAGGGTTTCGGGGTGAGCGCGGATGATCTCCAACACCTCATCCAGCCAGGCGAACATATCCCGGAAGAGGATGTTGGCGTGGATTTGGCTGGTATCAAATATCACATTGGTAAAAACCGGCACAATTTGACGGAAGGCAGCTGCCTTTTGCAGTAAACCCTCATCCAGATGACGCATGTCCTGCCAAAAGCGGATGCCCGCCATGCTGAACTGCCCCTGAAAGCGTTTTTCAAGGTAAGCGTTCAGGCGCGCTTCCCGGTCCGGGTTGAGTTCAAAATTGGACGGCACATCAATCGGGTAGGCAGTTGCATGCCCGTGCGAGAAGAAAGCACTGAACGGCTGTAAGCCCACCTCGTGCGTAATCACCGGCAGGCCGTGCTTCTGTCCAATCTGCCTTGCCACCGCCTCCGGGTAGGAAACGCCGTTGAATACCACCACCGCCCGGGGCTGCACTTCCTCAACAAAGCGGGAAAACTCCACCGCCACCCGCGCCGCCGAAAGAAGGAACTGCCTGAGCAGAAAGCGGGTCGGCTCGTCATCTTCCAGATCATGGCGGCGCAGCGCCCAGCGCAGCGATGGCAGCACCAGTTCACCCAGCGGTAAACCCTGCCACCCAAAACCCATCAAATCGGTCAGCGGCAGACCGGCTGTGGCGCGTTCGACTTCTTCCACCGGCTGGTACTCAAACCAGCGCACCTTTCCGTTGCGGTAAAGATGCCCCGACTGGCGGACGCAAGCCGCACACGGCGGCGGTTGGTCAAACGGGGTCAGCGCACTGCCGAGTTGACAACGCGTCATCCCCGCCCGGCAGACGAAATGCACCACCGGCACCCCCGCCAGACGCAAACCCCAACCGCTCAGCAGGGTAAACGCCGCATTCAGGCTCATCCACGCCAGCCGGCTGGACGCATTGAACATCACCACCGGGCGCGAATCGACCACCGGCGGCGCATTTCGTTCAATTTGCGCTGCCAGATCAGCCAGGCGCCGGTTATTCTGCGCTTGCAGCCAGCGCCGCTGCACGCCCTTGCGGATGCGCTCCACCGTCCAGTTCATGCTGGATTAGTTGAACACCCTGCGCAGTTTTTTCAAAGAGGGCAGTTCGCTGTCGTACACCCGTTTCACGCCGTCACCCAGCGAAAGTTCGGTGACGCGGATGTATTTGACCAGTCGTTCAAAGCCGCCCGGCTCTACCGAAGCCGCCTGATCCGATCCCCACATGGCGCGGTCGAGGGTGATGTGACGTTCCACCAGACAAGCCCCCAACGCAACCGCTACCACCGAGGGGATCAAACCGACTTCATGACCGGAGTACCCAATCGGGCAGGGATAGGTCTCTTTGAGGGTCTGCACCATGCGCAGATTGAGTTCTTCCGGCGGGCAGGGATAAGCACTCGTGGTATGACAGATAATCAGGTTTTCCATATCCAGCAGTTCCACCGCCGCCTTGATCTGGTCAATGGTGGACATGCCGGTCGAGAGGATGATCGGTCGGCCGGTCGAACGTAGTTTACGCAACAAGCCGTGATCGGTCAGGGCAGCAGATGGTACTTTATACGCCACCGGGTCAAAAGCCTCGATGAAGTCCACCGAGGGCTCATCCCAAACCGAAACGAACCAGGTGATCCCGATTTCTTTGGCGTAACGGTCCACTTCGCGGTATTCCGCCTCACCAAATTCGATTTTATGGCGGTATTCCAGATAGGTGATGTAGCCCCACGGCGTCTCACGCATCACATTACGCTGATCGGGCGGGGTGCACAGTTCGGGGGTGCGTTTTTGAAACTTGACCGCATCCACCCCGGCATGTTTGGCGGCATCCATCAAGCGCTTGGCAATTTCAATATCGCCGTTGTGATTGATGCCAATTTCAGCCACGACATAGGTGGGATGGCCATCCCCCACCCAACGATCCCCTATTTTGACTGCCTTTGCCATTGGTTCACTCCTTAAGAATTCAATCGAACAATCCAGTTTTATTCCTGCCTGTGCAACAGCAGATCACACAGCTCGCGTACGGCACCATATCCACCCCGACGGGTCAAAATCAGGTCTGCCTGACGCAGCACTTCCGGCTGGGCATCGGCAACAGCCACCGCACAGCCTACCAGATCGAAACAGGTCAAATCATTGACATCGTTCCCCACAAAGATGACCGAGCGAGCATCGAGTTCATGCTCTTTGAGGTATTCGGTCAACCGCGCGGCTTTATCCTCCACACCTTGCAACACCGGCACACCCATTTTTCGGCAGCGGGCCGAAACCGCCCCATCTTTTTCGGTCGAAAGCACCAGCGTCTGGATGCCGGCTTTGTGCAACGCTTGAATGCCGAGGCTGTCCGAGCGATAGGCGGCAACGAACTCATGGCCCTCGGAATCCACCCACACGCGGTTATCGGTCAGCACGCCGTCGAAATCGAAAACCACCAGAGTCACCTCATCCGGCAATGGACGGCGCACCCGGCCGGGATGCACCATCTCCAGCCCGCCGTGATACACCAGCCACTCGGCCCGCACCCAATCTGAGAGCGAGTCAATATCCACCGTGTAGCGCGGGTCAATCATCACCGGTAAAATCACCTCGCCGCTCATCGAATTTTTTTCTAGAATCGTCACCGGGCGGATGGCGTCAATGTGGCCGGTCTGCCAGTAAACCGGCGGCAGGATCTGACGGGGCGCATTGTACGGCTCCGGCACCCCCGGCACATCCAGCAAATTTTTCATCTGTCCGGTTTGCAGGTCAATCCGCCACATCTTGTGAGGGTTTTGTCCGGCCGGCACCACACCCCGCACGGAGTCGGCTTCGGGGTGTTCCAGCAGAATCCGCACGGCCTCGTCCACCAACCCTACCGGGCGGATCGGAGAAGTCGGGCGAAGCTGCACCACCACATCTGGAGCATAGGCTTCATTGGCCGTCAACCATGCCAGAGCATGTTGAAAGACCGGCAAATCCAGTGTCGAGTCCTGAGCCAGTTCGGCCGGGCGCAGGAAGGGCACCTCGGCTCCGTAGGAGCGGGACACCTCGGCAATTTCGGGGTCATCGGTCGAAACAATCACCCGGGTAACCCGGCGCGACTGCAAGGCCGCTGCAATGCTATACGCAATCAACGGATGACCGGCAAAGTTGCGGATATTCTTGCGCGGAATGCCCTTCGATCCGCCGCGCGCCGGGATGATCGCCAGCACTTCGGTGTTGTTCACCATGCCGTCCAGCCTCCGTCCACCACCAGATTGGCGCCCGTCATGTAACTGGAAGCGTCTGAAGCCAGAAAGAGCAATGCGCCGTTCATCTCATCCTGTTCAGCCATCCGCCCCATCACGGTACGATAACTGTAATTTTCGACAAACACGGGGTCATGCTGATGATAAACCCCGCCGGGGGTCAGCGCATTCACGCGAATGTTCCGCCCGGCATAATAGGTCGCCAGATAGCGGGTCAACCCCAGCACGCCGGCTTTGGTGACGGAGTAAAACACCGGCTTGTACTGCGGCGGTTGTCCAGGGCGCTGATAAATCCGCTGATCCGGGCCAACCAATCCGTATGTGGAGCAGATATTGATGATCACACCGTGATTCTGCGCCAGCATCGGCTTGACGGCTGCCTGAGCGCTGAGGAACATGCCGGTCAGGTTGACATCCAGTGCCTGCCGCCAGGCTTCCAGCGGGTAGGTTTCAAAAGCGTTACCCTGCTGCTGATCAGCGTGTTCGGCATCGAATTTCGGATCCATGGCGGCACTGCACACCAGCACATCCAGCCGCCCAAAATGATTGACCGCCGCTGCAACCATATCTTCCACCGAGTCGGGATCGGTCACATCCACGCCGGTGCCAAGCGCCGGATAGCCGTCTTTTTGCAGGTTTTCCGCCAGCGTGATGGCGCTCATGCGGTTCAAATCCGCAACCACCACGGCAGCACCGGCTTCAGCCAGCGTTCGGCAGAATTGCCGTCCCAGCAAACCTGCCCCGCCGGTCACTACCGCAACCTGTCCGTCCATTCGAAACTTATCCAGAATGTGGCTCATTTTTACCTCTCTCAAGGAATTTGATAGCGTTTTTTCATCATCGCCCACTGTTCCGCTGAGCAGGAAGGGGATGGCAGCGGCATATCATCCGGGCAGGAATGCACGGCAAAGTAAGGTCCGCAGGCGTCCGTACAGGTTGCCACAATACAGGGATTGCCGTTTGGATCAATCCGGCATTCTGTTTCGCAGGAAACATTCTTACCGCGCTGATCGCAAGCCGTATGCAGATAACCCACCGGAGTTGGCGGTACCATAAAAGCCAGCGGGATGATCAAACTGCCCCGGTACACTTCCTCACCATTTTCTGGATTGACGAACACCAGCAACATAGATTGATCCACGGACGGTTTTGCCAGCCCCTGACAAAATAAACGCTCGGGGTAACGCTCGTCTAGCGAACAGCGGTAGTCTTTCCCATCCAATTTTAATAGCAGAGGCTGCCCAATTCCGGGCAGGTGGAACTGTATCATCCAGCCGAAAGTGTTGCTTTCCAACGTAATCACCCGCAGCGAAGAAAAATCCGCCAGCGGGGTTGGGGTTGGCGCAATCGTCGGGCTGGGCAGAAGCGTTGCCGTTGCGGTAAAAGTTGCAGAGGGTTCTACCGCCGTCGGCATCGGCGGCAGGGATGTGGAGGTGATCATTACCGCCTCCGTGGGACTTTCCGTCGGCGTTGAGCGGGCCGGCTCGGCCGTTAAGGGCAGCGGTGAAGCACAGCCTGCCACGATCACAATCAACGGAACCAACAAACTCAATCGGTAGAATTTCATTTTCTGATCACTCACTCAAGGAATATTGTGGCGGGCTTTCATTTCTGCCCACTGTTCGTCGGTGCAAAGCGCCGGATAGACATCCACATTTTCGGGACAGGTATGAATGGATAAATACAGCCCGCACGAATCGTAACAACTTGCCACCACACACGGTTCACCGCTGGGCGGGATGCGGCATTCCATCTCACATTTCACGTCCAGCCCGCGTTGCGGGCAATTCGGGTCGTAATAGCCACGAGGCATGGGAGTAACCACCAGAATGGACGAGATCGAAGTGACAGTCTCAAATACCGCCTGGTTGGTTTCGGGGTCGCGCAAAATCACCTGCACCGGTTGATCCACCGGCGGTTTGGCGAGTCCGTTGCAAAACAGCCGGTTGGGGGCGCTCTCCGCCAGTTGACAAAGATAATTAACCCCGTTGATGGTCAGGTTGTAAACCTGCTGCAAATTGGGGATTTCAAGGATGATGCTGGCGCCATCATAACGAGCCGTTACGCCGATGAAACGAAGACTGGAAAACAAGGGTGCCGGTGTGGGCGTTTCGGTCGGCGGCAGCGTTGGGGTGGCGGTCAAGGTGAGGGTTACCGTGGGTGAGGGCGTAGCAGTGGCCGCCGGAGTTGGGCTGGCCGTCGGGTTGAGGGCCGTCTTTGCCATAGACAACGCCGTTTCCTGAACATCGGCGGTTGGAGTGGTGTTTTGCTGGGGTTGACAGGCAGACAGAGCGAGGGCAGCCGTCAGCCATATGAGTATCCATGTCATGGGAGAGCGGGAATGGGTTTGCATGGTTTTCTTCCTCATATCGTGAATGTCCGTCCCTGCCGGGCCGAATCGAGCGCTGCCAGAGCAATTTGCAAAGCGCGTTGGCCGTCCTCCAGCGTACAAATCGGTCGGTCTTCTCCGCGCACCACTTCCAGAAAATGGCGCATCTGTTCCAGAAACATCCAGTTGCGCTCAAAATCCGCCGGCGGGTGAGCGTGGTGTGGCTGGTTTTCTCCCACCCGCTGCCAGGCGAGCAGGCCACTGGTGTTATCCCAATTCAGCACACCCTCACTGCCAATCACCTGCACGGTGTGTTGGGCCGGCTGCTGAATGTAATCCAGATGGACACTGCCAACCGCCTGATTCTCAAAACCCAGCAGAATTTCCGCCACCGCATCCAGATTCAGGTCGAGCTCGGGGATGGTAGCCGTCATGGCGCTGACCGAGCGGATTTCTCCAATCATCATCCGCAGGTAGTCCAGCGGGTGGCAGAGGGTCAGGATGACCCCCCCGCCCAGGTCTGGGCGGGCTGCATAACTCTGGCGGTAATCTTCCCACGGATGCCAGTTGGGCAGGTACTCGCCCCAGTGCGCCCGCACCGCCAGCGGCCGGCCGATCTCACCGGCGGCGATCACCGCCGCTGCCGTCCGCAAGGTAGGATGAAAGCGAAACTGGTATCCCATCAGCAATTGACCGCCGCCCTGCTCCAGCGCGCGGCGCAGTTCGTCCAATCCCTCCAACGAGTGGGAAATCGGCTTTTCCATGAGGATGTGGCAGCCCTGCCGGGCAGCCGGTATGGCAACCGAAAGGTGCAAAGCGGTCGGGTTGGAGATGATCACCGCATCGGGACGGTGGGCAAGCGCGGCTTCCAGAGAGGTTTCGGTGGGGAACTGCTCAATTTCATCGGTCGGCAGGGTGGAACGGTGGGTGCGGTACAGGATAATATCGCGCTCCCCCAGCGCCAGCAAATTGCGCAGATGCCTGCGGCCTATCGAACCAAAACCGGCGATCAAGAACTTCATGAGTTTCCTCACACCAGAGAAAGCAGATATTCGGCGGTACGCCTGCCGGCGCTGCCATCCGTGAAAGTCACTTCCCGCTCCACAAAGCGGCGGCGTGCTTCGCGGTCGGCATCCGGCTGAGTCAGGTAAAAATTGACCGCCTCGCGCACCTGTTCGGGATTGAGCGCAACCCGCCCGGCACCGGCCTGCCGGAAGCGTAAATGAGTCGGCCATTCGGCAATTTCCGAAAGCGCCAGTGAAAATTTGCCGGGCGTGTTCCACCCGCCGGGTGTGTCAATGCACACACTCACAATCGGGCGGTCGTGGATGGCGGTTTCCACCACCATCGTTGAATAAACAGTCAGAAAGACATCCGCATGGGCCATCATCGAGGATTTTTCCGGCATGTCCTCCCCGGAATAATATCCCAATTCACCGCCCAGCGGGACCGGCTCAACCAGATGAACATGGGGTAATTCACCAACCAGTTGACGAACGCGCTGCGCCTCTTTTTCGTAGAGCGAACCGGGGATGAAATGATTGGGATGCAGACGGATGAGCAGCTGCGCCGGGTAAGCCAGGCGGTCTTCGGCTACCAGCCGCGCCAACGCCTCGATGTTGGGGTAATTCGGCGCAAAAGTGACAAAACTGGAAGCGTAAGCCAGCAATTTACGCTGCGGGTCAAGCCCGTGCAGGGCAAAGTATTCTTCGCGGCTCATCTGCCACTGTTTGCGGAAGTAACCGTCATAAGCCGGAATACCGCCGATGTTGACCCGCTCCGGCTGCCAGTCTGAACCCAGCACCAGTTCTTCCTTTTGAATTTCCGACCAGCAGGTGATGTAGTCCACCGGAGCGCCCGGCAGCCGGTAACTGCTGGGATTATCCCAGCCGATAATCGCCGTGGCAGTGCAAATACCCTGCCGGACCGCCTCACGCAGCAGGTAGCGGTCAAAGCGCCAGCCGGGAGTGCTGGCAACCACCAGCGCCGGGCGGTATTTCTCAAACAGGTCACCATAAATTTGCGGGGTGTAGCGCATCTGAAAGTTGACCAGCGCCCGCCGCGCCACAGCCGAACGACGCAGCACCGCCGTGGCAGCCCGGATGAAGGGCATCAACAATTTACCCCGCCGGGAGGTCTCATGCTGCATCTGGCGCAGGTGACCGTCCATGGCGTTGGTGTTGATTCGCCGCGAGCCGCCCATCCAGCGTAAAAAGTGCAGCCAGTACTGCGTGCTGTGGTCGTGCGTCTCAAAATAATGGCGCGCCTGTTTGAGGCGCAACCCCTCGACAATCAGACCCGGCTGCCCAAAGCGGCGTTGAATCTGTTCCACCAGACCGTCGTCGGTCAGCAGCACCACCTCAACCCCGCCCTTCAAGAGCGTGGGCAGCACATCCGTTTGCAGGAAGTAAACCACCGCTAAACCATGGTCAGCACTGATGAAGATGCGTTTGTTTGTCATAGGACTTGCGGTTATCTCTCCCATCCTTATCGCCGGTCATAATACCAGCGGAAAATCGTGTCGTAAAATTTCAACAACAACGCCCGCAGCGGCGGAAAATCCAGCAGCGGATTTGGGCGTTTGGAGCGCAGGCGGCCAGGCTGGTGTTGATCGGCTTTCAGACCGCGCAGGGTATTGCTCAGATTCATGGCGAAGGGCTGGGTGGGCATCAGCCGCAGCAGGCCGGCATCATTGACGCGCTGATCCAGTTGCTTAACCTGCCCCATTGGGCGATCCATCTGAAATGGCAAAAATTGCGCCAGCGTGGACTTGTAAGCCGTGAATTGCCAGTGAGACGCTCCAGCAATCGCCTGCATGCCGCGGTAGGTAATCCGCACGTCCTCGGTCGTCTCGTAACGCTGGCGGATTTCTTCCTCACTCTGTCCCAAACTCAGGTCAAATTCACGGAATACCTCCCACGGGATGAACTGCCCGCGCTCGACCTGCACGTCCGGTTGAGACTCTGCCCAGGCTACGGTGCTGCTGTAAAACTGAGGATTGGTGCGGTAAGGCCGGGCTGTCACCATGCCCACATGGGGAAAGGTTTCCAACAGGTCAACGCTCTGCTTGAGCCAGCCGGGGTAAAACAGCACATCACTGTCGGCGTAGGCAATGATCTCTCCCGGCGCACCGTTCAGGATGATATTCCACGCTCCGCCCTTGCCGAGGTTCTTCTCCGATAGGATCAAATACTGAATATTACCGTCACGCTGCTCACTTACCAGCCAGTCCTGCACCTCGGCGCATGAGCCGTTGTCGAACACCAGCAGATCAAACGGCAGACCGGCATCTTTGCGTGCCGAGGCAAGGCAAACCTTCAGCACATCCAGCGTTTCGGCATAAAAACCGCTCAGGAACGGGATGTAACTTAACACCGCTACCGTAATGCGTTCCGGGTTGGCAACTTCTTTGACGAACTTGGCCGGGTTTTGACCTACACGCATCGTTCATCCTTCCTTTCGGTTGTGAGGAGCCGTCAGCCGTTTGCGCAATTCGGCATAGGCCTTATAAGGGTGAAAAACGGCAAAAAACAACCACGCCAGCGCCGACGAATGCAGGCGCACCAGCGGGAAAATCTCCACCTCGCGGCGCAGTTTTTCGCCCTTCAGCGGCAAAGGGGAGACTCCCTCGTCGGTCAGGCGATGAGTGGCATCCGTCAGTTTGAAGATGGTCAACTTGCCGCCGCCCAATCGCACGTTTTCTTCCGTTTCCGGAAGGCGATAGTGGGGCTGACCGCCGGGCAGGTGCGAGTAGTCGTGATTTTGATGCAAAATCATCACGCTTTGACTGGCATCAATCACCGGTAAACCAGCCGCCCGCGCGGCATAAATCATCCAGTTATCCCAGCCGGCCCGCCCGACCGCCATTGGCGGCACATTCTCGAAACACTCACGGGGGAAGATGAAATAATCGCTGCCGCCGGGCGAGTGCAGGCGTCCCTCGTTGAGCGCCATTTGCCGCAGTCGGTCGGCCCACTCCCCTTCAAAATCCAGCGACTGGCGCACATCCACGTCCCAACGCTGCCCAACGATGAGGAAACCTGAAAACTGCCCGGCAGCCCGCTTTGCCGCTTCCACAAAATCGGGCAGCAGCAGAATATCGGCATTCACATAAGCCAGAATTTCACCGCTGCCGTGCCGGCGCGCGAGGTCGAATATCGAGCGAATCAGCGGCGTGCCGTAGGCGTTGCGTTCCACCTGTGGCAAGTGGCGGATACCCAATTCTGCCGCCGTTTCGGCGAGGCCCTCTTCATCGCCGATCAGCAGTACCTCCACCTCATCACCCAAAGCCAGCCACGAACGCAGGGCATTGCGCTGAATCATCGCAATGTGCGGGTTGGTAAACGGTTTGGGGGCGGTGAAGATGGTCAAAAGCGGCATTGCTTACGATTCCTGTTTGCCAAAACGTTCGTCATATTCGTTGAACCAGTGATGCTGCACCCCGGCGTTGAGCGATTGGACTTCCGGATGCTGCAGCCAGACCGGAAGCACCTCCAGCCAGGAAAGCGGCGGTTGATTTTGAAACAGGGCAAATAAAGCCCGCATGGCGGTCAAATCTTCGGGGGTGTCCACCGTCCAGCGCAGGTTGCCGTAATCCTGCCCGGCGTGGATGACATGCACCTTGAAGCGGCCTTCTTCCTCGTACAGATACGGCATGACATGCTCGCGCTCATGCGGTTTGTCCGCTTCGCGCCAGGCACGTTCCAGCGCCGCAAAACTGCACACTTCCGTATCCAATCCAATAGGGAAAGTGCGTTTCCACGGCGGCGGCAGGCGGTTGGCAGCAAAATCTGCCTGATGAGCAAAAAAGGCTTCGACCGTCTGGTCAATCACCAGCGGGTCAATCAACGGGCAATCGGCGGTAATGCGTACGATCACATCCGCACGGTAAGCCCGGGCTGCCTCGTAAAAGCGGTCCAGCACATCGAATAAACTACCGCGGAAGCAATCATAGCCATGCTTCTGACAGAATTCGGTCACCGGGTCATCACTGCGATCCACCGTAGTGGCAACCACCACCTGCCGAACAGTTTTAGACCGGCGCACCCGTTCGACCACGTGTGCCAGCATCGGCTTACCGCCCAAATCGGCAAGGATTTTGCCCGGCAGGCGGCTGGAAGTCATCCGCCCCTGCACAATCGCAACCACATGGGGTGGAGTGACTGTCATGGTTGCTGCTCCTTCAAGGGTTTTGAGATTGAAGAGAGTGAAGAACGATGCAAATCCACCGCCCGTTGATAGGCTTCCAGCAAGCGCTGAAAATTGACCGGCCAGTTGGCGCGTTCCTCGGCGAGTCGGCGGGCAGCCAATTTCATTGGAGCCAGCACCTCCGGCTGGCCGGCCGCCCGCAATATCCCCTCGCTCAAAGCGAGATCATCGCCATCCGGGAAGAGCCAGCCCTCCTGACCGTCGGTCACCCACTCGCGGTTGGATGGGATGTCCGAAACCAGCACCGGAAGTCCGCTGGCCAGGGCTTCCATCAGCGAAACCGAAGAACCATCGCTGTGAGAGGCGCTGACATACAAATCGGCAGCCTGATAATACTGCGGGAGTTCATCCCCGTTGACCTGCCCGCCAAAAAAGACCTGTTCCAGTACCCCTTCCTGCTGAAAGATGGTACGAATCAGGCCTGCCTGCGAGCCGCCGCCCAGCAGCAGCAAACGCAGGCGCGGATTCTGGCGGGCGGCGCGTGCAAAGCCGCGCGCTACCACATCCACGCCGTAGAGCGGTTCCCAGGTACGCAGGGAAAGCACCACAAACGCCTCCTGCCAGCCGCGCCGCGTCCGGAACTCCTCCGCCCGGCCGGGGCGGAATTGAGTCAAATCCACCCCCCAGGGGAAGAGAACAACCCGCTCAGCCGGGAATCCAAAGGAGGCGGCTTTTATTTGCACGGTACGACAGTCGGCTGCCAGCACGGTGGTGCGGCGCAGGGTAAAGCGGGTCACCCAGCGCATCCACGCCGAACGCCCGGCATCCAGCAGCAGATCCGAACCCCACGACATACTCACCAGCGGCTGAAAACCGCTCAACGCCGCCAGAAAAGCCGCCGATTGAATCGGCCCGACATGGATGACATCCGGTTGAATCTGGCGGATGACGCGTTTTAAGTCCCTCAGCAGGCGCGGGTAGTCCCGCCAGCCGGCTGACTGGCGTCCACCCTGCCAGACCACCTGCTCCACCTGGGGCGGCAACGGACGATCTTCCAATTGACGGGGCTGCCGCTCCAACCGCAGGTAGTAGATGGTATGCGGCGACTGCGCCAGCGCGCTCAAAAAGCGGTGGTCGTGGGGAGTGTAGTCGCGCGAAAAATACAGAATCTTCAATCGCCCAAATCCGTCCAGCGAATTTCTTTGCCATACGGCAAATCGCGCAGGGCCTTGGTGCCGATCACGCGATCAATCTCCGGCGGCAGGATGGCGCCCGGGGTTGCCGGCCGCAGCACATCAATCATCTCACGTGTGATGATCTCTCCGGCGCGGATATCGCGTGCCGCCCGCAGGCAGCGCCGCTGCAGGATGACGGTTTCACGTTCATTATCGGCTACCCGTTTGTCGCCATCTCCCAGCGCCATTTCCAGCTCGCGGGTACGCATGACCATCTCTTCCCAGGCAATCGGATCAAGGGCAAAGGCATGATCCGGGCCTTCGCGGGTGTTGTCATCGGTAAAGTGTTTTTCGATCACCCTTGCGCCTAACGCCACCGCGCCCAAAACCGCAGCATGTCCGGGGGTATGATCCGAAAGTCCCAGCACCACGTTCGGGAACATGGCGCGGTAGGTTTTCAACACATTCAGGTGAACATGTTTGAAATTCTCGATACTACCGGTGTAGTTGGTGTTGCACTGCATCAGCACCAGTTGGGGATTATGCGCCAGCACGGTATGGACGGCGCGCTGGACATCACCGATATTGGATGCCCCTGTTGCCAGAAAGACCGGCTTGCCCTTGCGGGCAATCCGCTCAATGGCTTCCAGCCAGTCAATATCGCCGGAGCCGATTTTGTAAACCGGCATATGTTCATCAAGGAAATCAATCGCTTCGAAGTCATACGGCGCGGAAAAGTAATCAATCCCAACTTTGTCGCAGGTTTCCTTAAGCTCATACGTCCATTCAAAGGGAATGGAAGCCGATTGATAGACTTCAAAAACCGAACGCTTCCAGCTGGCCTGATGGGATTGCTGCGAACCCAGCGCCTTGAAGCCGTAATCCGAAACGATTTTTGGTGCGGCAAAGTTCTGAAACTTGGCCGCATCGGCGCCGGCTTGTTTGGCAAGCTTGATCAGATACTTGGCACGTTCCAGACTGCCATCATGGTTGGCGGCAATGTCAGCCACAAAGTAAGTGGGGTGATTGTCGCCGATGATTCGATTTCCAATTTTGATTTCTACGGACATCTGACTGTCTCCTTCTTCTCAGAAATTAGGCCGATTGGCTTCCACGGCCATCCGCCAGCGAGCGGACTCGCTGCGGATAACCGGATAAATACAATTCATAAAAACGCTCCAGAGCCTCCGCCTGCCCGGGTGGAGATTCGCCAAGCGCCTCACGCAGTTTATCGGTGCGCAGGCGTAAATTGGGCGAACGCCGGGCAACCAGCCCCCCCTCCATCACCGAAACCGGTTCGATCAACCTTTCATCCAGCCCAAACCGGCGGGCAATGCTCACCCCAAACTGATATTTGGACTGGCACTCGCTGCTGACCACGTGGAACAAACCCGCAGCGCCCTTACGAACCAGACTCAGCAAAAGATCGGCCAGTTGGGTGGCCTCCAGCGGGCAAAACAACACATCCGTAAAGCCCTTGACCGGCCTGCCTTCTTTCAAGTTATAAAAGAAAAACTCCCCCAAACTTCGCTGACCGGAAAGGCTCCACCCGTAAAAATTAACCCGTGCCACCAGCGCTTGCGGACAGGTTTCCAGGACGCGCAGTTCGGCCTGCCGCTTGGTGCGGGCATACACACTCAAGGGGTTGGGGGTATCCTCTTCGGTGTAGTCACCACGCTGTCCGTCAAAAACCGCGTCGGTAGAAAGATGCACCAGCCGAAAGCCATCCCGCGCAGCGCAACGCGCCAACGCCGCCGGCAGGTTCACATTGATCTCAACCGCGCGCTGGGGGTTGCGTTCGCATTCGTCCAGATTGGCCAGCGCAGCACAATGCAGCACCACCTCCGGTTGAGTCTGCTCCAACACGGCTTCGAGCATTTTTGGGTCGCTCAGGTCGGCGACGATTTGCCGAAAGGGCGGGTTGCGCAGCGGGTTGCGGTGAACCACCCCGCTGACCTGATGATCGGCGTGGTAACGCAGGGCAAAGTTCAAGCCCAGCAAGCCGCTGGCACCTGTGACCAGAATCCGCATCATTCCAGGGTTCCCTGTTTGTAGGCCTCTTCAATCGGACGGATGATCTCACGAATTTTCTCAATCGTCAGCCAGTCGGTGTTGGTGTTGCTGGCATAACGGAAGCCGTCCGGCAGAGGTTTGCCGCGTTTTTCCCATTCCCGGCCAAACCAGAGCGTTTCAGCCGGTTGTACCACATACATATCCTCCAACTCCACAGTGGTGCGGGCTTCGTCCTCGGAAATCAGCACTTCGTGCAGTTTTTCACCCGGACGGATACCGATTGTCTCAATTTCGGCGCGCGGCGCTACGGCCTTTGCCAGATCCACCACTTTCATGCTGGGGATCTTTGGCACAAACACCTCGCCGCCCAGCATCTGCTCGGCACAGCGCAGCACAAACCGCACGCCCTGTTCCAGCGAGATCCAGAAACGGGTCATGCGTTTATCGGTGATGGTGATGACTCCATTTTCACGTTGTTTGAGGAAAACCGGCACAACGCTGCCGCGGCTGCCCACCACATTACCATAGCGGACGCAGGCAAAACGGGTAGTCATGCCGCCGGCGTAACTGTTGGATTGGATGAACAATTTTTCAGCAGCCAGTTTTGTGGCTCCGTACAGGTTGACCGGGTTAACCGCCTTATCAGTGCTGAGAGCAATCACACGGCTGACGCCGGTATCCAACGCGGCATCAATCACATTACTGCTGCCGAGGATGTTGGTTTTGATGGCTTCCATCGGGTTGTATTCGCAGGCTGGCACCTGTTTGAGCGCAGCGGCGTGAACTACCACATCCACACCGTTGAAGGCGCGGTGCAGGCGGTCTTTATCGCGCACATCACCGATGAAATAACGCAGCCGTTTGTCATCAAAACCGGCCTGGCGCATCTCGTGTTGCTTCAATTCGTCGCGGCTGAAGACAATCACCTTCAGCGGGCGGTACTCATCCAGCAAAATACGGATGAATTTCTTTCCAAACGACCCGGTACCACCGGTCACCAGAACAACTTTATCGCTCCAATCCATGCTGGCTTCCTCCACCTCCGCCCAACGGGCGGGTCATGATCCTTTCGGTTTATCAATCACAATCAGGGGGTATTGCCCCTTTTCACCAAAATAATGCGGAAATCGTTCTTCCAGCGCGTATAACAAACGCAACCACAGACGCCCGGCCAGAAGGCGGTGAATGACGGCGCGCAAAAAGCGTACGCTGACGCTCCGCCAGACCCAGATTTGGGGACTTAATTCGGCTAATTCGCGGCGCAGCCAGGCTGCGTCCAG
This sequence comes from Bellilinea caldifistulae, assembly GCF_001306055.1. Classification (GTDB taxonomy): domain Bacteria; phylum Chloroflexota; class Anaerolineae; order Anaerolineales; family Anaerolineaceae; genus Bellilinea; species Bellilinea caldifistulae. The sequence continues at coordinate 28,993 of NZ_LGHJ01000024.1, read as the reverse complement.
TTTTTCCACAAAGGTGCCGGTTGGGGTTGCCTTAACAGGAACGGCGGTTTTCCCGTCGTTGCGGGGTGTTGCTTTTTCTTTGCCGCGCAATCGGGCAATCCACTTACCGATGGTCTCCATCAGGTTCACCAGCCAGCCAAACCGACGCATGAGTGGTGAATCCGTCCAGCCGTTGACCACTGCCAGACTGCGTCCGGGAGTTAAGACGCGGTAGAGTTCATGATAGGCTTGTTTTTGCTCATTCAAAGGCAGATGATGGAGGGTGTGAAGGGACACCACCCCCTCGAACACATCCGCGCGGAAGGGCAAATTGGCAACATCCGCAACCACAAACAACCCATGATCACCCAGTCGCTTGCGGGCTTCCCGCAAGGCGAGGATCGAAATATCGGCGCACACGCGGTAACGATAGCCCTGCGAATACGTCAGGTATTCGGGGTACTGCACCGGCCCGGAACCGGCATCCAGTAAAAACCGACCCTGCGGTGCAAGATGCCGGTTAACCCGCAGGTGGCAGCGGTGAATGTACTCACGGGATACTGGCCGCAGGTCTTCATAGCGCGCGTTTTGATACAGGCCATCGCTGACGGTTTGCCAGCCGACCTGATCGTAAAACTCACGCACTTTTTGTTTAACCCGGGTTTCGCTCATCCAATCACGCCTTTGTCAGGATTTACCGCCGTTGTTCTTGATGTAATCCCAGTTGACCGGCTCACCCGCCAGAAAACGGAATGATCGGCGATAACCTTCGCTTTCGCTGCCGGTCAGGGCGGTCTTTAAATCGGTATTCTGGTAATCTTCCCACAACCGCACCAGATGCCACGGGAAAGGCTGGGGGTAATCAAAGAAGAAACGGTAGGCATACTGCCATGCCTGATTGACCTGCTCGCGGCTCAGACGGTATTCGGCTGGGTTTTCAAGAATATGCCCCAGCAGTTTGAAGTAGGTTACCCACGAATCCGGGTCATAGGTAAAGCCGCGCTCGCGGTAGTGAGTCTGCCCGGCCACAATCACCGGCAGGCCCATCATGGCCATTTCAAGGCCAACCGTCGTGGTATAGACCAGCCCCACATCGGCTACCTCAATCAGATCGTAGGTGTTGATCTCGTCGCTGGCGCGGATCAGGCGGATGTTTTCCGGCAGGCGCGGCAGGACTTCCTGCACCACATCCGCCATGGATTGCCCGTGGGTCAGCACCTCACCGGGGTGGATGCGGATGACCAGCTGTACATCCGGCCGGCCGATGAAGTACTGGACGGTGCGGCTGATCCACTCCGCCATGGACTTGGAAAAGACCTGCCGCCCCAGCGTCAGACTGTCACCCAGGACGTTGGTGGCTAACAACACCACCGGGCGTTGATCCAACCCCAGTTTGCGGCGGGCTTGCTCCCCGCCTTCGGCGGGTTTGCCCTGCCACAGGCGGGCGAAGTTTTCCCACATGGCCGCCCGCTGACGCGCCATCATCAGACTGCGCATCCGCTCCAGCTGATCTTCGCGAAGCGGCTGGTCTTTGCTGGCTTCCCACAGTTTCGCCGTATCCTGCCGCATCACCTCGCTGTTATAAGCCAGCCAGATGCGCTGACGCTGATCGCTGAACTCATAGGTAACTACCGGCAATTTGAGATGGCGGGCAACCCGATAAACCACGCCCAATTCCTGAATCGTGCCGTTGGGGACAACAACCACATCCGGGCGGTTCTGGCGCAGGTACGCCAGCACGCCTTGGGCAATCTCGCGGTTGCGGTTGAAACGCAGTTTATAAATCTCGGATTGCGGGTCAATTTCTTCCACCTGCAGGGTATACTGCGCATCATAGGTGCTGACTTCCTGCACGGCGGCAGCCAGATCAGCGGGCAGCGGGGTGTAAGGGGCGCGCACGGAGATAAAAGAAACTGAATCCATCAAGGGACGGGCTTCTTCCAGCACCTTGCGGGCGTAGGCATTCTGCCGGCGCAGGTCAAAACGGTTGATGTCGTTTTGCCAGTCCGCATAGGGCAGGTAACCGAGAGTCACTTTATGCCCCTGGGCTGCCAGCGCCATTCCTACCAGTGCGGCGTGTTCAATCCAGTAGTGCAGGGTGGCAAAGATGAAAATCTTTTTGCCGGGCGGGGCGGTCTGGCGTAATTCGGCTGCCTGACGGCTGATTTCCGGCAGGTGGGTTTGCAAATTCCGTAGAGAAAAACGCGTGCGCAGCGGTTTACCGCGTTGGCGCACCAGATAATACAACTCTGCCGTGAAGGGAATGTTTCCCAAAATTCGTTTGATGGTGTCTTTTCCAGAAGGTGTCATAAGTCAAACTGCCTCAATTGTCCATTCCAGGCGCGGTCGAACCGCTCCCAAACGAGTTTCCGGCCATTGCGTTCCGGGCGCTCCGGTGATGTCCACCGAGAAGGTGAGGGCCTGCTCATCTTGAAAATAGCGGCGCACCCGATACGAACTGGCGTTGATTCCAATCACAAAACGGCCTTCGTTCAACAAATCTGCCGGCAGGGTACAGCGGCTGAGGTAATGCCCCGCCGGGCGGACGGCCATTTGTTCAAACACTTGCGGGTCATCCGTGTCAAAGGAAGTGAAGATGGTCTCGCCGCGCATGCTCATCAGGTAAATGCCCACCCGCAGGCCGGTGATCGGCGCATCCAGACAGTACTCCACCTCAATGGTATTGGCTTCCGCCGAGCGGATGGAATTGACCACTTCACCGCGTGGGTTACGCAGACGCACGGCCAGCGGGCGGAAAGGCAGGGAAGCAGCCGGCACTTCATCGGCTTCCCAGATGCGCTCCCCCTCACGGGCAAATCCGCGCGAAAGGTAATAATCCACCGCTTGTGGCGTTGGAGCCCGTAACGCCAGACGACCCTTTTCAATCACCAGCGTTTCTTCGGTCAGCCTCAAAATGGCCGACATGTTGTGGCTGACGAACAGCACCGTGCGGCCCTCGCGGGCAACATCGCCCATCTTTCCAAGGCATTTGCGCTGGAACTCGGCATCGCCAACCGCCAGCACCTCATCCACCACCAGAATCTCCGGTTCCAGATGGGCAGCCACAGCAAAAGCAAGGCGCAGGTACATCCCGCTGGAATAGCGTTTGACCGGTGTATCAATGAACTGCTCCACCTCAGCAAAGGCGACAATTTCATCGAACTTGCGCTCGATCTCGGTGCGACGCATGCCCAGAATGGCGCCGTTGAGAAAGATGTTTTCTCGTCCGGTCAATTCGGGATGAAAACCGGTGCCGACTTCCAGCAGCGAGCCAACCCGCCCGTGAATCTCGGCTTCTCCTTCGGTGGGTTCGGTGACGCGCGAAAGCAGTTTGAGCAGGGTGCTTTTTCCTGCCCCATTGCGCCCGATCACTCCCAACACCTGGCCCTGTTTGACTTCAAAGGACACATCCCGCAAGGCCCAGATGGTTTCGTGGGATTTCCTTTCATCGCGCCGGAAAAGAGAACCCAGTGATTCGCGCAGGGTGCGGTAACGCTGCTCGTAGAGCGCGCCAAGGCGGTATTGTTTACCCAGATGATTGGCTCGAATGGCAATGTCGCTCATATCATATCCGCAAAAATGCGCTCCATGCGCCGGAAGTAAAACAGGCCTGATACAAACAAAACCAGCACCACCCCGGCCGAAACCAGCATGGAAAGACCGGGTGGGTTGGTGCCGAATAATGCCCAGCGGAAACCCTGAATGACTCCAACCATCGGGTTGAGGGCATAAACTGCCTGCCAGAACGGGGAAACGGTGATGACTTCGGCCGAGTACACCACTGGCGAGGCGTACATCCAGGCCGTCAGAAGAAACGGAACCATGTGCTGCACATCGCGGTACTGGACATTGAGCGCCGATAGCCAAAGCCCCACCGCCAGCGCCGCTAAAAGGGCCAGCAACAAAAAGAGTGGCAGCCACAACAGACGGCTCGTAAACGGCACGCCAAAGTAGATCATCATGGCAGCCAGCACGATGAAAGAAAAGAAGAAATCAACCAGCCCGGCAGCCACCGCCGAAAGGGGGATGATCAGGCGAGGAAAATAGACCTTGGTGAGCAGGTTGGCGTTGGTCACCAGACTGATGCTGGCGCGCTGCAGCGCCCCCTGAAAAAACTGCCATGGCAGCAAGGCTGCAAAACCGAAGATCGGGTAGAACTCGTTGGGAATGCCAGCATCCGGTTTAACGCCTAAAAAGCGGTTGAAAATGACCGTAAAGATGACCATGCTCAGCACAGGTTGAAAAATTGCCCAGCCGATGCCAAGGACTGCCTGCTTATAGCGCACTTTAATATCCCGCCAGGTGAGGAAATAGACCAGTTCGCGGTAGAGCCAAAGATCGCGCAGGTTGATGTTGATCCAGCCGCGCGCCGGTCGGATGTAGGTCACGTTGGTGTTGACTCGTTCTGCCATACGCGTTATTTCCTCAATGGACGGGGGAGATCAGGCTTCCCGTCCTTCTCTTCCTCAACCCCGCGCGGGGCGATTCTGGCGGTACCACTCAATCGTTCGGCGCAGACCCTCTTCAAAATTGGTTCTGGCTCGAAAACCAAAATACTTCTCTGCCCGGCTGATATCCAGGGCGCGGCGCGGCTGGCCGTTGGGTTTGCTGGTGTCCCAGACCAGTTCTCCCTCAAAGCCGGTCAAGCGGCGGATCAATTCGGCCAGGTCGCGGATGCTGATTTCAAACCCGGAGCCGAGGTTGACCGGTTCCGGGCCGTTGTAACGCTCGGTGGCCAGCAAAATGCCCTCGGCGGCATCCTCCACATACAAAAATTCGCGGGTTGGGCTGCCATCGCCCCACACCTCAACGGTTTTCTGCCCGCTTTCCTGCGCTTCGATGCACTTGCGAATCAGCGCCGGGATGACATGCGAGGATTCAAGGTCAAAGTTGTCGCGCGGGCCATACAGGTTGACCGGCAGCAAAAAGATGGCGTTGAAGCCGTATTGCTGACGGTAAGCCTGAGCCTGCACCAGCAGCATTTTCTTGGCCAGTCCGTAGGGTGCGTTGGTTTCTTCGGGATAACCGTTCCACAGATCATCTTCGCGAAACGGCACGGGAGTGTATTTGGGATAGGCACACACCGTACCGATGGCAACGAACTTTTCCACCCCGCGCTTCCAGGCCTGGTGCATCAGTTGGACACCCATCATCAGGTTATCGTAAAAGAACTCGGCCGGGTGGAGGCGGTTGGCGCCGATGCCGCCCACATGAGCGGCGAGGTGAAGGATCACATCCGGACGGGCATCGTCCAGCAGCCGTTCGACATCCTGCGGTTGAACCAGATCGTATTCCGGGTAGCGGGGGATGAAAATTTCGTGTGCGCCGCGCTGGCGCAGTTTTTCGGTCACAAAGGAGCCAAGAAAGCCGGCTCCGCCGGTCACACATACGCGTCGGGACTGCCAGAAACTTTCGGGGGTGGGATTCACGCTGTCTTATCCTCCTCGTCTTGAATCAATACTTTCAGGCCCTGAATTACGAGCAGGGGCACCGATGGGTCATCTACAATCTCAACGCCCTGTTCGAGGCAGGTGAGACGGCAGACATCGGCAACATCGCCATCGCCGTTGAGCCGGATGGCCGAATAGCCCATCCTGCGCACCTCGGTAAGCGCATGAATGACCCGCGAGCGCACCAGCCGGTAGAGTTGGAACGAACTTTGAATATAGTCCAGCGTCAGACGGGCGCGCAGCGCCAGCCCTTCAGGGGTGATGATATAGCGTAATTTACGGCGCTCGACGCGCCGCACCTTGACATATCCTTTGGCGATCAATCGTTTGAGATGCCAGTTGATCGTTCCAACCGCTACACCCAGTTGAGCCGCTAAGGAAGCCTGAGTGGCATCCGGATCCTGTTCGATTTTTTCGAGGATGACAAGGTCGCGAGTTGATTCGGTCGAAAGTTCGGTCATGTTCTAAAATTCAGTGGCTGAATTATAAACCGGGCGGTTGTTTGGGTCAAGGGCGCATTCTGCCCGCCAGAGCCTCAAAACCGGCTGCGGGAGGGGTTGCAGCCGGTTTTTAACCAAACGCTAATCTGGTTAACTTGGGGAAAGACTCAGGGCAAAACCGGTTGAAAGGCCGCATCCAGCTGACGGAAGTTGATCACCGCCAGGCTGGTTTGGCAATCGGTCAACATGGTGAAGTTGAGCGGCTCGGTCAGCGGCTGAGCCGCCAGATCGAACAATTGCACCCAAAAGATGCCGGGGGCAACCCCGTTGTGGAGAGTTACCTCGTAGCCGCCGGGGCCGTAAGCCGGGGCAAGGCCGGTGAATCCAAGCGCGTCCACATTCTGGCCGGCCACATTGCCGACCACTGAAACGATGATGCCGTTCAGTGGTCGGCCTTCGCCGTCAAAGACCTGACCGGCTGCACCCATCCACCCGCAGGGCGGCTCGGCGTGGGCAAAGGGCGGCGCAAACAGCGGGGCTTGCTGCAAGGGGATAAAGGGAGGCAAAGTCGGCTGGGCTTGAATTTCAACCGTGGGTTCGGGCGTTGGGGTTGGGCTGGGCAGCGGCGTCGGCGAAGGCAAAGGGGTGGGGGGAGATGGAGGCAACGTCGGAAAGGGAATCCTCGGCAACGGTTCCGGCGTCGGTTCCGGGAGTACACGGCAAGCGGAAAGCAGCAGGGCCAGGGAGAGGAGGAGGCAAAAACGTTTCAGCATATTTCCCCATGATGAGTGAATGGTGGTTTAATTATAGAGGAGATTGCCAGAAAAGAGGGTGATATTCCGAATTGGATTTTGATATACTAAGCATACTCCAATGAAACTGATCATCCAGATTCCGTGTTACAACGAGGCTGAAACCTTACCTCACACCATCGCCGAGTTACCCCGTGTAATAGATGGGGTGGATCAAATTGAGTATTTAATTATTGATGATGGCAGTACCGATAACACCACTGAGGTTGCCCGGCAAGTAGGGGTGCATCATATTGTACGCATAAAGAAACATGCAGGGTTGGCAACCGCTTACCGGACCGGGCTGGATGCATGCCTCCGGCTGGGGGCCGATATCATCCTTAATACCGATGCGGACAATCAATACAATGCGGGAGATATACCGACTCTGCTCAAGCCTATCTTGGAAGGTAAAGCCGAACTGGTCATTGGCGACCGAGGGGTAGCCAATTTGGAGACATTTTCACCGCTTAAACGTAAACTTCAAACCTGGGGGAGCAAGGTTGTTTCACGAGCAGCCGGGTTGGATATTCCTGACGCGACCAGTGGTTTTCGGGCTATGACCCGTGAAGTTGCCCTGCGAACGAATGTACTGAGTAACTATTCTTACACTTTGGAAACACTGATTCAAGCCGGCAGCCAAAACTTTGCCATCGCCAGCGTTCCAATCCGCACCAATCCGCCCCGCCGTCCATCCCGCCTGATGCGCAGCATCACAGAATACTTAAGCCACTCCACGGTAACTATTGTTCGCGCTTATACTATGTACCGCCCTTTAAGGGTTTTTACCATCATTGGAAGCTTGATGATCGGAATCGGACTGATCCCTGCGTTGCGTTTTTTATACTTTTTCGCCATAGGACAGGGAGAAGGCAAAATTCAATCGCTATTGTTGGGAGCTGTGCTGATCATTGTCGGTTTTCAGACTTTGCTAATTGGTTTGGTGGCGGATTTGATCAGTTTTAATAGAAAGTTGTTAGAAGAGATTTTGTATCGCATTCGCTTAGACGAAGCAAAACCCAATAGTAATGAAGTTTGATGATCAATCTTTAATCAGAATCCCAACAATCAGCCAGACCCCTTCCGAGAGAAGAGATATAAACCGGGCTGCAACAGCAACCAGAAGAGCAATGTCAGAAGAAATCCCCATAAGTTGTTCCAAGACTAACCTGAACAAAATCTCACGAACCCCCATCCCCGCAGGTACAAATAAAACAAGGAAACCACCAAGCCAAGCTGTGCAATAGGCTAAAGTTGCATTCCACACATTTTGAACCGACCAAATTGATAATTGGTTATTTGGGTTATTAAATATAGTAACTAAAAATAATGTCATCAACCCCATCAATATCCAATTTACCGAAAAAATAAAGTTGCCTAATAGCCACCTTCTAAACGAAAAATAATTTTTTTCATCCGAAAAGCCTAATCGAGGAAAAATCCTTTTTCGGGAAAACTCAAATACCAACCAAAAACCGAAGAGTATGATGACAGCAAGAACTAGATATAAAAGAAAATTAAACTTTAAAAAAGATCCCGACAGCAGAAATAATGAAGCGCTGAGTGGAATAATTACTTCCAGTAAGGAGCTATAAATATTCATCTTATGACTAACGTTAAAGTTAGTAAGCAGCCACTCTCCCCTGCTCAAATAGCCCCATATTGAGCCGGGAATGTATCGAGGCAGGAACGTTCTTGGAAAATTTTTAAGGGTTTCCTTAAGGGGAATGATAATTCCCAACCCGCTCAAGATCAATTTCCAATTGAGCATTTGAAGAAAATTGAAACTTAAGCCAAGAAAAAGTGCAAGGATACTAAGGGACGAGAATTGGAAAATAATTTTTGATTGAAGCAATTTTTGGACACTTTGATAAACTTGAAGAAGGAATAAAAAGAGACCAAGCCATATGCCTAGTTGTTGAAACCTAAGGCGAGAAGACTTATTTTCAAATCCTGGTTTATAATTTTGCAATATCTATCTCAATGGATTGGGCGATAGGGTTTAAAATCTTATAATAATCTTACCACACAGGCCTAATATTCAAGTATTCCCCGGAATTATTATTATGAAAAAGAACATCCCTTTAGGTAATTATTATAATAAATACACTTCGAATAATCTATTGGTGAAGTTTTTTGTTAATAAGTATAAAAGTGCTTTTCAATATTTCTTAACTCGCATTAAAGCAGATAATATTTTAGAAATTGGAAGTGGCGAAGGATACATAGTAAGGTATGTCAGAGATATTTACCCGGAAGTCCATTTTTTCGCAAGTGATATTGATTGGCATTTCGTAAAATCAAGTGCAAAAAATAATTCGGATGCTAATTGGGTTGTATGTTTTGGAGAAAATCTTCCATTTTCAGAAAACACATTCGATCTTGTAATTGCATGTGAGGTTCTCGAACATGTATCAAGTCCAGAATTAGTTCTAAAAGAGATTCAAAGGGTTGGCAACGGATGGACAATTCTCTCCGTGCCTAATGAACCTTGGTGGCAATTATTAAACCTTGCTAGAATGAAATATATAAAAAGTTTTGGTAACACACCAGGTCATATTCAACATTGGAATTTAAAAAGTTTTTCGAATTTGATAAAAAATTACATTATCGTCCATAACATACAATATGTGTTTCCCTGGATATTTGCCATTGGTAAATTTAAAAAACCAGAACATTAACCCATAAGAATTATTGCTATTGCAAATTAACAATTGTATCTTAATAGCAACTCTAAAATTATGGAGGTAAAAAAATGTTCAACAAAAATGTTTTCAAAGCGTTACCAATAGTTATTATTATGATGTTAATGCTAACATCTATAGCGAATGGCCTTGCTGGGGGAACCTGGCAGTCTGGAATTAAGATCCAAAATCTTGATCCAAGCAACGTGGCTAACCTTAGTGTCTCTCTCTACGGTAGCAGTGGAGGATCACCAATACATGTCATCACCCAGACCTCTGGTGGTAGTCCTTTAGTAGCACAACCCAATAAATCAGTTGAAGTATATCTACCTTCTTTTTCCAGCGTTACAGCAGGGCAATATTCGGCTGTTGTGAGTTCTGATCGAAACGTTGGTGCTGTGGTTACTACAACAAATTATCCTTATGGCATGGCTGATAGCTATAATTCAATGGTACCCTCTACATCAGTGTTTGTACCATATGTTTATCGCAACCACAACAGTTGGAGCACCGAAATCTTTGTTCAAAACACAACGGCTTCGTCAGTCACTGGAAACATTGTTTTCACCGAACCTTCATCTTCTGTTTCATATAGTGATTCTGGTGTCCACACAAAAACAGTTCCCTTTAGTATTGCACCCTACGGGACACAAAGCTTTGACACCCTTACTTCAACATATAACGATTTGGGGTGGTTTATTGGAAGTGCCACTATCGAGTCAAGTGGTCCAGTTGCAGTTATGGCAAATCAAACGCGACTGGTCGGTAATGGTGATGTCCAAGGCAATGTGCTTATTAGCGCGCGTGGACTTTCTTCGACAGATGCTGGAACAAAGATTCTTCTGCCATCTCTTTATAACAACTTCTCTGGCGCTAGTGGCACATGGAGATCTGGTATAAAGATAGTGAATTCCTCCAGCTCACCCGCAAGTATTACGGTGGAATTCAAATCTGACCCTGGGATGCCATCATTTACCGGTACAAAAACTCTTAGTATCCCTGCTGGTGGAAATACAGAACTGTATCTTCCTGGAACAACTTTGAATTCACCCGCTGGTCCAATGCCTAACCAGTTCAAAGGATATGCAATAATCAATTCAAATGTTCCTGTTGTTGCAACAGTACAGCACACAAATTATGAAGGGGCAAGCGGATACGGAGTGGCGGTAGGCTATGCGGGATTTGCTAGCGGTAGCAGGAATATTAGCTTGCCATCGCTTTACAATTGGCCTTCTGGTTCTGGAGTATGGATTTCCGGAATAAAAGTACAAAATTACGGCAGTTCCAATGCCACATTTACAATCACATACTCGGCTGACCCAGACTCTGTAAGCAACCTTAATGGGACAAAGAGTAATGTAACCCTAACTCCCGGCCAAGCGATAGAGTTTTATTTCGGTGGTCCAGTACTTGATGGGAATGGTTCTATTCCGTCTGGTTGGAAAGGCTCAGCCTTTATACAAGGATCATCAGGGGCTCAACTGGTTGCAACTGTCATTCATACAAATTATGGTCGACATGTTGCAACGATGTATACTGGCGTTCCAATTCCGTGAATGACCTATATTTACAAAATGCAGAAGTGTTGTGGAAAATTCCACAACACTTCTGTTATTGGAGGTTGAAATATGAAAACAACCCGCAAGCATTTTATTTTTATACTTCTAACTATCTTAACTTTCGGTTGTGCTCCAAACGGAGAAAGGGCAACAGAAAAAAAAGTAGAACCAACTCCTCTTCCAGGCACAGGAGGAGTTAAGGGTAAGCTAATAATGCCAAATTCTTCTGATTTGAATGGATTAATTGTATACCTTGGGGATATTATAGAACTTTCCAATGAATTTTCTGGTGGATTTTTAGATACTTCAAAAGCCCCTTTCTCTTATGTTGATCCAATTGATGGTAGTTTTTATTTTCATGATATTAAGCCAGGTAATTACTCTCTCGTTATATATGAGGTAGTTTCAGGTGGTATGGTTTATTACGATGAGAGTGGAAATGTTCTTAAAATTGAAGTAAAAGAAAATAATATCATAGATCTGGGTGAGGTATATTTTTCATTTGACTGAAATGGCAGTGTTTATTTTTATCTTATAAATTTCAACATTATCTCGGCTATATACCCTTTCATATAAAATCGACTGCGAAAGAGTTGTTGCATTTATCCGTTCAGATATTTCATTTTGTCTAACATACACATATTTTATATTAAATTTCCCAAATAAATCGATTGCCCCTTTAGAGGTTAGTTTTCCATCTAAATTATGTATCCTCACCACCTTATCCAATGCGCTAGGATGATCAAACCGTTCGATATTACTTGTCATTGGATAAGTAACAACGCATCTTTGAGCTAAAACAGGTAACCACCCGCCAGCATCACTTCCTATAATAAAATTCGTTGAGAATTCAAAACGATAAGTATTGATCATAAAACAGGCATCTTCAGGTGTATTTTGCCTTATCCATTCAGCTGCCTTCAAGTCTTCTGGCTTAACATACGCAGCAGAAGGAACATCCAACAACCCATTCATGTGATATGCCCCCCAAACTAACGCAATCACACCAATAGTTCCTAAAATTCCATTTACAATCTTTTGGGAAAATAATTTTTCAACATCACTCACTCCCCAGCCAATCATGATAGAGAGTGGTAGGTACGAGGAGGTGATAACAGTAATTGTATCCGCCGCCGTATATTTTAATCCTCTCGTCAACCACGAACTGATCAACATCATAAACATCCATAAAAATATCCACGCTCCTAAACGATTTCGTCTGTAAATTGCCCACAAACTGAATAAAGCAAAAGCGCCGATTAGTGAAATATTTGTAGGATATTCGAGTGTGGTAGAACCTAAACGATCAATCGAAAAAAATAGCTCTGTGGGAGCAGAATATGGATCTGCATAACCAACAAATTGATTCAGATACACTTGTAAAAACCAAGGCCAAACAAGAAAAACACTGAAAACTGAAACACCACCAATCAATAGTCCTCGTTCTCCGAAGAAAGCTATCAGTGATTTTTTTTCAATGAGCCTTATGAATTCCCAGAGCAAGATAGCCAAGATTCCCATAATAGTTACCCGATAATGGGTTAAAGCCAAACCACTCGCAATTGCTGATAGAGCAACTATTTTTCTTTTAGATACTTCAGATGCTTGGACCACTAGATACTCAGCCAGAAATACGGACAATATGATCAAGCCCAATGTTTGAGGATATCTGCCCCATTCCAGCATGGCGGTTGGAAAAACCGCTATCAAGGAGGGTATTATCCCGGCAAGAGCCATTGCAATTGAACTTTGAAAAACTCGCCAGCAAAAGTAGGCTGTAGCCAGGCCGGATAGTGTAATCAATATCGGAGCCAAAACAAGAACCATCAATCTTGGTTCCCACCCACTTAAGAGTGATAAGTTTGCTGCCAAAGCGTGAAAGCCGAAGTGATAATTAAAAGTAATAATATCCGGATATGCTGGCGAGTAGTTATTGGGTAAACCTTCATTCCAAATAAACATATAAGTAATAAGCGTATGATGATTGCTATCGCTGCCCAATCCAACCACCATATTACGCAGCGCATAAGTGTTGATAAGTAAAGAAATAATTAACCCAAAGATGAGAAGTATCTCCCATTTATCAGGGAGAAGAAATTGGGATTCTCGGTTTTTCGATAATTTGATAAATTTTATTACTCCAATTATCCAACTAAAAATTGATATAAGGTATACGAAATTATGATTTAGAAGATTAATTTTAAAAAAGCGAAAATACACCAGAAGTATCGTCCAAAACGCTATGGAGAGAACAAATGTCATCAGAAAGAATAGTGAAAAACGATACTTAGTTTCGTGCCTAAGAAAACTACATAGACTGATACCCGGCCCGATAAATAACAAAATCGAAAAAACCAAGAAAAACCATTGAAGAATAGTTACTTCTTTAAGCATTTTATTAAGTCACTTTTTAGTGGTAATATCAATGAAAGTCAACATCAAAAAGTATACCATACCCGGTTCACAAAAATCCCATGCCCCGTCTATCCCTTCCTCTCCTCTTCCTTCTCCTCCTAACCGCCTGCATACCCGCCCCAAAACAACCGCCGACGCTGACGCCCACCCCCACCGCCACCCTCACCCCTGCTCCGCCGCCAACCGAAACGCCAGCCCCTTCACCTACCCCGGCTTCCCCCTTCCAACCGGTTGGCGAAGCCAGTCTCCCCAATGCGCAAAGGCTGATCTGGTCAACCGACAGCCAAACGCTGGGCGTGCTGGGGAATCAAACCGCCGTCCTGCTGGCCGTGTCTGCCCTGCAACCGCTTTTCACCTTCAACGACCCCGCAGCCCCCAGCCTGCTGGATTTCTCCGCCGACGGACGCACCATCGTCTCCATCCTCGACCAGCAAACCCTGCGCTTCACCGACATTACCAACGGTGAGCAGCGTACTCTCGCCACTGACTTCTTGATCGGCCCGGTTCACTTCTCGCCGGATGGATTGCTGCTGGTCATCGGCTCCAACGAAGAATGGGCCGCCCATCTCTACAACCCGCAAAACCTCACCCCGCTCAAAACCGTGCGTGGCTTCCAAACCGCTGCCCCGGTTTATGATGTGCGCATTGCCGAAAATATCCTTGACCTGGCCTGGTCTGCCCGCGCCCGCATTCAACTGCAGAACATCCCCAGCGAAACCCTCTATCCCTCTCTGGATCACGAGGACTTTGTCACCGCCTTTGCTCGCTCGCGCGGAGACACCCTGCTGGTCAGTGCAGCCGGCGGTACGATAGACAACGAATATGCCCCTATTTTGTTCGTCTGGGATGCCGTTCTGGGGCAGGAACTCCTCCGCCTGCGCCAGGATGCTATGCCCTATGCGCTCGAATTCTCATGGGATGACCGGCTTCTGGCAGTTGGAGTGGCTGACCGGGTGGATATCTACACCACCAGCGACATGAACGTGGTCGAAACACTCACCGGCCACACAGAAAGTGTCATCAGTGTGCGCTTTTCACCGGATGGACGCTGGCTGGCTTCGCTGGACTCCACCGGCAAGTTAATCCTGTGGCAAATTAACCCGCCGCGCTGAACTCGCCTCACCGCCCACGCAGGTAAACCGTCAGCACGCCAACACCGCCTCGTGTGGTCAGGTAGATGCGGTACTCGCCGGGTGGCAGGTCTTTGGTGTACTCCACGCGCCCCCGCTCAGAAGTGAATTCCTCGCCGTACAGCAGCCTTTCTTCAAAACCGTTATCACCTGCCAGACGCACATCCAGCAATTCGCATTTCACTCCATCCAAATCCAGCAGTATCCCGCCGCTCCCCAACCAGCGGGTAAACACCGCAATCACCTCGTCCTGTTGATCCCCGCCACCGAGCTCCACCCGCCGGATGAATTGATACCCCTCCGGCAGGGGCTGCACCGCACGTCCACCGCCGCCCAATCCGTTGATCAATACGGTCATGCTCAGCACCAACCCGGCGCTGATCAGCAGCGTCAGGTAGAAGCGGCGGTTTTGCTGCCAGCCCAGCCCAGCTTCATCCGCGTTGTTCAGGATCAAATCTCGCAGTGCGCCTGAATTGCCGATTCGCGCCCGCGCAAGACGATACATGCCAAAAATCATCACAGCAAAAAATGCCGCCACCCAGTTTGGATTGAAAGCAGAGTACTGCAAAAACCGCGCCGCATCATCACTGACCGGCCCGCCGCCGCTGGCGTAAATCAGCGGAATAATTACCCACGGGATCAGCGAGCCGATCACACCGGCAGACGAGATGATTTTCAGGGTTTCCACCAGCGGACTTGCCCGCCGTGGCGCAATCAGCATAAACCCCAGCCAGACCAGCAGCGGCAGCCCCATACCGGCAAGGCTGTTAAAAATCTCACCGGTACGGTTGAGTTCTGCGCTGGTGCGTACATGCGCCCCCAGGTTGAAAAAGTTGATGTCAAACACATACACGCTTCCGCCCGAAAGCCACGCCACCAGGGCATGACCACCCTCGTGCAGGAAGGTGTACATCAACAACACCCATATAAACAGCCCCAAAGTGAGCAGAATCGAAAGCGAACCGTAGGACTCTTGTTTGGTTGCCATGCTCGAAATTATAACCTTTCTCACAACCTTCTAAACAGACTCGAAAGGAAATCGCTCCTTAACCATTCCCAAAATCTTCCTGCTTTCGTACCCGAAAAGCAACAATCCCTTCAAGATAACTGAGAAAATCTTTACGATGATGGGTTACCTGCCAATCCGGCTCGGCTTCAATCGCATTCGCCACCCTCAGCCCGTCGGCAGGCTATTCAATCCTCTCGCGGCAAATTTCCTCACCTTCTCACCAACCGCACAAGTAAGGGAGATTACCGCCTGCCTTCGCCCCATGCAATGTGGCGCAAACGTCACTTCGTTCTGGATTACATCAACATCATTATCCCGAATTCAAGCTAAAGGTGATTGTTTCCCAGCCACTCGATTCGAACAATATCCGGAACTGTTTCGAATTCAGGATTGCCGGTCAAAATGACCGCACCCTCACGGCTTGCCAATGCCACTACGAACGCATCCGCATAAGAAATGGGATACTTCGCTTTGAGGTGAGCGGCATCAAGAATAAGAGTACGATCCATTTGACATCGCCGCTCAACTTCTCTACAATAAGTTTATGCCCCGCCCCTCGTGGGATTCCTACTTCATGAAAATAGCCGAGGATGTGGCTCTGCGCAGCACCTGTGACCGCGCTCAGGTCGGTGCGGTGCTGGTGCGTGAAAAGCACATCATCTCCACCGGTTACAACGGCTCGCCGGCGGGTTTGGAGCATTGCGACGATGTGGGACATCTGATGGTGGATGGTCATTGTGTGCGCACGGTACACGCCGAAGTGAACGCCATCATTCAGGCGGCTGTATTTGGGCTGGCCACCCGCGATTCGGTCTGTTATGTAACCCACTTCCCCTGCCTGAACTGCACCAAAATGCTGATCAATGCCCGCATTGCACGGCTGGTCTATCGCGAACCCTACCGGATTGACCCAATCGCCCTGCAATTTCTCCAACAAGCCGGTATCGAAGTGATCCAGTGGCAGCCAGAATCCGCCCCGCAGCCCGAGTAACCCCCACCCGGTCATGCTGATTTCTTCAAAGAACCACTGGGACGCCATCATCGTCGGGAGCGGGCCAAACGGATTGGCAGCCGCCATCCACCTGGCACAAAATGGCTTGAAAGTGCTGGTGATTGAGGCTGCCAATGATGTTGGCGGCGGTTTACGCAGCGCCGAACTGACCCTGCCCGGTTTCATCCATGATCCATGCGCCACCGTCCACGCCCTGGCGGTGAACTCTCCTTTTCTCTCCTCCCTGCCCCTCGCCAATTACGGCCTGCGCTGGGTTTATGCACCTTATTCGGTCGCACACCCGCTGAATGATGGCCGGGCTCTCACCATCAGCCGGTCAATTAAAGAAACCGCTGCCGGCCTCGGCCGGGATGGAAATGCCTACCAACGGCTGATGACCCCCCTGGTGCACTCAGCAAATCACCTGCTGAGCGATTTTCTCGGCCCCTTCCCTCTTCCGCCGCGCCACCCGCTGGCTGCGGCGCGTTTTGCGCCGTTAGCCCTGCTTCCGGCTGCCTGGATGGCGCGGCTGGCTTTCCGCACACCCCCGGCACGCGCCCTCTTTGCGGGCATGGCCGCCCATGCCATTCTGCCGCTGGACTTGCCCGCCACAGCCGCCTTTAGTTTGGTACTGCACATGCTCGCCCACACCAGCGGCTTTCCGCTGGCACAGGGCGGTTCGGCCCGCCTGGCCGGTGCACTGGGTGAACACCTGCAGCGATTAGGGGGGGAAATCCGTACCGGCTGGCAGATCAACCATATGGATGAACTGCCGCCCGCCCGCCTCATCCTGCTCGACCTGACCCCTCGCGAGGTACTGCGCATCGTCGGCGACCGTCTGCCCGCGCATTACCGCCAATCGTTGAGCCGCTACCGTTACGGGCCGGGCATTTTCAAAGTAGATTGGGCGCTGGATGCACCCATCCCCTGGAAAGCCGATAACGCCCGTCGAGCCTTGACCATCCATCTCGGCGGCACATTCGAAGAAATCGCCCATGCCGAACGGGCGGTTTGGAACGGGAAAAGTCCCGCTCCACCGTTTGTGATTCTGGTGCAGCCCACCCCGTTTGACCCGCACCGCGCCCCGCCCGGCAAACACATCGCCTGGGCGTATGCCCACGTCCCGCATGGCAGCCGGGAGGATTACCTCGCCGCCATCGAAGACCAGATTGAACGGTTTGCACCCGGTTTCCAAGCGCGCATCCTCGCCCGGCACACTTTTACCGCCAGCGACATGCAGGCTTACAACCCCAATTACGTTGGCGGCGACATCAACAGCGGCGCCCAAACGCTGACTCAACTATTCACCCGCCCGGTCTTCAGCCTCAACCCCTACCGAACCCCGCTCAAAGGGGTCTATCTGTGCAGCGCCTCCACTCCGCCCGGCGGCGGAGTGCACGGCATGGCTGGCTATCACGCCGCGCGGGCGGCGCTGAAAGAATTCGCCGCCCGCACGAAGAAATGAGCCCATACCGTTAGTGACTTACGGCTTTTTACCGCCACCGCCGCCCGTATCCCCCGGTCCACCCGGCTGACCATAACCGCTGCCCGGCGTGGGCGTCTCGTCCGTCCATGGGTTGCCGCTGCCTTCTCCGCCCGGTCCGTAGCCGCTGCCCGGTGTGGGCGTCTCGTCCGTCCATGGGTTGCCGCTGCCTTCTCCGCCCGGTCCGTAGCCGCTGCCCGGTGTGGGCGTCTCGTCCGTCCACGGGTTGCCGCTGCCTTCTCCGCCCGGTCCGTAGCCGCTGCCCGGTGTGGGCGTCTCGTCCGTCCATGGGTTGCCAGTGCCTTCTCCGCCCGGTCCGTAGCCGCTGCCCGGTGTGGGCGTCTCGTCCGTCCACGGGTTGCCAGTGCCGGCTCCGCCCGGCCCGTAGCCGCTGCCCGGTGTGGGCGTCTCGTCCGTCCACGGCTTGCCGCCGCCCGGCTGAGCCGGAGGAACCTCATTCGGAAGTTGGCGTTGCTGCATCCGCTGACGGAACTGCTGCGGTTCTTGCAGCCCGTTTTCCACCCACTCCAAGCGCTGTTGAATCATTTTTCGGGTCTGTACAACCACCGCCTGATTGGCAGGCAATTGGCTCATCTGCTCCTCTTGCAGGCGCAACCGTTGGCGGATTTGTTCCAAAGCCCGCAAAGCCTGCTCATCCGGCAGGTTTTGGGCATAGCGCAGCGCCTGTTCCAGCTGAGCCTCGTAGCGGGTTTGCAGGGCTTCATCCGGTTGTTTACCGGCCTCGATCATCGCCCGAATTTCAGCAATCCGCCGCTCAGCAAATTGCAAAGCCACCTGCCAGCCGTTTTCCGGCTGGTTGGTGAAACTGAGACGGGCATCCTCGCTCCAGAGTTTCAGTCCATAAAGAGGCTGATCAGGAAGGCTGGATTGGGCCGCAGCCACGGTTGCCCCTCCCCCCCCAAATACCAGGGAAAGTACCAGTACCAAAGCAAGAATTGGATTGACCATCAGAGACCGCTCCTTTCGTTTCCAAAAGATCAAGGGTATCCACATCCCTTTGGTTAAAGGACGCCGTTTCGGGGATCCAGATACGGTCTCTGCCAGTTGTCTGGCGCGTTCCAGATAGACAGCCCGACTCTCTGCCGCACGTTGAGCATCGCGCGGCGGGACATCCTTCAAGATGTCCAAACGCTCCCTCCATTTTTCATTCATTTCGTCACTCTTCGCCATGCTTCCACTCCCTCTCGTCTTCTCCCAACCAGCGGCGCAGTGAGGCAACGGCGCGATGCTGTAAAGCTTTCACCGCGCCAACCGGCTTTTCAACCGCCGCTGCAATCTGATCATTTTCCCATCCTTCAAAAAAACGCAGCAGAATCACCTGCCGTTGATCCGGGGTGAGCGCCTGCAAGGCTGCCCGCAGCCGTTGTTTTTCCTGTTCAAGTTGCAATGCTCCGTCCGCATCATCATTTTCATCCCCGCCGAGATTCTCGCTCAATTCCATCGTTGTCGGCTGACGGCGGAACTGATCGGTAACCCAGTTGTGGGCAATCCGGTACAGGTAGGCTTTCAGGTGATTGCGCGGCCCGCCGCCGTTATGCAACGCCTGTAAAAATCTGGCAAAGGTCTCCGAGACACACTCTTCCGCCAGATCAGCGTTGCCCAGCAAACGGACTACATAGCCGTACAGACCATCACTGTAACGGTCGTAAATTGCCGCAAGACAGTCCAGGTCAAAGCGGCGGGCACCTTCCAGCAGGCGTTTCTCTTCATCTATCACGCTATTATTATGACGCCAAAGCAGTAAATCCGTTACGGGCATCATTTTCATTTTGAAGTACAATTTACCCATCTTTACTTTCCTCATATTTGCAGGATTGCCATGCCCCCCACTTCAACCCTTCCTCAGCCGATTTGGTGCGAACAACTTCGCGTGCGTGTCTTTGAAACCGACCTCAATAATCGCTGGAAGCCAGCCGCTTTTTTCCACGCCATGGAAGAAGCCGCCGCCAACCATGCTCGCAATCTGGGGTACGATTATCCCGATATGATCGCAAAAGGGATGATCTGGGTTCTCTCCCGCCTCAAAATCCGCTTTGAGGCCTTTCCGACCATTCCCGACAAAATTATCCTGCAAACCTTTCCCAGGGGCATTCAGCAAAAAATCTTCTTCACGCGTGATTTTTTATTTACCCTGGGCTCCGGCAAACGGCTTGCGGTGGCAACCTCGGCGTGGCTGTTGATTGACCCCAACAAACGGCGCATGTTGTTGCCAAACAGCCTGCCGGGCAGTCTGCCGCCCAATGAGGGTTTATGCACGCTGAATGAAAATCTGGAAAAAATCGGCCTGCCGCCTGAAATGACCCCCATTCTGACTCGTCAGGCTGCTTACAGCGACCTCGACCTGATGAATCACGTCAACAACGCCCGCTATGTCGAATGGATTTGCGACTGCTTCCCACCGGAACATTACCGCCGCTACCAGCCGGCCTGGCTGCAAATCAACTACAACCACGAGGTGCTGCCCGGCGCAAGTGTGACTCTGGCCGTGGGAACCCGTTCAGCCCACCCGCTCACCCATGTCGTATGCGGCAGCCTGAACGGCAGCGAATCGCGCGCTTTTGAAGCAGAAATCGGCTGGCGGGAACTCCGCCAGCCTGAATGAGCCTGCCGAGTGCCTAACGCGGGTCAACCACCCGCCCGGCAAACAACAGCGTCCCGCTTTCCCGGTCTTCAATGAAGAACAGAAACGGACGGTCTATTGTCAACTCCACTTCATTCATCGGCATGGCTTTGAGTTCCATGATCACTGCCGTGGCTGCGGCTGCTTCGGTACCTTCTTCGTTCACATCCACATAGGCTTTATGCACCACGTTCGAGATGAACAGGTCTTTACGCCCGGTCATGCCGGAAAAATCCGCCAGGGAACGGTCAAAAGCCGCCGGCATGCCCATCTCCGCCAGCGTCTGACTCAGGTTGAAACTGGTTTCCATCTTGAATTTGGGCATGGCTAAACGCACTGCTGCCAGCGAGAAGTTGGAGCGAATTTCCTCCAGCAATTGAGGGGTAAGGGCTCTTTCAACCTCCTCAAATTGACCCTCGTCCGGCACAATGATGGTCATGCCCATCGGGCTGTCGCGGTAGGGCAGGCGCACCACCGTGTAGTTCTTGCCGCGCAGGTAAAGCAAGTCTTTGGCAAGGTACATCATCGGCACATTCACCCGACTACCGTCCAGCAGGGTGAAGGGAGCATCACGAGTGCTTTCTTTGTCAAAGGGATAGACCCACGCCCCCTTGAAGTAAATGGCATTGACCAGCACCAGCCGCGTCATGGGGTTGAGCATGCCCTGAGCAATCAGATCCTTGATTTTCTGCCTGGTCTGTTCTTCAACCCAGCCGTTGATCCGTTGGCGGGCGGTTTCCGGCTCGCTGTAGTCCACCCGGTACATCCCCGCCCCGTAGTTTTCCGCCAGCAAGTCCAGAAACTCCGGCAGGAAATCGAACCCGGCCTGCCCCCATAGAGAGTTGGCAATGTTCAGCTGAAACGGCTGCTCATCCTCGCTGGCGGGTTTCTGCTCCGGCGGGCGCAGGTTGAGATCCAGCATGTTAAAAGCCGGGTGGAGTTGTGCCTGCGGCAGGCCGAACCGGAGAGTCTGCGCCATTTGCCGCTCGGTCTCTCCGCGCGCCCCGGCGTAGGTCATCGCCAGTGCCAGCGAAATGCTGTAAGGCGAGTAAAACAGGTTGCCGGGTTTTTCGGCAAGCCGCTGGTAAAGATCTAACGCAAAAGCGGTATTGCCGTTGACCAGTTCGCGCAGGGCAACATCCCCACTGGGCGGGGCAGTGTTGCGCGGGCGTGAGGAAATCAGTAAAGCGCTCTCATCCATACCATTCTCCTTGGGGGTTGGCTCAGCGGTAGGCTGCGGCGGCACGATTGTGGCTACCGGTGCACAAGCGCTGAGGATTAACACGGCAGCCAGCATGACGAAACACATCTTTTTCGGGGTACTCATTCCATCCTCCTTTTGACTCGCCAGAGGGCTTTCAACATCCATAAGACGCCTGAGGGCGAGCCCGGGTTCCCTCAACCGCCGATCTGCAATTCCGATTTGTCAAGAGAAAAGAACCTTTCTGTAATGAAATTGTAAGGATTTTGTAAGTTATTCTTTATCAATCTTTAATCGAATTGGACGATAATCATAGGACAGTGCCGGTTCATTTGAGTGAAATCATCCCAAAAATTGCCACCCTTTTCAAGTTGTCCGGGATGTCCTCATGACGCTTCGTAACCGCATCCTTCTCTTTTCGTTGCTGGCGGGGGGAATTTCCATCCTCAGCCTGATTTTAATTTCCAATCAACTGTTTCTCCATCATTACCGGTCACTGGAAGAAAACCTCCTCCGGCAAGACCTCAACCGGGTTGAAGCCATCCTGCAAAGAGATGCGGAATTCCTCAGCAACACCGCCGCCGATTGGGGCTACTGGGATGAAACTTATTATTTCATCAAAGGGAAGAACCCGGCTTTTGTTCAGGACAACCTGACCCCCACCACTTTCGCGGGTCTTGGGGTGGATGTCATGATCTTTTACGACATCAATTTCCGCCGGGTTGCGGAATTTTCAGTCAACCCACTGACTTTGAATACCATTCCGCTTCCGCCCGATGTAGACCGGCAAATCTTTCAAAACCTGCTCGGTTCCCTGCCACCAAAGCCCGATTTTGAACAGGCGGGGCTGATTTCCACCCAGTTCGGGCCGCTGGTGTTTGCCAGCCGCGCCATTTTGCGCAATGATGCCGTCGGTCAGCCGGCCGGACTGATCGTCATCGGGCGGTATTTGAACGACCTGCGGGTGGCCGAGTTGGAAAAAGCCACCCTGCTTTCCATCGAAGTCGAAACCGTTGCCAATCCCCAACTTCCGGCCGATTTCCGCAGCTCGCTTGAACACATGGGTAACACCGGTGAACCCCTCCTGGTCTTTCAGCCATCACAGCCATCCCCCTCCCAGAAAATCAGCGGATACGCCCTGCTCAACACCCTGCGCGGTGAGCCGTATCTGATCATGAAAGTGAGCAAACAACCGCAAATCTATCAGGTCGGATTGAATAACTTCCGCCAGTTTCTTCTCTTCCTCGCGGTTCTGGCCGTCATCATGGGAAGTGCCTCGTGGCTTTTCTTCAGTCACACCTTCACCTCCCGCTTATTCGCCATCATCGGTTCGATCAACCGTTTTCGCGAGAATCGGGATTATTCGATCACCATCCCGGTGCGCGGGAGGGATGAATTGAGCCAGTTAGGGCTGGCGCTCAGCCAGATGATTCAAGACCTGGGACGCTACCATCACGCCCTTGCAGCTTCTGAACGTCAGTACCGCGAAATGCTGCAAAGGATGAAACTGATTGCGGTCATCCTCGATACCGATGGTAAAGTCATCTTCAGCAATGAATACTTCCTCAAACTGACCGGCTGGAACTGGCAGGAAGTACTGCAATGCGACTGGTTCGAGCGCTTTGTGCTGCCCGCCGAACGCGAGAAACGCCGTGCCCGCTACCGCCAGCACATTCAGCAGGAAAAGATCGAACACCAGCAAGAATCCTGGTTAATCACCCGAACCGGCGAAAAACGGCTGATTGCGTGGAACAACACCTTCATTCGCAACCCGGATGGTTCGGTGGCCGGCATGGCGCGCATCGGACAGGATATTACCGAAGCCCGCAAAAATGAGGAAAAAATCCAGCAGCATTTGCAGGAATCCAACCTGCTGCTGGAGCGTTTGAAGACCCTGCGTGAGATTGATACCACCATCACAAGCCCGCAAACCTCTGACGAGAAGATGGAAATCATCTTAAGCACCATCAAAACTGCTCTGAGGGTGGATGCAGTCAATATCCTCACCGAAAGTTTGCCGGGTTACCTGCTGCCCTATGCCAGCCGCGGTTTCAATCTGGCTCAAATCATGCCCATCTCGGCTCAAATCGAGGTCAAAGAAGCTGAAGAATCGCTGGGGCGCGGAACGCCGCTGGTCATCAACCGCTTGGTTACCGGTGAACTGTCTCACTGGTTGACCAGCCGTTTCAGCGGCTTTGTTCCCTACCAGTTTTACGCCGCGGCGCCCATGCTCGTGGATGGCAAACGCTACGGCATTCTGGAAGTGTTTGCCCACAAACCTTTTACCCCCGGCGATGAATGGCGGGCGTTCTTCCAGACGCTTGCCTCTCAAACCGCCATCGCCCTGGATCACACTCAAATGATACAGGACATTCAACGCGCTTATCAAGAACTGCAGCAGGCTTACCGTGCCACCATTGAAGGTTGGTCGGCCACGCTTGAACTGCGCGACAAAGAGACGCAGGGCCACTCCGAACGCATGCTGGAACTCAGCGAACGGCTGGGGCGGCGGATGGGTTTGAACGAAAAACAATTGGAGGACTTGCGCTACGGTGTTCTGCTGCATGATATTGGCAAAATGGCCGTGCCGGATGCCATTCTCAACAAACCCGGCCCGTTGAACGATGAAGAATGGGACATCATGCGCCAGCATCCCCAATTTGCTTACAATCTGCTTTCCAAAATCCCCTTCCTGAAAGGCGCAATGGATGTGATCTACTGCCATCACGAGCGTTGGGATGGCAGCGGTTACCCGCGCGGCTTGAAAGGCGAACAAATTCCGCTGTATGCGCGCATCTTTGCGATTGTGGATGTGTGGGACGCTCTGACCAACGACCGCCCCTACCGTCAGGCGTGGAGCGTGGAAAAAGCCCTGGCTTACCTGCAAGAGCAGGCTGGCATTTTGTTCGATCCGCAGGTGGTTGAAAATTTCGTAGCGCTCATTCTGGACGAAGAGCAGACCGAGCCACGCTTACCCGCTTACCAGCAGTAAAGGGGACGACCGAATCTAAAAAGGGTTCTACACCACATCCAAATCAGCGCCAATCTCCACTTTCTCCGCCCCCAACGCGGCCTGAAAAGCCGTTAGCCCATTCCGCACCGCCGCCCGCAAACGTCCATCTCCCTTGTTCACACCGGATTCCCACCACCAGCCGCGTATGTTCAGCGTTTTGGAGCGGCGTTCCAGCACAGCATCACACCGGGCAATGAATTGCTCGCCCAGCAAGACCGGCAGGGTATACGCCCCAAATTGGCGGGTGGCGGGCGGTTTATACACCTCCCAGATGTAGTGGAAATCGAACAACCAGCGGATGACTTCGCGCTGCCAGAGCAGGTTATCCAGCGGCGGCAAAAAAATAACCCGATCCGCTTCGCTGTTCACCCCTCTGTTGTCCTGCCACGCCTGCCAGTCACCGCGGCGCAAAAACAATAATTTTCCCTCCAGCCCCTCAACCCCGACTGCCATCAAATCACCCCGCTCCACCAGCCGGCGCAGGCTGGTCAGCCGTTCTTGGCTTTTCATGCCCAAAATTCCTCCCCACGCCTCACCGGCCATTGGCGAAGCCAGCCCCATCCCGCCAACCCGCCGCAGGACATGCCAGTCATGATAATCCTCCAGCCGGTCAAAAGGCGATTTTGCTGCGTGAATTTCGGCGGGCAGTAAACGATCGGTCAGGTCGAAATAGCGGCGGGTTCCCACCCGGTGGTGAATGCCGATTTCGCCCATGTTATACAGGTTTTCCAGAGCGGCCCGTTCCACCCGCACCGGCACCCCCCACCAGCCGTCTATGTGATGGCTCGTTTCTAAATCCAGGGATGAAAGCGCCCCCCGCTGGCGAATCAGATCCAGCACACGGGGTTGAAATTGGAGTACCTGCTCATGAGGCAGCCAGTGGTTTCGGCGGTTTTCCTCACGCCGCAAGGCAAAAAAGGGATAATCCTCCACCGGGTAAATGGACTGGACTTTATCCCACCCATCCCACAAGCGCCGTTCCCGGTACAATAATTCTTCCAGCCAGTGCGGTTGATAATCCCGCACGCGGGCTTGCAAAACCAGATGCGGGCTCCACCCGACCACATTGACCGGATCAAACTGGACGCAGCCCACCCGCTGATAGTAACTCCGAATGCCCTCTTTGCCCTCCAGCGAATGAGCGGGCAGCAAGTACTGCTGCCAGAGCATAAAACGGCGAGCCTCGCGGCGCGACAGGATGATCTCCGCGTCAAAATGCTTCAAAGCAGACATGGGCAATATTCCTCAAACCGATTTTCTCCATGATAACACATTTGTTCTAAAAACAAAACAATTGCGACGAAAAAATGACGCAGTCATTCTACGCGGTGATGAGAACCGGGCGGTTTTGATGGCCGACGCGTTTTTAACCGGCCGCACTTTTCAAGATAGCGGTTTTTCTCGCGCCGGCTTCCAACGAGGTAGTTGGATCGGTTTACGGGCACACAGCACCACCCCCACCACCAGTCGCAGCGCAGCCGCCAGCAACAGGGTAGCCGCCATACCGATCCAGCCAGCAATCAACGGAGCAAGCAGCCCGCATAACAACGCCGCTGCGTTATTGATGAGGTTGAACCACGCCAGATGAGAAGGCCGATCATCGGCG
This sequence comes from Bellilinea caldifistulae, assembly GCF_001306055.1. Lineage (GTDB taxonomy): Bacteria > Chloroflexota > Anaerolineae > Anaerolineales > Anaerolineaceae > Bellilinea > Bellilinea caldifistulae. The sequence goes on along the minus strand of NZ_LGHJ01000024.1, from coordinate 2,601 downwards.
GGAATGCGCTCCAGCACAAAGTTGATCAGCCCCCCCGCAATCCACGCCCAGCCGATTCCGCCGATCAGCGAGTGCAGCAGATAAATCCAGCGCTGGAAACTGAAGGTGAACATGACGAGGGTGATCGTGACGATCATCAACCCCCAGCCGGTCATCCGTTGAAAACCCCATCGCTGCGAAAGCCGCCGGCTCTGCAACGAGCCGATGAAATGCGCCACCCAAAACAGCGCACTGGCCTGGCTGATGGTCACATCGCTCAATTGCAGCACATTCACCTGGTACTTGGGCACCACCGGGCCGATCAGGTACACCCCCAATTGATACACAAAAATCAGCACCAGCAGCCGTCCAAAAGCCCCGCTCAACACATCCAGCCGCAGGGCCTGCAAACGCAGCGCCTTCAACGGCGCCTTTTCAGCCGCCCGCAACTCTTTTTGAATCCCATTGAATGACGGTGCCACCGCGGGCTTGTCCGGCAGGCGCACCAGCCACAGGTGGAAGGCGCTCATCATTGCCCCAAAAGCGCCGATCCCAAACACAATCTGGTAGCCAATGGCGAAGGGGGTTCGGTCTAAAATCAACCCCACCGTCAGCGCCGTTACCATCGTAGTGATCGAGAACAGCGCGTTGCGCACCCCGGCTACCTGACCTCGCCATTCGGGCGGCACGGCCTCGGCAAAAAAAGCGTTGAAGGCAATCGCAATCAGCGTGCCGGGGATGTTCATCAGCAGCGTGATCGCCAGAATGACCCACACCTGGGTACCGGCCGGCAGCAGCACCGGCAGCGGAATGAGTAAAAAGTAGAAAAGGCGCATCAGGAGGGCTGACCAGCGCGTTACGCGGGCAACCGGTTTACGCTCCAGCAGGCTACCCGCCGGGAAGGTAAAAAGCAGATTCATCAGCGCAGGAGAGGCCGTCAACAACCCCAGTTGAAAGGTGCTGGCGCCCAATCGCGAAGCGTATACCCCCAAAAAGACCAGAATACTGCCGTTGAGCAAACCCCACCAGGCAATATCAAGGTAAAGGTGCAAAAAATTGCGCCGGAGTTCAGCCGGCACCGGCTGAGCCGGGCTAAATAACCTGCGGATCATATTCATTCTACGCAGCCGATTATATCAGAGAGCGGGCAAACCCATCCCTACAGTTTTGTTGGGCTGACCCCGCCAAAGCCATCCGAAGCGCCGAAGCGCGCAACCGCCCGCACCAACCCGACCAGCAGGCGGATGGTGCGTTCAATCATCTCCGGATCGCCCTCAAACGGATTGCGTTCGGATGCCTGCGGACGACGGCGCACCACCCGCAAGTAGGAATTGAGTTCAATCTGAACGGCCGGCACCCCCAACCGCTGGGAAACAAAGCGGGTAATCGTTTCCTGCCGGCTGCCATTGCCGGCGGTGAAGGTGCGATCCACGTCCACCCGCGAAAGCCAGCCCCCGCCCGTGCGAAAACCGTGGTGATACAGCACCTTCAAAATCAAACGGCGAAACTCGCATGGCAGGCTCTGCCCCTGCATCGTCCCCACCCCAATCCCAAAATCACGATAAGCCGCACAGCCGTGCAGGTCGAGCACAAATCCAATTCCAAAACGGCGGACTATTTCCCGCAGGGCTTGCTTATAGGGCACATCCGGGTAGTAATTCGGGTCGGTAGCCGATTTCCGCCACGCATACAGGACATGCGCGCCGCTCAGTTCCGCGCACAACCGCGCCATGCCGGCGGTAAAATCGTCCTCTTCCTTCAACCGCCCATGACGGGTGTGGGCGGCGCCGTGCGGAGCCGAAATCAGCACCGGTAAACTGCCCGGTTGAAAACAAAATTCCCCCTCCCCGCGCCGTGGAGGAGTTTTGTACTCTACCTCACTTTCCAGCGCGACCAGCCGCTCCAACCATGCGTTCATGTTGCCATCGAACTGACCTGAATCCGTCTAGACCCGCACATACCGTGCCGCGACCGCGTAGCGGCGGCGGGTGGGCACCCCGCCGGCATCGCAGAACAACCGCACGCACAGGCTGGCCTCGTCCTCATCTTCAGCCTGCTGGAAGGCTTCCTTGCTTTGCCAGAAGGAGATGATGTGCCACAGGGTCGGGTCGTCCTCACTCTGCACCAGCGTAGATTCAACCAAACCGCGCGGCGGGTGGCGGGTTACTTTTTCCTGATAGGCTTTTTGCAGCGTGGTCCAGTTTTCGTGGCTGACATGACCGGAGAGAATGGTAACGTACATTTCAGCCTCCTTTCCCAGGCAGTAATGGCTCGGCCCAATTTCATTATACCGAATTGGGGAAGGGAAAACCTTAAAGGGTCATCTGGTTTCTTCCACAAAAGGGAAACTGGGCTGCCAGACACCAGCGTGAATTACCGGGAGACATGACAAGAACCGCAACAGCAGTTAAGTAGAGCTACTCCGGCGCAAGTGCAGCCAATGCACCCCCATGCCGACCCATGCGCCCACAAGGGTGTAGAACAACAGGGATAAGGGGGCTGTCCAAAAAGTAAGGGACAGCCCTTTTCTTTTTAGGAGAAACGTGATTCAATGGGGGCATGAAAAGAAAACCTGCCGCTCCTGTCTTCAAACCTTATGTGATGGGTCAACCTTATCTGCTG
>NZ_LGHJ01000007.1 GCF_001306055.1 Bellilinea caldifistulae | reverse complement strand
TGGAGCAGCACCATGTCGAGAACTTCCTCAAGTACAACACCTTCTACCAGGATACCCACCGCTACCGCAACCCGCAGGTGCTGCGGGCTCACCAGTTCCGTGCCGAACACTTTGCCTATGACCCAGCTAGCGACACCTTTATCTGCCCGGCGGGCAAACGCCTGCATTTTCAGTACACCTCCCGCTACACCAGCGACAACGGCTACCAGAGCCAGCGGCACACCTACGAATGTTTCGACTGTGCCGAATGCCCGCTGCGAAGCCAGTGCACCCGAGCCACGGGCAACCGCAAGATGCGCATCTCCTTCCGCTTACTGGAATACCGCCGCAAAGCACGCGAGAACCTGACCAGCGCGGAGGGACAGCGGCTGCGCGCTGCACGCTCGATTGAGGTCGAGACGGTTTTTGGACAGATCAAACACAACATGGCTTTCCGGCGATTCCACCTGCGCGGGTTAGAGAAGGTCAAAACCGAGTGGGGGCTGGTAAGCATAGCCCACAATCTACGAAAATTGGCTGCCTGATCAACAGCCAATTTTTTTTGCTGGTCAAAACGGGTTTATTTGACCTGTTTTTCCTTACCAAAAGGGCTGCCTAGATGTTCTTTCCAGACAGCCCCTTTTTCGTCTCGGGTTAAAGCTCCCGGCGGGTAATGTAAAGGGTCAATTCTTCCAGGTGAGTTCTTTCAGGACAAGGCGGTAACTTTTGTAAGCACAAAAATGCCTCATTGACATAACGTTCTGCTTCGGCAATAGATTGGTCAATTGACGGGCTGTTGCGAATACGCTCAACCAGGCTCTGGATCTCTTCTTCATAATGCGGGCAGTGCCCATCTAAAATTTGTTGAACCATTTCATCTTCTGGATGATTTTCGATGTAGTAAATGGTGGGGAGGGTGATTAAACCCTGTTTTAAATCACTCCCGACCGGTTTACCCAACTTGGACGGGTCGCTGATGAAGTCAAGGACGTCGTCCATAATCTGGAAAGCCATCCCAATATTGAAGCCGTAGGTTCGAATGGTCTGGATGGTTTCTTCCGTAACAGGGCTGATCAACGCAGCACATGTGGCTGATGTTTCGAACAATGAGGCGGTTTTAGCATAAATTCGCTGATAATAGCCTTGCCGGTCTGCCTGGCAGCGGCTGGAAAACAGTTGAGAAATTTCTCCATTGACGATGACGCTGAGTGTACTGGAAAACAGGCTCATTACCGGTATGGATTCGGTATCTGCAGCCAGTTTGGCTGCCCGTGCAAAAAGAAAATCTCCTGTTAAAACGGTTGCGCCAGGCGACCACTGCGAATTGAGAGTCGGGATACCGCGACGTAAAAGTGCCCCGTCAATCAAATCGTCGTGGACAAGAGTGGCGGTATGTAACAGTTCAATGGCCGCGGCCAGTGTGATCAACTTATCCTGCGCTGCGCCTAACATTCTTCCAACCAGTAAAGTGACGGTGGGGCGAATGCGTTTTCCACCGGATGTAATTATATGCCTCAGGGCGGCTTGTAAGTCGGCATGGTGACCTTCGGCTTGAGATTCCATCAAGTTCTCCACTTGATGGATCTGTTCCTGTACGGGAATGATAAAGGATGTTGTAGTGCTCAATCAGACGATCTCCATCCAAATAAGTAGTTACCGTTATCCACTAGCGTAAGGGTAGTTTCTTCCAGCGAAAGCCCTTTAAGCGTTGAGATTTTTTGGACAACCAGACTTACCCATGCCGGCTCATTCCGCTTTCCGCGAAAAGGATGAGGCGCCAGATAGGGAGCATCGGTTTCGGCAATCATCGCTTGTAATGGAATTGCTTTTGTGACTCTTTGGCGCTCTTTGGCATTGGAAAATGTGACCGGCCCAGCTACTCCAATGTAAAAACCGAAATTGATGGCTTGAATGGCGCTTTCAAGGTCACCGTCAAAAGCGTGAAGAACACCCGGCTTTTTTCCTTGGGTTTTATCCGACCGATGCCATCTGCTTACCCATTCGGAGAGAATGGGCATAAGATCGTGTAAGGCATTTCGGTTGTGGATCACTACGGGTTTAGAGGTTTCCAATGCCAGATCCAGTTGAGATGTAAAAATTTCCATCTGAAGGGTCGGCTCGGCAAAATCACGGTAGTAATCCAAACCAATTTCGCCAATGGCAACTACCTTTGGATGGCTGCACAGTTCTCGCAAGCCCGGTAGGCTGCCAGTTTCCCACGAAGTTGCATTGTTGGGATGAACCCCAATCGCAGCAAAAACCGGGTCAAACTTTTCACTAAGTTCAACCGCTCGCCGGCTGGTCTCCATATCAATGCCAGGTACTAGAATCCGGTTAACGCCTTGCTGCTGAGCTCGCTGGATGACCTGCTCCAAATCATTATCAAATTGGTTAAGGTTCAAATGACAATGTGTGTCTTGATAAACGATCACTTTTGCAACCCAACAAGTCTTAAGCCATCTTCCAAAATTGGTTTTACGCGATCTTGATGGGTCGTTTCACAATATACGCGGATGATCGGTTCTGTTCCCGAAAATCGTATCAGCAACCATCCACCGTCTTCCAGCATGAATTTAAAACCATCAGTAGTATTTAAACCAGTAACCTTTAAGCCGCCAATCGTTGTTGGTTTCGCTTCAAGAATCATTTTCTCTTTTTCGGCTCGGTCGCCGGTAAATCGCGAGTCAATCCGATCGTAATAATGGGGACCTACTTTGGAAAAGAGTAAATCAATCAATTCGGATGGTTTTTTGTTCAAACGCACCATCATATCCAGGATATATAAACCGGCGAGGATTCCGTCTCTTTCGGGTACATTACCACGGAAAGCATAACCACCCGATTCTTCACCACCAATTAGCGCGTTGGTTTCAAGGAATTTTGGAGCGACATATTTGAAACCCACCCCTGTTTCGTAGACGGGAATATTATAAATTTTCCCCAGTTTTTCAAGCATACTGGTGGTTGAAAGGGTTTTGACGATAGGCCCGCGCTCTCCTCTGACCTCGAGTAAATACAATGCCAGCAGCGCGTAAACCTGTAACTGATTTATAAAGCGGCCGTTTTCGTCACCAACGCCAACCCGGTCAGCATCTCCATCGGTGATAATTAAGACATCCGCGCCTTGTTTGACAGTTTCTTTCAAGCCGGCATCAATGTTTGGTGGAATGGGTTCGGGACGAGACATTTCGGGGAAAATAGGGTTTCTTTGGTTGTGAATTTCAATGACCTGAGTTTTACCCCCGGCTAAAATTTGAGGAAACCAACCGGCTCCATTGCCCCACATAGGATCAACCAGGATTTTTAATCCAGCGTCGCGAATGGGCTGCACATCAATCAGGGATTTCAAATGATCCATGTACGCTGGGGCTGGGTCGAAACGAACCAGCAACTGGTTCTTTTCGGCTTCTTCTGCTGAAATCCGTTTCACGTTGGTTTCTGAGTCGGGAATTAAGGACTCGATTTGCTTCAGACCTTCCGGATCAACGGCACCCCCGTGTTCGTCTCGAACTTTGAAACCATTGTCGGTTGGAGGGTTGTGGGATGCGGTAATGTTGATAGCGCCTGCTGCGCCTTTATTGACCACAGAAAATGCAATCACCGGAGTCGGTGTAGCGGTTTGAGTTAAGTACACCTTAAACCCGTTGCCACACATCACTTCCGCGGCAGCCAGCGCGAAATTCTCTGAGAGAAAACGCTTATCATGACCGATGACAACACTCTGTCCGTGTTTACCTTTTTCAATCAGGTAACTTGCAAATCCTTGTGCGCAACGTCGAACATTGGCAAAGGTATAATCTTCGGCGATGAAACCTCGCCAGCCATCGGTTCCGAACTTGATTTTTGTCGTCATGGAGTTCTCCTCCTGAAAGATGCATGTGAGAATAATAACAATCTCCTTCAATTATAACAGGTGATTAATCAGACACAAAATAAATGTCCAAGAATAAGCGTGCTATAATCTACACGGATTGTCTGAATTAGGATTGTGATGATGAATGCATCTTTGGATAAGATCTATTTTGATTATGCGGCCACAACACCAGTAGATGATCGGGTGGTAGAGGCGATGCTTCCCTATTTCACCCGACAATTTGGTAATCCATCATCGGTTCACATTTTCGGTCAAGAAGCAGAAGCTGCTCTTGAGGGTGCCCGTGAAACCATTGCCCGATTATTGGGGGTTTCTTCCAGTGAAATTGTGTTTACCGGTTGCGGTACCGAGAGCGATAACCTGGCTCTACGAGGTGTTGCATTCGAGCGGAAATTAAGATACGGAGCAGATCGGATCCTCATTTCCCCGGTTGAACATCATGCCGTTTCTCATACTGCCCGACAACTGGCGGATCATTTTGGTTTTCGCCTGGAATTTTTACGGGTTGACTCCTTTGGAATGGTTGACCCTGATTACCTCCAAAAAATTATTGACCGCGATGTGGCAATTGTTTCGGTGATTCACGGAAATAACGAAATTGGTACGATCAACCCGGTAGCAGAGTTAGGGCAAATTTGCAGAAATTACCAGGTACCTTTTCATGTAGATGCTGTCCAGTCGGCAGCTCATTTGCCTTTGAAGGGGCTCGAAGATTGGTGTGATCTGGCTGCTTTTGGCGCTCACAAGTTTTATGGGCCAAAAGGGGTTGGCGCCTTGTTCATTCGAAAAGGCACACCCATACTTCCCATGTTGACCGGTGGGGGGCAAGAGAATGGAATTCGTTCGGGCACTCAAAATGTGCCTTACATTGTTGGGATGGCAAAGGCTTTTGAGCTGGCTCAGACTGAGGGCTTGAAAATACACGCCTCCTTGATTCAATTCCGCGACCGTATAATTTCCTCGGTACAAGATAATATCAAAGGCTCCCACTTGACAGGGCATCCGACATTGCGGTTGGCCAATCACGCCAGTTTTGTTTTTGAGGGTGTTGATGGAAATCAGTTATTGATTCTTCTGGATGCTGCTGGTTTTGCCTGTTCATCCGGATCGGCCTGTAAAACCGGTGATCCAAAACCTTCGGAAGTACTGTTGGCGATGGGTATTTCTCCACCTTTAGCGCTTGGATCTTTGCGGGTTACGGTTGGTAAATATACCACTCAAGAAGATGTCGAAAAATTTGTAAGCGTATTACCGTTACTGGTTCATAAAATCCGAAAAATGTCGTTAGAGTTGAAAGGCCGATAAGATGAAGGACGTGAAAGTTGCTATTGCAATGAGCGGAGGGGTGGATAGCTCGGTTGCAGCTGCATTACTTAAGGAGCAGGGCTATCAAGTTTTTGGCGTGATGCTGAGATTGTGGAGCGAGCCGGGAAAAGAAGATAGCAACCGCTGTTGTACTCCCGACTCCATGGCTCAAGCCCGACGCGTTGCTGCACAATTGAAAATTCCCTTTTACGCGATCAATGCTCAGGAAATTTTCAGGCAAGTTGTGGTGGAATATTTTTTTGAAGGGTATCGTTCAGGAATTACCCCTAATCCCTGCCTTCTGTGCAACCGATATATCCGATGGGATTATATGTGGAAACATGTTCAGGCGATGGGTGCTGAAAAAATGGCTACCGGTCATTACGCAAGATTGCGTGTAGCCAATAGCAAAACCGTAAAGCTTCTAAAAGGTCTGGATGAAAACAAGGATCAATCGTACGTTTTGAGTGTCCTTCGTCAAGATCAATTGCAACACACTCTGTTACCTGTTGGAGAATTTACAAAACCCCAGGTCCGTCAATTAGCTAGAGATTTTGGCTTGCCTGTTGCGGAACGGCAGGATAGTCAGGATCTTTGTTTCCTGGCGGGTCAGGATTATCGAGATTTTCTTAGACGAAACGCGCCAGACGTGATCAGGCCTGGAAAAATCGTTACGACCGGAGGTCAAGTAGTGGGGGAGCATGAGGGTTTGGGATTTTATACAATTGGACAAAGAAAAGGTTTAGGACTTCAATTGCCGCATCCTTATTATGTGGTTGACAAAAAGGTCGAGGAGAATCTCTTAATTGTGGGGAAAGAAACCGATTTACGGTTTGGCGGTTTGATTGCTGAAGGTGTAAACTGGATAGAAGAGAATCCGCCTGCGGTTTGCTTTTCCGCTGAGGTCAAGATTCGATATAAGGCTCGTTTCGTCCCCGCAATCATCGAAATCATGGATGATCATCGCGTTCACGTAAAGTTTGAGCAACCCGTGAGAGATGTAACCCCCGGTCAAAGGGCAGTATTTTACCAAGGGGATGAAGTCATTGGCGGGGGAATGATTCGCGAGGCAATTCCCTTTATCATCCAAGAAAAGGCATAAAAATGATCTTTCAATCGGTTTTGTTAGGAATGGTCATTGCCACCCTCTATGGATCTGTATTTCATCTCTGGCGTGGCGGAAGCCTGATCAGGCTTGGGCTTTACCTGGTCTTTGCATGGATTGGTTTTTGGGGTGGCCATTGGTTGGGGGGACTGGTTGGATGGGAATTTTTCAAGGTTGGACAATTAAACATTGGCCCGGCGACCATTGGAAGCTTTGTTACTTTAGCAGTTGGATACTGGCTTAGCCTTGTTCAGGTTGAACCAGAACGAAAAACGAATAAAAAATTGTGAGGGAACTTTGACCTGGAATTTACATGGTACAACGGTGAATGATGGTGATTTGGCTCAGCTGGTTGGGCTGCGTCACAAGAGTTTTATCGTCAGAATTAAACAAGGCGGTGAGTTACAGACGCATCGGGGGATTGTTCGATTTGATGACATTATCGGTAAACCGTGGGGCAGCCGTGTTAGAAGCCATCTGGGCAATCCGTTTTATGTGTTGCAGCCTGCCTTGGGAGATTTGTTAAAAGAATTACCCAGGAATACTCAAATCCTCTATCCAAAAGATATTGGTTTTATCCTTATCCAGATGGGGATTGGTGAAGGACAGGTTGTTCTTGAGGCCGGAACCGGGTCAGGTTCGTTGACTTCTGCTATGGCGTTTGCGGTGGGGAACAGCGGTAAAGTGATCACCTATGAGGCCAGAGAAGAGATGCAAAAACTGGCTCGCAAGAATATCAGCCGACTGGGTCTTGAGGATCGTGTTGAATTCAAATTGCGGGAATTGACTGCTGAACAAGGTTTTGATGAAGAGGGGGTGGATGCGCTTTTTCTGGATTTACCAAATCCGTATGATTATATTCATCATGCGCGGAGCGCCTTAAAATTGGGCGGTTTTTTTGGAAGCATTCTACCCACAGCCAATCAGGTTTCTCGGTTATTACTGGCTTTACGTCAATTTGATTTTGCTTTTGTGGATGTTTGTGAAGTCTTGCTTCGCTATTACAAACCTGAGCCGGAACGTTTCCGTCCTGTTGATCGTATGGTTGCTCACACGGGTTTTTTGATTTTTGCGCGCCCGGTTTTGCTCGAAAACACAAATGATTCAATAGATGATTTAGAAGAGGGCGGCGAAGAAGACATTGAGGATTGATTTGCACGTGGTCGGTTCAAATGAAAATTTCTTTGACAGCCGAACAAATTAAGAGTCGTCTCAATTCAAGAATAAACTATCCAGTTCGCTCTTTTCCGGTGAAGGGAAAATATGCAGCGGTCTTAATGCCTTTGATCCACGAAAAGAGCCAATGGAGCATCCTTTTCACTCGCAGGTCTGACTCGGTCAATGACCACAAAGGACAGGTTTCGTTTCCAGGAGGAGCGATCGAACCAACCGATGACAGCCCCTTGACGGCTGCCTTGCGAGAGGCTGAAGAGGAAATTGGCTTGAAACCAGACTATGTTCAGGTTTTGGGTCAGCTTTTGCCGCACGAATCGGTTACTGGCTACACCATTTTTCCGGTAGTCGCCCAAATCCAATGGCCAGTCCCTTTAAAAATTAATCCCAGTGAAGTCAGCCGGGTATTTACTATTCCTTTAGATTGGCTCATCAAGAAGGAGAATTTTGTGATTCGGGACTGGCTTTCGCCTTTTGGTCTTCGGCGAGGTGTCGTGTTTTACAGACCTTATGACGGGGAGCAATTGTGGGGGATTTCTGCTCGAATTTTGTTAGATTTTTTGGAAAAACTCGGTCTGGTCTCAACAAACGATTAATAATCCGCTGGTTTCAGATAATTTTCGATCTCATTTGCTTTTACAGGTTTACTAAAATGAAAACCCTGGATCATATCGCAATGAAATCTTCTCAAGGCTGTCAGCTGTTCTTCGGTTTCAACACCCTCGGCAATGACACTTAACCCGAGGCGATGCGCCATTTCAATCATGGATTGGATGATTAAGTCATTTTCTTTTTGTACCCCTATTTGAGAGATGAAATTTTGTCCGATTTTGATGGTGTTGACCGGTAATCGTTGAATGGTGCTCAACGATGAATAACCGGTTCCAAAATCATCAATGGATATTTTTACACCTAAACCGCGAAGTTCCCACAACATGGTTTCGAATTTCTCGAATTGTGAAAAATTGCGACTTTCCGTAATTTCAATAACCAGAGAGGCGGGGTCGAGTTGAGTTTGTACAAGCGCGTCCCGCACCATTGAGGGTAAATCGGTTTGCTGGAATTGCCGGGCAGAAAAATTAACTGAGACTTTCAGATTTTTCATCCCGGATGCCTGCCATTTCTTGAGTTGGGTACAGGACTCCCGGAGAACCCATTCACCAATAGGAAGGATTAAACCAGTATCCTCTGCCAGATCAATGAACTGGTTGGGAAGTACAATTCCATGTTTGGGATGATTCCAGCGGAGCAAAGCCTCAACATAAACCACTCTTTGGGTGAAAGCATCAAAGATGGGTTGATAATAAACCACCAATTCGCCTCTGGAAAGCGCTTGCCGCAGGTGCGTTTCCATGTCTAATAGGGTTACGGCTTTAGCATGCATAACTTTATCAAAAATCATATAGCCGTTTCCTCCTTGTGCTTTGGCTTCGTACATGGCAGTATCGGCATCGCGCATCATGGCTTCTGTGGAATCCGTATCGGGATTGGCTATTGCAACCCCTATGCTGCAAGTGGTAAAGACTTTATTCCCTTCAACAACAAGCGGACGGCTTATTTCCCTTTGAATGCGATTGATGATTTGGATAATTTCGTACGGATCGTGCAGGTCATTGAGTAAAATGGCGAATTCGTCGCCACCCAGTCGCGCAATGGTGTCTTCTGCCCGCAGGCATTCATCTAATCGGCGGGAAACTTCGACAATCATTTGATCTCCCACACGATGACCCAAACTATCATTGACTAGTTTAAAGCGATCCAAATCTAAAAGGAGAATTGCAAAGGTGGGTTCTTCATGCCTTTTTGAACGTTTGATCGCTTGATCGAGCCTTTCAATGAATAAGATGCGGTTAGGCAGGCCGGTCAGACGGTCGTACAAGGCTTGATGAATAAGCTGATCTTCGTTCGCCTTTTGGCGGGTGATGTCGGTCAAAGAGCCGGCGATACGGTGAGGGTTGCCAAACTCGCTTTTCACGGCCATTCCTCGAGCGAGTACCCAGCGATATTCACCATCGCGGTGACGAATGCGATGTTCGGTTTCGAAATGGGGTATCAATCCTGATAAGTGAGCTTCTAAGTTTGATTTCACGCCTGGTAGATCATCTTCGTGAATGCGGTTGAACCACTCCTCGGGGGAATCGGACATCTCATCTGGGGAATAACCGAGGAGTTTCTTCCAGCGGGGTGAATAATAAATGCGATTAGCCAGAAGATCCCAATCCCAAATCCCATCATTCGCGCCTTCTGAAGCGAGCTTGTACCTTTCCTCGCTGATTTTGAGGGCCGTTTCAGAAGTTCGCTGTTGTGTAATATCATTGAAAATTCCCACGATATATTGGGGTTGTTGATTCTCGTTTTTAATGGGCGAGGCTGTTATTTTTAAAATTAACCTTTGACCATCTAAAGTCAATCCAGTGAATTCATCTTCAAGTGGTGTGTGAGAAGCGATGACTTGATTGAAGTATCGAATAGCCTTTTGGTGGTCTTCGGGAATAATGAATTCAAGTGCATTTTTCCCAATAATTCTATCTTTTGACTGAACGTTCAATAGTGTGGTAAATGCGGGGTTACAATCAATGAAATTTCCCTTCAAATCCGTTAAAACGATGGCATTTGGTGAATTGTCGAAAATACTTTTTATTAAATCATGTTGTTGTTTTTGTTCGATTTCTGCTTGCTTGATGAGGATGGCATTCGCAAGATGAGGTGCAACAATGGTCAAAAATTGGAGGTCTTCCTGTGTGTAGCGAATTTCGTGTTGGTAACTCTGAACTGCCATTGCGCCAATGATTACTTGCCGGGCTAGGAGAGGTACTCCTAACCAGTCAATTGAGGGTGCGCCAATCGCTTCGACTTCCCCGGTTTTTAATAAGGTTTCGAAGATTTCCGGCGTTACCAATAATGGAGTTTTCCTGCGAATAACATAGTCGGTCAACCCCCTGCCCAGGGGTTGAGGTAGAGGTGGGGAATCAAATTCATCTACATAATACGGGAATGAGATCTGATTTTGATCGGGATGGTAAAGTGCCACATAAAAATTATTGGCGGGCATTATCTGGCGAATTATGTTATGGAATTGAACCAGTAAATCCGATAAATCCTTACTGGTGGCAACGCTTTCGGCAATTTTTAAGAGAGCTTCCTGAGTTTTTTGCCACTTAAATTGCTGGGTCAAGTCTTTGATGATGGCAATGGTTAAATTTCCGAGGTCTTTATCCTCGATATTTTTCAAACGAACTTCAAGATGGCGGTTATCTTTGCCGATTTTGAAATTTCTAAGCCGAATTATGCTGCCACTCCGAGCGGTAATCACATCACGACCGGCAGGATTGGAGAAAAACAACCGCTCCAGAAGAATATGGTCAATGGTTTCCCCATTGAATAAGTCAACAAGTTTATGATTAAAGCGAATTACTTTCTTTGTTAAGGGAGAAAAAACCAGAACAGCGTCTTCGCTGAGTTTGAGAAGTAGATCAATCGAGAAAGGATAATGGCTTTGATGAGACATTTGCGAAAACCTTTGTTGAGGTTGAATTTTGCTTGGGAAGGTGCAAGGATTGTGCCGTTAGGCTCTCTGTTGGTTGTTGTAGATTTTAATAAAAGAGCAGCACAAAACCGATTTGTGCTGCTCGCCAATCCTGATCAAGAATTGTTTTAGTCTTCGATGTCCACTTCTTCTTTCTTGCCGCGTTCGATGACTTCCGGCTCCGAGATCTCCTCGGCGGTTTCTTCTTCCTCGCTGATTTCAGGAGCAGCACCGGTGACTATGACGATCACTTCATTCGGGTCGTTGAGGATTTCGACGCTACTGGGAACCGTTAAGTCCCTCACAAATATCGCATCACCAATTTTCGCTAGACCTGAAATATCTACGACAAACTTATCGGGCAGTTCCTGTGGAAGAGCCTCCACCTCGATCTCATCCAATTCCTGCACGATAACGCCGTTGTAATCTTTGACGGCAGGAGATGTGCCGCTGAGTTCAATGCCAACATTGGTGCGAATCTTTTCCGTCAAAGAAACCACCTGAAAATCAACGTGGAGCAGTGTGCCTTTGATGAAATCACGTTGTTTTTCGCGGACCAGAGTGGCAAATTCTTTTCCATCTAAATTGATTGTGATTAATTGAGATGATGATGCGTGGGCAAGCACACGACTGGCATCACGCAGCTCCATTAGGATTGGAGTAGATTCTGTTTGATAACCGTAAAGTACGCCGGGTAGCTTGCCTTCTCTTCGAAGTGCTCCCACCTTTTTACCGGTTACCGATCGCCGAGTTGCCTGAATTACGAGCTTTTCCATTTTTTTCCGTCCTCGAGCGCCTCTCACCTTGACAGGTTACCCTCGCTCTATGAATTAGATTTTCGACTTGACAGCCGACGGATTATTTTAGTCGTATGTCGGATAACCGTCAAGGAAAAATTTTGGTTTTTGTCAGGAGAAATCTGACCGGGTACTTAAAAGTATAAGCCTGAGCGAAACACCTGAAAAATTGGATGGAAAATGCCAGAAATTGTTCTTGACATATCCTGTCAATGGTGCTATAAAATTGCTATGTTTTTCCAAACCAATGCTAAGCGTACCCCAAAGAACCGAACCTACAAACAGGGAGCGGTTTTTGGCGCTTAGCCTTAATGGTTAACACCAGTTAATTGAGAACAAAAACCCTCCCAAACGGGAGGGTTTTTTTATAACCAATTTTCCTGGAGGTGCGAGAGTTAGAAATCAATTATTGAAATTGGATAAATAATATCATAATATAAAGTATCGAAAACCAAAGGAGGCAGAGATGAAAAATTCACTTATTAAGGTTTTTGTATTGGCAATCGTGCTGTTCTTGAGCGCTTGTGGAAGTCCAGCGGATACCAGCTCAACTTCAACTGGAGATGTTGGTGAAAGCCCAAGCATTAACACGCCTTCTCAGCCAGAAGGTTGTTTGGGAACAGCAGAAACAGCTATTGTGGATTTGGGATGCCGTGAAGTCACCATTGCTGTGGAAAATGCCTATCTTCCCTTTAACTACATTTCAATTCAAACTGGTGAACCGGGAGGCTGGGATTACGATGCCTGGCGAGAAATTTGTACCCGCCTGCATTGTATCCCTGTATTTGTTGAAACAGCTTGGGATGGAATGATTCAGGCCGTTTCGGATGGCCAATTCGATGTAGCAGCGGATGGAATTACCAATACACCTGAACGTCAGAAAATTGTTGATTTTTCTATAGGATATATTCAGATTCAACAACGGTTATTGGTTCGAAAAGGTGAGTCTCGATTCACCAGCATTGAGGAATTTGCTCAGAATGACGCTTTAATCATGGGAACTCAGGTCAGCACTACCAATTATGAAACTGCTGTTAAGTTTTTACCTGAAGGACGAATCAAGGCTTTTGAGCAATTCCCCTTTGCTATTCAAGCATTAATAGCTGGGGATGTGGATGCAGTCATTATTGACGAAATTGTCGGGATGGGGTATTCGGGTCAAAACGCAGATAAATTGGAGCTGATCGGCCCTTCGATTTCCAGTGATGAACTTGGATTTGTCTTTCCAAAGGGTAGTCCGTTGGTTGAACCGGTTAATAAGGCTCTTGAATCGATGAAAGCGGATGGCACACTGGCGGCGTTGAACGAAAAGTATTTTGGCCCATCCTTTAACGTAACCGAAGAGGACATTAAATAGTTTTGAGGAATAAGGCGTTGGTTGTGGCTGAAAAAGTTACAACCAACGCCAATGAGAGGATAAAGGTATGGCGGTGAAAGAGACTATTGAAGCAAAACAGCAAATTGCCTCTCCTCAATTGACTGGGGCTGAAATAAGAGAAAAGATCCGTCTTTTTCCCTGGTGGACTGTTGGATTGATTGGGGTTTTTGTTCTGACGGCGCATTTGATCTTGACTCGTCCCAGTTATCAGGATGCCTTCAACTTCATCCGGGCTGGTGTTGGTGTCACTGTTCAGACAACACTGGTTGCATATGGAATTGCCCTGGTTTTGGGTTTATTTACTGGCCTGGGGCGTATTTCGCACAATATAGTAATTCAAAACCTGGGTACTTTGTATGTAGAGTTAATTCGCGGAATACCCATGCTGGTGCTGATATTTTTCATCGCTTTTGTGGGTGTTCCTGCTGGGGTCGGTCTCTTGAACCAGATTGGGGAGTGGTTTTCCCAAATAGGCTTGCAATTGATTGCCCAGCCGTTGATACAACTGGAAAATAGCTCAGTGCCAATGACGACCCGTGCTATTATTGCTCTTTCTGTCACTTATGGTGCATTTCAGGCGGAGATTTTCCGGGCTGGAATTCAATCCATCGGGAGAGGCCAAATGGAAGCTGCCCGCGCACAAGGGATGACGTACTGGCAGGCAATGCGTTTTATTATCCTTCCGCAGGCAATTAGGAATGTTTTACCCGCTCTTGGGAATGATTTCGTTTCAATGTTGAAAGATTCTTCGCTTGTATCGGTACTGGCAGTGAGGGATATTACCCAAATCGCGAAGTTGTATGCTGGCAGGTCTTTCCAATATCAAGAAGCCTATGTCACCCTTGCAGTACTTTACTTGATGATGACGGTAGTGTTATCTGCTTTGGTCAAATGGATAGAAAGAAGAGTAAGACAAGATGAACGCAACGCATGAAATGATTCAAGTGATCAATCTCAGGAAAAAATTTGGGCGTTTGGTAGCGTTGGATGGGGTTAACCTGACGGTTCGTAGAGGACAAGTGATTGTCATCATCGGCCCGAGCGGTTCGGGTAAATCCACCCTTTTGCGATGTATAAATCATTTGGAAACTCCTACCGAAGGTGAGATTTGGATCGAGCGGCAGAAAATCACCGGAAATCAAAGACAATTGAACGCCATTCGTTCCCAAATTGGTATGGTGTTCCAACATTTCAACCTTTATCCTCATTTAACCGTTTTGGAGAATGTGACCCTGGCGCAAAGAATTGTCCGCAAAATTCCAAAATCTCAAGCCGAAGCAATTGCAATGCATCATCTAGAACGAGTTGGAATTGCGGATAAAGCCCGTTTCTATCCGGCTCAACTTTCGGGTGGACAGCAGCAGCGTGTTGCAATTGCCCGTGCTCTTGCTCAAGATCCGAAAATTATGTTGTTTGATGAACCCACCAGTGCGCTTGACCCGGAGATGATCAAGGAAGTTCTTGATGTGATGCTGAACCTGGCTGAAGAGGGAATTACGATGGTGGTCGTAACACACGAGATGGGTTTTGCCCGCGCAGCCGCAGATGAGGTGATTTTCATGGATTATGGAAAAATAATCGAACGGGCAACCCCGGAGGTGTTTTTCAGCCAGCCGGCTCATGAGCGCAGTAGGGCTTTTCTTTCTCAAATTTTGAGTCATTAACTCATAACAAGTGGGAGTCGGGATGATTATCAAGGAGAAAATTCAAGAACAGATACCGCGATGGATGGAGCGGATTCAGCGGTTGAAAAAAGAATATAGCAACTTTGTGGTTGGAGAGGTAACCATAGAACAAATCCTCAGCGGTATTCGGGGTGTGCAAATCAGCATCAGTGATATTTCTTATGTTGATCCCTATGAGGGGATTCGTCTAAGGGGGTACACGATTTCTCAGGTTTTGTCATTGTTACCAAAAGCAAAAAACTCTCGAATGCCGCTGGCGGGAGGCTTGTATCACTTGCTCTTGACCGGCGAATTGCCGAGCCAAAAAGAAGCAGAAGAGGTGGAAGAAATCTGGCGTTGCCGGTCAGAAGTACCCCAATATGTTTGGGACGTTATTTGTTCAATGCCCCCTGAAACCCATCCGATGACGCTTTTCAGTCAGGCAATTATGGCGTTGCAGCCACAATCCCTCTTTGCCAGAGCTTACCTGGAAGGCGTGCAGAAATCGCAGTATTGGGAATATTATTTAGAAGATAGTTTGAATCTGACGGCGAAAATTCCTCAAATTGCTGCGTTCATATACTGCTGGAAGTACAAGGACGGCAAGGTAGAACCCCCAGATCCCAATCTGGATTGGAGTGCCAGTTTTGCGCAAATGATTGGTAAGGGATCGGATTGGGAGTATCAGGAATTGATGCGTTTGTATCTTGTCATCCATTCTGACCACGAAGGCGCCAATGTGAGCGCTCATACCTCCCATCTGGTCAGTTCAGCGCTCTCCGATATTTACCTTTCTTCTGCCGCTGGAATGAATGGCCTGGCTGGCCCGTTGCATGGGCTTGCCAACCAAGAATGTATTCGGTGGCTGCTGAATGTGTATGATCATTTTCAAAGGTTACCCTCAGACGAAGAATTGGAGGGGTACATTCGCAATCAGTTGTCGGCGGGCTATGTGATCCCTGGTTACGGCCATGCGGTATTGAGGGTAACTGATCCACGCTTCACCGCCCAAATGGAATTTGCGGAACAATTTTTGCCTCAGGATCCATTATTCCAATTGGTTAAGCAGGTCTACCGCCTGGCCCCTTCCATTCTGGGAGAAAATGGGAAGATCAAAAATCCAAGACCGAATGTGGACGCAATCAACGGCTGTCTGCAGTATTATTACGGGGTGCGGGAGGTTGATTTTTACACCGTTTTGTTTGGCGTGAGCCGATTATTAGGGCTGACTGCCCATGCGATTTGGGCACGCGCATTGGGCAAGCCGATTGAACGCCCGAAATCCTTGACGACTCAGATGTTAGAAGAGCGGGTGGGGATCATTTGACAGCAATAAACATATTTCAAAATTTTCACTCAGGCGAGGAGCAAAAATGGAAGCATTGTCCTATCAAATGTACGATGGTAAAGTTGTTTTGAGATTACGGGGGAAGATTTGTGAGAATTCGGAGGAGCTGCTCACCAGTCCTTTGTTCCGGGATGTATTGTGGGATTTTATACGCCATTTACAAAAGCGAGAATCCCGATTCTTGAATTTGTTCCCAAATCGTCAGGTTTCCGAAAAGGCGATTACCGAAATGATTGATACTTTTCGCTTTCTGGTCAAGTTACCCGCCGATTTGGTGATTAAAGTTCATGAACCGGCCAGGAAGTTCTTGACCGAACGCGATTTAATCTATGATTTTGTTGAAAATTTATACAACTACTGGCGGAGTCTCCATCGTGTCCTGATTTGCGATCGAACGCTGGATGAAATGGATCGGCGTCCTTACCGCACCTTTGCCGAAACGGTTGAGCGGTTGATGCATGTTGTGCGCAGCACTTATCGGGATATTCAGGAAAACATTACCGGAAGTCATCCGCGTGTTTATCGGCAGGTGAGTGCGGGCGTCGAAATTGGCGCAATTGCATTACCTGCGCCAATTCCATACCCGAATGGCGATTATACCGCCTTAAAAAACATCTCGATTATCCGACAAATCATGATTTACCCGCCAATGATTTTCAACTCACCTTCAAACAAAAGAAAAGGCATGTTCGAGCGGGTAAATTTCAATCCGGTACGGGGCTTGCATTTGGATCCGGAAGAATGGGTCTGTTATCCAGCGAAGGTTGGTGATCTGGTTGTCATGATCTATTTTTCGATGCGCTTCTTTGAGCTGGGATTTTCTTTATGTAATTTATTTGAGCTGGCCGAGAGTGACCAGATTACTCAGCAACCCGATGCCATATACCTGTTTGGCGTTCCAGAAATCCCCGGATTAATGGAGGGTCAAAGTCAAACGATCTTCTACGACGACGAAGAAAATCACATGCTGGTAGCTGCCGTGCCTTGTCGAGATGAATTTGGATATTTTGGTTATCTAAAGAAAATGGTGTTGACCTTGCATAATATTATTGTGATGAAAAGAGGCCGGCTGCCTTATCATGGGGCTTATTTTCACATACGCATGCGCTCAGGCAAGGAATCCAATGTGTTAATTGTAGGAGACACAGGTGCTGGAAAATCTGAAACTCTGGAAGCGTTACGACAAATAGCCGGTGATGAGGTTGAAGAATTAATTCCCATTGCAGATGATATGGGCTCTCTTCAAATTGACTCGAGTGGAAAAGTTGCAGGTTTTGGTACAGAAATTGGGGCGTTTGTGAGATTGGATGACCTTCAGTCGGGTTATGCGTGGGGGCAAATTGACCGCACGATTATTATGAATCCGGATCAGACCAACGCTCGGGTAGTTATCCCGATTACGACGTATGATGAAGTCATGCGCGGCTACCCAGTGGATGTATTCTTGTATGCCAATAACTACGAGGTGGTTGATCAGGACTATCCGATTATTCGCCGTTTTGAAAATGCTCAAGATGCACTTGAAGTGTTCCGCTCCGGAGCGGTAATGAGTAAGGGGACTACCAACACAAAGGGTCTGGTGCACAGTTACTTTGCAAATATCTTCGGCCCGCCTCAATATCAGGATTTGCATGAAGAATTGGCTGTCCGATATTTTGATCAGTTATTTAAACAAAATGTGTTTGTCGGAGAATTAAGAACCCAACTGGGTGTCCCTGGTAAGGAACAGGAAGGTCCTTTGATGGCTGCCAAGGCTTTATTGAAACTCATCTCTTAGGATCGAACAAGCCCAATGAATTATCAGCGAGTCGTAATAAAAGTAGGATCTTCTACACTTACAGCGGGTGGAAGGCACATTTCGCCCCCGAGGGTGATTGATCTGGTCAAAGCGATTTGTCAATTAAAACAAAGCGGGATTCAGGTTTTGCTGGTTTCCTCGGGTGCAATCGCCGCCGGCAGAGAGGCTTTAGGGTACCCTGAATTACCTAAATTCATACCCGCGAAACAAATGCTGGCTGCAATTGGGCAACCTCGTTTGATGGAAATGTACGAACGCTTTTTTGCCATCTACGAAGAAAAAGTTGCCCAGGTGCTGCTCACCAGAGCAGACTTAACTGACCGGCGGCGTTACCTGAATGCTCGCAGCACCCTTGAGGCGCTGATCCATCAATCTGTTATACCCATCATCAATGAAAATGACACCGTCGCTACTGAAGAAATCCGTTTTGGGGATAACGACAATCTTTCTGCTCAGGTGGCAAGTCTGATCGAGGCGGATTTGTTGATTTTACTAACCGATCAGGACGGCGTTTATGATCAAGACCCACGTCGAAATCCTCATGCAAGACTATTCGGTCGAATCGAGAGCGCTGAAATACCTCCTGAAATGTGGGCTGCGGCTGGTGGCAGTGTTAGTGGGGTGGGTACAGGTGGTATGATTACAAAACTTCAAGCAGCTGATCTGGCGCGTCGCTCAGGCTGTGCTGTCGTAGTCGCTTCCGGAAGTGTGCCACTTAATATATTGCGCATAGTCAATAACGAGCCAATCGGTACCTATTTCTCACCTGTATTAAACAAAATAGAAGCAAGAAAACGATACATTCTGACTGCCGCAAAAGGCAACGGACAAATTTACATTGATGCAGGTGCAGAACTGGCTCTGATTAGAGGACGGAGTTTATTGCCCATTGGGATTACCAAAGTGTCGGGGGATTTTGAACGGGGGGATGCCGTTGAAGTGTTGTGCGGAAAGGCCAGTTCGGTTGCAATGGGCATTACCAATTATGCAGCTCGTGATTTGGAAAAATTGATCGGACACCAATCCACCGAAATAGAAACAATTTTAGGGTATACCTACGGGGATGAGGTAATCCACCGCAATAATTTAGTGATGATCCAATCCATCGAGAGGAATTGCAATGGTTGACTTAAGTGAAATCGGAAAACGAGCCAGGAGTAGTGCGAGGATACTTTCAATAACCCCGACCGAACAACGAAATAATGTTTTACGGGATATTGGCCAATTGTTGTTAGAGAAACAAACCAATATATTGGCGGCCAATGAAAAAGATGTGGAAAATGCTCGTCAGCAGGGTCTTTCAGATGCAATGATAGACCGCCTATTGATTACTCCTTCTCGATTGGAAGGAATAGTAGCCGATATTCAACGAGTCATAGACCTGCCTGACCCGCTCAAAGAGATTTTGGATGAACAAGTGTTACCAAACGGGCTGCAAGTTCGTAAACTGCGGGTACCAATCGGGGTCTTGGGAGTGATTTACGAATCCAGACCAAATGTGACAATTGATGTTTCTTGCCTTGCGCTCAAGTCTGGTAATGCGGTTATTCTTAGGGGAGGGAGTGAAACGATTGAGAGCAACCGGGCATTGGTAGAAATCATCCAGATGGCATTGCAAAAGCAGGGTTTACCTTCACAGGTAGTTCAATTGATTGAGAGTCCTGAGCGTCGTTATGTACTGGATTTACTGAAGATGCCATCCTATGTTGACCTGATTATTCCTCGCGGTGGTGCAAAATTACATCAATTTTGTAGAGAAAATAGCCAGATACCGGTAATCGTTGGCGGTATCGGAATCTGCCATTTATTTGTTGATGAAAGCGCTGATGTTGAAAAGTCTGTTGAGGTCATCTTCAATGCGAAAGTTCAAAGACCAACGGTATGTAATGCTTTGGATACATTGCTTGTCCATCGTGGTATCGCTCGCACAATTTTACCCAAGGTTTTTGAGCAATTGAGTAATGCCGGCGTGACGTTTCGTTTAGATCAATCCGTTTTAAAGCTGCTCAATTTACAACCATCGAGGGTATATCAAGTGGCAGGGGAAGGGGATTTTGATACAGAGTGGTTATCTCTGGTGCTTGGGGTAAAAATTGTGGATAATATAGATGAAGCCATAGAGCACATTGAACAGCATTCAACTGCTCACTCCGATGGTATACTATCCACCAGCCCAGAAAATATCGAAATGTTTATCCAAAGAGTGGACTCGGCCGCGGTTTATGTTAATGCCAGTACTCGGTTTACTGATGGAGGACAATTGGGGTTGGGTGCCGAGGTTGCGGTTTCGACGCAAAAAATTCATGCGCGTGGACCGATGGGATTGAAGGAACTTACATCATACAAGTGGGTCATTGTGGGTGACGGTCACGTGCGGCGCTGACCCTATTTGATCGCGCGTTTTGAACACAAACGCAAAATCGGGTTTAATTCCATGAGAACCCATTTTCACATTGAGCCATTCGGTGAATACGGATTGCTGGTCATTCTTGGAGATAAAATTGATTTCGAGGTGAATCGGCGAGTTCACCACTTAAGTGAATGGTTGCGCCTTTCAAATATCCATGGAATCAGGGAATTGATTCCCGCCTATGCCTCATTGCTTATCGAATTTGACCCTTTTCAGGTTGATTTAGATACTCTTTACAATATGATATTTGAAGGGCTAGATCGAATACAGATGGCATTCTATCGTCGAGGCAAGATGATAGAGATACCAACAATTTATGGGGGAGATTATGGGCCTGATCTGGATTTTGTGGCTGAATACAACCGCTTAACTCCCGCCGAGGTAATCCGCCTTCATAGTGAGGGGGAATATACAGTATTCATGATGGGTTTTAGTCCCGGTTTTCCGTATCTTGGCGGAATGAATCCAAGGATTGCCACCCCGCGTCTTTCTTCACCCCGAACCCGTGTACCAGCCGGCTCGGTGGGCATTGCTGGAAATCAAACTGGAATTTATCCAAACGAATCGGCTGGCGGCTGGCAATTGATTGGTTGGACTCCTGTGCAATTGTTCAATCCTGAAGAAGCTCCCTATTTTTTGCTCAAACCAGGGGACCGACTACGATTTATACCTGTTGGGAATGACATCATTAGCCATGATTGAAATTTTAGACGGCGGCTATTTCTCGACAATCCAGGATTTGGGGCGATATGGTTGGGGACAGTTTGGAGTACCGCGCAGCGGTGCAGTGGACGAATTCGCCTTGCGAGCAGCCAACAGGCTGGTTGGAAATCCAGATGAATTGGCGTGTATTGAGATCGGATTGGGCGGTTTTCGATTTCGAGCGTTGAAAAATTTGTTGATGGCCGTGTGTGGGAAAGGGTTTTCTCTTCGACTGGATGGACAATTGATGAGCCTGTGGCAATCCATCGCAGTGCAATCGGGTCAAATCGTCCAAGTTGATCACGAAGGGGGTGGGATGTGGGCAGTCATTGCATTTCATGGAGGAATTGATGTAAAGCCTCTCATGGGGTCGCGCTCAACATCCCTGGTGGGTGGTTTCGGCGGTGGGTTTGGGCGCTTTCTCATGAAGGGGGATCAATTGAAAATTGGCGAACCCGTAAAGGGCCAGGAAGGGATACGCGATCGTTCTTTTTCAATCGAGGCGATTCAATACTATCAACCCGATCCTGTTATCCGAGTTGTGGTTGGGCCGCACTCCAGTTGGTTCAATCAAGATGTTTATAATTCGTTTTTTCAGAAAACTTATGTGATTTCTTCTTCGTCTAACCGAAGCGGGTACAGACTGCAAGGCGAACCATTAACAGTGAATTTCTCGGGCAATTTGATCTCCTTGGGAATGCTCCCTGGGGCAATTCAGATTCCCCCCAATGGAGAACCAATTGTCATGATGGCGGATTCTCCAACCAGCGGTGGTTATCCAATTATAGGTGTGGTGATACGGGCAGATTTACCCCTGTTAGCGCAATGCGAACCTCTCAGAAGTCAGATTCAGTTTTGCTCGGTTTCTCCTGAACAAGCAAGAGAAGCGTATATGGTTTTGAGTCGAAGGCTCGAATTTTTGGATACTGATCCATACAACTCGGAACTTTGGGAAAGGGCTGGATCTATTCAATGAAAACGATTGATCTTAATTGCGACATGGGTGAAAGTTTTGGACGGTACACATTGGGAATGGACGAAGATCTGATGCCTTTTCTGAGTTCAGTTAATCTGGCGTGTGGTTTCCACGCGGGTGATCCAGTTGTAATCCAAAAAACGGTCGAGAAAGCGGTTAAACATCATCTGGCAATCGGCGCACATCCCGGTTATCCGGACCTGCAAGGTTTTGGGCGGCGTAAGATGGAAATGGCACCAGAAGAGGTGGAAGCGATGGTTTTGTACCAGATTGGAGCCTTGTGGAGTTTCGTTCGGGCGAGTGGCGCAGAAATGACCCACGTTAAACCACATGGAGCGCTTTACAATCAGGCAGCCGAGGATGCTCAAGTAGCCAAGGCCATTGTCCTTGCAGTCAGGCGTTTTAGCCGTGAATTAATCATTGTCGGTCTGGCCGGGTCGGTTTTGGTAACAATGGGGTTGGAATATGGTATGAAAACGGCAAATGAGGGGTTTATAGAGCGTGGTTATCTTCAAGATGGAAGGTTAATGCCACGCGGTTGGGCTGGCTCAATCATCCATGATCCGCTGAAAGCTGCTCAACAAGCCGTGTGTTTGGCAAGCGAGGGGATTGCAATCCAATCGGAAAATTCAAACACAACCCTTAAGGTGGACACACTGTGTATTCACGGAGATTCTCCGAGTGCTAAAGAAATTGTTTGGAGAGTGCGATTGGCTTTAGAAGAAGCAGGGTTTTTCATTAAAAGTTTGGCTGGGTAGAAGATTCCTAAGCCGAATTGTGGCTAAATAGACCCATTTGGACACACAAAAAGGGTAAAACATTTGTATAACCCATGATAAGATATATTATATTGGGTATATATTTTATCCGATCCATGCCCCATTGGCTCATTTTTGATTCATCGAATCGTTTTTCACGTGATTTAAACACATTTTTGAATGGTTTCGATCGGGAAAAAACTGCCAAAAAGACTTTATTATTCGTGGCATTTAATCTATTAATCCCCCCTCCCCCTTTTTTCTGAACTTTTCATAATACTTTTTTACGCATCAATTCTTATAGTTGGTTTGGTATTTCTTATTCTTTTTTTAGAATTTGTTTATAAAAGATTGACTGGGCTTTTGGGTGTTGTACAATTTTTATAAAGATTATTAATTTTATTATCTCGCCGAATTTTGGAAATTTATCAATCCTTTAGAACTTCTCCAAATCGGCTTATGTGAAATTCGATAAGGTGGTCTTTATGCGTTCCTCTTACCTGACCGAAAAAGAATTAACCAAAGACCAAATCCGTGAAAAGACTTTATTATCTACTACTGCTACCAAAACTCGTTCACGCTATTGGGAGTGGTTGCTGTTTAGTGTGATATTGTTGATCAGCGATGGTTTGAATATTGGATTGGGTCTCCGGTTTGCTTACTTAATTCGGTTTGAGTTGACCTTGCCCATATTCGATCCAAGAGCCCTGACATCTGTTGACTATTATGAAGGATTAATTTTACTGATTATACCCACCTGGCTGGCAGTTTTTCTACTGAGGGGTCTGTATAAACGGGAGAACTTACTTGGCGGGGTGCGAGAATATCATCTGCTGTTTGAAGCAAATACCCTTGCGATGATTATTGTCATTGCAGTTGGCTATTTTGAGCCTCGCATTGTATTTGCGCGGGGTTGGATTTTGATAGCTTGGCTTTCGGCATTTTTCTTTACGGCGTTGGGAAGATTTCTGCTCCGGCGTGTGGCTTACTTCTTGAGAACTTATGGTTACTTCTTATCAAGGGCTGTAATTGTAGGTTACAACCAGGAATCTGCCGAAATGGCTCAACAATTGAGCGATGTTCGTCATTCGGGATTGAGCCTGCTTGGTTTTGTCACAAATACCGACAATCCAACAGGTAACGATAAAGGACTTAGAATCTTGGGAGAGATTCGACAATTGGGGGACTTGATCGAAAGGCATCGCATTGATGAAGTGATTCTCACCAGCAGTGCCTTAAGCCGCGAAGAATTACTGGATATTTTTGAAAAATTCGGAACCTCGGATAAAGCCAAATTGCGAATATCTTCCGGCCTTTACGAGATCATCACAACAGGTTTGAGCGTTCGGGAATTTGCGTGGGTCCCACTTGTGGAAGTCAACAAAGTGAGATTGACCGGTAGTGAACAAGTGCTAAAAGCTGCATTAGATTATGGGGTGTCTATCCCGTTACTCATATTGATATCCCCTCTGCTTCTACTCATTGCAGTAGCCATTAAACTGGATTCTCCCGGCCCGGTTATCCATCGTAGGCGTGTTCTGGGAGTAAATGGGAAAGAATTTGATGCCTTCAAATTTCGAACCATGGTCATCAATGGGGATGATGTTTTAGAACAGTATCCAGAAAAAAAAGAGGAATTAGTCAGATACCATAAAATCAAAGACGATCCTCGAATTACCCGGATAGGCCGGATTTTAAGAAAAACCAGTCTGGACGAGCTTCCTCAATTGTTTAATGTTCTGAGAAACGAGATGTCCCTGGTTGGACCACGAATGATTACAGCCCCTGAATTGGAAGAGTATAAAAAATGGGGAATCAATCTGCTGACTGTAAAACCCGGCATCACCGGAAAATGGCAAGTCTCGGGCCGTTCGGATGTCAGTTACCAAGAACGGGTACGTTTTGATATGTATTACATACGCAACTGGAACATCTGGATGGACATTCAGTTGATCATCCAAACCATACCCGCTATACTCAGCAAACGCGGCGCATATTAGAAAGGCTAACCATCATGAAAATTCTTGTAACAGGCGGGGCTGGTTTTATTGGGTCAACGGTAGTTGACTTGCTCCTTCAAGATGGGCATGATGTTGTCATTGTAGACAATCTGGTGACCGGCAGATACACCAACATCAATCCTGCAGCCACTTTCTATCAGCTGGATATTCGCAGTTCAAACCTTTCCCAGATATTCGAGAAGGAGCGCCCTGACGTTGTCAATCATCATGCGGCTCAGATGGATGTACGGCGGTCTGTCGCTGACCCTCTCTATGATGCGGATGTAAATGTGAAGGGATCTCTGAATGTGTTGGAATGCGCTCGTAAATATGATGTACGGCAATTCATTTATGCTTCCTCTGGAGGAACGGTTTATGGCGAGCCAAAGTATCTTCCTTGCGACGAGGAACATCCCATTCAGCCGATTTGCCAGTATGGTGCGACCAAGTACATGACTGAACTTTATTTGTACATGTACCGCGTGATGTATGGATTGGATTATGTCGTTTTTCGTTACCCGAATGTGTATGGTCCTCGTCAGGATCCCAAAGGTGAAGCCGGCGTAGTAGCCATATTTACTGGCCAGATGTCTCGCAATGAAGCGGTTACTATTCATGGTGATGGATTGCAGGAGAGGGATTTTGTTTTTGTGGACGATGTTGCTGAAGCCAATCGCCTTGCTCTCTCTTTAAATTCCGGTGGCTATGTATACAACCTTGGAACAGGGCAGCCAACTAACGTGATTCAAATCTTTGAGGGTCTGAAAGTAATCACCCATTACACAAAAGAGGTTCAATTTGGTCCTGCGAGGTTGGGCGAAACACGAAGGATTTATCTGGATAGTACCAAATTTCAGGCTGAAACGGGCTGGAAACCGAAGACTTCACTCCTGCAAGGTCTCAGTAAAACGGTCGAGTTTTTCAGACAAACGGAGCTGGTGAATTGATTATTGTTCAAACTCCCTTACGAATCAGTTTTTTTGGGGGGGGAACGGATTTTCCTTCTTACTTCATGGAAGAAGGAGGTTGTGTTTTGTCATCTGCGATTGACAAATACATTTTTGTAACCATAAAGCGCAGGTTTGATGATTTTCTGCGCGTTGGTTACACACGAACTGAAATTGTTGAAGACATCAATGACCTCCAACATGAATTGATTCGTGAAGCCCTGAGAAAAGTTGGAATCACCAAAGGGGTGGAGATCACTACCATGGGTGATATTCCTTCCGGTTCAGGGCTTGGCTCTTCCAGTACCGTAACTGTTGGGGCTCTTCACGCGATGTACACTTACCTTAATTGCTCCATCAATGCTGAACAATTGGCCAGAGAGGCTTGTGAAATTGAGATTGACATTCTGAAGAAACCAATAGGAGTGCAAGATCAGTATATTGCTGCTTACGGAGGATTGCGATTTTTTGAATTTTCAAACAGCGGTGAGGTGTGTAATTATAAATTGCCGTTGGATGAAGTTTCAATGACGCGTTTGAATGAAAACCTTCTGTTGTACTTTACCGGTACTACAAGACAAGCGGCAAGCATCCTTTCAGAACAACAAGATAACATTCATGAAAATAAAAAAACTTTACGTCAGTTGAAAGAATTGGCTTATGTTGCAAAAGAAGAACTCGAAAAGGGAAACATTGATGTAATCGGGACTCTACTTCACGAAAGCTGGCAATACAAAAAACAACTCGCCAGCAAAATCAGTAACGGTCAAATCGAGGAGATTTACAAAACTGCCCGCAAAGCCGGAGCATTAGGCGGTAAGGTGACCGGAGCCGGTGGAGGTGGTTTTTTACTTCTGTATTGTCCTTACGAAAAACGTGATGCGGTACGAAGTTCGCTGAATGGTCTACGCGAAGTACCCATTCGACTTGAACCGGATGGTTCAAAAACCATATTCAATTACCGACGCTAGCAGACTGAACGCTGCATTGTCTGGAGGAGGTTGAAATGATCGAGTACATTCGAGAATATATGTCAGAGTTAGATCAAACAATTCAGAAACTACCTGCAGAAAAAATTGATCAATTGGTGCATATTCTTCACAATGCGCGATTGAACGGCCGGCAGATTTTCATCATGGGTAATGGCGGAAGCGCTTCTACCGCATCTCACTTTGTATGTGACCTGGCCAAAAATACCGCCTTCCCTGATTTACCCGGTTTCAAGGTGATTGGCTTGTCCGATAACATGTCCATCTTTTCAGCCCTTGCAAATGACCATGGATATGAGAATGTTTTTGTGGATCAATTAAGAAATTTTGTTCAGCCCAATGATATCGTCATTGGGATTTCAACCAGTGGTAATTCTGAGAATGTAATCCATGCGGTTGAGCTAGCCAATAAGGTCGGTGCTTTTACCGTAGGTATGACTGGTTACAACGGTGGAAAACTTGGAAAAATTGCCAATCTGGAAATTCGTGTACCTTCTCAGAATGTCCAGCATATCGAGGACCTGCACCTTTCGATTGAACATGTCATCTGTTATTCATTGTTAAGGATGGCAGAAATTACGGTCTCTCAGTTCTCTGAACCGGTTGATACCCCTCTAAAAGAGCCAAAATCACTGGCTGAATCTTTATTCGATAGCGCAATTCACGGCAATGAAGATGTGGAGGGAAATCCAGATGTAAAAATGATTCCCTCTGTCACAGAAGAACATAGTTTGGGTTACATGCTGCAAATTGCATTATGTAGCACTGGAGCAAGCAGTGGAACACTGATTTTACTGGATCAAAAGGGAAATGTGATTGCAGGTGCGACTGTCCGTGAAGGTCAGGTGTCAAACCCCCCAATGGAACAACTGGCTGAAATCAGCCAGCACGGTTTGGCAGGTTGGGTAATTAAGAACCGCAAGCCAGCGCTGGTAAGTAATACGTCGAAAGATGAACGGTGGTTGAGAAGGCCTTGGGATGGCGATCCTGCCAAGAGCCGATCTGCGGTTTCTGTTCCGCTATCAGTAAACGATCGGGTGCTCGGTTCAATCACCCTTGTTCACCCTCAAGGTGGCGAATTCTCTAAAGAAGACCTGGATTATGTTTCAAAAATGGCAACTTCATTAACCCCCTCCATTTTGGCCGCTGCACATTTAATCGAAAAGTAAGAAGGTTTATCTCTTCACGAAAAAACCTACCGTATGCGTGTGAGGTAACACACCATCCGGCAAGGGGTAATAACTGCAATAGCCATTACGATCCTGTGTCGTAATGGCGGAGCATGCCTTTTTGAAAAACCATCATTCAAATTTGACCCCTTCAAAGAATAATTCAATCCGTCTTTATTTGAGCCGTCAGGCTTCAAATCCGTTCCGCTATATTTTGGAACAATTTTTATACCTGAGTGTCGGTTGGGTGCCGACAATTATCGGAATCGCACTTCGTGCGGTTTTATATCGGTTGATTATGCGCATGGATGGTCTGGCGGCAATTGAAAATGGGGTACGTTTGCGGTTTGCAGACAAAATCCATCTCGGCCAGGGGGTTTACCTCGACCAGGGGGCTTATCTTCATGCTTGCCCCAATGGAATTCAAATTGGCGAGAACACCATCGTAATGCATGGGGCCATCTTGCATGTCTATAATTTTCGCGGAATACCCAACTCAGGAATAAAAATTGGAAAAAATTGTCTTATCGGAGAATACAGTGTTATTCGAGGGCAAGGGGGTGTAAACATTGGAGATCGCGTGTTCACCTCACCGTTCACACAATTGTTAGCGGTCAATCATGTTTTCAGCAATCCCGAATTACCTTTTGTAGATCAGGGAATTACTGCGGAGGGAATCACCATAGAGGATGATGTCTGGCTAGGTGCGGGTGCAATTATCACGGACGGGGTTCGCGTTGAAAAGGGGGCTATTGTCGCAGCGGGGGCAGTTGTTACAAAGGATGTTCCCGCCCATACAGTTGTTGGCGGTGTTCCTGCCCGTGTCATTCGAGAGAGTGGAGAAGTCAAATTATCCGCCGATAAAAAGGTTTATTTTTGAAAGGATGGTAAGAGGTGTGCACCTTATCCGTTGTTATTCCTGCTTATAATGAAGAAAATGGTATTGCTGAAATCATGGAAAGAGTTCTGTCAATTCGACCGGCTCTCCGAAAAGTTGGCATAGATGATCTCGAGCTTTTGGTGGTTGACGATGGTTCAAAGGATAACACTGCCGTTATTGCTCAGAAAATTGCGGACCAAGATGACAATGTGGTCATTATTAAACATGAAGTCAACAAAGGTTATGGCGGGGCATTAAAGACCGGCTTTTCCAGAGCTAAAGGTGAGCTCATTGGTTTCTTAGATGCTGACGGCACCTACCCGCCCGAATATTTCCCCTTGCTTTGTGAACAAGCTCTCAATGGCGCGGATTTAGTCATCGGTTCGCGAATGGCAGGCGAACAAAGTCAAATGCCAGCAACCCGCCGAGTGGGCAATATTTTCTTTGCTGGTTTATTGACCATGCTGGGATGGCAGAAAATTACCGACTCGGCAAGCGGAATGCGGGTGGTAAAACGAGAAATCTTAACCCAGATTTATCCTTTGCCAAACGGGTTAAATCTAACGCCTGTCATGAGCACCCGAGCAGTTCATGAAGGTATTCGCATGTGTGAAATTCCTATCCCATACAGCGAACGGATAGGACGATCCAAGTTAAGTGTTATACGGGATGGATTGCTTTTCCTTCAATCTATGGTGTGGACAGTAATGGCCTATAACCCAGTTCGGGTTTTGGGGATCATGGGACTGGCAGGTGTTTTCCTCGCATTACTCTCAATTTTCGGATTAATTGTTGCTCGATTGTCCGGGGATACCACGATTGGCCCATGGGGAGTGGCCGCTTTGTTTGCAGGGATGGTTGCAGGAGTAACCGGAGTGGCACTCTTTGCCCTCGGTGCAACGTCGAATTACCTGGTGTCCCTTTTTTACAAAAAGAATATCCGGCAAGGGTTGTTTGGTAAACCGATTTTTAAAAAGCCCCTGGAAAGCCGGTTTGGTTTATTAGGCAGCATAACCTTTTTAGCCGGTTTGGTTCTCAGTATCGTTAGCCTGACATTAGGTATTTCTGGATGGGAAATTGAGAGACTCTGGTTGTACTTGCTTGGCAGCGCAATGATGATTCTTGTTGGTGTTCAACTTATTCTCTATTGGGCATTGATGCGGGTCTTGGAAGACCTTAGTCAGCGCGAGTTACTTATCCGTCAAGATTTGAATGGTTAATTTTTCGGTTTCAAACTTATTACGGGTTTAGAGAGGTAAAAAAAATGAACGAAAAGCCGCAAATGGAAATGAAATACAAAAATCTGGGGGCACATCGAGTAGCTCCGTTGAAAATGGCAAAATTCCCCAACGCCGATGACATCGTGCGTAACGGTCTATTAAGCCAGCCGCGTGGTAAAGACGCTGTAGATGTTTTACTGGTCAATCCTCCAACGCCAGATGGTGGCTTGTGGATTCGGACTCAACATCGGGTTGGCCGACGAACGAGAGAGAACATGGTGTGGCCGCAAGTTTCGCTCGCTCAGATGGCTGCTTTGCTCGTGCCTACCTATAAGGTTCAAATTATTGATGCGAATGCAGAACGAATGGGCTGGAAAGAATTTGCTAACCTGATCTCAAAATATCAGCCAAAGTATTATCTTTCACAACTCACCGCCCCAACACTTGAAAATGACATGTACGGTGTTTTTCTTGCAAAAGCCAGAGGGGCGACAACCATGGTTTTCGGGACGCATATCACACCGATTCCCGTAGAAACAATGCGCCCCTACCCCGCTCTGGATATTGGGCTGGTCGGAGAACCGGATTTGACCCTTCGAGACCTGATTGATCATCTAGAAGGGAAAATTGATGAACGGCCTCCCCTCATACAAAAATTGATTAATGAGCACGATCCTGAATACCGCCCTGCTCTGAATGCAGACGGAACCGTCAATATGCATGAAATCAAGGGGATTGTTTGGCGCAAGGGGGATGAGATCATATTAAACAAAAACCGTCCCTTCATCAAGGATCTGGACGATCTCCCGATTCCACTACACGAAATGTTGCCCTATAAAAAGTACGTCATGCCTTTGATGAAAGGACCTTTTACCTTTATTGTCACCAGTCGTGGCTGTACCGCTGGTTGCATCTACTGCATCAAGCATGTGAGTTATCAGTACACCGTTCGTTTGCGTTCCCCAGAAAAGGTTCTTGAAGAACTGTGGGTGTTGAAAAAACTGGGAATTAATAACGTGAACATGTATGCCGATTTGTTCACGGCAAATCGCGATCAGGTTATCGGAATTTGTAAAGCAATGATTGATGCCAAAATCAACATGAAATGGACTTGCAATAGCCGGGTTGATTACGTGGACGAGGAAATGCTCAATCTGATGGCAAAAGCGGGATGTTTCTTGATGACCTGGGGAATAGAATCGGGCAGCGAGCAAGTATTACGTCATGCACGAAAGGGTGCTTATCCGGAAACTGCTCTGAGATCCCTTACATGGGCCAGGAAAGCCGGCATCAAGAATTGGGGATACTTCATTATAGGTTTGCCAACCGAAACCGAAGAGTCAATTCGTCAAACCATCGAGTTTTCGAAAAAACTTCCTCTGGATATCGCCTTGTTTCATGTGGCTGCACCCTATCCTGGAACGCCGTTTTTCTTTGAAGTCGTTCGGGAAAATTGGTTCCGCCCCGGAACGCGTTGGGAACAGGTGGATATGGACAAAGGCACCGTGTTGGATTATCCCGGTTTGCCGGCTGAAAAACTCCTTTACTGGCAAAAACGCGCTTTTCGGGAGTGGGCACTTCGACCTGGCCCTATTTTGACATACCTGAAAATGGTCTTCTCTGATTTTTCTACTATGAAATCAGCGATCAGTGTCGGTCTGCAGCATTTCCAGTGGCAAACCGGGAAAAGCGAGTCGTAAGCATCATCCTACCTCAATCGTTGGGAGTTTTATGATGAATCAACCTATTGAACAAAAGATCAAAGACTACATTGCGGAAAACATTCTGTTTACAAACGATGGATATCCTTACTCTGAAGAGACCTCATTCCTTGAAAATGGTATTGTTGACTCGATGAACGTCATGGAGATTGTTGCTTATGTCGAAGAGACATTCGGGGTTCGGGTCGAGGATCGGGAAATTATTCCGGCCAACTTCGATTCGGTTAGGAATCTGGCGAATTACCTTCGGATGAAAGGTGTTGTTTCTCAATGACCTGCTTTCGGTTGGTTCAGGAATTTCTGGAAAAAAGTGCGGATAGAATTCCTGAAAAAGTGGCTCTTGTATGTGGGGATGAGCGTCTCACCTATGCCGAGATAGAAGACCGCGCTAATCGTATCGCAAACGGTCTGAGATTCAATGGAATTCAAAGAGGAGATCGGGTTGCGCTATTCATGCAAAATAGCGTTGAATTGGTGATTGGGATTTTTGCAATTTTAAAATGTGACGCGGTCTTTGTTGTGATCAACGCCACCACCAAAACCGATAAATTGGTTTATATCCTCAATAATTGTGGTGTATCTGCCTTGGTTGTATCCCCTCACCAGAAAATTCCAATTGAGGAAATGCGTGCTTCTTGCCCAAGTATAAAATTCTTCGTTGTAATTGCTAAAGAAGGAGAGCTTCTCGACCAACCAACCACAGAACCAACCACAGCATGTTTCTCATGGGAACAATTTCTCAAAACTTACCCCCCTACCCGTCTCCCTGCCAGAAATATTGACCTGGACCTGGCCTGTTTGATTTACACCTCTGGCAGTACGGGTGAGCCAAAGGGTGTAATGTCGGATCATAGCAATATTATTTTTGCCGTAAATTCCATTACTTCTTACATCGGGAATACTGAAGATGATGTCGTGATCAATGTACTGCCTTTGTCCTTTGATTACGGCCTCTATCAGCTTTTGATGGTTTTTTCTTTTGGGGGGCGCTTGGTTTTAGAAAAGGGTTTCAGTTTTCCTGCCCAGATCCTTAACTTGATTGAAAAAGAGAAGGTAACCGGTTTTCCGGGTGTTCCGACCATTTTTTCCATGCTGGTCAATATGGATTTGGATGATTACGATTTATCCAGTCTTCGGTACATGACCAACACAGCAGCAGCACTTCCGCCCGCCCATATCTTGAAAATTCGAGATACTTTTCCGCATGTTCGATTGTATTCAATGTACGGTTTAACTGAAACCAAAAGAACCCTGTATCTCCCCCCCTCCTATCTTGATACGAAACCCGATTCGGTTGGGATTGCAATTCCCGGAACTGAGGTTTGGATCGAGGACGAACGTGGAAATCGGCTAGGCGCTGGGGAGGTTGGAGAACTGGTGGTGCGCGGAAGGCATGTCATGCGTGGGTATTGGGGGGATGAGGAACTTACTGCACAACGATTTCGGCCGGGGAGGATACCCGGGGAAAGATTATGCTACACGGGTGACCTTTTCAAGATGGACGAAGAAGGATTTTTTTATTTCGTCGCTCGCAAAGATGATGTCATCAAAAGCCGCGGAGAAAAAGTATCACCTAAGGAAGTCGAAAATGTCCTTTATAAAATCGAGGGAGTGCATGAAGTTGCCGTTATTGGTGTGGAAGATGCTCTGCTTGGACAGGCCATAAAAGCGTTCATTGTTAAAAACAACTCTTCTCTTACAGAAACAGATGTGCTTCGGTTTTGTAGGAACCACCTCGAAGATTTTATGATTCCCAAAATTGTTCAATTTGTAGATGAACTTCCAAAAACATCATCCGGAAAAATAAAGAAGACCGAGCTTCGATAGAAAATCATGTGCGGAATTAGTGGAATATTCCATTATGAACCAACCAACAACATTTCTCTCGAGGTGTTGAAGAATATGATTCTGGCACTTCATCACCGCGGACCAGATGAATTTGGTATTTATCGGGACGAACAAACGGGTCTGTCCAGTGCGCGATTGAGCATCATAGATTTGGCCGGCGGGTCACAACCAATTTCAAATGAAGACGATACCATTTGGATCGTTTTCAACGGGGAAATTTTTAATTACGTTGAATTAAGACCTCCTCTTGAACAAAAAGGACATCGCTTCAAGACGAAGACCGATACCGAAGTAATTGTGCACCTTTATGAAGAGTATGGAACGGATTGTCTGAATTTTTTGAATGGTCAATTTGCAATTGCGATATGGGATAGCCGCACAAAAACCTTATTACTCGCAAGGGATCGACTTGGAATACGCCCTTTATTTTATACATGTGACTCAACCACTCTTATGTTTGCGTCTGAGATTAAATCCTTCCTTGCGGTACCAGGTTTTCATCTCGAATTAGACAAACATGCCTTAAGTCAAGTTTTTACCTATTGGGCAGTGCAACCACCACGTACGTCCTTCGAAAATGTGAAACAAATTCCGCCCGGCCATTTCCTTCTATACCGGGAAAATAAAATGATTATCGAACCGTACTGGCAATTATCCTTTCAAGCGGAGGATCATCAGAGCCTGATCGGTGAGACTGAGGTGTTTGAGCAATTTGTTGATTTGTTGATTGATGCTACTCAGATCAGACTTCGAGCAGATGTGCCAGTAGGAGCATATTTGAGCGGTGGCCTGGACTCATCAACCATTGCAGCAATTATCCGCAAATATACTGAAACCCCGTTGGATAGTTTTTCAATTGCGTTTAGCAACGAAGAATTTAATGAGAGTGATTTTCAACAAGAAATGGCTCGTTATCTTGGCACAAGGCATCAGGTTGTTCAGTGCACACCAGAAGACATCGGAAGGGTGTTTCCAGACGTAATTTGGCACACCGAAAGTCCTGTATTACGCACCTCCCCGGCTCCGATGTTTTTACTTTCCAGGCTTGTCCAGGAGCATGGGTACAAAGTTGTCCTAACCGGTGAGGGAGCGGATGAATTTCTTGCCGGCTACGATATATTCAAGGAAATGAAAATTCGCAGATTTGTTGCCAGAGATCCGGCATCTGCTTTTCGCCCTTTGCTTTTCAAAAAATTGTATCCAGACATACCACGATTAAGGGGCTCGGCTGACTTCTTGATGGCATTTTTTCAGCGTAAGTTGATGGAAACCGACTCTCCATTCTATTCTCACCTGATCCGCTGGGAAAATACCGCAAGATCATTGAGGTTTCTTAAGGATCCCCTTACTGAAAGCATGAATTACGATGAAATCCATCTCCCGGTTGATTTTGAACAATGGTCGCACCTGGCACAGGCTCAATATCTGGAAGTTGTCACCTTTATGTCCCCTTATCTTTTATCGTCTCAAGGTGACCGACCGGCAATGGCTCATTCCGTAGAAGGGCGTTTCCCGTTTTTGGATTATCGCCTGGTTGAGTTTTGCAACCGATTGCCCGACGGCTATAAGTTGAGAGGATTGAACGAAAAATACCTCTTAAGAAAATTTGCCAGTGGTTTTCTACCGCCAGAAATTTGGAAACGCAAAAAGAAACCATATCGCGCTCCAATAAAATCCTCTTTCTTTAGTAACCATCAACCTGAATATCTGGCCGATCTGGTGAGTGAAGAAAATCTTCAAAAAAGTGATTTGTTTAATAAACTTGCTGTAAAAAAACTATTCCTGAAAGCTTCCAACGAAAATCAGCTTAGTGAAATTGAGGAGATGGTAGTTGTGGGGATTATTTCTACTTTGCTCCTGTTTGATCAATTCATTCTTCGGAATGGTTCTCTAAATCAAACAACATCTGCTCCAATCAAGATAATTGACAAAATCCAAAATTGAATTGCCTCTTCGAGGAAGAATGACGAATTCAAGTCAACCCGTTTTTTCAAAAAATTCGCTTCAATTGGATGTGCGACAGGAAGCAGATCGAATTTCTGGATGGATAAGGAATACTGTTTTCCAGGATCTGCATCGCCGTGGGGTCGTGGTAGGTATCAGTGGAGGAATTGATTCATCGGTTGTTGCCGCTTTGTGTGTGAGAGCTTTGGGTAGCCAGAAAGTGCTTGGGATACTTTTACC
This sequence comes from Bellilinea caldifistulae, assembly GCF_001306055.1. GTDB lineage: Bacteria > Chloroflexota > Anaerolineae > Anaerolineales > Anaerolineaceae > Bellilinea > Bellilinea caldifistulae. The sequence continues at coordinate 62,893 of NZ_LGHJ01000007.1, read as the reverse complement.
AGAATCGGAATCCAGCCCTGACAGCAGACAACTAGCCATGGAATTGGCTAATTCGCTGGGAATTGATACCATTACTGAGGATATATCAGAAGCATTGAAAGGCGCAGGCTGTTATCAAAGGAGAGATGAAGCTATCCGTCGTATTGTCCCTCAATTTGATCGAAATTGGAAATCGAAGATCACCCTTCCGGGCAGTTTATTAGAAGAACAAACTTTAAATGTGTTCTATTTGACGGTTGTCTCTCCGGAAGGGGTAGAAATAACCAAACGAATTCCAACAGCAGAGTTTTTGCAAATTATGGCGGCATCAAATTTCAAGCAGCGCACCCGAATGGCAATGCTTTACTATAACGCTGAAAGAAAAAATTACGCCGTGGCAGGTACTGCGAACAAAAACGAGCACGACCTGGGATTTTTTGTGAAATACGGCGATGGCGGTGTGGATTTCAGTCCCATTGTTCATTTATTCAAGAGCCAGGTCTATCAATTGGCAAAATACCTGGGAATTCCATCCGAAATCCAACAAAGACCCCCCACTTCGGATACTTATAGCGCAGGTAGCACTCAAGAGGAATTTTTCTTCCGTCTCCCCTTCGAGATATTGGATCTGATCTGGTATGGTGTTGAAAATGGGTATTCGGAAAAGGAAATTGCCGAACAACTCAACCTGAGTGAAGATCAAGTGCACCGAGTAGCTCTGGACATTCTACAAAAGAAGAGGACAACAGAGTACCTCCGACTCTCCCCCTTACAAATAAACCCTTGCAATTGACCATCAACAGGGTGAGAGCTGCCTTAACATGGAGTTCCAATATTACGAGCATAGCTTCTTACCCTGAATTTTATATTAAAAAGGATTATATCGAATGACTAAAACAAAAACACAAACTGAACTAATCGCACCGTTTGGCGGTAGATTGATCAATTTGTTAGCAGAAGGCGAGGAACGAGAAGCTCTCATAGAAGAATCCAAACATTTGCCCTCTGTCCAGATATCCCCCCGCTCTGTTTGTGATCTTGAATTACTGGCAGTAGGAGCGTTTTCCCCCTTAGACCGATTTATGGGGAAAGAGGATTACGAACGGGTCCTCACAGAAATGCGATTGAAAAACGGGACTTTGTTTCCAATCCCCGTTACTTTGCCAATTGACGAAAAAGACCTGCCCTCCTTTGCCGATCGGATTAACTTGTGTGATTCACGGAATAATACTCTGGCGATCATGGAGATTAATGAGGTTTTCCATTGGGATGCTCAACGAGAAGCCCGGCTTGTTTTGGGAACAACGGATCCTCGACATCCATTGATTTCAGAAATGCTTCATTGGGGTAAAGTTTATATTTCGGGGAAACTTAAGGTTATTAACTTACCTGCCAACCATGACTTTTCAGATCTCAGGCTTTCACCTTTGGAAGTTCGGAAAAAACTCTCTGAAATGGGCCATGAAAATGTGGTGGCTTTTCAAACTCGCAACCCAATGCATCGAATACACGAAGAGTTAACCAAACGGGCTGCTGATGAAGTAAATGGAAGTCTGCTTATTCATCCCGTTGTGGGCATGACCAAACCCGGAGATGTTGACCATTACACACGAGTAAGGGTTTACCGCACCTTGGTAAATAATTATTATGATCCCAATCGGACATTATTGAGTTTGCTACCCCTGGCCATGCGAATGGCAGGGCCGCGCGAAGCATTATGGCATGCCATCATCCGCCGCAACTATGGGGCTACTCATTTCATCATCGGCAGGGATCATGCCGGCCCGGGTAAAGATAGCTATGGGAATCCTTTCTACGGCCCGTACGAAGCTCAAACGCTACTGGCTCAATACGCAGATGAGATCGGGGTTTCTCCAGTTGAATTCAAAGAATTGGTCTATTTACCTGATGAAGATCGTTACGAAGAAATCAGTAAAGTTCCTGAAGGTGCACGGGTTTTCAATATATCCGGCACTCAGGTTCGAGAGGATTATCTTGAAAAGGGGGTTTTGTTACCGGATTGGTTCACCCGTCCGGAAACAGCCCAGATTTTGCAACAGGTTTATCCACCACGGCATCAACAGGGCTTTTGCATCTGGTTTACCGGTTTGAGCGGAGCCGGAAAATCCACTACCGCAGAAATTCTCACCACGTTGTTGTTAGAACGGGGACGCCAGATCACCCTTTTGGATGGTGATGTTGTTCGTACTCATTTATCAAAGGGGTTGGGATTTTCCAGAGAAGACCGGGATACAAATATTCTCAGGATTGGTTTTGTTGCAAGTGAAATTGTGCGGCATAATGGTGTGGCTGTGTGTGCTGCTATCAGCCCCTATCGTGCCGCGCGCAATGAGGTTCGCAAAATGGTGGGAAGTGAAAGATTTATCGAAGTGTTTGTGGATACTCCTATAGACCTATGTGAGAGCCGGGATGTGAAAGGACTTTATGCAAAAGCTCGTCGTGGTCAATTAACCGGCTTCACCGGTGTTGATGATCCATACGAAGAACCGATTAATCCCGAAATTACCCTCGAAACGGTCAATTCTTCCCCACTCCAAAATGCTCATCGAATAGTTCAATTTCTTGAAGAGCGCGGCTTTTTAGCCCCTGAAATCGCAAAATCAAACAATGGTCACAAATAAAGGTGCGCATTTGTGAATAGAAATTTCCCTGCTCTGCGTGGCATTGCAATACTGCTTGTGGTCATTAACCATTCCATCACCCTTGGGTTTCAGTTTGCCAGAAATCAAGGGGTGGGCATTCCTCAATGGCAAAAATCTCTGTTGATTCCGATAAAAGAATTAGGGATTTTTGCTGTGCCATTGTTTCTATTTCTCGCCGGCAGTTACTTTGCTTACGCAGCGCAGGGAAAAGGCTTGAAAGCCATGTATCGCCTGATCCCAAACAACTTACTCCATATTGCTTTGCCTTATCTCATCTGGTCTTTGGTATTTTATGTAGTTGTATATTTTTTATTTGGTGAGCAGGATTCGTTAATTGGATATGTAAAATCCTTGATCGTTGGCTACCCCAATAATTTTGTTCCGTTGCTTTTCTTTTTTACTTTTTTTGCACCCTTCCTGATCACTTTGACAAAGAAATCCCCCTTGTTGATTTTTCTGACTTTTTTTACATATCAGGCATTTTTAGTTATCTTGCTTCGGCCGGACATATTTGGGAGCATCCTGCCCGAATGGGCGAGATTTTTCGCTCCACCGATAATTCGCCTCCCGCTTGCTCTGTGGGGTGTGTTCTATCCAATGGGCGTAATATTTGGTCTTCGGTATGAATGGTTCAAACAAACTTTGAGTAATAAAACGAATGTATTTATTTTGATTGTCATAACGCTTGTTTTATTTTCACTTGCAGTGTCAACCCAGTTGAGCATTACATCCCTCCCGCTAATTGAAATTATTGTGCCCTTATTCGGACTCATCTGGTTGACCACTGTAAAAAGGGAACAAATGCCATTTGTGCGTTTTTTTGAGAGGTTAGGGAAAAGGTCTTACGGTATTTATCTTACTAATCTCATCATCATCAATCTAATCTTTTTTACAGTTATCCAAATTGGCACAAAACAATTATTGGCTATTCAGCCCTTGCTGGTTATGGTGATTGCGGCAATTACTATCTTCCTTCCGCTTTTGTTCATGGAATGGGTTGAAAAGAATAGAGGAAGAACGATGTATCGGTTGGTGTTCGGATAGAAGGAAATTTAAATACCGATGTTGACGCGGTTCTCAAAGGACTTGGGATGAATCGAAAAATTATCGTATTGGTGTTGCTAATAATGATTGGTCTTTCAGGGATTCAAAAAAAGACCATTGCTCAGGTTGAAGAAACATGGTCCGAGGGGGTCAATCTTTCCCGGTCTGGTTCATCATCTTCCCCATCCTTTGTCGTTAGTCCCCAAGGTCTCCTTCATGTTTTTTGGTTAGATGAGTTTGATGATCTAATGTATGTCCAGGGAAATGGATCGGATTGGACATCCCCTCAACCAGTCAGCGCCCCAAACGACTTGTATGTTCCAAGCCTTTACACTGGATCCAATAATCAAATGCACGCTTTCTGGATTGACGAGGAAGGCAAGCTGTATTACAACCGGGCAACTGGGGATAATTTTAGCAGCCCGGGTGCATGGAGTGGTTCGACCATACTTGCCGAGAGTGTTGTATTCTTTGATGTTTCTGTCACCCTCGATGGTGCGGTTCATCTGGTTTTTATTCAAACGGAAGAGGTAAATAATCGGCCGGCGGGGGTGTATTATCGTAAATCCAGCTCAGGTGGTTCATCCTGGCAGCCCGCGGTCTTGATATATGGTTCTAGATATTTTCGTGCCCTTGGCCGTGAATCGGCAAACGTTCAAATTGCGGTTCACAATGATGCAGAAGGCGAGGAAATTTACGTTGCCTGGGATAATCGGCCATTGAAAACGGTATTTTTTGCCCGATCCCAGGTTGGAGGGAACGAATGGGAAGAGCCTGTTGAAGTTGTCAGCCCTCAAAATCGCCCTAGTGCTACTACCCCCTATAATGTCCAAATTGCACTACTTCAAAACCAAATCATGTTGGTTTATCAAGACGGACAACCCGGTTTCAGCTGCTCTCAATCTTTCCAGTACTCAGAAGACAAAGGAATAACCTGGAGTGAGCCAAAACGGATGATGGAGGATATTCCTGGCTGCGCTTTATCCTCCCAATTAATTGAATACACCAACCAGTACCTGATATTGATGACCGTAAATCGTGATCAGGTATTGCTCACTGCGTGGGACGGAAACCGCTGGAGCAAATCAAAGCAACAATCCGAAATGCTTCAGGTGGTTGATCCATTAACACGAACCATTTTGACACTAACCGGTCAGCAAATTCTCATAGATCAAGAAGGAAACTTGAATTTGATTGGCGCCGACCTGGAACAAGGTGATATTTGGTGGAAAAAGCGCAATTTGAGCGATTTAGATTCCTGGTTTGAGCAGAACACCTCCTGGATTTCCCCGGAAACGGTTTCCATAAGCAATAATAATTTTCTAACTGTTGCAATGACAGCTGATTCTCAGGGACAACCACATGTGTTTTGGAGTTCAGGCAACGAGGGCGAACCCAGCATCCCTTCAGATACCCTTTTTTATTCTCGACGGGAAGCCCAGGGCCGATGGATTAAACCCATTCTGATTCATCAATCACCAAACAAATTTATTGATCACATCTCTGCAAATTTTGATCCTGTCACGAACAACTTGCTATTGGTTTGGCGAGATGGTTTAAAGGGGGATATTTATTTTTCTTCTGCTCCATCTAATCAGGCTTTTATGACCAGTTCGTGGAGTGTTCCCGTATTGCTTTCAAATTCAAATTATGCTGCTGATTCGCCTGGCCTCCTGATTGAACCCACCGGAAAACTGATTGTGATTTATTGCGTTCCACTTAATGAGGAGCGCGGCATTTACATCACCACTTCAAATGACGGGGGACTGACATGGACACAACCAGCCAAAATTCTAAACGCTAAAACCCTTGGATTTGAGGCGGTTAACAACCCGCAACTGGTTGTTTTAGATGAAACCACATATCATCTGGTTTGGGTAAATTACCAAATTGCGGCAAATCGTTTGTTTCCAACTGGCTTGTATTACAGCCGTTCTATTGACGGTGGTCAAAACTGGACAGAACCAGACAGGATTTCCGATGCAGCCGTAATTTGGAGTCGAATTTACCACAGTCCCAACGGTGTCATTCATCGGTTTTGGCAGGAAAATTCAGGCAGTCAGAGCCAAATATGGCATGAATATTCTTCGAGTAAGGGTGACAGTTGGGTTAGGGCAAACATGCCTTCGCTTCTCGGAGAAAAAATCGGGGTACCGTCAATTGCCATTGACGCGAGTGGTCGTATCCATTTGGTTCAGTTACTAAGAGGAAATGATAATAACGTTTCTTTACAACACCTGATTTGGGAAAACAATTGGATTGCGGGCGAGGCGAAAGAAATTGAGTTTGACTTGAACTCAAGTTCATCCTCGCCGGTAGGTATCTTTTCACCCAATGGATTTTTAGAAGTGGCACTATCGGCAACAACCATGAATATATTGGATAATCGCTCCGAATATCATTTACTTTTCACTGAACAACAGATTGAAAACTTACCCTTACTTGAAACCCCTCAAGCAGGCATTGGAAATGAAAATAATTTGGAAACACCCGTTATTAACGCTACTACACAAGAACCCGCTGCGATATTTCCGACTGAGACACCCCGCGTAATCAACACTGCGCCCGCTTCAATCATCAATCCAACTATTGGAATAGTAATTGGAGCTTTGTTCTCTTTTCTGGTGATTGCTGCGATTGTTCTTTATCACATTTGGCAGAAAACCGCCGGCTAACTTAAGAAAAATCACGCCCCCTTTTCCAGTTTAACTCTCCTTCCAATTCATGATGATCAGCAAATTTTTCTTTTTATTGTTTTTGATTTTCGTATGGTTTATTCAACCCATGACGAAAGTTACGGCTCAAGCTCCTGATATTGACTGGCAACCACCTGTGAATATTTCAAATTCTGAGATGACTTCAACCGATCCATTTCTCTTAGCAGACCCGGCTGGTCTGGCCCATTTGTTTTGGGCAGAAAAAACCGGACCTACACCGGGAAATAGCGCGGACACGATCATGTATTCCGTTTGGAACGGGAAAACTTGGAGCCGCCCCATTGATTTATATATTTCGCCATTGAGTGATGGCAATCCAATCTCAGTATTCCCGCGTGCTGTAATTGATGAAGATGGCACAATTCATTTAATTTGGATGACTCTCCCTGATTTTCCAAGATATGCACTGAATTACCGTCAGGTACCCAGTTGGGAAGCAACCAATTTGAATGCATGGTCTCCACCGATTAAATTAGATGCCAACCTGACTGGTCAGCAGTATTCTGCAGATATAGCATACAACCCTGAGCAAGGGCTGCATATCGCTTATGCCAGCGGGACGGGTGGAATTCAGGGAAGGGCAATTTCTTACCTGACATCCCAAGATAAAGGGGTTTCATGGTCTGAACCCAGAGACATTTTCCAATTCGCAGATCCAGAAAGGGGAGGGAGTAATATTCGCATATTACTGGAGCCACCTGGATTTATATACTTATCATGGACTGAATGGGACCGCTCCGGAAACGGGCAGGCAGTTTATTTCACCTATTCGGAGGACAATGGAAAAACCTGGGCAAACCCATTCCCCTTGAGTGTTCGCCTGGAAAACGAATATGAGCGAGATTGGAATAACATGGCTCTGCTTGGGCCGGGGCAACTGGTTTCCATTTGGGAGGGCGGTTTTCGAGCGTATCGTGGTGCAATGTACTCTTATGATCATGGCAAAACATGGACAACCCCTTTTGATGTATTTCCCATCTTGATTGGGGATAATGGCGCGGTTCAATTTGCGAATGACAGCAAAGGTAGATTACATACATTCATCGCCAATCGAGTTCGAGAAGGATACGACATCTATGGTTCTCGGTTAGGTCTGTGGCATAGTGTATATCTCGGAAATGAACGTTGGAGCAAGCCAACCATAGCCTCTGTTTTTGGGGGAGATACGAACATGACCAATCCAACCGTTACCATTGTAAATGGCAATACTATTGTAGCTGCATGGTATGGTAGTCAGATATATGAAATTTATGTTATGACCGGCATAATTTCCGATGCGCCGTCTCTCCCCCCGAGTCCATGGCCAATAATTAATCCCATGATAGGGAAAACAGTTACGGTTGAGGAAACTCCAAGTACAACTAAACCGGAATTAGATGCACCAAAATTAGAAGCAACCGTAATTCCCACATTTTCACCAATAAAACCAACTGAAAATCCGGGGAGCGATATATACATAAGCGCAATTTTCCCGGTTCTAATAATTGTTGCTTTTTTGGCTCTACGCCACAAACACAGTCGTCATCAATGAGAAAGGTAAGAGTTGTGAAGAAACAAGCGATGGAATACACCATCATTTCTGGTTCGGAGAAATCAACACCAAAACTCTTTAAGCTCTTAAGTTCTATTCTCCGCGATTTATTCTTATCTCGTGAATTGGCTTGGAGGCTATTTATTAGAGATATTTCCGCACAATATAGACAAAGCCTTTTGGGAGTTTTTTGGGCTTTTTTTCCTCCCATAATCACTTCTGTAATCTTTATCTTACTTCAGTCCAGGAACATAATTTCAACGAGTACGATCAATTTGCCTTATCCAGCATATGTCCTGATTGGAACAACATTATGGCAAATTTTTGCGGACAGTGTAAATGCACCATTGAAGGCCACCATAAACGCAAAGCCTTATATTGTAAAAATTTTTTTCCCGCGAGAAGCTTTGATTTTTTCGGCTTTTTTAAGTGTCATGTTCAATGTGGTCATCAGGATGATCATTATCATAGGTGTTTTGATCTTTTATAAAATTCAAATTCAGTGGGGGATTCTTTTAGCGCCTTTTGGGATTTTTGTTCTTGTTCTTCTTGGAATAGTAATTGGAATATTGATTACCCCGATTGGTATGTTATATTCAGATGTTTCGACATCTCTTCCAATCGTATTGCAATTGTTATTTTTTGCAACACCCGTAGTTTACACCTTACCTGAAAAGTTCCCTTTTTCGTTGATAAGTATCATCAATCCTGTCAGCCCAATCCTGATTGCCACAAGAAACTTAATAACTGTGGGTTATATAGATAATCTTCTTCATGTCACAATCGTTTTAATACTTACAATTGTTGTTTTCTTTTTTTCATTATTACTTTATCGTATATCACTACCAATACTCATTGAAAAATTGGGGACATAATGACAAAACCAATTATCCGCATTGATAAAGTAAGTAAAAAATTTTGTAGAAGCATGCGGAGGTCATTGTATTATGGCCTTCTTGATATGGGAAGTGAATTGATTGGGAGGGAAAGAAACTATCTGAACTTGCGTAAAGATGAGTTCTGGGCAGTAAAGGATATTTCTTTTGAGGTGCAACCTGGCGAAACAGTCGGATTAATTGGTCACAATGGTGCGGGCAAAACTTCACTTCTTCGAATGCTAGGTGGATTGATTTTACCTGACACAGGAAAAATAAATATTAACGGGAGAGTGCAGGCTCTGATTGCACTGGGAGCCGGCTTTAACCCAGTGTTGACAGGCCGTGAAAATATATATATCAATGCATCTTTGATGGGATTTTCAAAGAAGGAAATCAATAAGCGTTTTGATGAAATTGTTTCCTTTTCCGGTTTATCAGAGTTCTTAGATATGCCTGTACAAAGTTACAGTTCTGGTATGGTGGTGCGCTTAGGGTTTTCTGTAGCAGCATTTTTAGAACCTGATGTTTTGCTTATAGATGAGGTATTATCCGTTGGCGATCTGGCTTTTAGAACAAAGTGTCAGGTGAGAATTCAAGAATTAAAAAACAAGGGAGTATCCATTATTATTGTTTCTCATAACTTACACACGATCAGTCATCTCTGTCCTCGCTCAATCGCTCTTGAGAAAGGAAAGGTGATTTATGATGGTGATACAGAATCAGCAATTGATATTTATCGTTTATCCTTACTCAAGACCTATGAACAATATAATGACTTTATACGGGGGGGGACTGGGGAAATAACAATCCAAGAATTAGAAATTTTGAATGAAAATGAAGAGAAACAAACAATCTTTGATGTTGGGGATAAGGTAAAAATTCGTCTCTACTATCACACAAACACCTTGGTAAAAAATCCAGTATTCAATGTCGTAATACACATTTTGAATAGTCATCAGGTTACTGGAATTCGGACGGATGTGGACGGTATTCCCACTGGAGATTTTGAGGGGGATGGTTATGTTGATATTGAATTTCAAAAATTTAACTTACTTCCGAACGCCTATACTTTTGATGCTGTCATTTTTCATTCTGACGGGTATACATTCTACGATAGAAAGAACAATGCTAATCACCTTGTTGTAAGGGGCGGGAATGAAATAAATGGAATAGCTTATCTGGATCATTCCTGGAAGATTAATTAGGTTTTAAAATGGAATCTCCCCCTATTTTTATAGTTGGTGTTCAGAGATCAGGAACCACATTACTTTCTGCTATGCTGGCTGCTCATAGTCGAATGAGTTGCGGGCCAGAAACTCACTTTTTCCAACGATTGGCATTTGAGAACATAGAAAATCTCGTTAATCCTGTTCATTGGCCAAAAAATGCATTGGACTTCATCAAGTCAATAACCTTTACAAATTTTACTGCCAACACATCCCAAAGGATTAGTATTTTAGAAAAGTATCATCGATCAGAACAACAAATTTATGAGTATCTGAAAGATCAACAGCCTGGGGTTCCTGCGATATTAAACTCGATTGTTTTACCCTATATGCATTCATTAAAAAAGTCTCGTTGGGTAGAAAAAACACCCGACCATATTAAGCACTTAGGTTTAGTACGCGAATACTTTCCCGATTCGCCAATTATTCGCATAATTCGCGACCCTCGAGATGTAGCATTGTCCTTGATGAATGTTCCGTGGGGTGCAAAGACGTTTTTTGAAGCAATTGATTATTGGAAACGAATGGATGAATTGAGTAATGAATTTTTTACCAAAGATCAATGTTCATATACATTGCGTTTTGAAGACCTTGTTGCAGAGACGGAATTCGAGCTAAAGAAATTATGTGAATTTCTTGGAGAAAATTACGAGAAATCCATGCTTAACACTTCAACTACAGGAAAGCAAGTAAATAGTCAGGATGTACCGTGGAAGAAGAAAGTTGAACAACCTGTTGATAAAAATCGAGCGTACAGCTGGAAAAACCACTTAAGTGATGAAATGATCCGCTATACTGAAGGGATTATTGGTATACACTTGTTACGTTATGGATATCCCTTAACTGGAAATTTTCCCTACCTTGGTGAATATTTTCCTAAACAAATTCATTTTCATTTTTACAGTAAAAAGGTTTCATTAATCGCTGAAAACGGTATCCGATTTTGGAAAAAAGAGACTGAAGAAAAACCGGTTGCTACAATATTTTTTGGTGAGCCAATGAAATCAAAATATTTTGGTACGAATATATTGGATCGGATTAAGACCATAGCCTATATTTTAAAAATCCTCATACAGACAATAGTGAAAAAGAGGACACTGTACTGGTTAATTTCTGAGGAAAACCAAAAGTTCAATGGTATCGGAAATAAATTTCTTTCTATTCTTCTGAAACCTTTTCAATTGTAAAAACTTTAGGCTTAATGATCTTTTTGATTTTACGCTAAAAAATTTTTCCAAAAGACCATGGCTATCAAAAAAATAACTAATTCGGGTGTGTCTAATATCAACCTTTTCTTTCTCCTGACAGCTATCTTAGTCTCTTGTGGATTTTTAATTTTCTCCACAAAATGGGGAATTGGAACATCTCCCGACTCGGCTGCATATATTGGGGTAGCCAATAATTTATTATCCGCAAAAGGATTAACCATTCCTTATGGAAATCCTCCCGATCAGGCTCTTACTTTTTATCCCCCTCTTTATCCATTTTTTCTTTCCCTTGGAGGGCTTACAGGTAGTTCTCTTCTTCAATCCACCCGATGGCTTCATTTAGCGATATTAAGCGGCAATTTGATTCTATTCTGGTTGTATCTTCGGAAGCTAACCCATTCATTGATGCCTTCTTTATCCGTAGTCTTATTGATTCCGCTGGCGATAAGTCCGCTGATTTTAAACCTCCATATTATGGCATGGTCTGAGGCGCTTTTTCTATTAACGGGTTTTACGGGTTTGTTTCTGATTGCCAAAGGATTAAGTAAAGAAAGCAAAAGTTTGGTATTTATTGGTGGTGTTTCGCTCGGTTTAGCATGTCTCACCCGTTATAGTGGTGTGGCGCTAATCGTTTCAGTAACAGGGGCAATCTTCTTACATCATAAGGGAAAATTTTTTGACAGGTTTATAACCGCAGTCTACGCAGCCACACCCGGGGTGGTATTATTGAGTGTTTGGGTAATGTGGACGATCATAATTGGTGGAAACCTTGCCAACCGCAGTTTTGGTTTTCACCCCATCGGGATAAACCAACTTCAACAAGGGCTCGACACAATTGCCAGCTGGTATTTGATCCCTCTCGGATTACCGGGGATAGCCAAGTCAGGAATCCTGGTTTTAATTGCAATTCCTCTCCTGGTTGTTCTGGAGAAACGTTACAAGAATTTTTCGGAAGAAACGAAATGGAATTTCTTGATACTGATAATGTTTTCAATCATTTATCTTATATTTCTTTTGATTTCTATCTCCTTTATTGATGCAAACACACCTTTGGACGATCGAATCCTTTCCCCTTTTTTTGTTGCATCGGGGTTATTGGTGACTGCTGGGGTTGGACATTTTTTTAATGTATTAAGAACTTCGCCTGTTTTTAAGATTCTATCCATAAGCCTGATTGTCCTCTCGTTTAGCATGATTAGTTTTACACAAAGAATATCTGTTTTTCAGAATTATCATAAGTTGGGTATTGGTTTCTCGCATCAAAATTGGCGCGAATCCGAATTAATTAATCAATTGAAGCAAATTCCTTCGGATTTAACTATCTACACCAATTCTCCAGAAGGAATTTATTTATTGACCGGTAAAATCTCTGCCCCTTTTCCCCGCAAAATAGATCTAACTCGGCAGATACCCAATCCAAATTTCCAGGAATATATGACCCAGATGAGTAATGAAATAACCAAAGGGGATGCGATTATTGCATATTTTTCATCAATTCGGAGCAAGGCATTTCCAGATTTAACAGATATCAATCTGTTATTGCCAACCTCGATCCGAAGAGTTGAATATTCAGATGGCCTCTTGATCGGAAGCGCTGATTGATGCAAAACAACACCACACCGCTTGTAACAATCATCATCCCAGCTTATAACCAGGGTTATTACCTGGGAGAAGCCATCCAAAGTTGTTTAAATCAGACCTATCCCAACATCGAGATTATTGTTGTGGATGATGGCTCAACCGACAACACACAAGAAGTGGCTCATTCTTACAATAATCCTAAAATCAAATATCTTTACAAACAAAATGGAGGGCTTTCCAGTGCACGGAACGCTGGCATTCGCGCTGCCTCAGGTGAGTATCTGTCATTTCTTGACTCGGATGACATGTTTTTACCCCCAAAAATTGAGCTTTTAATGGATAAGTTTAAAGCGAATCCAGAGTTGGGTTTTGTCGCTGGCCATGCTTTACTCATTGATCAACGTGGGAAGGTTATACCAAAAAAATTTGAAACCTTTCTCCCTTCTCCCATTCAAAACCTGATTCTGGGTAATCCTTTTCATGTCGGCAGTGTCATGATCAAAAAGGAATGGCAAGAAAAAATTGGTTATTTTGATGAAACGCTACGCTCCTATGAGGATTGGGATTATTGGCTGAGATTAGCCATCGAGGGGTGTAACATGGAAGTTGTTCCAGTTGCAGTGTCTAAATACCGCTTTCACACTGGACAAATGACCCGTAACGGTGAGCAAATGACCACAGCCAATTTAGCCGTTTTGGAAAAAACCTTTACTAACCCCAATTTAAGCCAGGAATGGCAAAAAATGAAACCTAAAGCTTATGCTCATGCGCATTTGAGAGCCGCGGCACATGGATTTTTATCATCCGATTTTCGATTTGCTCATGAACACATTCGAATGGCGCTGAAACTTGATCCAACCTTATCCGAGGAAGGCTACCTGAGACTAAGAAATATATTTTCTGGTTGGACTGACCTTCCAAAAACGGAGGATCCCGTTTCTTTTTTAGAACGTATTTATAAAAATCTTCCAGAAGAACTGAGTGATTTGAAAAAAGAATCCCGTCAAATTATCGGAATGGCAGCTTTAAACCAGGCTTTTATCTATTATCACAATCACAACTATTCAAAAGCACGCAAATCTGCCTGGAAAGCGCTTTTTACCCTTCCGACTTTGTATAAAAATTTTGGGGCATTTACCGTGTTGGTGAAATCGGTGTTGAAAAGCCCGGTTCCGTTACTTAATTCTCAAATTGAGGACAGTTAACATGCGTAAATTTTTCTTACGTTCGCAAGTCACCCCATACGTAATATTATTCATAGAACGGGATGGCAGCACCTACATGATTAGCCTTTTGACATCCCATCCTCAAATTCAATCTGTTTATGAACGTTTTGCTGTGATGAAGCAAAAAGGGGCAAGCGGAGAAGATCAGATTGAATGGGCAAGAAGATTTTTTAGTCCGCCGTTGGTCACGAAATATGGTGCTGTAGGTTTTAAGACCAAGCTAGTGGATATTTTGGATAAAAGCTCCTTTATGCAATTGTTGATTGAAAAAAAAGTCCGTATTATCCAAATGCAACGAAGAAATCAAGTCAAAGCCGTAGTTTCCAGAATCAATGCCAGGCGCTTGCATGATGTTACCGGTAATTGGAATTTATACAATGAAAAAGAACGCTTGCCTGCTTTTGAAATAGACCCGCAAGTCTTTCACCAATACTTATTGGAAAGAATTCAGGCAGATGAAGAATTAACTAATTTCACAAAAAAGCTCAATTTGCCCACCTTAAAAATGGTGTACGAGGATTTGCTAATCAACCGGGATCAAGTTCTTTCAAAGGTTTTTGACTTTTTAGGTGTAGATCCATTTCCCGTTGAAGGGAAGACCTTAAAAAATACCAGCGACGACCTAAGAGAAGTGGTTTTAAATTTTGAGCAGATCCGCTCAAAGTATTTGGGTACGCCATTCGAATCAATGTTTGATGAAGTTTTAGTTTGAAAGGTAAATGATCATGCCGGGAATTTACGGCTTTAAGAAAGATATATCAACAAACGAAAGCCAGACCCTCATTGAGAAAATGTCCGTTGCATTGGATTGGGAGGATCGCTTTTTGAGACAATTTGAAAGTGGACAAGGGTGGGGTTTGGGAAGAAATTCATTGGGGATTCTCAATCAAAATCACCAGCCTTTATGGGATAAGAACAAAAACGTTGGGTTGGTTTTTGAAGGAGAATTGTACGATACGACACCATTGAAAAATTTACTTAATCAACACAATTTTGAATGTGAAACAGATGAAGAAATTCTGCTCGGATTGTACTTACTCGAAGGCGACTCCTTTTCAATTAAATTAAATGGGGCTTTTTCTGCAGCATTTTTTGATAATCGAAATAACACCATTATTGTTATGAACGACCGGCTGGGACTACATCCAGTCTATTATGCAAATTTTGGATCGAATTTTTTGTTTGCTTCTGGGGTCAGAGGAATATTGGTAGATCAGACTACGCCGCGACGTGTGAATCGAGTTGCGATTCAAGAATTCCTCACATTTGACCACCTTTTACATCAAAATACCTTACTCGAAGATGTAAATCTGCTTCCTCAAGGTAGCATCCTGAAATATCAAAACGGTAAATTAACCCTCAAGCGATACTTTCATTTTCAATTTCTTGATATTTACCCTTTCTGTGAGCCACCTTCTTATCAGGAACGATTTTTATTGGAAATTAAAAAGGCTGTTCAACGACAGATCGGCGGCAGTCAGGCAAAAGGGATAATGCTTTCAGGTGGTTTAGATTCTCGATTTTTATTAGCCGTTCTTGCCGATATTTTAGGTCCTTCTAACCTTCATACTTTTACGTGGAGTATACCGGGGTCGGATGATGCCCGTTATGCAAAAGAGGCGGCCGGCGTAGTTGGAACACCACATCACTTTTTTGAACTGAAGCCTGACTGGCTGTTGAAACAAGGCGAAAAAGCGGTCAAGCTAACCGACGGCATGGGTAATCTGGTCAATCTTCATGCCATTGCCAATTTGGCCGATGAAACTCAAATTGCTCAGATAATTTACAAAGGCTTCATGGGTGATGCCATGTTCGGTTTTGGCTTGCGTCCTCGATTTTGGGCTGATTATGATCGCGAAACAGAGATACACGAGCATTTGCAAGCCTACCGCGACTATCGTGTTCTCACCTTTGACATCCCGGAACACGCGGGATTATTCACTGAATCTTTCTTAAGAGACGTTGGAGATGGTCTGGTTGAAGATTACAAACAGGGAGTACGCTCCGCCGGAGTAAGACAAATGGCAACCCAAAGATTATTTTTTGATCTTACCCAACGCGTTCCTCGCATGACCATCAATGGTGTCCTTGTGGCAAGAGATAGGGCAATTATCCGGCTGCCCTTTACCGATAATGATTTGGTTGAGTTTTCGATGACCGTGCCGCCGTATCTTGCCTTTGAGAGGAAGTTGATGATAGATAGTTTTATTCGTGCATATCCCCGGCTGGCTCGCATTCCAACCCCACGCGATCACTTACCTTTGACCCATTGTGCCCGCGAGGTCATGATCCGAAATGGCCAGTTTATCAAGTGGCACCTACGTAAAGCCGGATTCGGTTGGCTCGCTGGTCCCGAACATCGTCCTTACAAAGATTATCAAACCTGGTTTCGCACTGCACTGCGCGAATGGGTTGAACAAACACTTCTTTCTTCCATTTCTCTGGAAAGGGGTTACTTTAAACCAGAAAGCATCCGCCAAGTTGTTAAGGATCACATGGGTGGAAAAAATAATGCCGTAAAAATTGGGGCGTTGATGGCTATTGAACTCTGGCATAAATACTACATAGATTGAAGATCCAAAGCATGAAAATCGGTATTGTTATTAACGAAACATGGGCTTTTTTTGATGAAATCTATCAGGAGTTAAAAAAACATCATGCTGTAGATGTCTTTGAACCCCCAAAAATTAAGTTTCCGTTCTTTCGTGAGCGGATTCAAAAAAAACAATTTGAATATCAATTGCGTAATTTTTTATCCAATCACCAAGTCGTTTTTTTTGAGTGGGCAAGCGAGTTGTTAGCATTTGCCACCCAACTTCCAAAGACAACCTCAATTGTTACGCGATTACATCGTTATGAACTCTACCAGTGGGCCAATCAAGTAGATTGGTCAAAGGTAGACCAAATAATTTTGGTCAGTGAAGCAAAGCGGAGGGAGTTTAATGCTCGTTTTCCCGGAAATGAGCGGAAAATTTGTGTGCTACCTGAAGCAATAAATCCAGAAAGATTTCCTTATGAACCACGGATATTCCAGAAAAATATCGGAATTTTAGGACATCTTACTCCCCGAAAAAGAGTCTATGAACTCATTCTGGCTTTTTATGAATTGGGGTTGGATAAAAAAGGATATCACTTACATATTGGAGGGGGGGCTCACCCACGTTTCCTCGATTACCATGATGCAGTTATCAATTTGCCCGTGCGTTTGGGTAACGACAATAAAGTTACCTTTTATGGACACATCCAAAACCCTTTAGAGTTCTATAAAAAGGTGGATATTTTCATCTCAAACAGTTACTCGGAAGGACTACAGGTTTCCCCAATGGAAGCCATTGTAAGTGGTTGTTACTGTTTTGCACATCAGTGGCCAGGAGCAGAAGAATTACTCCCCGAAGAGAATCTTTTTTTTACCGACAGAGAATTGGGGAGCAAAATTTTAGAATATGAAAATCTTTCTAACAATGAAAAGATTCAAAAGCAAAAAAATATTCGTGATCGCGTTTTGGAGAAGTGTAATAGCGCTTTGGTTAGAGAAAATATCCGGAAGAGTATTGAAGAAGTCGCACTGCAATGAAAATTGGTTACCTTGCCCAGTTGAGCCCCGAACTTCGCACTCCCCCATTTGATGGCCCCGCCAATCATATTCGTCATATCGTTCACGAATGGCAAGAGATGGGGCATCAAATCCTGTTTATCGGTGGAATGGGAAACGATTATTGGATCAGCAAGGATTTAAAAGAGTTTTCGAGTATTCGGAATGGACAAAAAAAATTTCTTGAACGCCCCATTCGAAAATTTCAAACCCTTTCTCGCCTTCCGTATGTGAATTACTATGAAAGTCAGCGTTTTTCTGATGTAATTTTAGAAAATTTAAGTGGTATAGATTGGCTATACGAAAGAACTAGTTGGATGAGCTACGGAGGCCTGCTTGCTGCAAAAAAAAGGGGGCTCCCCCTGATTCTGGAATTTAATGGAGACCCCTTGCTTGATCTCAAATCCAAAGGGCAAATACCGGGTGGTTTGCAGTTAATAATCTCCAAAGCCCTTTTCCGTTTTACGCTCGGACAAGCAACCCACATCATCGCCTCTGGTCAGGGATGGAAAAAAAACTTGATCGAAAAATGGAGTGTAGCTCAAGACAAGATAAGCGTGGTTGAGAACGGAACCGTTTTAGTCAATCTGCTTCGCAGAAACGAGTTGGCAAATTTTCAGAATAAAAATCCTCAAGCCGAAACTAGAATTGTCTATCTGGGAAGTTTTTTTCCGTGGCACGGCACGAAACTCGCCATTAATGCTTTTCGAGAATTGTTAAGGAGCGGAATAAACGCCCACTTGTTTATGATTGGTTCAGGAAGCGATTTGCAAGAGACCCAAACCCTTGCCAAACAGTTGGGCATTGAGGATCGAGTTACCTTTACTGGCTCATTATCACCAGAGGAATATGCCGAAATCCTGGCAACTTGCGAAATTGGTTTATCTCCTTATTGCGGCTGGAGTGAATTTTCTGGCCTAAAGTTATTTGACTATAAAGCTGCTGGTCTGGCAATCATTGCCTCTGGTCAAAACGGACAGCCTGAAACCCTCGTTCATAACAAAACCGGACTGATCATCCCCCCGTGTGACGAAAAAGCCCTTCTTGACGCGCTAAAGTTACTGGCCAACGATCGCAAATTAACGATATCACTTGGTCAGCAAGCACGAATGGAAGCCGAGGAAATGCATACGTGGAGAAAAACCGCTGAAAACATCATCTCTATCATCAATCAAGTTATAGAACAGAGAAAATGACATCGCTTACCCCATCATTGAAGGCTGGCTTGGTTTCAGTAATGATGCCCGCCTATAATGCAGAAAGATTTATCCGATTAGCCATTACAAGCCTGCTAAATCAAACCTATCATTTATGGGAATTAATCCTGATTAATGACGGCTCTACCGATCAAACCGGAAAGATCATTGCGGAATTTACAGACCCACGCATACGAGTTTTTTATCAAGAGAATTCCGGAGAAGCTGCTGCCCGTAATCACGCACTTACTCATATTCAGGGAGAATTTCTTGCTTTCTTAGACGCTGACGACTTCTATCATCCCTCCTTTTTAGCCTTGATGGTTAGTTACTTGAATCAACATCCAGAAAAAGATGGGGTTTATTGTGATGGCTTTTATGTTGATTCAAACGATAAAATTCTCTCGTCTCTTTCCAACTACAGGCGAGGCCCATTTGAGGGTGATCTATTCGAACAACTTGTGAGAGCTTCCGATGTGTTCGGCCCACCCATGACCGTTATGTTACGGAGTGAAAAAACGCTCTCGTCACGAATTGAATTTGATCAACGGATTGTCATTGGACCCGACTGGGATTTTTTTACCCGCTTATCTCAGTTTATCCTGTTCGGTTATCTCAATCAACAGATATGTTATTACCGCGTTCATCAAACAAACATTACGCTTACAACCGGGAACGATAGAAAAAACCAATCTCTAAAATATTGCCGGCGAAAAATGATTGATTTACCGAGATTCAATCAATGCAAACAGGAAACCAGAGTTTATGTATTTTACGATCTGTTCATCAATCTAAATTTAAATGAGGAAGAAATTGAAGAATTAATGTCTCATCCCGCCTTTTCTCAAATCCCTGCCTGCGAACAAAACCGATTGATCAGACTTGCAGTAATAAAACGTCTCATCCAAAATTCAGCCGGAAAAATCTATCTCAAAAAGTGGTTGTCAAAAGCCGTGCTCCTCTGTCCCCAGGATCGTAAAACTTATCTTATCAGATTGATGTACACCATTAGCCCCCTTATTTTGCATTCCATCCTCAAATTTAGAGAAAATTTACGACCGGAAACCGCCCCTGTGTCTCCCTTCTCGAATTGACAACCTATGAAAATAGCGATCTATCATAATTTATCATCAGGCGGGGCAAAAAGATCTTTGTTTGAAATCGTAAAAAGACTTTCCAAAAGTCATGAAATCAACGTGTTTTCCCTTTCAAGCGCCGATCACGATTTTTGCGACATACGTCCTTTGGTAAAGTCTCATAATGTCTACGGTTTTCGATCCGGGAAATTATTCCGTTCCCCTTGGGGAAGATTGAATTCAATTATCCGAGTTTCCGATTTGGTCAGACTAAGGAAACTCAATGAAATTATTGCACAAGACATCATCAATCAACAACCGGATCTGGTATTCGTTGAACCTTGTCGTTTTGAAAACACCCCCTCGCTCATAAGATTCCTGTCCGATTTACCCAACGTTTACTATTGCCATGAACCCTTTCGAGTTCTTTATGAACAAGCCCCTCAACGCCCATATTACAAAGATGAAACAAGGTTGCGGAAAGCCATTAACCGAGTCGATCCCTTTTTAATCTATTACAAAGCAATGGCGAAACGTAATGATCTTTTTAATATTCAAAAAGCCGGTCATGTATATGTTAATTCTGGCTATACGAAATTTCAGGTCCAGTCAATTTATCAAATCCATGCTGAAGTCAATTACCTGGGCGTGGACACGGATAAGTTCAAACCCCTTACGGGGGTCCAAAAGACGAATATGATCATCTCGGTTGGCTCATTAACCCCGCTAAAAGGATTTGATTTCATTATTCGCTCAATCTCTTTAATACCCCCTCATCACCAACCAATATTGGTTATCTCAAGTAATTTTTCAAACCCGGAAGAATTTCACTACTTGAACAATCTCGCCAATCAACTTGGTGTAAAAGTCCAATTCCTAGAAGGCATTCCCGACGAAAAATTGGTCGAATTATATAATCAGGCGGTTTTGACGGCTTATGCCCCACATCGAGAACCTTTTGGACTGGTTGCTCTCGAGTCAATGGCATGTGCAACCCCCGTAGTTGGAGTAAAAGAAGGTGGATTACTTGAAACCATCCAGGATCGAATCAGCGGAAGACTGGTCGAAAGAAACGAAGAAATCTTTGCTCGTGCAGTTTTTGAATTTCTTTCAAATCCCCAAACATCACTTGAATATGGTCAAAATGGGTATCGGCGCGTTCAGGAAAAGTGGAGTTGGGATGCGGCTGTAAGGAATATCGAGTGCAATTTTATTAATTCCGTCGAGAGAAAACCACAACTTTAATGAGTAATCAAGATTTGATTAAGTTCTTTCTTCAAATTGCTCTCATGTTGGGTTGCGCATTAGTCATGGGACAAACCATGCGGCGCTTTCGACAACCTTCTGTGTTAGGTGAATTGATTGGCGGCATCCTACTTGGTCCAACTATCCTCGGTTGGCTATTTCCCGATTTCTTTGAGTGGCTTTTCCAATCTTCTTTGGAAGTTGGTATTTTACGTGATGCGTCCATCAAAATGGGAATGCTATTTTTCTTGTTCATTGCTGGCCTCGAGATTAATTTTTCAAACACAAATCATGTTGGCCGATACGCATTTTTTATTGGTTTGTTTGGCACAATACTTCCCATTGCGTTTGGAGTTGGACTGGTGTATCTGCTTCCCTCAGCCCTTTGGGGACCGATTGCACAGAAAAACTTGATTATTTTTGGATTGTTCATTGGAATTAACCTGGCGAACACCGCCAATCCTGTTATTATACGAATTCTTCAGGATCTGGGTCTTCTAAAAAAAGAAATTGGGTTAATCACCCTCAATGCCACGGTGATTGACGATTCAATCACATGGACTTTATTTGCAATCATGTTGAGTTTTACTCATCGCCCCCAGGCTGGGGAAATTTCTCTCGGCGCTGATCAAACTATTTTCTTAATCCTTTCATTTTTTATTCTAATGCTGACTTTCGGTAGAAGGTTTGCGCCGCAAGCTCTGAGATTCATTAGAAAATCCGTCTCGTGGCCAAGTGGTTTTATAGCATTTACTACTTTAGCCATTTTATTAGTCGCATCCGTAGCAGAATTTTTAGGAATACACGCCTTTTTAGGGGCATTTTTACTCGGGGCGGTAGTTGCGGGGAAACATCCCGAAGCAGAACAAGCCCATACCGTCATCTCTCAATTTGTCATGGCATTTTTCGCACCAATCTATTTTGTTTCAATTGGTATGAAAGCTAATTTTATTATTAATTTTGACTTTACCCTGCTCACAGTTATTCTACTTAGCGCTATTGTTTCAAAATTTCTCTCCGTCCTCTTAGGCGCAAAAATAGCCGGTATGAAAATCAATCGCCGCGTATTTGCAATAGCCAGTGGATTAAATGCGCGCGGTGCTACTGGAATTATTCTTGCAGGGATCGGTCTTTCCAATGGATTAATTGATGAACGAATTTTTGTTTCTTTATTTATCACCGCCATTATCACTTCAGTGGCCGCCGGCCCATTAATGACCTATTTCCTGGGTGAAAAAAAATCAATATCGCTCACAGAAAATGATCCTTCGATTTCCACAATTCAGTAGATCAGTAGATTTGTAGTTTAACTTACGAATACGCGAGGAAAAAATGAGCTACCGCTACCTCTTGCATTCTGCAATTTATGAAAATGCTCTATTACGCCCAAGACATCCAGCAGTCCGTTTTCAGAAGGAAGAATTAACTTATGATCAATTAGCTAAAAATTCAGCCCAATTAGGAAACTTCTTAGTTGATCTGGGCGTAAAACGGGGTGACCGCGTGGGAATTTATATGAATAAAAATATCAACTCTGCCGTAGCCATTTATGGCATTTTGTCGGCAGGTGCCGCCTATGTGCCTTTAGATCCATTCGCACCCATTGATCGCCTCATCTTTGTTATAAATGACTGTCAAATTCGCTTCCTAATTACGAACGAATCCAGAAAAGACAACCTCAAGGAAATCATCGAAAAGACAACTCTCGAGGGAATCATTGGAATTCAAAATGACGTAGAAATTAATGTTCCTTCATATTCCTGGAATCAAATTTTCCGTCATCCATCCTCACAACCCTCGATAAATCTGGTTGAACAGGATCTGGCCTATATCCTTTATACCTCCGGTTCAACGGGCACCCCCAAAGGAATCATGCACACTCACCGGAGTGGACTTTCTTTTGCAGAATGGGCGGTGCAAACTTATCAAATCTCATCCTCTGATCACATCAGTAATCACGCCCCACTCCATTTCGATCTTTCCACTTTCGATTTCTTTGCTGCCGCAATCGCCGGCGCCACCACCGTCATTATTCCAGAAGGAATAACCAAATTACCTGCCAGCATGGCCAGGTGGATTCAAGATGAAAAAATCACAATTTGGTATTCCGTACCTTTTGCGTTGATTCAAATGCTTGAAAGGGGCGGGCTTGATTCAAAGAACCTTTCGTCTTTACGATGGGTTTTATTTGCTGGCGAGCCTTTCCCAACCAAGCATCTAAGAAATCTTATGAAGACACTCCCATGGGCGCGCTTTTCAAATCTTTACGGTCCTACCGAAACCAATGTTTGTACCTACTACCATGTCGCTCCTTTATCGGAAGACTCCGATGAGCCAATCCCGATTGGCATTGTTTGTGAAAACACAGAGGACCTGGTCATTGACACTGAAGGGAAACCTTTACCTGACGGCCAAATCGGTGAATTATTGATCAGGGGCGGGACGGTCATGAAAGGCTACTGGGGAAGACCGGATCTGACCGAAAAAGGATTTTTCCGGCGCTCGATGTTTGGTTATTGTGAAGATATTTTTTATCGAACGGGCGATCTGGTTCAAAAAATGCCTGACGGAAATTACAAATTTTTGGGAAGAAAGGATCGGCAGATCAAAACCAGGGGTTATCGGGTTGAACTGGATGAGGTTGAAGCAGCATTGTTGTCCCATCCCGCCGTACATGAAGCCGCGGCCTATCCCGTCCCTGATGTTGAAGGCAGCAATTTAATTGAAGCTGCCATCATTTTGGTTCAAGGAGAGAAATTGAGTGAGGATGACTTAGTTAAACACCTTTCCGGGCGATTGCCAAACTACGCAATTCCAGCCAAAATCGTTATATCCGATGATTTTCCGAGAACATCAACCGGTAAAATCAACAGGCGGGAATTGCAAGAAAGAGCGATTAAAAATTTTTAATTTTAAACCAAACGGAGGACTGGAAATGGAAACACAAATGATCATAAACAATTTTATTCTTAACGAACTTGCCAAAGGCCGGAAAAAGACGATTAACAACGATGAAGACCTGCTTGCCGAGGGTATAATCGATTCTCTCGGAATTCTTCAATTGGTAGCGTTCATCGAAGAAAAATTTAACTTCACCGTCCCAGATGAAGACGTGGTAATAGAAAACTTTATGAGCGTGAATGCGCTGAGCAGCTATCTTGATCAAAAACTGGCAGCAAAGCACTAATAACCTTTCTGGCTGGCAGAAAAGCAGGGTGGAGCTCATTTTCTGCTGCTGGTGGATAATTTTCTAATGATAAGAAAACTGCTTTTGCTCAATGGAATTGCCATCCTTTTTGCTGTATATCATCATTCTATTTATTGGGCAATAACAGCCATCAATTTCTGGGGACACCGCTTTGTGAGCAATGCCACCCCCCAATCCCTATTCTCTCCCAATCTTTTTTCAATTTTTCTCAGGATAACCGATCAGATTGCCGGTGTTGCTGTACCCGCTTTTTTGTTTGTGTCCGGTTTTCTATATGGATTTTCCCTCAATCATCAATCAATCCGCCAGAGTTACCGGTTTCTCCAAAAACGAATAATTTATCTGTTGATTCCTTATATCATTTGGTCATCAATTACAGTTGTATTCAGGCTAATGGAAGGCGATAGTTATTCCCTCACAAAATTGGCCAGGGTATTTCTTCTCGGCGAGGCGGATGGTCCTTTTTATTACGTTCCACTAATTATCCAATTGATTCTATTATCTCCATTCCTGTTTCGTGCCGTCAAGGAATTTCCTCTTGTTGCCGTCGGAATCGGGTTTTTACTCCAATTTCTATCCGGTATTACCTGGTACTTCAAGATTCTGAATGTTAGCTTGCCGCAATCATTGAACTTTTTAAACTTATTCAAAGGCGGTTACCTTCTTTCCCATTTATTGTGGTTTATAGCCGGGTTATCACTGTTCATTTATCGTGAAAAAATTACATCATTTTTAAAAAATCATCGCTGGTGGATTCTTTTTCTTATTGCATTTTTCGTGATTTTTGGACAGATCGAATTCCAGTTATTGATTAATGCAAGTGGGAACGATTGGATTAATTCCCAGTCATCCCTCATAACCAAATGGTTGTATTCGCTGCTTCTTCTAGCTTATGTCATTATGGGGAAGAATATTTTTCTTTCCTCCAATATTGAAGTTTTAGGAGCCAATTCGTATGGAATTTATCTGAGCCATGTCATTGTGATTGAAATCTGCGCCAGATTGATTTACCATGTTTTGCCCTTTCTTTTGGGTCAAACCGTGATCTTGCTCGGAATTTTAGTTTTCATGGGTATCACTATCCCATTACTGATGATGCACCTCTCGAGAAAATTTCCGATCAAGCCCATCTATTCTTATTTATGGGGTTAATTTTCGCCCTGTCGAATTGAAATAACTCTATTCAACACTCTAAGCGGAGGCATAAAATGAATCAGGTAATAATTATCGGTGGTGGTCCTGCTGGCTCGGTCATGGGAAGTTATCTTTCCATGGCCGGCATCAAGAACATAATTCTCGAGTCTGCAATCCATCCGCGTCCTCATGTGGGCGAGTCAATGGTTACGTCCTCCACGCGGGTGTACAAGGAAATCGGCTTTCTTCCCATCCTGGAAAAAGAAGGTTTTCCGCACAAGTATGGTGCATCATGGCATGATATTAAAGGCAGAGGCGCTTCTCATATTTGGTTTGATGAATTTCCCCAAGAGGGTATCAATCAACCCTACACATACCATGTTGATCGCGGAAAACTGGATTTACTTTTACTCAAACACGCCGAAAAACTTGGAAGCGAAGTTTATCAGGGAATTACAGTTAAACAGGTGTTGTTTGATGAAAAAGGGTACGCTGCTGGCGTGCGCGTGAAAATTGCCGACCAGGAAGTTGACTTGGCCGCTAAAATGATTGTTGATGCAAGCGGAAGAAACACGCTTCTGGGTAGACAGTTGGGAATAAAGAAAAAGGATCCAATTTTCAATCAATACGCAGTTCATGCCTGGTTTGAGAATGTAAATCGCGGTGAACCGGAAACAGCAGACTTTATCCATATTTACTTCCTTCCGGTGGAAAGAGGATGGGCATGGCAAATCCCGATCACCGATAAAATCACCTCAATGGGTGTTGTCGCCGAGAAGGAAGTATTTATGGAATCCAAAGGAGATGTAGAGGGTTATTTCAACAAATACGCAAATTCAAATGAGGGGTTGAAATACGCTCTTTCTGAAGCTCGAAGAATCAACGAATTTAAACAAGAAGGCGACTATTCATATTCGATGGAAAAATTTGTAGGGAATGGCTTCATTCTGGTTGGGGATGCTGCACGCTTTGTTGACCCCATTTTTTCCTCTGGCGTCAGTATCGCCTTGTATTCGGCAAAATACGGTTCCCAATTCATCCAGCAAGCATTCGAAACCGGCGATTTCAGCGAAGCTGCTTTCAAACCTTACGAAGTAAAAATGAGAGCAGGAGTAAGTGTCTGGTATGAATTCATACGACTTTATTACAAATTGCTGCCCCTTTTCACCCACTTTATTCAATCCAAAAAGTACCGACTAGAAGTCCTTCGTCTCCTTCAAGGAGAGGTCTACGACCGTAAGGAAGTTCCCGTTCTGGCCGCCATGAGGCAGTATATTGAAACCGTCGAGAAAACCGAGAATCACCTTCTCCGGTCAAAATTGACCAGTATTCCGATTGATGATTTACCGGAATTTACTCAACTATCTCAGGATTAAAAAGGATCTCCTCTGAGCAAAAACCTTCTTTACCTCAATGGTATCGCCGCATTTTGCGTGATCCTGTTTCATAGTGCCGGTTGGGTAATGACCTCCATGTTTTCCTGGAGTAATCGTTACCCAATCAGCATCCCTATCGAAGCCCTCGCCTCGAGTCCATCTTTTTATTTTCTACGGGCGGTTGAACAAGTGGTTGTTTTCAGTATCCCGGCCTTTATATTTGTTTCCGGGTATTTCGCTGCTTTTTTGGCAGGACGGCATACCTCCAAATTCAATTTTAAACAAACCTTTACACGAATTAGAGGACTGCTGATTCCATATCTGATTTGGTCAATCTTTTTTCTTGGTCTGGGTTTGGTGGAGGGAAAAAGTTTTAGCCCCGGACGAATTTTGACCAATTTATTAATTGGTTCAACAACTCCTGCCTATTATTATGTACCACTCATTATTCAACTGTACTTGATTGCCCCATTGCTTATCTTCGCAGCCAGGAAAAACTGGAAAGTTCTACTGATTGTCACCGGTCTGATTCAAGTTTTTATTCATTTACCGGTCACATTATCACTTTGGGGATTTCAGGGGGAATTGATCCAATCATTACCTCAAATTCCCAAATGGATATTTATCACAAGAGTATTCTGGTTTTCAGCAGGAATAGTGGCGGGATTGCATTTATCAAAATTCAAACCATCGCTTCAAAGAATGAATACGGTTTTTGGTCTGGCTTCCATCTTCTTTTTGATAGCAGGCTTCATCGAGTGGGAGGTTTTTAAGGGTCCACTCCAGAGCCGGGAAACAATCATTGATGGGTTTTATCAGATTGCTATTTTGCTTTTCTTTTTATCTCTCGGCGATCAGATCAAATTACCTTTCAATAAGACCTTTAATTTTCTCAGTGCAAAATCTTTTGGAATTTATCTGGCTCACGTTCCGGTCATGGAAATTTTTGCAAGAGGGATCTATTTATTTACCCCCTGGATTTTACCCAATCATCTACTCTTTTTTGCCTTGATTTTTATTGCCGGTCTTGGAATACCCTTGTTGGGAATGCAAATTATTTTTTCTACAAAATTGCGACCAATTTATGGTTACTTGTTTGGGTGAATGATCCTTTATGTCAAAACGGTTTTTATTACTGAATGGTATAGCGATTATTAATGTGGTCATCAATCACTCGATTGGGTGGACGTATGTTGCTATGTTTTGGTGGGTTCATCGGTATACCGCCCTTAGTTCACCGGACTTCTCTCAACTATACTCATCTACTTACTTTCTTCTTAGAACGCTGGAACAATGGATAATTCCGAGTATTCCGGCCTTCTTGATGGTTTCGGGTTTTTTTGCAGCATTTAGCGCCGGCAAAAAGAGAGCCTTAGATTGGAATTTTGTTGTCAGCCGTGTCAAGTATCTGGCAATACCATACTTGTTATGGTCAACCCTGATGATCATTTTCAATGCACTCCAAAATACCCGTTATACTCTAATCCAATTATTGCGCATGTACCTTACCGGTCAGGCTGCCGAAGCCTATTATTTTGTTCCGTTACTCATTTCTCTTTATCTTTTGTCCCCTGTGTTGATCCGACTGGTCAACTGGAACTGGAAAATCCTTCTAGCATCCACTGCCCTGCTACAAGCACTTACAAAGCTGGCGGATTATCCCGTGATTATTGGTATGAACCTGCCCCTTACCCCCTTCTTTTCCTTCATTAACTCGGGGTGGTTTTTCATTGGTCATATATTTTGGTTTTCATTCGGAATGATCATTGGCTTTCGTCAAATTGAGATCAAGGAAAATTTTCACAAAATACGCTGGCTTTTATTGATCATCTCTGTTGTTTTCTTCATCGCGGGTATTTTCGAATGGGAGTGGCTGTTAATCCAATCGGGTCAAACATGGATCGGCCCCCATGAGACGCTCATAGACAACCTGTATTCCGCAGCAATTTTATCGGCTTTTATTGGTTTCTTCAACATTCGCTTCCCTTTCAGTAAAAAGATCGAAGAATTAGGACCGAAATCTTTTGGGGTTTTTCTTGCTCATTCTCTTTTCTTGATAATCGCTGCGCGGGGAATTTATCACTTTTTTCCACAATTATTGGGGCTTCCCCTCCTTTTCTTCCTGATTTTAGTCGTTGTTGGATTATCAATTCCATTGGTTTTGATGAAAATGACCATTAATTCTTTCCTGAAACCAATCTACACATATCTTTTTGGATAAATGAGGGTATAAATGACAAAAGTTTTAGTTACCGGCGGTGCGGGATTCATTGGTTCGCATGTCAGCGAGGAATTGATTGCCCGTGGATACGATGTGATTGTTTTGGATGACCTTTCAGGTGGTTTTGAAGATAATATCGTCAAAGGAGCTGGCTTTATTCACGGAAGCATTACAGATCAACAACTCATCCATCATATCTTTCAAGAAGAAAAATTTGATTATGTTTTTCACCTGGCTGCTTATGCAGCCGAAGGGTTGAGCCACTTTATCAAACACTTCAACTACACGAATAACCTGCTCGGAAGTATTAATTTGATTAATGCTTCCATCAATCACGAAGTTAAGTGTTTTGTATTTACCTCCTCCATTGCTGTTTATGGAGCAAGTCCCAAATTGCCGATGAGCGAAGAGGATACCCCTCATCCAGAAGACCCTTACGGAATATCTAAATTGGCGGTCGAGCAGGAGTTACGCGTCAGCCATGACATGTTTGGTTTGAATTACATCATTTTCCGCCCTCATAATGTGTATGGGGAAAAACAAAATATTGGTGACCGTTATAGAAATGTTGTTGGCATCTTTATGAACCAGATCTTACAAGACAAGCCGATGACCATATTTGGGGACGGTACTCAAACCCGGGCATTCAGTTACATAAAAGATGTTGCCCCGCTTATCGCGGAGTCCGTTCAAATTCCTGATGCCTATAACCAGGTGTTTAACATCGGCGCTGATCAGCCTTACTCGGTTAATGAGCTGGCATTGTCCGTAGCCAAAGCGATGGGCGTGTCACCTCAAATCCTTCATCTGCCACCCCGTAACGAAGTCAAAGATGCCTATTCGTCTCATGAAAAAATTCAAAGAGTTTTTGGTAAGCGTCCTGTCACCTCACTGGAAGACGGATTAAATGCAATGGCTGCGTGGGTCAAGCAATTTGGCTCTCGCCAGTCCCAAAAATTCAAGCACATTGAAATCCGTAAAAATTTACCCGCCGTCTGGCTAGAGTAAAATGAGTGATCCTCTTATTGGCATTATTATTCTCAACACCAATCGAAAAGACGATACCCTAGCCTGTTTATCTTCTCTACAAAATTGCCGCTATCCGAATCTTGTAACCTGGGTACTGGACAATTCTTCTTCTGACGGTTCGGTTGAAGCAATTTGTGATCAATACCCTCAAACCAGAATTATTCGACTAACCGAAAACAAAGGGTATGCTGGCAACAACAATGCAGGAATCCACGCCGCCTTACAGGCTGGCGCTGATTGGGTTTTCGTCCTGAATGAAGATACCATCCTTGATCCTCTTTCAATTTCGCACTTAATCCAATTTGGTATTTCTAACCAGCAAGCTGGGATTTTAGGGCCTCTGGTTTACCATTTTGATGAACCTGAAATAATTCAAAGCGCCGGAGGAAAAATTACCAAAAGTTGGCAGGCAATCCATATTGGTCAAAATGAACAGGATCAGGGGCAATTTATCCAGCCAATCCAAGTGGATTGGATTTCAGGATGTGCCATATTGATTAGAAGAGAAGTGATTGAGCAGGTCGGTGGAATTGATGAAAGATATTTTTATTATTGGGAAGAAACCGAATGGTGTATTCGTGCTCGTTCTGCCGGATGGCAGGTGTGGATGGTTCCTCAAGCAAAAATCTGGCACAAAGGCGTGCAGAGAAACTATCAACCCTCCCCAAATGTTACCTACTACGCCACTCGCAATCGCTTGTTGACGCTCTCCAAACACCGTGCCTCTTTTTCAGATCGAGTTGGCGTCAACATCGCATTATTTCGAACTTTGTTAGCATGGAGTTTTCTACCTCGTTGGAAAAATAAAAAACCTCACCGAAATGCTTTGTTACAGGGCATGATTGATTTTTACTCTAATCACTTCGGGGCTAGAAGAAAAATCAAAATTCTGGATTAACCATTATCACCATCGGTTACCTCATGGGTCAATATGAGACAATTTTTCCATAAACAACGAATGAAAATAAAAGAAATTGCATGGGAATTTGGTTTTTTCCCCACAACCCGCACCTATACAAAATTCATTATTTTGGGACGCTCCCGCACTGGAAGTAACTTTCTACGAAGTCTGCTCAATTCTCATCCTGCCGCTTTGGTTTTAGGGGAAATATTTCGCAACCAGGATGCAATTGATTTTGACCACCCGGAATTCCCAACCACTACAAGAATTGTCAAAGTTTATCAAAACGATCCTCAAAAATTTCTTGAGGAAATTGTCTTTCGTAAAATACCAGCCAAATATCAAGCATTGGGCTTTAAGTTATTTTATTACCATGCAAGAGAAAATCCCTTTGCCCAAATCTGGCATACTATCAATAATCAAAAAGATATTCGCATCATTCATATCAAAAGAAGAAACATTCTCAGAACCCATCTTTCCCGTGAGAATGCGGTAAAAACTGGCCAGTGGGTCAATACTAACGGTAAAGAAACTCATCTTCAATCCTACCAACTCGATTACGATGCTCTTTTGAAGGATTTTATTCAAACACGCCAATGGGAACAGGAAGCCGACTCGTTTTTTAAAGACCATCCAATGATTGAAGTCATTTATGAAGACCTTTCTGAAAATACCACTGGACAAATTCAGAAAATCCAACAGTTTTTAGGTCTCCCAGAATATCCAGTTCAAGCCCAAACCTTTAAACAAATCCAAAAACCTCTTTCGGAAATTATCCAAAACTACGAAGACTTGAAAATCAAGTTTCAGAATACCGAATGGTCAACCTTTTTTGAAGATTAATAAAACCCAATAACGATGAAAATTCTGATATTATCAACCTGGTTCCCATATCCCCCCATTCAAGGAAGCAAAATCCGGGCTTATAACATGATCCGCAGCCTCAGTCAGGAACACGAGGTTGCGGTGATATCGTTTAAAGACATGGATGTGAAAGACGAATGGATTGAACATCTTCATCAATACTGCAAAGAGGTAATCATCGTTGACCAAAATCCGTTTCATTATTCAAAATTCAAAACGTGGCTGGGCTTTTTTTCCACTCGACCAAGCGCAGTTGTTGCTGGTTATTCCGCAAAAATGGCTGGAGCCGTACAAGAATTTGCCAGGAAATGGAAACCCGATTTGCTTTTTGCTCTAACATTTGTAACCGCTCCATATGCATTACAAATTACCAAAACCCTTCGGGTTGTGGATATGGACAACTTATTAGCTTTGATGTTAAGAGATTTGTACATAAATGCTCAGGGTTTTTTCCAAAAACAAAGGCGTTATCTGGCTTACCGGAAGTTTAAGAATTACGAAAATCACCTTTACCAAAAATTTGACTTGGCTTTGGTCTGCTCGGACCTGGATAAATCCCGTGCTGTTGAATATATTGATCTTAGCAAAGAAAAAATAGTTCCAATTCCAAACGGTATAGAAATTAAGTTGTCCCCACCTCGAACCATCCATAAATTCAATCATAAATTGATTTTTAATGGCTCCTTGAGCTACTGGCCAAATTTCGACGCGATGGATTATTTCCTTTCTGATATTTTTCCCCTCATCCTAAAATCAATACCCGATTGCGAAATTCTAATTACGGGGAAGAATGACGCCGTGGATACACACAAACTTCCCGACTATCAAGGCAAGGTAATTTTCACCGGGTTTGTCGAAGATATTCATGCTTTGGTATCTTCGTGCGCTGCCTGTGTGGTACCATTACGCCATGGCGCAGGCACTCGTCTGAAGGTGTTGGAAGCCATGGCAGTCGGTACCCCTGTGGTCACAACCCCAAAAGGTGCGGAGGGGCTGGAAGTCAACCATGGTCAACATCTTTTGCTGGCAAATACCCCTGAAGATTTTGCAAATAAAACTGTTCAAATCCTGCAAGACCAGAACTTTAGAGAAAAAATTGTGCAGGAAGGGCGCATGTTAGTCGAAAAAGTTTATGATTGGCGTGTCATTGGACAAAAGTTAAACCAGACGATAAATTCGCTTACCAATTCATAATGAAATCCATTCCAAACTCAGCTCAATTTTTCAATCCCGATCATCCTTTGTTCAAATGGATTGTGATCCCGGTTTTGCTAATTCTTATCGCCATTCTCTCGCCGATGCTGGCGATGGGCAATCTACTGGCTTATTTTTTTATCGGGTTTTTCGTGGTGATCCTCGGTGCATTGGTACTCCTGAAATGGCCCGGCGCCGGCTTCCCGATATTAATAATGGCAAGTCTTATCGTACCTATTCGGATCAGCACAGGCACCCAAACCAGTATCAATAGTGCCATGATTGTTTCAATCGGCATGATTGGATTATGGGTATTCGATATGCTCACCAGGCAAAAACAAATTCGCCTGTTACCTGCGGCTGTAATTAAACCGTCAATTGTATTGATTATAGTGGCGATAATTGCCTTTCTCTTTGGTCAATTACCCTGGTATCCGGGCAGATCCGCCTCACTTTTCTCCCAACTGGGCGGTCTGTCGTTATTTATTTTGCTAACCCTAACCTTAATTGTTACCATCCACCGATTAACCGACCTGAAGTGGTTGCAAGCCACGGTTTGGGTATTTATCATCCTGGGAGGAATTTATAATTTTGCTTTTCTTATCCCTCCATTTCGCCCTTATGTCAATCGTTTTTTTCAACGAGCAGTTTTGGACAGTCTATTCTGGCTCTGGTTATTGGTTTTGACATTCGGTCAGGCTTACTTAAATCATGGTCTTTCACCGAAATTACGAATTTTATTAGGCTTTAGCGCCATTGCAATACTTTACAATCTGTTTATTATGAAACAATCCTGGACATCAGGATGGTTTCCAGCTTTAGTAGCAGTCTTTTTTGTGGTTCTCTTTACCAGACCGAAATTGACCATTCCGTTGATAGGCCTTGGAGGATTGCTCTTCTTAATCTCCTCGCAGTTTACCAACGACCTGATTATGGGCGGTGATAACGAGTATAGTTTAGTCACCCGGCTTGAGGCATGGAAAATTTTAGGGGAAATTATTAAAGCAAATCCCATTTTCGGGCTGGGGCCTTCAAACTATTACTTTTTTACACCTTTCTACAGAATCTTGGGATATTCGGTCAGTTTCAATTCACACAATAACTACATTGACATTGTGGCTCAGATTGGACTTCTGGGTTTGGCTGCCTATTTTTGGCTCATATTCGAAATTTTTTCATCCGGATGGCGCGCCAGAAAATTAATCGAAAACCAAAATTTTGAATATGCCTTTGTTTACTCTGCGTTAGGGGGAGTGGGTGGAGTGTTAGCAGCAGGTATGTTTGGTGATTGGGTTATTCCCTTTGTCTACAATGTGGGCATGGAAGGATTCCGGGCAAGTGTTTTGGGCTGGGTTTTTATGGGTGCTTTGGTATTTATCGAATTAAGGAAAAAGCAGAATTTTCAAGCGAATGAATAAATTCGATCCAATTGTTTCGATAATTATCGTTTCATACAACGTAGAAAATTACTTGACCAGTTGTATCGAAAGTTTGGTTGGGCATTCATGTAAAGTTCCTTTTGAAATCATTGTTGTGGATAACAACTCCATCGACAACAGCGTTTGTTCTCTCCAACAAAAATTTCCGCAAATTCCTGTCATCCAATCCTCTAAAAATTTGGGGTTTGCTGCTGCAAACAACCTGGGCGCCACCATTGCAAAAGGACAGTATCTTTTGTTGCTTAATCCGGATACGATTGTTGAAGATAAGGCAATCGAAGAGCTGGTTTATTTCCTTTCTGAAAATCCTTCTGCGGGTGCAGTGGGTTCTTACCTGAAAAACCCTGATGGCAGTTTTCAAATGTCCTGTTATCCATTCCCCACCTTATTTCGAGAACTTTGGCGGTTACTCCATCTGGATAAACTGATTCCAATCGGTCTTTATCCACAAACAACCTGGAACAGAAATTTGCCTCACAAGTGCGATGTTATCCAGGGAACAAGTATGATGATTAAAAAAATCGCCTGGGATTCGTTAGGGGGACTCGACGAGAATTTCTTCATGTATTCCGAAGAGGTGGATTTTTGTTACCGACTGGCCAAGGCGGGCTTTGAGTGTTATTGGGTGCCCCAATCGAAAGTAATTCACTATGGAGGTCAAAGCACTTCGCAATTTGCCAGAGAGATGTTTTTACAACTTTATCGGGCGAAAACTCAATTTTTCAAGAAGCATCAAGGTCAAGTTGCAGCCGGTATTTACAAATTGATTTTGCTGGTTGCATCGCTGATTCGAATTTCTTTTTCTCCAATAAGCGCCAGGATCACCCCTCGGCAAAAGGATCACCAAAAACAAATTCGAGAAAATTATAAATACTTAATTTCTTCACTTCCTCGTTTATAAATCAATCCAATGAAAATCCTGTTTCTTACACAAATCGTTCCTTATCCTCCTGATGCCGGTCCTCGAATCAAAACCTGGCATGTTCTTAAGTATCTTGCAGAACGGGGTCATTCCATCACATTGGTAACTTTTGTTCGCTTAGAAGAAAAAAAATTTCTACCCGAGATTCGTAAAATATGCGAGAATGTTATCCCAATATCTCTCCGACGGACAAAACTACGTGATGCTTATTCACTGCTAATCAGTCAACTAAAAAGAACCCCCTTTTTAATCGAAAGAGACTATCGTTCATCCATGGCTGGCGCTATTAAGAATCTGCTAACTGATGAAAAATTTGATGTAATCCACATTGACCAGGTCAATATGGCGCAATTTATCTTACGCCCGAACGGGATTTCTCCAGACTTAAAAACAATCTTCGATGCGCATAACGCTACCTGGATTATATTGGAGCGTATGCGTTCATCCTCCCCTCTATTATTACGTCCATTTCTTGCCCAAGAGGCAAAAAAACTAAAAAATTACGAGTTGCAGCTGGTTCAAAGAGTAGATCATGTGCTAACCGTAACCGAATTTGACCGCAGTTTATTACTCCCCAATTCCGATGGTGATTTTCTCAAGTCCAAAATCCATGTTATCCCAATTGCAGTAAACACCCAGGAACTTCAACCCGTGGAACGGAAACAGAACACTCATCAAATTTTGACAATTGGCTCCCTAAACTATCCTCCCAACGCTGACGGAATCAGGTGGTTCCTACGGGAGGTATTTCCATTAGTCAAAGAAAAAATACCCAATGTAACTTTGACGGTAATTGGAAAAAATCCTCCAAAAGACTTTTTCTCTCTTGCCGAACCCTTCGGAACAGATATAGATATAACTGGTTA
This sequence comes from Bellilinea caldifistulae, assembly GCF_001306055.1. Lineage (GTDB taxonomy): Bacteria > Chloroflexota > Anaerolineae > Anaerolineales > Anaerolineaceae > Bellilinea > Bellilinea caldifistulae. The sequence continues at coordinate 26,577 of NZ_LGHJ01000007.1, read as the reverse complement.
TGTTGAGGACTTGACCCCCTATTTGGAAAATTCTACTGTGATGGTCGTGCCTGTTCTGGCTGGGGGTGGAATGAGGGTAAGGATACTGGAAGCCTTCGCAAGAGGAATCCCAGTGGTGACCACAACCATTGGGCTGGAGGGCATTGCCGCTGAAAATGGCTCCCATGTGTTGGTGGCGGACGACCCTGCTGAATTTGCTAGAAAAGTGAAACACCTGATTGAAACTCCTGACGAACAACTTCGATTGGCAAACAATGCCAGAGAATTGGTAACTAAACTTTACGACTGGAAAGCTGTTTTGAAAAAACTCGATCAGATTTACCAATTATAAACTATGCGAAACTTTTACCTTTGGATCAGTGACAATAAAAACACCTTAAAAATCTTGATCATAATTACCACCCTTTCTGTGATGGTGCGAATTGGGGCAGCCTTATTTCTTGGAAATCAAATCAATGATATGCCCGGGGTTTCCGATCAAATCAGTTATCACACACTGGGTATCCGCCTTTCGCAAGGTTGGGGTTTTACGTTTGACCGCCCTTGGTGGCCAGCAACACAGGCCGGTGAACCCACTGCCCACTGGAGTTATCTTTTTTCCTTTTTTGTTGCAGCCATCTACTGGCTGTTCGGCCCACATCCATTGATGGTTCGCTTAATGCAGGCACTAATTGTTGGAGTTTTACACCCTGTTTTAATTTTTTCCATTGGAAAACTATCTTTTAATTCATTTGTTGGTCTTTTAGCTGCTGCAATTACAGCCGTCTATATTTATTTTGTCTATTATTCGGCAACCTTAATGACCGAACCTTTTTACATAACCGGTATTTTAGTAATCCTGCTGATTTCCATTTGGATTACCAGAAACTCCGATAGAATTATGCAAAATCGCCGTCAATCCATTCTTTTTGCAATTCTTTTAGGAATCTCAACATCTTTGACCATCCTGTTGAGACAGGCTTTTATTTTATTTTTGCCCTTTTTGTATTTGTGGCTCCTATTTGTTCTCAAGAAAAAATATTTCGCATCAACCATAAGATTTAGTGCGATCAGTTTTCTTGTAATACTCATGTTTATCCTGCCATTTACGATCTATAACTACGAGCGATTCGGTCAATTTGTTTTACTGAATACGAACGCAGGTTTTGCATTTTACTGGGCAAATCATCCCATTTATGGCACACATTTTGAGGGAATATTGACCCAATCCACCTACCTGGACTTATTGCCCAAAGAGCTGTACGGTCTGAATGAAGCAGCGCTCGATAGCGAGTTGTTGAAACGAGGCATGCAGTTTGTCTTTCAAGAGCCAGTCCGCTATATTTTATTGTCCTTGAGCCGTATCCCTGTTTATTTCATGTTTTGGCCATCGCCCCACTCCTCAATTTTGAGCAACATCTCTCGCGTCGGGAGCTTTGGACTTTTCCTGCCTTTTATGCTATTGGGCATCATCACTACTCTCGCGAGGAAGGGGGAAAAAAAGGTAAATATATATTCCCCGGTCTTTTTGATATTTCTTTTTATTGTCATATACAGCCTTATTCATATTTTTACTTGGACTTTAATTCGATATCGTTTACCGGTGGATGCGGTTTTGATTTTATTTGCAGCAGTTGGAGTTTCTGAGTTATTCCTAAAAATTCAAAACGGCAAAGCCTTCAAACACTCATGAATATTTTATTTGTTGTACCTTACACCCCCAGCCCCATTCGAGTTCGCTCGTTCAATTTTATAAAATCGTTTTTAAATCTTGGACATAAGGTTACTCTTTTATACCTGGAAGAACGAGAATTCTCATCAGAAAAACTTATCAGCGCCGAAACCCTCGAATTATTTGGTTTTAAGTTGCCAGTTTGGAGATCCATGCTCAACTGCCTGTCTGCTTTGCCTAGCGATCAACCCCTTCAAGCCGTCTATAGTTGGAGCAAGGATTTATCAAAAAATCTTCGTAAAATCCTCGCTAGCCAAGAATTTGATGTAGTCCATGTGGAACACTTAAGAGGTGCAAAGTACGGACTTGCAGTCAAAAATCTCGTTAGTATTCCCATTATTTGGGACAGCGTCGATTCGATTACCCTGCTGTTCCGCCAAACTCAAAAAAATCACCCCCAAAAACTCATTCGCTGGTTAATGAAATTTGAACTCCAGCGAACAGAAAAGTATGAACGCTACCTTTCCGCACAATTCGATAAAATTCTGGTGACCTCATCAAAAGATCGAGATGAATTTATCCGACTCTCGCCTTCCAGTCCGGTTGAGATCCTCACCAATGGAGTCGATACAGATTATTTTTCTCCTCCACCTGCAGAGACACGGCGAAAGAATGTGATTCTTATCAGCGGAAAAATGAGTTATCACGCCAATATTGACATGGCATTATTTACCATCAACCGGATAATGCCCCTTGTCTGGAAGATCAATCCAGAAGTTGAACTATGGGTAGTCGGGAAAGATCCGCCATCATCCCTTCAACAGTACTCTGTCAATCCCAAGATAAAAATCACCGGAACGGTTCCCGAAATGCTGCCTTATCTTCAAAAAGCCTCCATTGCTCTTGCGCCGCTCAACTATGGCGCAGGTGTTCAAAATAAGGTGTTGGAAGCAATGGCATGCGCTACCCCCGTCATTGCGTCGCCCCTGGCTGTTTCTGCTCTAAACGTCTCGGATGGTGTTCAAGTAATGATCGCAGAAGATGCTCAGCACTACGCTGATTCGATTTTAAAAATGTTATCTAATCCTCAACTTGGAAACCAGATTGGCAACGCCGGAAGAGAGTATGTGGAAAGAGAACATTCATGGAAGAAAGTGGCAAAAAAACTCGAAGATTTATATCGTCAGACCACAGAGACCAAATTATAAGCAATTTCTATAGAAATTTTATAGAATTTATAAAAAAAACCGGTTACAATTTTGGTGATATTGAGGGTTACCGATTGAATTTAGAGAAGGATCAACAATGGACTTAAAGCCATACTACGCCCCGCTTTTAAAGTGGTGGTGGATGATTTTAGCAGCTTCCCTGATTGCTGCAGCAGCCAGTTTTATTATCACGCTGGGTCAGCCAGCCATGTATCAATCCAGAACAACACTTATTATTGGTCAATCCCTCACAAACCCCAACCCAAACACCTCACAATTCTTTTTAGAACAACAATTGGCTTCCATTTATGCCGATATGGCAACCCGTGAACCGGTACGAAAGGCAGTGATGGAGTCATTGAATCTCACCTGGATACCGCCCTACACAGCACGCGCCTTACCGGATACTCAATTGATTGAAATTACCGTCACAGATTCCGATCCGGTTCGCGCTCAAGCGGTTGCCTCTGAAATTGCAAAACAGCTCATCAAGCGCGGCCCTTCCGGTATGCAGGATAATGACTTGGAAAGGCAATCCTTTATTGAACAACAATTGACCACCCTCGAAAAAAATATATCGGACACCACCGCAGAAATAGAAAAACTCAAAATTGAATTGGGAAGTCTGAACAGTGCCAGCCTGATTACCGAGACCCAACAAAAAATCAACGCGCTCGAAAACAAGCTCTCCAGTCTTCAAGAAAACTACGGGCGTTTATTGTCCAGCAGCTCTCGAGGAGCGTTGAATACCCTTAGTGTGATTGAGCCAGCCGAAATCCCCAGCCGGCCGATAGGACCCAACCGCTTGATCACCGTATTGACATCAGCATTGATCGGATTTGCCCTGGCTGCAGCAAGCGCCTATATTATTGAATGGATTGACCAGGCGATCCATTCCTCGGAGGAAGTTGATAGGATTATTCAGAAGCCTCAATTAGGAGAGATACCTCGCTTTCCCAAAGATGTTGAGACCCTCAGTTATGTCAACGAAGAGCCTTTTTCACCCATCACCGATTCATTTCGTTCGCTCCGCACCAATCTTGAATTTCTCGGACTGGGAAACACCATCAAAACTTTGTTAATATCCAGTCCTGGTGATTCGGAGGGGAAAACGACCATTGCTATCAACCTGGCTCTTTCTTTAGCCAAGGCAAAAAAGCGCGTGATCATCATTGACGCTGACTTTTATAAATCGGAGTTGGATGAAAAATTCGAATTAAAAAACAAAAAAGGGTTGGGTGACTTATTACTGGACGGTAAGATTGGAAAAGAGTGTCTGATCCCATTATTCAAAAATCAGGTATTCCTACTTCCCTCGGGTACAACTCCCCCAAATCCTTCTGAACAATTGGGGTCTCAGGAAATGCTTCGTACTCTGGAAATGCTGAAGGAAATTGCGGATGTCATCATTATTGACGGTCCGCCTTTTATCATCTCCGATTCTCTTGTACTCTCGGCCCGGGTTGATGGAGTACTGGCGGTGATCAGTTTAGGAAAATCCCGCCGGGATGTACTCAAAAAAATAAAAGACCAACTAAATCGAGCCAATGCCAACATATTGGGTTATATCATCAATGGCGTTTCCCCTAAGAGTGCGTCCTATTACAGCCATTATTACTACGCAGGGGTTAAAAAAGAGAGTTCAAACGGGAAGACGATGGAGAGTAAAGAGGTAAAAGGCAACTCAGTAAAGAATCCATAAAATCTACACCTTCTGTCAAGTCTTTGAGAAATCATTCGCACCTGCAGGCAATTTTTCTGGACCGAGATGGGGTAATCATTCATAATCGGGCCAGTTATGTTTGTCGTTGGGAAGATGTCAGGTTTTATTCATCTTCGTTACGCGCTCTTCAGATAATTAATCGAACTCCAAACCGTCCAAAAATTTTTATCATCACCAACCAATCCGCCATCGGACGGGGTTTATTGACATTTGCACAATACCGGGAGATAGACCAGAAAATTCAACAAGAAATCCTGAACAACGGGGGGATGATTGATCAGGTTTTTTTCTGCCCGCATACACCAGAACAAAATTGCGATTGTCGAAAACCTAAACCCGGCATGATTTTTGAAGCGGCCAGGCAATTCGGAATTGATTTGAAGTATTCAATCCTGATTGGCGACGCTCAATCGGACATTGAAGCCGGTTTGAATGCTGGTATTCCTGATTTATATCTGGTAACCACAGGAAGAGGTAAAGACCAGATCGCCTATATAAAACAGCAGCCCTATTCAAAAAAGGTTCGTGTCCTTAATAATTTGTTCGAAATAATCAAAACCCTCTTTTAATACCCCTTTTTGCTTTCAGAAAAAAAACGCGATTCTATCGAATTCGCGTTTTTTAATTTAAATTGATTTTTTTATGTGTTATAATATTACATGTAATACACTTACAAAGGAGTGAAAATTACATACATGTACCAGCATTTCGATGAACAATCTCAAAAAGATCAAGTAAATCCTGAAATGGAAATGCCCAAATCTGGTAAACAAACTTCTGATCCTTTACGTGAAGCATGGAAACAGGTGGAAAATATCGGACAAACACTTGGCGAAGCCCTACAATCCAGAGGTAATGTGGTCATGGTAAGGGTTAACGATGAAACATTGAAACATCTGGATATGTTGGTCGAAGCCGAAATTGCAAAGAGCCGCTCCGAGGCAGCCGCTCTACTCATCAACGAAGGGATTAAACACAACGCAGAATTGTTCGCCCATATTCAACACGTTACAGACCAGATAATTCAACTTCGTAATCAATTGAAAAAAATCCATTTTGAATGACACAACAATGAATGAATAAAAATCAATAGTAATTTTCCGCTTTTAGAACAACAATCCCTCCAATTATCGCCACAATCTGGTCAATTTTTCGATCATTTTTGGAGAATTTTATATACTCTTTCAATAATCTATTAATAATTTCCTAACAATGTCGGCATATAATCCTTCTTCGGAGGTCAGGATATGTCTCTTCGTAAAGGATTAGTCATCGGCATTTTAGCTGTGGTGCTATCGTGTATCAGTGCATTCTTTGGGGCAATTGGTGGAGGCTTATTTGTCCTCAATCAAACTTCAAAAAATAATTCCTCGACAGAGCCCATCTTAGATACTCAAATCCCCACAGCTTCGATTTTAAATTTTTCTCAAACAGACATTCAAACGTCTATCACTCAGGCAGTAGAAAAGGTTTCTCCAGCCGTAGTGACCGTAGTCGGTACGATTCCCGGTCAGATGACCTTCTTTGGAAAGGCTCCAGATGAAACAGTGAGCGGCAGCGGAGTAATCATTTCCAAAGAAGGCCATATTGTGACAAACTATCATGTTGTCGAAGGCACCAGTGACATTTATGTAATCCTCTCAAATGGCGAGCAAGTTAAAGCAAATTTAATTAATGCGGATATTTATGCAGATCTCGCGGTGTTGAAAGCAGAGGGCCAGATGCCGGCCGTTGCCATTTTTGGTGATTCCGATCGGCTCAACCCCGGTGAGACCGTGATCGCAATCGGCTCACCCCTTGGTGAATTTCGCAACACCGTAACGGTAGGGGTGATCAGCGCAACTGGTAGAGTATTAGACACCGGCAAGGGATATGCGATGGAAGACTTAATTCAAACCGATGCCGCAATCAATCAGGGGAATTCGGGCGGTCCATTGGTAAACCTCAATGGGGAAATTGTTGGCATCAACACTCTGATTGTACGGGGCGGTATGGGGACAACCACCGTTGCAGAAGGTCTGGGATTTGCAATTCCCTCTAATACCGTTCGTCTTATCAGCGAACAAATCATCACCCGAGGTTATTTTGCTCGACCTTATTTAGGCATTACCTGGCAGGGCATCAATCCGACGATTGCCCGAAGGTATCAGCTGCCAGTTGAATGGGGCGCTTATGTAACCAGTGTGGAACCCGGTAGTCCAGCTGACCGCGGCGGTATAAAGAGGGGCGATATTATTGTGCAAATCGGAGATTTGGAAATTAATCAACAGCGCTCTTATCTAAATGCGCTATTTGCTCAACAACCGGGAGACACAGTAACGATCAAAATTTACCGGCAAAGAAAAATTTTCGAATTGAATGTAACCCTTGGAACTTCTCGGTAAACCAAAATTCGCCCGCTGAGGTACAATTCAATAATGAAATTGGGTATCTCAGCGGGTTGGTTAAGATGTTTCTTGCTCCAAAGAATTCGTTTATTTGCCCTGTTTTCTATTCTAACTATCCTGGTTATTGCATCGCCCATCAAAAATGCAGGTGGAGCAATTAATTTATGGATCAATACTCCTCTAATTAGTTTTTACTCTCCCTTGAACGTTGACCAAACTCATGCTGACGAGAAGGTGGTTCTGAACCAAACATCCTACCAGAATGATCCTGCCCCCTTAATCAAATTAAAATTTCGGCTCGATAAAATTCAAATAGGATTTATCCAAAATTTTGCTGTAAGAAATCATCAAATCTTTTTGTTGGGCTCGTACGGTCTGGCAATTCTTGATTTGGATCAAAATCAAACCCCAATCAAACGATTCAGAAATACACCCGTTGGAATAGACAATCGCTCACAAATTTGGTACCTCACCGATAATTCAACCTCAATTTTCCGATGGGACGGTCAAACGACCACTGAATACCGCAAAGAACAAGGATGGATATTACCAGCAAAATTTTCTAATCCACCAATACCCCAACAAAGAACTTCATTTTTTAACGAAGGTCAAAAAATTTGGCTGGCAACCTCCAGTGATGTACGATTTTATAATGGTGAGAACTGGCGAATCTTCACGGCCAATGAAATCGGCATCCAATTACCATATAAAGTCGGCGTTGAGTCCATATTCACGATCAATTCCAACCCTTCTAATGGATATATTTGGACAGCAGCATGCTACTGGCAAGACTCTCGCCAGGTTGGTGGCTCTGTTCCTTTTTATTTTGACGGAAAAACATGGCGAAGAAGCGATTTTCCGGAGGAAAACCCTTGCATAACGAGCATCATCTTCAGTTCTGACGGAAGCGGATTCTTCACAACGCCAACAAGTATTTGGGTATACGATGGTCAGGCCTGGAGTGAAATTTTTTCGCCACAAATCCAAAATCTCCCCCAAAATACCACCTATCGAATCAGCCAGGTTTGGATGGACCACTCAGAGTCCCCCTGGTTTTTGGCGAAACTGATCAATCTCAATGGGCTTGTAACTCAATATATTCTGTTTCATTACACGGGAACAACTCTGAAGATGGTCTCGTCCCTAGAAGGGTTTGCCCAACCACAAATCTTTTTCACATCAAGCGGCTCTGTCATTTGTTTCAGGATTAATCAACTTTTTCTGCTCACCCCAACCGGCTGGGTTTTGCTGGGGGATAACAAGTTTGATCTGGTAGCTCAGGACAACCACAGCAATGTTTGGTTAATTTCAGATATAAAAAACAGACCAGTATTATGGGAATTGATTGAATAACAGTCCATTTCTCAAGGTGTGCATCCATAATTTAGTTCCGAGTATAATTATTAATAATATAGTCATGGTTATTTACTTATTCAAAATCGAACAACATGGAAGCATTGCTTCTTAAGATCCGCAACGATTTACGGGGACATCGCCAGGCCCTCACTACTCAACAAAACCGAGAATGGCGCAATCTTTTAATTCTTATTTTTACCATTCCAGTTGGATTATTGATGATCTTTCCTTTCATTAAAGATTGGCAGTCTCACAATTTGTTGCTGATCTATCTATTTTCACCTGTTTTATATTTACAAAGTCTCAATAAATTTTTTATCGGACTGCCTCAAAAGAATATTCTAGTGTTAGCATTTTTTCTGGTCCTAACTGCCCTTTCCACCTTCACTTGGTTTACCAATCCCGATCTTACCCCGGTCATCTTCCCCTTATCTGGATGGGGAGCATTAACAGCAATAATAATTGCCTGGATCATGCTGGCATGGATCTTTGAAAGGAATTTGCCTCAGGCTCGCAGATATAGTCTTACTCCTCATCATCCATTTCTTCATATAGCCTCTGGCGCCTTTATGGGAGCAGGGCTGGCTTTACATGCCCTGCTGGTTGCACGATTTCTACCCAATTTCAACCTCCCCCTTCCGGCACTGAATACCGAAAAATTCGTCTGGTTATTTGGTCTTTTTAGCGGTCTAATCATACCTGCCGAGGAATTGTTCTTTCGAGGCAAGTTATTTTCTTTACTCTTTGACGAAAAAGCAATTTCCCTCAAAAAGACCATTCTCTGGATAAGTTTTTTAAATCTCATTGTTTACTTACCCGCTTTGGTTTATCTATCCAGAAACCCAGGCATGCTCTCATTTGGTGTAATAACCTTTATATACAAATTTATCTTATCCGCCGTGACGGTTTTTATCGTCTATCGGTGGCGTAATCTTTACGTCGGATTTGCCGCGAATCTGGCATTTTCAATTTTGATGATCCAACCATTCTATTTATGAGCGTTACGAATAACCATCTTTCATCTCAAAGAGAGCTACCTCAACGCATTCGCCCCCGCGATCTTGCGCTGTTGTTTGTTTCGTTCATCAGTATGGCACTCATCGGCGTTTATCATCTTAATCTAGCCGACAATTTGAGCACATCATCATTTTCTCACTTGATTTCTTTGTTACCGGTAATTTCAATGGCATACTTCTTTGGAGTAATTGCAGGGTTAATTGGTGCAATCATATTCAGTAGTTTATTTTTAGTAGAGATTCCTTTTGTAATTCAAACTTATGGCTACACCTTCGATTCCATCGAAAGGGTCGGTGTGAGCTTGCTTTTGTTTATCTCCGCATTGGTGATTGGAGATTTATCCAATTCCGTGCGGCAAAGAACTTCTTTGAAAATTGCGTTAAGAAACCGTGAAACTCTCTTGAGTCAGACCCTTAACCTCGAAGAAATCACCAGAATCGTTATTACGCAGGTTCATCAAATTATTCGTGTTCAACAGGTCTGCCTTGTTTTACAAAACCCCATTACCAAACAATGGCAAATTTATACGGCCAAAGGCCGAGCCGCCTTAAGAACCAGATCCGAAACAGAATCCCCAACCCTGGGAAGTTATATTCTCTCTCAAAACGAATCATTCATATTGAATAATCTTGATGATCCCAACTCCATCTTGATCGAAAACCTTCCCCCTCCCAACACCATCACATGTGTGATGAGCCGAATGATGTACCAATCAAACGGCAACGAGATGGGGCGCATCATCCTGATCAACAAAATTACCGGCTACTTTTACGAACAGGATATTGAACGACTGAACGAATTTGTACCCGCCGTTGAAAAAGCAATTGAACAGGCTTTCCGCTACACTCGAACCGACTATGCCTTAGAACGCCAAATTTCCCAGCTTTCCACGATCCAAAGAACCAGTCAGGTCTTAAACAATTTACTGGATGCTGAAAAAGTGGTCGAACTGACCCTGTCAACCGCTCTGGATATAACTCAGGCGGAAGCAGGGGTAATCCTCGTCAATTTTAACGGTGGGCAGTTCATTCAAAGAGTGAATGGGGATGAAATTGACCCCGATCGCACCCGACAAATTCTCGAAGAAGCGCTGTCGGTCTCTTTTTTGGAACACACTAATGGTCTTGAATTGTCATTCCCTTTCATCTTCAAGTCTTCCGCTTCACAGTTGTCCTGTTATATAACCCATGGTAGATCGTTGATGGGGATTATCATCACCGAAAGCTCCCGGGTGGAAGCCTTTGACCGTACCAGCCACTGGATCCTTTCTCTACTGGCCGATCACACTGCCACCTCTTTAACAAACGTTCGCTTGTTTCAAGAAATTTATAAAGAAAAACAACAAACCAACCTGATCATCGAGTCGGTAACAGATGGGTTAATTACGATAAACCGAAATGGCAACATTCTCACGGCAAATCCAGCGGCAATCCAACAGGTGGGATTGCCAGAAAGCGCCGTGATCGGGGCAAACTTTTGTGAAGTATTTGGTCTTACAAATGAGACTTGTATCCAGTTTTTCCATGAATTAAATAAAGCGTGGAATTACAACTCCTCCTTCACGATGGAATCCATTCCTGTTAGCCCCAATCAATCAAAACGCCGCATTGTTAACCTTTCCGCAGCGCCGGTTTTTGAAGAGAATCAGACCCCCTCCCGTGCTGTTGTGTTATTAAGAGATATAACCGAACGAGAAGAGTTAAACCGGCTTCAAGAAGAGATGATTTCCTCAATTTCTCATGAAATGCGCACCCCTTTAACAAAAATTCAATCTATCAGCGAATTGATAGCCAATACTCTAGAAAAGAATGAGCCCTTGCCTGACCGAAAATTCCTGGATACACTTTCTGCAGAAAGCCAGCGCTTATCTCAATTTTTGGATCGCATCCTGGATGTTCATCAACTTGAAACCCATCAATTTCAAGTTGAATTGCGCCCCTTGCCTTTGACCTTTGTCGTCGAAAACCTGGTAGAAGAATGGCGCATCATTGCACCAAACCGCCGCATTGAAATACATAAACCATCGAGACCTGTTTGGGTGATGGCGGATGAAAATGCGCTTAACTCCATCTTCAGCAATCTGCTGGATAATGCGGTTAAGTATTCACCTGAGCATAGTGAAATATCTGTAATCCTGAGCATAGCCGATGATCGTACTGCGGAAGTTCGCGTGGTTGATCATGGGCTGGGGATAGAGCCAGACAAACAGGCTCTGATTTTCAACCGCTTCTATCGAGCAACTGGCGGCGATTCTCAGGAAGTGTACGGGCACGGCATCGGTCTGTATGTTGCCAAAATGCTGACGGAATCGTTGGGTGGCAAAATTGATGTTGAAAGCGCACCCGGCAAAGGAAGTTGTTTTCGATTTACCTTACCCATTATGGAGAACCCCGATGAAACCCAAAATCATAATGATTGATGATGACGAAACTTTATGCGAACTGGTAAGGGTCAATTTAACGCCCCGCGGTTATGAGGTCATCGGCGTAAATGATAGCAACGAAGCAATTCTTGCTGTTCAGAAAAATCGGCCAGATTTAATTATTTTGGATATCATGATGCCGGGTCAGGACGGGTATGAAGTTTGCAAAAGGTTAAGGAAAATTACTGAAGCACCCATTTTATTTTTAACTGCAAAAGGCCGCGAACAAGATCTGGTCAAAGGATTTGAAGTTGGCGGAGATGATTATGTCCGTAAGCCTTTTAGCCTGCGGGAACTAGAGGCTCGTATTTCCGCGCTGATTAAGCGTAGCAAAAAAACCCCGACCAACCCCGCTCCGTCAATTTTGGAGTATGATGATGGTTTTTTGAAAATCAACCTGGAGACCAAACATGTTTACCGTAACGGTAAAATGCTTCACCTGACGCCCACCGAATATCGTCTTTTGGCCTGTCTGGTTCGTAACATTGGCGCAGTGGTCACTCACGAAGATCTTCTCAAAGAAGCCTGGGGAGAAGGTTACACAGATGCCATTGCCAGTCTCTCCTTATATGTTCGCTATCTTCGAGAAAAAATCGAACCGGATGCCAGCAATCCACGCTACATCATTACAAAATGGGGAGTCGGATACTGGTTTTCTGACCAGAATCAGAAAGACTCACAGTCCAAAAGTGCTGAAATTCAATCCAGTTAGGGGATCATTTTTCTTCATCTAAGGTCAACGGCTGAAAACCTCCGCCAAAAACTCCCTGCGCAGGATTGACTACAATAAATGCCTGCGGGTCAATGTTTTGGACAATTCGTTTCAACTCGGCAATTTCGGTCACAGTAACAGCCACCATTAAGATTGAATGGCTTTTTTTTGTGTACATGCCTGTTCCACTGATTGAGGTAACTCCACGGTGCATTGTTTCCATGATGGATCTGGAGATTTGATCGGGTATGTCTGTGACAATCCACACCAACAACTGTTTTCTTTTCGCAAACTCTGGCCTCCGAGGGAAAAATTTTTCGGGAGGACTGAAGACATCATACTTGGGTAATACTTCTCCGCTCGCCTGATGAAAACGGGCTGTCCATACCGCAAGAAGGATCAATCCAAGATAAAATAATACCCCACCGGCAATCACAATTTCCCCCGGAATACCCCCTATGGCTGATCTTTGGATAAATTCCTGGAAACTGGTCAGAGGATAGGGATGTAACCCAATTTTTATGATCCACGAAACCAGCAAAACAATAAATATCCAAAAATAATTACGCCTTAAACGTCTCCCAATCGCCTCCCACATCGTGATTGGAAAGTCGGGCTGCAACAAAGACTGCGCCAGACTCTCTGCCCACTCTGCATGCGGAGCAAATGGCGGAACTAACATCGCGGCAAAAAAATCTGTTTCCAATAATCGTGTTCGATAACTCCATAACTCATAATACCGATAGCGACGGGCTTCCATCCACAAAAAAACCGCAATCAAAATGGTAGTTAAGAGGATAATGACAAAATGATTGTCTGGACTGGAGAGAACAAACGATAAAGTTGCTCCTGTAGTTACCACTGCCCAATTTGTAGTAGAGTCAAGCCTGGTCCGCCACACATTACTCCGTTGAATTTCAGCACGGTAATAATGCACCATCGCAGTGGTAAACTCGGATGGTCGCAGTTCGTATCCCCTGAATTTCCAAACTGGTTCTTTTTTCTCATCTGCCATGGTTAAATTGGCCTTTCATGGTGGATTATTTGATTGCAGTGATCCAATAGGAATGATTTTCATTGTACACCATTACTTTTTGAGGCTGATGAAATTCAATCATCCTGACCATCTCCTCAATTTTCAAAAACTTACTTCCCATCAGTAGAACTCTTTCCATTAGAGCAATCATTTTTACACTTGTGTGGGAGATATCCGGCTCTTCAATGGTCAAAATTCCACCGGGTTTGAGAACTCTCCACATTTCATTCATTGCCTGTGGTTGATCGGGAATATGATGAAACGCATCTACGATAACAATACGATCAAAAAAATGATGTTCAAAAGGTAATTTTGTTGCATCACAAACTGTACAAAGCAATTCATTTTTCTGATGGGCTTGCCAAAGCATTTTATAAGAAATATCTGCAACAATAATTTTTCTTCGCTCACCCCGTAAACTGGCAGCAATACGGCCTGTCCCACCACCAGCATCTAATATCCATTGGTCGGATTTTAAATCGAGGGTCTCCTTCAATTTATCGGTGGCTTCACCTGAGATAACTTTTTCATAAATCGGAGCCAACCAATCAAAGTGTCTTAATTTGAACATCAATGACTACCCTATAAATCAAATTTTTAAGATTATATCTCAGCGGTGTTTGTTTGGTAAAAATAATGTCAATTTTCCTCTACAAACTTTGATTTATTAAGATTTTTCCATTATAATTTTTTCGCTAAATTGTTAGACATATTAAATCAATAATACAAATTAGGTGGAGATTAATACCATGCACCCTCTTCTTGATGTTTTAAACAAACAAATCCTTGCTGCACGCGAGACCATCCCCCCGATGTGGTGGCTTGGACCTGTCGCAGCCATCATTGCTTTAGGATTTGCCCGCCTTTTTTACCAGCAAATGATGCGACTTTCCGAAGGAAACGAAAAGATGCAGTTCATCGCTCAGGCCGTGCGTGAAGGTGCGATGGCTTATTTATCCCGCCAGTATCGAGTGGTGAGCGTTGTATTTGCTGTCTTGTTTGGAATTTTCCTGATCCTGTCTTACTTCAAACTCCAAAATCCAATCGTACCATTTGCATTTATCACTGGTGGTTTATTTTCCGGCCTTTGCGGTTTTATCGGCATGAAAACCGCCACTAACGCTTCTGCACGCACTGCATTCGCTGCCAGCAAAAGCCTCAATGACGGTTTGCAGGTTGCCCTCCGTGCCGGAGCCGTGATGGGATTGGTTGTCGTAGGATTTGCCCTACTGGATATTACGGTTTGGTTTTTATTGTTGTATTATTTATTCCCCGTCTTTCTTCCCGAAAGTTTCATCAGTCTCGCTGCAAATCCCCTTCCCCAGATCACTGCGGTCATGTTGAGTTTTGGTATGGGTGCTTCTACTCAGGCTTTATTTGCCCGGGTTGGGGGTGGAATTTATACCAAAGCCGCCGATGTTGGCGCCGATCTGGTTGGTAAGGTTGAAGCCAATATCCCCGAGGATGATCCCCGCAATCCCGCCACAATTGCTGACAATGTTGGAGATAATGTCGGTGATGTTGCCGGTATGGGTGCAGACTTGTATGAATCCTACGCTGGTTCGATCCTGGCCACCTCAGCCCTAGGTGTAGCCGCGGTCGGCCTGTCTGGGGTGGCTTTTTTAGATGGCAAGACCGAATTGCAAGCCGGTTTAGCCTACATTTCCGCCCCAATTACACTGGCTGCCCTCGGGATATTACTCTCCATATTCGCAATTTATCTGGTGAGGACGCGTGAAGATGCCGATCAAGCCGCATTAATCGGCGCTTTAAGTCGTGGTTTATACCTGAGTTCGATTGGAATTGCCGTACTTTCCCTTCCAATTGTTTTCCTGCTGGGTCTTCCCAATTGGCTTGCCATCTGGTTGTGTATCCTTGCCGGATTAATTGTGGGCATTGTTGTGGGTAAAGCTACCGAATATTACACTTCCCATGCGTTTCAACCCACCCGGGATATCGCGGCACAGGCTCACACCAGCCCGGCAACTGCCTTGATTGAAGGCCTTGCTGTTGGCATGGAATCGGGTGGACTACCTATCGCAGCGATTGTAGTTGGTATCATTTTCAGTTACTATGTAGCCGGTGGAGCTGTCAATTTATTGATGGGTCTTTATGGGGTTGGTATTGCTGCGGTTGCAATGCTTTCTACTCTGGGCTTCACCCTGGCCACAGATGCCTACGGGCCAATTGCCGATAACGCCGGTGGAAATGCGCAAATGGCCGGGTTGGATAAAGTTGTGCGGGAACGCACCGATCAATTGGACGCAGTCGGTAACACCACCGCCGCAATTGGCAAGGGATTTGCTATTGGCTCTGCTGCCTTGACTTCAATGGCGCTATTAGCCGCCTACCTGGAAGAAGTACGGCTGGTGCTTACTGAATTGCGCGGTGTAAATGAGGTCGTCATTGGCAATCAGGTGGTCAATGTAACCCAAATGACGATGCAAAACTTCATGGAATACTACAATGTGACATTGCTTAATCCGGCTGTTTTAGCTGGGCTGTTCACGGGTGTTGGAACCGCTTTCATTTTTTCGTCTATGACAATGCGCGCGGTCGGACGAGCCGCCGCCGGAATGGTTGAAGAAGTTCGCCGGCAGTTCCACGAAACACCCGGTATTTTAGAGGGGAAAGAAAAACCCGACTATGCCCGCTGTGTTGCTATCAGTACAGCTGCTGCCCAAAAAGAAATGATTGCACCTGCGCTTGCTGCAATCATTGTGCCGGTAGTTGTTGGTGTCATCTTTGGGATTGCCGGGGTGTTGGGTTTACTCGCCGGAACCCTTGCAACGGGTTTTGCTCTTGCGATTACCATGTCTAACGCGGGGGGCGCATGGGATAACGCTAAAAAGTACATTGAAATTGGAGAATTTGGCGGAAAAGGTTCCCAGGCTCATAAAGCCGCTGTTGTGGGTGATACGGTCGGCGATCCGCTCAAAGATACTGCCGGACCTTCATTGAACATTTTGATCAAGTTGATGTCTATGGTCTCGGTGGTTTTTGCGGGTCTAATTGTTGCCTTTGGAAATGGTCAGGGACTGATCGGCATGTTCTTACATTAATGCCGTAACTTAACCTGCACCCAAAGTCAAAACACTTTACATGACCTCATCGCCTTTTCCAATGTTCCTGAGAAGTTTTTCTGTAGATTCGGCGTCCATCGGGCGATAGAGCAAATAACCCTGTCCATAATCGCAGCCAGCCTCCTTCAACCAGTGAAGCTGGCTGACGGTTTCTATTCCCTCGGCAATAATTTCCAAACCCAACTCTTTTGCGAGGGTAATGATTGCCTGAACAATCTCCGTCCCCGAATATTGTGCATCAATTCTGCTGATAAAACTACGATCAATCTTGATCGCAGTTATTGGAAAACGCTGAAGATAAGACAAGGATGAGTATCCTGTGCCGAAATCGTCAATTTGTAATTGGATCCCAAGATCACGAATATTTTGAATCTGCTGATTGACGGAAGGGCTAGTTTCTAAAAATACACTTTCCGTCAATTCAATTTTCAAAGATTGGGGGGAGATACCTGTTTCTGCCAGTATTTCACTGATCATTTGAACCACATTTCCCTGATGCAACAGACTCCCTGACAAATTTACACTGACGGTGAATGGAAAAGAAGATAGACCATACTGATACCATTGCTGCACTTGACGACAGGCCTCATGCATCACCCAACGGTCAATTTGATGAATAAGCCCGGTTTCTTCTGCCAATGAGATAAATTCAGACGGTTGAATTAAACCGTGCTGAGGTGTGATCCATCGAATCAACGCCTCAAATCCAACCACTCGACCATCTTTTAGCGCAACAATCGGTTGGTAATATAAATTAAATTCATTTCTCTTCAGTGCGTCGCGCAGCAAGGCTTCAATTTGATGCCGATTGATAACCTGATCCAACAGAGGTTTAGAAAACACCTCATAACATGCCCTTCCGCGGGCTTTAGCTCGATACATGGCAATATCCGCATCTCGAAGTACTTCATCCGGTTCTGTATATTCCCCATTATCAATCACTAATCCCAAACTGATAGTCGTAAAGAGGGTCTTACCATCAAGTAAAAACGGCGATTGAAAATCAAGTAAAATTTGGTCCGCCAACTGGACCGCATCCCGGCGAGGATCTTCCCCTTCCACCAGTATGACAAATTCATCTCCGCCAAAACGCGCAAGAGTACTTGTTGGGAAGAGGTTGTTTTGCAACCGATGGGCTGCTTCAATCAACAATTGATCACCGATTCGATGCCCCAGACTGTCGTTGATAATCTTAAACCGATCCAAATCCATGAATAACAAACTGAACAGAGGCTGCTCGCTGAACGGATGCCGACGAGATAATATCTGGTTTAATCTCTCAACAAGATAAGCCCGATTAACAAGACCAGTCAGGACGTCATGATAAGCGTTGTAAATTAACTCGGCTTCGGCTTTCTTTCTGTTGGTGATATCGAGAATCACCCCCTGATAAGATTCAACCATATTATTGCCATTCAATAATGGAGAAGCAAAATCTTCTACCCAAACAACATCCCCATTTCGATGGATGAGACGATATTCATGATGAAACGGTTCGTGATTTTTTATGGATCTTTTTAAGGCTTCCACAAATTCATGAACGTCCTCTGGGTGAATACACTTCAATCGAAAATCTTCGATGTCAATCCAATCTTTCGGATCCCATCCGGTCAATACTTGTATTTGAGGACTTACAAAAGTAAAGGAGAATTCTTTTTCAAGATTCATCACATAAGATACCGCTGGCATTTTTTCAACTAGATTCTGGTATAAACGCTCCAATCTTTCCCTTTCCTCAATCTCGTTCTTCAAATTCTCATTTATCACCACTAATTGCTGAGTTCGTTCTTCAACGCGCCGCTCTAATTCTTGATTTAAGATTCGAAGGGCATCCTCCGCTTTTTGTCTATCCTTTATTTCCTGCTGTAAGGTTTGATACTGAATTTGAAGCTCTGTATCTCTTTCCCTTAAATCAGCCGCCATCTGATTGATCGAGGCACTCAGGTCATTGAATTCCGCAGTTGGCAAATCGGGAACTCGATAGTCCAAATCCCCTTTACCAATCCTTCTCGAACCAGATATCAGATCACCCAATGGCTCCATAAACAATCGTTCAAACCAAAAATTAAAAATAGGAAATAATATCAATCCAAGAAGCACCATGCCGCCAATCACCAAAAATGCAGCGAGTCGAGTGTTTTGGTAGATTTCGGATAAAGGCACTTCAACAATTAATATCCAACTGGATTCAGGGATTGGCATGCTGGCCCCTGAAACTGATACTCCCTCAAAATTGACATATTCGCCTTCCCAAATTCGGTTGATTGTTCTAAAAATATTTACTATCTCGGGCCGATTGCGAATATTTAGTTGATCATCAGCAACTTCTGGATTTGAGTGAACGATGATTGAACCGTCTTGATCCAATAAATATACTTTACCTTGCTCACCAATCTGTATACCTTCAATTACTTCTCTCAAGAATTCAGCGTTCAACCTTACTGCGATAATATTGCCATTCCTGAAAACTGGCGCAGAAAAAATAATAAAAGGTTGATTTGTTGAGGAATATTGAACATTCCCAATAAAGACCTTGTTGTTTCTTGCCTGTAAAAACCAGTTAGTATAGATGACCTGCTCAGAAGTCCCAAGGAAAGATACTTCATCAAAAGAAACATTCGATAGCAACTCACCATTACGATCAAAGTAAACAAATTCCAGTAAGTCAGGTAGCTGACTTGTCAGGGTTCGAATAACCACCGGATCTTGCAGGCTTGCCGGATCACCAAAGTTTCCAAGCCAGAAGAGGGCAGAACGAACCTGTCTTAATGTTTGTGAAATTGTGTTACTGGCGTTGACTACAGCTTCATTTTGTCTTTCTTTCCAGGTGTTTTTTTCAAGCCGGTATATAAAAAACCAGATTCCCAGTCCATCAATGATCAAAAAAGCAACAAGCAGCAACAGAACAATCATACGCATCTGGCTGCGAATGCTGTTTGACCCTCGCTTCCGAATTAGAGAAATCATAAGTCCATTTTCAACTTATCTCTACAGGCAATTGATTTTTTCCACCAATCCCTTTAATTCTATTTATCATTCTTTCGTGCAATTGCCTATACATCATCCTATCAAAATTGTAAAGGATATGCAAATTAATTTTTGCATAAAGTTGTAAATTCTCATCCTGTATAAAGTTTCAATCCGTAGGTTAGTTCATATATTGGCTCATTTACATGACCTTCCCATAAATGGGAACGAGTTGACTGAAGAAGTTCAAACCCCATATTTTTATAAAGAATCAAAGCCACTTTGTTGTAGCTCGTTGTTTGCAAGTGAACTCCGCCGATTTTCGCTGACCTCAATTGTTCCAGATAACTTTCGATCAGTTTTCTCCCAATTCCGTAACCCCGCCACTCTTTTACTATGTTGATATGGAAATGGGCCGGATATTGAGATAAATCCAGATCATCTTTTGGCGATCTTAGTTTGGTTGAGAAGTAGCGAAGCAGGTAGCGGATAAATTTTTTGCCAATCCGGTACTTTCCACCGAGAAGCCTTATAAAAGTTTGGGGTTCCAAAACTTTTGCGGTATATTCACGCTGAATACGTGTATCAAAGCAACCCGTTAAGAAACCAATCACATTTTCATCATGCGTTGCAACCCAGCAATGTTCCGATTCTTTGTCGGTATAGTACACATAAAAAGCATCCAAAAATATCCGACGGTCTTCCATAAATTTTTCAACCGGCTCACCAAAAAAAGCCGTGTCTGCTGCAATATTCAACACCATCTCGCGGTCACCCCGATGGTATGGACGAATGACAATCTCTGATTCCACAGTGAAAATTATACGCCCATTATTCATTCAACCAGCAGGCTGCGAAATGTCCTTTCTGCACCTCTCGATAAGGCGGGGCTTCTACTAAGCATTGATCTTTAGCAAAAGGACAACGGGGGTGGAAACGACAACCTTTTGGCGGGTTAAATAAACTGGGTACATCACCTTTCAAGGTGATTCGCTTTCTTTTGACTGCAGGATCAGGAATTGGAATAGCAGAGAGCAACGCCTGAGTGTAGGGGTGTAAGGGGTTGTAAAAGAGTTCAGCTCGATGAGCCAGTTCAACAATTTTCCCAAGATACATTACCGCCACCCGATCTGAAATATGCTCCACAACACTGAGATTATGAGCGATGAATAAATAAGTCAAGCCATATTCTTCCTGAAGATCCTTGAGAATGTTCAACACCTGAGACTGAATGGAAACATCCAGAGCGGAGACGGGTTCATCACAAATAATGAAACGTGGACGTAACGCCAGCGCCCGGGCAATTCCAATTCGTTGGCGTTGTCCACCAGAAAACTCGTGAGGATACCGCCGTGCATGATAATCTTCCAGCCCCACCTTCCGCAGCACATCAATCATCATATCAAATTGCTCTTTTCGCGTACCGATCCGATTGATTCGCATCCCTTCCATAATCGACTCACCTACTGGCATTCGCGGGTCAAGCGATGAAAAGGGATCCTGAAAAATGATCTGCATGTTCCGACGAATCGCCTGTAATGCTCCACCCGAAAGATTGAATATGTTATTCCCCTCATAGTAGACTTCACCACCAGTCGGCTCGATCAATCGCAACATGGTTCGACCGATTGTTGTTTTACCACAACCCGATTCCCCAACCAGTCCAAGAGTTTCACCGTCAAAAATGTCAAAAGATACATTATCAACCGCTTTGCCACAGGATTTAATCCGCTGAAAGAAACCACCTCGAATCGTGTAATATTTCTTCAAATTGCGCACCTGAATTAATTCCATACGTGCAGTATGCGTCTTTAAAGGCTCATTCATGGTTTGCCTCCATTAAATCACCCGCGCTTTTCATCTGCCCGTCATATAACCAGCAACGGCACAAATGATTGGAACCCGTTTCTACCAGCATGGGATTCTCGTGTAAACAAATTTCCAGACTCTGTTCAATTCTAGCCTTGCAGCGTGGTGAGAACCGGCATCCTTGCGGCAAATTAATCAGGTTAGGAACAGAACCCGGTATAACCTCCAACCGTCGGGTCACTTTTCCAAGCACCGGAATTGATCCCATCAATCCCTTCGTGTAAGGATGGTGCGGCCTGGCAAACAATTCTTGAACAGTTGCCTGCTCCACAATTTGACCTGCATACATCACTGCAACACGATCGGCCATCTCTGCAATTACTCCAAGATCGTGGGTGATTAAAATAACCGACGTCCCCATTTTTTCGCGTAATTCAAGGATTAAGTCCATTATCTGCGCCTGGATGGTCACATCCAATGCAGTAGTGGGTTCGTCGGCGATTAACAGGGTCGGGTTGAGCGCAAGCGCCATAGCGATCATCACCCGTTGAGCCTGCCCGCCCGACATTTCGTGAGGAAAGGCATGCGCCTTCTTCTCGGCATCGGGGATACCTACCAGATGTAATAATTCAACCGCTTTATCCCACGCTTCCTTTTTGGGCAGATTTTTATGAATGGTAAAAACCTCAGCTACCTGATCGCCAATTTTATACACTGGGTTTAAACTGGTTTGTGGTTGTTGAAAGATCATTGACATGCGATTTCCACGCATCGCAACCATCTCATTTTCCGTCAGCGAAAGCAAATTTTTTCCCTCAAACCAGATTTCCCCATCTACAATTTTCCCGGGAACGCCGACCAACCTCAGGATAGACAGAGAAGTTACACTCTTTCCACAGCCCGATTCTCCAACCAACCCCAAAATCTCTCCGGGGTAAAGATCGAAATCAACCCCATCTACCGCTTTTACCACACCATCTTCGGTGAAAAAATGGGTTTTTAAATTCCGCACAGTCAGTACGGGTTGTTCGTTCTGAATTTTCATAGTTTTAACCTCGGATCCAGGGCATCTCGAAGACCATCCCCAATGTAATTAAAAGCCAGCGAGCATAAAAATATTGGCAAACCGGGAATCAACGGCAGCCAGGGCATATCCAGCATGTAGGCCTGGGTTGCCGAAAGCATATTCCCCCATGTCGGAATAGGTTCTTGAATTCCGAAACCGAGAAAAGAGAGTGCAGCCTCAGCCACAACATAATTCGCCATGTTTAATGAAGCATCAACAATAATAGGCGCCATGGCATTGGGAATCATGTGTCTTAGGATGATCCAGGCGCCGCCTGCTCCCATGGCTTTCGCCGCCTCCACAAAGGTCTGATTACGAAGCGAGAGCACCATTCCCCGCATCAATTGAGCAGAAGTCAGCCAGCCTAAACCAGCAAGAACGAGGATGATCAAAACGGCTTGTCGTGCTTCTCTAACCTCCAACAACATGAGTTTACCGGCTAACTCCAACAAAAACTGGGGAATCGGAATCGCATCCTGATTCTTCAAGAGCATTGCCGATATTATCAACAGAATGGGAAGCGAAGGAATTGTGAGAAAAAACTCAACGATTCTCATTAAAAGATTATCTACCCAACCGCCATAGTATCCCGATATTGCTCCAATTGTTACTCCAATAATGCTGGAGATCACCACAGACAGCAAAGCAACCGTTAAGGAGATCCTTCCAGCGTAAATCAAACGCGAGAACAAGTCACGCCCCAGATTGTCCGTTCCAAGCAGATGAACTCTGCCAGTGGCTTCCTGGACTGATCCCGGTTTTAGGAAATAATTACCAACCGTAATTTCATCCACCTCGAAAGGCGCAATTTGACGGGCAAATAATGTAATCAAGAATAAAACTAACATTACCCCAAGCGAAATCATCGCCAATTTGTGTTTCCGAAAGCGGCGAAAAACCAACCTCCACGGACTTTCTTCTTTGGGGTAATCATTCAAAAGCGAAATCGAGTCAACTTGAGCAGCCATGCTGGTCTCCTAACTGTACCGAATGCGCGGATCAATAAGGGTATAAACCAGATCTCGAATCAAGGTGGCAATCACGGTTAAAACAGCAGTAATAAACAAAATTGCCATCGCTACCGGGAAATCTGAATCACCCAGCGCCAAAAAGTACAATCGTCCCATCCCGGGCCACGAAAATATCGTTTCAGTGATAATGGCACCCCCGAACAAAGACGGGATAGAAAAAACCACAATGGTTACAAAGGGAATTAAGGCATTTCTCAAGGCGTGTTTCAAAATAACCAGTTTTTCCTTGAGCCCTTTGGCTCTGGCAGTTCTAACATAATCCTGCCGTAATACCTCCAGCATACTTGCCCTTATAAATCGGCTCCACGAAGCCACACTGACAATCGTTAAGGTAATTACTGGTAAAACCAGATGCATCAGTCGGTCGGCAATGGTATCAGGTTGAATAGTTCCAATAAGGGGAACCACATATTCCCTTACCGCAGATGCACTACCCGGCGGGAGATAAGGTAAACCCGCCGATTTTGGCAAAATGGAGAAAACCAGGATCATCAAAATACCGAAGAAAAAGGTCGGCATAGCAGATCCGAGGAATGCCAGCGATGTGAAAATATAATCAAAACGAGAGTACTGTTTAACAGCTGAATAAATTCCCAGAGGAATTCCCAGGAGCAAAGAAAGTAAAGTGGAGAGACCAATTAATTCGATCGTTTTCGGGAGACGGCTCATAATCAAATCGCTTACCGGGCGGTCTCGCAAAAGTTTCCACGATGCCCCAAAATCGCCCAGCAAAATCCCGCGGCTGACTTTTCTACCCTCTAAATCTCGTAAATATACATTTTCATTACATCCGACAACTTTTGTTTCGATTTTGCCTTTCTCGTTACGGACATTTTTCTCGATGGGTTGCCGGCAGCCAATAGGTGTATTCGCAAACCACTCTGTTCCTCCCACTGTAATCGGTCCGCGAGGATGGCCGATCAACCAGCGGCTGAAGCGCACCGGTAAATAAAGATCCAGCTCATAATAAGCCCGGATTCGGGCAATATCCGCTGCGGTGATGCGATTGCGGCCTTGTTGCTGTTGACGTAAACCGGTCATTGGTCCACCCGGCGCAAGATTCAGGAGTGCATAGGTCGCAACTGCTGAAATCAACACCACACCCACCATCTGCACCAAACGGCGAGCAATATACCCAAGCATAGAGGTTCTCCTTTACTTTCGGGGTTCCTGTAATGGACTTCTTGAAGGGCGTGCAGGGTCACCCCCCCAGAACTCGATTACAGGGTCGGTGTGGCGCCCTGCAGCGCCACACCGATTGTCCGAATCCCTTCTTATAAAAAGGGGTTACGGCAAATATAGGTTCATATCAATGTGTTCCCAGGTACCGCCGGGCAATGTGTAAAGGTTGATTTTGCCTTCGTCAGCCGCCTTCCTCATTGTGTCCGAGATGGTATTGAGGGTCGTGCTGTCAAGCACATCCACCTGTCCACCCAGCAACTGAGCCTCGGCATTATCTGGAGTGATGATCGAGATAACGATAGTCTTTGTCTTGGGAGATCCTCCGTAGTAGTAAGGGTTGGCCTCAAATACCATTTTTTCTCCCTTGACCCATTCCTTCAAAACATACGGCCCCACACCAATTGGAAATTCGGCAATTTCTGGCAAGGTGGCCCATTCTTCAGCCGGCACATCGGCCAGTTTACGTCCATCCGAAAGAACTCGATGAGCAGGATACACATTCGAGAGACGTGGATCCATCAGCGCTCGGAAGTAAAGCGGGTCCTGAACTCCTGGCAGATAGGTTACGGTGTAACCGGCATCATTGACTTCATAGGATTGAATAGAACGACAAGTGTTGAACGAAGTTGCCCCTGAGTTCTCGTCGCAATCAATCTTGAAGCGCAGATCAAAATCGGCTGCACTGACCGGCGTACCATCAGACCAGACCATATCATCGCGGAACTGATAATTTACGGTCAACTGCTTCATCATGAGGGGCGTACCATCGAAGTTCACCACCTCACCGGCTGCGTTATAAACTTCAACACCCGGTTTTAGTTCGGTAGGATTGCCATCTACATCATAAACCAGGTCACCTTCCTTGACTTCAACATCCAGATTTTGAGCCAAACCACTCTCCAAGGTGGATGGCACCTTCTGAGCAATTCCCTGGAAGTCGTAATTGACCGTCGAGAACGCCAGCCCATGGATAAGGGAATTGGCAATTATGGCAGATACACCCTGTTCCACCAGTGCAAACATCGAGGCAGGTTCCTGCGTAAAACCAATTACAATCGTATCTTTACCCGGAATTTCCCATTCTGCAACATTGTAGGTGTAGTATTCCTCTCCCGGTTGAGGATTGAAACCCTTCAAATTCGGATTTGAGGCAAAAATTTCCAGGTGATTGTAGATGGGCAGAGACACCATATCTTTGGTGAACTCTTGCTGGACGATTTTGTACGGCTCTTTTCGATCTTCTTGATTCAGAGTGTTGGTGGCTTTCACAATGGCCTGAGAAGCGACTGGATTACACCAGCCCATAACATTTTGGCCTTCCCAGTTATTTTCGGCGGTGGGAATCTGATCACAAGCGTACAATGTTCTACCGCTCGGATCGGATTGACCTACCCAGGCATAGTCGGTCAGCTCAAATTCACGGCGAGCCAGACCTGTGGTATCACCATATAACCAGGTAGACGGTACATGATTGACGGTGATACGAATACCGCATGCTTTCATTTGCTGCTGCCAGACTGGTGCGAGGATTTTACGGTGGGGAGCTTCGGTCAACAACAGTTCTAACATCAACGGCTCGCCTTCCGCATTCAAGCGGACGTTGTCACCATCCTCATCCGTCCAGCCAGCCTCATCCAGTAAGGCTTTCCCTTTTTCTGGATCAAATGGATAAATGGTCACATTTTCATCTCCGGCATAAGCCCAGTGATTTTTGGGGATAAATGTATCCATGACCAACTCGCTCCGCTCTTCCGGTGAGAGGAAAGGATACACCGCCTGGATGATTTCGTCCTTATTGGTGCAGTAAGCCATGGCTTGCCGCACTCGCACATCAGATAGAATTGGATGCGGAGTGGAAAAGGACTGTTCTTCTGTAGGCTGTTTTTCAACTTCAACAACCTTTTCAACCACTTCCGTTTTGACAACT
>NZ_LGHJ01000008.1 GCF_001306055.1 Bellilinea caldifistulae | reverse complement strand
ATGATCCTTTGCCGGTTTCTTCGAAACGCTGCTTTTCCATCCCGCTGATCTCCAAAGTGGTTTGGTTCGATTGTATTAAGGTTTTCCCCTTTTCGTCAATCCCAGTTGTTTGTTTTTCAACAATCTCCTAGATTGCCTATTGACAAAATAGAAAAATTGTTCTATTATCTAAAAAACCTGTAATTTCCCCAAAAATAGTTCAAGGAGAAAAGCAAAAATGAATCTCTCATCTTCCCCTAACAATTGGTCGCTGTCGAAATTGTTTTCCGGCGTTCGGTTACGGCCCGGACTGCTCTTCGGATTGATTATTTTTTCGGCACTGATCGCCTTCGAGATTTTCAACTACTCCACCACCGACTACGCGCTGCGTGACTTGCTCGGAGACCTGCGCTTTGCCGGTATCCGCTGGGCAACCATTCTCTCCATCGCCTTCTGTGGGATTGACTTTGCCGGCATTGCCCGCCTGTTCACCCCCGAACAGGGCCGCGATGAACCGAAGGAGGTCTGGTATCTGCTCGGCGCATGGCTGCTGGCCGCAACCATGAATGCTGTCCTCACATGGTGGGGAGTCTCAATGGCAATCGCCAGTCACACGGTTTCCAGCACCGCCGTCATTGATCAGGAAACGCTGATGAACATCGTCCCCGTGTTCGTCGCCCTGATGGTCTGGGTGATTCGCATCTTGATTATCGGCTCGCTCTCGATTGCCGGCGAACGCATCTTTTCCACCGGTTCAAACCGTCCGGTGTACAGCGGGACAGCTTCCCGCACCAGCCGCCCTGCCACGATACCCACTGCAACCGCTTCTTCGGCGGGTTTGACCGGCGCCAACCTCAGCCCGCGCCGCACGGTCGTACCTCGCCCCGGTCTGGGTAGTGATGGGCTTGCTTCTCGCCCCGAACCAACCTATCACAACATGCAGGCCCGCTCATCCCTGCGGACGCCGGGTTCATCCCAGAATTCCGGTTCAACTCCCACCACGCTCAAGTTGTGAGCAGAAATTACCCCCCAAGGGGCAGGCCCGGACGTTCCTCCTCCGCCGTCCTCCTGCCCTTTTTTTGATTAATCAGCCAGCGGCAGCCACACGGTAAATCGGGTACCCTTCCCCACCTGCGATTCCACTTCAATTTGGCCGCCATGATGATCAACAATCCATTTGGCAATGGACAACCCCAGACCAAATCCGCTGTTCTCGGTGCGTTTCCGGGATGGATCACCCCGGTAAAAACGATCAAAGATATGGGGAAGGTCTTCCGGCGGAATGCCCGGACCGGTATCTTCCACCATCAGACAGCTCTGCCCACCCTGCCTACTCAGGGATAAACGAACTTCGCCGCCTGCCGGTGTGTAATTGATGGCGTTAGCCACCAGATTGAGAATCACCTGTTTGAGCCGGTCGCGATCCCCCCTGACCATCACCTGATCAATTTCTTCCAAACGCAGGTTGACCTTTCCGCTGGCCAGAATCTGCATTTGCTGCAACACTTCCAGTAAAATTGTATCCAGTTCCACCGGCTTCAAATCGAGCGGCAACTGACCGGATTCAGCCTGTGCCAGCAGCAATAAATCCCCCACCAATCGAGTGAGCCGGTCAACTTCCTTCTCAATATTGCGCAGCGATTCCTCGTCCAATTCATTCGTCAGTCGCATCAACCCTACTTCACCCTTGATGACAGTTAGTGGCGTGCGCAATTCATGGCTGACATCCGCCAGAAATCTGCGCTGCGTGTCGAACAACTTTTCCAGCCTTTCGAGAGTCTGGTTGAAGGCTCGAATCAATCGGCTGACCTCATCCTGGGCAGTTGGCGCCACCGGTATCCGTCTGGAAAGATCGTCTGCCTGGGTAATTTGAGTGGCAACCTGTGTGACCGTTTCCAACTGCGCCAGGGCTTCTCCGGTTAAGGCCCAGGTTGTCACCAGTACTGCCGCCATCAGAGTAATCGTCAGGGCAATCAACACCGATGCCAGGGTATTTTGAGTAATTTCAACCAAAGCAAGACTTAATCCCACCTGTAAATAACCCACCGGGCCGCGATTGGTACGCAGCGGCACCGAAAGCACCCTGACCCGCACGCCATTAATGGTTTGTGAACTGTAAAAAACCTGCCCTAATCGTACGCCAGCATCATCCAACGGATCGGTAAGACCAACCGGGCGGCTGAACTGCAAGCGGCGGTCGGTATCCCAAACCTGGAAGATCAGATTTTCAGTAGGCTGGTAAGCAGACAACTGGCGAATATCGAACTGATTGTTAGCGCTGACTCGCAGCCGTTCGATGATCTGGTTTGCAGACTGACCCAGACGGCTGTCAATCTGCTCCAGCAGCACCTGACTGACAATTGAAAACACCAGAAAACCAAATAACAACAGGACTACGCCAACCAGCGCACTGTACGTAATTGAAAGGCGCAGCCGCAGGGACATTCCTTATTCGTCTTCGCGCAGGACATAGCCCACACCACGCACGGTGTGAATCAGGCGGCTTTCCCCCTCGCTCTCCAATTTTTGGCGCAGATAACGAATGTAAACATCCAGCACATTACTTTCACCGCCGAAATCATAGCCCCAGACCCGATCAAAGATCATCTCGCGGGTAAGCACCTGCCGGGGATGACGCATGAACAGCTCAAGCAAATCATATTCCTTGGCGGTCAGGGAAATGGTTCGACCCTTGCGCATCGCCTGTCGGGTAGAAGTATCCAGCACAAGATCAGCAAAATTCAAAACGGGTACCCGCTCCGGCTGGGTACGGCGCAATAGGGCGCGCACACGTGCCAGTAATTCTTCCAATTGGAAGGGCTTGACCATGTAATCATCCGCGCCGGCATCCAAACCTTGCACTCGGTCACTGACCGTATCTTTGGCAGTCAGCATCAGAATCGGCACATTCCCGCCGGCTCGCAGCCGCTGACAGACCTCCAAACCGTCCATGCCGGGCAGCATCCAATCCAAAATTACCAGGTCGGGGTGAGCATCCCGTGCCAGAGCCAGGCCTGTTTCGCCATCAAAAGCAGCGTCTACCGTATAGCCTTCGTAGGCCAAACTCCGTCGCAGCACACGCACAATGGCTTCGTCATCTTCAATGATCAAAATTCGCTCTTTCATAGCCCCTCCTCATGGTTGAAATCGAAAATAAATCATCCACAGGTTCTTCCAAACGCCCCTCTGCTGGGGCATCATTGAAGAAATTTTAATCTAAAGCCGCCATTTTTACTCGAAATTAAGCCCACCTTTTTTGAGAAAACCAAAATCGGCTATAATCCACAATATGACTGAAAACCCAATAGCGCCACCCATCTGGGTGGACACGCCCCAAAATCTCACCAAAATGGTAGACGACCTGTTGAATTGCGAACAGGTTGCCGTAGATACCGAATCAAACAGTCTGTTTGCCTACCGCGAACAGGTTTGCCTGATCCAGTTTTCGACCAACACGCTCGATTATCTGGTTGATCCCTTAGCCCTTACAGATCTTTCTGCGCTGGCCCCGCTGTTTGCCAGTCATCGCATCGAAAAAATTTTCCATGCTGCCGAGTACGATTTGATTTGCCTCAAACGAGATTTTCACTTTGAATTCCACCACATCTTTGATACGATGCAGGCAGCCCGCATCCTGGGCAGGAAGAAAATTGGTTTGGGGGATGTGCTGGAAGAGGAATTTGGGGTTAAACTGGAAAAACGCTACCAGCGTGCCAATTGGGGAGAAAGACCTCTTTCCCCGGCAATGCTTTCATATGCTCGATTGGACACCCATTATCTCATCCCGCTGCGCAACCGGCTGGCCGAAGAGCTGAAACGCAAGGGATTGATGCCACTGGCACAGGAAGATTTTGAATATCTTGCCCAAAACACGGCTCCCAACCCCGAACCACAGCCATTGAATGCCTGGAAGGTCAGCGGCGGCAAAGACCTGACTCCCCAGCAGCACGCCATTTTACAGGCGTTGATTGAGTACCGCGATCAGCAGGCCCGGCTCGCCAATCTCCCGCCGTTTAAAGTGCTCCCCAATGAGGTGTTGATTCACCTTGCCGAAACTGCCCCGCAAACCACGGAAGATTTGTATCATCTGCACCTGCTCTCCCCCGTTCAATGGAGACGCCATGCAACCGGTGTAGTTCATGCCATTCGCAGTGGATTACACACAGCGCCTCCACCGCGCAATTCCAATCACCGCCCCGACGAGGATGTTATGGAACGGTTGGAAGTTCTCAAAGAGTGGCGCAAGAAAACCGCCCGCCAGATGGGGGTCGAGTCGGATGTCATCTTGCCTCGCAGCATTTTGGAAAAAATTGCGTTTTCTCCACCGGCTTGCCTCACGGATCTGGATACCCTCTTGAAAGAGTTTCCGTGGCGGCGGGAAAAATTCGGCCACCAGATCTGGAAGATTCTTCAAAAAAGGGAGTAAACCATGCGCATTCACTTCAACGGCGCTGCTCAAACGGTCACCGGCTCTCAGTTTCTTTTGGAAGTGAACGGCGACCGTCTGCTACTGGAATGCGGTTTATTCCAGGGGCATCGAAAAGACACCTATCAAACCAACCTGCATTTTCCATTTGAACCCGATTCGCTGGATGCGGTCATCCTCTCCCATGCGCATATTGACCACAGCGGCAACCTGCCCAACCTGATCAAGCAGGGTTATGAAGGCAGGATCTACGCAACCCCTGCCACCGCCGATCTGGCCGACATCATGTTACAGGATTCCGGTCATATTCAGGAAGCAGATGCACAATTCGTCAACCGCAAACGCGCCAAACGCGGCGAACCGCCCATAGAACCGCTCTATACCCAGGAAGATGCCGTACAGGTGGCTGCTCACTTCGACGGTATTCCTTACGGCCGGCCTTTTGAGCCAATTCGCGGTGTGCAGGCGCAGTTTGTGGATGCCGGCCACATCCTCGGTTCGGCAGCGGTTGTGCTGGACATTGAAGAAAAAGGGCGCAAAATCCGGTTGTGGTTTTCGGGAGATATTGGTAGAGAACGGCTGCCATTGATGCGCGATCCTGTTTTGCCGGAAAAAGCCGACCTGCTCATCATGGAATGCACCTATGGGGACAAACCTCACCGCGACCCAGAAGAAGCCTACGTTGAATTGCGGGATACCATTCGCCGCACGGTTGCACGCCGGGGCAAAATCATCATCCCGGCTTTTGCAGTCGGTCGGACTCAGGAATTGGTTTACTGTCTGAACCGCATGGTCAGCCAGGGTGAAATCGAACCGCTGCCGGTCTACGTGGATAGTCCCCTGGCAGTCAATGCCACGCGCGTGTTTCAGGAACACGCCGATTTATTCGATGCCGAAACCCAGGAATTTGTCCGCAACGGTACTCACCCCGCCCTGACCTTCCCGCAGCTGAAGTACATTCAATCCGTGGAGGAATCCAAAGCCCTCAACGAACGCCATGAACCGATGATCATCATTTCGGCTTCCGGCATGGCAGAAAGCGGGCGCATTCTGCACCACCTGCGGAACAATTTGCAAAATCCGCGCAACACCATCCTGATTGTTTCCTGGCAGGCTCCCAATACACTGGGCCGCCGGCTGGCGGAGCGTGAGCCCGTGGTGCGGATTTTTGGTGAATTATGTGACCGCCGCGCTGAGGTGGTCACCATTGGCGGATTTTCTGCTCATGCCGGACAGGACATGCTGGTAAGATATGCACAGGCCAGCCAATCTTCCATTCAAAAGCTGTTTCTCGTTCATGGCGAGCCAAATGCTGCCGGCGCATTGACCGAAAAATTAAAAGAAATCGGTTTCCGCGATATCCGCTACCCCGCCAAAGGCAGTTTTTTTGATCTGTAACAAAAGATGAGTCAATCGGAAAAAAGATCTTCTTTCACAGAGAAAATACTGCGTGCGTTTTGGAAAGGCGCCCGCCCCCTCACCGCGGCAGAGCGGGAAGAAATCATTACCGAACTAACCCCACTTTCGTCACCCGGTTTCGACTTTTTCCTGCTGGTCGTACTTTCAACCAGCATTGCTACGCTTGGCCTGCTGACCAATTCGCCGGCAGTGATCATCGGTGCAATGCTGGTTGCTCCGCTGATGTCACCCATCCTTACCATCGGACTGGCATCGGTCATTGGGGACAGTCGTATGCTCAGTTCGGCAATCAGTGCCCTGTTGCGGGGTGCCTTTCTATCCGTCCTGCTTTCTTTTATCCTCACTATTGTCAATATTAACCTGCCCATTTTATATCTTCAACAATTACCACAAGAAGTCATTAACCGGACACATCCCTCACCCATTGACTTGATGATTGCCCTGGCAGGTGGTTTTGCCGCTGCTTATGCACTTACCCGGGAAAATCTTTCGGCTGCTTTACCGGGGGTGGCGATTGCTACCGCTCTTATGCCGCCTCTTTGTACTATTGGAATTGGCCTGGCCTTCAACGACATGGATGTGGCTGGTGGGGCTACTTTGCTTTTCATCACCAATGCGGTCACCATCGCATTTGCAGCAGGGTTGGTTTTCTTTTTGCGCGGCTTCGGTTCGCGGCGTATTCGCAAAGAAAAACGCCTGCCACAAAGCCTTTTCCTTTCCGCCGGGCTGATGACTCTTTTATTAATTCCACTCACTTATTACAGTTTTCAATTTTTCAAAGATGCCAATGACAATCGCATGATTCGCGAAGTGATTGTGGATCAAGTTACCCGTTTGAACGGCAGTGAATTGGACAGCATGAGTATTCAACGCAACCCGGAAGGTTTAGAAGTTGTTTTGACTATTCGGACGAACCGCTTGCTTCGTTATGATCAGGTAGTATTTCTGCAAGAATCCCTGGTGAAAGAATTAAACCAGCCGGTTTCGCTAAAAGTTAATCAGGTTTTTGCAGAACGTTTAGACCCTCTCCTGCCGCCAACCTCCACCCCCACCCGAACACCCACAGCCACGATAACCCTTGGGCCGTCCCCAACTCCCACCTCAACTTTTACACCCACTGCATCCCCAACCGCGACCCCGACAATCACACCAACCGCGACCCCGACAATGACGCCCACTGCTACAAATCTGCCCCAGAGTGTGCTGGTCGGGCCGGTTACAATTCCCCCCTTACGCATCTACCAGCAGCCCGGCGGTCCAGTGATCGGTTACATCGAGGCAGGCAAACCCATTTATCGTCTCTATCAAACCCAACTGTATCAGGGTCTGGTGTGGGTTCAAGTACGGGATAGTGAAAACCGGATCGGCTGGATACCCGAAGTGTATCTGCGCACACTCACCCCCTCGCCCAGTCCAAGTCCCTGAACGGCTTTCCTCACAGACCTTACAAAAATTTTGGTAATTCTGCTATAATACCAGCACCCCGGAGAGGTGCCAGAGCGGCCGATTGGGGCGGTCTCGAAAACCGTTGTGGAGGCTTCCTCCACCGTGGGTTCGAATCCCACCCTCTCCGCTGAGCGTAAAGTCCGAGCGAAATCGGCAGATTTCGCCGCCTACCGGCTCTCGATCTGTTGAAAAACGGATGTGAAAGAACGAGGTTTTACGCTTTGGCGTGATCTTCACGCCCGAGATCGCTCAGTGTCCGCTGGGCGATCTCAACTATTAAGCGGTCATCCTTCATTGTACGTACTCCTCGACACTTGTCAAGGTATTGTGGGACACCGGGAAGGCGATTTTGACTTCCGTTACCTTCTGTCTCATCTCTTCCCCTATGTCAACAATATTCCCTTCTGCACCTTGTTCTCGGATCCAGTAGCGTCGCTCGGCGTCGGGGCGCAGTCTATCCATCAGCCGGAAGAGAATCTCGTAGTCTGGATTGACTTTGACCCACATGATGCGCTTTGTGCCCACATCGCAACCAACTTCCTGGATCATAGTCCGCACCAGCATCTTGCGCTCTTCGCGGGTAGCCCATTCCCAGCTATCATGTAAGTTTAACAAGGTGAGGGCAGCCCGTTCAATCGCTAATTCAGGAATGCGCGTGAGCAAGTCGAGCTTTTCCTTCAAGCTGTTGACCTTCTGCCAATACTGGTATTCTTCACCTTCGTACAGGCCCCGCTCGTAGTTGTCGCGCATCAGTCGCAACATACTGCGGATCTCCTTGCGCTCGCTCTCCGGATCGGACCTGTCCTGCTCATCATGGAGTAGTTTCCGCACATCTTCTTCCCAGGTTGGAGTGAGCTTCAGCGACTGTATTAAATCCGCAACCTGTTCATCCAGCTTGTCAGCGTGAATGCTTTGACCTGAGTACGGGCAGTCGTAGTAACCACGCAGGTGCGAATCCTCCCGGTAGTAGGTGGGGTAATTCTTCGGTGTCTGGACACGAAGCCGTCGACCACAGTGCGCACAGACCGCCAGGCTTTGCAGCAGGTGAATCCTGGCCGCCTTCTGTCCAGGTTTGGGTACAACACGCCGACTGGCACGCAGCGCCTGGCAGCGATCCCACAATTCCTGGGTGATGATTGGTTCGTGCTGGCCATCAGAGACCTTGGGCGGCGTGGAGCGATAACTGACTCCTTTAGGACGGACGGTCATGCCACGGTAACGGATCTTGCCCACATAGTAGGGATTGCAGAGCATATCCCGCACCGAGTCCTTGTTGAACATACGATTCTTTGCAGTGAGATATCCTTGTTCGTTCAACCAGGCAGCGATCTGCATGTCAGAGTATTGGCCAGTAGCATAGCGTTCAAACATTGCGACCACAACCGGAGCCTTCTCCGGGTCGGGAACGCCTACCTTGCGGTTGCCCTGCAACACACTGATGTAACCCCAAGGGACGGCGCCATTGTGATAGCCTTGCAGCGAACGCTCCAACTTGCCCTTGTTGGTCTCTTTGGATAAATTATCGCTGTAAAACTCGCCCAGCGAGCTGACCAGGTGAAACAGGAGCTTACCCTCCGGCGTACCAAGGTCAAAGGGCTGCTGGACGGCCTTGAAAATGATATCCAGCTCCTGCAGCTCGTGGACGATCTCCAACGACCATTCCAAACGGCGCGCCAGGCGATCCACTTTGTGGACGTACAGCACCTTGAATTCGCCACGCCGGGCAGCTTCGCGCATGGCATTGATCCCTGGGCGGTATTTCTTGCGGTAAGCCGATTGGGCTGGGTCGGCGAACACCTTGACGATCTCGACGCCATCGCGCTCAGCCTGTTCCTTGATCTGGCGCAGCTGGGCGTCCAGGCTGAAGGAGTCGCTTTGCATCTCAGATGAGAAGCGGATATAAGCTGCTCCAGGGATTGGGGAAGAGTCTTCTCTTTGCTTGTATCGGTTCATCTTGTTATATCCTTTCGTTCGAAGTAGTAATGAGTTGAAGACCAGGTGAGAAAACTACTCGGGTTGTTTCACAGCACACCTCCATTCCAGGAGCAGCCAGATTGATCATTAGCTGGTGTCGTTCGTCTTTTCCTGGTTGAGCGCCAGGTAACGGCGGTTGATGCGCGCCAGCCATTCGATCAGGCTTTGAGGGAGCTTGTCTGGTAAGGATGCCTCCAGCTGGGGGCATAGCTGCTCCTGGGAAGGGGTTATATCATCTCCAGAAGACGGTTTTTCTTGTGGGTCAGGATTTTTAGCAAAGTTTTGACTTACACTCTGGTCTGCCATAATTGCACCTCTTGCTATAAATGGATTGAATGTCTCTTGTGCGCCTTAGGGGGTAAAAGAAAACTCCGGTTCTGGCAGACTGGCTGCCAAAACCGGAGCGTTGGAATTGTGATAGGTGGTCTTCGATACTATTTCTCCTTCATAGTGTTCCAAATAGACAATTGACCTGGCGCTTCTGGGCTTGACCGTCTACCAGATCGCCTTGAAACTAGTATCCTATTCATAAGGTCTCGCGATCTGAGCCATTCGTCCCAGGTCCTAGGTTGGACCGGAACCAGTATTGGGCTGGTCTCGGTCGGGCAGCCCATGGGCGAGTTGGACATTTGCATCTCATCCGCAAACAGCGATTGCAGATCCTCTAGCTGAGCTCCTCGGAGAACTTCGCGAGCAAGCTCGGTGATAAAATCTCCATCTTCTACGGGTACAATCGCGCCGCCAACATTATCCCCATACAGAAGTTGTGCAGCGCGCATCTTGCGCCCCATCAGGGCCAGCGCCTGAGCTTCCATCGTGCCCCGGTAGACGGATAAGACAGCCTTCACCGGCTTGGTCTGCCCTAGACGCCAGACTCTGCGCAGAGCCTGCCACAACACGTAGAGCGAGTATTCGACCTCGGCAAACACCACCGAGGCGAAATTCACCAAATCCAGGCCGGTAGCCACCAGGCGGGGATTGGTGATCAGCACATCCACATCAGCGTGCCTGTCAATCCAGGCCTCGCGCTTGCGGGGATCCACGCTGCTGTACAGGGTGATCACCCGCAGTCCGGCGTTTTCCAACACGGTTTCGATGCGCTCCTGAATGTCTCTGGTTCCTGTCTGGCGGATATAGACCAGCACGCGCCTGCGTTGGGCTTTCTCGGACAGGCAGAAACTGGCCAGCCAGCGTTCCTTGGGCAACAGGTTGCTCTCGATCAACTGCCCCTGCAGCACAGCCGGCAGCTGCATCAGCGGGCTCTGGACGATCACTTCCTTCTCACGTTTTCCAGCCGCAGATTGCGCTGTACGGGCTGCTTCCAGCAGAACTTGGGCAGCTTGATGGTGCATTTCGCTGTCTCCAGTGGAGTCCAGCAGTTCTTTCGCCAGGGCGGTGAACTGGTAAGCCGGGACAGCGGCGTGATTGAGCATCACCACTTCATCTCGGAAAGCTGAGTTCGGACGGGCTAACGCCCACTGCAGCCACAGGGAGAGGTAACGCGAATCGCGGCGCGCCATGTGGCGCAGGATGCTTTCCATCCCCTGATACTGGCGGCCTTGAGCATCTTCCATCTCCAGTTCTACCACCTCCTCCGAGTAGGGTGGCAGCTCGACCCCCAGGTCTTTCAGATTGAGGAAGATCGAGTTATGCAGCAGGCGGGTGATGATCGCCGGGCTGACGCCCGGGATCTCGTGCGCCTGCTCGCGGTAGCGCCGGTTGCCAGTGAAGGTTCCATCCTCGTCAGCTAGGTCGCTACCCACCTTGCGCTTGCGAACGCTTTCCAGCAGTCCGTAAGCGTTAGCCCAGCGCAGCTCGTCATGGAAGGCAAAATCCTAGCGTACGCTGGGCGTCAGGCGGTGCAGCAACCAAAAGATTGAAGTACTCCGCCCGCCAAAGTAGGTGCCGGTTAGGGTTAGTGTGTACATCGTCGCTTCGGCCAACTGGTGAAAGGCTACACCCCGATCGCTGGATTTCGACTTGTGTAGAGTAGGGGCAGAGCGCGTTACTCACCTTTCGATGAGCACGTTTCCCCACCCCCCTCTCCGAACCGGACTTGCACCTTTCAGCGCATCCGGCTCTCCATACACGACTATATGCACAGATTTGTAGGCACTCTCATCGCCCCTGCCATTCTGCCTTCTGGTGGCAGCCTGGACAGAGGGCGACAAGGTTTTCTAGAAAATGAGCCTGTCTACGGTTCTTGAAGCTTTTCAGCCGGGCACAGTGATGCACGTGCGCCTTCCTTCCCCGGATGGGTTTGCCACATTGCCAGCAGCGGTAGCCGGATTGCTCCAATACTGCCTTTCGTAATGTACGCCATTCTGGCCCATATTCCGACTGCGCCATCGGTCCGGGCGACTCAAGGTTGGGCGGTAGGTTCAATTCTTCTACTCGCTCTTCCAGGATAGTCCGTTCTTCCGGTACATACGGGTTGAGCTGGGGATGAAAGCTCACGTAGCGTATGGGAAAGAAATTCAGGGTGACCACGATGTAGGCGGTGGTATGGGCTTTGTCCGCCCAGCAGCCGTAGTTCTTGCAGCGATGCCTCCGGTTCACTCGACGGATGTCGTAGCGATAGGGGATGTAGTGGGCTTTGTAATGCTGTCCGGGTGTCAACTTGGGGTTGCGCAGCCGGTGGGAGGTGCGAAACACCCGCCACCAGACATAGTGATCTGCTTGCCGGAATGCCCGGCTGCTGCTCACCCGACGATAGTACATTGCCCATCCGACCAGGTACTTGTTGAGATGCTCGATTGCACCTGCATCGTTCTGCGTGCTGAAACCTTCCCATACTCTTTGCTTCGCCTTCTCTCGAAACCGGCTCATCGCCTTTGGGGAGGGTGTGATCAGGGTCACCCGTTGATACTTGCGGATGCGGAAGCCAAGGAAGTCAATCCCCTGTTCCACTGGCGTGATCAACGTTTTGGCCTCTGACAACTCTAAATGGAGTTCAGTTCCCACAAAATCGGCGATCTCCGCTTTTAGCTGCATAGCCTGCTCCATCGTTCCCTTCACCATGACGACGAAATCGTCGGCGTAACGAACGATGAAACTTCGGAATGCGCCCCGGCGGAGCAAGCGCTGCCTCTCTGCTTCACTGAACCCGCCCCATTTGGCGTGGATAAACCAATCCAACTCGTTCAGATAGATATTCGCCAGCAGTGGGGAAACGATCCCCCCTTGTGGCGTGCCTTCATCCGTCACCTGCCAGGCCCCATCTTCCATCACCCCTGCTTTGAGCAGATCCTTGACCAGCCGGATGATACGCTCATCCCGGATAGTTCTGCGCAGGATCTTGAGCAGCTTGAGGTGATGGATGCGGTCGAAGCATTTGCGGATGTCCCCTTCGATGGCGATGTTGTAGTGGCGTTTCCCGATCAGGTCTTTGATCCGCAGGGCAGCATGATGGGTCGACCGGAAGGGTCTAAATCCGTAGCTGTGCGGATAGAACCTGCCTCATAGATCGGTTCCAGGATCAGCCGGAGCATTTCCTGTACCACCCGATCTTTGATCGTGGGAATACCAAGTGGTCGTTGTTCGCCATTGGCTTTGGGGATATACGTTCTCCGAACGGGTCGGGGCCTGTACGTTTTAGCGCACAGTTCCCGGTTCAGTTCATCCACCAGTTGAGCACGGCTTTCTTCTGTATTCAGGTCTCCTTTCGTAATGCCATCGACGCCCGCCGTTCTTGCCCCGTCGTTCTTCAACACCCGATCCAGTGCAACTGTGGTCAGGCGTTTGGAGCGCATCAGGTTGTACAAACGGTCGAACGTCAGCCCTTTCAGGCTTCGATGTGCCAGCACTTCTTGGGTTCGTTTTGTCCATCGATAGAGGCTTTCCAGCTGAGTTTTCGGCGTTTCCAGCCTTTCTACTTCCGGTGTCGTGTTCATGGCGACCACCTCCTTTTCCGTGTGGGATTAGAGGCCTACACCCATTCCGTGCAAGTCGTGACTGCCGCCCTTCGCCCTGTGAACGGCTTTCCCGTTCTCCGTGACCGGGTCGTAGGGCAGGGCTTTTGACCCTGTCTATTCTCCCGGCGACTACTACGGCGGCTCCGCCCTTCCCTTCTCACATCAACGGCAGCTGTCCAACCCCGTACGTTTCGGGGTGAAGCAAGGAAGTTCCTGTGTTCCACATAACCTGTCTTTGCACCCTTCCCTTAGGCATGCACTATACACCGAGGTCATTCTGGTTCTTGTACCTCTGTAGAGCCAGACCAGCAGCTGATCGCTGCCGTCGGATGGGGAACGAATAGCCCCTCCGCTGTTCCTATCACCCCCAATCACGTTTAGCGGGGTGTTGAATGTCACGATGCTTGCGTGCATTCGTTTTCCTTGCCATAGGAAGATATCGAGATTAGCCCTGCCTCTTGGGCACGTGATTTGCCCGCACAGGTACATTCCAGGTGAGCTTCATACCCCTGGCTCGCTCTAGCCAGACGCATGTCACCTTGTTCTTACCGGTTGAGGTAGCCGGTAGCAGGCATCTCAGCCTGCCTCAGGTTATGTAGCTTTCACAGCGCACACTCGTGGCATTCGTCGCCTATTAAAATCTTAAAACGATTATGCGCCTTATCCTTTATGTACTCTGCGATTGACCAACGGCGGGCTTCGGAATACTCGAAGAGCGGAGCGCCGCAGGGACGCGTCTCCCAGACCGGATTGCCATCTTGATCCCAGACTCGCCGGCCTTTGGTATCCAGCTTCCAGCCACTCACCTGCGCCGAACAAAAGCTACGGCGCTTCTGGAAGTACTCGATCTCGGTCACCGGAATGCCCTGGTGATCGGTCTGTACCTGGCCGCACTGCGGGCAGGTGTACACCACCAGCGGTTTGCCGTTGAGCTTGATCGTCTTTGCATGGACGACCGGCTTCCAGCCGGCGCCCATCTTGGCTGCGGTGGACGCAACCACGGCGATGGCCTTGCGCCCCAGCTTGCCGGTCTCGAAGTCATCCAGGAAAGCGCGCACGTCGTTGATATCGCTGTCCGTTCCCTTGCCGATGCGGCGCAGTTCACGCGCTTTCACGCTGGGGATGACCTCTTCCGCTTCACGGATCCACTTGGGCACCAGGTGCGGCGGGCACAAGATCAAGGCTGGATAGGCGTCGAGCAGCTCAATGACAGCCAGGCCAATTGAGCTCTTGCCGGACCCCATCTCCCCCTGAATGTTGGCCGTCCGGTGAATCTGGATTGCCCGTGCGGCGGCGATGGCGGCGTGCTTCTGGGTAGGGAGCAGGCCAGGAGCGGACTGACCGGGCAATGGCTTGCGCTGCTTGCCCAGACGATCAAGGATTGCTAACTCTTCTTCGCTGGGCTTCAGGTCATAAAGCGGACGGTAGGCTGCCAGGGTGTGGGCGGCGATCTTGTCGCCGTGCGCCTTCATGAAGTCGGTCAGGCGCTCCGTGTCCTCGATGATCTCCAGGCCGTGGGCGGCTCTCAGCGTAGCCACCGTGGTCACGTAGCGGTCACGGAAACGCTCGACCAGGGTGTCGGGGTCGTGATCGTCGCGGTGAGTGGTTTTATCCACCACCTTGATCACTCTGCCTTTGACCAGCATGAGGTGACCCTCATCGTCCGTCAGGTTCAAGGTTCCCATCAAGCCGGAAGCCATCAACATCGCCAGGTGACCTTTCTTGAGCGGCATGGTGGGGGTGAAAGCAACCTCGCTGTTGACCGGATGAACCAGATCCTGCCAGGCGCGGGTCTTGCGCACACCCGCCCAGCGGCTGGCTTCCACCAGGTCGTCAGGAGCCCAATCCAGCCGGCGAAAGGTGATCGCCCTGCCGCCGGCGCCTTTCAGCGGGGCAGGCAACAGCGGATAGATCGGCTCTGGGGCAAATCCTAACGGCGCTAGATCACTCTCCGCCAGGCGCTGGATGGCTTCGATCTCTTCGATGTGGGGAATGTTGTACTTATCTCGCCGTGTCGCTAGAAGCAAAATTTGCTTGAAGCGCTCATACTCGCCGTCCGTAAAACGCAAGATGGTGAGACATTCGTACTGGCTCGCCAGGTAGCGGGCGATCTCCACCAGTCGCAAGATGCGCTGTGGGATGACGAACGCCAGCACACCGCCGTGCACCAACTTGGGCGTGGTGGATTTCAGGAAAGCCAGCTCGAGCCGCTTCTCGTTACCGTGCCGGTCGTCATCATAAGGCGGGTTGAGCCATAAGAGTGTGACCGACTCGTCGGTCAGGGAACAGCTCTCCCAGGCGGCGTTGTGGCACTTGTCCATGCGGGCGGCGGCTTTCTCGGCGCGATAGGGGAACAGCTCGCAGCCCCAGGTTTCGCAGTTGAGCAGCCTGCCCAGGAGGCTGGCGATTTCGCCCTCACCGGCGCAGGGATCGAGCAGTCGCCCGCGTGTTCCCGCTGGTGGCGGGATGAACCAGGAAGCCGTAGCTTCCGCCATGTGGTTTGGGTAGGGATAAAACCCTCCCTTTTCAATGCCTGCAAGTCTCATGTGTGTATCCTCCATTGTGTATTACCCCCTGGAAGACGCGTTGCCCCTGAGGGGCAATGGGTCCCCTTGGGGGGTAAAATATTCATTAGCTTTTGTGAACAATGGTCCTGATCGAAGACTTAGTTGGGTTACACCTCCTGACTAAAATTCCTATTACTTTTTATTCGCCGACGTTAGAATTCCACGCTTTTGTAAAAACCGATTCGCATGGAAATAATTCCAGAGAATCAATTGGGATTGAGGCCTGCCATTAAGAATTGGAGATGCTTTGGAGTAACAAACCCAGCAGACCACAGAATACCTTCCCAATATCGATCTAAACTTGATTTCCGTCTTCGTTGGGGTAGTTCTCGATTTACAATACGAAAATATAGGTGCCTATCAACAGGAGTTTATATCTGTAGCAATAACGATGTTGGACAGGTTGCACATGATAAACTGATATAAGTTTCACGCGTATATTAATTAGCGAGAAGGCTACTAACGATTGAAAGGGAGACTAACATAATGATGGAGGTTTAAAATGTCTGATAATCTGCCGCGAATCATTGCTTTCCTGGGCGGATTACTGGGACTAGGCGTCGCAACGACAGTTCTTTTCAACATCGTTATCAACCAGGATTGGAACGCTTCGCCTTTCATTATCCTCCTGGCCATTGGCAATTTATTGGTGGTCATTTCTGCCCTGAAACCCTTTAAGATTCCGAATTCTGTTCTCATCTGGGCTGTTATC
Organism: Bellilinea caldifistulae; assembly: GCF_001306055.1. GTDB lineage: Bacteria > Chloroflexota > Anaerolineae > Anaerolineales > Anaerolineaceae > Bellilinea > Bellilinea caldifistulae. The sequence continues at coordinate 89,913 of NZ_LGHJ01000008.1, read as the reverse complement.
GGCTTTTTACAGGCTTATTTTGTCTATCTGGGCCGTTTCACTATCGGCCTTTTTTTGCTTCCGCAAGTTCTGCTGCTCCTTGTAGCCGCTTTTTGGGGAATAATCTACAATAAAAAGGATCGGCCAGTAAAGGAAGCAACTTATATTGATCCCCCACTAACTAAGCAGCTAAATGGAGAAGAAGAAATCCTTTCCACACTGACTTCTCGGGAACGTCAGGTATTAATTTTGATCACGCAAGGAAAGAGTAATAAGGATATCGCTAAGTTTTTAGTCGTCAGTCAAAATACCGTTCGTCATCATGTTCATCAGATTCTAAAGAAGCTTAATTGTTCCTCTCGCGGTGAAGCGTCAGCACTTGCAATAAAAGCAGGCTTACGTCCAAACGATTTACCCCGATCATAGCCATGGATTAATTGGGAATAATCCAACATTAATCCATAATTAATCTCTTAGAGTCATTGACGAGATGGGTCTCCATCCGTAGACTGAAAGCAAAAGTTTGTTCCCTTTTTCGTTTTTGCTTACGGTGTACCACGGAGGCCTGCCATGAAACAATTTTTTGCTTTGCTGACTGCTCTGCTGTTCGGCTTGAACTTGTTTCAAGGAACTCCAGCTATCGCGAGCGGGAGATTGGATCCTCGCAAAAACGATCAAAAGGTTTGCACTGGCACCTGGAAGTTTCCGCCGCTTTACGTTGGGGGAAAGGATGGGGTGGTATTTGCAGAAGCTGCTTACGAGTTCGACGAGAACTGCAACCCAGTTCTAGTCAGTGAAACCAGACTGACATCGGTTCCGACCTGGGTAACCAATCCTTCCCAGCAACCGGTAGACGAAAAGACAGTCGAAGCGGTAGAAGTTCCTGCATCCGATCAACCGAATACCCAAAATAACGACTTGAGGGTGGGGGATTCGATCCTGACTGTGGATACCTGACAGCTGAGAACTTTTGAAGAGGATGTCATTTATTTAGACATGATCGCTATTCAGACCGATCAAACTTACTCTTGGGACAATGTAAAGGTTACTCTCTCTGGAGGTTCTACCACAGCAACCACTTATTATCCTTGGTGGTACAGAAGCAGTGGCCCTCACGCAACCAAAGGTTACACGAGTTCTCAAGTTGCCTGGGCGAGAGGGGATGCCAGTTTCTATTGTCAGGGCGGGCCATTTTGTGGAGGCCAGCCATCCTACAACATTACCCTTTATAACGATATGACAGTAGATTACCAGGGTGGATGTGGGGGTTATGGAACTTACTCAGGAAGCGTTGTGCCGGCCGGAAGGGTGCGCTACCGTGTCTGGAAATAAGATAGCGGTCAGCCGAATCGGGCGAGTTCTAGGGCTCCTAGGAGGGGTATGGGGAGGAATCCTCGCCATCGGCGTAACATTTCACCAGTTGGATCTGGGAGCTGTCCTACGAGGTGAAATGAGCATTAGTTTAGCTTTCAGTATCGGTGGAAACGCCTTACCAATTTTAGCTCTTCTGCTGTGTCTCTGTCTTACTTCGATCTGGTTAGCGATCAAAAAAAGCGGGACCCTCGCCCTAACCAGTGTCGCATGGCTGGTGATCGGTGGAATTCTCACCCTCGGTGTTTACCTAGCGCGGTTCAGTATGGGACCTTTGTTGCTTCCTTCCGCAGGGTTAATTTTTTTAGCTGGCTTACTTGCCATTGCACGGTTGCCATGATTCTAAAAAATAACAAATGTATGTCTGATGAGAAAAGGAAAAACCCTGAAGCCCGTGAAGGGTAGAAAGGAGATGAACTGGTAAAAAGCATAATGTCATATACAATCGAACATATCCATTTGCTTGATTCGCAGAAAAGTTTTGGAGAAAGCCCGTCTGATCCTTTCGGTCTTTCTCGTAACGCCCCTCAGCATTTTTGTTGTAGGAGAAGCCCTTGCGGCAGGTTCGTTTTATAACTACAATGTCACTGTGCCCAAGTTTGGTGGTTCAACGTCAACAAACAACCAGACGAAAGTGAGCTCAACCGATAAAGCAGTCGTTTGTAGCCAGGCTGTAGGGGGTGATTACACACTGCGAGCAAGGATCGAGCTCCTTAACAATAACGTGGCTGCGGGTTATCAATCGATTAGTGACAATCAACGTAGGGAATACACTTTGAATCCTTCTACAGCGGACCAGCAATACCATGCTCGCATCGCCACTTATATAACCACGCCTGTTGATGTGCAGGCAATTGGGAAGTGGAGCCCAGACAATCCTGGATCTTGTGGATTCTAAAATACTTCACTAACCCGAGACGCACCTCAACTGCGCGGACAGTGCGATTCCCTCCGTCCGCGCAGTTGCCCGTATAATTAATGGTCGAGCCAAAACTGTGAATAAATGACAAAATGCCATGCTACGTGAAGAGATAAACCGAGCCTTTCTCAGCCGTTCTTTCTTTTTTGCAGTCGTTTTAGGACTTCTCGCCCTGGCCTATGGTTATGTAGATTACATGTCGGGCCCTTCAGACCCTGAGTATCTTGCCAGACTGCCTCCTTTTTACAACAATGCCTATGATGCCGTGATCTGGGCCCAAAAGGGGCTCATCGGACTCATTGTCCCTCTCATTGCGGTTTTACCTTTCGCAGACTCATTCGCTCACGATCGCGGGTTGGGCTATTTACGTCTCGTTCTGAGCAGGACTACCTATCGCTGCTACCTCTCGGCGAAATACGCGATCTCTTTCTTATCCGGCGGCCTGGCCGTGTCTTTACCGATGCTGTTATACTTTGCCTTCACGAATCTTGTTCTACCCAGAGGTTTAAATCCAGATCCGTTTGAGCAGCGTGTACTATCTATGCCGGAGGCTCTCGGACCGTTTGGCGCTTTGTACAAATCAGCGCCTGATCTATATATCTTGTCCCTGATCGCATTAAGTTTTTTGTTTGGGGCAACTTACGCGATTTTTGGATTATCGCTTTCTGCGCTCACGGACAATCGCTACATCGTCCTGGCAACGCCTTTCGTCCTTTACAATATAGTCCATTACGGTTTGGCGATTCTAGGGATACCGGCCTGGTCGCCTGTTTCAGCTTTTGTCCCCCACTGGTTGAATCATATTACGTGGCTGAACGTGTTAACCAATTTAGGAGGCGTATTTCTCATCAGCACCGTGCTGTACTTCGTTATGGCACACAAGGTGAAAAGTAGAATTTGAGAAAATTAACAAAGAAGCAACGACAGAGGATAATCCCTGTGCGCTACCTGTACTTCCAAATCGAGCAAAAATTACTGCGCATGCGCTGGTTATTGCCGATCCCTACAATTCTGTTTATTTCGTATATTGTTATTGGGGGGGTGCTGGTTCGTGCCAGAAATTACGGGTTGAGCAGCAATTCATGGGATGCCTTATTTAGCGTTTTCGGCAATGGCAATCTGATATTTTTTGTGCTTAATCCGCTTTATCTCTACCTGGTCAGCGACATGTTTCTCGAGTCGGGGATTGGTCAACTCGCCTTGTTACGCGTGGGCTCGCGAAGACGTTGGTGGTTGAGTAAAGTCCTGATTTTAGGATTAGCGGTGTTTTGTTATACTGGTTTGAACGTTGGGATTGTTGCAATGACAGCCACGTTTGTCCTTCCCTGGGATAATTCCTGGAGCCAAGCAGTTCTACAATATCCACAGGAATTTAATCTTAATCCAGAAGCATTAACCATTTCATCCACATCTGCTATTCGATGGCTTCTTCTTCTACTATCGCTTGGATGGTTTAGCATGGGACTGTTGGTCATGTGCTTCACCCTGCTTTCTAATCACTATCTGGTTGGGTTTACCGCCGGCGTCATTGCTAACTTTAGCGGGCTGGTCGCTTTGAGGGCGAACTTACCCCTTCCTTATGCTTACCTGTCTATCCATCAACACCTGTTATTTAACCTCCACTCTTTTGGTGACGTAATAACACCGTATCCATCACTACCGACTTCAATATATTACTGGGTTTTATGGTGTTCCATTTTACTGATCGTTGGATTCAAGTTTGCCCACAAACAAGATTTTATACATAGAGAGCAATGATGAGCAGTGCTCCATTATTCACCACGATATGCTGGAACCTGCGAACTTCGCTGCGATGGCATTCCCTCGCCGGAGTATTTGTTCTCTTTGGATTCATAGGTTGGCGCAGTGCAATACAAGTTGTCGAGCGGTTAAGTTCCTCCCAGGGTGCAATGACAGTTAATCTTTGGGATGCCTTCTTCGTTTCATTTTCCGGGCCGGGCGTTTGGGGTTATTCTTTGCTACAGGCATTGCCCTGGCTAATATCCCATATCCTTTTCTTCTATCTGTTCGGTGACATTGCCATTGGCGAATTGCTGTATAGGGGATATGCGGTTGTCCCATTGGTTGGTTCTCGACTTCGCTGGTGGTTTGGAAAAGCAGTTGCCTTATGGATCTTTGCGATCGGATATGTATTGGTGATTGTTTTTGCAGTCTTAGCCGGGGGATCAATCGTATTGCCCTGGTCCTGGCAACCAAGCAAACTGATGATTTCTGGTGATATGTGGGTTATGCCAATGGGTATGGAAATTGGTGCACTTCTGGGGTGGATTTTCATCTTGTTCAGTAGCACTCTATACGCGCTGGCTTCTATGCAGTTGACCTTATCACTTATCAGCAGACGCTCTTTCTATGGCTTTAGCGCGATCTCGGTTGTGACGATTATTTCCTGGCTTTTGGGAATCGACAACCCGTATTTGAGTCGTTGGCTACCTGGATCTCAATCAATGCTGTTACGACACACGTTCTTTGATCCGAATGTGCCCGGATTTTCAATGGAATGGTCGCTCATCTATAACATCACATTGTTTCTAATTGTGTTCGGCGTGGGCACCTGGTACGTGCGACGAATGGACATCTATGGCCCTGCGACTTGATGTTAGGAAGGAAAGATGGAGTAATGATAAAAATGGAGTCTGAAAATATCGAGAAACCCACACGGGAGGCAGAGTTAGCCATTGCCATAGAAGGGGTGTCCAAACAAATTGGAGATCGCCTCATCCTGGATGGCATCAACTTGAACGTCCCCCCTGGCAAGATTTACGGCATTAGCGGTCCAAATGGATCGGGGAAAAGCATGTTATTACGCGTTATTTGTGGGCTGGTACATCCAACTCGGGGGCGGGTCTGGATATTTGGGAGGGAAATAGGGAAAGACGTGGAATTTCCTGGCGAAACAGGTGTCCTGATCGAGACACCGGGTTTTTTGCCACACTACAGCGGTTTCCGAAATTTGCAGTTATTGGCAATGATACGAAACAGGATTTCCCGCGAAGATATTGTAAACACGATACGTCTGGTTGGACTGGATCCGTACGAACCCAAGCCGGTGCGCACTTATTCGACCGGAATGCGCCAGCGTCTTGGAATTGCCCAGGCAATCATGGAGAACCCCAGGCTCTTACTTCTTGACGAACCCACAAACGGTTTGGACCGGGAAGGGATAAAGGATGTGCATCGACTGTTGAAAGAACTGAGAGCTGATGGGGTTACAATCCTGTTGACCAGCCATAGCCGAGAGGAGATCGATGAACTTTGTGATGCAGAATTTGTGATGGGGAATGGACGCTTGAGCTCTATCCATATTTCGCCAGCTCGTTTCTAAACTTGCCCCTTGGGAAATGTCTGCATTACTTTCCTAACCGCGAATTGTTTCCGGAAAATGATCAAATGATCATAAGAGCGATGAGACCTTTTACTAAAGTCCCAAATCTGAGCTAATCGAGTAGGCCATAACAGGAGGGGAACCAGTTGATCCCTTCCTGTTATGGCTTTTATCATTGACCGCTGGAAATCCGAATCTTTCGTTCCATCAATAATCTGGTAATCACCTCCTTCCATATCGTCTCGGTCAACTGCACCAGGTATCCTTCCTGACAATCGCCGCCGGTTTCCAGCCCAACGATCAGGTTCTCCCGCTGCCTCGCCTCCCAGAGAGATTCATGCCATTCGTCCAGAATCGGGATTGGTAATGTTTCTGACAGGCGAGAAGCGAGAACGCGTCGAGCCTGAGTTTCCGGCAACGATCCATCCGGCAGTTCACCCTCGAAAACGAGTAAATAAATTACCTCCTCCCCCGGCTGCCACTTGCCCGGCAGGGCGGGATCGGCGATCAGAGTCGCGTGGTAAACACCATAGTCTGGCAAGTGCTGCCAGGTCTGGCAGTAGTGGGTGGGCAGTGGGTAAACCGGCCGGCCTTGCAGGAACAGCCTCTTGCGCTGGCGGGCCTGGACGGTGGCCCGGATCGACTCCAGCACCGTTTTGTGCCCGACCATGCCCAGGTAGACCAGGTTGCCGGCTTCATCATGGGCGTAGCCGGTGACATAGGCCGAGCAGTGTTCATTACGGACCTGCGGGACGCCTTCCAGCCACAGCTGGTCAACCTCGCCGCTGACCCACTCCAGCCGCCAGGCCACGAAGGGCTGACAGCTTTGCGCCAGGGCAGCGTTGACCTGCTGAAGCAGGTTGTAAGGGCTATCGCCCACCGGTACATCCCGCAGGACGATCTCGTGGTCCGGGGTCTTGATGGTCGCCAGGCGACGCGCCCGGTCGATCATGGCAGTCACCGACTGGATGGGTGTTAGCAGGTCGTAATGCTCCCAGCCGGGTGGAACCTGGCTGTTGTGGGGTGTGAAGAGATAGGCGCTCAATTCATATTCGTACTTGAAGCGTCCCCATTCGCATTCGTAGTCGTAGGGATAGCTGCCGCGCCGCAGGCCGGGAACATCGTGGATGTACGGCAAGGGCAAGCCTTGACCGTTGTCCGGTTTGGAACCAGAAACCAGGATGTGTCCCTGCTTTTGCCGGTTGGCAGCTTTGATGGCGCGTTCCCGGAAGTAGGTGTTCTCGAAGGGGGCAGGCAGGGCTGGGTTAGTTTTTCCAGTCATGGCCGCCTCCCTAAAAATCCTCGGGAAAACCGATCGTGATAACCGGCTCGCCCTGATCGCCAGGACCGACGACCATCCATAACGAGAGCGTGTAGCGGTGGGTGCGATGTGGAAAAGCCTCGTCAGCTTCGAAAAGACCGACCTCGAAGCTGCATCGATCTTGTGTATCTGATCGGCGAGCGGCGAAGGACGCTAGAAATATCACATCCCACAGCCGGCCTTCATAGCTCTGACCAAACGCTTTCTCCCGCTCGTTCGGTGTGATGCGGGCATGCAAGTCGGCGGTGATGGCGGTTGGATAGCGAAAGCCGGCTTCCGATGCCATTTCAGAGACATCGACAAGAACGCCATCTTCTAACGCCTGGGAGCGAGTGTAAGCGTAAATCATATCGTCATCTTCATGGATGGAATATCTGGCTGATCGCAGGTGATAACCAGGTCTTGTCTCAGAAACGCGACCGTCAAAACCCAGGCCACGCTCTTTGAGCGAAACGAAACGCCCACGACCAATGACCAGGTGATCCAGCGTGTCGATATCCAAGAGCTTGCCCGCTTGAACAACTGCGCGGGTTACAGCTACATCGTCCGGGCTGGGCGTCGGGTCACCCGAGGGGTGGTTATGCACCAGGATGATCGCCGCCGACATGCGCTGGATGGCGGGCTTGAACAGCTCGGCCACCCGCACCTGAGCGGAGTTCAGGCTGCCTTGGTAGATCTCCACGATGTCGATCACCCGGTTGCGCGTGTCCAGCAGGATCACGCGCAGGTGCTCCTGTTCCAGGGCGCTCATCTCGTGCTGCAACATAGCAGCCGCATCGGCTGGGCTGTGGATGGTTGGGCGATCTTCCTCAGTATTGAGAGTCAGGCGCAGCCCCAGCTCTACCGCCGCTTTGATACGGGCGGCATTCTGCTGCCCAATGCCGGGGATATCAGCAATCTCGTGCGCCGGCGCGCGGCGAAGGTCAGATAGCCGGCCGTTGAAGTGCGCCAGCAGGGCATCGGCAGTTTCAATTGGCTGCGGCCCGCCCAGCAAGGCAGCCAACAGCTCTATGATCGTGCAGGCATCCGCACGAGCGCTGACACGTTCGACCGGGCGCTCCCGCAATGGGAGCAGCTTGTGCTTAGGGGTGTATTTCGTGTTGCCGGGCTTATCCGGCAGTAAAAGCAACTGGCACATGTTTTCCTCCGTGTAAAGAAATCGCCCGCCCTGGAGGGTTCCAGAGCGGGCGGCGTGTGAATTGGTTGTAGCGGTATTACCGCCAGGTTTGTTCGATGACAGGCAGCCGGGCAGGCAGGAACGGCTCGTTCGTACGTACCAGGCCGCGCAGCTGGTTGATCGCTGTCTGGGGCGAGATGCGCCCGGCGACCAGCAGGTAGACGATCTTGGAGACCGGCTCCTGGTTCTGCTGATCGGGCGGTACGGCTTTGGCCAGGTGCGCCAATCCTTCACGCACACTCGCCAGGTTCTCATCAATCGAGCGGTCCAGCGGGCGCAGCGGGGCAATGGCATCGCCCAGGCGCACACAGCGCGGGTTGTGTCCGCAGGCCAGGCGCATGTAGTAGACATGATCGGTGTAGGCTTCCAGCGGGGAGTGGTCGATGATCAGGAACATACCGCCCTGGTCAGGCGAACCACATTCCCAGCAGCGGAACGGCTCGCCGATCTGCACTGGCGTGGGTTCTAATTCCATGTGGGTTAACGTGTGTACTTGCATCATTTCCTCCAATTAAAAAATCAGCGGCCAGCTGCACTTTCGTGTTCGCTGACCGCTGTTTGATTGCGGCGAAGCGCCTCTTTTATGCGTTCGGCTTTGGCGTCCAGGAAGTGTCGAAGACCTCCTACCGTACAGCGCCAGCCGAGCTCCTTGGTGTACTTGCCATCCCACTTGCGGTCACGGACAATCTCCGCGCCGCAAATCGGGCAGGGCGGCATCGGGTCGGGAGCGCGCTGCCCGCCGTTGCGCAGGTACTCCGCCACAGCCTCGATGGCCGGGCAGTTTTCCTTCAACTGACATGAGCAGCTGCGCTGCTTGTTGACGGTGTGAAAACGGGGTTGGGTCGAAGGACCGAAATCGACCAGGTAGGTGTGCCCGATCACACGGATGCGGGTGGGCCTGTCTGCCAGATCGATCCCCGCCTTTTGGTTCAGGATATCTTGCATGCTGTGTACCTCCAGGACGTGTGGGAATTGAAATGCCAACGGTGAGAAGCGATTAGAAGGGGATATCCACATCCTCTAGGAACTCGTCATCCAGCTCTGTGTAATCCTTCCTCGGATTACAGAACTTGCATGGCTCTTCATCATACGAACAGCCGTCCCAGGGATAGACCCGGACGACAACGTAACCTTCGCCATTGCAATTCGGGCATGGCTGATCTGCAGGTGCAGATTCATCGCTGGAGACAGATTTCCACCAGCCGGTCTCGTAGGGATCGAACAGGTCGGAGCCGGGACCGTCATCAGATACGTTCGCTTCGCTCAGTACAAGGATGTACTCATCGGTCATGGCTGCACCTCCACGCCTCGCTTGCGCAGCCAACCGGCGATGGTATCCGGGGCGATCTCGAACCCGCTGCCATACTCCCATCGGGCGACAAACTCACGCTTAAAATCCTGGTGGTGTGGGTAGGCTTTGAACCGTCCGTGGTAGACCTGCTTCTCAGACGGTCGCTCGCCCAGTACGTCGCACAAGATGCTCAGTGCCAGGTCTGCCGGTCCAGAGCCGCCATAACCCCAACCGAAACCGGTTGGGCTATGCAGCACCACGTGTCGCAAGGGCCGCGACTTGCCGGATGGCAGGATCACTTTCACTAACCCGCCCGGTTCGCCGCGGTAAATCTTCTTGATCATGTTTGCCTCCGTGTGGGGAATTCAGAAGATTGCCCCAGGCGTACCCAGGGCAATCTCGTGTGGATCAGAACGGAATGGCATCGTGCTGGGGTGCAGCCGAGCCATTCCCGGCAGGTTCGGGTTCGCTTTCCCCTTCACGCCCCGACAGGAAGCGCACCGTACTGGCGCTCACTTCGAAGGATGAGGCGGGCGAGCCATCCTGGCGGGTATAGAGCCGTGGTCCGCCCGTCTCCGGGTCGCACACCAGCCGGCCTTCCACCAGCACCAGGCTGCCTTTGTGCAGGTACTGGTTACAGTTTTCCGCAGTCTTGCCCCAGGCAGAAACCCGGAACCAGGTGGTTTCCTTCACCACCTGGCCGCTCGAGTCAGTGTACTGCCTATTGGCAGCCAGGTTGAAGTTAGTCACAGCCTGCCCGGCAGGGGTGTAGCGCATCTCCGGGTCGCGGCCGAGATGACCGGTGATGATGATCGTTTGGAATGACATGGGATTTTCCTCCGTCTCTCAAATATGGGATTACTTCTTACCGTTGCGGCTGGCGACCCAGGCGCGCAACACTTCGCGCGAGGCGGGAGCCAGCTCCTGATGGGCGGACTTGAAGGCATTGAAAGCCTCCAATTCCGCAGCGTTGCTTGTGTCCACCGCTACGCCATCCCGGTATTGCAGCGCCTCCGCCTGGGATGCGGGCGAATTGGATGCCACTGGCGAGTTAGGCGATGCCGATTGACTGGTCGATTTTTCGGATTGCCCGTTGCCGTTCGATCCGTGACCATTCGAAGAACCGTTCTCCAGCCCGGCAGTCCTTGCGATCTCCTTGTCATACAGGCTATTGCCAAACTGCTCGCCCAGCTGGCGGAAGCAGCGTTTCAGGCAGTCAGTGACCGCGCCGGCGATGGCCATATCCAGGGCTTCGGGCGTATCGCCAGTGAAGATGCAGCGCCCGGCATCGGCATGATTGTAGGCTTTGCCGTCCAGTTCGACCGTGATCCGGCCGGTGATGTAAGCGATGCCGGCGATCTCCGTGGTTGGTTTGCCATCTTCGCCCAGAACCGGCACCTTCTTCCTGGAACGCTGATCGTAGAAGGTGATCACCTTGTCCCAGCGCATGATGTGCGGCTCGCTGAGCAGGTCGAACGACCAGTGGAACAGAAACAGGTCGTTGGCGGTTTCGATCACATCGTAACCTTCCAGGTAAGGGACTGTTCCTTGCCCGGGAGCCTGGCGGCGCTTGACGCGGTTCATATCCAGCGGTTGTCGCAGCCGCCAAAGGATCTGCTCGCTAGATGAGTCGAGCGTAGGTGGATCGTGTGTTGGTACAGATTGGGTCATTTGTTCCTCCGTGTGAGTGGTTGAGAACTGTGGATACGTGTACTGGCTTACCTGCCCGGATTCGGCGATCTTCTCAGTCTCAATGAGACGGACCGCTTCGATGTGCTTGCAGCGCAAGCCAAAACGCTGACAGCGTCCGGTGAAATCCGGGCAGGTGCAGGTCCAGGCGTCGCCATCTAGCGAGACGGTGTAATGGCTGCGCTTGCTGGCAACTATCCAGGCGAAGTCGGTCAAGACCATCACCTGCATGTCGCCATTCTGTAGAGCAGCCTGTGCCCGGGCCATGCGCTCATGTTGGAATTGGTTTTCCAGGATGGGGGGTGCGGTAGTCATCGTTTATGCATTACGCTCCTTTCGTGTCAGAAGAAAAACGTTTGGGGATTGGTTTCCGACGTTACTGCGCCAGATATGATGGCGCACCAACTAACGCTTTACTGTCCCTTGTTTCCCTTCCATAACTTCAGGGCACGTCAGGGCAGCAAACCTTGACTGCCAAGCGGAGGCTCAGCGGACAAAGTTTGCTGCTCTGTTCCATTAGAGGCTGCCCGGCCGGTGGTATGCCAACCGGGCAGCCAATACATTCAGTATTTGGCATCTTATGAGCCTGGCCTTTGCGGACGACTTCCAGCGCTTCTCACGGCACTCCCATGTTCTGGGAATGACACCCGCCCCCGGAGTAAGGGGCAGCGGCCACCGCCTGCCAGGGCAGAACGTTTACACAAAGAGGCTGTTTTTCAAGGTGCAGGCTGCTCTTAAAGCAGCAAGGCCGGTGTACAACCCTCCTGGGGGAAGCACACCGGCCTACGTATAATCAACTGAACTATTCGGTTGTTCTGCGATATCCCCCTGATGGATAAAGCGAATGATTGCGAATCGCCGTCAGTAGAAAACGGCTATTCAGTCAAACGAGTCACCTTTTCGATCCGTTGCGCTGGCTCATGATGCGCCGGGCAATGACTTCGGTCGTACCGCGCGGAGCGCGCAACTCATTCGGATCCAGGTTTTCCGGAACCGGCAGCTCCGCCCCACGGGCATCCTTCAGGAAGTCCGCCAGGCTCTCTTCGTAATCCCGGCTCTGCAAGAAACCGTGCACCCGCACGTGGTAACCTTTCTCGACTACCACTGGCGCGCCCAGGTTGCCCTTGAGTACGCGGATGGTGACGAAATCAGCCGCATCCGGTACATCGTTCAGCGACTTGGAAGGCAGATCCGGATCGCGGTAGCAGGCAATGCGGAAGAGCAGGTCTTCGGCATACTTCCAGGTCTTGACGACAATCCCTTCGAGAACGACTTCGTTGATCATGGTAGCCTCCTAAAAGTGGTTAAACAAAAACGGCCGGAACGTATCTCCAGCAGGAGTGTCCCGGCCAACGTGTATGTGACTGAATTATTCGATTGCTGAGATTATAGCATTAGTTTACATAGTTTGTCAATAGTATTTACTAAAGTTTCATTATGATATTTTATCCTGATCACCTATCTGGTAAATGCTCTTATTTTAGCAAATCCGTTTTCGGTAACAACCACCTCCAGCACCACGCTTGGAAACAACCTCTCTAAATTTGCGGACACCTGCACCAGCACCGTATCCTCACTAGCATCTACCATAATACCTGTCACTACGGCATGCACACCGTATTGCGCCATGTAACTATTATTCATGCTGGCAAAGGCCTGGGCGTTGGTCCAGATGGGCGTCGGGTCTCCGTTCTGCCTAATTTTTCCGTTCCATTTCTCGAAAGAGTTGATTCCTCATCTCAAAACCCTTTCCACTTTCACATCAAAGCTTAACAGAAATTTAACCCCTGGCCCGTTATGATGATTGCAAGGTCATGTGAAGGGGTGTGGCAGGCATGCACAACCGGTAGTTTGATTGCTGCTATAATCCATTTGAGCAATGAAACTCCTGATTATCGAAGATGAAGTCGACTTTGCAAATGCACTGGCGCGTGGCCTGCGAAAACTTGGCTATGCGGTGGATCTTGCCGCGGATGGCGAGCAGGGCCTGGAGCTGGCGGAGGTCAATGAGTACGACTTGTTGATCCTGGATCTCAATTTGCCTGGCATGGATGGACTCGATATCTGCCGCCAACTGCGCACCAAACAGCCACAGCTACTTATTTTGATGTTGACAGCTCGCAGCCGGCTTGAAGATAAAGTGGCCGGTTTAGACCTGGGCGCGGATGATTATTTAATCAAGCCTTTCCATTTTGAAGAATTGGTAGCCCGCATCCGGGCATTGATGAGGCGTGATCTGCGGGTGCGGGAACCAATTTTACGCGCTGGTGAATTGAAATTAGACCCAGCCAGCCGAACAGCCTGGCAAGGGAAGCGACGTTTAGAGCTCACTCGCAAGGAACTGGCTATTCTGGAATATTTGATGCGCAATCCCGGCAAGGTCGTCAGCCAGGAGGAATTGATCGAGCACGTATGGAGTGAGGACGTAAACCTGTTCACCGCCAGTGTACGGACTCACATCCATTCGCTGCGCCGTAAACTTGGAGATACAGCTAAAAAGCCGCGCTTCATCGAAACAGTAACCGGACAGGGTTATCGCCTCCTTGTACCAGAAGAGGATCTGTCATGAGGGTGTTTTTAGGAAATACACGGCATACTCTTGCCAGGTCCTTTACGCTGCACCGGAGATTGACGCTCTGGACGGCCGGTTTGTTGTTTGCGATGGGCCTGGGGCTGATCGTGCTTATCAACAGCCTGACGGCCGCCAGGTTGCCTCGGGCGGTTAGCGTCGAGCTGCTGGCGCCGACTGAGCAGTCCTTTGAATTGGTACCCACGCGCTCTTCGCCAGCTCCTTCAGAAACTCAAACGCTCGTGCCATTTGCAGAGGTAGCGCCGGTTGCCGAACAGGTCCAGGAGATCGCCATCCGGGAAGTGCGCATCATCTCACTGATCGGGGTAGGAATTTTCACCCTGCTGGGAGCCTTGGGCGCTTATTGGATCACCCTTCAAGCATTACACCCAGTGCATAATCTTGGCGACTTGGTTCGACAAATCCGAGCCGACACGCTTCATCGGCGGCTCTCCCTGGATGGGCCGCAAGATGAGGTGAAAGAACTGGCTGATGCTTTCGATGACATGCTGGCGCGCCTGGAACGGGCTTTCGAACAACAAAGTCAATTTGTGGCCGATGCAGCCCACGAATTGCGCACCCCACTGGCAACTCTGCGCATGAACCTAGAAGTGCTCCAACAGGATTCTGAGGCTTCTCTGGCCGACTACCGACAGGCCGCTGCCGTCCAGGATCGAGCCTTAACAAGATTGGAAAGATTGGTGGAGGATCTCCTCTTGCTGACCAGTGGGGAAAAAGAGTTGCGGCTGGAACCCGTCGACCTGGGTGTCTTGATAGAGGAGACCCTGGAAGAAAACCGCCTTCTGGCGCAAAGCTGCGGGGTGACTTTACACCTAGAGTCAGTGCATGAAGAGACGCTTCTGGCCAACGGGCCTCTACTGGTTAGAGCAATAAGCAATCTGATAGAGAATGGAATCCGCTATAATCATTCTGGTGGTTCTGTTAAGGTCGCCGTCCAACGACGGGAAGGATGGATCCTGATCAGAGTTTCAGATACGGGAATCGGAATTCCTTCAGAAGAACTTCCTCACATTTTCGAGCGATTCTACCGGGTGGACAAATCACGTGACCAGCACAAGGGGGGAGCTGGACTGGGCTTATCCATCGCAGCTCATATTATACAGTTACACCGCGGTCATATTGAGGTAACAAGTACACCGGGTGTGGGCAGCATCTTTACGATCTGGCTGCCCGCAGATAAGGGCGATTTCCCCAATTCATAAACACTTAACAAAGACTTGACACCTAATTTGCTATCCTGAAATCGGTGGAGCAGCTAAATCAAATCTATTTCAGGAGGTGCAAATATGCTGCGAAAAATACTGTTAGCTATTGGGATTCTCGTCCTGGCGGGCGGCCTGATGGCATATGCGATCCATAGGGCCTCTGCTGAGAACATCGGAGCAGAGCTGGAATGTCCCCCTGGCTATGCTCAGGTTGTCAACCTCGAGCCGATCCAGACAGGAGATTCGAGCTCGACGACCAGTGACCAGAGATGTGAGCCCATCACAGAAGCGCAGGTTGAATTCCTCGAGCCCATCAAACCAGGAGATGAAGGCTGGGAAATAATGCCATACGAGCCAACTGAAAAGAGCGAAGTGGTCTTTGGCCCGTCCCAGGAATCAGTGTACCGCTGTGTGTTCTTCCTTGAGCCGATCCAACCTGGCGAACAAGAATCTAAGGAATCGGAACCGGTTTGCTCCAGCGGCCCGATTGATTCGATCAATGGTATCTCGCTTGACTCAAGCTACCTGATTGCTAAATTCTACGATAACACGAACTATGGATCTCTCCTGGTAGAGTATTACGGTCCTTCTGGTTGTTCAACCTCGATCAGTTACGGGAAGACATCACTCCCTAGCAATCTGGATAACAAATTTGCTTCAGGTAGTTCGTACTCAGGGTGCAACGTGCTCGAGGTTTTCGACTTCACCAATTACACCGGACCGACATATTCCTGTGGACCGAATTGCTCCAGTTTCTATGCTTTGAACGATCACGTGAGCTCGTGGCGAACGGGTGATTGAATTGTGTAGCTGCTCCACCACTAACGGCAAGTTTCGCCAGAAGCGACCCCAGGTGTTCTCTTCCCTATTTCTAACCACAGCCAAGCTTTGTGCCCCTATTCAGTCGTTCTCTTGTCCGAAGATTATAAACAGAGAGCAATAAGGAATTCAATGCGTAAATGCGCGAATTTTGGCAAAGCCTCTCTCTGTGACAATCACACCCGGCACCACGCTTGGAAATAGTCTTTCCAGATTCGCAGATACCTGCACCAATACCGTATCATCCTTTGCGTCCACCGTTATCCCTGTCACGACCGCATTTACCCCATACTGCGCCAGGTAGCCGTTATTCATACTGGCAAAGGCCTGGGCGTTAGCCCAGGTTTTACTGGTAGGCTGCAAGTCCCCCGTTTCCTCAAACACCCTTTGGCTTATTTCCGCAGCGGCAGCCAGGGCGGCGGCATCGGCTGCCTTGGCTATCTCCGCCCTGGCGTAGTAGTAACGGCCCAGCTCGATCCCTAAAGCCATGATCGGGATCAGGACAAAGCCAAAGAAGACTGTCCAGAAGGTCAACGAGTAAGCGCGTTTATCTTGCAGCAGCTTGAGCATCATTACCATCCCTCCTGCCGGAAGGTCGCTTCCGCCGAAACTGGAAAATTGCCGGGCAATCCGGGAACCAGGGTGCCCAGGAAGCTGGGGATTGTGCCCGAAACCCGCACGCTCAGGATACTGCCGGCCACTCCGCCTGGGGAAAGGATGGCCACGCTGGGTTCTTTGACGATTGGGTCGCTATCGATAGCGCTGCTGGCTGCGCTGGCGGCATAGCAAGCGCCGCACTGCTGCGCCACGCTACCCATGCGGGCCCCATGCCGGGCGGCTGCTTGCACCGCTTGCTGACCATACACCACCATCCCCAGGTTAACCGTCGCAAGCATGACCAGGATGGCGATCGGGAAAGTGATGGCAGCTTCCAATGTCTCAATCGCACGTTTAGAGAATAGAAATCGCATTTTCGACCTCCTGATAATCAAGTAAGGCGCTGGCAAGGGCAGAACCATACCCCACCCTTGCCAGCAGGTTGTTCATAACCGTCCAGCGACATCCTGGACGACCTGGGCGATGCGGGCGCCCAGGAGCTGGTAAGCTCCGTAAGCCACCAGCACGACCACGGCGATAATTACTGCCACTTCCGATGTTTCAATGGCTGCACGATCTCGTAAGAAACGCATGACTTGTTCACCTCCTTTCTTTGAGTTTGGTTAACCGGAATAGCTGATCATCCACAGCCAGGCGACCGTCCCCACAGCAATCGCGACGGTATAGGGAATGGTTTTCCGCCTGGCAACCAACCCTACCAGTCCCTGGACGCCGCCCACCAGGACAATCGGGATAAACAGCAATCCGTCGGCGAAGAACAACACCAAAGCAATGATGATCTTGGCGTCTGCGCCGCCGGATGCACCGATCTCCCACAGCGCCCAGACAGCAAAAACAACCAGCATGGCATACACGATGCTCGGCGACCCTGCAATGCATAGACCCAGGACTGTGGAAGCACAGGCGACCGGTATGCGCCATTTTGCCTGGGGCAGATCAGATATCAAGACCAGGAGCGCCACCAGAACCACAAGCTGCCAGCCGCCCTGGATTAATTGCCATACAGCAGCCAGGATTAGCGGCAAGACGGTCAGGAAGGCTGGCACCTGCCGAGAGCGCAGGTCGAAAATCACGCATATCGCCAGCCAGGCCAGCAGAAGCGCCCAGGCGATTATCTGGGCTGGTAAATACGATGGCAACACAACTCCTCCAGATCTGCTTCTGAGACCTTTGATGGTAGTGAATAAGTTGTTGTATCGGTGTTCGTGATGGTCATTGATGGTGTGGGGACAGGAAGAAGAACAGAGCTTAAATTGCTTCGAGACAAAAGTTCCTGCTCTGGGAAACCCTTATGCCCAGTTTGCACCTGCTCTTGCGACACCGATACACCAACCATGGATTCTGAAGCCATGAGATTTTCCGAGACATGGGTAACCGTTTTTAGCTGGAGCCACCACGGGCTCTGGATACCGATCCTGTTCATAACGGGGAATGAGACAAGCAACAGCAGGAACACTGCCAGTACCCGCCTTGGCCAACTGCTGGTGAGGATGAAATAGAGTAACAAGCCGGCAGCGATCAGTCCCAATCCGAGCCACAAAGCCGTAATGTGGCTTGGCCAGGCATTAAAATGCAAGGAGACGCCGTTATAGTCTAAGACGATGATAGCGGCTACGATGGCTGCTCTGAGAATGCGCAGATAAGGCCAGACATGCTCCTTCGTCAGCATAAACCGGCTGGCGCGATCCCACCCTCGACCCGCGCGCTGGTGCAGTCGATCAGCCACCTGAACCAGAACAGGTCCTGTTTGCAAGTTGATATGTTTCAATGTGAGCACAAACTCATCCAGATGAGGATCGATCCCGCTCAATAATGCCAGACATTCCTGGGCAGCAAGACCACTGCGCCGCCTGTGTAAGGCTTCTCGCAGCGCCTGTTGTACTTCTCCCTCTGGCAGATCCTGAACAGCCCTTGATAGCACCTCGAATAGATCATTACCCGATTCGGTATAAACGTGGATTCGGTCCATCAAAACTGTAACCGCCAGCAGATTTATTGCAATCCTCGAAGGTCGAAATTCCTCACTCAAAACCGCAGCAGCCACCAATACCAGGATAAGCCACTCTCTGGATATCCAGATCACTGCCCGGTTCGCGATGAAAATACCGATGGCTGCAGCAAGGATCTTGAGCAATATTCCAAACCGATCGTTGGTTTCCCGCAGTGCGCTCAACGACAGGACTCTGCCGGCCGCCTTATGGTGGAATATCCAGGCGCGTAGCTGCCCCACAAGCGCCCACGACTGGTGGAATAACCAGGCGGCTAAGTACGCCGCGGCTATGAAGTAGCTGATCAGGGGCAGCAGTTGCAGCTCCATTACCATACTCCCGGGATCAGCCGGTATCGCACCTGGCTGGCATAAGTGTTATAGGCATTGATGATGCGCTCTTCCCGAAGGGCGCGTGCACCCTGAATAATCATCAGCGCAAACAGTAGTGTTGCAGCAAGCAGCAGTTGAGGCGAAGAGACTACTAGGGCAGCCCGTAAGATCAGCTCTCCCAGGTACATAGGGTGGCGGATATAACGATAAGGTCCTTGAATGACCAGACCGCGGTCAGCGGGCCCAATGCCAAAGCTGCCCCCCAAGGCAAGCAAAGACCAGAGCACCAAACCGTACCCAAGTAGACCGACGATTAAGATTGGCACAGGCATCTGAGCCGGATAGAGGGTTGCCAGCGGCAGTACAGCAGCCAGTATCCCCAACCACAAGCCACGCTGATCGTAACTCTTCGCCGGTTTACGCCGGGCGTAGAGCGCTGCCAGGATGGCGTTATGCATAGCTGCCAGCCAGGCCAGGATGGTCGGCTGTTCCCAGGCAGCCAAAGCCGAAACAACCGCCGCAAAGGTGAAGAAAGCCAGCCCCAATCGGTCTTTCATCCGCTCAATCCTCGTCTCGATCTCGCTTGTTTGATGAGCTGGATGAGCCGCCGAAGTGCAGGATGGCGAGAAACCACCCCAGGGTAAGTCCCAAGGCAAAGGTGGAACCCGCAATCGCTACGGCACGCGCCGCGAAGTATTCTGTAATCGTCATTGGCATACCCTCACAATCCTTTACAACGTTGCCAATATCGGCCAGCCGATCAAAGCCAGGATGACGGCAATGAAGGGCAAGAAATAGAAAACCACCATGGGAATGACCAGCTCCGCGCCGACACGCTCGGCGCGCTGTTCCGCTCCGCCGGTATATTCTGCAGCGATGCGATTGGCCATCTGCGCCATCAGCTCTTGCTGGGCGGTTCCCAAGCGCACGAATTCCAACTGCACTGCCAGCCCGATCAAGTCAGGCATATTCGAAGCCTGGGCTTCCTTCTGCAACTGGGTGAAGATGACGCGGCCCTGAGACATCTTCAGCACGTGGCGCATCCACTGCGCAGCCAGGCTGTCCATCTGGGCGGTTCGCCGTAGAGCTTCTTCCAAAGAGACGCCAACAGCCATCTGGGCCGCCACGAGCTGGATGAATTCAGGGAGCTGCGCCTGGAAACGCCGGCGCACCCGGCGAGCGACGCCGCCCAATAGCACCACAGGCACCTGCCAACCCAACAAGGCAGCGATTACACTCGGAATCAGGTCGTCATAGACCAGCAACCCAAACACGAGCGCGCCTAAAGCCAGGGCAACCCTGAGGGAGGTAAACTGAACTTCGTCCCAGCCCTGCCACTTACCGGCAAGCTGGGCAAAATAGAGGTCTGCTTTCGTCCGCCTGAGAATCGAACCGGGAGCCCAGCGCGCTGTGGGGCGATCCAGCCAGGCCAGCCACTTCCGCCAACCGGGCAGCTCGGGATTTGCTGGCTGGTCGCTCTCGCGAAGATAGCGCGCCGCTCTACCCGAGGGAAGGCTAGGCACAAACTCGACCCATAAGACGATCAGCAAGGTTGCGGTCGCAAGTCCAAGCAGGTAAATAATCGTCATACCGCCTCCGATACAATGGAACGAATCAGCAGATAACCCAACACCATCATCCCGATTCCAGCCGAGATCACTATCTGAACGGGCAGGGAGAGGAGCGATTCCTGGATCAGCGGATCACGGGTGAGAAACAGGAAGACGATCAGCAGGACAACCGGAATGATGCGGGCGGAGAGCAATGCATCGCCAGCCTTAGCGACGGCGCGGTTGCGCGCCACCAGGATTTGCTGGATGCGCTGAGAAATCTGCTGCAGGACTTCAGCATACTTACTACCGCCGGCTTCGCTGTAACCATCCAGCAGGTAAGCCAGATTGGAGAGCGAGGTAGAAGGCGAACGAGCAGCCAGACCGCGCAGGGCTTGCTGGCGTTCTTTGCTGCGCAATTCTGCCGCGGTCAGCATGAGCTCCGCAGTCAACGGGTTGGGACCTTCTACTTCCAATGACTCGCCGGTCTTCTGCAGAACCTCGGGCACCGAACTCCCCGCCAGCAAACCGGCTGTGATCCGACCTACGGCAACTGGCAGCAAGCGATCGATTTCCCTGCCGCGGCTTTTGACCCGGTCATCCAGCCAGGCGTATGGTAAATACCCTGCGACGACGCCGATGATCAAGGCGGGCAAACCTGGCAGAAAGGGCCAAGTGATGACCCCTGCAGCCACCGCCACGGCGATAGTGAGTAGCCGGAAGGTGACTGGCTGCATGCGCACGCCGGCAGCGAGCAGCTTATAATCCAACGATCCCGGCTTCAACTCACTCAAGGAACGCGCTGTTTCGAGTGAATACAGCTCAGCAATGCGCTGGCTGGCTTCGCCACGCCGGACACGACGCGGCGCAAAGAGAACATAAACCAAAAGTCCTGCCAGAATACCTACCAGGGTTATCATCGTGTTCTCACCTCCTACAGGCTCGTCTCCGCCAGGATACGCGGGCGAAGATTGCCAACTTTTGTCCAATGCGGCTGGCTTTCTGGCGATGGGTCGTCCAGGCGATAGATTGGCTCGAATCTGATATCGCCATTTACGAGTTCCTTGGCGACATTGGCGATCACCGTCACCCGACGCACCTCATCTCGAATGCCTATCTGCACCAGCAGGTCAATCGCCTCGGCGATCAACTGCAAGGCGTCCGATGGGCTAACACCGGCATCAGCCCCCAAAACCGTTGTCAGGCGTCGCACGGCTTCGCGCGGGTTATCGGCATGGAAGGTGCAGGCACCCGAGTGCCCGGTCATCATCGCCCGAAACAGGCTCAATCCGGCGTGACCATCCCGCACTTCGCCCAGGATGAGGTAGTCCGGTGACATGCGCAGGGCGTCATCCACACCATTCGCCAGCGTATAGGGCTGGATTTCCGTGCCGAGCGCAGCCGGGCGGGCTTCGATGGTCTGCACTGTTGAACGGTCAATCCAGATCTCCTCCGGGTCTTCGATCTTGACGATGCGCCAGGCAGAGGGCAGAAAATTGCATAGCGCCGAGAGGAGGGTGGTCTTGCCAGTGCGCGTCCCACCGGTGATCAGGATGCGGTAGCCCTGTTCGATAGCCCTTCGCAGCAGATCCATCATTTCGGCGCTCATCATCTGGCGGTCCAGAATCCACCCCGGTAAAACCGGCTTCTGCTCGAACAGACGGATGTTGATGCTCGGATTGCGCCCAGGTGGGGCGATGACCGGATGCAGCGCCTTGACTCGCCCGCCGCCGGGATTGTGCGGTGTGGCGGGAAGCTTGGCGTTGACCGTGGGATTGGCTTCATTCAGGCTCTTGTTTTGCGGACCCAGGATGCGATCCAGTACCCGGTTGATCTCGCCGGGATCAGGTTTCAACTCGGGCAGCGTCTCCCAACGGACGGAGTTCTTCTTCATCACTTGCACCAGCCCGCTGGAGTAGATGCAGATTTCTGACAGGTCGGTTCGGGCTGGCGGTAACAGCAGATCCAGAAAACCCAGACCCATCAGGCGCCGGCCTAATTCAGCCGCCAGGGCGCTGTCGGTCTGGTAGCCGGAATAAGTGTTGTTGCGTCGGAAAGACACCCCTACCAGGGCATTGATACGTTCTTGAATACGCTGCCGGTCAGCGTCGGAGGGCGATCGCAAGGTTTCCACCGGGAACTCCCGGTTGATCTGGTCAATCACTTCGTTAGCAACCACTTCTCTCAAGGCTTCATCGACCGGGCGACTGGCGCTCTGGCTGAGGTCATACAGACCTGCCAATCCCTTTCCATTGCCGTTACCATCGTTGAACATGCCAGCTACTCCTCAGTGGATTATGTGAACCGGAAACGAGGGATGCGCAGCTTGCTTTTATGACCACGCCCATTGCGGTTATCCAGGATCGATGTGACTGCGCCGGGGAAAAGGAAATCTGCCAGGTTATGGATGCCTTTAGCCAGTTCCTCGACGCGTGTGACCGCCGGCACTTGCTGGTCCTGCGCGTGGATGATCGCCGGGGTGTAGGGAATCACAGCCACCACCGGAGGCGCCCAGCCGTAACCATTCACCAACTCATCATAAAAACCTCGTACCGAGATCATCGAGTTATCCGTAACCTGGTTGAGCACCAGGCAGATTGATTCGCGTGGGATGCGGTGCTCGCCAATCAGGCGCTCCAGAAGCAAGATCAGTGTGTGGCGGGCAGCGACCATATCCGCTAAAGTGCAGCGGGTGACAATTACGGCGGTGTTGGCAGCTGCTATCCCCTGCATGCTCCAGGGTTGTTCGCCTGCTGGAAGGTCGAGCAGCACCGCGGCATAATTACGCGTCCAGGAGGCCATCACCAGGGAGTAGATGCTGTCGGCTTCTGACTTGTGAGAGATCGAGTATTCAGCCGCCTTCTGATAATCGACCGAGTTCTCAGGAGCCAGGAGCACGTCCATCCCCTCGCGAGATTGGATCGACGCCCCAAAGCCATCTCCTGGGCGGGCAAAATACTCCATGGCGCTGGGGACGTAGCGCATTTTGAAGTGCGGGGCAGCGGTTGGGGGTAAATCAAAAGACATCAGCAAAGAACGTACATTCATGCGCACGCTCAATTCATAAGCCAGGCTTTCGGCGATGGTTGAACGACCCGTTCCGCCGGTAGCTGAGACAAACGCGACAACACGCGTGCCAATGATTGCACCAGCTGAGCGCGACAGATAGGCCTGCTGCATCGGCGCGGTGGCGGCGGCTTTGGCGCGCTCGGTGATCACAGCTGCGTAACCGGCTTGGGCGATCTCACCCCAATTTACAGGGGCAATGTAGACCCCACGAACAATGGCAGCATTCTCGAACTGCGCTCGCAACTCTCGGATTGCGGGCGGCAAGATCAGAATGGCAACGCCGCGCCACACCTGTATTTCCGCCAGCACCTGGATCAGCGCATCGGGACCCGGTGCAACTTCTACCTGCACCACAACCAGGTCGGGGCGCATCTGGCTCAGGCTTTGCTCAAAGTTGCTCCACTGCGTGGCGTGTGTGCTGATCACGAAACGTGTGTCCGAGAGAAATGGCGGCTGCATCTGGTAAAAGACCGTCTCATGTCCCGGTCCAGCCAGCATCACGGTCACCTTTTGCTCGGCAATCGGCATTTTGTCCATGACTTTACTTGCCTCCACGATCTTCATTCATGGCATCGTACAGATCTGCCAGGTTGAGGGTCAGGATGTCGGGCGCCTGAAAACCTTCGGCTGACTCCAGGGTCAGGTACAGGCTGCCGTACTTGCTCAAGGCGACGATCAGCGTGGTGGGGTTGACCGGCAATCCGGGTACGATCTCGATTGGGGTAGCGGGGACATCCAGGACGATCACGTTGCCTTCCTGGGCTGCTGATACGGTGCGGGCGCTGGCGAATAGCTGCTCCTGGGTGGAACCGCCAGGCAACTCCTCATAGCGGAACGATTGCGGCACCATCAGCACTTTCAAGCCGCTGATCGCAATGCGCGCCAACGGAGCCATGGGTGGGGCAGGAGTCGGGGTAGGCGTGGGGGTTGGGGTGGGCAACCCGGCAACGACTGCTTCTGAAGTTGGCTGCGCCAGGAAAGATGAGTTAACCGGTATCGGGGCAGATACGACGCTCTGCAGTACATCCGGGGAGAGCATTCCAATCAAGGTAACCGTCTGACCTTCCCGCAGCAGACCGGCGATCCCGGTAGCCAGATCCACCTTTACCGCCACAGCCAGGTGATCGGCTGGCAAGTTAGCCGGGATGCCAGCCTGGGCGGTTTCGCCCAGGGCGGAGGCGACGATGTAGTCACCTGGTGCACGACCCACTGCAAGCACCTTATCCTGCAGGTCTTCGATTCTCTCGAAGGCGTCTCTCGGCCGGGCTTGCGCCGGGATGGTGCGCAGCTCGAGCAGATCTGCCGTCAGGCGGGTTCCGGGGGCAATGGCTACCCTGGCCACCACGACAGTAGTCGGCCGGATCACGCCGTTGAGAAGCACGATCACCATCAAGCCGATGACCACGGCTAAAATGATTGCAATCCAGGGGGAACGTCGTTTTTCCATTTGAGAAACCTCCTTGTGGATATTTGTCTAATAAGGCCCGAGCCTCGCCAGGATTTCCTGGTCGGATGGCTCGCTGCCAGGCACCATCAACGGACTCACCAGCATCGGCTCCAACTCGGCCACATCCTCGCTGTAACCCAGCTTTGCGATGGACATGCGCTTTGGGATGCGCGCCAGGTAGCGCTTGTATTCAGTGTTGACCACGCCCTTCTCGCTGCGCCCGATGTGCGCCATGATCAAGTCTCGGTCGTGGGGAAATTTGGTCTGGAAGAAAAAGCCATTGTTGCAGGAAGATAAAATACCTGCAGGCAAGGCGCTGACCGTCTGGGCGATTAAATGCAGGAAGATCTGGTATTTACGGCCATCTCTCCAGAAAGTCTGGAATACTTCGCTGACTTGCTCAGCACTGCCGGCGGAAACGTTCTGATCTGCGGCTGCACCGCTCACGCCGGTCAGGACTTTGTTGGCTTCCTCGAAGAAGATCTGCATGGGTGGAAATTTCGCTCCAGCCAGGCTTTCTCGCCGGCGGACGACACTATCGAAATACAGTACGCTGGAGAGCAACGCCAACAACGCAGCCTTGGGGTATTCATCCATCTCCGCGCCGCCCTCAACGATCAACAATCCCCAGGGATCCTCTGCCGGTCCCAGCAATCCCAAATCTTCTACCGGAACGCTTTCTGCACCGGCACCGTACTGCCAGGCCATCTGCCCTTCGGCGAACTGCTCCACACGCAGCAAGACGCCTTCCAAACTGGCTCGGCTGGCCTGGTCACCCTTGGGCAGCATAGCGTAGAAGTTCTTCAGTCGTTCCACCCACATGCGCACGTCGGCTCGCTGGCTGCGCCAGACTGCCAGGTTCTGCAACTCCCCTGGGTGCAAATCAGAGATGGAGTGCCCGACAGAAACCGATCCTGAGATTCGGTTGTGGTCACGCCACTCCTGGATGACAGCCACTTCCACGCTGTCCTGTAAATGCCCCCAGGTCTGGTGGTTGATCACTTCTGGGTCGGTGGTCAGGATGCCCAAATTGGTGTAGACCTGGGTGAGAGCGCGGCGCAGGAAGCCTAGCTGACGGGGTCCCATACGCCCGGCGTTGGCGAAAAGCTCGCTGACCAGCGTGCGGTAGCGCCCTGGGTACAGGCGCCGCGGGACTTTCAATATGTTCCAGCGCAGTGGACGCGGCGCGCCAGGATAGAGCTGGCGGATATCTACGCGTCCATCCAGCCCGGACCAGTTCAAAGCCCGCCGCCAGCCCTGACCAAAATCCAGCACCACGCTGCGGAAGTGCCATTGACGCGTGGTTTCATAGGCGAGCCTTTCAGCGGCGACGCTCTTGCCAAAGCCGGTATCCCCGCAGAAAGCGGTATGGAAGTGGCGGTCAAAACTCAGGCGCAGCGGCGTGTGGGTCAACTGCCCGGTCTCGCTGCTCCACTGCCAGCCGATGATCACATCGCCAGCCATACCCGGGCGGAAGGCAAAATCAGGCGTGGATTCTTGGACCGTCAGCGCAGTGCCCTGCTCGAACATCCCGGGAGCGGTGTAGGCCGCCAATTGCAACATGGTCAGCAGGGTGGAGTCCATGTAACCACTGAGCACTTCCGGGATCGTCTCAACCCGGGTCGATGGGGTAAATGCACGAGCATGCAGACTGATGTAATCGCTCTCTTCGAGGGTTAAATCCCGTGTCTGCACACCGGTAATCACATCTTCCGTCCCGTGAAATGATTCAGGAATCAAGCCCATCAAAGCCTGCTTACCCTGCTCGGTGCGCGCCATGGCGTAGACATCGGTGTAGTACGCCCCTTCTTTGCTGGCCAGATTCAGTAAATTTTGCTGCTGGCGCAAGATCTGGGTCACCAGGATAGCCGGATCGAACTGCCATTGATAGCTGTTCGAGGCAGAGAGAGACGGGGCAATACCCACCGTCAGTCCAGCCGATACCCCTCTGCCCAGCGCTTGACCTGCAGTTTGGGATTGCATCTGGCTGTCGGCTGAGCTTTTGGTATCGGCTTGCCCGGCGGTATCCGCCTGGCTGACCGTGTCCGACTGGGAACGTGTGTGGCTGCCAAAGACACCGTTCGACTCTGCATGGGTGATCGTCAAGACTTCACTGACCACGGTACCCTGGCTGACGGTATCCGCCTGGCTTTCCGTTTCAGCATGGCTCTCTGTCTCAGAATGGCCTTGCATGTCGCTCTCTGAAACCATACTGGAGACGCCATCCGCCGACCCCCAGCCGACATTGCCGCCGATGCCTACCCCGGCTGGTTGGATGCCGCCGCGCAACCCCCAGTTGAAGCTGTCCACATGGCTGCTGCCGGAACCGCGGCTGCTGACGTGACCGCTGCTCTCCGTAACTGCCGTCCCTTCGGTGACGGCCCGGCCTTCGGTGTGCGATTGTCCCTGAGAATGGGCGATACCAAATGAATGCGACTCTGCGTCTGTTTCGACATGCGACCAGCCTTGCGTCTCGGCAAAACCCTGGGTGTGAGCCTGACCTTCGGTATGCGCCTGGCTGTCGGTGTGCGCCTGGCCCTCACTGTGAGCTTCGCCCTGGCTGGTGCTGTATCCCTGGGTGGCTGACTGCGCCATCAATCCAGAGAGCAACGCTGGCAGGCTGACGCCAAATGAAACGCCGCGCACGCCGCTTTGCCAGGCAGCCCATGTGGATGTGTTCTCTGCCAGGCCGGTGAGCATCTCGGTGATATCCGCCAGCTGCACCGGCGAGGTGAGCACCAGGAACAGGAATTCTTCTTTCAGATCGCTCATGCCGCGAAACAGGATTTCGTTTTGCTGCAGGGTATATTGCTGGGCGGTCGGACCGGCATCGGTAAGGGGGTTATGCAGCAACCCGCTTCCTCCACCGCGAGCGTTCTCACGCGGATCTGTGTGGCCGACGGTGACCAGCACGTGTTTCATATCGTTGAAACTCAGGAAAATCCATTCAGCCAGGCGGACATTCAAGGGGTCGAGGCGGATCTGGCGATAAGTACCGCTCATAGCGGCTTTCAGCGCCGCCAGGCTGCGCTTTGACCGGGCGCAAGCTTCATCCAGGGTTTCGGCAAAAGCCGAGACGCCGTAGCACTGGATAATCCCAACCGGAGCCTGTTGGTGGTTGAAGATGCCGGCTGCCAGATAAAGAAAACTAACCTGTGACCCGTACAATCCGCGCAAGACGGTGCGCATCTTCTGCAGCAGCCCAGGGTCAGAGCGGGCTTCCAGGGGCAAGAAACTCAACTGCAACAGGCGAACAACCCGAAAACCGGCATACTCTCGCCCACCCTCGATCTCTCGCAGCCGGTACCAGAGATAGTCCAACTCGTCTTGCCCATCGATAAAGCACACACCGGATTTTTCCACCTGCAGGTCAGCGGGAATTGCTGGCGTACCGTTGCGAGGCGGATGAAGCCAACTGGACCAGTTTGGCAGCCAGTCGCTGACTTTCTTGATAGAGTGGAGAAATGATCGATCGTTCATGTCCTTAGCTGGCAATCTTTGGATTATGGGTTCACATCTGGGGGTGAACACCCACAGATATCAAGCCACAATCCAATCTGGAGGAAGTTCAGGCGTACCCATGCCACGCCTGATCGTGTCCAGTTATTGCTCATTCCTTTGCCCGCATGGGAGGTTTGGAAGTTCGTCTGCCGCCGAAGAAGTTGATCGTGACCGCAGGCCGCCGTGTCTCTTCCATATGCTGGAAGAAACGCTGAACGCTGGTCATGGTCTTCACAGCCGTGAAAATGCCCATCGCCAGTGCCAGAATAGCAGCCACAGCCATGATGCCGATCACCACCGGTAGAGCCAGTCTTCCAATCGTGTAAGGGTCCATAAAATCCTCCATGTAAGTACAAAAAGCCAACGTGTGGGGATTGGTTTCCAACGTTCGACTTCCTGGCCGACGTTGGTGTTGCCTTTGACAGCCCGAAGGCCGCGCAGAGCAACACATCCTGGGAGCGGAAATGGTTTATGAGGGATTAGGATCTCCGTTCCTGGCATGTGGCGCTCTGCAGGTAAGGGCGGGTCTACCTGTAGATGTGGTGACGAGATTGCCATGAGCAGACCCGCCCCTACTGTCAACGCGAATCCCGTACTCGCAAGGCGCGCAGCATATCCTGCGCGCCGGCCAGTGGGTTGACCATGGACATTGGATTGATAAAGATCTGTTGAACCAACATCGAAAAATAACCGAGAGGCACGATAAGCCATAATGCCCAAAGCAGAATGGTGGTCACGTTGCTGCGAGTGTTGGCAATCACCACCGCGGCGCTCTCGGAAGAACCGATCAGTGCCGCCCACTGCTCCGGGGTCAGGCCGGCGGTGTATCCCAGGTAAATGCGGCTGCCGATGACCGCCAGAGCATACATGGCGATGCCAGCCTTGACGTACCACAACAGGTTGAAACGCTGGGCGGATAAGGCTAAAATGGCTGCCAATCCTGCCACCCACATGGCTGCGCCAATCCAGGGCACCGGCGCTCCCATATCCCACTGGGCGATGATCCAGGCTGCCAGCACCATGCCCGTCATCACCTGGGCAGTGCGCGGCATCTTCCCACCCGAGTCACCGGAGGAACCGCGCTCGCTGCGACGCGGGCGAAAACCGGCGCGCTGCTGGATTTCAGCATCAGGCAGCCATGCCATCAGCAAGGCGCATAGCAGGCTGGTCAGGGCAGGCATATGGGCAGCCAGCCAATACAGGATGACCAGTACGCCGTTAGCCAAATACACCGGCAGATCGGTCAGCAATAAACTAATGCGGTCCAGCTCGTTCATGGAGCGCCTGCCGGAAGCAACGTGACCAGGGTGACGTAAACCTGCATGGCGTCCTCAGTAAAGAGCACCCTGGGCTGTGTGATGGGAATGGACACACCGTTCCAGTTGAAGAACGTTCCAGCGGTGTACACCCACATTCTCAGGTTGAAAGTGCCTGGATCGGCAAAGGGCACATTGAGCACCTGGGTTTCGGCTGTGCAGACGCCATCCCCGCCGCAGCTGCTGCTCATCTGAGCCATCTCCGGAACCAGGTTGAAGCGCGGCTGGTGGATGTAGGCTTCGTAATACTTGCTGGTCAGGTCGTTCAAAATCCAGTAGCGGCTTTCTGGGCTGAGCTGGGCATTGGCCTGAACCTCGGTTATTGCCTCGGGCAAGATTTCCACGTGCTCGATGCAGTGGATCTCGCCATCGACAACCTCATAACCGGGATTGTTCTCCATCGACGGGTCCCAGTTGTCCTCATAGCGGCTCCCAGGACCGGGGCAACCCCCGCCGTTGCCGGAACTGGTGGACTCACAGGTGGGTGGATCATGGATTTGCTCGTACCAGGTGAAGATGACAGGAGGAATACTCGCCTGAGCCTGGATGTCTGCGCCGCGTTTTTCTGGATCCTGGCCGACCACCAATGGGTTTTCCGGAGCAACCTTGTGGATCGTCAGGGTGACAGGCGCCTGGGTGATGGTTGGCGCGGGGCAGATGGGCGTCTCGGGCAGGCAATTGCCATCCGAGCAATCTGCCAGCAAACCGGCGCAGCCGCCGGGAATGCTTTCGCAATCGGCAACGCCGTTCAGGTAGAGCAATAAGGCGTTGACGAGAAAACCGCTATCGAAGGACATGATCATGATTTCGAAAAAGAAATTGCGGTTGATAATCGACCAGATGTCCTCCCGACCGTCGATCACCGCCTGGAAGAATTCCGCCGGATCGGTATAACCCTGCGAGACCAGTTGGGCGAGCTGATCCGATGTCATGGATGGCCCAACCAGCATCGCCAGGATCGAAGCGCCATTACCCAGCATGCTTTCGGCGTCCGTCAAGCCGCTCTCCACCGGATGCAAAGCCATGAAGAAGAGCGTGGCAGGCGAGGGCAGCACGACGATATTGCCAGTGGGGGTCTGGTAGCGATGATAAGTGGCGTCCAGATCGATCACCAGACCGCCTGGCAGCGTGATATCCATCCAATCCGCCGGCTCGGATACCGTCCCGAGGTCGGTCAATTGGTCCCAGGCAATCGAGCCATCCGGGTTGAGGAAATCACCCCAGGGTGAGTCGCCTTCATCCGCCTGGGCAGCCTGAGTAGGCACAACCAGAGCGGCAAGGAAAGAAATCAGGAGGAGAAAACGGATGGTCTTCACGGCTGGCCTCCGTCTGTCGAAAATGCCTGGAGCTCTTCATCGGTCAGGAAGCGCTCGAACTTCCAGGATCCATTTTCTTTGATCACCAGAACCAGGGCGGGAAAATCCGTGATCGGTTCTTTCTGCATCGGCCAGGGGGACGAGAGTTGAATATTCAAGCGCCAGACCTGCATGGGGGCATGATCGCGGGTGCTGGCAACCTGCTCCTGGACTTTCTGCTGGGCGGAGACTTCCACGGTGGTGACGGTCTTTCCCTCTTCCAGCTGGCTCCACAAGTTGGGGACGATGACGTTCTGGTAGACGATACAACCGGTTTGGGTGCTCACCGAGCAGAGTTGGTCCAGCCAGTGCTGTTGACCGGTTGTGTAGTCCACGGTGTAAAAGGCTTTGGTGCCGGCAAGGGCAGCATCTCTGGCAGCGGCATCCTCGGCTTCCGATGGATCAACCGATGGAGAAACAGTTGTGACAGACTCGCCAGCCTGCGCCAGTGAGCCGCCGTAGAGCTGCGGCGCGAACCAGATCGCCGCTGCGACCAGACCGATCAAAACCAGGCTGAGGATAATATAGCGCTTTGGAATGACGATTTCGCTCACGATGACACCTCCAGTTTTACCAGGAAACAAAAAACGCCACCGCTGCATCCGCTCCCAAGCGAATGCCACGTGTGGCGCATTGGTCGACCAACGATGACCAGACGAACTGCTTCAGTCGTTCTGGCTTTGCCATCCCGCACGAGGGCAGAAGGGCAAACGTTTCGAAAACTGGCCTATTTGGTTGTGATTATTAGTTTACACGATTTCGCGATTTTGTCAACCCTTGTTTTGGTTAAGTGTTGTTGTTCAGCGATATTGACACTCCTTGACTGTTCAGGGAAAATGTCACCCCATGGAAAACAAGGTGACATTGACGATGAAAGAACAGCACAAATTGAAGATGGTGATCGACTATGAAGCCGGAAAAATACGAGCCCAACAGGCAGCCGAAGTGCTTGGCATCTCAAAGCGGCAGTTTCGCCGGTTAGTGGCAGCATATCGTCAGCGAGGGATAGCTGCCCTGGAGCACGGGAACCGTGGCAGAAGCCCTGCCAACCGCATCTCAGAGGTGATGAGGCAGGAGATCCTCCGGTTGGCAAAGGAGACCTACCGGGACTACAACGACTGCCACTTCACCGAAGAGCTGGCTGAACAGGCCGAGCCGATCGTGGTATCGCGCTCAACGTTGCGGCGCATCCGACGGGCAGCTGGGCAAGGCAGCCCCCGGAAGCGGCGAGCTCCCGAGTATCGCAGTCGCCGAGAGCGCTACCCGCAGGCGGGGATGATGCTGCAAACTGACGGCAGTCGCCACGATTGGTTGGAAGGGCGTGGTCCGTGGTTAACCCTGGTGGCCATGATCGATGATGCCGACAACGAAGTGCCCTGGGCAGTCTTTCGGGAAGAAGAAGATGCGGCTGGCTACTTCCTGGTGCTGGAGCAGGTTTGCAGAAGCAAAGGGATTCCCCAGTCGATCTACGCCGATCAGCATACCATCTTTCAGAGCCCTAGCCAGCCAAGCATCGAGCAAGAGCTGTACGGCGGGCTGCCGCGCACCCAGTTTGGGCGCTTGGTGGACGAATTGGGCATCCAATTGATCGCTGCCCGCAGCCCACAGGCCAAAGGGCGTGTCGAACGCCTGTGGGGCACCCTCCAGGATCGGCTGGTCAAGGAATTACGCAAGGCGGGAGCTAACGACCTGGAGAGTGCCAACCGGGTCCTGGCAGCTTACCTGCCCAAGTTCAATGCCCGCTTTCAGATCGAAGCAGCTCAACCGGGCTCGGCTTATCTGCCCTGGCCACCCGATCGTGATCCAGCCGACTACTTCTGCTTCAAGTACCCCCGCACCGTGACTAACGATAATACCATCCCTTTCAACAAGTATCGCCTCCAGATCCCGCCCGGACCCCACCGCAAGAGCTACGCTAAAGCCAGGGTCGAGCTGCACCACGCCATGGATGGCAGTCTGGCCGTTTTCTACCAGGGACAGCACCTAATCACCTTTCAGCCTGCCACCTCCGCTCCCCCTCGGGTCGGTCAATTTCACCCAGCTACCCTCGCACCACCACCTGATATGCCACAAGCCACTACCCTGCCCAAACAACCCAGACAACCCTGGAAACCCCCTGCTGACCACCCTTGGAAGCAGTATGGCAAATCGTTGAAAGGCAATAAATTGGGATGACAAACTACCATGAAAAAAGACGAGCTGACCGGATTACTCCTGATCTTCTCGCCTTTCTTTTGGGGTGCTGTAGATTATACTTACACTCACCCATTGGTCAAGGTGACATTTTCCCTTACCACTTAGGGTGTCATTTTCCCTGAACAATGACACCCTTGTTTTGGTTAAGGTTTGCTAACACCAGGCAGGGATGGCGGTTTCAGGTTGCACTCGGGCATGACCGTGGGCAGGTGCTGGGTGACCCAGGCTTCCCAGGAGACGTCCTCCACCAGCCGCCACCAGGTATCTGGCGCGTCGGTCCAGCCGATATCCCTGGGGATCGACGGATCGGGCTGGGTGTGCCCGGCGAGATAACTCTCCGGGTAGATGCCGATGTAGGTGTACAAAGCCGGGTAAAGCGGCACTGCGATCGCAAAGCTGGTGAAGTGCATCTGCTGGCATTTTACCGGCAACTCACGGATGGCGCCGATCCGGTCGCGCATGAACTGCCAGTAGGTCATCCCGTTCGCGCTGGCAAGCTGCATGGGCTGAGAGCCTCGGTACGCCACGAAGGCGACGAGAACTAATCCGGCGATCAGGACGAGCGCCAGGAGCAGGCGGATCAAGATTCCAAGGGCGGAAAACAACGAGCGGATCATCGATAACTCTAAAAATCAATTCTACAACCAATTCTCAATAATTTTTGTCCAATTTAACACGGTTAAAATTACCAGACTGGTTCAAACCCTCCTTAAGCCGTTACCCCGGTTTAAACCAGGTGTGTTCCGGGTTTATACCAGGGGGTTTGAACCAACCATGATTCAGACAAAAATGACCTATCCGTCCTGCTCCCAAGCTTCAGAGACTTCAATCAAAGCCAAATTCTTTCAAACGGCTCTTTTGCCCGGTTTCCTGCTTGCGCCGAATGGTTTTTTGGTTAAAATTCATTCATAATCACCAGTTTGACCGCGGAGCTGACTTGACAGTGTGCTTTAAATCCTCTAATAGCTGGAGGTGTTGTATAAAACGGCTTAGCTCAACTCGGATTGATGTGGCGGCAAGTTGATTTGGGCTTCGGCATTGGCACTGACCGCCACATCAATTATTAATTTGTTAGCCGCCTTCCACCGATGCCAACCAGATTATGATAATGAACATTGACATAGTTGCCACACACATAGCGTATGCTGACGAATCCTACTACACCAAAGAACGGTATCGTAGTATCGCAGTTGTTACCTTTGCGGCTGAAAATCATGACAAGATCAAACAAACATTTCGCGAATGCATCGAAAGTTCAGAAATAAGAGAATTCAAATGGGCTAAACTTCGACAAGCACGCGAGCGTTTTGCTGCCTTCAAAATCATTGATGTTGCTATAAGGTTGGCTGTCTGCAATCATCTACGGATAGATGTGTTGATATGGGATACGCAAGATAGCCGTCACCAGATCCGCGGCAGAGATGACATAGCGAACATTGAGAGAATGTACTACCATCTCTTCAAGAATGTATTGCAGCATAGATGGCCTTCTGAAAGCAGGTGGTATCTTTTCCCTGATCAGAATTCAGCCCTAGATTGGGCAAGTGTTCAGGATTATCTAGATAGTGCAGGCCTTACGATAAGCATAAACACCGATCTATTTGGTCAACAACCCTTTAGTATTCGCCTCTTACATGAATTTCAGATTTTGCAAATTCGCGAAGTCGTATCAGCAAAAGAGCCCATTTGCCAAGTGGCGGATCTTTTTGCAGGTATCGGAGCGTATTCGTACTTAACACACTCAAGATATATGTCTTGGTTACCTACTGAGCAGGGGCAATTAACCTTTGAATTCGGCTCAAACACAAATGTTAGCCTTAGTAACAGCGAGCGCGAAAGATTTTGTGTTATCAAATACCTCAATGAGCGTTGCAAGAATCACAGGCTTCGCGTAGGGCTGACATCATCGCGTGGGTTCAAAACATATGACCCGCGGTTCCCAGTGAATTTTTGGCTTTATGAGGCTCAGCGCTCCAACGATAAGGCTCCAGTTAAAGAGCACAGCGGCTAACCCGCGCTTTGAGCCGACAGCGACTTCAGCGCTGCGGCTCGAGCGTAAATCGTTAGCCTGCTCGCTGCAATCGTAGTCTTCAGAAAGGTCTGGTCTTTATGCCATCTATCGGGGATATAACCCTTACAATCGCTCCATATGTTATTGGGTTTATCGTTGCTTTCGTCGGCTTCATTATTTTCAGCCTCAGTAGACAACGCAAACTGTTCAACTTTCTCGGAGCTGACAAAAAAGCGAGACAATCAGTCGTTTATCTTTCCAGTCTCCTTATCCCGCGTGGTTGTGCTGTCGGCTTTGATGGACTACCGCGCTCGTATCAAGGAATTACTATCCCAACCGAGGAACTCAGCATCAGTGCGCGACTTGCAAAAGCCTTGACGGTCGACGCATTCGAGTACATTCCACCTGTCGTCAGAAAATCTCTACAGGAGAAATACGCTTTCTTCCGCCCCTTGACTGTAAGCGTCAATGCAAGCCCAATGGAAGAAAGTGAAATAAATTTTTCGACTCGTTCAATAATCACTGCGGGCAGTCAGGGCTACAATGTAGTTACGAACTACTGTGTCATTCATAACCTTGTCCAGTTGCAAATATCTCATAACGGAACAGCTATCCAAGTAATGAAGGGAAAGGATAAGGGCGAAGTTATACGGCCAGCCAGTAATCAACACGATATAGCAATACTTGAACGGGTAATTGACCAGACACGCAACGATACCACAATTATTATTGGGGCTGGCCTTGGCGTAATTGGAACAATGGGTGCAATCCAGTATTTGATTGACCATTGGCAAGAGTTAGACAAAACGTACCGCAATCGCGAGTTTGCTTTGGTACTTCAGTTTGGACCCACAGGCAAACTCTCATTTGAAGACATTCTGAAAGGCACTATTGTCCGGCGCATTCCCGAAAAGTAGGGTGCGGGCTAACCCGTGCATCCAGCCGATCCGCTCCGCGTGCGGCTGAACCACAGACCGGTAGATAACCCATTGTTCTGTGACAATAAAACACTACCCCCGATTTCGCGTTTCTAGCCATATACCATCTTCCTCTCCTCGTTTCCCCGTTTGCAAATCCGCCAGATTGGTCAGTGAAACAACAAGCGGTCTATTCCCCAGGCAGTAATTAATCTCGCTGCGGATATTCCTCATACACGACCGGTTGTCGCACACCACAAACATCCTCCCCCCGCTGGCCTGGTAGAAATTGCGCCACTTCGCCTGGCGCTGCTCGAGGTTTTTATCCACGTCGCGCTCCACTTCCACGAAATGGGTCACTCCCTGGTCATCAACGATCACCAGGTCGGGGCGGAACAAGCCGCCATCCGGCAACGTTATCTCCGGCGGGGTCAGGTCCACCTGGTAACCAGCCTCGCGCAGCACATCGGCAGCCTGCAGGTTGAGCAGGGTGTGCTCCGGCGAAACATGGCGTTCGAGCAATAGATCATATTCGTTCACCTGCGGCTGTTGGTTAGTCAGCAGCCAGTACGCCAGGCGACCCTGATCGGTCAGGCGCACCAGGTCCGGAAATTTGCCGCCGGTGCCGGCGCCATCCGTCGTCCACGGGCGGAATCTCTCGATCAGGTGGAGATCCTCCAGTCGGGTCATCAAAGCCTGGAGGCTGCCGCCGGCTTTTTTGATGCCGAGCAGTTCGGCTGCCTGGGCTTCGATCACCGGGCGGCGCGCCAGGCCAGTCTCGGCAATCATCTTCAGGACGCTGGCGTCGCGCTCGAAGGTCTCTACCTGCCGCCAGATCGCCATCCAGGCAGGCTCAGGCGGATCGCTTTCATTCTGGTCAGAAATGCCCGATTTTTGTTCTGCCATAATTTGTTGTTTCTCCTGAGATACAGCGCGCAGCGCTGCGAGCTGGTCTAGCATATCGATCTTCTTAGCGTCCAGACGGTTAATCCGGTCTTGTAACTGCTTGTTCTCTTTCTGGAGTTCCTCATTTTGGGCTATCAATTTTTCTAATTGCTCGCGCAGGTTTTGAAGGCGCTGGGCGGTTTGGCTGTCGTTCAATAAGCGCTGTACCTGGTGCAGGCGGTTGCCCACCTGCTGGCGCACCAACTGCTCCAGCTCATCCACCGGCAGGTGGTCGAGCGGGCGTCCGTTTTTCAGGCGCTGATCCACTTCTTCTGGCGCAAAGGTTTCCAACAACGATACCAGCACGCGTTGAGCCTTGCGCCAGCGCGTTTCAGCCTGCTCGCGCAGATCGGTCTGGATCGACAGCAACTGGCGCAGGTTCTCTATGGTGATCTCTTCTCCAGCCATTGGCTCGCCTCCATGTCGCTCAGCATGTTTCGGGATTCGACCAGCTTATTTTGTGCCTGATCGTGGTTAGCGGGATCGGGCAAACTGAGCCAGCGCAGCGCCAGGCGCGAGGCTTCCAGATAAGATTGCGAAACCAGCTTGAGCTCTTCCTGTAAACCCACCAGCGTTGCCGGGGGGTCATGACGGTCAATCTCCTGAATGATGCGCAGGTTGTGCTCCAGGGTGTTCTGCGCCTGGCGAGATCGGCTGAATAAATCGGATGTATTGCTGGCCAGGATCAGGGCAATCTCACCATCCACCAGCCGTAACTCATCCCTCCAGTGGTTTGCCAGCCGCCGGTATTCCTCTACCGCTTTGACATCTGGTAGCAGCAACAGCGGGCGGTTGTTCTCGTCGCGCGGCGAGGCAAACCAGCCAATCCCCAACAGAATCGCCAGGGCAGGGAGGATGAGCACCCAGATGGAAATCGTGATCTCTTCAGGCTTGTTCATCTTCGATCAAATCCTCCGGAACGGCAACGCTGAGGTGCTCGGAGAGGTCGGCGTAGTCTGTGACGCCACCCCCGCCGTTGTCTTCATCCCGATGGGATGAGCGCAGCAAACCGCGCTGCACCAGGTCCTGTCGCACTCGCTCTCCGGTTTGCCACTCGATATTGCGCAAAAAATCCACTTCAACGGCGACAATCTCAAACACCATCTTTCCATCCCGCAGGTTGCGCTGCTGGATATGACCGATGACCCCAATCCGGCTGCCTTTGTGAACATGACCATAGACCAGCTCAGCCAGCGGTCCGTACACACAGACCCGCAGACCTTTGACGCCGTTGGCGCCCTTGACGCCTTTGATCATCAGGTACATGCGCAGGTATTGGACCTCCTTGCCATCCAGCTTCAGGATATCGAAATAGATATCCCCGGTGATGTCGCCTTTGACCCAGACGTGATTGTTTCTTGCCATGTACCGCCTCCTGAGAAGAGGAGCTTCACTACCAAATCGGTTATAATTAAAGCGGGCAGCGATCCGTGGCGGAAACGCCATGAACACCTGCTCACCCGGACGGCCGGCGACCTTGACCAGTTAGCGGCCGTCCTTTTATTTCATCCGGCGATCATGCCGGAATTACAGCATCAGTTGAAAGACCACAAACACACAAATCATAGACACCATCCATCCAATCAGAATTTGAACCGGGGTGTGATGCTTTAGTCGAATGCGCGCCCAGCCGACCAGCGGGGCAAATACCGCCATGATCACGCCGATCAGCGGAACCGTCCACAGCAACACCGCAGTGCAGCCCGCCATCGCTGCCGAGTGCAGGCTGAGCTTGGTGTGGCGATTGACCCAATAACCGATCGCGGTGGCAATCACCGCTGAGATCAGGCAGGCTATGATAATCACCGGAGCTTTGCCGATGATCAGCACAGCCAGCAGAATCACCAGGCAGGCGCCGCCGACGGCGTAGATGCTGGTGCGCTGCTCACGAATCGATACACTGGCGTCGGAATACTTGCCGGAGCGAACACCCCAGAACAACAATATTGCCATTGGCACGTTCACGCTCACGATCGACAATACCGTCCAGAAAATCGCCTGCCCAAGGGTGCTGCCCAGGCGCACCATGGCGATCACCAGGGTGGGGATGACGACGAGGAGGGGGTGAAAGACGTAAGAGACAACCTCGGCGAGCTTATCGGCGGTTGCAGCGTTCATGACTGTGGTCGCCAACCGTACGCCTCCTGAGCGCCAAAAGACCGAGAGCGCGCTAAATTTCTACTCGCGATCCTGAAACTGCGGACGATATCCCAAAAATCCCCCACGGCGTAGATATTTTTCAACGCCTGGAAGATTTGATTTGCCTCTTCGAGGGTAAGATCTGTCCACCCTTTGGGGAGTTCCTTGCCTTTTTCTCTATTCAGAATATCACCGATGAATGCTTTCCCATCGAAAATCCGGATCGTTGCCCGGTACAGGTAATACTCAGATCTGCGCATGAAGCCGCCAAAAGAAGGCTTTTCTTCGATGAATGCCACTGGGGGGCAGTAACGATCCAGGGATTTGACCAGGTAAGAAAGATCTTGATAGGCAAGCCAATATCGAAACCCGCGGAAAATCGAGAGCGCACGAGTATAGACATTGTTGTGCAAAAACGACCCAGCCCACAACATCGCAGTGGCAGTCATCAGAGCCTTGGACATCGTATGGATCGAGGGAGAGCCAAGCGGCGTCCAGAGGTAACCGAGAGCGAGGATCGTTTTGGTAAAGAAGAAGGCCGCGCCACCTGAAGCTGTCAGGATGATGGCGATGATCCGGTATTTCGTAACCGCCACCATTTCCTGCTCCAGATAGCGGTAGCAGGCTAACGCCATCAGGATGCACAAAATCGTTGCATACGAAAACAGGGTCAGCTTGAAAGCCATTTCCGCAGCCGTTGCCGGTGTGGGCTCCTCCACCCAGCGGGACGTGTGGGAGACGAAAAACACATAAATGACAGTCAACAGCCCAAGGGTAAACAGCAGGTAAGGTTTGAGATAGCGAAGTTGGCGCGCATTTTTGGGCGTTGAAAATGTGGCCATTGAGGATGAGGTTGTCAAATACAGGGTAAAAGCAACCGAGCAGTAGGCCAGCAGACGTGAAAAATTGGGCGCAGTTAAGCGGTTGATCGCATCGCCTATCGGCGTCACCAGGAAGGTCATGGTCAAGGCGAAGAAAAACGTGGCGATCCAAATGCGGAAAGCGATGCGATCCGATCTCCATGCGTTGCTCTCCAAAACGGAAGGCAGACGGATCAGCGCGACCAGCCAGGCCAGGATGCACAGAGAAATCTCAACCGCCGCGTTCATCAAATCATCCCAAGATCCTTGAGATAATTAGCAATATTCTTATCGGAAGAGATGCCCCTGGTTAGCTGATCAAGTTGTGAGTGCCGGATGATCTGCTCCTGAATGACAGAGGCCAGGATCTCCGACTCGACCTCGCGAATGGATCGCGAGTCCTCCGGTTTCAAGGTCGAGCGCAAACGGGCCAATTCATTAAATGGCAATTCCCCCTCCCCACGTAACGCAGCGGCCAGTAGCTCACGGGTGATATGCAGCGTTGGGTGTCCTAATAGAAAATGCGCCAACTCATGGAGCTGGATGTGGATTTGATGCATTGGGGGGACGTCGGCGCGATAGAAAATATACTCATTCGGTTCCTCATCGTCCGTCAACCAGGCGCCAAACAACCCAGCCGACATATTGAGAGGGTAAGATAAAATCCGGCGACTCTTCAGTTCCCCAATCCACTTGATGAAATGGTCAATCGTGAAGTCCTGAAAATTGTATTGAAGATCTGCCAGAATTTTCTCGGATTTTAATCTGGGGTTCACCACTCAAGTCTCCTGTGATTCGCCTTTCTCTGAACGGTTTTTTTCAATGTATTCCATCATATTGATAATGGCCAGCACGGTTTCTTCGCTAAACATGCTTGCCCGTAATGCAACCTCGCTCACGAGTTTGTTTCGTCGCGCTTTTTCGAGCAGCGCTTTCTCTTCGTCTTCAGAAACCCGAAAATAATTGATATCAATGTCGAAGAAATCGGCTAAAGCCTGAACGACGTTAAATCCGGGGTTCTTAGCGCGCCCGGTGCGCAGTTTCCATAGATAGGCTCGGGTTAGCACACCCTTGGTTCCCTGGATCACCTCCTCTTGTGTGTACTTGGTTCCATCCGGTTTGATTTTGGTCTCAAAAAGCGTGTTCAGTTTCTTTGCGAAATCGATCGGCGTGTCGGTCATCGTTTTTCCTTGCTACTACATGATATATTAATGGCGTGTTATGTATACTGTGGTCAAAAGTATATCACAGAATTTCCATCCAGTGCAAGGGGGGAATCGGTCATGTTTGGCTTAAATTCTCTTAATATTGAGGTAAGAGGCGTTATCAGGGATGACCAACAAGAGGTATTGTGGGTCAGGGTTTGCGGGTTTATATGGAATGATCATCCAAAAATCCTAAATCAGGGAGGAGAAAACCAGACCGACAATAAGTTGTCCACATTTATATTGCTTTTCCTTGGAAATACCTGTACGATTAAGAATCATACCTGGAACTAATTGACAATTATGAGCAATGTCAAGTATATTGATACGTGAGTTTTTATTCCCTTTCTGGGGAAGGTAACCGATGTCCACGGAATTCCCTGAAATTATGACCATCAACGAAGTTTGTCAATATCTCCGCATTCCTCGTTCCTCTCTATACAAACTAGCTCAGGAGGGCAAAATACCTTGCCAGAAGGTCGGTCGGCACTGGCGTTTTCACCGTGCAACTCTGATCAACTGGATTGCCGGGCAAAGGTTGGACGAAGCAGATGTGGTTATTCAAGCAGAAGGACTCAAACGCTCATGAACTCATCGGAACCTCGCTCCATAAAAATTACCGCTCTGCTCAGCCGGCAAGGAGCCATGCTGGAGGAGCTGCGCGGCGTGATCGACTACATCAACCCTGAGAACGCCCGTGAAGATCTCCACCGGCTAATCTTGGAGGATAATATCCTCAGACGAGCCAGTATTTCCAGCCGCAAAGAAGTGTACCGGAAATTGGCTGAGCGCTACTTCCGCAAGGACACTCCCAAGGCGAATACATTATTTGTGTCGTCTTTCCGTAGAGTTGCAAATCCGGATCAAGCCAACTTGCTGGCGTTCACATTACTGCTTTGGAATGATGCTCTGACTTATGAGCTATCCCAGCGATGGTTAGCGCCGAAACTGTCCGGTCCGATATTTGAAGGAGAGACGAGCGACATCGAGCGCGAGTTGGAATTTATGGAGAAAGCGCATCCGGTCATTAAAACCTGGAACCCAGTCACCCGTAAACGGATTGCGCGGCATTATTTGAGCGCGGTTCGCGATTGCGGATACGCCAGCGGCTCCGCCAAAAAAGAAATCCGCAGACCCTATATTTCGCCTCAGGTCATTCTGTTTGCTATCCAATTGATTTTGGGAGGGGGCGAACCGATAGTGAAAGCGCCAGAGCACGGATTGTTTGCAGCTATGGGGCTTACTTTGCGAGATGTGATCGCAGCGCTCGAGGAACTTGACCAACAAGGTTATGTTCGCTACGAATCTCAAGGTGGAGTGATCTACCTTGAGTTGACTAAGGTGTAGGGGGAATATGAGCCTGATCAATGATAAATTGAATCTACTGCGCTCCCAACTATTGACCGGCGCCCACGCAGGGGGCGCGCTTTTGGTGATTTACCCTCCCGAGGAAGAGCTTTCGTTTCGAGCAGGTTACGAAGAAGTCATTCAGGAATTGAAGGCGCAAGGGGTCCAGATAGCCGTATTGGATTTCCGAACCCTGGTTTTCGACTCTCTGAAAGAGCGGAATTTATTGGAGAGGGCATTTAAACTGGATGCAGAAGGCTCGCCCGATGCCCGGCGCAGTCTCGCCAGCCTGGTGCAGAGGGAAGCGGTTGCCAAGATACAGCAAGCGGCAAAAGGTAACCCAAATGTTATTTTGCTCTGCAAACATACCGCAGCCTTATTCCCTTGGATCAGTTATTCCGCCCTTCTGGAAGCCATCGAAGGAAAAATCACCAACACCCTGGTGATCCCCTTTCCAGGCACCGAAAATGGACCAGCCCTCCATTTTTTGGGGGTGAAAGATGGATACAACTACCGAGCAGCGAGGATCTAAGATGAGCAATGAAAGAATGAAAATCCGCGATGTCATCGCTCGTGACTTGTCCAGAAGGATCGAGCCGGCTGTCAAAGTCTACGACCGGGCAAATCTTCTGGAAGATCTGAAGCAATTTGTGATCACCGACGCGCTGGCACGCGAATTGCGAAAATTTCTGGATAATTTCACCTACAGCCTGGAGCAACGCATCAAAACAGGCGATGGCGGCGACGGGATGGCGGTTTGGATTGCGGGTTTTTTTGGCAGCGGCAAGAGCCACCTGGCAAAGGTTTTGGGCAACCTGCTGGCTAATGAGGTGGTTGACCTAGAAAATCAAAAAACCGCTATTGATATCTTCCAGGTGCATCTGGATGATCCTACACTGTACCTATCCTCCGATCTGAAGGCTGCGCTTTCCGAGGTCAAGAACAAGGCCTGGTGTCAGACTCTGGCGTTTGAAATCAAGTCCAGGCTGGATCAAGCCAATCCTGAATCGGTCACCGAGAGTTGCTTGCGAACATTCTACGAGAGCCAGAACCTGGCCCCCACCATCTGGTTGGCTCGCTTGGAGCGCAAATTGCAGAGCGAAGGGCTTTACGACGCTTTCCTTGAAGCATATCGC
This sequence comes from Bellilinea caldifistulae, assembly GCF_001306055.1. GTDB lineage: Bacteria > Chloroflexota > Anaerolineae > Anaerolineales > Anaerolineaceae > Bellilinea > Bellilinea caldifistulae. Next base: position 46,277 of record NZ_LGHJ01000008.1, on the reverse strand, counting down.
CAACAGACTGGGCGCCCCTGGCAGGCGGACCGCCCCGAGCACGGATTTTACGGCGACGAAATCGCCGAGGCGCTGGCAAAGGCGATGGATAAACCCATTGCAAGCGCCAGAGAGACGATCGCAACCTATCAACGCGATCACAATCGCGTCACCCCGGAGCTTCTCGCCAAGGAGATTACAGCCTATCTGGAAAGCTATGCACCGAAGGTAAAATCGCGCGAACCGCATTTGATCTTTGTCATCGATGAGATGGGTCAGTTTATTGGCGATAGCAACGACCGTATTGAGGAACTACGTGCCATCGTCGAACAGTGCGGCGTGCAGGGGCGCGGCCGGATCTGGTTTATCTGCACCTCGCAAGAAGCCTTAGATCAGGTGGTCGAGCGCACCGGCCTCAAGTTGAGCAGCCTGGGCAAATTGGACGCCCGTTTTTCGACCAAGATCACCTTGACCGGCGAGGATGTGCGCCGGGTGGTGCAAGAACGCCTGCTGCGCAAACGCGAGGCGAACCTGGGCGCTGTGGATGAGCTGTACAAGGAAGGTCAGCTTGCTGACTTGAGCCGCCTGCAAATCGAGCGCGAGTTAGCCGTCCTGAGCAGGGAAAGTTTTCGCGCTTCTTACCCCTTCCTGCCCTACATGGTCCCCCTGGTTCAAGAGCTGTTCAACGCCATGCGCGGCTTCAAGCTCTCTGGCACGGAACGCAGCATGATCGGAGTCGTCCAGGGAGTCTTGATTCGGCTGGCGGAGGATCCCCTGGGGATCTTGGCGCCCCTGGATTTGATCTTTGACCAGGTGACTGATGAACTCAGTTCATCGGATTATCTGGGGACCACAGGCATTAAACTCATCCGGGAGACCGACCAGCAGATCCCCGGCACGCCGATCCCCCCTAGCCGGGTGCTCAAAGCGCTGTGGCTGATCTCGCGCGTCGAGTGGGTGCCGCGCACCCCCGAAACTATCGCCCGACTGTTGGCAAGCGAAATAGACGTAGACCTGGCAAAACTGCGTGATGATGTCCGCACGACCCTCGACCGCCTGCAGAAAGCCGGTCTGGTAGCCAGGGACGAAGCCACAGAGCAATACCGCTACCTGAGCGAAAAAGAACGCGGGGTCGAAGAAGATATCATCGACAAGATTCGCGACTACGGCGTTGGGGTGGCAAAGCGCAAAGCCACCGAGCTGCTAAAAGAGCGCGTGCTCACCCGTTCGAAGCTCGGCGATTTCAAGATCCAGCTCGGTTCAACCGGGATCATCCCCTTCTCGCTCAGCCTGGACGGCGAGCCGATCAACACCGGCGGCGAGATCCTGGTGGAGCTTTCCAGCCCGCTCTCTGCGCCGAAAGTCGAAGAGATCGAGCTCGAAAACCTGGGCAAAGGTGTGCGCGGCAAGGTGATCTGGTGGGTGGCAGCCGGCGAAAGCTCGCTGGTCGAGAAGCTCAAACGCCTGGAGGCGTTGGAAAAAGTGCCCCAACTGCCCAAGTGGCGCAACGACCGCAGCGACGAGACCGTGCGGGTGTTGAAGGAAAAGGAAAAGGAGCGCGCGGCACTGGAAAATCACATCGTCGGATTACTGGAGAGTTGCCTGCGCAGAGGCGTGGCCTACTACTCTGGTGATCGGGCGGAATTGGACGGATCCAAGGAGTTGAAAGCCATCGCGCAGGAATTCGTCGGCGTGGTAGCGGGCAACCTGTATGAGCGCTTCAAAGACGCTGACAAAGCCTTTGACGAGAAGAACATCGCCCGTTACCTGGATGCGAAGGCGAAAAACCTGGCGCGGCTGGACCCAGCGCTGGATCTGTTCGACGCCCAGGACCATTTGATGCGCAGCGCCCCGCTGGTGGAGGCGATCTTCGATGAGCTGAAGCGCCGCGAAGATGAAGGGCTCGACCTGGACGGCAAGGCGATCCTGGAGAGCTTCGAGCGAATTCCCTTCGGCTGGCCAGAAGCCCTGGTGCGCCTGACCCTGGCAGCCATGCTGCGCGGCGGCGCGGTGCATCTGCAGCCAGCCGATTCTGACCAACCCATCTACGATGTCTCCGATCCGCGCGCCGAAGAGGCGTTCACCAAGCCGACCAAATTCAAAAAGACACGCTTCTACCCCACAGTGGGCGGCTTGAAACCCGACGAGATGAAGCAAGCCAAAGACGGGCTGATCGCCTTGGGCGAGGTTGGCTTGCCGGACACCGCCCATGGTCTGGCGGAGCGCATCCGCGAGCTGGGGCAGAAGATGACGACCCAGGCGAACGCCATCCGCGTGCGGGTGCGCGACCTCAAGCTGCCTCTGCCGGAGACCTACCAGCGGGTTGAGCCGGTCACCGCCCAAGCCTTGGCGCAGCGCGACCCGGTGGCGTGTGTGCGCCGCTTCATCGAGGATCAAGAAGGCTGGAAAGGTGTGGCGGCGTTCCTCAAAACGTATGAGACCTTCGTCGAGCAGGGGCGCGACCGCGCCTATCTGACCTATGTGGCTGCGCTGGATTACGCCCGCAGCACGCCGGCGGTCTTCGAGGGCGAGGCGGGAAAGAAGGCGCGCGAAAATCTGGAGGATTTCGATGCCATCGTAGGGGTAAAAGACATCATGACCAAGTGGAAACAACTCCAGGAGGCGGCGTTGGCGGTGCTGGATCGCTATCGCCAGGTCTATCAGGCTGCCTACGCCAGTTGCGATCAGGCGATTGCCGCCTTGAAGTCCGAGATCGAGGCGGCAGAAGCATTCACCCGCCTGGGGCTCTCGCGCCAGCGGGCGATCCTGGACGAGTACTTCGGTGCGAATGCGCTGCTGGCGCTGCCGGCAATTGATGATCTGAAGACCGCCGACAAGTTGCTGGCTGCCTCGGAAAAGCGCAAGGTGAGCGAGCTGGAGGCTTTGCGCATGGCAATCCCGGGCTACCGCAAAGCCATCTTCGACCGCTGCGAGCGCGAATGGCAGGCGCAACGGGAAGCCCAAAAGAAAGTGGGCGATGGCGGTGAGAAGCCCGAGCAGAAGGTGCACCGCCTGAGCTTGCGGGAGAAATTAACCGGGCGCCGCTTTGTGCGCCGCGATGAATTCGACGCCTTCTGGCAGAGCATCGGCGCCGAGATTCAAGCCAAACTGGATGAAGGCTATGAGGTGGTGGTGGAAGCATGAGCCAGCCAGTCAACGGACGCCCTGCATTGAGCGATGAGGTCAAGAAGCGGCTGAAGCCTTTGATCATCGAGCTGCGCCGCACGCTGGAAGAGGACCTGGAGCGCGAGCTGCGCCGCCTGGGTTTTGATGGGAGCAAAGACTCCCCGGTTCCGGTGGAGAAGCTTAGTTATCTGACCGATCAGGAACGGGCAATTCGCGCCGAGCTGGAAGCCATCCTGGCAAAAGAGCAGGAGTCGATCGGCTCCTTCGCCGGCGCCCTGGAAGCCGTGCGCCGCGAAGCCGCCTACACCCACCTCAACCGGCTGGTGGGGTTGAAATGCCTGGAGCTGCGCGGCCACCTGGTGATCGAAGGCGAGCGCACCGAAGCGGTGACCTGCCGGGCGGAGTTCGGCGGGCGCTCCAAGTGGCTGTGGACCTTGCGCTCCCGCGAGAGCCGCTACCGCCACGGCGCCCAGGCGGAAGAGCTGCTCTGGCGCGAAGGGCTGCTGCAAGCCTGCGCCACGGTCACCGAAGAGATCGGCGTGCTATTTGACCCGGCGGATCCTTACGCCCAGGTCTGGCCTTCCTTCCGCACCTTGCGGATGGTGGTTGACCGGCTGAACGAGCTGCCCGAGGACGCCTTCCGCACCGACGAGCTGCTGGGCTGGGTGTATCAGTACTTCCAGACCGAGGAGAAGGAGAAAGTCACCGCCGGAGAATCCTTCACCCAAAAGCTGAAGAAGACCAAGAAATACACCGGACCGGATATCGCCACCTACACTGCCCTCTACACCGAGCGCTACATGGTGGACTTCCTGCTGCAGAATTCCATCGGCGCCTATTGGATGGAGATGTACCCCGATTCGCCCGCCAAAGAAGCCTGGCCCTATTACGTCACCCCCGCCACGCCGCACACCCGCCTGCCCAAACCGCTCAAAGAGTGGAAGCTGCTCGACCCGGCGATGGGCAGCGGGCATTTTCTAGTAGTGGCGTTCGACCTGCTAGCGCAGTTATATAAAGAGGAACGCCAGATGGAAGCCGATGGTCGCCTGCCCGCCGGCTGGTCGGTGCCCGCCGAGCAGACGGCGCGCGTCATCCTCGAAAACAACCTGCACGGCATCGACATCGACCTACGGGCGGTGCAACTGGCGGCGCTGGCGCTCTATCTCAAAGCCAAAGAGCTGGGCTGGGATGAGTCCGGCGGACCGCCGCGCCTGAACCTGGTGGTCGCCGACGCCGTGCTCAGCCGCGGCGAGGCGTATGAAAACCTGCTTGCCCAGTATCAAGATGACCCTGCCATCCAGGAGGCGATACGCGCCATCTGGCATTCGCTGGAGCACGTGCGCGAGCTGGGCAGCCTGGTGCGGGTGGAAGAAGAGGTCGAGGATGCCATTCGGAAAATGAAGGCGAAAGAGGATCGGGATGCCCCGCTGATCTCGTCCGCCAGGGATTGGGAAGGATACAAGCAGGTTTTGTTCCAACGCCTGCGGGAAGTTTTCAACGTTGAAAACCAAAGCACGAATTTAACAAGCCGTATCTTTGGTATGGAGGGATGGAAGAGTATTGGTTTATTGAGCTTACTGTCACGACGTTATGATGTTGTATGTACAAATCCTCCTTATATGGGTAGTCTCGCCTTTGGGGATACACTCAGGGGCTTCTTGACAACAAAATATCCTTTATCGTCGAATGATCTTTTTGCTGCATTCATTGATAGATGCGTATCGCTAATTTCTGAAGATGGGCTAATTTCAATGGTTGTTCAGCGAGTATATTGGTATACAGAGACATTCTTCGAAGCAAGAAAGCATTTTTTCAATAACGCTGTGATGAAAATGTACGCCGATATTGGTCAGGGAGGCTTCTCAGAGATTAGTGGCGCAGCTGTAAACATATGTCTTTTCATTGCTGGAAAAATGGATAGTGAGTATTCTGGTCAATATCTTAGGGTTTATGATAGAACAGATAAACAATCAATGTTGCTTGATGTAATAAAGAATAGACCACGCGATAGATTTTTTATTGCTAGCCAAAGATGGTTCGTAAAACTTCCTTGGGCAACTTTAAGTTATTGGGCAGGGGATGAATTGTTGGAAATACTTGGCTCAGATATAGTGCTTGGTAAATACGCTTCTGCAAAATCCGGGTTGGCTACAGGAGACAATCCAAGATGGACAAGGCTATGGTGGGAGGTAACATCATTCCATCCAGAGCCTCCGGGGTGGGTACCGTGTATGAGCGGAGGAGATTCACGCAGTTATTACACATCTCCAAACCTAGTTGTTTTATGGGGAGAAGATGGACATTTATTAAGAAATTTCATAAACGCAAATGGAAAACTTAAGTCAAGACCTCAAAACACACGTTATTATAAGCTTGAGGGGTTAACATTCTCAAAACTCAGCAGCTATCGTGTATATGCAAAGTATCTACCTAAAGGATTCATCTTTCTTGATACAAGCCGCTACTTAGACACATCGATTTTATATCGATGGTTGATCCTTGTAATATTAAATTCGCGCTTAGCAAGTTATCTATTATCATTTGTATCCCCGAATTATTCATATACAAGTGGAAATATCGAAAGTCTTCCAGTTCCTCCATTAGAGGAATTAAGGGATGATGAACTTTCAAAAGTTGTTCAAATAATATTACGTTTGCGGGTACTTTTTGAAGGGGAAAATATTACAAGCCGAGACTATGTTTATAATCAATTAAAAACAACAGGATCTTTTTCCGAGACCATAATTCAAGAGATCTTCGATAGATATCTCCGCCAATGCTGGATGCATATATTGGAGGGTTGGTGTGAGCTTAAAATAGTCAATTATTATTCGCTCTCACCAAAAACCGTAGAGCATGTTTATGAGCAAATCGGTTTACCTGTATCTTGGTACCCATTAGTTGAGGGGTATGACGCAATTATAGAGGCCCTTCCTGAAATGGAGACGCTACCTGATCATATCTATGAGGCACTACGTTCCCATAATCGTATTCAGCTATCAAATCGTGAATTAGAACATCTAAAGGACCGTCTCAGAGCTTATTTGTCAGGTGTCCCCAAATATGCAGAAAGTCTTAACCAAACTAAAGATAATTCACCAGATCCAAATAATAATGTTGTGGTTAATAATTTTTCAAATTTTAAGTTGTCAATACCACCTGAAACACTTGTCGAAGAACTATCTACCAACTTGTCAATTCATCCAATTTCAGTTTATTGGCTTCTAAGAGAACTGTGGATTGTTGAGAATTTTAAATGCACATTAGAAGTTAATGAATTAGTCCAGGATTATCTTTCAGCCAAATTGCTTGCAGCGTTAGGATTTCATTGGCCTACTCGACAAGTTGTTGAGCAAGCCGGAGGTAAGATTACCCAAGATTCGGAGCAAATAGATGTTGACGGCATAATACCAATTACGCCTGGAACAGGCGAAGAAGTACTCGCGAAACGTTTTAGTCAATATTTAGACAATATTTTTGGGGCTGAACACGGTCATATTGTAGAACGCGAAATTGGAATTTTTTTGGGATTGAAGAAACACGATGGATGGGGAAAACATAAACCAATCACCCTTGACCGTTGGTTCAAAGATGAGTTCTTCAAGCGCCATGTTTCCCAATTCAAAAAACGCCCCATCGCCTGGCACCTGACCAGCCCCAAGGGCGCTTTTCAGGCAATCGTCTATTATCACAAGTTCGACAAAGATCGCCTGAAGCTGCTGCGCTCGCGCTACGTGAGCGAGACCCTGAAAGAACTGCGCCGCCAGCTCGGCGAGGCGCAGAACCAGGCTGCGCTGGACCGCCGGGCGCTGGACCGCGCCGCCGAACTGGAAGAGAAGATCGCCGACGTGGAGGAGTTCGACCGTCGGCTGGGATTGCTGCAAGAGGGGCGCCAGCGCGAGGCGCGCATCTGGGTGCCCTGGAAGAGCCCAGAGGAGCAACCCGTGGGTTGGGATCCGGACATCAACGACGGCGTGCGGGTCAACATCGCCCCCGTGCAGCGCCTGGGTCTCCTGGCGGCGCAGGTGCTCTCCAAGAAAGACCTGGATAGCCTGCTGGCGCCGGAGGGGCGCTGAGAGAATGAAGTTGGCTGAAATGATTGATTTCATCTCGTAGGAGGAGTCTGTGGAGCTTTTTCCCGATAAGCGCAATCTGGTGAACATCATCGAGCAAGCCCACAAAGGGGCGGTGTGCCTCCCCGAGTTCCAGCGCGAGTTTGTCTGGAGCCGCGAGGAGGTGGCGGATTTGCTGCGCTCCATCGTGCGGCGTTACTACATCGGATCGTTGCTTCTGCTGCGCTGCGACCCGAACAACCCGCCTTTTGCGCCGCGCTTTTTTCGCGGCGCAAAGCCGCAATACCACCAACCAAGGCCCGAATCGCTGGTGCTGGACGGGCAACAACGGATCACCGCCTTGCTCTACGCCCTGACAGCGCCCAACCTGGGCTTGAAAGACTCCAGCCGCAGAAGATGGTTCTTTCTGGACTTGAAACTCCTTCTGGAAGATGTCTATGACGATGAAATCGTCTTTGACCGAGCCGAGGACGAGCTGGCCGATTTGCTCACCGAGCAGACCCAGTATCAGAAGCTCGTCCTGCCCTGCACGCGCTTGCTCAACTCGCGGGATTTTCTCAAATGGCGCGATGGCTTGGACGACTGGTTGCGCGAGAACAGCCCAGCGGACCACCAGAACTTCCGCGACAAGTGGCGCGATCCGTGGACGGATCTGGTGACCGCCTTCCAGAACTACCAGGTTCCCCTGGTGGAATTGCCCCGCGTAGAAGACTCTGACTCCGAAGCCATCGGTCGGGTGTGCGCCATTTTCGAAAAGCTCAATTCGACCGGGGTGGCGCTCTCGGTCTACGATCTGCTCACCGCCCGGCTGTATCGGCATGGCATCAAACTGCACAACCTGTGGGAGAGAGCCTGTAAGGCGCACCCGCGCCTGGCAGCCTGGTCTGAGGGGAAGGCGGAAAAGAACAACTTTGGCGTCTTATTGCTGCGCACGCTGGCGCTGCTGAGAGACGTAAAACCAACTCCTCGAGAGCTGATCGATCTGGACCCAGAAAACTTTGAAAAAGATTGGCGCCGGGCAGCCCAGGCGATGGAAAAGGCTTTGGAATTGGTCACCCTCGTTGCGCCGGATGGTTTTGGCGCTTTCGATCCGAAGTGGCTGCCTGGCTCTGGCTTGCTGCCCACCCTGGCTGCCTTGCGCGCCACCATCGAGGAGAAGAAGCTGGGGGAAGCGGCGCGCGCCGATTTGCGCCGCTGGTATTGGTGCAATGTGTTCATGGAGCGCTACTCCAGCGCGGTGGAGAGCAAGTCGCGCAAAGATTACATCGAAATGCTGGAATACTGGCAAAAGGGCAGCCCGGAGCCATCCGTTTTCACCGAAGCCAAAGCTCTGATTGGTTCCCCGAGCTATACCATTCGCGATTCGGCGACCACCGGCAGCGCCGTCTACAGCGGTGTCTTTTGCCTGCTGGCGTTGCGCAATGCCAGGGACTGGCGCAGGGGCGAAAGCATCCAGCTCCAGGATTTGCAGGATCACCACATCTTCCCACGCGGGTATCTACAACAGCGTGGCTTTACGAAACGGGTGGAGATCAACACCATCGTGAATCGCACCCTGATCAGCGATGAGACCAACAACAAGATCAAAGCCAAGTCGCCGGCGGAATACTTGCAGAGCGAGGACATCTTCCCCGCCGGAGCGAAATCTGAACTGTTGCAGCCGCATTTCATCGGTCCAGATGCCTTGGAAATAATGCGCGCAGCGACGGAAGACTTGGGACACGCTGAATTGCGAAAGGTGTATGAGAAGTTCCTCTCGATCCGGGAAGCGGCGATCATCGCCGAAATCCGCAGGGTGACCGGTGTGGAGAAATCCCCGGGAGGCATGGCGTGATCTTGAAGTGGATCACTGCTGATTTCATCGAGCTGTTTACCCGCGATGCGCGGGCGTCTGTGGCATTGTGGTTCGACGGGAACGCCGAGTTTTCTCACCTTTTGCCGGCGGTCGAAAAATCACTGGCTGAACAAGGGGTTTGCTTGTTGGCTTATCAGCCGGAGCTTCACCACGGCGCGCTGTGGCTGAAATGGGCGCTTGAGGCGGGTCCTGCGCAAGGGAAGAAGGCGATTCTCTGGCTGCCATTCGACCGCGGCGATTTGACCAGCGCCTTGTGGGAGATCGAGCCGCTCGACCCGCTCATGGAATATCACTTTTCGGGATTGACCTGGCTGATCGACGGGCGGCAACCGACCTTGTTCGCTTTTTTGCGCAAACACGGCGTGCCATTGCCCAGCAGCCGCGCCGCTCAGGACGCCCTCTGGCGCGGCGGAGGCGAATCGCTGCTGGCGAAATATGTGCGCACCAATTTGGACCGCGATGAAGCCTTTTGGAAGTCGAAAGTGCTGACCGCCGCGGCGATCGAGGAGAGCATCGTTGGGGATATAATGGAACGCCTGCTGCGCTTCCTGGCTGATCCAGCGCACGAATGGGAAATGCTCCAGCAACAGGGCATCGCCGATGAGTTTTGCTCCCAGGTCGCTGCCCAATATGGCGAAACCGCCTCCCTGCCGGACGATCCGGAAGGCTGGGCAGCCGCTTTTGTCAGGTCGCTGATTGCCCAGGAGATCTACGAAGCCACCGGAAGCCCGGCGGATTATCCTTTATCTGCCGAACTGCCAAAGCCGAAGCACCGCGCCGCGGCGCGCAAGCTCCTGGCTCACTGGCAACGCGACCGGGATCATCTGGAGACTTACCGGCGCTGGGAATTTAAAATGGATGCCAAGGTCGATCTGCGCGCCTGGGCTGAAGGCAAAGCGGGGACTCCGCACGCCTTGTACTCGCTGGCGGCGGAACGTTGGAAGAAATACCTTCAAGGATTGAAACAGGTTGCCCAAAGCGAAAGCGAACTGCGCAGCTACCTGATTGAAAAGCGGGGGATTGCCGAAGAAGAGGTCAAGGGCTTCTGGGCATCGGGGACGGGCGATCTCCTGGGCTGGGGGCTGGCGCTCGAGTTGATCCATCTTGTCGAGCGAGTGGACAAAGTGCTCGGGGTGCTCAATCCTTCGCTCACGCCCTCCGATCTGGTTGAGGCGTACATAAAGGACTGGCACCAGATCGACCTGGCTCACTGGCGGCTGATGGCTGCGGCGCTCCGGGCGGATGAGATGGAGCTTCTGGCAGCGGCAGCCGATCACTTTTATACCAAATATCTGGACGCCGTCGGACAGGCATTTTACACTGCCTTTCGCGATGCCGCTCAATGGCCGCCCAGCGGCTGCCTATCGGTCTCCGAACTAGCTTCAGAGCTCTTTTCCAGCAGCGCGGCGCGCAAGGCGATCCTGGTAGTGGACGCCTTGCGCTTCGATCTGGCGGCTGCCTTGCGCGCCAGTTTGGTGGAAGGCGAGCTGAGCGGTTACCTGGCGAATGTGCCCTCCGAGACCTGGGTGGGGATGACCAGCCTGCTGCCCACTCCAGACGTTCATTTAGAGATCAAAGGGGGCAAACCGGTCTTGGCATCCCCGGCTGCCGGTGGGGATTTGAGCTACCGCGCTTATCGTTGGAAGCTGCTTGAGGCTGCGGGAGCGAGCCATCTGGGTGTGGACAGCAAGGGCAATCGGAAGGATGAGATCCATCATCTTCAGGAGCTCGCCGAAAAGCCTGCTTCTTTGCCCCAAATGCTGGTGTTGTTCGATCGGGGCGTGGATGAGCTGGGTCACGGGGCGAACTATGAGGTCATCCTGCATTTCGAAGAACTGATCGCAACCCTCGGCAGGGCAATCCGCAAGCTAAAAAGCTGGGGTTATTCTGAGATCCATGTGGTGACCGATCATGGCTTTGTCTTGCTCAACGCCAACGCCAACATCCAGCCGCTCGAGCTGAACAAGAGCCAGTTGGTGTTGAGCGCTGCTCGTTGGGGCATCACCGACGCGGGTCAAAAACTGCCGGTTGCCAGTGTGCCCTTTCCGTTGGACCCAAACTGGCAGGTAGCCTTACCTCCCGGCTTGCGCAGCTTTGCAGAGCCAGGGCGTTTCTTTCACGGCGGCGCCACGCTTCAAGAAGTGGTCATTCCCCACTTGAAATTCGTCTCGATGACCGTCCCGCGCCGGATGAGCGTCACGGTGGAATTGCCCAAGACCGAGATCTTTACGCTGGCGGTTAAAGTCGAATTAACGCCGGAGACGCCAGCGCCGAAAGACCTGTTCGACACCCAGGTTGAGGGATTGAAGTTGCGCGTATTCCTCGGAGAGCCGGAGGCGCCGCGCTCCAATGAGAAAACGATAGAGATCAAACCCGGCAGCGCAGAGCCTATCAGCGTTACCCTCTTCTTGAATCGAGAGCCGATCATCGCGGCTGGAACCCAAATCCCACTTCAGGTGTTGGATCAGGACACCCACTATAATTTTGCCCATGGGATGTCCATCCGGGCAGGGCGCGATCTGAGCTAGGCAGTGAAGGATGAGCTTATGAACAGTTTAGAAACCTTGGTCTTGGATGAAATCGATCAGCGAGCCACAGAGGCGTTTCCGGGTTTGGTGGTGCGGAAAGACCTGCTCCGCCGGGTGAGATCTGCGTTTAGCGTGCCGATGTTTGTGATCGAGTTTCTCTTGGGCAAGTACTGCGCTACAACCGACCCGGAGATCATCGAAGAAGGCTTGCAGTACGTGCGTGAAACGCTGCGGACGAAGTACGTCAAACCCAGCGAGCGGGAAATGGTAAAGTCGCGCATCAAGCAGCATGGCGTTTATGAAATCATTGATAAGGTGAAAGTACGCCTGGTCGAGACGCATGATAAGTATTGGGCTGAGCTGGCTAACATTAACCTCGATTTTGTAAACATCGACGAAGCCTATCTGCGCAAACACGAGCGCCTGGTTCAAGGTGGGATTTGGGCGGAGGTGAGTCTAGGATATGACGAGTCCTACATCTTTCGGGGACAAAACCGCCCATTTGTCATCGAAAACTTGAAACCGATCCAGGTGTCAAACCTTTCACTCGACCGCTTCCGGGCTGCGCGTGCGCAGTTCAGCCGGGATGAATGGATCAACTTTATCTTACGCAGCCTGGGTTTGGAGCCCACCCACCCCTATTTCACCCATCGGGTCAAGCTGCTCTATCTCTCCCGTTTGATTCCACTGGTTGAAAAGAACTTCAATATGGTGGAGTTGGGCCCCCGGGGAACGGGTAAGAGTTTTGTTTATCAGCAAGTCAGCCCGTACTGCCATCTTGTTTCTGGTGGGCAAACAACCGTGGCTCAGATGTTTGTCAACCTGGCGACGGGCGCCAAGGGTTTGGTCGCTTTGTGGGACACTGTGGCTTTTGATGAGGCGGCTGGGGTCAGCTTCAAAGATAAAAATGGCATCAACATCATGAAGGGGTTCATGGAAGATGGCAACTTCTCGCGCGGCTCCGAAATCATCACCGCCGAAGGGTCAATTGTTTTCCTGGGCAATCTGGATGGCGATATCGAAACAATTGTAAAAACCTCGCACCTTTTCTATCCCATGCCAAAGGAGATGGACGCAGCCTTCTTCGACCGCCTGCACTTTTACCTGCCTGGTTGGGAACTGCAAAAGACGCGCGATGAGTTCTACACCAACCATTTCGGGTTTGTTTCGGATTATCTGGCTGAAGTGATGCGGGCATTGCGCAAGGACAGCTACACCGATGTGCCCGAAAGGTACTTCCAATTTGGCTCCCATCTGACCGGACGTGACCAGAAAGCGGTTCGGAAAACAGTTTCCGGTTTGATTAAGCTGATCCATCCGGATGGGCGGGTTACCAAAGAAGAGGTCGAAGAATACCTCATCTTTGCCATGGAAATGCGCCGGCGGGTCAAGGAGCAATTGCGCAAAATCGCCGGCGTCGAGTACTGGGACGTGAATTTCTCCTATCGCGACCTGGAAACCGGCAACGAGCAATTTGTCAGAGTGCCAGAGATGGGGGGCGGTTTGATCATTGAACCTATTACCCTGGCTCCAGGAGCAGTCTATACCATTGGTCGAGATGCCGAGAGCGGCAAGTTGGCTTTGTTCCTGTTACAAACCCAGATCAATCCTGGCTCTGGGCGCATGATCCCCTTGGGCAACCTATCGAAAGCCATGAAAGAAGGGATCAAGACCGCCGAGGCTTATCTGAAAGCCAACATCCACAAATTGGGTATCTCTCTCGATTTGAAAAGCTACGATTTCAGCATGCAGGCGATTAACCTGCAGCAAGCCAAGGAAGGCGCTGAAACCGCGGTGGCGTTCTTCGTATCGTTGGTCTCAGCCTTGCTAGGCAAACCTGTCCGGGCGCAAACGGTGGTGCTGGGCGAGATGAGCGTTCAGGGACTGCTGCTGAAAGTAACCAACCTGACCGAGCGGATGCAATTGGCGCTGGATTCCGGCGCCAAGTATGTGCTGATACCGAGCGAAAATAAGCGCGACCTGGCCGATGTACCGGATGAGGTGTTGAACAAGCTGCAGGCGACTTTCTATACCGACCCGATCAACGCCGCCATCCGGGCGATGGGGTTGGAGTGATTGGAGTTATCAATCTTTAGATTAGAATATGCGTGACTGGAATCATGTCTACTTCTGTCAATTGGAGGATAACTAAACATGTTGAATTTAGTTGTTGGTCATAAGAGTAATCCTTTAGCTGCAAACACGCTGATCGAGTTACTCAATGATGTAGAGATGAATGGCACTCTTTATATCGGCTATCCTATCCTAGCCGATGTAGAAGAAACAGTTTTCATCGATGCTTTATTAACCACTCAGGAATGTGGTGTGGTTGTAATTGATTTTGATGATCGCGCCCAAGGATCAGCCGAAGATAATCGTCTGAGACAACGACAAGACGATCTATATAGAATTTTAGAAATTAAACTCAAACGATACAAGAACTTGGTTGAGGGACGACGCCTCCCTTTTGAGATTAACGTAGTAACACTTGTCCCAGGAATGCGAGGAGTAGTTCGTGAGGATGGCTTGTTACTAACAGGACCGGACAGTTTGGTAAATGTTATCCGAGACTTCCAACCCGTGAGTCACGATCTGCTCGAGAAAATAAATGCCGCGGTCGAGCGCGTTACAACCATCAAGCCTTCACGTAAGCGCTCTTCTGTCAAGAGGCCGGATTCTCGTGGTGCTCGCATAAAAGAGATAGAGAAAGAGATCGCTAATTTGGATAAATGGCAAAATAGTGCCGCGGTTGAAATGCCTGATGGGGTGCAGAGAATTCGCGGTCTAGCGGGTTCAGGCAAGACGATCGTTTTGGCTTTGAAAGCAGCTTATCTTCATGTACTAAAACCGGAATGGAAGATCGCGATTACTTTTCAAACCCGATCACTCTATCAACAATTTGAGGATCTTGTCAGACGTTTCACTTTCGATCAAATTAATGATGAACCCAACTGGGAAAATTTGCGCATCATTCATGCTTGGGGTAGTTCGAATCAGCCCGGCTTTTATTCCGAAGTTGCCATGGCTCACGGCGTTTTGCCCAAGGATTTCAATTATGCAAAAAGTACATTTGGCGCTCCTACAGCTTTTGATGGTGTATGCCAAGAATTGCTACAAGAAGTCGGTGAAGCGAAATTCCAGCCAATATTTGATGTAGTCCTTATAGACGAAGCGCAGGATTTCCCACAATCCTTCTTTGAGTTGGCATATCTTGCGACCCGTGAACCCAAACGAATAGTATACGCTTACGACGAATTACAAAACCTCAGTCGTTATTCGATGGTGCCACCTTCCGAATTGTTCGGAAAAGATTCTAGCGGTTCGCCTCGAGTCTCTGAGCTACGTAATGAGAAAGGATCGCCATCTCAGGATATTGTTTTACCCGTTTGTTACCGTAACACCCCCTGGGCATTAACAATCGCTCATGCTCTTGGATTTGGCATAAAGCGCGACCAAGGTTTGGTTCAATATTTCAATGATCCCCAGGGGCTCTGGGAAGAAGTTGGGTATCATGTCGTATCTGGTGCACTTGCTCCAGGGCAAGAGGTAGCTCTCAAACGCCGTTCGGATTCGTATCCAGATTATTTCGAACAATTACTTGATTCAGATGATGCAATACTTTGTCAGGTGTTTCCCGATAAAGTTACACAAGCTAAAGCAGTCGCACGTGAGATAAAAAAGAATCTGACCGAAGACGAATTGGAATTTCGAGATATTCTAATTATCCTCTCTGATCCTTTAACTGCCCAAGAGGAGGCTGCCATATTGTTTAGAGAGTTAAATCAATTAAATATCCCTACTCATCTTGCAGGCGTAACCAGCAGTCGTGATGAACTTTTCAAGGATGAGTCGGTTGCAATCACCGGAATCTATAGGGCTAAAGGTAATGAAGCCCCAATGGTTTATGTTTTGAACAGCGAGTATGCATTTGAAGGATTTGAGTTAAGCAAGCGCCGCAATATTATTTTCACTGCAATAACTCGATCTAAGGCGTGGGTTAGGTTGTTTGGGTGCGGAACAGCTATGGAAGGACTGAAGTCTGAAGTAGATAAGGTGGTTTTGGATAATTACCAACTTAGATTTCGAGTTCCTACTCCCGTAGAACTCGAAAGATTACGAAAAATCCATCGTGACATGACCCCCAAGGAAAGAGAGAAGGTTCAGAAAATGCAGCAAACCCTCGCGGACTTTGTTGCCCAAGTTACAAGTGGAGATCTTGCCATCGAAAATTTGCCTAGCGAACTTCGAACCCAATTGGAAGAGCTGTTTGGGAGATCGGGTGAGGATGATGACCGCTAGAGCACTGGTAAGACAGATAAACGAATTGCTTTCTTTTCTTTTAGAGGAGGGGTTAGCTATTGATTGGAATTCGGCAATTATTCGGGACTCTGGTCACGATTCAATCCTGACCTGGGCAAATGCTCCAGATAGACTATTTGATGCTTTGGTTGGAAGGTTTGCGACAATAACTGAATATCGAAACCTGATAGAAAATAGGCATTATCATTGTATGCTATTTGATGGGTCAATTATCCAATTTGGGTATTTGTATACAAATAATACTTTGTCGAAACATCGAAATTGTTATTATCCCTGCCCCTTGGTCATTACTTCTTCGGATATTGAGTCCATACAGACAGGACACGATTTTGTCACTCTGTTCGACTTGTTGCTCACTCAGGAAATTGATGCATTAAGAGCTGCGATTTCAGAATCGGAATTTTCCCGTCTGCAAAACCTGCTACGGCTTTCAACTCCCTTCCGATTCGATTTTGACCCCGGATCACAAACTGACACACATCCAGCCTCGCATTTACACCTGCTTAACGAGGAGTGTCGTTGGCCGGTATTTGGTCCAATTAGTATAGGGCATTTTGTCCGATTTATATTTCGTCATTTTTATCCTAAAATATGGTCAAAATACGATGTGCTAAGAAATTGGGGACTCCAATTTCACACTCGTTCGATAACAGATCAAGAGCGAGGAGAACTATTTGTAGAATGTAATGATTTTTCTCAACGGCCATGAGTAATCTAGCAATCATTACATGAAGATCGACTACTCTTTCAGGCTGCCGAGCACCTTTCCAATAGTTATGTGATCGTTAATTCGATCCAAGAGCAATCAATCTTCCGCGTCAATCGGTAAACATTTGTGATAGTTGATCACAGAGAGAGACAATCGAGCGGTTAATGGCAAAATCGTCAGAAACAATATGGAAAATCGAACCGCATACGCAAATAAAACACGAAATCCTGCGTCGTTACTTAGGAGCGTGGTTTGGCATCTTGGGGCAGAAGATCCCTCGTATCATGTATCTAGATGGTTTCTGCGGTCCCGGGCGTTATATAGGGGGAGAAGATGGCTCACCTATCATAGCATTGAAAGAAGCCATAAAACATCATTCTTTATTGCAGAACAGCGAGGTTGTGTTCCTTTTCATTGACACAAACCCGGACCGAATCGAGCATCTTAAGCAAGAAATCGCTCTGCTAACCATTCCACCTAATTTCAGGCTTATCGTAGAAACTGGCGAATTTCATTGTATTTTGGAACAGATTTTTGACCAAGCAAGACGGGCTAATTCTAATCTTGCTCCAATTTTTGCCTTCATTGATCCTTTCGGTTTTAAAGGTCTCTCCTTTGATTTGGTAAAGCAATTATTGCAGAACCCGCATACAGAAGTATTCGTTAATGTCATGATTGACTTTGTAAATCGTTTCATCGAACGCTCCGATCCACAAACACAGCAGCACATTATTGATCTGTTTGGCACCCGCCAGGTTTTGGATGTAATTCGTTCAGGTGGGGATCGATTGGAAGCCTTACGCCGTTTATATTTATCACAACTCCAAAATCATGCTCGGTTTGTACGATATTTTGAGATGAGAGACCAGCGAGATCGGGTACTCTATTACCTTTTCTTTGCAACTAACCATCCGCTTGGTCATGCTCGGATGAAAGAAGCTTTTTGGAAAGTTGATCCTGAAAGTGGGTTTAGATTTTCGGATGCGACAAATCCTAATCAGCTCGTGTTGTTTGAAATGGATTCGTCTAATGCCTTGTCTGAACTAATCTTATCTGCTTTTACCTCACAAAAAGTCCAAGTAAGTGAAATTCGGGTTTTTGTTGAAAATCAGACGCCTTATACAAGTAGCCAAATGAAAAAAGCATTAAGACTTTTAGAAGAACAGGATCTCTTATGTGTGAACCCTAACAAAGTTTGTGGCAAGAAACGACGCAGAGGTGCATTTCCAGACGATGCGGTTGTCGAGTTCAAAGTCGATATATAATACAAGAACATTTGTGCCATAATTATTACAGGTGTATCGATAGGAGGAATTCTTATGGCTTCCAATTCTGCCATCGAATGGACAGAATCAACCTGGAATCCGTTAACGGGTTGCACAAAAATTAGTCCGGGATGTAAACATTGCTACGCGGAAAGAATGGCTAAACGGCTTCAAGCAATGGGGCAGTCAAATTATCGTAACGGTTTCGATCTTACTCTACATGATCATGCCTTAGAAATTCCTCTAAACTGGAAACAACCGCAAATGATTTTTGTCAATTCGATGAGTGACCTTTTCCATGAAGATGTCCCGCTGGAGTTCATCCAAAAGGTTTTCGATACGATGACTAAGGCCCACTGGCACACTTTTCAGGTACTTACCAAGCGCTCTGATAGATTATTGGAACTTGATAAAGAACTGTATTGGCCTGAGAATGTATGGATGGGAGTGAGTGTAGAAAATCAAAACTACGCATTTAGAATAGACCACTTACGGGAGACACACGCCGCAATAAGATTTCTTTCACTCGAACCATTATTGGGTCCTCTTGTAAATCTAAATCTATCGGGGATTCATTGGGTAATTGTAGGTGGTGAATCTGGACCAGGAGCTCGCCCCATTCAAGAATCTTGGGTTTGTGATATTCGAGATCAATGCCTAGATGCCAACGTTCCGTTCTTTTTCAAACAGTGGGGAGGAACAAACAAGAAGAAATCAGGACGAAAGTTGGACGGCCGGACATGGGATGAATTGCCCAGATTAGCGTTGCTATCGAACCAAGCTTGAAGAAATACTGCAAATAATCAAAATTTCAAACGTTGCTGCCCGGCGGTCAGCGAGAGGTCGCTCTCTTCGGTCAAATCGGTTTACAAAATAAAACAATTATGCTATAATGTAAACCAGAGACACGCGAAAGGAGGCGATAATGACCATCGGTCAGCGCATCAAACAGGCCCGTAAGGCGAACAATATGAGCTTACGAAGCCTTGCAGAAAAGGCTGAGATCAGTGCAATGGCAATTTCGAAGTACGAGCGGGATCTGGATATCCCCAGCTCGAGTGTTCTGCTGCGTCTGGCGCAGGCGCTGAACGTATCGATGGATTTCCTGTTTCGTCCCTATACGATATCGGTCCGGTTACAGGCGTATCGCAAACATGCCGCGCTGGGTGTAAAAGAGCAAGAAGCGATTCAGATGCGGATTCAAGAGTGGCTAGAACGATACTTAGAGGTCGAAAGCCTTTTCCCGGATGAAAGACGCTCGGTTAACCTGCCCGTATATTCGATACAAGCGATAGAGCAGGTAGAAGACGTTGCTTTAAGTTTGCGCGAAAGCTGGAACCTGGGCCTTGATCCAATCGAAAACCTGACTCAAGTGCTTGAAGATCAAGGCATAAAAGTGGGGTTGGTCTCGGGGTTTGAGCATTTCGACTCCTGCACTTTCATGGCTGATGGTATTCCAGTAATCGTATCGAAGGCTGAGCTTCCTGGCGACCGGCAGCGCTTCAACCTGGGGCACGAATTAGGACACTTGATCTTGGATATTAAAGAAGAACTCGATCCCGAACCTGCCTGTCATCGGTTTGTCGGGGCTTTTCTGGTCCCGGCGCAGGCAGTCCGCTTCGAACTGGGCTCCAGGCGTACTACACTGGACATGAACGAGCTGTATTTGCTCAAGCACAAGTACGGTATGAGCATGCAAGCCTGGATCTTCCGAGCCAAAGAGCTAGGCATTATCTCAGAGAATGCCGCTACGAGGCTTTTCCACCGCTTTCGAGCCAATGGCTGGCATCGCCAGGAGCCGGGTGAGGCGCTATCTAGTGAAAAGCCTTTACGCATGGAGCGTCTTATCTATAGGGCTTTGGCGGAGGATGTAATCTCGCGTTCCAGAGCAAAAGAGTTGCTCGGCGAACCTTTACAACTGCACTGGGTGGCGGAGGCATTCCAACAGGATGGCGTTGCAGTCGGTTTTGGTCACTGACACCAATATTTGGATCGACCTCGAAGATGGCGGCGTACTGGTGGAGGTTTTCCGCCTCCCTTATCAGTTTTTGATCCCGGATTTTGCTATTCCAGAGCTCATTCGACCCAGATGGGAGACTCTAGAAGTATTGGGACTCAGAGCGCACGGACTGCCTGCTGAGCAGGTGGTTGAACTAATCCAATTGCGTCAAGCTCATCGAGGGCTTTCTATCATCGACCTAGCTGCATTGTTATTAGCCAAGCTGCTGGATGCAACCCTCGTGACTGGGGATCGGCGGCTCAATGAGCTAGCCAACGCTAACGGTCTTGTAGTGCATGGCGTTCTCTGGTTATTGGATGAGATGGTGCATTTCAAGGCTCTCACGCCAGGGCAAGCCGCCACAGCCCTCAGGCGAATGCTCGAATCAGGCGCAAGATTACCCGCCGAGGAATGTAGCGAACGATTAACGAGATGGTCATAATGACCAAAGGAGGTGATGAAGATGGGCAAAGCCAAAGCGCCAACCTATAAGCCGGGCCAGAAAGCTCCTGTTTCGGGGCAGTACGCTGTTGTTGACTCAAAGGGCGGTAAAACCGGTACTGAGGTAACGGTAACGAAAGGCGAAACGTTGCCCCCTACTCCGAAATCCGGTCAGGGCTTCGTGCTGGTAGACAAAACCAAGCATAAGAGCGACGAGTAGTAATCGGTGAGGGCTATCCAAGCCACCCCAGCATATCATAAGCAGTAACAGTTCGGCTTAACGCGACAACAGAATACTTCCAGGGATGTCTAAAAATCTTCCAACTCATTTATCGCGTCTTCTAAATCTTGCACCCCCGGAGTTGTATAAATCCGGGTCGTGTTCAAGTTGCTGTGCCCAAGCAACGTCGCAACCTTTTCCAGGGATACCCCTGCGTCGATTAAAGCTTTGGCAAAACTATGGCGCAGGGTATGAGGAGTAACCATTTTGAGCCCTGCTTTTTTCGCAAAGCGTTGTACAGCCCGCTGGATGGTCTTGCTCTGCACGCCTTCATTACGTTGGCCAAGAAAAAGCTCGTTGCTTTCTATGTCTGGTCTCACTTGCATATAATCGAGCAAAGCTTTGCACGCTTTGGCATTCAGCGGGATCTCGCGCCTCTTTGTACCTTTCCCCTCCCGGACGACTACGCTTCCCTTTCGCTCATCCAAAACAATGTCGCTCATACGCAACTGGATAATTTCTCCTACTCGCAGGCCGGCAAACAGGATCAGTTTTACGATCGCTGCGTCGCGCAGATACATTAATCGTAGGCGTGGGTAACGGCGCACGGCATCATCAACTTCCTTATCAACCGCTCTTAACAATGCTGCACGCTGTTTCTTATCCAACCACTTGGGAGCAAGCGCGGTTTCCTTCACAGCCTTCACCCCCTGGACTGGATTGCGTGCATTCTTTACATATCCTGCCTGCTCCAGCCAGTGAGCATAAGCTGCCAAAGCTGCCAACCGCCGGTTGATCGTTTTGGGTTTGGCAGCCTGGTCAAGAAGGTGCTGCTTATAATTGCGTACGGCTTCGTTTGTCAGAGAAGCAGGGATCAATGCTTCCCGATAATGCCCCTCATACCATTGGGCGAATAAGCGCACATCACCCAAATAGCCAGTGATTGTTACCGGCGAGCGATCCTCGGCTAACAAATACGCTTGGAATTCGTTCAGGTGCAGCGTGTCTGTCATCTTTCGGTCTCCATTCTTGTCGTGTATATTTTTGCCCTTTCAAGGGCGGTTTTTCGCTTTATGATCAAAGATAACCACCCCTCAGATTTCGTGGCTCCTGAGCCTTCCTGTTGGCTCTTAGGACGCCCTATGATTTTTGGGGTTTTCTCCAATAGGACGCCCTAGTAGGCTGCCCTATTGGGACGCCCTACAAATCGCCTCAGGACGCCCTACAGAGCCAAAGTTTCATGTTTTCCGCGCCGCCTCATCTGCGCGGCGTTTCAGATCCAGGTTGCACTCGAACTTGGGGCAGCCGGAGGCGGTCTTGTAGCCCCACAGGCTGATCGCCCGGCTCTCCAGCTGGTGCACCGGCTCGTAGAGCAGGAAAGCCACCAACTGGCTGATGGGCACGCCCTCCTTCTTCGCCAGCTGCTCCAGGCGCTTTTTCAAATCCACTGGCAGGTCGAGGTTGATGCGGTTGGGTTTGCGCTTTTCCGCTCGCTCGCGCTCCTTCTTCTTGCGGGATCGCTCGGCGCGCGCCAGGCGGGCTTCATCCTGGCGACGCTGCCCCTGCCCAAGCAGCGACTCGACCGCCGGGTCAACCGCGGGCAATTCTTCAAAACTGGTTAATCCTTTTGTGTTCCTGTTCATAGCCATTCCTTTACTCGTTCTAAAACTTGTAGATATCCGCCCACTCGCCGGTTGCCTTGCTCGTAACCAATCAAGGCTTTGGCATTCGGGGCGTAGTCCCACAGCGTCTTCCCGTAGCGAGTCGCCACACGGCATTGGGTATCTTGTGGGATTGGTGGCAACACAAGCTTGCCAAAAGTTTGTGCCAGGTGGATCAGCTGCTCATGGCTTTCCAAAGTGACTCTTTCGTAGAATGTAGGCAAAATGCCAGCCACCTGGCAGCGGCTGATTCGCCTCAACGCAGCCAGCGTTTGCAGGGCATCGCGCACACCATTCACCGCCAGCTTGTCGAGACGGGTGGGGATTAGCAGATAGTCTGCGGCGACCAGCGCAGCGAAGTGCAGAAGATCGGCTGAAGGAGCGCAGTCCAGCAGGATCACGTCATGCGCAACACTTTCCAGCACATCCGCCAGGACGTACTCTCGCATGGTTACACCAGCCAGGGTTTGTTTCAAAGCAGTAGTGCTCTTGTCAGAGCGGATGACATCCAGATGATCTAATCCGCTCGATGTGGTGACCTGGTCGATTGGAACGCGTAAATCAGGTGAAAGCAGCCGGCGAAGGTCATCATTGTGCGGCAAGCCCAGGCTGTCGGCGACATTGCCCTGGGTATCCAGGTCAATCAGCAAAACGTGATATCCGCTTTTGGCCAAACCTGATGCCAGGGTTACTGCGGTTGTTGTCTTCCCGACCCCACCTTTTTGGTTCAAGATTGCTATTGTCGTATGCATATACTTACTCCTCACCAGCTTGATGTGCTTGACGCGGTTTGACCATCTTGACTGTTTGACAAGGAATTGGCATTGCTGGCAAAAGCAGCCAGCAATGCTTTCAATTTCGGGGTGATATAGCGAGCGTTCTGGCGAGACGGATCCTGGCGCAGCCAGCCACGTAGCTCCCAACTCTCTACCAGCGAACGCGCCCCACGCTCTGGCATTCCCCATGACACAAGCAGCGGGATGGACATCTTGCCCTCGGCTTCGTTCAAAGCGCGCTCCACCAATTCCTGCTCTTGACGACTAAGCACAGACCTTGGGCCAACCTGCCCGAACATGCGCTTGTCCAGGTAAAAGGTCTGCACCAATCCCCAACGGTCGGTACATGCCAGTCCAGGGCGACTCTCCGGAATACGCACCGCTTCCGGGCAACCCATCGCACGGGCAGCTTCCAGGCTACGCACCCGGAAGCAGACTGCGGCGCTGACCTGGTCACGCACCCGACCTACCACCTGCTTGGTAAAATCCTGGGCTGCGAATACCAGGTGGACGCCAAATTTGCGCCCACGCCAGCCTAACTCTGCGACCCGATTCGCAAAACTGCTCTTCGGACCACCCAGAGTGGTCATCAAAGCGCTGAACTCATCCAGCACTACCAGCAGCCGGGAGAGCGGGTCGCTTCCATGTCGGACGATTGTCCGGTTATACTCTTCCAGACTTTCAGGGTATCCGTCCATTTGCAGATACAGTCCTGCCCGATGGTTGCACTCGCCGAGGGCACGCTCGACTGCAGCTTGAGCTGCTTGCGGTGTCGTTGCGATTGGAGCCAACAAAGTTGGGTGATTGGTCAGCATCGGGAAGGTGGCGCCGTCTAAGTCCACCAGGAGGAGCTGAGCGCCTTCAGCAATCGCCTGGTATGCCAACAAACGCAGATAGACAGATTTCCCGGAACCTGTCTTGCCAGCCACCAACAGGTGACCAAGTCTCGACCAGGGTTGGCTGATCGTCTCGCCGCTGTGGTTGACGCCCAACTGAACCCAGCCATCCATCACACCGGGGAATGGAATTACTTTGGCAGGCGGGGAAGCGGGGATAGCGGGATGGCGTAACGCAGCCCATTCGAGTTAGAGAGGAACACCGGCAACCCCTGCAAATCGGTGCTCAGGTGATGCAATAGTTCGGGAGTGGTATAGGCTTCCAGACGCCTGACGCGGGGCAGATCCAGAATGGCAAAGAGCAGCACCATGCCCTGGGTCGAGGTGAGCAAAAATTCAGCAAACGCCGCTTCCAGGCCGCGCTGTTGCAGCACCTGCGGCAGCCGCTTCGCGACAATCTGCGCCTGGAGTTGGTAACGCCTGGATATGAAGTTGTTGGTTTCAAACATCATCGTCTTCTCCTTCCTGTAGCGCCTTTTGCTGGATACGCGGCAGCACATCTGAAATCCAATCCTTGACTTCGTCGGGCTCCACTATCCGGACATCGCCTAACAACAGATTTGAGGGAGGTTGTGTTAGGGCAGGTAAAGCGCGCCTGCGCGGAGGCTGACCGGGAAGGCCACGGCTGACGAGATCGACAGCCTGGTCACGCGCCTTCACCTGTGATTGCAGCTCAGGAGCAGCCAACTGCGGAGCTTCCGGTTGGCCTCCCTTACCGATCGACACGGCTGCGCCGAAGAACAAATCCGGGTCGATGACATTGCGCCTGCCATGGTCATCCAGGATCAGGATAGGTGCATCCCCACGCGGATCCCGCGGGATGGCGCGCCGGCGCAGAGCTTCTGTGTTGCCCCAGATCCAGGCCAGATACGCCACCAAAGGGACAGCGATTGCCAGGATCACCCAGGGAGCGGCGGCTTGAATTTTATTGATCGTGCGCTGACGCTCCGCCGCCATTCGAGCCATATCGGCTTGAGCAGCTTGAGCGGTTTGCAATGCCTGTACGCTGGCGACTTCGACAGTAGCCTGGTTGTTCCAGGCAGATTGGGTAGCGGTGCTCGACCAGCTCACTGCCATGGCATTGGCGGCAGCCGTGGCGGTTGCCTGACTGCTATCGGCTGTTGCGGTGGCGTTCCACACCTGTTGAGTCTGGGTGGCTGCTGCCGCAGCTCGGATGCTTTCTTCGGTCGCCTGAGCAGCGACATAGGCAGCCTGGATAGCATCCTGCGTCGCCCCTGCCTGGACGGTCGCCTGCCATTCGGCGGCATACAAAGCCTGCGCGGTAGAAGTCTGCACAGCCTGTACAAATTCCAGGGTCGCTCTAGCCTGAACTCCGGAGACATTGGGATCTGCGCTGATATAAGCAGCATCATCGCATGCGGTCAGTATCCCTCCAGCCAACATTAGAATGAGCAGGATAGATAACTTGTGGGTTTTCATGTGGACATCCTCACTAGCCGCATTTATCCCCACCACCCAGCAGGCAGTTGAGGTCGATCATCATCTTCGGATTCGACCTGGCTTTGCTGCAGAAGCTGGGTAAGCAGCATTTGCTGTTGGAGGAGCAGTTGTTGGTAAGGATCAAGAGCATCCACTCGCTTCCAGTGGGCGTTCGGCCCACTCATCCAGCGGCCATTGTTCTTTGGTTGAACCTGGCTGTGCTTCCAAACCTGGCGTTGGATGACAATATAGGCTGCCACACCAATCAGCAGAGCCACCACCAGGGTCAGGAGTATTAGGATCAACGTTTGACCTCGTCCCACATCGCTCAATCCTTGGGAGGCGATCTGCGCTGCCCGGGCAGCATGCTGAGCGGCGCGGGCAGCCTCGATCACGCTCTGCGCCTGGGCAATCTCCACAGCATTGTCGCCTGGCCCGCATGCAGCCGCAGCCAGTAAAACCAACAACACCAGAGCGATGAAGAAACCAATCTTTTTCATGTCACACCTCCATGTAACTGAACCAAATCACCAATTACCAAGGTCCGAAACCGGTATACCCAACTGATCAGCCAGCGTTCGCAGTCGTGAACAAGGTGTACCTTTCATTGCTTTTCGCCATACCTGGTTCCAGGGGCTTTGTCCTTCGATTTCTCTGAGGAGCATGTCCGCCAGTTCGTTGGCAGGCACCTCGGATAGCTGATCAAAGACGCCACCTGCACCTCGACTTGGGTCTGGGATTAATCGAGAGACAGCATGGGCGATGGGATCACGGATGCCATTTCCGCTTGTGCTGGCGGCGTAAAGCAGCCAGGAAACCAATGCCTGCGCTGTTAAACCATTTTCCAGGAGCAACTCCTGGTTCTTGACGCTTATTCGGTTTCGGAGGAGCAATTCCGATAAATTCCATTCCATGCCCACCACCCCCTTTCTGATTGTGCTAGCTGGAATTTCCAAATCGGATTCGATCTCGGAGCCGGTGGTGGTTGGCGTATTTTTCTTGTGATTCAAACCAAGTGCTAAGGTATTTAAACTGTGCCACTCGCGCCAATCAAAGGTGACATCCGCGCCAACCCTATGGGTGTCATCACCGCCAATGGGAGTGCCATTCGCGCCACGATCGGTGTCTATCGCGCCATTATGGGTGTCAACTGCGCCAATAAGATCGTTGCTATATCCATCCCTAATGGTGTCACTCGCGCCACTAATGGTGTCAATTCCGCCATTATGGGTGTCAACCGCGCCAACGGAGCCGCTGGTGCACTCATTCCTAATGGTGTCATTCGCGCCAATCGGCTGGCTATAGGTGTCAACTGCGCCAAACCCTCTATGGGCTAACGATTTATTTGCCCGGGTCTGGTCTTCATCGGTCATCGGTTCACCCAGGCAGACTTTGAAGCGGCGCGGCGATTCTTCCCATTCGCCAATCTCGTGGCTTATCTCGCGGACGAACCGGCTGACATCATCGTTGCGCAGCCATTCCCAGATCGTTTTGACGCGTTTCAAGCCTAACCAGCCAGCGATCTCTGCGTAGCCCTGTTCTACCCGTGCTTCATCCCGGATTTCGCCCGTGCGAGGGTTGATATAACAGCGGTCGCGCAGCAACACCACGAACCAACCCTGCCCATGACCCAGTTTGGGCAGCCATCGGGTCACGAAGTAGTGTGTGAGGAAGACCAGGTCTTTGGGCGGCATCAGGTGCTGCGCCAACTGATCGGCCAGTTCCTGGAATTGCTTGCGATCGTTTTCTGAGATTGGTCCGCACACGGCGCTCAGCACATCATGGACAGAATGAAGCTCGACGTTGACATCTCTCGACGATGGTGTATTCTCTTGCCAGGGGATCAGCTCATCTGCTGGGGTTTCTAAAGCAGCCCGGATCACAACCAGTGGGCTTTTCCCTCCAGCCAGGCGTTTGTACAGCCAGGCGCGGAGTGAAAGCTCATCCGAGGGAGTTAATGGCAAGGTCATCGCCACCCGGTAGAAGCGGGGAGTCCGATGAGGATGGTTATCATTGCCGTGCTGCCAGCGGGGTTTATCCTCGACAGCCGTAACCAAACCGCGTAAGCGCTGCCAGGTATCGGGTTTTGCAGAGTAGCGCCGGAAGGTGCGCAGGCTCATCCCGGAGTACCTGGCAACCTTCTGTGCTGGCGCGCCGAACTTCTTTCCAGGTTGCCTCGCAGCGCCAGCTTCGTAGGCCGCCTGGCGAAAGCCAATATACAGCCAGGCCAGCTCCACACCGAGCAGTGGGATAAAGCGAAGAAAATAGCCTGGCAGGACGATCACCTGGTCGGGGCGGACGATCTCGTCGTAGACGGATTGGTAGGCTGCCTGCAGCGCGAGCACATCCTGGTTTTGCTCAGGTGGGATTGCTATCTGTTGGGCATACTCGTCGCCTTCCGACTCCTCATATTCATCAACTGGCGCTTCAACGACGATAAACTGCACTTCCACCTGCTGGCTCAGGATACCTGTCAGCATGCGGGTCACCGTGCTGGTCAGGCGGCTTGCCAGCCATTCTCGGCCGTAGGCATTGGGGGTACCGATGGTGAAAACTCCATCTGCGTACGAGACAAAGCTGGTATCCCGCACCCAGGTGTCAAAAGAAGCCTTTGGCATACCCAGACGCAACTGGTCAAGCGCCATCTGCCACGCCCGCTCCGGCTGGATCGAGGAGCCGTTCATGATCGTTCTCTCCCATTTGGCTTCGGGAGTTCAGACGCCTTTTTGTATCCTGTTTTCTGAAGAAACTTGCCAATGGCATCCTCCGGCACACGGAATGTGCGCGGTCCAAATTGGATCGCTTCAAGCTTTCCATCTCTAATCCAGCGGTAAACCGTTTTAGGGTGGACACGTGCCCATTCCGCCACTTCGAGCACGGTCAGTAAGTTTCGGGCATTCCAGGTGCCCGGGGGTGGGTGGGTAGGTTGTGTGGTCATCTCCTTTTCTCCCGCCGGCTTTTCGGGAGAATCAAAAAGCCGGCTCTCAATCTGGCCTGTAAAAAAACAGGTTCAGACCGAGAGCCGGCTAATAATTGCTTTTAGCCTGCTTTACGCTTGGATGGGCGGGCACCCACCCTCTCCGCCACAATAAAAACCTGCCAAACCGCTCGAAAAAAGAGCGGTGTTTTTATTTCCTATTGTGTTATTACATAATCGTGAACAAGATATAAAGAACTTCAGAGATTGTTTGCCCCGAGTTAAGGACATGGGATTAAGAATGGTGAATTTGACCACGTTGCTTGATGAGGGAAAAATTGCCCCCAAAGCAAACCCGCAATTTTTATACAAAAACGATACAATTTGTTATACTAACAAAAGTAATTCTAATTGTACAAGGTGAAATCCACTTCTTTGACAACATCTTCTTTCGTGGGATGGAAAATTTTCCGATTAGCAAAATCTAAGGCAGGGTGTTGACTTCAAAACCATCACGGTAATTCTCTCTTTTTTTCTTGGCTGTCTGCTGACCGCCTGCACAGGAACGGGCATCAACGGTTTATTCCGGCCAACTCCCTTGCCCATGCCGGCTGAGTTGAATGCCGAACCGCTCCCATCCGATGCGGTAAGTGGCGGCATGGATGAAATTTTTATATCGAGGGTTTCAAGTCCCGGTAAGCAGCCAGAACGCTGTTATAAACTCTACCGTTTTTATCCCGACGGTTTGGTGCTCTACTCGCAAGGTGAGTGTTTTGAATCCCCGCCCCAATCAAAGGATTTATCCGATATCCAACGCTGGTTGAACCGTGAAAACACGAATTTGTGGCGGGGAGACTACAGCCTTCGACAAAATCGCATTTTTTTACGGGTTACGGTGCATGACTACGTCAAAGAAGTAACCAGTGTGCGTTATTTTCAGGGGGTTATCTGCGAGGGTCAAATGGTCTTGCAAGAGCCGGCTGTATTGACCTACGCGGGTTTGCCTTCCGAACTCAACCAGCCTGTTTTGGAATATATCGCTCTTTCCTTATCTTCCGATCAAAGCCAAACCGAAAATCGCAAGAACCGCAGCGAAATGATCTGTCCATTTGTCGGGTTTAAAATAATTCATCGCCCGTCCATTGGATTGATCAACCGGCAAGCCCTGCTCGAAATCCAAACCAATCCACGCCAGACCTGTACCCTTACCTACACTAACCCGGCCGGCGAAACGCTGCTCAACGCCGCAGAGGGCACTATCCGCGCCGATGAACAGGGATTGTGCCGCTGGCTCTTCGAGACCGGCAGTACGGCGGGCAATGGTACACTGACCGTGCAAATTGGGGAGATCACCCAATCGCTCCAGATCGAGATTCGATAAATATCTGTCGCCCTGTTTTTCACTTTTCTTGTGTAAAATTAAACCAGAAACAAACCAGCTATTAGGGAGGTATAGCCTGTGGCAGAAATCATCGGTATTCTTCGGCATGATGCAACGTTCGGTGAAAAAGAAACACTCAGGTACTTGAAAAACAATCTGCCCAAAGAGTTCACCGTTTACGTTGAAACGCCCATTCACAAAAGCCGTGACCTGAAATACCCCGACTTTACGATCCTGACGAATTACGGGGTAATCGTTTTAGAAGTTAAGGACTGGGTTCAAGTTCGTCAGGCAACCCCTCATTGGGTTGTTGTTCTGACACGGAACAATAAAGAACGGGAGGAGAAAAATCCAGTCGAGGTAGCCCGCAACTATGCCATCAATCTCTCCAATCAACTCAACCGCAGGAGAAACGGCGACTTACCGGGTGAGGCCATCCCATGGAGTTATGCAGCCGTGCTGCCCAACCTGCCCGGCAGCACCATCACCCAATTACAAAAAGTTTGGGGAGAGGAGTTTGTCTTCGGTAAATACCATCTCGAAAATTCGGATATTCTACTGAACCGCTTGAAGAACCTCTTCCCGGCCGAACGCATGCGTCCGCTGACCCGCGAGGAACTCGACCACGTTCGTTCGACAATCTATCCCATCCTGGAATTTACCACCGAGGATCAACGCGTCATTGTACTGGATGAGCAACAGGAAAAAATCGTTGCCGAACCCATTCGTGCAGAGGAACCTCAAAAAGTTCAGCGTCCCGGCAGACAGGAAGAACAGGCACGCCAGGAAGCCCTCTTTGAGCAATTAACCCAACCGGTGGAAACCGATGAACTGCCACATGAGGGCAAACAACTGGTGCAGAACTTCGCCATCCGTCTGGTGCGCGGCTTTTCCGGCAGCGGTAAAACACTGGTGATGATCCAGCGCGCGAAATTTTTAGCTGCCCAATACCCCGAATGGAAGATTGGCGTTTTTACATACAACAAAGCGTTGCAGCAAATGCTGGAACGCGCTTTTCAGGGCACGCCGATTAAACCGCTCACTTTTGATGCACTTTGCCGCTCTATCACCCGGCTCGATGATCCCCAGATGATTGAATTTCAGGACTGGTTGAAAGAAAATCGTCCTTCCATGCCCTTCCTCGCAGAATTCAAGCCCAACGATTTGGAAAGTGAAGTTAAGTGGATACGGGACATGGGCATCGAACAGTCCGACGCCTACTTGAAGATCGAGCGGCGCGGCATCGGGCGTGACCTGCGCCTGAACCGCGAACAACGCCAGAAAATTTTTGAAATCTACCGTGCTTATCAGCAATTTCTGGAAACGCATCAACGCTGGGATTGGGAGGAGGCTCATCGGTTGACCTTGCAAAAATTACAAAGCGGCGAGGTAAAGTTCGAGCCTTATGACGCCATCCTGATAGACGAAGCACAGGATTGGGCTCCCCTCTGGTTCAAAGTGATTCAGACAATCCTGAAACCGGATGGTTTCCTGTTTTTATCCGATGACCCCTCCCAGAGTATCTACCGCTTTTTCAGTTGGAGGGAGAAAGGTATCCCGGTAGTGGGGCGCACCCGCTGGCTGCGTGTGCCTTACCGAAACACTTTTGAAATTTATCAGGCTGCTTACCGCTTGATTGAAAATTACGAGGAAATTCAACAATCACTGGCAGAAGAGGGGGAACCGGTCAGTCCGGCATTGAACCCCCACACCATGCGGCATGGTCAGCGGCCGCTCCTGCGCAAGTGCCGCGGTGCAATGGATGAGTTCAACTTCATCACGGATACGATCCAAACCCTGCGCAGCCGCGGACTGCGGGACAATCAAATCGGCATTTTAGTCCGTTTCAAAGATGATATTGATAAACTGAAATCCCGGCTGAAAGGATACGAAGTTCAGATCAGTACGATACACGCCTTCAAAGGATTGGAACTCGAAGCGGTCATTCTGCCGTTCCTGCAGCGCACGTTCAACTTTTCCGAAAATGACCCTCAAAGACAAAGTAAAGAGTCGCAGGAACGCCGCTTATACTACATGGGAATGACCCGCGCCCGCAATTACCTGTATCTCAGTTATATGAATGACCTGCCAGCCGTTTTTCAGGATTTGCACAAAAGTGGACTGGTGGATTTTGTCAACTGACCTTTTCCAGCACAGTCTTTGCCAGTGCTTCCAACCCGGCAAGGTCATCCAGATCCAGCCATTGCAACATCAAACGCTGCACACCCGCTTCGCTCAGCGCCTGGATTTGTTCCAACACTTCTGTCGGGGTGCCGACAATCAGCCCCCGCATGCGTAAATCCGCCGCTGTCAGGTTGCCCCCTCCATACAATCTTAGCCGTTCCTGCAGGGTGAATTGATCTTTGCCAAACACCAGTCCGGTCATCATCGAACGCTGTACCTCAACCGGTTGGCGACCGCTTTGAAGAATCAGGTGATCCAACTCATGGTTCAATTCCCGGAAAGCGGATGGTGTGAGGAAGATTGCATTCCATTCATCCGCGTACCTGGCTGCCAGCGGGAGAGTGCGTTTTTTACCATTGCCGCCAATCAAAATGGGCAACTTCGCTCCGCGCTGGGGTGCAGGCAGCACCTGCGCCTCCTTCAAGCGATAGTACTTACCGCTAAAGGTGACAGGCTGCCCACCGCCAAGCAATTGCTTGAGGACAATCACCCCTTCCTCAAAACGTTCAAATCGTTCGCGAGGCGGCAGCAGATCAAAGCCAAACAGGTCATGTTCGCGTTCCTGCCATCCGGCACCAACCCCCAACGTCAGTCGTCCGCCGGAAAGATCATCCACCGCGGCTGCCATGCGCGCCGTCAGCGCCGGATGACGGAATGAAAACGGCGTAACCAGCGGCCCAAAGCGGATGCGGCGGGTATGATCTGCCAACCAGGTCAACGAGACCCACAATTCGAGTGAATCTTTATCAGGCGGTCGGGCGTTGGTAAAGTGATCCGAGCGGTACAGACCGGTAAAGCCCAGTTCCTCCACCGCCGCAACCATCCGCTTCCAGCGCGGCCAGTTCAAACCATTTTGCCCCTCAATCATGATGGCTAATTCCATTCGCAATCCTCCCAATTGAGATACACCCATTCTACCAGACCAGTCGCCCTACAAACATCCAGCACCGCCATCAAATTGATAACGGTGCTGGAGAATTGGATATTCTGTTGTGAAAAAAGGGTCAAAACCTACTGAGCAACCTCCACCGGCTTGGGCGTCAGATCACGGATGATTACATTGATCACGGGTGTATTATCCACTAAGCGCGCCTGGAAGATCACCTTTTTACACCCCTCAATGGTCGTTGGGCCAACCGTCATTGTTTCAACGTATTGTTTTAGCTCAACCGAATACACCTTGATCAGGTAAGTTCCCCGTGGAAGTTCGGCAGTTACACTTTCTTTGAATTTCAAGTCAATTTTGTCCATCAATTTGAGGTTCGGGCCGAAATAAACTTCCACAATAACCGGTAGTTCCTGACTTAATCCTAACTTTGTCCCGTCAATGCCGTGTGTGATATGCGCAATAAAGGTTGGGCATCTGCCACCCGCTTCAGCCGGGGTGTAGGAAAAGCCCACCAGAAGACTTAGAAATATCACAATCGAAAAAATCCTTAAAAACGTTTTCATTTTTCCTCCACTATTGAACAAAAAGAAATGATCTCAATCCATACCCCCTCGTTGAACTTTCGGCGGGAGTAATCGGATTGATTGACACCCACATTAATAGTTTATCACTTTTATAAACAAAATCAATAGTGATTTCCCAAAAAGGCTGAAAATCAC
This sequence comes from Bellilinea caldifistulae, assembly GCF_001306055.1. GTDB lineage: Bacteria > Chloroflexota > Anaerolineae > Anaerolineales > Anaerolineaceae > Bellilinea > Bellilinea caldifistulae. The sequence continues at coordinate 12,899 of NZ_LGHJ01000008.1, read as the reverse complement.
CCCTAAAAAAAACCGCCAGCAAGGCTGGCGGGGGACAGACCGGGGAAAAAGGGCTGATCATTTAATTATCGGCTGGCGGTTTTACCGGCTAATTCACGGATCAACACACGGATAGTGGGTTCGCCCTTTTCACCGAGTCGCGCCAGCAAAGTCACTTTGACACATCCGGGAATTTCCACTGGTCCGACTTTCATCGAATCGATGAAAACACCCAGCTCTTCCGAGAAGATCTCAATGGTGTATTCGCCTACCGGTAATTCAGCCTGAAAATTATCCTTGAATACCAGCGGAATTTTGGCAAGCACATCACCATCTTTGTACACATACGCAACTACTGGCAACTCTCTGGAAAGACCCAGTCGGGTGCCGTTGATGCCATGGTTGACGTTGACAAAAAAGGTCTCACACTGATCGCCTTTGGTTTGGGCCTGCACCGGGCTGACGGCAAAGCCAAAGAACAACGCCAGTAAAACCATCAAGGACACAACTTTTGCAAACGGTTTCATTTCGTATTTCTCCCTTTTACTTGAATAGTTCGGTTGAAAAATTGGAACATTTGCACCCTTTCTCCGTCTGTTGAAATGACTCGAGGATGGATTACGGTCTGCTTGGTTATAGTACATTATACATTTTACAAATTCAATACAATGTATAGTGTTTTTGTCAACGTTTTCTTTTTGAGTCTTTCATTTCAAAAAGGTTTTTATTTTTATAAGAAGCCTATAAGAAATATGCTCTTGACAAGCCAATTGTTGACTTGGATAATCTATAAATAGAATAAAATTTATCAGGTTCACTGAAGGGCAGGTTTTTATGCTGGAAATTCCATCTCACACGAAGATTTTCGTCGTTGGCGGCGGCCCCGGCGGGGCCACGGCTGCCACCTTACTTGCCAGAGCTGGTTTGGATGTCACTCTTTTCGAAGCGTCACGTTTTCCGCGCTATCACATTGGAGAATCCTTACTCCCAACCATGATTGACGTCATCAATCTATTAGGAATGCGCGAAAAAATGGAAGCCTTCGGCTTTCAACGCAAACATGGCGCCTATCTTGAGTGGGGACGCGACACCTGGGCGCTCAACTTCGGCGAACTGGCCGGCGATACCACGTATAGTTTTCAGGTCACGCGGGCCGAATTCGATCACCTGCTCCTCGAACATGCCAAAAGTCAGGGAGTCAAAGTGTTTGAAGGTGTCGAAGTCCGCAGCCTTGAATTTGTGGGAGAACGCCCCGTCTCGGCTGCTTATCTGGTCAACCAGAATGGCAACGGCAGCGCCGGACAAACCGGCAGCATTTCGTTCGATTATTTGATTGATGCCAGCGGACGCAACGGAATTATGGCAAATCGTTATCTGCGTAATCGCCGCTATCATCAAGTTTTCAAGAACATTGCCTTTTGGGGCTATTGGAAAAACACCGACCGTCTGGCTACCGGCCGGGAAGGTGACATTGCAGTAGGCTCAATTCCGAACGGCTGGATCTGGGCAATTCCCCTCCATGACGGGACGATGAGCATCGGGGTTGTCATGCACAAAGATGCCCTTGCTGCGAAACGCTCGCTGGGTCTGGAGGAAATCTACCAGCAGGCACTGCTCGAATCGCCTTTGATTGCCCGCATCGTCCAGGATGCGGAACTGATTTCCGACCTCAAAACCGAGACCGATTATTCCTACACAGCAGAAAAATTCTCCGGGCCGGGTTACTTCATGGTAGGTGATGCCGCATGTTTTCTCGATCCCCTGCTTTCCAGCGGGGTGCATCTGGCAACCTTCAGCGCTATGCTGGCGGCTGCTGGATTAATCACCATGTTTGAAGGAGAAATCAGCGAAGAGCAGGCCGTCTCCTTTTTCGAAAAAGCCTACCGCCAGGCCTACCTGCGTTTTCTGGTGTTCCTCTCGGCATTCTACGACATCAATCGCGGAAAAGAATCCTACTTCTGGGAAGCCCAACGTCTGACTCAGGAGGATGTGGACGAGAACAACCTCAAAATGGCCTTCTTGAATCTGGTTACCGGCGTCAGGGACCTGCGCGATGCACAAAGCAACACCCGCCACTTTATCCTGAAAGAAATGACCGACCGGATCAGCGAAAACTTGAATTTTCGCAAAGACAAACAGGCCCTCGCCAATCTGGAGGGAGAAGACCTCAAAGCCGCCCGTGAAAATGCGCGTTTCTTTTCTTCGGTAGAAGGTCTGTTTGCCCTCAATCAAGAGGATGCGATTGACGGTTTATATGTTCAGACCAAACCCCGCCTCAAACTGGCGCGCATCTAATTTCTGCAATCCAAACGAATAAAAAACAAGCCCGGTTTTGTTGCGCCGGGCTTGTTTTGGGCTACTCGAATGTGACTTACGGGTTATTCACCGGCGCTGCCAGCATATTCTCCAATACGATTTCAAGCGCCATGGTATGGCTGCAAACCCCACGCGTCTTGAAGAAATCGCAATCACACTGCCAGCGTCCATTTTCATATTGAATGTGATGCGGATTGTTGTTCCCATCCATTGTTACGGTAAAAGAATGGAAGTGAATCCGCTCTCGCTCCTGTGCGTACCGTCTGGCTTTTTCCCGCTTCCCGATCATCCCATAATCCATTTCAACTGGTCTCCTTTCGATTTGAAATTTACAAAAAGGCACGCGTCATCACGCGTGCCCAGAAAATGAGCCAACCTTTGAATATGTCGTCAACACAGGCATTTGGATGCGCCTCGTATCCTTTCTTTACTATATTATACTGACTCGCAGGTAAAGTCAACGACTTCGCTTAAATTTTAAGAAACCTCTTAACTGGGAAAAATTTTTTCCAACACAAGGGCATCTTCTCCACCTTGATAATAATTTGGCCAGGTGGTGTACACCACATAGCCTTCCCGCTGATACAACTTCAACGCCGGCAGGTTGGATTTGCGTACACACAACCGGATGCGCTTGCTGTTCAACCATTCCTCACACTGCCGGAGCAGCGCCTGTCCAACCCCCTTTCGGCGGTATTCCGGCAAAACCCCCAACGTCACTACCCAGCCAGCCCCATCCCCTCTGCGGAATTCGCCGGCAGCAAAGCCGATCATTTGCCCGCCGGAAACTGCTTTCAGGCGCACGAACCCCGGAAAGGTAAGCACGATCAATAAATCGAACCAAGGCCAGGCATCCTGGGCAAAGACCGTTTTTTCCAAGCGATAGAGGTCAAAAAAATCCCGCCAACTGGCTTTTTCAATGAGATAGTCCATAGCAAGGGGAAGGAAAGCAGGAGAAAAGCACCCACCCGACCAGGAATGCAGTTACCGTCGGGTGGGATTTCTCAGTCGGGGAAATTATTCTTTATTTTCTGCGGAATAACGTCCTTTAAGAAAGTCACCTAATAAACTGGTGAATTCCATCGGGAAAATGAACTTGGTGGACTGACCTGCGCCAATGTTTTTGAGAGTTTCGAAATACTGCAGGGTCATCGTCTTCTGGTCTATAGTACTGGCAACGGAGAAAATGCGCTCCAGCGCTGCTGCGTAACCTTCGGCGCGCAGCAATTGCGCCTGTTTTTCACCCTCTGCCTGCAAAATGGCGGCCTGTTTCTGACCGTCCGCCCGTAAAATGGCGGCCTGGCGCTCACCTTCGGCAATGTTCACCGCTGCCTCTCGCTGACCGGACGATTCGGTCACCACCGCCCGGCGAGTTCGTTCTGCCGCAAGCTGGCGATTCATCGAATCCTGCACATCCCGCGGCGGGATGATCTCGCGGATTTCCACGTTCGTAACTTTGACACCCCACCGTTCAGTCACTTCGTCCAGGCGAACGCGCAGAGCCTGATTGATCTTTTCCCGCTCTGAAAGCACACCGTCGAGCATAATGCCGCCGATGACCGAGCGCAGGGTGGTGGTTGCAATACCCTGGGCCGCCATTTCAAAGTTGCCAACCTGCAGCACACTTTGTACCGGGTCAAAGACCTTGTAGTACCACAAAAAGTCAATCGAGATAGGAGCATTATCCGCGGTGATCGAAGTTTGGGCGGGGATTTCACGCACCTGTTCGCGCAGATCCACCCGCACTGCCCGATCAATGAAGGGGATGAGGATGATCAGACCCGGCCCGCGGGCGCCAATGCAGCGTCCCAGTCGGAACACCACCAACCGCTGATATTCCGGAACAATCTTGAGCGCCGTGCCGAGGAAGATCAAAGCCCCCAGTACGACAATCCCAATCAGACAATAGATGACTTCCATTTTTGCAAACCTCCATTTTTACTGAATTGGCTGTTTTGAACACAGCCCTTCGGATGTGATGATCCCTTACGGGATTGTTGACTCTTCGTCCACTTTTTCAACCTGTAAAATCAACCCTTCTCGTCTGACCACACGCACCTTGCTGCCGGCCGGAATTTCCTCATCGCTCCATGCCGACCATTCCTCTCCCATTACATATACGGCTCCATCGCGATGAATATCGGTCTTGGCTTCCCCAATCGCTCCCACCAGACGGGTAAGATCAAAATCCTTTCCGCGTCCAATGGCTTCAATTCCTTTTCGTCCAACAATCCAGAGAATGGGGATGACTATAATCGAAGTGACCAGCGCCAGCCAGAAATTAACCGCCGGTTGACCTTCGGCGGTTTCAAAGAGAAAAACCGAACCGGCGATCACGGCAGCAATGGTGAGCAGTAAAAAGATCCAGTGGCGCGAACGCCGTAGAGCCAGATAAAACGGCACGACTCCCACCACCAGAATCCCAAGTGCCCATGGGTTGATGCGCAGGCTGAGCGCCCCAATTCCTGCCAGCACGATGGCAAACAAAGCCCCAATTTCCAGCAAACCGGTGCCGGGGGAAAACAGCGCCAGAATCCCTAAAACCAGTCCGAGTACGAGCAGAACATAAGCAACATTGGGATCCATCAGCGGATTCATGGCAACCTACCTTTTCCAGAAAAGCAGCGGGTAAAAAACAGGCTGGCTTTTCTTGTCTATAAAAATTATACCTGACAATAATCCCACCTCAAAACGAAATGTATCACTTCCGCCGTTCGACTTTCGCCTCTTAAACGGATAAGACAGCCTTCTCAGGCTGCCTTTCCGTCTCTACCACTATCTTATCCCTGTATCACCTACCCACCAGGAGCACGACTTTGCCCGGAGGAATGAGCAACGACTGCCTGCATTTATCATACAGGATTTGAATTAAGAGTATTCAAAGAACAGGTTAGCAATTTGTTAAGAAGAGTTCACTCCAATTCCAACCGCTCAAACACGTAACCGCCTGCCAGCCCGCCAGCCACACACAACAGACTCAGCACGAGCAAATTTACCACATCAACTCCACCCATCAGCGGTGATTCACCCAGCACATAGAATAAGGGCGAATACCGCACCCATCCAGAACCCGACCTCATCCCAAAGGGCAGGTAAACCAAAAACAGAAAGACGATGCCTGCCAGCCGATCGAGCCAGAAAGATTTGCTCAACATGCCAAACAGAACCCCCAATTCCCCCAACAGCAGGATCAGCAAAAAGGTACCGGGCAACAACCCAGACAACCCGGCCGGCAGCGGATAGCCGGTCAGGAGAATCATACCGCTTCCGCTAAGATAACCGGCCACGGTCAACAAAAAGCACGCCGACAGGAGATATGCCAGACGACTGAAATAGACCTGCCAGCGCGGCAGCGGGTAAGCCAGCAAAAAGGCAATTGCATGGCGCACCGTCTGCCCCTTGAAGAGCGATCCTCCTTCCAAAAAAGCAAACGATCCGCCAAGAACCGGTAACCCCACAGCAGGAAGCGCCACCAACCAGTAACCCTGTTGCAGATCCAGAGCGGGGTTGAACCAATCCATCACCACTTCAACCCAGATTTCATCCACCAGCACCGGAAAAAGCAATCCACATACCCCGCTCCAGCCCACAACCATTATGCACCAGAAGGCGAAGCGGCGCCTTCTTTCCAGCCAGAGATCCCGCAATAGATCAAGTCGCATAGGCTGGAATGCCGTAGACGGTTTGATAGACCTCTTCGAGGCTGGGCTGCTGGCTGATGATATCCAGCACGCGGAACTGGGTGGCCGTTTTCAGCAAAGCATCCGGGTCTCCCTGTACCGTGCAGTACACCTTGTTCTGATCACAGACCAGTTGATTGATATTGTTCAAACCTATGAAAATCTGCGGGTTGATCGGGTTGGCAAAGCGCATTTCAATTTTGCGGATGGCGCGAGCGCGCAATTGGGCGCCGCGTTCCACAGCAATAATCCGTCCCCGGTAAAAGACGGCGACCCGGTCACAAATCCGCTCCATCTCGGAGATAGATTGAGAAGCCATCACCACCGAACGGCCTTCGGCGCGAAATTCGGCAATTAATCGGTAGAGTTCCCTCTGAGCAGCCGTATCCAGATCACGGGAAGGTTCATCCAGTAGAATCAATTCAGGACGGTGCATAAAAGCCTGCACCAGACCGATTTTCCGACGTTCGCCCGGTGAGAGCCGTTCACACGGCAATTCCAAATTGAGTTGAAAACGCGCCGCCAGTTCATCGGCAAAAGTCATTTCCACACCACCACGCAAAGCTGCAAAGCGTTCCAGCAGTTGACCGGCAGTGATCCCCTTGGGCAATGTCAGATTTTGCGGTAAATAGCCCACCAGCCGCCGTACTTTCAGCCCGTTGCGCTGGCAGTCCATGCCTAAGACCAGTGCCTGACCATGAGAGGGACGGATAAAATCAAGGAGAATATGAAGGAGGGTGGATTTACCGGAGCCGGATGGCCCAAGCAAGCCGAACACTTCTCCCGGGTCAACTTCCAGCGTCACCCCACAAAGCGCCGGGCGGCGGTGAAATTCTTTGGTTAAATTTTCGGTACGCAGTACGAGGTAGCGCATTTTCAACCTCCTTGTCCGTCAATTACCGGTAAAAAACACCGGCTGGTGTCGAGATACCAGCCGGTCAAAGGAGGCGGTCATGCGCCATCTACACCATCAGGCTGGTATCTCTCGGCGGGATTGCCATTCCTGTAAAATTTTCTCGTACGACTTTTCCAGCAAATCGGTCCACTCGATGATCTCATCCATCCGCTGGCGGGCCGGGTGATTGTCTGCCAGTCCTTGCAGGCCTTCTTCCGCCATTTCGCGCAGGTTCTGAATGCTTTCCAGACGCATCTCCAGCGAATTTTCCCACGCCTCGTCAGAGAACACATAATAATCGCTGCGCTCTCCGGGCAGAGAAACCCGCTCTGCCAGCCCAGCCATCAACAGCGTTCGGAGATTGGTGGAGATGCTGCTGCGGCTGACCTGCAACACTTCGGCCATCTCTTCCGGCGAAACCGGTCGGCTGGCAATCAACAGCAGCCCGAGAATCTTGCCACCGATGCGAGGAATGCCGTACTCCTCAAAGTGCAATCCCATATTTTCAATGAACTGGGATAGGGTGGTCAGGTCTCCCGATATGGGAGGGGTACTATCACCACTATCCGTTTCGTCTGAAACCATACGATTCATCACTCCTTGAAATTAAAAAGGACCAAGCCGTCCATCAGGGACTTTTTTATTCTACAATCATTCATCATTTCTGTCAAGACTGAAATGAATATACTGATTTGTAAGGTCTAAATTTATCACTGGTTGATCAAACAACTACTCATTCATAAAACAACACTACTTCACCCAAATACAACCGCATCCAGATCAAGTCAGAGTTCAATCGGCTCCATTCCCCAAAAAGTTGGTTATTGAATCTGAAGGCGCTATCGGCTAGAATATATTGGGGTTGATTCGTTTCTATTCCATACTTCGGGAGAGGAGAAGTCAATGAGCCATCAACCGGGTGAGGAAATCCAGCAAGCCTGGATTGCGTTCGTCACCAACCACGTCCTTATGCCTCCTGTGCGCCCGGTGATTGCCGCCTCTTGGGAACGCTGCTGGGCGCGCGTGGATCCTTACTCCCCACACCGCCCGCCCCATCTCTCTGCCGAGCACTTACTTTCCATCCAGGTGAATCACTTTGACCTGATGGCCATAGCCCGTCCGGTCATGGAAGATGTCTATCAATACATCGAAAACTCCAATTCGGCGGTGGTGTTTGCCAACAACGTGGGCTATCTGCTGGATACCGTGGGGGATGCCAACATCATGGCGGCGCTCGAGCGAATGGGTATCACTCCCGGCACCTTGCTGGCCGAGGGAGAAATTGGCACCAACGGAATTGGATTAAGCCTGCTCGAAAGAATGCCGCAATATGTGCTGGGATTTTAACATTTCCGCCAGCCGTTCCACCAGTATGATTGCGCCGCTGCCCCGGTTTTCGATACTTCCGGTAAGTTAATCGGGGCGCTGGGAATCATCACCCTGCGCGGACATCTTCACCCGCATTCGCTCGGCATGGTTACTGCCGCTGCCCGAGCCATCGAAGCCCAACGCCAAGCCGACCAGTTATTGGAAGAACAGAACAATCAGCTTACCGGTCTGAATGCCATCCTCTCCAGCATCCAGGAGGGTATCCTCGTGTGGAATGCGGAGGGCACCATTCTGCACGCCAACCCCACCGCCGCCAACATCCTGCGGGTGAAACCGGATAGCCTGCTCGGCTCCAAGCTGGATGCTTACATCCGTTTCCCGCGCGTGATTCAAGACGCCCTTCAAAAACTCATCCCGATCACCGATCTTGAGATCCAGTTGACCGCTGCCGGCGAACCAATCAACTGCTTGCTCAGTTTGCAGTACATTCACGGCCGGCACGGGCTGCGTTCAGCCATTGCCGTCTTGCGCCCGGTCAAGACCCTGCGCGAGTACGTCCAAAGGCAGGTCAGCTCACCCACCTTCGACCTGCAAAATCTGATCGGCGAATCACCCGCTATCCGGCGGGTGCGGCGCATGGCGCGCAGCGCCGCGGCTGCCCGTGGCTGTGTGCTGATCCGCGGCGAGCCGGGTACGGGTAAAAACCTGCTCGCCCGCGCCATCCACTACCACAGCCAGCGCAGCCAGGCTCCGTTTGTGGTCTTCGCCTGTACCGCAGTCCCCAGTGAACTGGCGCTAACCGAACTGATCGGCAGTGAAAAAGGCAATCACGACGGCGCGCCGATCACCAGCAAGTTCGAGCTGGCTGCCGGCGGCACGTTGTTCCTGCAGGATGTGGATCAACTGCCGCTCGAGGCGCAAAGCGTTTTGCTCAACTTTCTGGAATTGGGCATCATTCAGAAAATCGGCAGCCGCAAACCCATCGAGGTGGATGTACGCATCATCGCCTCCAGCTCCGCTCCGTTGGAGCATCTGGTACGCGAGGGCAACTTCCGCGCCGATTTACTTTACCGTCTCAGTTCATTTGAAATTGTGCTGCCGCCCCTGCGCGAACGCAAGCAGGATTTAGACCTGTTGATCGAACAAATTCTCCAACGGTTGTCCAAACAGGTGGGACATCCTCTGACTCTCAGCCGCGAAACGCTCAGCCTGCTCAAGGCCTATCACTGGCCCGGCAACGTGCGCGAGCTGGAGTCGGTGTTGACCCGCGCTGCCGTCCAGGCCAGCCCGAGCCGGCTGATTACCCCCGCCCATCTGCCTCAGTTGCAGGCAATCGGGGAAAGCGATCTCAGCCTGCCGCGCGAGGACGGCAGAATCCTGCCGCTGGAAGAACTGGAAAAACGCGCCATCCTGCAGGCCGCTCAGTACTGTCAGGGGAATGTCACCCGCATGTCGGAGATGCTGGGGATCGGCCGGACGACCATCTGGCGCTACTTTAAGCAGATGAATTTATCCCCGGAAGAATTCCGCATTCGCAACACAAAATCACTCAATGTTTCAAATTGAAACACTTATTAAGATATCTGTTTCATTCCGAACCAAAAATTGCACAAAAGTTGACCCGTTGGTTAAGTGCCGTACAATTAAGGGCGATGTTTAATTTTTGGACATTTACGCGCAATTATTGGCAGGGGCTTTGCTCCGATATGATGAGCTGGCAGGTTGCAGCTCAAGGATTATTGGTTATTCCCTCCCTTCCGGCAAGAGATACCGCTCGTTAGGAACCCCATCCAGACAGCGGTATTTTTTTGCAAGTTCCTATCGGTCTTTTCTCAACAATCCAAATCATAACAAGGAGGTTGCACGGAAAGAGATACATTCCATTTCTGTCCTTGGTTTCCTGCTGTTTCCCAATTTTTCAAATCCTTGAAAGGAGAGATCGAAGATGAAATCAAGAGGTTTAAGTGAATTCCTCGGCGAAGTCATTGGAACATTCACGCTGATTTTGTTGGGTGATGGCGTGGTCGCCAACGTTGGTCTTGCCCCGCGTCTGGCTTCCCCCGCCTACAACTGGAACACCATCACCATCGGCTGGGCCTTCGCGGTGATCGTGGCGGTGTATGTGTCGGCTGGCGTTTCCGGCGCACATCTCAACCCCGCCGTGACCATCGCTCTGGCAGTCAAACGTGGCTTTTCATGGTCGAAAGTCCCCACCTACATCCTCGGCCAGTTCGTTGGTGCGTTCCTTGGCGCACTGGGTGTCTATCTGGTCTACATGGAAGGTCTGCAAGCCGCCGGTATGCCAAATGTATGGTGCACCGGGCCGGGTTCGGTGTTCGGTCAGGCCTTTTGGGGCGGAACGGGAGGCGGCTCGGTTGGGGCCTACTCGCTGGTCAACGCCAGCATCGCAGAAATTGTGGGTACGGCGGTGCTGCTGATGGGTGTATTAGCCAGCGGAGATGAACGCAACCTCGGCCTTAAATTCAACATGGGGCCGTTCCTGGTCGGTGGTACGGTTCTGGCGGTCGGTTTGAGCCTTGGCGGCCCCTCCGGTTACGCCATCAATCCCGCCCGTGATCTCGGCCCCCGCATCTTTGGCGCGCTGGTCGGAACTCAGGGCTTGTTCGATGGCATTTACTGGCTGGTTGCCCCGGTGATCATGCCGATCATTGGCGGTATCCTCGGCGCGGTCATTTATGACGCCCTGGTCACCGCTCAACTGCCCCCCAAGAAAGATTAGTTTCGTCATCATCAGGGCCTGCTTTGCAAGTAGAAGCAGGCCCACCTTCGCCCCGCTGACAGGTAGTGGCACACCGCAAAAGTTTCTTGTGTAGAAAGGAAATACAGCATGAAAAAGTTAATCAATAAACCCGAAGACGTAGTGAAGGAGGAGCTGGAGGGGATTGCAGTTGCTCATCCCGATCTCGTCAAAGTCCATTTTGACCCGAATTTCATTGTCCGCGCAGATGCGCCCATTCAAGGAAAAGTGGGCATTGTCTCCGGCGGCGGATCTGGCCACGAACCGATGCACGGCGGTTTTGTCGGCTTGGGGATGCTGGATGCAGCCTGCCCAGGGGCGGTGTTTACCTCCCCCACCCCAGACCAGATGCTGGAAGCCACCAAAGCCGTCAATGGCGGGGCAGGTGTGCTGCACATCGTCAAGAACTACACCGGCGATATCATGAACTTTGAAATGGCCGCCGACCTGGCGCGCGCCGAAGGCATCGAAATCGAATCGGTGGTCATTGATGATGATGTGGCCGTACAGGACAGTCTCTACACCGCCGGACGCCGCGGGGTTGGCACCACCGTTTTGGCAGAAAAGATCTGCGGTGCCGCCGCTGAACAGCGCCGCTCGTTGAAGGAAGTTGCCGATATTTGCCGCAAAGTCAACGGCTGGGGTCGCAGCATGGGCATGGCGCTCACGTCCTGCACCGTGCCGCATGTCGGTAAACCCACCTTCGATTTGCCGGAAGACGAGATGGAAATCGGCATCGGCATTCACGGTGAACCGGGCCGCACCCGCATGAAGATCAAACCCGCCGACGAAATTGTCGAAATGCTGATGGAACCGATCATCTCGGATTTGCCTTACAAAGCCGGTGATGAAGTGTTGCTGTTCGTCAACAGCATGGGCGGTACACCGCTAATCGAACTCTACATTGTCTATCGCAAGGCCTACGAAATCGCCACCAAGCACGGTTTGAAGGTCGTTCGCAATCTGATCGGCCCGTACATCACCAGTCTGGAAATGGCTGGCACGTCCATCACCATGCTGAAGATGGACGATGACCTGATCAAACTGTGGGATGCACCCGTCAAAACCCCCGGACTGCGCTGGGGCGTCTAAAAATCCTGAAAAGCCAGGTTTACCCGCTGGCTCTGCCTGGCTTGTTTGATGGAGAAGTCTATGGTAATTACACGTGATGACGTACTGGAATGGATTACACGCTACGCTGAAATACTGGCGGAGAATCGCGACTACCTGACCCAACTGGATGCCGCCATTGGCGATGCCGACCATGGCGCCAACATGGACCGCGGCTTTCAGGCTGTGATGAAAAAGATGCCGGAGATGCGGGATAAGGACATCGGCACCATTTTCAAAACAGTGGGTATGACACTCCTCTCCACAGTTGGGGGAGCGGGCGGGCCGCTCTACTCCACCATATTTCTCCAGGCTGGGATGAAGACCACGGGTAAGATGGAATTGACGCTTCAGGACTGGATTGATGCACTCGAAGCCGGCGTCAATGGCGTCAAGATGCGTGGCAAAGCCGAACTGGGCGACAAGACCATGATTGACGCGCTGGTGCCGGCTCTGAACGCACTCAAACAAGCCGCTGAGAATGGCACCACTCTCAGCGATGCTCTGGAGCGCTCTGCCCGCGCCGCCGAGGAAGGCATGAAAGCCACCATCCCGCTGGTTGCCCGTAAAGGGCGTGCCAGTTACCTCGGCGAACGCAGTGCGGGTCATCAGGATCCCGGTGCCACATCCTCTTATCTATTGTTGCGCACCGCCGCAGAACAATGGAAAAACAATTAAGTTTGTACGTTCAACCAAACCCATATTGAGAGAGTTGAAAAATCAAGCGTAATACGCCGAGCAGGCTGTTTGAGGGGTGGAAAAGCCGCACCCGATGGGGTATCCACCCTAAAATAAAGGGGCTGTGTATCTTGATTTGACCTCTTCACCTCCA
>NZ_LGHJ01000020.1 GCF_001306055.1 Bellilinea caldifistulae | reverse complement strand
CCCTAACAGACTGCACCACTTGGTGATTGCCGCGGTCAACGTCGTTTTCCCATGGTCAATGTGCCCCATGGTGCCTACGTTCAAATGCGGTTTCGTTCGCTCAAATTTTTGCTTCGCCATGTTTTTTTATCTCTCCTCGCAAAAAGTCCTGATGGTGATTCAGTGAATGATATTAGATGATGATTTTTTGTTTGACCGATTCGGGAACAGGGGCGTAATGGTGGAACTCCATCGAATAAACACCCCTACCCTGCGTTGCCGAGCGTAGCTCGGTTGTATACCCAAACATTTCTGCCAGAGGCACCAGCGCGCGTATGGCCTGGGCATTGCCCGGGCGAATATCCATCCCCTGGATTTCCGCCCGACGGGAATTCAATTGAGCCAGTACATCACCCAAATATTCTTCCGGTAAGACAACCTCCACTTTCATGATCGGCTCCAAAAGTACCGGCGCTCCGCGCTGCATACCTTCTTTGAAGGCGAAAATCGCAGCCATTTTGAACGCCATTTCACTGGAGTCGACCTCGTGATATGAACCATCCGTCAGGGTGACCTGAATATCCGTCACGGGATACCCCGCCAGCACCCCCGACTCGGCTGCTTCCATTACCCCTTTTTCCACCGCTGGAATGTATTCTTTAGGAATGACGCCACCCACAATTCGATCCACAAAACGAATGCCGTTTCCGCGTTCGAGAGGTTCAAGAGTCAACACCACATGACCGTATTGACCACGCCCACCGGTTTGTTTCACATACTTGTAGTTGACGCCAACCACCGGACGGGTGATCGTTTCGCGGTAGGAAACCCGCGGACGGCCAACATTGGCCTGCACCCGAAACTCGCGCATCATGCGATCCACGATAATGTCCAGATGAAGTTCACCCATACCGGCAATAATGGTCTGCCCGGTATTTTCATCCGTGCGGACTTTAAAAGTGGGGTCTTCTTCTGCCAGCCGGCGCAGGGCTTCTGCCATGCGGTCTTGATCGGCTGTGGTCTTGGGCTCTACAGCCACAAAAATAACCGGTTCGGGGAATGTAATGCTTTCCAACAAAATCGGATGCTTGGGGTCACAAAGGGTATCACCGGTGAAAGTATCTTTGAAACCCAAAACCGCCCCAATATCCCCGGCGTACACTTCGGTGATATCCTCGCGCCGATCGGCGTACATGCGTACCATGCGCCCAATTCGTTCTTTACGATTTTTGGAAGAATTGAGCACGGTCTCTCCCTGTACTACTTTACCGGAATATACGCGGAAGTACGCCAGCCGCCCCACATAGGGGTCAGAAACGATCTTAAAGACCAGCGCGCTCATCGGCGCGTCATCGTCGGCCGGGCGTTCAATCACCCGGTCGTGATTTTCCGGATCCACCCCTTTCACGGGCGGAATATCCCGCGGCGAAGGTAGATAATCAATGATCGCATCCAGAATTGGCTGAACACCCTTATTACGAAGGGACGAACCGCAAAAAACAGGTGTTGCTTTGTTGGCGATGACCGCTCTTCGCAGCACCTGTTTCAACTCTTCGACCGAAATTTCTTCCCCTTCGAGGAACTTGATGATTAATTCATCCTCGAATTCGGCAATCTTTTCAACCATGATGGCACGCATTTCCTGCGCCTGCGCCAGCAGATGATCGGGAATCTTACCGTATTTTGGCTCACGCCCCAGTTCATCTTCCCACGTGATGGCTTGCATGGTCAACAAGTCCACCACTCCCTCAAATGCCGACTCTTCGCCAATCGGAATTTGCATGGCAATTGGGTTTGCCCCCAGGCGCTGACGGATCGATTCGATTGTGCGCTCAAAGGAAGCCCCCACACGGTCCATCTTGTTGACGAAGCAAATCCGCGGGACATGGTAACGGTCTGCCTGACGCCAGACGGTTTCGCTTTGCGGTTCAACCCCTTGAACCGCATCGAAAATCACCACTCCCCCATCCAAAACCCGCAGCGAACGCTGAACCTCTGCCGTAAAGTCAATGTGACCGGGCGTATCAATGACATTAATCTGATAGCCCTTCCACTCCGCCGTTACCGCAGCCGAGACAATGGTAATACCGCGCTCCCGTTCCTGCGCCATCCAATCGGTAACGGTTGTGCCTTCATCCACCGAGCCAATTCGATATGTCTTGCCGGTGTAAAAGAGGATCCGCTCCGTTGTGGTGGTTTTACCCGCATCAATGTGAGCGATGATCCCGATATTGCGGCACTTTTCTAACGGAAAATTACGCGGCATGAGTCTCTTCCTGCACTAAGCCAATCTGCCAAAACACCGGCTATACCCGATAGTGGGAGAAAGCCCGGTTGGCCTCGGCCATCTTATGAGTTTCCTCACGTTTACGCACCGCATTACCCTGATTATTGGCAGCGTCAATCAATTCGGCCGCAATTTTCTCCGCGAAGGATTTGCCGGAGCGCGCACGGGCAGCATCCGCAATCCAGCGCATGGCAAGCGCCAGACGACGCTCGCCGGGCACTTCCATCGGCACCTGATAGGTGGCACCACCCACCCGACGCGGGCGCACTTCCATAATCGGGCCGACATTTTTCAGCGCCAATTCAAAAACTTCCAAAGGGTTTCGGCCGGTCTTTTCCTTGACCATATCCATCGCATCATAAACAATGGATACCGCCAGGCTTTTCTTTCCGCGGCGCAGAATGTGATGAATGAACTTTTGCAGATCTACGCTGTTATAGCGTACATCAGGTGGAACTTCTCGTTTTTCCGGTTTCGTTCGACGCATGAAACTTTCTCCATCCTCAGGTCAGGCTTATTTCTTGGCTTTCTTGGCACCGTACTTCGAGCGACCCTGAGCCCGTTTGGCAACCCCGGTCGCATCCAGCGTACCGCGCACAATGTGATAGCGGACACCCGGCAAGTCCTTCACACGACCGCCGCGCACCAGCACCACCGAGTGCTCTTGCAACTGGTGACCTTCGCCCGGAATGTAGGCAGTCACCTCAATCATGTTGGTCAGACGAACACGGGCAATCTTGCGCAGCGCCGAGTTCGGCTTCTTGGGGGTCATGGTACGCACCGAGGTACACACGCCCCGCTTCTGCGGGGCACCCTTTTCCTGACGGGTGCGGCGCTGCTTCATCGAGTTATAGGTGTATTGCAGCGCAGGAGCCTTGCTCTTGACCTTCTTGGTTTGACGACCTTTGCGGATCAGTTGGTTAATTGTTGGCACGTTCTTTTGCCTCCAGAAGATTAGTCCTGCGGCGATTGCTCGCCTTGATTGATTGTGTGTTTTTTTCAACAATGGAGGCGATCACATCAAGAGATCGCCTCACTGATTCCCGTTCGTCCGTTAGAACTGCGTTTTCGGACAGTAAAGGCACGGAGATGGATTATATCACGGTGGGTATTCTCCGTCAACCTTTCACATCAGTTCATCCAGTTCCTCTCCTAATGTCAGTAAGCCGGTTTCCAGTTTGGGCGGGCGCACGCGTTCTTCATCCTTCCCAAATCGGATGACCTCGCCGGAATCCATTACGGCTTCCACTGCCAGACCCAGACTTTGCAATTCCTTGACCAGCACCCGGAACGAGGCCGGCAGGCTGGGTTCTTCGATCGGCTCATTTTTGACAATTGCCTCGTAGGTTGCCACACGCCCCTGTACATCATCCGATTTTACGGTCAACATTTCCTGGAGAGTATAGGCCGCCCCATAGGCTTCCAATGCCCACACTTCCATCTCGCCAAAGCGCTGACCGCCAAACTGGGCTTTACCGCCCAATGGCTGCTGAGTGACCAGCGAATACGGGCCGGTTGAGCGGGCATGGACTTTGTCTTCCACGAGATGGTGCAGCTTGAGCATGGTCATCACTCCCACGGTAACCGGTTGATCATAGGGTAAACCAGTTTTGCCATCCCTTAAAATCACTTTGCCAATTACCGGTATAGGATTACCGCTTTCCAGCATATAAGCTTCTGCCCGCTGACGCACCTCTTGATCATCCGCAGCGGCATCCACTTCCACACCATTCTCATGCAGCCACAGCCGCAAACACACCGTCACAGCTCGCTGGTCCTTGGCTTGCATTTGCGGGTCGCGGGTTACATTTTCCTCATAAACCAGCACTTCCTTTGGATCGTAACCATGCTCTTGCAGCCAGACCTCCATCCACGACCAGCGCGCATAATTTTCGTCGTAGGAAAGTTTTTCGATGTCATAACCGTGGCGGGAAAGTTCTTGTTCGAGGAAGAGCAAGCGGACTTCGTTATCATCCCGGATGCTTTCCGGATCATAAGTCTGCTCTTTCAACCACCGCCATGCGCGTTCGCCAGCTTCCTTCCAGGCCTGATCAATGATCCACGCCCGCGCAAGTTCGGCTTCAATTTCTTTCTCATTGGCGCCATCGAAGACGGGCGTAATTGCCCGAAAGCCCAGGCGCTGCGCCGCCCAGCCCAGGTGAGTTTCCAACACCTGACCGATATTCATACGGCCGGGTACACCCAGCGGATTGAGGATAATATCAACCGGTGTGCCATCTTCCAGGAACGGCATATTCTCAACCGGCACAACCCGCGAAACCACGCCTTTGTTCCCGTGGCGGCCGGCCATTTTATCCCCCGCGGTGATCTTTCGGCGCTGCGCGACCGATACACGCACCATCATATCCACACCCGCAGATAAATCGCTGTTTTCTTCGCGGGTAAACACCTTGACATCCACTACCTTGCCGCGTTCGCCATGCGGCATCCGCAGAGAAGTATCCTTAACATCCCGCGATTTCTCGCCAAAGATCGCCCGCAACAAGCGCTCCTCGGGTGTCAGTTCTTTTTCACCTTTGGGTGTGATTTTGCCGACCAGAATATCATTCGGGCCGACTTCTGCACCGATACGGATGATGCCGTGTTCATCAAGGTCTTTGATGGCATCCTCGCCCACATTCGGAATGTCACGGGTGATCTCTTCTGGACCCAATTTCGTGTCGCGCGCTTCGACCTCGTACTTTTCAATGTGAACGGAGGTGAACCGGTCATCCTGCACCAGTTTTTCCGAGATCAAAATCGCATCTTCAAAATTGCCACCTTCCCAGGAAAGAAATGCCACCACCACATTTTGTCCCAACGCCAGATTACCGTTCACGGTTGACGAGGAATCGGCCAGCACATCACCTTTCCGCACGCGCTGACCCTTGACCACTGCCGGGCGTTGATCAATACAGGTAGATTGATTGGAACGCTGATATTTGCGCAGGTTATAGGTGCGCAACCCCGACTCACTGCGTACTACAATTTGGCGGCCGGTAACCGAAACCACATCCCCATCTTCCTCTGCAATTAACACCTGCCCTGAATCCAGAGCGGCATACGCTTCCATGCCAGTCGAAATGATCGGGATGTCCGGTTGAACCAGCGGCACAGCCTGCGCCTGCATGTTTGAACCCATCAAAGCGCGGTTGGCATCATCGTGTTCAAGGAAGGGGATTAAGGATGCACTGATACCCACCACCTGATGAGGGGCTACGTCCATGTAATTGACCGCCTCCGGCGAGGACATCCGGAAATCCGAGTGGTGCCGGCACATGATGCGGGTCTCTACAAACTCATTGTATTCGTTGAGCGGGGTGTTTGCCTGAGCAATGACGAATTTATCCTCCGCATCTGCTGAAAGATACTCGACCTCTTCGGAGACAAACGGAACCACAAAAATGGTCGAACGGTTCAATTTTTGAATCACCGGCAGTAAATCAGGGGTAACCCGTTCACCCTGTCGTAAAATCACTTCACCCGTTTCCGGATCGGCAAGGTTTTCTGCCAGCGCCCGGCCAACCAGTTGGGGATCGTTGGATGAGAGCGCTTTAACTACCCGTCGGTAGGGAGTCTCAATAAAGCCGTATTCATTCACCCGTGCATAACTGGCCAAACGCCCAATCAAGCCAATGTTTGGGCCTTCCGGCGTTTCAATCGGGCAGATACGCCCATAGTGCGAGTGATGCACATCGCGCACATCAAAACCGGCCCGTTCGCGCCGCAGACCACCCGGTCCTAACGCCGAAAGGGTGCGTTTGTGACGCAACTCAGCCAGCGGGTTTGTTTGATCCATAAACTGCGAAAGCTGGCTGGAACCGAAAAATTCCCGCAAGGCCGCCACGACCGGACGAATATTGACCAAACTCACCGGTGAGGTCTGATCCTGATCGCGGATGGACATGCGTTCCTTGATCACCCGCTCCATTCGGCGCAAGCCAACCCGTAATTTGTTCTGGATCAATTCACCAACCGTTTTTACGCGGCGGTTGCCAAGGTGATCAATATCATCCTTGTCTTCTTTTTCGTTGTTGATCATGATCATCCGCCGCACCAGATAGACCACATCCCAGGCTGTGACCGTGCGGTGGCTCATCGGAATCTTATCCATCAGGTCCAGTTTCTGGTTGAGTTTGTACCGCCCAACCTTCTCCAAATCGTAATGGCGCTGGTCGAATAACTGCTCTTCCAGGAATTCACGCGCATTTTCAAGGGTGGCCGGGTCGCCGGGGCGCATCCGCTTGAAGAATTCAATCAGTGCGGCTTCACCAATGGTCAATCCTCCGCTTAAGTCCCATGGCGGCTCCTGCCGGATGGTGGAGGTAATAAACAGCCGATCCGGGTTATTATCCACGTCCTGAAAGAGAGCAATCAATTCCTCGTCCGACCCGGTTTTAATCGGCGAGTTGCCCAATCCATCCGAAACCGCCGCCAGAGCGCGCAGGAAGATGGTGATCGGAACCGTGCGCTTCCGGTTGAATTTGAGAATCAAGTAGTCATTTTTACGAGTCTCAAACTCCATCCATGCGCCCCGGTCAGGAATCAACTTGGCCATTGCCAGGCGGTGACCGGTAGCCCGATCAACCGGCGCTTCAAAATAGACACCCGGCGAACGAATCAGTTGTGAAACGACCACCCGTTCTGTGCCGTTAATAATAAAGGTGCCCTTTTCCGTCATTTCCGGAAAATCGCCGAGGAAAATATCCTGTTTGATTGGCTCCGGCACGTCCGGTCCAGCCAGCAGAACCGATACATACAACGGGCTGGCGTAGGTCAAATCGCGCTCGACGCATTCCTCGATCGAATGCTTGGGCTCACCGAACCAGAATTTCAAACCCCATTGCTCCGCTTCGGGGGAGCGGCTTGGGAAATACAACTTCATCCCCTTGTTGTACGATTCAATTGGTGAAATCTCGTGGAATAAATCCGCCAATCCCTCCGACTTCAGGCGCTTGAAAGACTCGATCTGCACCTCAATTAAGTTAGGAAGGTCATAAACAACCGGAATTCGAGCGTAAGATTTGGTTTTGAGAACAGAAGGCATTTTTTTCTCCTGACAGAAATTACGGACAGGATATCACCGTTTGCATGATACCAAACAATGTTTCCAGACCCTTTTAAGGCATTCTATCTTAATACGCAAATTGTTATTATACCACGAAAATTCAAATGTTAATAAATTTGCGAAAAACTCAATCTTAAAATTTCTTCCAACCCCGGCCATTCATCTTCATTTTCGGCAAGTTCACAATCCGGGCAGCGACCTTTCCATCATCAATTTGCAAGAATCCAATCGAAGGGTGAGCATCTTTTCCAATTCCAAAAGCCGCCGATCCGGGGTTGAGAAATAAACGGCCATGCTTTTCCAGTACCAGCGCACGGTGGGTATGCCCAAAAATGATGACCTGTTCATTCTCCAACTGGCGTTCGATCAACGCCAAATACCGTTCTGGACGATAACCATCCAGCAAATACCAGATTTTATCCACCAGATAATCCCCCAACCTGCCCTGACCGTGAGTTAGCAAAATGCGGATACCTCCCATTAGTAAACTGCGCGACCATGGTAAGGTCTTTCTAAATGCCCAATCGCGGTTGCCCCGCACGGCAAAAACCGGTGCAATCTGCTCCAATTGTCTCACTACCACCGGACTGGAAATATCCCCGGCGTGAATGATGGCATCTACTTTTTGTGAGCGTAAGACATCTTCCAGATCAGGATGCAGCCCGTCAATTCGGTCTGGCACATGAGTATCGGCAATCACCCCGATGGTCATTTTGGAATATTTCTCGAAGGAAATATCCGGCTGCATCACCTGTAAACCTGACCCGTTTGATGATTTAACAAGTCCCGCACCTCCTTTAGAGCTTGCTGCGGGTCGCGAAAGTGAACGGCTTGCATTCCCAATTTCGAAGCCGCCTCGATGTTGGGTGGAAAGTCGTCCACAAATACAGATTCCTCAGGTTTTGCTCCCAACCGCTCAAGAATCAAACGATAAAAACGTTCGTCGGGTTTACGCAGTTTCACTTCCGCTGAAAACAAACTCACATCGAATGCATCCAGAAAACCAAATCTGGACTGAACGGCATTGCGGGCTTCATCCCAGGCATTGCTCAACAAACCGGTTTTGTAGGAAGGACGCAAGTTCCGCAACCATTCCACCAACTGGTAATCTACCCGATCGCCTGACCAGAACGCCTCTCGAAAGGCCAATCTTTCCTCTTCTCGCACCCCCAGTTGATCGAGGACAATTCTCCAGTGTTCCGCTTCGCTGATTTCGCCCACTTCGGCCAGTCTGGAAGAAGGACTCATGAAAACCGCCTCTTCCAGCGCCCGGCGAGTCATTCCCAGGCTATGTGCCAGCCTTTCCCGCGGAGAAGGATCTTCGGTTCGTAAAATCACCCCGCCCATATCAAAAATTACAGCTCGAATCACGGCTTCAACCATCCTCACTTCCTTCAACCGCAGGAGTATACCACGAAAGTTTTTGTCTGGCGGTGCGGCGGTAAAAACTCACCGCCAGACATTGTTAAAACTCAACCGCGATTGAATAAAGGCCGGCCGGAGCGCAGTTCCTTCTCGTAAGTGTGGTACTCTTCTTCAACCCGCATGCCCGCCTGTTCATAGAGGCGAAGCGCACCGGTCAGGTTGGCGCTGTCCACTCCCAGACCGGCGGAGGTCAAACCCAACGCATAAAAAGTGTTGAATGATGTCAGCAGCAGAGCCAATCCCAATCCGCGTTTCCGCCACGGACGACGTACCCCCAGAATATTCACCCACCCCTGCCGGGCATCCTCAACTGTTCCCGTGGAATTAAAACAAACTCCGGCCACTTCTTCACCATCCATCGCCAGAAGACTGTTTTTTAAATCTACAAAAGGATCATTTTGCAGAAAATAAGCCATTCGCTTGTAAAAGGACTCGAAATCCTCACCTTCCTGAACAAAGCCCCAGTGATCTTTGAACGAATCGTGGTCGGCAAAAATTCCCAGACGAAGGTCTTTTTCGTCTTGGATCGGCCGAATTTGGATCCCCGCAGGTAAAAGCGGTTTGCGCGGCGGCTGATCGAAATCTATGCGCATTCGATAAAACGTACGAATGTGGTGGTAGCCCAGCCGTTCGTACAAGCGTTTGGCTCGCTCATTCCGCGCCATGACGCTGCTGTGAATGACCACCTGCGCATCGGTCGGAGCAAGCGGGAGACTTTGCTGAGCGCGTTGTTCAAGCCACTGCACAATCATCGTTCCAATGCCTTTACCCCAATCCTGCGGGTGGACTGCGCCAAAGCCAAACAACCTCACATGCGGTTGACCACGATCCCAAAACTCCGCATATCCAACCAGTCGCTCTTCATCATCCAGAAATAAACGGACATCCGTTTCGGGATTGAACCCCGGTGAATTTAATTCCGCCTGCAATTCTTCTTCGGTTGTCATAGGCTTACCATTGATGGCTGCCTGGGCTGCATTCAACAAATTGACTACCTCGCGAAGATAACCCTGGTCAAATGGTCGAATTTGAAGTGCAATTTTCTCACGCATTTCTTACTCCTTTTCGCTCGTTGATTTTTGAAGTTCTTCCCAGTCCGAACGTAAAACGCCCATGAAAATTAAATCCCAGCGTTTGCCGCCTTTCAGCAATGCTGCCGGCAGACGCCCTTCTTCCTTAAATCCACATTTTTTGTAGGAAGCATAACCGCGTTGGTTGAAATCAAAAACGTTCAGACTCACCCGTTGCAAATTGAGGATCGTGAAAGCATAGCGCAGCAGCACCTTCATGGCATCTGTGCCATAACCCTTGCCCCAAAATTCGCGTTCGCCGATGCCGATCCCAACCCATGCATTTCTGCTGACCCAATCAATACCGTTCAGGTCAATTAACCCGATCTTACGGTCATCTTCCAACCGTTGAATCATATAAAAATGCATCGAGTCAATATCTTTTTCCAGAAATTCTTTCACCTGCTTTGAGTTATAGCGGGATGCACTCTCTGAATTCAGCAGCCGTTGAAATTCACTGTCTCGATCCCATTCAGAAATCAACCGGGGATCTTCCTCAACATCCATCGCGACCAGTCGAACCAGTTTACCCATTAACAAGTCTCCGCTCATTGCCCTTGTTCCTCCGAATAGTTGGTTTGCCAGTCTGATTGAGACATTCCAACGATGATCCGATCCCAGTACTGGTTTTGAAAGTAGACCATTTGGCGCTGGCGCACACACACCCGCATTCCCAAGCTTTGAAGGGTCTGCAACACTTGCGGCTGAAATTCACCGGTGCTGCTGGCAACCAGTGCCATATCCAGTTCATCAAAAGCGTAGCGCAACCCCATTTTGACCGCCTCTGGCAAGTAAGCCGCCTCGATTGACTCCTCTCCAATCAGAACCTTCATCCACGCCATCCGGTTCGACCACGACACCCACGGCAATTCCACAACGCCGATAAACCTTTTCTGTTCACGTAACCGGATAGCAAAAAGAAAAGAATCGCGGCTTTCCGCACAGCGTTTTAACTGCTCTTCCCGTTTCTTTTTCACCTGAAATTCGGACAGAGGATGCGCTTCGGTGTAGAGCATAGACCCCCATGTATAATGCCAGCGGCGAGTAAAGAAGGCTTCGTATGCTGCATCCTTATCCGGGTCGTACGGGTCCAACAACAACGATTGTGACTCAAATAATTGTGTTTTGAACATTTGAATTCTCCGAAGGAATTTATTCCAAAATCCAAACCGATTGCGCATCAACCACCCGAAACTCCCGCAAAGAGGTTTTTGCGCGTTCGATCAACCAAACCTTCTCCACATCGGCGATCAGGATTTCGCAAGCGGAAAGTTTTTCAAGATGCTTTTGCCAGTCTCGCAACAGGGGGTTGAAATCTTCAACCTTTTTTTCACAAACGATCAGCAAACGGTGGAAAACTCCCGCCAGCCCATCCCTTAACAACTGCTCAAGCGCCGGCCGTTTTTGAACATCCGATTGAGCAATATCCACATACACACCGACCAAATTCGAAAGCTGCCCCATTTGGCGAATCGCCATCAAACCGCTTTGCAGGCAGCGCTTTGCAGTACGGCTGTATGGCTGACCAACCGGCAAGTCGCCTGAGACATACATTGCCAGAGAAGGAGGTGTTCCGAACCTTTCGCTATTCAAATAATCCACACGGTAAGATCCATTGCGCATAAATACTTCAAACACGGTTGACTCCATTGGTTGTTGAAAATCATTCTTTCCACTTGATAAAGGTTTCCCTTTGGACAGATTCGGCTCGGAGTGATGATTTTTCTTCAACATGACAACACCTCCTGATAACACTACGAAAAAAAAGCCACGGGGTTTTCTTTTCCCGTGGCTGGAATGAACCGGATTACTAAAGAAACAAACAGCCACGGGATCGGCGTGCTCCCGTGGCTGTCGGCGTTTTACAATTCGTTCAACTTACCGGGCAACAGGCGCACTCCGAGAAGGTACGTAAGCAACCCCACCACTGACGGCGAGCAGGTTGCTAAGAGTATGAACAGTGCAGATTTCTACCATCTCGTGTGCACCCTTTCTGTAAAATACTTACTCGCAAATCCTATCATAGCGTCTCAGTATCTGTCAAGGTTTTAAGAAAGAATTAATCCTGGCGGTTTTCCAAATTGAATTATCTCAAGAGGCGTGCTACAATTTTTTCAATCCCCCGTTCGGAAAGGGAAAAGATGAGAAACGTCATTGTGATTACCGACAGCAGCGCCTATTTACCCCCTTTTCAAACCGATTCTTTGCCAGTGGAAGTCATCCCCCTTTATTTGACGTGGGAGGGAAAATCTTACGCGGATGGAATTGACCTGAATCCCGAAGATTTCTTCCGTCGGCTGGCCAGCTCATCGGAAATGCCGCGCACCTCACAAATTCCTTTACAGACCTTCTTGAATGTTTACCGCCGCTGGTTGGAAAAAGGGTACGATATCCTCAGTATTCACATCTCTGGGAAGGTTTCCGGAACCGTGGCCGCAGCCATTCAGGCAGCCCGCGAGCTGGCATCAGAAAAAATTCGGGTATTTGATTCCCTTACCGGGGCAGCGGCGATGGCCTTTCAGGTAGTCGAAGCCGCCCGCGCTGCGGCACAGGGTGCAACTCTGGCGGAATGCGAACGAATTGCCCGAAAAATTCGAGAGGCCAGTCATACCTATTTCATCCCCGGCACACTGGAATTTCTACACCGCGGCGGCCGCATCGGCGGGGCAGCGGCGTTAGTGGGTTCAGCCTTGAAAATTCACCCCATCCTCGAAACCCGCAATGGCGTCATTGAGTCCTGCGAAAAAGTCCGCACGATGAGCCGCGCCATGCAGCGAATGGTCGAATTGATGGAAAGAAAAGTGGGAAAATGTAGCCGTATCATCGCGGCCAGCCTTTACGCAGATATTCCCGAATTGGCCGAAACTTTACTCAATCTCGTTAAGGATCGGCTGGGAAATCGCCTTCAACAAACCTGGTATTCTACAATCAGCCCGGTTATCGGCGCTCACATTGGCCCCGGCGCGGTTGGGATGGCTTTTGCCTGTCACGAGGATTAGATTTTTACGCACAGGAGGTTTCGACGATGATCACACTGCTACTGATTCTGGCTTTAATCATTGCGGTAATTGCGGTCATCTTTGCACTTCAGAACACCGCTGCTGTCAGCGTAAGTTTTTTTGTCTGGCAGTTTAATCAATCACTGGCACTGGTTTTGCTGCTGGCAGCATTTGTCGGCGTGATCATTGGCCTGCTGACAATCCTGCCCGGTTCAATTCGAACTCGCTGGCAGCTGGCTGCCCGTAATAAAAAAATTGCTTCTCTTGAAAAAGAAATTGAGGAACTCAAAGAAAAGTTAACCAGCGCCGAACAGCGGTTGCAGGCTTTACAATCAACCCCGCCCGTTGGTCAGAGCGAGTCAACTCTCACCTCGACAAACTCAATCGAGCAATCTGAATAATCCCTAACCAGCGGTTTCTTTTTCCGGATTCAAAACGAATTCCAAAAAGCAGGGGGTTGCCTGCGAACGACCACCCCGAAAGCGGGACATTAAACCGATCAATTTGCGCTGAATGCCGTACTTTTTATCAAACAGGCGGTCAACCTGTTTGATTTTATCTGCATCCCTCAGGATTTTCCCGCGAGCGTCAATGAAGTCTCCCAGCGGATTTCCGCGAACGTCACTGGGAGCGATTAATGCCCGTCCATTAGCACGGATTCGTTTGGCTTTTCCGGATTGTTCTTGTGTATAAACATATAAGCGGTCATCCTGCCAGACAAACCAAACCGGCGTTGGAACAGCCTGACCATTTTTTCGAAAGGTGGTCAGAGTGATAAATTGCCCGGATTCGAGCCAATCCAGTTGACCTTCATTCATTATATCTCTCCCATAAAAATTTCTCGTCTTGCACAATTGTCTAATCCGATCCGCACAAGATCAGTCTTCTAACGCATTCACCTTTGAACCCGCTGATCTCAAAAAATTCATTGGGATAGATAATGTTGTAGACAGGGTTAATAATAACTTTCTCATCGGGTGAAATCAATTGCAAGAACCTCAAAAGATTAGACAGAATCGATTGTGAAGAAAAGAACGATATGACATTCGTCATGACATTCATCACTTTGCACAATTCTTTTAGCGGGCTATGATAAGGCTGATACAGGTTGTTATAACTTTTTATATCAAACTATGGAAGAATTACTTACTACCCGTCAGGTTCAGGAACTGCTCAAAGTTGACCGCATTACCATTTACCGCATGCTGCAAGATGGGCGGTTGAAAGGGGTCAAAATCGGTCAGCAATGGCGCTTCCCACGCAGCAACGTTGAAAAATTGCTCAGCAGTGGAAGCGGATCTTCCGTAGAAAGTGCAGCCGCAGCGGAATTAACCGCCGCTTTTCCAGCTCATTGCGTTCAACCTGTACAGGATCTCTTCGCCGAAGTAAGCGGCCTGAGTGCCATCATCCTGGATGTGGAAGGCGACCCCCAAACCGAAATCAGCAATCCCTGTGATTTTTGCCGCCTGCTCTGGAAAAGCGCCAGTGGACGGGCTGCCTGCCTGCAAAACTGGCGAGAATTCGCCCGTCAGGCAGCCGCGGGCGAAAATCTTCTCACCTGCCATGCCGGATTGAGTTATTGGGTTCATCCTGTGATGGAAAATTCCAAACGGATCGGCTGGTTTGTCACCGGAGGCTGTTTGAGGCATTCTTCCGAAACCGCCCAACAACGGCTTGAGGAGCTCTCCCAACAATACGACATCCCCTTTGACCTGCTTCAAGATGCCTTCGAAAAGATTCCGCGCATCCCTCCGGACATCCATAGCCGAGTGAATTCATGGCCGGCAATTGCTGCCCGAGCGGTCGAGGGCATCCTGCGCGAACGAACATCTTTCATCGAAAGATTACAGCAAATCGCTAATCTCACTCAAATTTCCTGATAAAAGGAGCAAGTTTCCATGAAAAAACTGGTCATCTTAGGTGCAGGTACGGCTGGAACAATTGTAGCCAATCGCTTCAAGCGAGTCATGGATCTGGATGAATGGCAAATCACGCTGGTTGACCCTGATCCAATCCACTACTATCAACCCGGTTTCCTGTTCATTCCTTTTGGAATGTACACCAGGAAAGATGTCATCAAGCCCAAACGGGATTACATCTCTGCCCCGCTCACACTCATCCAGTCCGCAGTCGAAGAGGTTGATCCTGTGCAACGGCTTGTCCGGCTTGCCAACAAACAATCCCTTTCTTACGATTATTTGATCATTGCCACCGGTACCGACATCCACCCTGAAGAAACCCCCGGCATGGCTGAACATGAATGGGGAAAATCCATTCATTCGTTCTACACGCTGGATACCAGCCTGAAACTAAACCAGATGCTTCACAATTGGGAAGGCGGGCGGTTGGTGGTCAATGTGGTTGAAAATCCGATTAAGTGCCCGGTCGCACCTCTGGAATTCATCATGCTGGCCGATTGGCACTTTCACAAACACGGCAAACGCGACCGCGTGGAAATCATTTACGCTACTCCCCTCCCAGGTGCATTTACAAAACCGGTTGCCTCCCGTCTCTTGGGTGAACTGTTGGAGCGCAAGAATATCCAGGTTGAGGCTGATTTTATGATCGAACGGGTTGAACCGGATGCTAAAAAAATCGTTTCCTACGATGAGCGCGAAATCGAATACGATTTGCTCGTGACCGTGCCCCTCAACAAGGGGGCTGAGTTTGTCGCCCGTTCCGGCCTGGGCAATGAATTGAACTACGTTCCCGTAGATCAATACACCCTGCGTTCCAAAGCCTATGATAATATCTTCGTTCTGGGGGATGCCTCCGACGCTCCGGCTTCGAAAGCCGGCGCCACCGCCCACTTTGCCATTGACCTGTTCACTGAAAACTTCCTGCGTTATGTGGAAGGCCATGAATTAAAGCCCTAT
Organism: Bellilinea caldifistulae; assembly: GCF_001306055.1. Lineage (GTDB taxonomy): Bacteria > Chloroflexota > Anaerolineae > Anaerolineales > Anaerolineaceae > Bellilinea > Bellilinea caldifistulae. The sequence goes on along the minus strand of NZ_LGHJ01000020.1, from coordinate 102,265 downwards.
TTTGACGGTCACGCCAACTGCTTCATCGAGACAGGCTTTGGTAAAGGTTTGATGATTGACTTCAACTACGAGCAGGAACCTTTACCGGGGCGCTACCCTCTGCCGGGAATTGGGCCATTGACTCTGCTGGAAGAGTCGGAATTCAACCATTGGGGCAAGCTGATGTTCCGCTGGATGTACTGGCATCTTTTGCTCAAAGGCATGGAAGTCCCCCTTCCCTCTGAAATGAGCATGAGTGGTAAGCGATTGGTATAGGAGGGATCATGACTCTTGAAACCGATCTCCTGGCTCTCAACCAAAAACTGGATGCGCTAACCGCACAGGTGGCTTACCTGACAGAACAGGCACGTCTGGCACAACAGGAAAGAGAATCACGCGCCGACCTCGTGGATACGGCCATGCCGATTGCCCGCGAGGCAATGGACATCGTCACCCGCGAACTCGAGGAAGTGCAGGAAGAAATCCGCATGGAGGACCTGCTGCGCCTGAGCAAGAAACTTCTCCGGCATGTACCTCAGCTGGAAATGCTGCTCGACCAACTGGATAGCCTGAGTGACCTGCTCGCCACGGTAGGTCCGATCAGTCGTGAGATGATCACCAAACTGACCGATTTGATGGATGAACTCGACCGAAAAGGGTATTTCGCCTTTGCGCGCGGCGGTGGCCGGCTGGTGGACAATGTGGTAACTTCCTTCACCGAGGAAGATGTCAATCGGCTGAGCGATAACATTGTCCTGATCTTGAATACGGTCAAAGATATGACCCAACCGGAAATCATGTCATTTGTGCGCAACACCTTATTGTTGGCGGAAGAAGAAGTGTCTCAACCGGTGGATACCTCCATGTGGAGCATACTGCGTCAGATGCAAGACCCGGCCGTGCGGCGCGGTCTGGCGCTAACCCTGCGGATTTTACGCGCCATTGGCGTGCAAAGTGTCAATGGACAACCCGTCCAATCCAGTTCATAAACCCTGAGCGTGAAGCTCATACTAAATCAATTCTAAAAAAAAACCGGAGGAAAAAATCATGGTTGCAAAAACAATTGCAGGAAAGACCGTTGAAGTCAACGAAGAAGGCTTCATGATCAATCCAAATGAATGGACTGAGGAAATTGCCGTCGAAATCGCCAAAGAAGAAGGCATCCCCGAGCTGACTGCTGAACACTGGAAGATTATCAACTTCTGCCGGCAGTCCGCAGGCGCAAGCGGCAAGGCACCTACCCTTCGACAGATTACAGTGGGTACGGGGGTTTCAACGAAGGAACTCTTCGCCCTGTTCCCCAAAGGACCTGCCAAGAAGGTCGCCCGGATTGCTGGACTGGGCAAACCCGAGGGCTGTGTATAAATCCGCACTCCAAATACTTAAAGTGGAATAAGGAGAAACTGCAATGTCTGACGAACGCAAGATAGCATTTATCTGCTCAAAAGGCACGCTAGATATGGCACTGCCTGCACTGGTGATGGGTTGGGCAGCCCTCGGGAATGGCATTGATGTCACCATTTTCTTCACTTTCTGGGGATTGGACATCATCAACAAACATCGCGTTGATCATCTGGAAATTGCCCCGGTAGCTAACACCAGCATGAAGATGAGCATGATGGGTATACCGGGTAATCTGGGCATTCCCAACATCGTTGGCATCCTGCCCGGAATGACCGCATTTGCCACTAAGTTAATGAAAGACAAAATGAAGGCTTTGGAAGTGCCACCGGTGCGCGAATACCTGCAAATGCTGGTAGATGCTGGCGCGAAATTGTATGCCTGCAAAATGTCGGTGGACATGATGGGTCTGACCAAAGACGATTTCGTCGAGGGGGTGATTGACATCGTTACAGCCGGCGACTTCATGGACATGACCGAAGGCGCTCAGATCGTCTTTATCTAACCCCAAAGAACCAAACCGCTAAAAGGCTTCCCCCCGAAATTGGTGGGGAAGCCTTTTTCTGCTACCAACAATCTCATCCTAAAAACTGGCGTAAATTTGCCGCCTGAAGGATCCATTCATCCAACCGGTGGAAGCGATTGTTCCGCACGGCTTCCACCACCCGACGGCTGATTTCCAGGTGATCCTGGTTAACTTCCACTGAAATCCCCAACCGGTCAATAGCCTGCCGTAACTCCTTCTTAAGGAATGGATTTTCCAGATCCGCAAAGCGTAAGGCAGCCTGCAGATCAGCATCAAGGTTGATGTAGGTTTGGCGCAGAAACGCCAGATCTTCGTTGCTCAAAGATTGCAGACCCAACAATTCCGGGGGCAGACCAATGGTGTACAACGCTGCCGTGAAGGAAATGGCGCGTGGCAACGAAACACCGTTGACATTGCGGGAATAACCGAACAAACCGATGTGTAATTTGCGTTTACGCCGGCGGGGCACATAAGCAGCAACATTGTTAATCACCCCGGCCAGTTCCATGATTGCTTCTCGATAGGCTTGAGTGTACTTCTCCATTATTTCAAAGCAACGCTTCTCATCCACTTCTTGAGCCGCCCTGCGCGGCAACTCATGCAGCCGGCGGATGGCCTGCCCTACTTGCAGGGCCGGATAATCATACTTGAACGCCGATTGAATCGTGAAAGTCTGCACCGAAGGGTATTCCTGCACCACCTGTTCGACGGTTGAAGGTTTAAGATGCCCGCGAAAAGGCGCAGAACCCACCCCCAGAATTGGATAGAGTGGCTTTCCCAGCCTCTTTTCCAATTTTTCAAGCCGCTTCAAGGCAATTTTATTGGCCAGTACCGTACTGACCAACCCGGAATTCATCGCCGGATCGGACCTGGCCAGGAACACCCGATGATATTCTAATGGCTTATCCCGCAGGTATTCTTCCATCACATCCGCCGCAGCCAGCATGTGTTCCACCGCCTCGAATAAAGGAATCACGTGAATACGTTGTGGGCGAAACTGTCCCAGCCATTCCCCAATGGTGAGATCCGTGCCGGGCAGCTTTGTGTTGTTGCGTCCTGCCACAAAGTGTTCGTAATAAACATAAATCCGGTTCAAATCCTCAGCCGAGATGGTCATTGGCAGGATAACTTCAAAAATCGGGGCGGGGTGTCCGGCCTGAAATATCTCAGCCGCATCGTAAGAACGCGGAATACTGCCGAGGGTTTCCAGCAGGATTTTTGCCTCACTGCGTTCAACCGCCGGGTTTGGGATGCGCGGCGTGATAAAAACGTCTCTGCCGATTAAGTTTTGCTGAAAATACGAGGTATAGGTAGTCAATAATTTTTTAATGACAAAATTATCAACTTCCTTGCCTTCGTAATCCCACATCTGCTCATCACAGCCGAGATGCGAAAAAACATAATAGGCTTCCTGCACTTCGTCTTCCCCTTGCAGCTCGGAATTATCCGAAAAGAAGGGAACTTGCACATTATCGGGATGTTGGGTACTCATACAGCGCGGGATCTTGACCATTTTCTTGCCTCTTTTTTTTAGATTGGTAAATCATACCCAACCCAACCCGCTAGGTCAAGTCGCAAAATTGCAAAATTTTTTATTTTTCATTCAAACAGGCTTTTGCTTCAGGGAGAGTCTTCTCTACCCACGCCTGAATCATGCTACGCGAAGGATGTAACCCGTCTGCTGCAACCCAATTTACCTCATCTCCAGCCCGACGAGAAATCGCTGTGATATCCACATATCTCACCCCCGCCAGTTCGGATTCCTCGCGGTTAATCCAATTGAAGCGGTCAATTTGGAGAGAAATCTGTCCTCGTTCGAATCCCATCCTTTGAGCAAATGGCGTAACTCCCCAATCGGGTATAGAGAGCACGATCACACAGGCTGGGTTGCTGCCGACATATTCAATGGAACGCTCCAGCAATTCTCCGAATTCACTTCGGTAGATTTCCAGAGAATATCCACGAAATTGATTATTGACCCCGATAAGCAGGGTAACCAGATCATACCTTCCCTCAGGTGGTTTTTCATCCATTGCGCGGATCAACTCATCGGTTGTCCATCCTGTGCGCGCAATCACCAATGGTTCTCCAAATGAATAACCCTCTTCCGCCAATTCATCCACCAGTTGATAAGGCAGTGAATCCCCCTTACTTATACCTTCCCCAACCGTATAGGAATCACCCAAAGCGAGGTACCTTAATTTGGATTGTTTTGTTTCAACCGACTCAAATTCTTGAAGATCCAAACGTGGAACACAAGCAGAAAAGAGCAATGCCAGGATGGATAGCAGGCCTATCCAATAACGGGTAAAATTCAAAAATGGATTTTAATCTCTGCTTATTCTTCAGCCAAAGACATGTCAAACCTTTTGAACTAGAGCCAGAGGCTCTTTAGTCAATCCCCTTTCCCAATGAGGTTCTCGGAAAATGTTGCAAAGTCCTAACTGCCCAGCCTGTGGTGCGCCTTTACCCGACTCTCAATCCCCCGCCGGAGTGGTTTGCGAGTATTGTGGTATTTTCATTCGCGCTGAGCGGCCGATTCAAGCCGAACAGATGGCTGGCACAAAGATAGACCAACCCCCACGCCCTGAAATCGAAGTGATTTCCCCCCAAGGGAATACCTTCTCGAACCCGGAACTCAACTGGGATTCCGCTCCTCAATGGCGTGAAATCAAGATGCCCCGTTGGAGAACTTTACGGCGTTCGCTGCTGAGCAGCATCTTGATTGTGGTTGCTTTGGTTTGCTTTTCGTGCTTTTGCCTGCTCACTGTGCTGGATAAACCGCTCCAGCGGCTATTCAATTCGCTCAGTCGGTAAAGCGGTTTTGAAGATCAATGGACATCAATACCAGATTGTTACGCAGCCGCCAGCCAATCCTTTCCCAAAAAGCAATTCCCGCCCGATTATCCGCATACACAAAGATATGCACCCGATCAATCCCCTGCCGGCTCAATTCTCTTAAAGCCGTCGCCGCCAGACTGCTGCCAATACCCATTTTACGCGCCGCCGGATGAACGGCCAGATGATGCAAATAACCGCGCCGGCCATCATGTCCGCCCAACACAGCTCCGACAATCTGCCCATCTTTACGAGCCACAAAACTACAGCCCGGATTACGTTCAAGATAACGCTGAATTCGGTTTGGGGAATCCGCTTCGCTGAGACCAATTCCTTCGCATGATTGCCACAGTTGATAAACCTCGTCGTAATCCTTTATCTCAAAAGGGACAATCTCAATTTCCATCTTCCTTAATCCTTTTCTTACTGGTCTTTCCGCCAGCTCAGCACAAACTCCACTTGTTCGTCCGTTTCAGGCGAACGCCGCCAGTGATCCGGTGTGCCGCGGCGAAGTTCTGCAATTTGCTGCAAAGCTTGGCGTGGTGATAACCCCTTTCTCACCAGGTAACATCCTACCACTGTACCCGTTCGGCCGATCCCGCCGTAGCAATGCACATACACCGTTTTACCCTGATTGAGCCACTCATCCATCTGGTTCAAAATTGCCATCATTTCCACCACACCGGGTGTCGAAAAATCACGGATCGGCATTCGTCTGATTTCCACATCCAACCCGAAATCGGCCGCTTCTTCCATCAACCACGAAGCATAATCCACCAGTTCGCCTTCCTCCGTCAGGTTGAGAACTGCGTTGACACCGCAATGCAACAGGCTGACTAATTTTTTACGGGCAGAATGTTCCTCAATGGCACCGGGGTATTCGCCCGCGAGCAGGCGGCCGGGGATAACCCAGTAGCTATCCGGAAAGGGAAGTTGAAATTTCACAACGCTACCGTTGCCTTCCATTCGATCCTCCGTTTCATGAAAGCGGCGCTGAAACGGCTTGCCGCCTTCCAAAAATAAGCCCGACTAAGGGGATTGCAAGCAAATTCAAACCCGCCAATACCATGAATGTCAACCCAAAACCAATCGAATCCACCAGCGTGCCGCTCAATGCCAGTCCAATGCCTGTCCCAATATTGGCCACTGCCATCAATATGGAAAACATGGAAGCGGCAATGCGCGGGTCAGTCTTGCTCATCGAAAGCGCGAAATAAACCGTCTCATAAAAACCGTAAGCCAGTCCAAACAGAATAACCAACGGCCAGACCATCCATGCCGCGCTGGTGAACGCCAGCAGCAAAATTGCCCCCAGTGAAAGGAACATGGCTCGAATCACGGATGGTTGTTGTCCCCAGCGGTCGGTCAACCGCCCGCCCGCCAGCGAACCCAACACCACCCCAATGCCCCATACCGTCGTCACAAACCCTGCCGCGGCATACGTAATTCCAAATTGATTTTGCAAAAAAGGATTGACCAGTTGATTTGCACCGTTGATGATCAGCGAGTACAACGCCCCCAACACCGCCAGCGAAATGACGGACACCTTAGTAAAAGCCCGGAAAGCCCCCCAGGAAAATTGCTGTTCGGCTTTGCGTGGCTTTTCCCGAATTTGCAATACCAGTGGAAGGGGAATCAACGAAAGAACTGCCAGACTGTAAAATGCCGTCGGCCAGCCCCAAACTTCCACCAGCACGCCTAAAATCGCCGAAATGGCAACCACTCCTAATGCCCGGCCGCCAACCATAAACCCCTGAATAGTCCCTTGTTCTTCAAGGGGTGTAGTATCCAGAGCATAACCATCGGTACAGGTATCGTACAAAGCCATTCCCAGCATCAAAACAAAAGCCAGCAGCGCATATAAGCCATACTGACTTCCCGGATTAATTTGGGGAACGATCAGCAGACAGGCACTTTGAACGAGCAAACCGATAACAATGTAGGGTTTTCGGTATCCCCAACCGGCTAAATTGACCCGGTCGCTCAACATCCCTAGGAAAATTTTCAATACAAACGGAATCAGTCCGATTGCCCCAACCAGTCCGATTTGGCTCATCGTCAAATCAAAACGAAGTAAATAAAGAGAGTTGAGAGCGGTAAAATAACTCAGAATCGCCCCTTGGGCAAAATATAACAGAGCGAACATCGCATAGCGGCTGGATTTGGACATGAGATTCCTCGTACGCAAATTGATTCACATGCTGAAATGAGTATAGAATCGAGAAACCAATCCGTCAACCGAACAGGTTGCACTTGTCAGAAAATCAAACTTAAAGTATAGTCATCATCGCAAGATATACCCAAAAAAATCCGCTTACTCATTGCTAACCACTATGGAAAACACCCGCGAATCATCCTCTTCAGCGAGCTGGCTGGATCGCCCTCTGCTTCGAGACCTCCCACAAATCACCCCCTATTTTATTTTGATTGCCGTCTTAATCGGCCTGACGTTGTTCAGCCGATTTTACCTGCTTGGCGAACGGGTGATGAGTCATGACGAAGTCAACCATGTGGTGCCTTCTTACGACCTTGCCATTGGTAAAGGCTACCGCCATGACCCGGTAACGCATGGGCCGGTTCAATTTCATCTGGTTGCCCTCTCTTACTTCCTTTTCGGCGCTAATGATTTTACCTCGCGCATTCCGGCTGCACTTTTTAGTGTGGCTACCGTGTTGTTTGTCACCTTTGCTTTTCGACGTTATCTTGGCAAAGTTGGCTCGCTCATTGGCGGTTACCTTTTCCTGATTTCCCCCTACCTGCTTTTTTACGGACGCTACACCCGCAATGAAGCATTTGTAGCCCTCTATGCAGTTCTAACCCTCTTTGCCGTACTGCGCTATCTCGAAAAAGGCGAGCGCAGCATGCTTTACCTGCTCACAGCGGTTAGCGCGCTTCAATTTGCCACCAAAGAAACGGCCTACATCTACACCGCCCAATTGCTGATCTTTCTGGCGTTCCTCTTCATGGAACATATCGGCAAAGCCCGCTGGGAAAATCAACAGGCGCGCAGATTATTCATGACCCTGCTTTCCACCGCATTGATCCTGCTGGTCTTTGTCGTCCTCCTGGCCGGCTGGAATGCGATTGTCAACAAAAATGCCAGTGAGATTCAAGAAGCCCTTGGCCAAACATTTACTCCAATTCAGCTGGTCGAACTCGGCGGAGTGATCGTCGCGCTGGTGTTGGGGGTAATTGCTGCCGTCATTTTGCTAAGAAACATCGGCTGGCAAGCCCTCAAAGAGGATCGCTCCTTTGACTTATTAGTGTTGACCGGTTCCTTGATCCTGCCCTTATTAACCGCCTTTCCGGTGAAGATCATTGGTTCCTTGCTTCGTCAAAACTGGAATCCGATTGATTATTCGCCGGAAAGCCTCCTTCGCACCGGCATCTTTCTGATTCTTCTTACCGCACTTGGAGTGGGAATTGGTCTCCTCTGGAAACCAAAACTCTGGTTGGTCAACTTTGCCATCTTCTACGGCATCTTCACCGTTTTTTACACGACACTCTTTACCAACGGTTTTGGGTTTTTCACCGGTATTGTCGGTTCATTAGGCTACTGGCTGGAACAGCAGGGAGTCCATCGGGGTGAACAGCCTTTTTATTACTACATTCTGATCCAGATGCCCATTTATGAATTCCTGGCAATGTTTGGCACGCTGCTGGCCGTTTACTTTGGCGTTCGTTACAATCGCTTCTCATCCTTTTCAGGTGAGCGGCTCAGCCAAACCATCCAGAATCCCGATCATCTCACGAACGCACCTTCGGCTGAAGTAGAAGAGGCAATTCCCGACTCCGAAATCGCAGAAGAGCCAACTCCCTCACCGGTTTTCCTTCAAGAACGGCCATTGCCCACTCTGGCACTCTTCCTGTTTTGGGCTTTGACCTCCTTGGTTGCTTACTCGATCGCCGGCGAAAAAATGCCCTGGTTAACCGTTCACATTGCCGTCCCCTTCTTGATTTCGGCAGCCTGGGGTTTCGGTTATCTGGTAGAAACCACCCCGTGGCAAAAACTCAAAGAAAATCACGCCTGGCTTGCGGTGATTCTCGTACCGGTTGCCCTGACCGGTTTGGGCGGCTTGCTGGGTACACTGCTTGGCTCTCAGCCACCCTTTCAGGGGAATACCCTTGAACAACTCCAATCTACCTCCCTGTTTATTTTTTCCACCTTGGCTTTCAGCCTTTCCCTTTGGGGAATTGTGCGAGTTTTACAAGACTGGCAGCCTTCTGCCATCCTGCGCCTGTTTGTGGCTGGAATTGCCGTATATATGGCAGTGATGACGGCGCGTACCGCCTACACAGCCAATTACATCAATTACGACAACGCCAAAGAATTTTTGGTATATGCTCATGCTGCCCGCGGCCCGAAAGACATTCTGGAACAGGTTGAGGAGATCTCGCGGCGAACAGCCAGCGGAAAGAATATCAATGTGGCTTATGATAACGATGCGTTGTACCCCTACTGGTGGTACTTCCGCGATTATCCCAATAAACGCTACTTTACAGACAATGTCACCCGTGATTTGCGCGACTCGCCCATCATCATCGCCGGCGAAAAGAACTGGTCACGCCTTGATTCGATCACCCGCGGCACCTTCCAGAGTTTCGAATATCAACGCCTGTGGTGGCCGATGCAGGATTACTACAACCTGACCTGGGATCGAATCTGGAATGCGCTGCGTGACCCGGCCATGCGATCAGCCATATTCAAAATCTGGCGTGACCGCGACTACACAGAGTATGCTCAGTTAACCAACAATCCCAATTTAACCGTCGAAACATGGCAGCCTTCACAAAAACTCAAGATGTACATCCGCAATGACATTCTTTCATTGATCTGGAATTATGGGGCGGCACCCACAACCAGCCAACAGCAGCCAACCGACCCGTATGTCAACGGTGTGCTAGAGTTACTGCCCGATCAAGTCATCGGCCAACCCGGCAGTGCAATCCAGTTTGGCTCACCCCGTAAAATTGCCATCGCCCCCGACGGCAGCCTGTATATTGCCGATAGCGGTTTGCATCAGATACTCCACATTTCCCCACAAGGGGAGTTACTCCACCGTTGGGGTTCCTTTGCCAACCTTGCCGAAGGCAGTGCTCCAGGCGGGACATTTTACGAGCCCTGGGGTGTTGCTGTAGCTCCGGACGGCTCGGTATTTGTGGCCGACACCTGGAATCATCGGATTCAAAAATTTACCGCCGATGGTCAATTTGTGACCATGTGGGGATTTTTTGGTCAGGGCGTTGCACCGGAAGCCTTCTGGGGGCCGCGCGACCTGGCATTTGATTCGCGGGGCAGACTGTTTGTAACCGATACCGGTAACAAGCGAATTGTCATCTTTGACCAAAACGGCAATTTCCTCGACGAGTTTGGCAGCCCTGGCATTGATCCGGGTCAGTTTGATGAACAGGTCGGAATTGCCATCAACTCACAGGATCAGGTATTTGTGACCGACACCTGGAATCAACGAGTACAGGTCTTTCAAATTGACCCCCAAAGCGGTCGAACCTTCTTCCTCCGCTCCTGGGACATTTTTGGCTGGTTTGGTCAATCGCTGGAAAACAAACCCTATATTGCCGTGGACAACCGAGGCAGTGTCTTTGTCACCGACCCCGAAGGCTACCGCGTGATCCAGTTTACCGAGGAAGGCCAGTTTGTGCGTACATGGGGTGATTACAGCCCCGGTATTGACGGATTTGGCCTGGCAGCCGGGGTCGCCGTGGACAAGGACGGTCATGTTTGGGTCAGTGACGCTGCCAATCGTGTTGTCCTTCGATTCACTTTGCCATAAAAATCTAACTTAAAAAGTAACCGCCCGCCTTTTTCGGCGGACGGTTACTTTTTGCAGGCTATTTCTTCAACTCGTCCCGGAACAACTGGCTCAGTACGAAACTGACCACACTGGTGATTAATGCGCCAAAAAATGCCCCCCAGAAACCGTTGACTTCAAATCCCACACCGAACTGGGTACCAATCCAGCCGGCAAGAACAAACATCAACGTATTGATCAGCAGGGTGCCTAATCCCAGCGTCAAAATGATCAGCGGGCAGCTCATCACCATCAGAATGGGCCGGATGACGGCGTTGACCACCCCAAAGATCAATGCCAGCCAGATAAAACTGAGCCAGTTATCCGGATCGTTCGGAAAGATATAAGAATCCTTCAACAAGGCAACTGCTGCATACAGAGCCACAGCGTTGATTGCCAGCCGGATTAACAATTTTTTCATTTTCTCCTCCTTTACCATATCAAAGTTGGATACGCATCCAGATCAAGGTAACATGCGCTTGAAAGCCGGCCCGGCGGAAACCCTCCGTTGCCCGTTGCGCAGGATAGTTAACCGCCAGAGGTCTTCCATTATGCAGCCGCCTGCCGGCTGCTGACAACAAGACCGGAATGACTTCATCTTCGTGTTCGGCTGCGGCAGCCAACCAGATCATATCCGCGTAAGCCGAAGTCGGCTGCCAGGAAGCCACGCCCACCAAATGATCAATCCAACGTGCCGAAAGGTGCAAGGCTTCGCCACCATTCAACCAGTTCCACAAGTCCTTCCAGAAATTGGGTTTCAGGCGGTTTTTATCCAACGGAAGGTTCCAGGTTATTTCTGCCGGATAGACTTCATCCAACCAGCGGTTTTGATGCGGCCAATCGCCGGGCTGGCGAGATACAATCCGAATTTTTTCATGGTTGACTTTTGGCAGAAATCCGGAGTGCGGTTCCCACATCCAGCTGGTGCGCCGGCATCGTTCCTCAAAACCCAGGGACCGGTACAATTGAATGGCTGCCGGGTTATCCTCGCGGACATGCAACCAGGCTTCATTTTCTCCCCGCTCGCGAATTTGCTGCAAAGCGGTTTCGGTCAGGTGGCGGGCAATTCCACGCCGACGATAAGCCGGGTGAGTGGCTACATTGGCAATCAGAGTGTAGCGTTTCCCTTGCCTGTTGAACGAGATCAGGCTCAGGTTGCCGACAATTTGACCATCTTCCTCCCAGACCAATCCTCGCACCGGTACTTGAAACGGCTCCAAAAGTTTACCGGCCAGACCTTCATCCGGTACAGCGAAGCGCCGCAGATAACGAATGTACTCTCTCCCATCCACATCCATATGATCGGCAAAGCAAATCTCAATTAAATCGGCCACTGCCAGAATATCTTTTCGGCTGCGTAGCGGACGGATATGTTGGCGGGAAGAAAGCAGGGCAACGTCCATAACAAAATTGTACACCGCTTATCGGCGCTTGAAAACCCGCTCAGCATATGGGTCCGTTTTCCAATTCCGCCCTCCCCAAAATACAAACCTTTTCGTTTTCGGATTACAATCAACTTAACCAAAGCGGTGAGGAACAATTATATGGGAACATTAATTTGGAATGCCCGAATTTATACGCCGAATGAAATCTTATCCCCCGGCTGGATTGTAGTTGAAAATCGTACGATTTCTCGTTTGGGGCACGGTCAACCACCGGCAACCGAGATGCAAAAAGCCCAGGAGAAACTGGATGCCGGTCAAAATCACCTGCTTCCCGGTCTGATGGATTTACATATTCATGGCGCAATGGGCTTTGAATTCATGGACGCTGACCTGCACGCCATTGAAGAGATTGCTCAATTTCTGGTTCAACATGGAGTGACCTCTTTCCTGGCTGCAACCTGGGCAGCCCCCCAGGCCGCCTTGCTCAAGGCTTTGGATGCGATTGGGAATGCCTATGGGCGCATCCGCAATGGCGCAGCCTTATTAGGCGCCTACCTGGAAGGCCCTTACATGAATCCCAATCGCGCCGGTGCGCAAGCCATTCAATTCATCCGTCAGGCAACCGACCATGAAGAAGCCCTTTCTCTCATCCAGCACGAAATGGTTAAGGTAGTTTCACTGGCACCGGAATTCCCCGAAAACTTCTGGTTGATTGACGCCTGCGTTTCGCGGGGCATTACCGTCGCCGCCGGTCATACCAGCGCAACCTACGAGCAAATGCAAGTTGCTGTTGAGCGGGGAGTAAGACTGCTGACCCATTGCTTTAATGCCATGAGCCCGCTTCATCATCGTGAACCCGGCGTCGTGGGTGCCGGTCTGACCATGCCCGAACTGCGCTGCGAGCTGATTGCTGATAACATCCACGTCCACCCCGTTGCCCAGCGCATCCTTTATCAACTGCGCAGCTGTGAAGGGATTGTGCTGATTTCCGACAGCACCCGTGTAACCGGCCTGCCGGATGGTCAGTATATTCTGGACAATCGTCCGGTGCAGGTTAAACAAGGCAAGGTCGCTTTATTGGATGGCACACTGGCAGGCAGCGGCTTGACGCTTGAGAAAGCCCTCCACAACTTTGTCAATGCAACCGGCGCACCGCTGGAAGAGGCGATTTTGAGCGCTTCTCTTTATCCAGCCCGCACAATCGGGATTGCCCACCAGAAAGGCAGTCTGGAACCCGGTAAAGACGCTGACCTGTTTCTGATGGATGAGGATGGAAATATCCTCTTTACGATGGTGGAAGGCAGAATAGTGTACACCCGTGATTAAGTGCTTGTTTTCGCCCCTCAGAAAAACTAAAATGATGATAGATTTCTTATACACTATTTGTAAAATACTGACAAAGGCGATGCTATAATTCCAACGAAGGCATTGTTTAACCATAATTGAAGGATAACGAACTATGATGCGATTTGATCGTTTTACCGAAAGAGCTCAGGAAGCCGCTCAACGCGCTGCGGAAATTATTCAGCGCTACGGCCATAATCAGATTGATACCGAGCACATTCTGCTCGCTTTAATTGAACAACCACAAGGGGTCATCTCTCAAATTTTGGAAATTTTGAAGGTTGACCCGAACATGCTCGCCGATCGGCTGGATTACATCTTGCGCACCAGCCCCAAAGCCAGCATTTTTGGCGGTGGAGCCGGCCAGATCTTCATCACGCCGCGTGTCAAACGGATTGTGGATCTGGCAAACGAAGAGGCCAGCCGCCTTAAGGATGAATACATCTCAACCGAGCACATCTTCTTGGCGATTCTCAGTGAGCGGAACACACCGGCTGCCCGTCTTCTGGAAAGCAACGGCCTCACCCGCGAGCGGGTGCTGGATGCCATTATGCAGTTGCGCGGCGGTCAACGGGTAACCGACCCACAAGCCGAAACCCGTTACCGAACCCTGGAAAAATACTCGCGGGATTTGACCCAACTGGCCCGTGAAGGCAAACTGGATCCGGTCATCGGTCGGGATAATGAAATTCGCCGGGTGATGCAAATCCTCTCGCGACGCACGAAAAACAACCCGGTTCTAATCGGCGAAGCCGGGGTCGGCAAGACCGCTATTGTAGAAGGTCTGGCGCAGAAAATTGCCAGCAATGATGTACCCGAAATCTTAATGGGCAAGCGGGTGGTCTCACTAGACCTTGGCGCAATGATTGCGGGAAGCCGTTTTCGCGGTGAATTTGAAGAGCGCCTGAAAGCCGCCATTGAAGAGGTGCAACGATCAGAGGGTGAGATCATCCTCTTCATTGATGAATTGCACACCGTAGTCGGCGCCGGGGCTGCCCAGGGAGCAATGGATGCCTCGAACATGCTCAAGCCGGCGCTGGCTCGCGGTGAGCTGCAGTGCATCGGCGCAACCACGCTGGATGAGTACCATAAGCACATCGAAAAGGACTCGGCTCTGGAACGCCGTTTTGCCCCGGTTTATGTGGATGAGCCCACCGTGGAAGACACCATCAAAATGCTGATGGGGCTTCGCGATCGATATGAAGCCCATCATAAAGTGCACTTTTCCGATGATGCCCTGGTTGCTGCCGCGCGACTTTCTGCTCAGTATGTGACCGACCGTCACTTGCCGGACAAAGCCATTGATCTGATGGACGAGGCCGCTGCTAAATTGCGCGTGGCTTTGTTCTCTCTGCCGCCTGAATTGAAAGAGATGAAAACCGAAATCGAAAAATTACGCGCTGAAGAGGAACAGGCCGGCATCGAACGCGATTACGAACGCGCCGCGCGCAAAAAAGCCGAACGTTTGCGCCTCGAGACCGAATTCAACCAGTTGCGCGATAAATGGGAAGCCGAGCATAAACTTGATGAGGTTGTTGATGTAGATGACATCGCTCAGGTTGTCGCTCAATGGACGGGCATCCCCGTGAGCCAGATGATGGAATCGGAGGCCGAACGCCTGTTACACATGGAAGAACGGCTGAGCGAGCGGGTAGTCGGGCAGGAAGAAGCCATTCATGCCATTTCAGATGCCATTCGCCGCGCCCGAGCCGGACTGAAAGACCCGCGCCGGCCAATTGGATCATTCATCTTTATCGGCCCATCCGGTGTTGGCAAAACCGAACTGGCTAAAGCCCTGGCCGAATTCCTGTTCGGTGACGAGGATGCACTTGTGCGTCTGGACATGAGCGAATACCGTGAACAACACACCGTCTCGCGGCTGTTTGGTGCACCGCCCGGTTACGTCGGATACGAGGAAGGTGGTCAGTTAACCGAGGCCGTCCGCCGCCGGCCCTATCGGGTGGTTTTGTTCGACGAAATCGAAAAAGCTCACCCCGAGGTGTGGAACGCACTACTCCAGATTCTGGATGACGGCCGTTTGACGGACGGTCAGGGGCAGGTCGTTGACTTCCGCAACACGGTTCTGATCATGACCAGCAATCTTGGCACCGAATTTGTGCGTCAGGGCGGTACATTGGGCTTTTTGAGCGAAGATTCGAGTGACGAGAACCGCGCTCAACACGAGAAAATTCAGAAAGCCCTCAAAAGCACCTTCCGCCCCGAATTTCTCAACCGGATTGACGAGATCATCATGTTCTCACCGCTCAAACTGGAGCAGATGTACCAGATTGTTGATCTGCAAATGAAAGAAGTCAGCGAACGGCTCAAAGAACATGGGTTGGATGTGGTTTTGACCGATGCTGCCCGTAAATGGCTGGCGGAAGTCGGCTATGACCCAGCTTTTGGCGCCCGACCGCTGCGACGCGCCCTCCAAAAACACGTCGAAAGCCCGCTCTCCATCGCCGTTCTTTCCGGCCAGTTCCAGCGGGGTGACCGCGTCATCATTGATTATCAGAAGGGCGACAATCAATTGTCCTTCCAAAAAGAGGAAGTGGAAGTCAAACAGCCTGCTTAAAGATTGTTTCCACCGTTCTATTCTGGCATTGGGATATTCCTCTGCCAGAATTTTTTTAGTTTGACAGTTTTTAAGAAGGTCGGTTATACTTGTTCCTTGCAGCATTTCCAAACGAAACAAATCAGATCAAGCGATTTGATCTCAGGAGGACAATTTGAAAAAGGCATTGATTACCGGCATCACCGGTCAGGATGGTTCCTATCTGGCTGAATTGTTGCTTTCCAAAGGGTATGAAGTTCATGGCATCATCCGCCGGGCATCTACTTTCAATACTCGCCGGATTGACCATATTTACCATGACCCCCATCCCAACGGTGGTGAGGTACGCTTGTACTTGCATTACGGTGATATTTCGGTCGCCGAAACCATCTCCAACATTATCTACAATGTTCGTCCCGACGAAGTGTATCATCTCGCCGCCCAAAGCCACGTACGAGTCAGTTTTGACATGCCCGAATACACCGGTGATGTGACTGCATTGGGCACCACCCGCATCCTGGAAGCCATTCGTAAGAGCGGTTTTGAGGAAAAATTCTATCAGGCATCTTCCAGTGAGATGTTTGGCAGCGCAAAGCCCCCTCAAAATGAAGACACCTCCTTTGAACCACGCAGCCCTTATGCCGCCGCAAAAGTCTATGCCTACTGGCTGACCCGCAATTACCGCGAAGGCTATGGCATTTTTGCCTGCAACGGGATTCTCTTCAACCATGAATCACCCCGCCGTGGTGAAACCTTTGTCACCCGCAAGATCACTCGCGCCATCGCTGCCATCAAATCCGGCCGCCAAAAGTATCTCTATCTGGGAAATCTGGACGCCAAGCGCGATTGGGGATATGCGCCCGAATACGTCGAGGCCATGTGGTTAATCATGCAGCAGGACAAGCCGAATGATTATGTCATCGGTACCGGCGAATCCCATTCCGTCCGCGAATTTTTAGAAGAAGCCTTTGGCTATGCCGGAATGAAATGGGAAGACTATGTGCGCATTGATCCGCGTTATTTCCGCCCAACCGAAGTGGATTACCTGCTGGCAGATGCCAGCCGTGCCCGGCGCGAATTGGGATGGCAACCCAAAGTCCGTTTCCACGAACTGGTGCGGATTATGGTGGATGCCGATCTCGAATTGGCCGGACTGCCCTGCCCCGGCGAAGGAAAACGCATTTTGGAAGAACGTTTTGGAGACTGGCATCGCTGGGAGCAGCAGGTTGTCAGCATGGAGCGCTAATTGACGGAAGCCGGCAGAACTGCACCGCTGAACCGCCCTTCGGTGCTGTTTGTCTGCACGGCCAACCGCATCCGTTCTCCGCTGGCTGCTGCACTTTTCCGCAATGATCTGCTACGTGAAGGCCTTTCACTCGACCGCTGGCGGGTTAATAGCGCCGGCACCTGGGTACAGGAGGGAATGCCCTCCCCAGAAGAAGTGATTCAGGCTTCCTTCGCCAGAGGGGTGGACCTCAGAAAACATCGTTCTCAAAAGATAAACGAAGGACTACTCAGCAGCCACAAGCTGATTCTGGTCATGGAACTGGGGCATAAAGAAGCCTTGAATCATGTTTTCCCACATCACGCAGGGCGGGTTTTTATGCTTAGCGAAATGAGCAATGCCACCGAGGAGATCAAAGACCCGCCTTCCATCACACCGTCGGACATCGAGAAACTCCTCGATCAGTTAAGCCTGTTAATTGAAAAAGGGATGCCGCGCATCCTCTTGCTGGCGCACGGCAACCTTTGATGTCAATTCACGCTTAAGAATTGGCAAACCACAAGGTCTGATACGGCTGAAGTTTTAAGCGACTTTCATTTGTGTTGAGTGAGACTTGGCCTCCAACCAAATCGGTATAAACTCCCGTTTGTACCGGCAGGTTCAGGTTGATTTCTTGAGCCTTATCCGCCAGATTATGAACGGCACACAACCAACGGCTGCCTTCAACCCGCCAGACAGCTGCCACTGAAGGTGACCCCGTCTCAATCCAGCCCATTTCTCCGCTTGACAGTTCGGAGCGGACTTTACGGAGAGCGATCAGGTGTTTCAGGAAGTGATACAATGAATCCGTGCTTTGGATTTGATCCGCTACATTGACGTGTTGAGGGTCAAACGGAGGAGTAGAAACCACCGGCGCATACCACTGGGATGGCAGTGCGGATGAAAAACCCGCCGTCGGTGAGGAATCCCATTGCATCGGCGTGCGCACCCCATTCCGGTCGAACAATTCGATGTTATCACCCATTCCAATCTCATCGCCGTAATAAATGATCGGCGTGCCGGGAAGACTGAACAGCATCGAATACAATAGGCGGATGCGCCTCTGGTCATTTTCCATTAATGGGGCAAGACGACGACGAATGCCTAAATTCAGACGCATCCTGGGATCCGGCGCGTATTCGCGCCACATAAATTCCCTTTCTTCCGACGTGATCATTTCCAGAGTTAACTCGTCGTGATTGCGCAGGAAAGTACACCATTGACAATTTTCGGGAATAGCCGGGGTACGTTCAAAAACCCATTCCAGCGGAGACTTGTCCGCTTTTTTCAGCGCCATGTAGAGCCGCGGCATCAGCGGGAAGTGAAAGTTCATGTGTAATTCATCCCCATTGCCAAAGTACGGGAGTACATCCTCCGGCCATTGATTGGCTTCCCCCAGCAAAATTGCCTCCGGATAATGCTCATCCAGAAAGGCGCGTACTTCCTTAAGGTATGCATGAGTCTCCGGTAAATTTTCGCAATTCGTACCTTCGCGTTCAAATAAGTAGGGAACGGCATCCGCGCGAAAACCATCAATACCCATGTCCATCCAGAAGCGAATGATTTTTTTCATTTCCTCCCGAACAGCGGGATTATCGTAATTCAGATCAGGCTGGGACGAATAAAAACGATGCCAGTAATACTGTCCGGCCACTTCATCCCATGTCCAGTTGGATTTTTCGGTATCCAGAAAGATGATGCGGGCTTCCTTGTATTTTTGATCGGTATCTGACCAGACATAATAATCGCGATAAGGCGAATTTCGGCTACTGCGGGCTGATTGAAACCAGGGGTGCTGATCGGATGTGTGGTTCAGTACCAGATCAGCAAT
Source organism: Bellilinea caldifistulae (assembly GCF_001306055.1). GTDB lineage: Bacteria > Chloroflexota > Anaerolineae > Anaerolineales > Anaerolineaceae > Bellilinea > Bellilinea caldifistulae. The sequence continues at coordinate 83,333 of NZ_LGHJ01000020.1, read as the reverse complement.
CACACGCATTCCACGCTGATGCGCTTGCCGTACCAGTTCTTTGAAGTCGTTCAAATCGCCGTATGTGGGCAAGACATTATAATAATCCGCAATGTCATAGCCGTCATCCCGCAACGGAGAAGGATAGATCGGCAGCAGCCAGAGGCAATCCACCCCAAAATCCCGCAGGTAATCCAGTTTCTGGATCAATCCTGCCAAATCACCATGCCCATCCCCATTACTATCATAAAAGGCGCGCACATATACTTCGTAAAATATGGCATTTTTGTACCATAGAGACCCTTTTGGCTTCATTTTTGTCTCCTTTTGATTGATTTTCCCCTGCAACCGAATTATAGCAGATGCGTAAATCATTAAAGACAATCAAATCTCAAACAGGAAATTAACATGTTTAAGAAACGAAAATCTCTTTTACTGGGCATCTTCTTTACAATGGCAGGTTTGTGCTTGTTCAGTTCTTTGACCCTACTCATCATCAATCAATCCCTTCCAAAAAGATCTGAAAATCCAGAGCTTCTTTCAGAAAATCAAATGCTTCTGACCCAGGAAGCCAATCATCTTCTCTCCGGTGTTGGCAATCAGGTCTTTCCCGGTTGGTCAGTTGAACGAATTCCATGGGTGTTTTACAATGAAACGGCCGCTTTTGCCGTAGGAATTGATACGCCACTTTCTGAGGGCTGGACCATGTATCCACGCACGCATCAACGCGGCGGGGAATGGCAGCCGGTCAATGCGTCGGGTAACACTGTCTTCCGCACTTGGATCGAGGATCCGCAAAAAACACCCGAAAACTTTGTCGTTAAAATAGATGATCAAATTGCTGCGTCGTTCCAGACTCAGGAATTTGCTTTGATTTATTTTCACGATCTGATGTACACTGAACTCCCTCCGGTCTTGCGGGAAATCTTCCCTTACCGCATATTCTTTCGCGATTTAATGCTCGCCCCGGAAGCCTATATCAGTTCATTGGCTCATGAGGCTTTTCATGTATTTCAGGCCAGACAAAATCCAGTCATGTTCGAAAACGCTGAATTAATTGCCAATTGGGAAAAGCAATACCCTTTTGAGAATGAAAACTTAATGAAAAACTGGAAGAATGAATTGAAAGTACTCCAGCAGGCGGGAGAAGTTTCTACTCGTGAAGAGGCAATTTTGGTTGCCGAGCAATTTCTAAAAGTTAGAAATGAACGACGGCAATCTGCTCAGTTAAGTGACGCCCTGATGGATTATGAACGCAAACGCGAATGGTTGGAGGGGGTGGCAAAATATGCGGAGTTACAAATTGGTAAAATTGCTGCGCAAAATGAGTTTTTGCCCCTGCCCGATTCGACCCAAAAATTAGGTTTGAAAAATTACTCCTCGCGCGCCCAATTCTTTAAAACTCAGTTAAGTACCATGTCCAAAACGAACATGGATGGTGAAATTCTTTTTTATTATTCTGGGTTTGGGCAAGGGGTTTTGCTTGATCATCTCATGCCGGGATGGAAAGACCGCGTTTTGCAGGGTGATTATCTGGAAGAATTATTGGTTGAGTCAATTCAACCCTGATGCTTCTCACCCGAAAATCACCCCGCTTAAGGTAGAACTGCCCTCTTCCCGAAATAGAATAATTGTTCTATAATCATTTCAGCCGCACGATTCTCAATCTATTTACACCCCATATCCTGCCCGGAGGCTGAAATGAATCATCCCAGCAAAGCCATTTTACCTGCTGTGCTCATTGGAATTCTTGTAGTTATCGGAATTTCCCGCTTCCTCTTGAATCCTTCGCTAACGGCACAGGCTTCTGATCTCGAACCTAACCCCACCCCCGCAGAACAGCCCAGATCCGAAGAACCCACTGGCACAACCCCGGAAGAATGTCAAATCTCCAACCGCTACCCGGAAAAAATTCAACAATGGTGTCATTATATCCAGCAGGCTGCCGGAGAGTTCCAGCTCGATCCGAATCTGATCGCTGCGGTAATGCTGCAAGAATCGGGCGGCAACCCGGACGCTTATTCGCGCAGTGGTGCAGTCGGGCTGATGCAGGTCATGCCGCGCGATGGCAAAGCCGCTGAATTTATGTGCATCAATGGTCCCTGTTTTGCCAATCGGCCTTCCATGCAGGAGCTATTCGACCCACAATTCAACATTCAATACGGTGTGCGAATGCTGGCAGGGCTGATCCAACGCAAAGGCGATGTTCGCGAAGCGTTAAAAGCATACGGACCCATGGACGCGGGTTATACCTACGCGGATAAAGTCCTGACGATCTATCAAAACTATCGCTAGGAAGACGGGTGGATTTCTAATTCAACCCGTAAATCTCCGAAAATTTAGTCTTCAAATAACGCAAATACGGCTCAACATCAATCTCGGCTTTACCCGTGACTTTTTGGAGGGTTTCCTTGGGGGTAAATTTTCGACCATACCTGTGGAAGTTTTCTCGCAGCCACTCGCGTAGTGGCAGAAACTGCCCACGTTCGAACTGCTCGTATAAATCAGGAATAGCCTCCAACACCTTCTCCCAAATCTGGCAGGAAACGATGTTACCCAACGAATAGGTCGGAAAATAACCGATCAAACCCATTGACCAGTGAATATCTTGCAATACGCCCAAACGATCGTTGGGAATGCTCAGGCCGAGATACTCTTGAAAACGGTTGTTCCAGACTTCAGGAAGGTGCTTAAGAGCGATTTCCCCCCGAATCATTTGCCATTCTATTTCAAAACGTAAAATGATATGCAGATTGTAAGTGGCTTCATCAGCCTCGACTCGGATAAAGGATGGCTGAACTTTGTTGATCGCCCGATAAAATTCTTCCAAGCGGACTTCCGCGAACTGCTGGGGAAAGGTTTGTTGTAATCTGGGGTAGAAATATTTCCAGAAAGGAAAACTGCGCCCAACCAGATTTTCCCACATGCGAGATTGGGACTCATGCAGTCCTGAGGAAGCACCACGCGCCAGCAAGGTGCGTTCTAATGAGGGAGAAACTCCATTTTCATATAAACCATGCCCGCATTCATGCATCGAGCCGAACAGAGCCGGAGAGATGAAATCCTCAAAATAGCGTGTGGTAATGCGGATGTCTTGTGTGGCAATACTGGAGGCAAAAGGATGCACAGTAGAATCCAACCGCCAGCTATTCGGATCAAAACCAAAATGCTTGACCACCTCAAGACAAAATGCCTTTTGTTGTTCCACCGGAAAATGGCCGTGCAAGGGTGCATCCGAAACCCGGTCGGCATTTTCCTGAATAGATTGAATCAACGGCACAAGCCCCTCTTTCAGTTGCTCAAACGTCCCTTGCACCTCATTGAAACGCATATCCCGTTCGTAATCATCCAGTAAAACATCGTAAGGATCCTCAGCCGGGGGAAAACATTCGATATAACGATGGCGCAATTCAATCTGCCGCTCCAACATGGGTAAAAAGTGATTGAAGTCAGCCTTTTGCCGGGCTTCTACCCATACCTGCTGCGCCTGAGAAGAAGCCCGACTCATCTCGGCCCGTAAACTGGCCGGCACCCGAACACTCTTTTCATAATCTCTTCTGGCTACACGAATTAGGCTGGCTTCGTCAGATTCATACGGTAAACTTTCTTCGTATGATCTGAGAACCCCCAGCAATTTTCCCATTTCATCTGATGTGAATTTTTCATGGGCAATCTTCCCTAAAGTTGCCAGCACTTCAGCCCGAACAGCAGCACCCGCCGGTGGCATCATAACCCGTTGATCCCAGCCCAATAAGCCAGCCGCTTTGTTCAAATCGGCAATCTCTTTCAAGCGCGACTTGAGTTCCAAAAACTTTTCTTCCATGATTTCCTCTCAAATTTTTTAAACAATGTATCTGATTTTGGGTAATTGCGCAAATCATTCTCGGAACGATTTACCCCAAAGAGGCAGATTTCTATTACAATCCTATTGGATGTTTCGAAGGTTTTCTCTCATCACCATTTTTCTGCTGCTCCTTTTGGCGGCATGTAATAAAACCGACCAGCCGGTCGGGCAAACTGCCACGCTGCCCCCACAGGATGGTGGTTTTATCCAACCCCCCGGGGGAGCCTTACAGGCCAGACGTGAACTCGCCCGCGAGTTGAATATCTCCCCCCAGCAAATCACCATTCAAGCCATCGAATCGGTAACCTGGCAAAATTCCTGCCTGGAAGCGGGTGACCCGGGCGAAATTTGTCCGGAACAAAAGATTCCCGGCCTGATTGTCACCCTGCGTTACTCAGACAAATCATACACCTATCACACTGACTTGGATGGAATGATGGTACGCCCCATCCGTTCGGTTGATCAACCTTCCATTTCGGCCTTGCAAGCCGTACAATACCTGGCCGGACTTTTAGGTTATGACCCGCAGGCAATTCAAATACTCAGTGAGCGCCAAACCACATTTTTAGATGGTTGTCTGGAAATTGCCATTGCCGAAATTCCCTGCACTCAATTGCCGGTCGAAGGCCGGATTATTCGATTGGGGATTGAGAACCACATTTTCGAGTTCCGAATTTCTAAATTGGAATCAAATCCGGTATTGGCTAGTGTAGATGGCTATCTCACCAGTATTCCCGCTCTAAACTGGAGCCGCGAAGGTTCATTTCAGGAATACTGTGATGGTTTAAAAGTCTACCTGAACGGGTGGAGTGTCCAGTATTATTGCCGAGGGCAGGCCAGTCAGAATCCCGGTATCATGCGGTTAACCCCCGAACAACTGAGCAAGATCCTGCGCTGGTTTATCCGCCTTCAACCCTTTGAATGGAACCAGAGCAGTGCAGACGGCAGTCAAATCCGGATGACGCTCAACAGTCTTGGACTGGAAGAAGCCGACAATCCGACTCGTCTGGAAATCAGTGAATTTGCCGCCAATCTACTTACACCCATCCAGCGTGGAACTGTAACGCCCTTCCCTTTTCCCTGAATTCAGAAAAACATCGGCCAACGAAACCCGCCCGGGAAAGCCAATCACGGCGATAAGGAAGCCAGCTCATTGTTTCCATTTCGCGAAGGGTTGACCGTTTGTAGGGATATGGTTAAAATAAAATTCATCATGCGGGAGTCGCCAAGTGGTAAGGCATCAGCCTTCCAAGCTGACATTCGCGGGTTCGAGTCCCGTCTCCCGCTCCTCACCCGAAAACACCTCCTCAAGAGGTGTTTTTTTATCGGCTGACGGCCGGAAGCACCACCGTATAGAGAGCTTGATAAGCCTGATGATAGGGAACTGTCCGCATGCCAATCGTTCCTCCAAGAAAATGGAGGCGTGTTTGGCTGGCAGCCAACGCTGTATCTGCCGAGACCAGCAATGGAGGTGGTTCCAAAACCTCCCAAACCCCGCTTGATTCATTAAACCGAAGGATGTCGGTGATTGGCTGATCAATTTGATTGACCCCACCGGCGACGTACACGCCGTCAGCCAGAACAGTCGCGCGCAGGTTCTTTCTCCCCCTTGGGAGGGAAGGCTTTTGCTCCCAGGCGGTCGGGTCATCCTTCTCTCGATTGGGGTAGAAAGCCAGACATTCATCCGTCACACCGACCATCGTTTCGCCCCCCAACAGATAAATTTTGTTTCCAAGCACCGCCGTTGCCAAAAATGCGCGGGCAAAGGGCATTTTTTGTTGCAGAATCCATTCTTTAGCATCCGGTTCGAAAATCCACACCTCATCCCGATACGAATTACCATCCCAACCGCCAAACAAATACAATCGCCCCTCAAAAACCGCCAGCCCGTAACCTGTCAGCCGAACAGGTAACGGTGTGGTGGTTTCCCAAAGATCATTACGCGGATCATACACTTCAACCTGAGTGGTAAGGGTATCATCTGCCAGTTCTCCACCGGGGAGATAAATTTTTTCCCCGAGCACACCCGCCTGTACACCGCTAACGATGGTGGGTTTTGGGGACTTTCTCTCCCATTGATTTTGGGTGATGTTATAGGCAAATACATTCCCGCTGAGTTTTCCGTCCTTTTCGCCCCCAAACAGATACAGATACCCCTCGTACCTCTCCGTAACACCTCCCCCAACGCCTTCCGGTAAATCAGCCAGTTGGCTCCACCGCTGCTCGCTATTGACCTGGGCTACTCCCCCTGGATTGACACTCCTCATCCGAAAGAAACCAATCCCGATCAAGAGGACAACCACAAACAGCACCCACCCTCTACCTTTGATCGGTGAAGAGCGGGAGACGGCTGGTGGTGCTTCGGCGGTTACTACAAGGCTGCCCTCGGAAACCGCCTGACTGGTGTGGATTTCTTCGCGCACGGCTTCGGGAATCAGCCCGATTTTGATGGCATATAGGGTAGCCTCGGTGCGGGAAACAACACCGATTTTTGCAAATATATTACGGAGATGAACCTTGACCGTGTTAGGACTGATGTACAGCACCTGAGCAATTTCTTTATTGCTGGCGCCAGTAGCCACAAGCCGTAAAATCTCTTTTTCACGTTCGCTTAATTCATTCTCGGATGACATAGTTTTATTATAACCTCATCGAAAAAAGCAGAATTTTTAGTTCCTTCGGACAATTGTCATACATCTATTATTAATTCGTCATTTGTCAACCCAAACTGCTTGCAATTCTTAAAGTTTTTCAATAAACTATTAATACCCTACATCGTCTGTTTCATCCGATGTCCATTCAGATTTACCAGTCTTTATTAAAAACTGGAAATCTGGTTTTTTGGGTTATTTTGTTCCCTCCTTGATTATCCTCCTCTTTCATGACAAACCACTTTTTTCCCATGTAATTTCAGAAAGGAGGTGTCCACGTCATAATCTCTTTCCCAATCATCCTCACCTCAATTTTCTTATCTAAAACCAATCACCTGGGGGAGAATTAAACGATGAAAACCTTTAAGACTGTCTTGATCGCTGTTTTGCTGGTGGTGCTTACCGCACAATGCGCTCCGGCTGCACAGACCCAGGCGCCCCAAACCGGTGAGACTCAAGCGCCGTTATTCTTCGGCGCCTTTGCCACCCCCATCGAAGAACCCTGGGATGGTGTAATTCATCAGGCGCTCCAAAAAGTTGCGGATGAAGGCAAAATCCGCTACGAGTATACTGATGATATCGGTTACGCCGGCGATATGGAACGCGTTCTTCGCGAAGTAGCCGAAAAACAAAAACCAGCCGCCATCTTTGGCGATGCTTTTGGCAATGAAGAAGCCGTCCGTCGGGTAGCCAAGGATTACCCGGAAATTGCTTTTGTCTTTGGTTCCGGCCTCGGCCCGGCGGAACCCAATGTGGCGGTATTCGATAACTGGATTCACGAACCGGCTTACCTGTGCGGCATGATCGCCGGTGGTGTAACCAAGACGAATGTGATCGGTGTGGTTGGTGGCTATCCCGTTCCCGAAGTCAACCGCATTGTCAACGCGTTCATTGACGGCGTCAAAGAGGTCAACCCGGATGCCAAAGTGCTGGTTACCTTCATCAACTCGTGGTTTGATCCCGCCGCTGCCAAAGAGGCTGCTCTGGCTCAGGTGGATGCCGGTGCCGATGTGCTGTTTGCCGAACGCTTCGGCGTGATTGATGCGGCGGTTGAAAAAGGTCTGCTGGCTTTTGGGAACATGAGCGACCAGTACGAACTCGGACCGGATCACGTCCTGACCGGGCCAGTCTGGAACATGACCCCCACGGTTGAATACGTGATCAAGCAGATTGAAGCCGGCACCTTCACCGCTCAGGATCTCAAGGACTTCAGCATGGTTGCCAAAGGTGGTGCGTACCTTGCTCCATTCCACGGCATGGAATCCAAGATTCCGGAGAACATCCTTTCGCTGGTCAAGCAACGCGATGAAGAAATCCGCAATGGTCTCTTCCGCGTTGACATCAAGGAAGAACCCCCGGCACCTACCAACTAGGTGAAACTGGAGTGTGCCTGTGCGGCCAAAGCAAGCCGCACAGGCACCTCAACACCCATAATGGTTGAAACAAGTCAGGAATACCAGTCCACCCGTAGAAGCGATCAAAACCATCCTGTTTGATAAACAAGCGCCGCTACGGGTTATCCCACCTAAGCCCCTCAGGAGAGGTCATGTTTATCGTCGAAATGCAATCCATCACCAAGCGCTTTGGCGATCTCATCGCCAATGACCACGTGAATTTTGAATTGCAAAAAGGAGAAGTTCACGCTCTGCTGGGTGAAAACGGGGCAGGAAAAACCACATTGATGCGCATCCTCTATGGGTTGTACCATCCCGATTCGGGTGTCATCAAAGTCAAGGAACAGCCTGTCGTCATCCACTCACCCAAAGATGCCATCCATCTCGGAATTGGAATGGTGACCCAGCATTTTGCTCTTGTGCCGCCGCTGACGGTTGCAGAAAATGTTGTGCTGGGTTATCAAAACTCGTTCGTTCTTGATCAGAATCAAATAGAAGAGAGCGTTACCGAAGCCGCCCGTCGGTTTGGATTAGAAATCAATCCCAAAGCAATCGTCCGGCATCTGTCGGTTGGACAGCGCCAGCGGGTCGAAATTCTTAAAGCCCTTTACCGCAATGCTGAAATTCTCATTCTTGACGAACCAACCGCAGTGCTGATTCCCCAGGAAGTAGAGGCGCTGTTTGAAACGTTGAATCGTCTCAAACAGGAAGGTTTATCGGTCATCTTTATCAGCCACAAATTACATGAAGTAACCCAAATCACCGATCGAGTCACCGTCCTGCGAGACGGTAAAGTCGTTGGTACGGTCAATACCGCCGATGTCACCCAAAAAGAACTGGCTGCGATGATGGTCGGAAGAGAAACTTTCGGCGTAACGCGCAGCAAAGCAACTTCCGAAACGGCTGCACAAAAACCCATGCTCGAACTGATCAACCTGTGCGCCAACGACGATAAAAACTTACCCGTCCTTAAGAACATCTCGCTCACCGTTTTTGAGGGCGAAATTTTAGGTATTGCCGGCGTTGGAGGAAACGGGCAGAAGGAACTGGCTGAAACGATTTGCGGTGTCCGTCAACCAACCGCCGGGAGCATCCGCGTTGATGGCCGGGATGTCACTGGCAAATCACCCTCCGAACTCACCCAATCCGGACTCGGACGTATACCCGAAGACCGCCATGAGGGAATGGTCGTTCACCTGAGCGTTACCGACAATCTCGTTCTGGAACATCTGGATGAATTCACCCGCAATGGTGTTTTAGACCATAAAGCCATCCGTCAATATGCCAGTGAGTTAATCCAGAAATTTCAGATCAAAGCCAAACCAAATGATATTACCCGCACCCTTTCCGGCGGGAACATGCAAAAGGTGCTGCTGGCACGCGTACTGGCCCGGCAGCCCAAAGTGATCATTGCTCCTCAACCGACCCGTGGTTTGGATATTGGCGCAACGGATTATGTTCGCCAGCAATTGCTGGAACAGCGCCAGCGTGGCGCCGCCATTCTGCTGATCTCAGAAGACCTGGATGAAATTCTGGCGCTCTCGGATCGGATTGCCGTCATTTACGAGGGCGAAATTGTTGGTACTTTACCCGCCGCAGAAGCCACACCCGAACGACTCGGGCTGCTGATGTCGGGTGCCGTCAAGGAGCATTGATTCCATGGAAGCCAAACGGTTCCCTTATCAACTGGTCAAAACCGACACACCCCCTATTTGGATGCGCCCGCTCATTCCGGTGCTGATTCTTTTGATCACATTCCTTATTACTGCGGGGTTGATTCTCTCCACTCGGGCAAATCCCTTTCAGGCTTACTATTATTTCCTGATCTCCCCTCTCTCCAGTCAGGTATCTTTCCTGGAGGTGCTGGTCAAGTCCACTCCTTTGATGCTGACCGGCGTAGCCGTCACATTTGCTTTTGCCACCGGTTATTACAACATCGGCGCCGAAGGCCAGCTGTACGCCGGGGCGATTGCGGCTGCATGGCTTGGCATTGTTCTGGCAGGGGTACCGGCCGCCATTGCCATCCCTTTGATGATAATTGGCGGATTTTTGGCAGGTATGGCCTGGGCGCTGATTCCTGCGCTGCTCAAAGTCCGGCTGGCCGTGGATGAGGTAGTCACCACCCTTTTGATGAATTCCATCATGGCCTATATTGTCAGCGCCATTCTAAACGGCCCCTGGCGCGACCCAACCTCTGGTTGGCCGCAATCCCCCGAAATTGCTGAGAATACCATGTTTTTCAAGCTGATTCCCCGTTCGCGCCTGCACTTTGGGTTCATTGTAGCCCTGGTAGGGATTGCAGTTTTATGGTTTATCCTGACCCAGACCTCCTTTGGTCTGAAAATGCGCGCCGTTGGACTGGGAAAACCTGCCGCACAATTTGCAGGCATCAACGTTGGACGCACCACACTGATTGCCGCATTAATCAGCGGCGGTATTGCCGGCATTGCCGGGGTAAGCGAAGTAGCTGGTATTCAATTCCACTTGATCGGCGATCTTTCCGCCGGTTATGGCTACACCGGGGTGATCATTGCCACGCTCGGCAGCCTGAATGCCATAGGTGTGTTCGTTGCCTCTCTATTCTTTGGGTTGATTGATACCGGCGCTCAAACGGTTAGCCGGGCAATGGGCGTACCGGTTTACCTGGGCGAGGTCACTCAGGCAGTCATGTTACTGGTTGCCCTGGGAATGTACCTGCTTCAACGTTACCGCATCGTTCGGAGGGCATAATGGAAGTATTCCTGGTCAACTTAATCGCAGCCACCTTCCGTGTTTCAACCCCAATTGTCCTGGCTGCCATTGGAGAAACTTATAGCGAACGTGCCGGTATTCTGAACCTCGGCATTGAAGGCATTATGTATTTTGGCGCCTTTGTAGGCTTTCTAATCGCCGATAAAAGCGGTTCACTCTGGCTGGGTTTATTAATGGCCATCTTATCGGGAATCGTGTTTGGTTTGTTGATGGGTTTCTTCACCGTCACCCTTGGGGTCAACCAGCACGTTTCCGGTCTGGGTATCACCCTCTTGCATACCGGCTTAACGCTTTTCACCTTCCGTCTTTTCTATGGCGGCCGTTCTACTCCCCCTTCCATCCCTTCCTTCCAAACGCTCAATATTTTGCAAAACAACCCCATCCTCGGGCCGATCCTTTCCCAATACTGGTTGACCTACCTCACCTTTCTGGTCATTGTGCCGCTGGCATGGTGGATTCTGTACCGCACCAATTTTGGTTTGAAAATCCGCTCGGTTGGCGAAAATCCGGAGGCGGTGGATGCCGCCGGAATCAGTGTACCGGCAGTGCGTTATGCTGCCCTGGCAATCGGCGGCGGTCTGATGGCGGCTGGGGGTGCATTTCTCTCACTTTTCCAATTGGGCGCCTTCACTCACGGGATCATCTCCGGGCGCGGTTGGGTTGCCATTGCCATCGTGATCTTCGGCAACTGGCACCCTGTTCGCGTGATGCTGGGCGGTTTGATCTTTGGCGGCACCTTTGCTTTGCAATTGCGCTTACAGGCAATGGGTTTGCAGTTGCCCGTGCCTTATGAAACCTTTTTGGCTCTGCCGTATGTGGTTACGATCATTGCCCTGGTCATTGCCGGGCGGAACGCTTCTTACCCGGCAGCCTTGTTGAAACCCTACCGCAGAGAATAGTACACAAGTAATTCAAGAAAGGAGTTGAAAATGGCTTACAAGTATTTAGGTAAAAGTTACATCAGACCGGATGCCATCAATAAAGTTACCGGTAAAGCCGTCTTTTTGGATGACATCCGTCTGCCGGGCATGTTACACGCCGCCATCCTGCGGCCCAAATACGCCCATGCCCGCATCCTCTCCATTGATACCAGTGAAGCCGAAAAATGTCCCGGTGTGGTCAAAGTCGTCACCGGCAAGGGCTGCACCTACCGCTACGGAGATAACATCCGCGACCTGGTACCCATGGCGATTGACAAAGTCCGGCACATTGGAGAACCGGTTGCTGCCGTCATCGCCGATACGCCCCGCCACGCCTACGCGGCGTTGGACAAGATTAAAGTGGAATACGACCCTCTGCCGGTTTACATTGATGCCCGCCAGGCAATGAGCGAGGATGCCGTTCTCATACACGAAGAATTGGGCGAATACTGGCATCTTCCGACCCTCAACCCAAAGCCCGGCACCAACATCGCCAACGTCTATCATCTGAAAAAAGGCCGCGGCGAGGAAGGTTTCGAGGAAGCCGACGTCATCATCGAGGGCGAGTTCAATTATCCGTTTGGTTCCTGCGCCGCACTCGAACCGCACGGTTCAATTGTCTGGTTCAAGGAAGACCGCACCATCGAAATCTGGTCATCCTCGATTTGCCCCTTCATCATCCGCGATGACATTGCCCATTCCTACGGTGTGCCCGTCTCGGATGTTCGCGTTCACATTCCCGATATTGGCGGCTGCTTTGGCTACAAATCGGATATCACCGTCGAGCAGACCATTGCCTGGATCGCCAGTTTCGTCCCCGGGCGGCCTGTCAAGTGGGTTGCCAGCCGCAAGGAAGACATCACCAGCACATTACTTGCTCACGGCATTCGCACGGTCATGAAAATCGGGGCAAAGCGCGATGGCAAACTGGTGGCCCTTAAAACCACCGTATATCATTCGGGCGGAGCATACTCCGACACTGCCGTCAATGTGACCATCGCCGCAACCCACAACTCCACCGGCCCGTATGAATTTGAACATTGCGATCTAACCGGCTACACCGTCTATACCAACACGCCGCCGGTTGGCGCATTCCGTGGTTATGGGCATCCCGAACCGCAGTTTGCCACCGAGCGGATGATGGACATGCTGGCACGCAAGCTGAATATGGATCCATTTGAATTACGCCGCAAGAATTATCTGCGCGAAGGCAGCACCAATTCGCTCGGTGAGCGGATGTGGAAATCAAACGGTGACATGCAGGCATGTGCCGAGCGGGTTCAACAAATTGTCTTTGGAAAGCCCAAAGAGAAGCAAGAAGATGATCAATTTTATTATGGTCGGGGTTTTGCTGCATTGATGAAATCACCCAAAGGCGCGCCCTTCTCCACCAAGGGCTGCTACATGAAGATGAACATTGACGGCAGCGTGTCGGTCAATATGGGCGGCGCCGAAGTGGGCCAGGGCTTGCGCACCGTCGTTCGTCAGATTGCCGCCGAAGCCCTCAAGATACCACCCGAAAAAGTGCGCTGCTACAACGAAATTGACACCCAGTTCTCCCCCTACGAATGGCAAACCATCGGTTCCATGTTCACCATGCAAGGGGGACGCGCCATCGTTCGCGCCGCCGAGAAACTGATTCAAGGCTTGAAGAAAACAGCTGCTCAGGTACTTCGCACCGATGAAGATTATCTTGAATACGACGGTGAGTACGTCTACCTGCGCAGCGACCCCTCCATTCGCGTTCCGGTAACCCAATTAGCGCGCGGCTACATCACGGACAATGGCATCACCATTGGCGATCTGGCTCAATCGGTAGCCGATGCCCGCCTGCCACGTTATTCCAACCCGGATCAAAACGGTCAGGGGAATCTGGGGGTGACTTATACCTTTGGCGCTCAAGCTGCCGAAATCCGCATTGAGAAGAAAACCGGTAGAATCTACGTAGATCACTTTGCATCCGTCTTCGATGTCGGACAGGTCATTAACCCGATTCAAATTCGCGGCACCGTGTTAGGCGGAGTCTTAATGGGGTTGGGCGCAGCCTTGTATGAAGAAGTGAAGTTCGACGAAGAAGGCCGCATCCTTAACCCACATTACTTCCAGTACCACATTCCAACCTATAAAGAAGCTCCCCAGCAAACCATCGAATTCATCGAAACACCCGACCCGATTGGGGCTTTTGGCGCTCGCGGCATCGGAGAACATCCGGTTATCGGTGTGCCACCTGCCATCCTGAACGCCATCTATGATGCCATCGGGGTGGATTTCTACGAAATTCCCGTCACGCCCGAAAAAATCAAACAAGCCCTCGAAGCCCGAACGGAAAAGGAGTATGCCTGAAATGACCGAGAAAATTTCCTTCACCATCAATGGCGAATACCGCTCTGTCGAAATTGACGAAGAAATGATGGTTATTGATGTAATCCGCGACGTGCTGGATCTGACCGGCACAAAACGCGGCTGCGATAACGCTACCTGCGGCACATGTGTAATTGTCATGAATGGAAAAGCCGTTAAATCCTGTAATACCCCGGCCAGCAAAATGCAGGGGGCGAATATTTTGACCATCGAAGGGCTGGCAAAAGGTATGGAATTGCACCCGATCCAAAAAGCCATTGCCGAATCAGGAGCCGTTCAGTGCGGTTTCTGCACCCCCGGTATTGTGATGGAGCTCCACGCCCTGCTGGAAAGCAAACCGGACGCCAGCGAAACCGAACTATCGAATGCCCTCAATAAACACCTGTGCCGCTGCACTGGCTACGAACCCATTCGCGACGGAGCGTTGATTGCCCAACAACTGATCCGCGAACGGATGACCGAAAAGGCCTGAAATTCAAAATCCTGCCCGTACAACCTGCGGGCAGGATAATTTTATTCATTACTCTACGGAGGGAACAATGACACTGGATTACCTGATCAAGAATGCCAAAACCCGCTTTTCAGGAAATGAGTTAGTCCAAATCGGAATCAAGGATGGCAAAATTGCCGCCATTTCTCCAAAAATTGAGGGGGATGCAAAGCGGGTTGTGGACGCAGACGGCCATCTGGTGACCGAATCATTTGTAAATGGGCACCTGCACCTTTGCAAGGTTTACACTCTTTCGATGATGGATGATGAAGCATTGGGGGCCTACACAGGCGAGGCGATGGGTGGGGCAATGACCGCCATCGAACTGGCTGCCCGCGTCAAAGAAAAGTACGACGAATCGTGGATTATCGAAAACGTCCGCAAAGCGGTCAAACTGGCCATTCGCTTTGGCAACACCCATATTCGCGCCTTTGCCGATACCGATACCAAAGCCCGGCTGGAAGGCGTCAAAGCCCTCATCCGCGCCCGGGAGGAATTCAAAGGCAAGGTAGATATTCAGGTTGTCGCTTTTCCGCAGGACGGTGTAGTGCGCGACCCCGGCGCAGAAGATTATGTTGAAGAAGCCCTCAAATTGGGTGCGGATGTGGTTGGCGGCATTCCCTGGATCGAATACACCGACGCCGATGCCCAGGAGCACATTGACCGCATGTTTGCCCTGGCAAAGAAATACAACAAACCCATTTCCATGCTGATTGACGATGCCGGCGACCCCACCCTGCGCACGCTGGAAATGCTGGCAGTCAAGACCATAAAAGAAGGCTGGGAGGGGCGTGTCACGGCTCAACATGCCCGTGCCATGGCACTTTACCCAGAACCGTATTATCGAAAGATCGAATACCTGCTCAAACGCGCTCAAATTGGGGTGGTTTCCGACCCGCAGACCGGCCCGTTGTACGCCCGCGTTAAGTCGCTCTACAAAGCCGGTGTACGCATTGCCCTTGGGCAGGATGACATTGCCGATGCCTACTATCCCTTTGGGCGCAATAACATGCTGGAAGTGGCCTTCCTTGCCGCCCACCTGATGTGGATGACCAGCCGCGAAGAACTGGAAATTCTCTACGACCTGATCACTACCAATGCCGCTCTGGCACTGAATATCCCCAATTACGGCCTGAAAGTTGGCTGCAATGCCGATTTGGTCATCTTAAACGCCAACTCAGTCTGGGAAGCCATCTGGAATCACGAAGCTCCCTTGCATGTCTTCAAAGACGGTGTGGAAATCACTGAAAAATAAGGTCAACCGATTGATTACAATTTCATCGGCGGAGTTTAACACTCCGCCGATGAAATTTTTATCTTACCTTCTTTGCCCCTTACGAAACCTTGAATTGCCCCACCAGTCCGCGCAGCGAAGCCGCCATTTGGGAAAGTGAAACCGCCGCAGAGGTTACATCCTGCACCTGCTGGCTCATTTCGCGGGCCGCCGCGCTGATTTCCTCGATGGAAGCGTTGGTTTCCTCATTGATGCTGGCAATCATTTCCATCGCTTCCGAAACCTCCGTGGAACTGGCCGACATTTCTTCGGTCGAGGCGATGTTCTCCTCCACCACCGATGAGACTGAATCCATCACATCAATCAATTCATTCGAGAAGCCCGAAATCTGCTTGACGGCTGAGGCAATCCCCTCGGCTTGCTGGCGCACCTGCTGAATCACTTCCAGAATGCGCATCAACGCCTCACTGGATTGATGAGTCTGAGCCACCCCATTTTCCACCTCTTTGGCGCTCAGGCTCATTGCTTCCACGGCTTCATGAACGGTCTTTTGAATTTCTGAAACAAGATCACCAATCTGACGGGTCGCCTGAGCCGAACGCTCTGCCAGTTTACGAACCTCATCCGCAACAACCGCAAAACCTTTACCGTGCTCGCCTGCCCGGGCTGCCTCGATGGCTGCGTTGAGCGCCAGTAAGTTGGTTTGATTGGCAATATCCTCAATCGTCTCCAAAATCACACTGATTTGTTGGGAACGCTCGCCCATATCTTTGACCCGCTCCATGGAAAGGTCAACTTTTTCCTTAATCAGGCGCATCCCATTAATCATCTGGTTGAGCGTCTCAGCGCTGTTCTGTGCCACTTCGGCAGCGCTGATCGCATTTTGCGCGCCTTCCGTAGCCGTCTCGGCAACGCTTTGCATCTTCTCGCCCATCTGGTTGGAAACCTGCGAGGCAGAAGTAACGGCTCGAGCCTGCTCCTGAGCGCCTTTGGCAACCCCGTCAATGGCATTCGCCATCTGGTGTACTGAGCTGACCGTGCGCTGCACCGACTCGGCTTGTTGAGAGGAGCCCATCGCAATTTGCTGCATGGTTTGAGCAATCTGCTCCGAAGCCAGACGCACCTGTTCGGCAAAGTTAGCCAGTTCAGCCGAGGCTTTGTCCAGCTCATCCGAACTCTGAGCAAGGCGGAATACGGTAGATTTCAAGCTGGAAATCATGGTTGAAAATGCCTGCCCCAGCCCATCCCGCTCGGAGCGCGGTTTGACTGAGAGGCTCAAATCTCCCGCTGCCAGCCGATTGGCCACCTCGATCATCTCGGTAAAGTAGCCGATCAACCGCTGGAAAGCGCGCCCAACCGTACCCAATTCATCCTTGCGGTGATAGATGGCTTCCAATTGATTCTGCTGGGCATCCGAAAAGGACAGGTCACCATCCGCCAGTTGATCCGCGGCTTTCTCAATCACTCCCAAGGGGCGGGTGATGGTATTGGCAATGAACAGGGCTGCCCCAAGGCTGATTGCCAGAAGAATCAAAGTCGCAATTACGGCTGTGGTCAGGGTCTGGCGAACTTGCTGGGCGACGCCGGCAGTGCTCATGAAGACTGTGATGGTTACCTGTTCTCCGGCGCTGGTTTTAACCGGATAAACCACCCGCAGCGCATTGGAAATTTCGTCTACAACAACCTCACCTCCGCTTAACGCTTCTTCAACACTCTCCTCCCAATCCGTACCCAGCAAATCGGTTTGGGAGAAACCCTGACGGGCGCTGAAAACAACCGGCTGATCAGCCATTTTTACAGCCACAGCATTCACATCCTTGACCGAAACCGTTTTATCAACCAGCGTTTGCAGGTTCATGCTGCGGGTGACCTCATCCAGATAGGTTGCTTCAACTCCAACCTGCACAATACGCGGGCTATCCACCCCGGAAACCCCAACATATTTGTAGAGTTTTGAATCCAATTCCCGCAACTGCGCCGATTGAATCACCTCGCCGTTCTTTTGTTGCAGCAATTGGTAAAAAATATAGGCTTGAGGTTGTTCGTTTGGATCTGGGCTGAAAGCGAACGGTACATCAATGTTGGAATAAACCACTGTGCCGGTATCGTCGGTGATCCAGAACTCTTTGAGATCGGTTGAATCAACAATTGCGCGCAGCATCTCTTCAATTTGAGCCTCGCTCATGCCTGCTTTGAGGGCTGCGTCAATCAAGTAGGCCGAGATTCTTGCCTGAGTGACCATTTGCCGGCCTACAATCCGGTCAACTTCACCCGGAATGCGGTTGGCAAAATCTACCGAATGGGCGAACATTTCTGCCAGTGCAACAGCATTAGAACGTGTCTGATCCAATAAGGATTGTCGCGCCCGGCTGACCATCCATGCCGTATTGACCCCCATCACAAACACCAGAATCAACGAAATGATCAAGATCAAACGGTCTCTAAATTTCATATTTCCTCTCTGTTGAAATGAAGTGGTGATTGTATGACAACCGCAATCCATCATGCCCCTATTGGTTTGTTTTGACCATAAGAAGAGGATAAAAAATTAATAAAAAAGAGATAAATTTTTGAAGATGAATATTGTGGTATAGTTTGAATAAAGTAAACAAAAAGATCGAGGGACATTATGGAAAACCCAAAAAATCACCGGCGCGAGATTGTGGTTGAAGCAACTGCCACCTCAATCGAAAAGTGGCGTAAACAGGTCATTGCCGGACAACCGGAAACCGGTCGTATGTATGCCTTCATCAGCGACGAAGGCAACTACATCCCCGGTGGGGAAGGCACTGCCCCAACCCCTCTCACCTACTTTGTATCCGGAATGGCACTCTGACTGATCTCCCATGTGACGCAGGTTGCGTCCAAAAAGAGATTGAACCTTCGTAAGGAAATAGTCAAAGTGACCGCTCATTTTCGGGAAGAAGGCTCAGTTTTACGAGGCGATGCCATGGCATTTTGTGACGGGTTTGAGGTCGAGATCCAAATCGAATCCGATGAACCGCTGTCCACCATCCGGGAACTGGTTCGCCTTGCCCGTCAGATGTGTTTTACCGAAGTTGCCCTGACAAACAACACCCCCATTACGGTCACTGCAAAACTGAACGGAAATCCTCTCGAAAGGGATTAAGACTTTTCAGGATGGTGTTTCTCTTGAAATCAGCCTTCTCCGAGAGTTATTGAAAGCAGGGTTGTGCCATAATAGAAACATCAAATGCACGTTCAAATCCCAAACTCTGGCAAGCTTTGCGAGGCAGATCATGGATGCAATATTTTATCCGCGCAGTATTGTCGTGGCGGGGGTTTCGGATAAGCCGGATAATCTCGCTCGTCATATAGCCAGCAACCTGATCGAATTTGGTTACAGTGGCCAGTTATATCTACTGGGACGCACCGAGGGGCGGACTCTGGAGCATCCAATCTATTCATCTGTCAATCAATTACCTCCCAACATTGATCTGGCGGTCATTCTTACCCCGGCGGCTACTGTGCCGGGTTTGCTGGATGAGTTAGGGGCGGCCGGTGTGCGTTACGCGGTCATCGAATCGGCTGGCTTCAGCGAATTTTCCGAAGAGGGCGCAATACTGGAAGAAGAACTATGCCGGATCGCCCACAAATGGGGGATGCGTCTTGTTGGGCCGAATTGCATCGGCATCATCTGTACGGACAGCGGTATCTGTACCATCTTTGTCCCAACGGCTCCGGAAGAGGTTCCTCACGGCAATGTCTCGCTGGTTTCACAAAGCGGCGGCGTTGTTCTGACCTGTATTGACTCGCTGGCTGCTGCCGGTTTAGGAATTGCTAAATCGGTCAGTGTAGGCAACAAAATAGACCTCAAAGAAAGTGATTATCTCCGCTACTTCATTCAGGATGCTGCCACCCGGATTATTTTGCTTTACCTGGAAAGCATTGTGGAAGGCCGTCAGCTGGTGGAACTGGCCGCCCAATCTCCAAAACCGGTGATCGTCTATAAATCCAATACCAGTCAGGCCAGCGCTCAAATTGCCCAATCTCACACGGCTGCACTGGCAAACGACGAGGGTATCGTCAATGCGGCATTCCGGCAATTTGGCATAACCCGTGCAATGACTTTCCGGGAAATGATGATTTACAGTAAGGGGTTTACGCTGCCACCTGTGCGCGGCAACCGTTTAGCGGTGTTCTCCCGTTCGGGTGGTCATGCCATCATTGCGGTAGATTGTGCCAGCCAGTTCGGTTTTGAACTGCCTCCCTTTAGCGACGCATTAATCGAGGTGGCAAAGCCCTTTTTCCGCGTAAATGTTATTGAGCGGATGAACCCGCTGGATTTGGGAACGGTTTTTAATTTCGATGCCTATCCGGTAATCATCGAAGAAGCCATTAAACTCAAACAGGCTGATGCCATTTTGCTCATTTTCAATTACCGGCGCGAAACCATTCCCACCGCTCGCGCCGTTGCCGAAAAAATCAAAGCCCTGAGCCAGCACTATCAGATACCGATTGCCCTGTGTTACTTTACAGAAGTGGATGAAGTCAACTACTTAGAGAGGAATCTGGGCTTTCCGGTTTTCAGTGAAGTTTATGAGGCTGTCCAGGCATTGGCTGCTTCTCGCGACCATTATCAAAAAGCAACACAACTTCAGACCGCTCAACATCAGCCGCCCGCTGTTCCTATACCCACAGATGCTCCCAGCAAAACCCGCTGGTTAATCAGCCGCAAAACCTCATCCTTGCTCCCGCTGGATCAGGCGATGCAGATATGCGAGGCTTACGGCATAGCGGTTGCGCCCTGGGCCAAAGTTTTCAATCTCTCACAGGCAGTTGAGGCGGCCGCCCGTATCGGCTATCCCATTGTACTCAAGGCCATCTCTGAACAGGTAACTCACAAAACCGATGTCGGCGGCGTTGTGTTGAACATCCCCGATCAAGTAATGCTGGCTTCGGCCATGCTGGAAATGGAACATCGTTTTACCCAACTGAACCTCAAGCCGGCAGAGGAATTTCTCATTCAAAAGATGTTAAGTAAAGGCAAAGAGATGATTCTTGGCGCTAAACGAGATCCTTCTTTTGGGCCGGTGGTGGTGTTGGGGTTGGGTGGCATTTACGCCGAAGCCCTGCAGGATGTTTCCATCCGCCTTGCTCCTCTTAGCCGCACGGACATCGAAGAAATGCTGGATGAGTTACGTGGTGCCCGTCTTTTACAAGGGGTACGCGGCGAACCACCTGCTGACCGCTTTGCCCTGATTGATGCCATGTTGCGGCTCTCCCACCTGATGGTGGAAAACGAGGATATTCTTGAGATTGATCTGAATCCTGCTCTGGTGTTTGAACATGGACTTCAGGTGGTGGATGCCCGCATCGTTGTGAGTGGCTGACAAGCAGGGGGAGAGACCTATTTCAAGAGCGGCAGGTAATACTGTTGTTTCTTTTCTACGGGTTGGAGAACATCCAGAATCTCGCCAGCTGCTCGCAAGACCAACCGTGCATAGTGATCCCAGTCCACCTCCTCGGCTGCGGGTGGAGCAACGCTCACCCCCTGTTGCGTAAACCAGAAGAAGAGCCGCATGCCGGCGCGCACCGCCACCCCCTCAGCCTGCAACTGACGGGCAGCCTGTGCCGCCGCCGAAGGGCGCCGAAAAGCCTGCGGGTCACGGCTGAGTTTGACCGCCATTTGCAGCCCCTCGATGGCTGCTTGCCGGCGCTGCAATGACCTCACCCGCTGGTTTACCAGACCCCATGCCTCTTTCCATTGCTCTCGCGGATCATCTGCCTGCGCCAGACAACTCAATATATCCAGCTGCGTTTGGGCAACATACGGACAGGTATCATGACGGCGCAGGGCAATGCCACGATACTTCAACGTACCATCCTCAAACACCCCAAAATAACGGTTTGCCACCGGAATGCGTTGATCACGGCAGGCCGGCAAAAACACCAGCCAGCGATATACGCCTTCAAGGGTCACCCCAATACCCGTCTCTGCCTGAATTTTCTCTGCCAGTGGCAGAAAATCCGCTTCAGTCCGGGTATCCTCTCGTTTTACAAACAAACTGTCCACATACATGTGCAGGATGGTGAATCCCATATCCTCAGCATTTTCCTTGGCCTGCAGCAGCAACTCGCGGCTGATGGCGGTAACCGCCTCGTGTGATTCCACTCGCCCAAACCGGGCATTTTTGTACCCCAGATATCCAAAACACACCACCAGTAGCCACTTGAGCGCCGTCTGACGGGCTTTCAAATCGCTTACACGGCTGTCGCGCCGGTCGAGGGTATGCAGGCAATGTTTGAGCGCCAGACGCTTGACCAGCAGGGGTTGCAGCGTGCGCGGAATTAAGCCGGCCGGCGCATCCCTCTGGTAGAGTGTTTCCGGCGAGATGTTATAACGCACCATGATCGCCGGGTACATTGAAGCAAAATCCAGTTCGGCAACATGACGATGCACACCAACCAGCGGCTGGTAGACCATCCCCCCCCGATCATAGCGAATCAGACTAACCAGTGTGCGGGTAGCTTCCGCTTGCTGTTTGACCGCCGGGATCAGCACTCCATCCCTCAGGGCAGTCTGCATTTGCATGGCGGTAATGCCTGCACCCGGTGACTTGCGCACCGCCTCCTGCACCCCCAAACCGGTAACCCGTGCCATCTCCAGGGCACCGGTCAGCCCGATTTCGGCAAACAAAGCGGCATTACAACGGTCAATGTGCCAGCGCCCAAACAGCAGGGCTTGCGCCCCGCGGTAAAGCACCTGCCCATAAGCAAACAAACTGCGCTCGCGGCGAAACTCAACCTTCATCTGCTCGTCGCGGTTGGGGTTGAAAGACGGAGCATGTTCGCTTAAGAACGGGAACAGCCAGGTATCGCCATAACGGGTCAGAATTACGTCCGGATCGTAAGTCCCCAGCAGTGCCTGCAGGTTGACCACAAAGGCACGCAAGGGCTGCAAGGGAAAACGATAGCAGCGTCTGTCGCAGCGAATGACGATCTCCTGCGGGGGATGCAACGCCGGCTCGGCGTCACACTCGATTTCCATCACCCGCAGGGGCGGCAGCGAGGGCTGCATCTCCCAAGCCGACTCAAGCGGCTGCAATCCCAACAAACGCTGGCCGTCGGTTTCAAAGCGGCAGCGTCCCAGCAGCGGCACTTGCGTACCAGCCACAAAACGCACAGAGAGCGGCAGGTCAGCATCGTAGTAATCCAATACCGGAAAAGCCTGCGCCAGGCGGCGGTAGGTCTCAGGCAGACGTCCGGGCAAATCCAAGGTTGCGGACAACACAACCCGCTCTCCGTGAAACAGATCACGGCGCACCTGCCGGGAAAGTTGTACTCCGCGCCCCCGCAAAAAGCGCCAGGCCTGCCGCAGCACCGCCAAGCTGCCTGCCGCGTAAAAAGTAACCGGAAAATCCATCGGCAGCAGCCAGCGCTGCCCGTCCTCGCTCAACAACCAGCAGACCAGTTCACCGCTCGGACGGGTGTACACATCCATCAGCCAGCCGGTCTTTTCAACCCTTGCCATCGCGCAGCCGCACCACTTCCTCCTGAAAGATGCGGATTTCCTCCTCCAGCGCCGCAATCCGGCGGGCTTGTTCGAGCAGCATGGCCAGTAAGGCGGCTTCAAAAGGCAGCAACGCACCGCTTGCCGAAATAGCAGCCAGATGACGATGCGCAGATGCCAGCAGACCATCCAGCAAAGCCTGATCACCGCGCCGCAACGTCCGCCGAAAGGTTTGCAGCATGGCTTCGGTTTCATTCAGTTGACGGGTGATGGTTGGAACCGTACGCCCCATTGGCTTGACCTCTCAAAACAACGCGGGTTGAACAAAGGAGGTTATTTCCTCCTGCTCGTAGAAAAGCGTATCCGCCTGCCGGCAGACCATGTCCTGCAAAAAACGGCGCTGCGGCAAGGGACAGGTTCTCAGCAAAAGAAAAACCGGTGCCGCTCTTTTCAACCGCTCGATCTCCTGGAGACAGCGCTGCACCAGCCAGCGCGCCTGCCCGACCGGCAGCGTTTCATCATAAAAAGAAGCTAACGGATCCAGAATGACCAGCGGGGAGGTAAGGAGAGGGAGGCTTTCCAGCAGCGCTAGCAACTGATAGGCAGTAAACGCCCGCCGGATCAGTACCCGCTGGCAGAAAAAGTCGAAACGGTTAGTGCGTTCACGCAAGGCGCGCGCCAGCGGGTAAGCTTGCAAGCGGTTACCGCCGTCTATTGCCAGCGCCTCACCGCGCAGCGCCAGTTCAACCAGCAGATGAGTGGCTGCATCCCCCACTCTCTCGCGGCTGCACACCAGCACACACATTCCGGCAGAAACACTCGTTGAAAGTATCATCATGCTGATGTTACGCCAGAACGCGTGCCGATTCCATCCCCCCGCAGGGGAGAAAAACGGTGATTTTGGGGTTAAGTCGGGGGAGTAATTTTTATCAGATCCAGAGACTTATCCATCAAAAAAACTCAGTGAGGTCGTGGTTGTTTATCACCAGAAAGGGGAATATCCCCCGACAAAAAAATGCGGGGTGCGAATACCACCCCTCAATGGGGCTGGCGAACAACACGATTTCTGTGGGCCCGGAAGGATTCGAACCTTCGACCAAGCGGTTATGAGCCGCGCGCTCTGCCGCTGAGCTACGGGCCCCGGCGGCACTTGACTGCCTTGCAGCCAAATTATATCACAATGAAAATAAGCCGCACATAAATCAGAAAGGGTAAAGACCTCGCCGACTACCCAAGCCGGTTAGCCGCCCAACAGGCTGCCCCAACCACCCCGGCATGATCTCCTAACTGTCCGGGTACAATTTCCACCTGTTCCACCGGCATGATATGCACCCGCTCACGCATCGTCTTTTCCATTGGATCAAGCAGCAGCCGGCCAGCGTTGGCAACGCCGCCGGTGACAATGATCCGCCGTGGACTGACCGATGCGCACAAACTGGAAGCCGCAACTCCCAGATAAAAACCGACCTGCTGGTAAATTTCGCGAGCGATTTCATCCCCTTGGAGAGCAGCTTCCGCAATCAACGCCGGTGTGATGGCGTTCAAATCATAACCGCACAACTCACCAATTTTGGTCGTCAAACCCTGTGCCACGGCTTTCATGCCCATAGCTGCAATCGCCGGTCCAGAGGCAAACGCTTCCAGACAACCGTAATTGCCGCAGCCGCAGCGCGGCCCGTTGAAATCAATCACCATGTGACCCAATTCGCCTGCGGTACCCCCGATTCCCAGATGTAACTGCCCATTGATCACCAGTCCGCCGCCAATCCCCGTACCGATTGCCAGAACGGCTACAGTATCCACTCCCTGCCCTGCCCCAAAACGCCATTCCCCAAAAGTGATCGAACGGACATCATTCAACAGCGCAACCGGCAATCCTGTCGCCTGGTACAGTACATCCCGCAACGGCACATGCGGCCAGGTTCCCGGCAGGTTGGGCAAAAACAGGGTTTCCCCTTTTTCGAGGTCAAGCACACCCGGCACGCCGATTCCGATCCCACCAACATCCTCTGTTTGTAGACCGGCAGCCTTAATCATGGTGAGAAACAAATCCGCCATGCGCTGCATGACCGCATCGTGGCCTTCGCGCGCCAATGTTGGCACACTTTGCTGAAAGAGAACCGTGCCGGTTTCAATATCTACCAGTGCAGCACGCAGATTGGTGCCGCCTAAATCACAGCCGATATATCGTTTCATAGGTCATAATAATCCATAACAGTCCCGTGCCCGGTAAAAACACCAGGCACAGGACTGTTTCCGGGTCTGGCTAATGGATATAGGGTTTCAACACATCCCGCGCAAGGTAAAAACCGCGCTTGACCAGTTCTTCCGATCCTTCAAACGCCCGGTCCTCATGTTCAATACTGACCACATAGTCGTAGCGGGCGGCCGTCAGCGCTGCAAAGAACTTGCCCCAGTCCATATCACCCAGGCCGGGCAAGCGCGGCACTTGCCAGCCCATGCCTTGCGACAGAACACCGTGATTGTAAAGCCCCTCGCGGTCAATATGCAGGTCTTTGGCATGGACATGGAAGATTTTACTGGCAAATTCCCGCACAACACGTTCGTAGTCGATCATCTGCAAAACCAGATGGGAGGGGTCGAGATTCAAGCCAAAGTTATCCTCCGGGATGATCTCCCACATTTTGCGCCAGATGGCCGGTGTGCTGGCCAGGTTATTGCCGCCTGGCCACTCGTCGTAAGAGAAAATCATCGGGCAGTTCTCGATGGCAATTTTCACCCCGCGCTCTTTGGCGTATTGCACAATCGGCGGCCAGATGCGGGCATAATCCTCAAGGTTTTGCGGCACAGTCTTGTTCTTGTCTTTGCCAATGAAAGTACCCACCACACCAACCTCCAGCAAAGCCGCCGCGTCAATCACCTTTTTGAGGTGGGCAATTACCGTCTCACGATGTTCCGGGTCTGGATGGAGCGGATTGGGATAATATCCCAAAGATGAGATCATCAAGCCGTACCCATCCAGCATTTTACGGATCTCGCGAGCCCTGGGTTGATCCAGTTGGGCTACATCAATGTGAGTCACACCGGCATAGCGCCGCGTGGCTTTCTCGTGCGGCCAGCAAGCAATTTCGATGGCTTGAAAACCGCTCTCTGCTCCCCAGCGGGCAACTTCCTCCAGGGTGCTCCCCGGTAATGCGGCCGTAAAAAATCCAAGTTTCATTGCTCCCTCCGTATGTGATTAAACTTTGATCCAAACTTTTTCTTTTGCGCTGCGTTCGATGGCTTCACACAATTGCATCTCGTAGTGACCATCCGCAAAGGTGGGGAAATCGGGTGGTTTGTTGTAATCTCCGGCAAGGATGTAGTTATACACCTTGTTGTAAAGTTGCTTGAAGGTATCCGGGAAGCCCTCGTTATGTCCCCCGGGATAGGACGTAACCGCCCGTGCCTCAGGTGAAAGCAAGGCCGGATCTTTCATGATGATTTGATTGGGTTGAGTACGATGGCCCACCCACAATTCGTTCGGCCTTTCCGAGTCCCACGCCAGCGAGGATTTCGAAGCGTTGATCTCAAAGAACAGGCGGTTTTTACGTCCCGAACAGACCTGCCCGACCGTCAACACCCCGCGTACATCATTCTCAAAATGCAGTAGAACCGTCGCATAATCCTCAGTGAAAATGGGCTGGTCAACATAATCCTCCGGCTGTAAAATCTTACCCGTGTATGTTTCCACTGGCCTGGCCGGTTTTTTGCGGACGGGGTGCATTGTTTTGAAATCGGCAAAAACCTCGACTACGCGCAATCCAGTGATAAAAGTGATCAAATCCAGCCAGTGTGAACCAATGTCACCCACCGCCCGCAGGCTACCGCCCAGTTCCGGCTCCAACCGCCAGTTCCAATCCGTCGGGAACAATAGCCAATCTTGCAGATAAGAGCCTTGCAGGATGAATAAATCACCCAATTCACCGCTCTGCACCATGCTGCGTGCCTGTTGTACCAGCGGATACATACGGATATTGAAATTGACTACATTGACTTTGCCAGTTTCCTTCGCCAGTTGCACCAGTTCCGCCGATTCGCGGGTATTCATGGCAAGCGGTTTTTCGCAAACTACATGTTTACCGGCCAATAACGCCGCTTTGGCGTGGGGGTAATGGAGATAATTAGGTGTCGCCAGATGAACAACTTGAATGTCATCGTCCTTCAGCATCTCATCCAGCGAGCCGTAAATGCGCGGAATGCCCATCTCGGCTGCCTTTTGTTCGGCTTTTTCGCGGGTATTTTCCGCCAGTCCCAGCACGGTAATTCCATTGCGGCGTAAGGCTTCAACATGGGCAGGTCCAATGAAACCGGTGCCGGCAACTCCCACCCCGATGGTTGATTTGCTCAATTTTGTCATACTATCCCTCCCCTCTCCTAATATTCGCCACCGATTTTTACCTCACCCGTGGAGGTCTGTTCACCGGCCTGACGCGCTTTGAAGTCGTCCAAAATTTTGGCAGTCGCGGTAGCACCACAACGGGTCACACCCGCTTCAATTACCGCCAGCAGTGCATCCAGCGTCCGCACACCGCCAGCCGCCTTAATTTGCACTTTTTCGCTGACCGAGCGGCGCATTAAACGCAGGTCATCCAGGATTGCCCCGCCGGGAGCAAAACCGGTAGAGGTCTTTACCCAGTCGGCCCCGGCTTTTTCCGCCAGCTGGCAGGCGCGCACTTTTTCCTCATCGGTCAGGTAAGCATTCTCCAGAATCACCTTCACCTTTACGCCTCGGGCATGGGCAGCATCGCACACAGCTTTTATATCCTGATAAACGTATTCATCGTTGCCCGAGCGGAGCTCGCCGATGTTGAGCACCATGTCGAGCTCAACTGCCCCGTCATCCATAGCGCGTTGGGCTTCAGCAACCTTGATTTCGGTCACGCTGCTGCCATGCGGAAAGCCCACCACCGTGCTGACCAGCACATCCGAGTCTTTCAATTGCTCGGCCGCCAGGCGCACATGACAGGGCTTTACGCACACCGTTGCCACATGATAACGCGCCGCCAGTTGACATCCTTCGATAACCTCCTGAGAAGTCAGCTCCGGGCGCAACAGCGAATGGTCAATCACCTTGGCCAATTGTTCATAAGTGATTGTTTTCACATTGATAGCTGTCATGATACCTCCAGTAAAGAATTAGAGTTTTCGCCACAAATCAATTGGTTTTTCGACCTGCGGCGGATTGTACGGAAACTCAATCCGCCGGCCCTCGCCCGCAGATTGATAAGCAGCATACAAAATCTTCAGCACTTCGCGACCGTCCTCGCCCGTTTCGATTGGCTCTTCTTTTCCCAGCACACAATTCACAAAGTGCTGCATTTCCTGCGGGAAGCCGTAATTCCAAACTTCCTCGAACATGGTAAACGTCCAGCCGCGGGTCGTGCCGGCTTTCTCTACGGCGTAGCCATACCCTTCCTGACTGTATGTCCACAAGGAGCTGCCTTTAAGTAAATCGGCGCGTGTGTTGCCCTTTGTGCCATAAATCTCACAGCGGTCATCCACCCCGCCGCCTTTCGCCCACGAATTTTCGGCAATGTTGATTTTGTTGCCTTCATACTCGATCACCATAATCGAGTGATCTTCACCTTTGGTCCGTTCGCGATGCACAAAAGTATTACAATATGCCGTTACGCTTTTGACTTTCGGTTTGCCAAACACCCAGCGCCCATATTCAACCGAGTGGCATCCCATATCCAGCAGCACACCGCCACCGGAAAGGTTCACATCCCAGAACCAAGGCATGTGCGGGCCATCATGCTCTTCGGATTGCTTGACAAGAAACGGCTCGCCCAAGGCACCTTCCTCTATCAATTGCTTGGCACGCACATATTTCGGCGCAAAGCACAATTCCTCGGCATACATCAGCAAGACTCCTGCTTTCTTGGTGGCTTCGATCATTTGATCGGCCTCTTCCAATGTCTTGCAAAGCGGTTTTTCACAAATGATGTGCTTCCCCGCTGCTGCGGCGTCGAGGGTCGCCTGACAATGAAGGTAGTTCGGTATGGCTACCGTGACCACGTCAATTTCTTTCATTTTCAACATTTCACGGTAGTCATGAAAAGCGTGGGGGATGCCATGAGTTTTGGCAAATTCCCCTGCCCGGTTGGGTGATGCCACAGCCACAACCTCGGCATTGTGAACATAGTGCTTAAAAGCATGGGCGTGGATGTCACTGACGAAACCGGCTCCAATCATGCCAACTTTTACTGTTTTAGTCATGGCCTGCCTCCTGAAATGATGATTTTTATTGTCTGAATCCGCGCTGCCGGCCGTAGATTGAAATCATTACCAGCAGCGTTGCACCCAATACCATTCTGCGCACTGAATCGGGCATTTGCATGGTGGTTAAAAGGCTGGTGATCAAAGTCAGCACAATGGCACCCGCCATCGTCCCCCAATAACTACCCTTACCACCCGATAGTAAAGTACCACCCACTGCAACTGCTGCAATAGACGGAAACAGGAACGGCTGTCCCAGCGCAATAAAGACTACACCCGTGTTACCCACCACCAGAAAACCGCCAAACCCGGCCAGCGCACTCGCCAGTGAGTAGACCGCCAGATTTGTGGCTGTAACATTAACC
This sequence comes from Bellilinea caldifistulae, assembly GCF_001306055.1. Lineage (GTDB taxonomy): Bacteria > Chloroflexota > Anaerolineae > Anaerolineales > Anaerolineaceae > Bellilinea > Bellilinea caldifistulae. The sequence continues at coordinate 53,648 of NZ_LGHJ01000020.1, read as the reverse complement.
CCTGAAAGTTTCGCCGTCACACGGTTGACGCCGATTGCAAAAAGATGTTTGCCGAAGGTTGATCTTTCCAAAAGCAGCCACATCAGGAACCCAAAAATAATCCAGATGATGATCGCATTCGGAATCGGTATATCAGGTGAGAGGGGACGAGCGATCAGCCGGGTCATAATGGGGGCTACTTTTCCGCTGACATTGCCATGATTGATGATGATGATCAGGCCAGTCACAACACCCGACATCCCCAACGTCATTACAAACGGAGAGATTTTTAGAAAGGTGATTCCTAAACCATTGATGAAGCCAATCAGCGCACCGACCGACAGTGAAATCAACAGTGCCAGCAGGACTTTATCATCTTCCCCTTTCACCGTCACATAGGTCAGGATCGCCGTTAACGTCACTACCGAACCAGCCGAAAGATCAATTCCTTCAAAACCGCTAATGATCACCAGGGTTTGACCGGCGGCAATCACTCCTAAAAACACCGCCAACCGCACAATATTGGTGGCCTGAGCAATCGCCACATTAATATCGTTGCCAAATCCATTCGGTAAAAACCCCGAAAGCAGGAAAAGGACAATTGCAAGCAAAATTGCCGCAACAGGAGGCGAAATACTAAACCTTCTCATACTTTTTTCCTCCGCAGCAGATTGATAATACCGGGGGCTGCCAGTGCCACCACAATGATCGTCGCTTTCACAAAAGTTTCCCACCAGGTATCAATCCGCGAAAAGGAAATAATGTTTTGAATAATACCCAATGTAATCGCACCAACCACCGGCCCTGCCACCCCGCCAACACCACCGCTCAGAGCCGTCCCCCCGATTACAACCGCGGTTATGGATGTCAACGTCATCGGGACACCAATTTCGGCGTTCCCGGAACCGCTCAACATTGTTATGGCAATACCTGCCAGGGCTGCCATAAAGCCGGAGACAACATAAGTACTGAAAAGTACCCACGTCACCGGTACAGCCGTTTCATAAGCCGCTTCAGCATTGCCGCCAACCGCATACAGGTAATTTCCAAACCGCGTTGAGCGGACATACATCCAGATCAACAAAACAACCGCAATTACATAAAAAGCCAGCGGTAAACCCAACGGGGTTGTGTTCCGATACACATTGGCAATTGCAGCCGGAATACCGCCGCCGGGATTGGGCAGAATAAACAAAGCAAAACCAACATACAGGAAACTGGTTGCATAGGTGGTGATAATCGGCTGCAAGCGCAGGAAGGCAATGAAGAAACCGTTGATTGCCCCTGCCAGAATGCCCGCGCCCAGCGACACAAAAACATACGTCCACATTTTTTCCGGCGAGCCGTTCAAGCCCACCTGAGTTGCCAGAATGGTATTGACAATTGAAACGATACCGCCAACCGAAATATCAATCCCGCCGCCCAAAATGACAATTGCCTGCCCGGCAGCCAGTAAAATCATCGGCAGGAAAACCCGCATGTTGCTATTTAAGGTATCCCGGGCAAACATGTTGGGCTGCAAAATAAAGTTGATGATCAGCGCTACAACCAGCAAGAGGATGGCAAACAAGGCGGGGTAGCGGTTCATCAATTCATCCCAGGAAAACCGTTTCATGCCTCACCTCCGTTGGAAACACCCATGCTGGCAGCAATCAGATTTTCCTTGGTCAAAGAAGCGCCTTTGAGTTCAGCGCGAATTTTTCCATCATGAAGCACAATTACCCGGTCACACAGTCCGATTAATTCATCATCATCACTGCTGTAAAACAAAATGGATTTCCCTTGCCTGGAAAGATCCGTCAGCAAAGCATAAAACTCGGCTTTGGTGTTCACATCCACCCCCTTGGTCGGGTCATCCAGTAAATAACAATCCGGATCACGCAAAAGCCATTTCCCAATGACCACCTTCTGAGCATTGCCGCCTGAAAGGCTGCTAACCGGTGCCATCAAGCCAGACATGACCAGACTGAGCCTTTCACTGATTGCCATTGCATCCCGTTTCGCCAGTTTCATCTTGAGCGGGAATCCGTATTTCCGCCATGAAGGCAGCAAAAAGTTCTCCAGGATCGAACGAATATAGAGCAATCCTTCCCTAGCCCGATCCCCCGGTACAAGCGCCAATTTTTTATCCATCGCCTGCCGGGGGTGTTTGAACCGCACCACTTCCCCTTTGATCCGAACCGTGCCATGGTAAGGTATGTCCCCAAACAACGCCAGCAGCAAGTCTCGCTGTCCTTGCCCCTGTAAACCGCCAATTCCCAACAATTCTCCCTGCTTCACCTTCAGGCTGATTCCCCGCAGCGTTTCGGTGGTCAAATTTTCTACTTCCAGATAGACTTGTTGATCCAGACCGCTTGTTTCTTCAGAAGCAATTGCTTTGGTGAACTGAAAGACCTTTTCTTTCTCGGTCATCAGTTGGATTAAATCTTTCTCCGTGATCTCTTTGATATCCCCCTGCCCAACCGTTTTCCCATTCCGCAAGACACTATAACGGTCTGCTATGCGGAAAATTTCCTCCATGCGGTGAGAAACGAAGACAATCGCTTTGCCTTCTTCTTTCCACCGTCTCACCAGTTCAAACAAACGCTCCACCTGACGGCTGTCAAGGCTCGCCGTCGCTTCATCCAGAATCAAAATGCGCGGATTAAGGCTGATGGCTTTTAGGATTTCTACAATTTGTTTTTCGTCCGGGTGTAAATCGGAGACGATCGTTTCGGGCCTTAAATCGGCCTTGAAAGTTCCGCTGAACAAATCCAGCAGGGCCTCTGTCTGCTCCCGCATTACTTTGCGGTCAATCATCCCGTTGGGCTTCAGCGGTTCACGCGTCAACCAGATATTATCCGCTACAGTCATTTTGGCTACCAGGCTGAGTTCTTGAAAGACGGTAGCAATACCCATCTTTCGAGCCGCCTGCGGGGAAGAGAAGCGCACGGGTTTATCATCGAGGAGTAGTTGCCCTCCATCGAGGACAACTACTCCGTTGATGACCTTACTCATCGTGCTTTTGCCGCTTCCATTTGCCCCAATCAATGCGACCACTTCCCCGGATTTCACATCCAGGTTCCCGTCCGATAGCGCAACGACACCCCCATAACGCTTTACAATATTGCGGGCAGAAAGCGACACACTCATAGAGTTATTTCAAGAAGAAGGTATCCAGAACTTCCTGATCGGTCATGATGCCGTCCAGCAGGTAGGCATCCGGTTTGTCCTTGCAGATGTCCAATCCCTGTTGCAGGTTGTCCTTGGTGATCACAATCGGCACCGGAATGACGAATGACAAACCATTCGCTCCGCCCAGCTTGCTCTTGTCCACCTGCTTGCCCAGCAGCATGTTCACCGCAATCCGCAACCCGGTCGGTGAAACACCCGGCGGATTGGCCACCGCAATCGTCTCAAAGTCCGGGCGATCCTTCAACACCTCTTCCCACAACTTCAGGAACTGGCAGCGACCTTCACCAACACCCACCGGGAACTTCGCCGGGTTGGCCGCTATCACCGCCTGCAAGGCCCCAATCGCCATACCGTCCTGCGTCCAGTACCCATCCAGATTCGGATACGCCGCCAGGAAGTTCGACATCACCTGCTGCCCGGTCGCTTCATCCCATTTCCCCGTGTCCTTCGCCAGCACTTTGATGTCCGGGTATTGCGACAGCACCTCGTCTACCCCTTCCATCCGCGCTACATTCGCCGGATGACCGGGAAAACCTTCGATCAGCACGATGTTGCCCTTGCCGCCCAATTTCTCGGCCAGCCACTTGGCACTCGTCTTCGCCCATTCCTTCTGATCAATCCCCACGTTGTACACGCCCGGTACATTCAACTCCTGATCCACCGAGATCACAATGATCCCCTTGCTCACCGCTTCTTGCAGCGTCGCGTTCAGACCATTGACATCACTCGGATTGACCAGAATCGCATCCACGCCCTTCGCCATCAGATTCTGCAACTGCTGAATCTGACCGGCTACGTCCGTGTCCGCACTCTCGATCACCAATTCCGTCGTCAGCCCTTTGTCCATGTACTCTTTGTTGACTTCAATCAACTCCGCAATCATCTGCGTCCGATACTCACTGCTGATGAACGGATTCGAAATCCCAATCGTGAATTTGCGGGTGGCGGCCTGTTCCTTGACGAAGAAGGTATCCAGAACTTCCTGATCGGTCATGATGCCGTCCAGCAGGTAGGCATCCGGTTTGTCCTTGCAGATGTCCAATCCCTGTTGCAGGTTGTCCTTGGTGATCACAATCGGCACCGGAATGACGAATGACAAACCATTCGCTCCGCCCAGCTTGCTCTTGTCCACCTGCTTGCCCAGCAGCATGTTCACCGCAATCCGCAACCCGGTCGGTGAAACACCCGGCGGATTGGCCACCGCAATCGTCTCAAAGTCCGGGCGATCCTTCAACACCTCTTCCCACAACTTCAGGAACTGGCAGCGACCTTCACCAACACCCACCGGGAACTTCGCCGGGTTGGCCGCTATCACCGCCTGCAAGGCCCCAATCGCCATACCGTCCTGCGTCCAGTACCCATCCAGATTCGGATACGCCGCCAGGAAGTTCGACATCACCTGCTGCCCGGTCGCTTCATCCCATTTCCCCGTGTCCTTCGCCAGCACTTTGATGTCCGGGTATTGCGACAGCACCTCGTCTACCCCTTCCATCCGCGCTACATTCGCCGGATGACCGGGAAAACCTTCGATCAGCACGATGTTGCCCTTGCCGCCCAATTTCTCGGCCAGCCACTTGGCACTCGTCTTCGCCCATTCCTTCTGATCAATCCCCACGTTGTACACGCCCGGTACATTCAACTCCTGATCCACCGAGATCACAATGATCCCCTTGCTCACCGCTTCTTGCAGCGTCGCATTCAGACCATTGACATCACTCGGATTGACCAGAATCGCATCCACACCCTTCGCCATCAGATTCTGCAACTGCTGAATCTGACCGGCTACGTCCGTGTCCGCACTCTCGATCACCAATTCCGTCGTCAGCCCTTTGTCCATATACTCTTTGTTGACTTCAATCAACTCCGCAATCATCTGCGTCCGATACTCACTGCTGATGAACGGATTCGAAATCCCAATCGTGAACGGAGGGCCTTTCGATTCAACAGGGGGTTGAGTGGGTTGTTGTCCGGTTTGTGGCGGCTGAGTCGGCTGGACCTCAGTGGTCGGTGTTGCCGGTGTACTGCAGGCTGCCAGCACCATGGAAATGACCATGATGAGGCCGAGAATTGTAAAGAGGGGTTTTCTTTGCATGTTCATCTTCTCCTTCTGTTAAGTTTTTCGTTCAAACAAAAATTCGGACAAACGATCATTAGATTCTTTTTTGACAGTTGGAACACCTCCTTTCTTGTGATTTTCCGAATCAAATTGTGGTAGTTGGTTGGTCTTCGATGACGAACAGGTATTCCAGTGCCAGTGCAACCGCGCCGGTTACTCCCGCATCGGGGCCCATCCGCGAGAAATTGATTGAGAGATGGGTGGTTGCCAGCGGCAGAGAACGGCGCAGCACAGCCCGGCGAATTGAAACCAGTAAATGATTGCCAAAATTGGCAATACCCCCACCAATAAAAATATGGCTGGGATTGAAGAAATTGACCAGCCCCGCCAACACATCTCCAATCATTTGACCGCTGGCTCGAATAATCTCCAAGGCGGCCTGATCGCCTTCACGGCAGGCAGTGTTGACATCTTCGGGGCGTAAAACGCCGCCGTTCTGATTCATTAAATTTTTGAGGAGGAGACTGCTGCCGTTCAACGCAGCCTGCATGGCTTTCTCTGCAATCGCCGGGCCGGCAGCCATCGCTTCCAGACAACCGGTGTTACCGCAGCGGCAGATTGGTCCGTTTTTATCCACACAGATATGGCCAATATCCCCGGCACAGCCGGTACTTCCCCGGTGAATTTTCCCGTTGGAAACAATCCCCGCTCCAATGCCCGTGCCAATTTTTACGAAAATAAAATGATCAACATTGATTCCATCACCGGCGCGCTGCTCACCCAGTGCCATAATGTTGACATCGTTATCCACAACCACAAACGCATTCGGAAAGGACTCTTTTACAAACCCCCGTATTGAAAAATTTTCCCAATCCGGCATCAAAGGTGGAGCCACCAGCACCCCGCGCGCAAAGTCAACCGGTCCCGGTACACCAATCCCGATTCCCAAAATCTGATCAGCCCGGCACCCCTGCAATTCCATCAGGTGAAGGATAATCTCCACACAACGGCCTAAAAAAGGTTCCGGGCGTTGGCGCACATCCGCCGGTTCGCTATAGCGTTGAAGAACGCTGCCCGAAATATCCGCCAGAGCAACATCCACGCTGGTTGCACCAATATCCACCCCAACCACAAAACCGAGATTGCGATTAATGCAAAGCAGGCGGGGTTTTCTTCCACCCTGGGAAATACCCTCGCCTGCTTCCATCAAAAATCCTTTTTCAACCAGATCACGAATGTCTTGGGCGGTCTTTGCCTTAGACCAGCCGGTCATCCGGCTGAGGTCGGTACTGGTAATACATCCCTGACGCCGCAATGCACGGATGATCTCCGCTTCTGCGCTGTTCAACAAAATCGGGGCTTTGATTCGTGACCGAAAGGTGTTGTTCATGGACAGGGATTAAGCGAAGACCGAAAATCAACGCCGACACAGGGATGCCTTTATCGCAATCGCTTGCGGTAAAAAACAACTTGTTTTTATTATTACAAAATTCTTTCGTAAATTCAATAGACGATTTCGTATATTTTATTAAGAACTTCGTCTATTTTATAGACAATGTTTTTACTCGCGAATGATCTGCGTGATTGCCCCGGTTTTCTTGTTTTTCAGGATGACTTTGAGGTTGCCGTTAGGCATCCGCTCTTCCTTGATCAGGTAATGTTCCTCGTCGTAATCCTTCAAAGCAGCACCAAGGTCTCTCCCTTCACCGCCGCGCCAGACCTTCAATTCAACCGGTTCCCATTTTTTGGTCTGGGCCGACTTGTAGCACGCATCAATTATCGCGTTGACCACATAACCATCGTAAAAGGTTTCCATCGGCTGCCGGCCCTCGTCCATGGCATTGAACATATCCAGGAACATCTCCACATAACCCAGCGAGCCAATTTCATCACCCACAGGGAAAAGCCAGCCGGTGTCCCCTTCGGCTTTTTCTGCCACATAACCGCCCTGCCCGACAGCGGTAAACATCTCAAAGCCCGTGCGCAACCAGTGATTCAGCCACACCGTCCCTTCTGTACCGGCAATCTCATCCCGCAGGTCCATTCCTCCGCGAAAAGTCCAGGAAACCTCAAATTGCCCAATCGCCCCATTGTCATATCGCACCAAACCCACCGCATGATCTTCCGCATCAATGGGATGAACCTGCGTATCTGCCCAACACGTTACCTCGATAGGTCGGTTTTCTTTGCCGATGAAATTACGCGCAATTTCGATGCAGTGACAGCCCATATCCACAATGGCGCCCCCGCCGGACTGCTCCTTGGTCCAGAACCAGTCACTGTGCGGGCCACCGTGCGTTTCGCGCGAGCGCGCCCACAACACCTTACCCAAGGCTCCCTTACGAGCTGACTCCAACGCCTTAAGGGTTTTGGGGGTATAGACCAGATCCTCAAGGTAGCCATGAAAGACTCCCGCCTTTTCCACCGCTTCCAGCATCTCCAGCGCTTCGTCTGCGTTGGTTGCCAGCGGCTTGGTGCACAGCACCGCCTTGCCCGCCTCGGCCGCCAACAGGGCCGCCTGCTTGTGCAAGTAATTCGGTAAGCCGATCACGACCGTGTCCACTTCCGGGTCGCGGATTGCTTCCGCCATATCGGTTGTCCAGCGCGGGATACCAAACTCTGCCGCAAATTTCTCGGCTTGCTCCGCTCTCCTCGAGTAAGCCACCACAACCTGTTCTTTTCCGCGATACTTCAACAGGCTCATGGTATAAAAACGACCAATCAAGCCGGTACCCAGCATGGCGATCTTGTGGCTCATAGTTTGTCTCTCCAAGGGGGAAATTTAAATATCCAAATGTACGAACATTCTAATTATAGATGATTCTATTATGCGTGTCAACTTGCTTTTCTGCTGGAATTCGGCTAAAATTGACTCAATGTACGCACATTTGAATAATCGTTCTTGAATTTTTATGACCCTTCCCCTGACTCCCCGCCAGCGTGTATATACTGCCCTGCGGCACGAAACTCCCGACCGTGTCCCCACGGCTCTCGGAGGCGGCCCCTATGGTCTGGTGGACGATCTCTATTTTCGTTTACTGGATTACTTCCAACTTGGTCAGGCCGTCCCGCCTTTTCGTCAAGGTCACAACATCTCCTATATGGATGATCGCCTGCTGAGCCTTTTGGACACGGATTTTCGCTACTGTTGGCCGGCTCGGCTGCCCAACAGCCCGGTCATCCCCGGTGATGATGAAAATACTTTTTTTGATTCATTCGGTCAAATCTGGAAACGGGCTTTACCCTACTACTATGCCGGCAGGGGTCTTTTACAAAACACAACCGATAGAGAGGATATTGAACGGCTGGTGCGCTGGCCTGATCCCCTCGATCCTTCCTGGATGAATGGGGTCGCGCAAAGAGCGGAGGAATTACAAACCCACACCCCCTACTTTGTGGTGATGCGCATGGTGGCTTCTCACGGCCCCTTTCAAACCGCTTGTGACCTGCGCGGTACCGAAAATTTTCTCACCGACTTAATCGAAAACCCCGATTTTGCACTGGCACTTCTCGACCGCATCACCACCCTCCTGGAAGGACTTTTGGATGCTGCCATGCGGGCCGGCGGGCGATGGTTCGATATGATTGAATTGCCCGGTGATGACTACGCCGGTAATTCCGGTTTAATTCTTTCACCGGGGATGTTCCGCCGTTTCATCAAACCCTGTTTGCAAAGAATGATTAACACCATTCGCAGCCATAAACCAGAGATCAAGATTATGTTGCACAGCGATGGTGCTGTCGGTCGTCTAATACCGGATTTCATTGAGCTGGGGGTAGATGTCCTTCATCCATTGGAACCGCTACCGTCCACAAATATCCCAGAAATTAAACAGAAATTCGGCAATCAGATAAGCTTCCTGGGTGGCATTGACATCAGTCATGCCATGCTCGGCAGCCGTGAGGAAGTTGTTCAAGAAGTGAAAACACGTCTTGCCCAACTTGCCGAAGGTGGCGGTTACATCCTGGCCCCTGCCAACCACCTTCAGGCCGATGTTCCGGCTGAGAATGTAATCACCCTGTTTCAGGCTGCTCATGAATGGGGAAAGTACCCTCTGGCTATGTCGTCTTCGGTGTAAATCCAACTTTAACCGTTATCCGGAAAGGAAACTATGAGCCTACCCTACTCAACTGTTGATCCCCATAATCCTATTCCGCTGTATTATCAGATTTATTTAGATCTACGCCGTATGATTCAACGCGGCGTACTCAAACCCGGGAGCATGCTGCCCCCGGAATTAGAAATCTGTCAGGCTTATAACGTTGGCCGGCAGACGGTTCGTCAGGCGATTGGCCGATTGGTGGACGAAAATCTGGTTGAACGCTATCCCGGAAAAGGCACCTTTGTGCGGGATATTCCCAGTATTCAGTTTTTCCTCGACCGCAGTTTCAGTCAGCAGATGCGCGAAATGGGGCGAGTACCCTCATCCAAAGTTTTGCGCTGCGAACCTTCCACCGTCACAATGGAAAATGTCCCGGTACTGGAAAAAGTACAAGGTGCGCCCTGTGTGATTCTGGAACGGTTGCGCTATGGCGATAACGAATTAATCTGCCACCAGATTTCCATTATCCTGACCGAGCGCTGCCCCGGCATTGAAACCGTGAATTTCACCGATCAGTCCCTCTTTGAAGTGCTCACCAACCGCTTCGCTCTGATGATCAAACGCATGGACATTGTCGTGCGCGCTGTGGCCGCCGATGGCTATCGGGCTGACTTACTGGAAGTGGAAGAATGTGCACCCTTGTTGTATGTCGGCACAGCCACTTATGTCGAAGAAGGAGATTTGATCGAATATTCCACCAGTTATTACCGCGCCGACCGTTACGAGTACAGCATTACTCAAATTCGTTAAATTATCTTGTAGAGGTTCTATGCAAACCAATGCCTCAGTCGAATATCTCCATCACGCGCAAGCCATTCTGACCCGCATTCAACAAACCCAGTTGGAAAACATAGAAAAGGCAGCCGAACAGTGCGCCCACACCATCGCTGGAGACGGTCTGGTGCACATGTTCGGCAGTGGTCATTCGCGCATATTTGTCGAAGAAATGTTCCCCCGCCACGGCAGTTTCCCCGGCTTCCACCCCATTGTGGAATTATCTCTCACCTTCCACAACCTCGTCGTTGGCTCCAACGGTCAGCGGCAAGCCATGTTTTTAGAACATGTAGAGGGTCTGGGGCAGATTATCCTGCGGAATTTTGTTTTCTCACCCCCGGATTGCTTTCTGATCTTCTCTAACAGTGGAGTCAACGAGGTCATTATTGATGTGGCATTGGAAGCCAAACGGTTGAACATGCCGGTAATTGCCGTCGTATCAATGGATCATTGTCAGGCAAGCCCGGCGCTCCATTCCAGCGGTAAAAAGCTGATTGATATTGCCGATATCGTCATTGACAACTGCACCCCAGCCGGCGATGCAATGGTGCACGTTGAGGGATTGGAAGATCCGGTCGGCCCTGGTTCCACCATTGGAGCCGCTGCCATCACCAATGCCCTCAAGTGCCGGATTGCCGAAAAGTTAACCGCCATGGGCAAACCGCCCATTGTTCTGACCAGCAGTTACTTCATCGGCCGGGAAGAATCCAAAAAACGGTTCGATGCGTGTTACGATGACTATCGCGCCCGCGTGCGTAGAGTGTATGGGTGTTGACCATGCAATTAAAGGATAAAGTTGCAATAGTCACCGGGGCAGGCAGCGGCATTGGAGCAGCCATCGCCCGCCAATTTTCCCGAGAGGGTGCAAGGGTTATCCTATGGGATATTGACCTCAAAGCCGCCGAAGAAACCCGCCAGACCTGCTCGTCACCTTCTTCTGTAACCTGTGTGCAGGTGGATGTCACCCGTGCCGATCAGGTCGAAGAGGTCACCTTACAAGTCGTTAGCCGATTTCAACGCCTGGATGCACTGGTCAATGTTGCCGGTGGCTCTGGTAGACGTTGGGGTGATGGACCGGTAGATACCTGCACGCTGGAAGGCTGGCAAAAGACCCTCGATTTGAATTTGAACAGCCTGTTCTACTGTTGTAAATTCGCCATTCAGGCAATGCTGCCCCAGCACCAAGGAGCCATCGTAGTCGTATCCTCGGTACTGGGTCTGGTAGGTGGCGATGAAGATTTCGCAACCCACGCTTATGCTGCCAGCAAAGGTGCCGCCATCAGCCTGACACGCTCGATTGCCGCCTACTATGCTCCACGCGGTATCCGCGCGAATGTCATCTGCCCCGGTTTGATTGCAACCCCGATGAGCCAACGCGCCCAGAACAGTCCCCACATCCGCTCCCGAATGGCGGATCTGCAACCCCTGACCGCCGATTTTGGTCAACCGGAAGACGTTGCCGGAGCCGCTGTATTCCTGGCCTCCGATGCTGCCCGCTTCATCACCGGTGCCGTCCTGACGGTGGATGGCGGCTGGACGGTGCGCTAGATCCTCAGGCAAGGGAACCGATGATGATTTATTCCACTTCTCTCCAAGATTTACCTTCCACGGATGTGCTGGTGGTTGGGTCGGGTTCGGCGGGCGCCACAGCTGCCATCACTGCTGCCCGCCTTGGCGTAGCCACCTCGCTGGTAGAACGCTATGGTTTCATGGGAGGTATCAGCACTCAGGTTCTGGACACCTTCTATGGCTTTTTTACGCCCGGTGTTCATCCGCGCAAAGTGGTAGGCGGTGTTCCGGATAGCGTAATTGAAGAATTGTTCAAACGCAACGCTGCAATTTACCGCCCAAACACCTATGGCGCCGGCCAGGGCATCACCTACGATCCCGAGACACTCAAAGTTGTGTGGGAGCATCTCGCCCGTCAGGCCGGTGTCCGTTTGTATTATCATGCACTGGTGGTTGATGTGCTTTCAGAAGGCGCGGAAATTCGTGGTGTGGTCATTGCCAGCAAAACCGGCCTTTACCGTCTGTCTGCCAAGGTAGTCATTGATGCCAGCGGAGATGCTGATGTGGCTGCCCGCATGGGCGTCCCTTTTGAAAGCAGTCGCGACGGACCCATTCAATCTCTCACCACCACCTTCAAAATGATTAACGTAGATGTTGCGCGGGCAAAAAGTGTTAAGAAATCCGAATTGCACGCAAAAATGCAGCAAGCCGAGCAACTGGGATACGACTTGCCCCGCAAGGAAGGCAGTGTCCACATCACCCCCCTACCAGGTGTGATGGCCACCAACATGACTCGCGTTCGGGATGTTGACCCCCTCGATTTGACCCAACTGACCCTCGCCGAAATCGAAGGCCGCCGACAGTCGCTGGAATACGCTCGCTTTCTCATCGAGCAGATCCCCGGATATGAAAACGCCGCCTTGGGTGGCTTTAGCATCCAAATCGGCATCCGCGAAAGCCGCAGGATTTTCGGTGAATACCGATTGACCCGCGCAGATGTGCTTTCTGCACGCAAGTTCGATGATGCAATTGCCCAATGCGGCGCTCCCATCGAAGAACATCACGCCGGACAGGACACCCGCTGGGAATACCTGCCGGAGGGAGAAACCTATCATATCCCCTATCGCTGTTTACTGCCTCAAAAAGCAGAACAGCTGCTGGTTGCCGGCCGTTGCCTTTCGGCAGACCATGATGCCCACGCCTCAGTGCGTAGCATGGGACAGTGCATGGCCATGGGGCAGGCAGCCGGCACAGCCGCAGCCCTTGCCGTAGCCCTGAATTGTCAACTCCGTGAAGTTCCCATCTCGAAATTGCAATCCACCCTTCGCCAAACAGGTGCGGTGTTGGATTAAGGAGGTCTGAATGGCAGTTCAAACTGTACTGGGTTCTATCCCTGCCGGGCAATTGGGGATTACTGCCTGCCACGAGCATGTTCTCTGGTACCCGCCCGATTCGATGGCGCTTGAAGATGCCGATCTCGGTCTTGATTCAATTCCCGCAGCCGTTGCCGAATTGCGTTATTTCAAATCGCTTGGCGGTGGTGCGCTGGTTGAAATGACCACTGAGGAAATCGGCCGTTCACCGCTTGACCTCGCCCAAATTTCACAGGCAACCGGTGTTCATATTATCGCCGTCACGGGTCACCACAAAGCAAAGTTTTCTGCCGAACTTTTACAAAATCAATCTTCTGAACACATCGCCGAACGAATGATACAGGAAATCACTGTCGGAATTGGGGAAACCGGCATCTGCGCCGGGGCAATCAAGGCCGCCACCAGCCTGAATCATGCCGCCGATGTAGAACTGCGCGTTATTCAAGCCGCCGGTATTGCCCACCGCAAAACCGGCGCGCCGGTCAGCACCCATACCGAAGCAGGAACATTCGCCCTTGAACAGGCCGAGTTGCTGCTTGAGGCGGGTGTTTCTCCTCAAAAATTGCTCATCGGCCACCTCGACCGGAATTTACCGCGCGAGATTTACTTCCAGCTCGCTCAACGAGGCGTTTTTCTGGGATTCGACCAGATTGGTAAAGAACAATACTGGTCGGATGATCAGCGCGCCATTCTGATCCGCGACCTGATTGAAGCCGGCTATCTGCGGCAAATCCTGCTTTCTGGTGACCGGGCGCGCAAATCGTCCTGGAAGGTTCACAACCCCCTGACACTCGGTCTCGGTCACATCCTCCTGGATTTTATCCCACGCTTGAAAAGTTTTGGGGTAGAGGAATACGCAATCAACACTCTATTAGTGGAAAACCCAAGCCGATTTCTGGATTTTTAGAGATGCTCAACCCGATCTATCGCACCATCTACTCCCTCGGTCTCATTCCCGTTGTGGAAATTGACGACTCTAGCCGTGCCGAAGTGCTGGCCCGCACCCTGATTGAAGCCGGGCTACCGCTCGTCGAAATCACCCTGCGGACACCGGCTGCTCTGCAAGCCATTCAGTCTATCCGCAGGGCTTATCCGAACATTACACTGGGGGCAGGAACAATTCTGACTCTGGATCAGGCCAGACAGGCAGCCTCAGCCGGGGCAGATTTTCTGGTTTCCCCCGGCTTACCGCAGGATGCCGTTGAATGGGCACTGAGTGAGGGAATCCCGTTTTTGCCCGGCGCCGTCACCCCCCACGAAATTCTTCAAGGGCTGCGGCTGGGCATCGAAGTGTTCAAATTTTTTCCGGCTGAAACAATGGGCGGAATTGCTGCCATCAAAGCGGTTTCCGATCCATTCCCCAGCGTTCGCTTTATACCCACCGGCGGCATCCAAACCGATAACCTGTCGAGCTATCTGACCCACGAGCGGGTTCTGGCTGTAGGAGGTTCCTGGTTGGTAAAACGGCAATGGATCAAAAATGGGCGGTTTGACCAGATCACGGCTCAGGTTAAAGCCGCCGCGCGGGTGGTGCAGTCTCTTTCAAGGCCAGCCCTGACCTGATCGAGCATCTATTGCTTATCTTCTCACCATCGGCAAGAAAACCTGCTGTACCCGCTCAACCACAAGCACCTGTACCGCAACCTGCCTTGGTGAACCCGCTACCGGGAAAGTATCCGTAATGCGGATGGTCAAGCCGCCACTCAAAATTTGATTCTGAACAAACGACCCGCCATTGGGAACCGGACTAATCACAAGGCTGGCCGGGGTACTGCCTGCCAATGCCGAAGGAGAGAACCAATCCCCGTTGATATTTTCCACCACCCAGTTCAGCACCTGATCATTGCCGCTGTTTTGAATGAAGACCGAAGCGGAGGGAGGGATCAGTCGTCCGGTGCTGGTTTCGTAGAAGAAAGTCAGAGAAGCCGGTTGTACCTCCAATTCGGGAGCTGACGTGGTCAATTCAATCGTATCCCAACTGCTGGTTGTACCTGACCCGTTGCGCAATTCAACCGTTACCGTGCGTATCCCCTTTACCCGGTTCAAGCGCCAGTTAAGGCGTGACTGAAACGGCCGCCACTCGCTCCAATTCCCGTCATCGTTACGCAGGCGCATTTCCGTCCACACCCCCTGTCCGTAAATATACAATTCTACGTCCGGCGAACTGGTCCTGGCATACTCCCGGTTAATCACCACCGGATAAACCGAGCTACGCCGTCCGAAATCCTGCACCCAGTAATAACGGTAAGAGCCACCCGACCAGTATCCCACTCCAATTTCACGGTTGCTGGGACTGAGGATGTTAGCCCGATGACCCGAGGAGTTCATCCAGCCGCTGATCACATTCTCCGGTGTGGTATAACCGGCTGCAATGTTTTCTGCCAGGCTGCTCCAACCGCTGTAAAATTTTCCAATCCGCGTGCTCCAGCTGCAGATCATTTGTCCGCCATCGTAGGAATCATGATTGAAGTACCCGTCTTCCGCCATATCGCGGGCATGATAGCGAGCGGCATAACCCAGGTCTATATTCCATTTCAATGGAGGCAGATCTTGCTTGTTACGCTCTTGATTGACCAGCTCTACGACCCGCTGTTCAAACTCCGCATTGACCGGCTCAAAATTCTGGCGTTCGCAGCCGTTGAACTGAATCGAGTTGTGCGGCTCACTCGTTTCATCCACTGCTGCCGGTTCGCCCACCACGGGCAGAACCGAGTCGTCTGCACGGACGACAGCCGGCGAAACGGACAAGCCCCACACTAAAACCGCAACCAGACAGAGAATAATTGGGTTTACTTTATGTATGTAGAAGCGACTCACATTTTTCACAATCCAATCTTAACTGAAAAATGCTAAGCAAATCCTTGCAAATCCTTTACATTTCCAATAAACTATGCAATATAGAGCGTTTTAGTGGGTATGATTGAGTTATTTGTGATGGATGAAGGATGTCCCCACCAATTGAATTTGCAGAACAACCTCAAAAAATTTTGGAAAGTATTAGCGATGCCTTCTTTTCGCTGGACGATCATCTTGTCGTGACTTACTTCAATCAGGCTGCCGAAAGAATGCTGCACCGCAACCGCCGGGAAGTACTCGGTAAACCATTATTTGAAGTCTTTCCGGAAGCCAAAGGCTCGATTTTTGAAGAAAAATACCGTTACGCCATCCAATCCAAACAGTCTCTGTCCTTTGAGACTTACTTCAATCAACCCCCTTATGAAAACTGGTATCAGGTCAGAGTCTACCCCCAATCCAAGGGTATCTCCGTTTATTTTCAAGTTATCACAGAGCAGGTAAAAGCAAAGCAGGCGTTTCAAAAGGCACAACAACGAATGGAAACCATCTTGCATACATTATCCGAGGGGATTGTGATGGTCAACCATGCCGGGGAGATGATATTTTCCAACCGGGCTGCCGAGCAGATATTCGATCATCATCAAGATCAGCTGCTCCAATCTTCTTGTGAACACTGCCGCTGGATACAGGTGGATAATTTTCTTACTCCCTTGACCCCTGAACAACTTCCTCTTTCCATTGTGTTGAACCAAAAACAAGCAGTAGAGAATTTTGAACAGGGACTGATTGACTCGAACGGGAAATTGCATTGGTTATCGGTGACCGCCATTCCATTAATAGAGGGTGAGGTATTTAGCGGGGCAATTGCCAGTTTTCGGGATATTACCGATCAAAAAGAACGCGAGAAACAAATCCGCTTTCAGGCAGACTTGCTGGACCACATCGGTCAGGCTGCCATCGCCGTTGATCAGAACGGTAATATCACTTACGCGAACCAGTATTGCGAACAGTTGTTTGGCTACCCAATTGAAAGTATTCGTGGGAAACCCATCCTCGAAACCTTCATTCCGCTGTCCTCTTTACCTGCTATTGAGCACATCCGTGCCACTGTCCGGCGCGGCGATTTGTGGAGCGGCGAAGTTACTCTCAAACGGAAAAACGGAGCTGACTTTACCGCTTACTGCACGGTTACCCCTATTCGTGACCTGGAACAAAATTTGGGGTTCGTGGTGATTGCATTTGATATTACCGAGCGCAAGTGGGCGGAAGAAACCGAACGTCAACTCCGCGCACTATCGGACGCTTTACGGGATACCGCCGCTGCCTTGAACAGTACCCTCAACTTCCGCGAGGTGCTCGAACGTATTCTGCTCAACGTCGGCAAGGTTGTTCCGCACGAATCGGCCAACATCATGCTGCTGGATGGCGAATGGGTGGAGGTACTTTTCCATCAAGGTTATCTTTCCAACCAGACGGGTGAATATCTGGAGGGTTTGCGTTTCAAATTAATTGAATTTCCAACCCTTCAAAAGATGGTGGAAAGTCTTCTGCCGCTGGTCATCCCGGATACCGAAAAATCATCCCTCTGGCGTGGCAATTCAACCATGGGTTGGATCAAATCTTACGCGGGAATGCCGCTGCTCAGCCGCGGGCAGGTGATTGGATTTCTGAATCTGGATAGTGCTGTGCCCGGGTTTTTCAACGAGGAAGTTGTCTTTCGTCTGCAAGCCTTTGCCGATCAAGCTGCCCTGGCCGTGCAAAACGCCCGTTTGTATGAAGAAGTCCAAAGTTTATCCGTAACCGATCCGTTGACCGGGGTATATAACCGGCGCGGCTTATTCCAAAAATGCAACGAGGTGATCGAACAAAACCGTCGCGCCAATACGCCGGTGGCGGTGGTGGTCTTTGATCTGGACAACTTCAAAGACTTTAATGATTCCTACGGGCATTCTATCGGCGATCATATCTTAAGCACTGTTGCCCGTCGCATCGCTAACCGACTGCGAGCATCCGATGTGCTCGGCCGCTATGGCGGTGATGAATTCGTTTTGTTGCTTTCCGGCATTTCGGATGCCGGTCTCAGGCCTGTTTTAGACCGGCTGCGCCAGTCCATCAGCCTTGAACCCATCAATATCGGCAATGAATTGCTCTTCATCACCATCAGCATGGGAATATCCACCAATACCACCTCCGGCTATGACCTGACCAACTTGCTGCGTCATGCCGATCACGCCCTTTACCGGGTCAAGAAAACTGGACGCAACCGCGCCCTGTTGTACGGGGATTTGTCGGATTACGCCCAAACAGCCTGAAGCGCTAGAACCCAAACGCCGGCTGAATCCACAAGAGGGCAAAAACGAACATGAACAGGGTACTGATTATCAACTGGCGCACGCCAATCGCTACCGGTTTTACACCAACAGCCGGCCTGATGGTTCCCCAAACTGCTTCGGTAAATTGAATCAGGTAAGCCAGGGGGAGCAGCGGCGGCAGCAACCCCGCTGTTGAAAGTAACCCGACCACAGCAAAGCTTCCCCCACATACCAGTAACGCTGTCCGGCCTGCCCGTATCCTCTCCCCCCAGGTAGGCAATACCTTCCACTCTCGCTGATTAAGACGCAGGTAGGCATATAATATCGAACCAATCGCCTGCAGCCACAACAGCAGCCAGAGCACCCACCCGCTCCAGTTTATCCCGCCGATCCCTGACCAATAAACCGCTGGCGCTGCCAACCCCAGTACCCCGCTGCCAGCAATTTCCACAATTGGCTTTCGCCGTTCTTCGCGCCGGCTGACCAGCCACAAGTGCCAGAGTAACACCGGAAATGCCGGCAAAGCCAGAATTACCAGAAAACCCAAATCCTGACTGAGCATGCCGGCTACGCCGATCAGCCCAATCAAACCATATATTCCCATCCAGAACAAAGCCGGCAAGCGCTCTTTAGAGGGACGTCGGTGGCTGATCACTTTAATCAATATCGTAAGCGGCTGGCGGAAAAAGAAACCCGCCAATGCTGCCAGAATCACCCATCCTTGGGCGCTGTTCCACCCGCCAGAAATCACCAGTCCAACCATCATCGGGCCGAGTAAAAACACCCACGAGCCATGTTCCACCGGAACGGCGATGTGCCTCTGGAAGAGATTGCTTTTTCGGGTGGCATTGGCCTGTACACTCATGCTTCCTCCTGAATCCGCAAAGTTAAAACCCGCAGCGCTTAACCAATCCGAAGTATACCGACTTCTTTGATCAAGCCGGTTGCGCCGCAGCAAAAACTAAGCCAACTCTAATCTTCGCCTGCCAGCAATTGCGCTTTTTTCCAGGGGGGCAGGTTGCTTTCCTCTGCCAGTAAAGCCCGCAATTCAAAGATCTGATCTCTCAAGGCGGCTGCCTTTTCAAACTCCAGGTCTTTTGCAGCCTGTTTCATTTGTTTTTCCATCTCATTGATCAGACGCTTCAACTCATTGGCGGGCATCGGCAGAAAACCACCTTTTTCGCCGGTTCGATATTCACCCCGCCCCTCGGCAACCCCGGCGCCGGCGGATATGCGTTCGGTAATATCATGAATGGCTTTGACAATGCCGACTGGTTCAATGCCATGAGCCTGATTGTAGGCGATTTGTTTGGCACGGCGGCGGTTGGTCTCGTCAATCGCCGTTTTCATTGAATCGGTGATGGTATCGGCATACATGATTACCCGACCATTGACATGCCGGGCAGCCCGTCCAATGGTTTGAATCAAGGCAGTGGAAGATCGCAAAAAGCCTTCTTTGTCCGCATCGATTATCGCAACGAGGGATACTTCCGGCAAATCCAGCCCTTCGCGCAGCAAATTGATGCCGACTACCACATCGAAGACACCTCGCCGTAAATCGCGTAATATGCCAACCCGCTCCAGCGTTTCAACCTCCGAGTGCAGGTAATGCACTTTGATGCCCATCTCCATTAAGTAGTCGGACAGGTCTTCTGCCATGCGCTTGGTAAGGGTTGTCACCAGCACCCGTTCTCCCACCTCAACCCGCTTGCGGATTTCCTTGACCAGGTCATCCACCTGTCCGCGAGTCGGACGCACTTCCACCTCCGGATCAACCAGCCCAGTCGGACGGATGATCTGCTCGACTACCTGCTCGGCGCGTGCCATTTCATAAGGGCCGGGTGTGGCTGAAGTATAAATGGTATAACCCATGTGTTCTTCAAACTCATCAAACTTCAATGGCCGGTTATCCAGCGCTGAAGGCAGACGGAAGCCGAACTCTACCAGCGTTTCCTTGCGCGAACGGTCACCGTTATACATGCCGCGGATCTGCGGAATGGTCATGTGGGATTCATCAATAATTAACAGGTATTCACTCGGCAGGTAGTCAATCAGCGTCCAAGGTGGCGAACCCGGCGGGCGTTGATCCAGATGACGGGAGTAGTTTTCAATGCCGGAACAGTAACCCGCTTCGCGCAACATTTCAAGGTCATACCGGGTTCGTTGTTCTAACCGCTGTGCTTCCAGAAATTGATTGTTCTTCCGGAAGTAAGCCAGCCGTTCTTCCAACTCGGCCTCGATATTCTGGATGGCAATTTTCAATCGTTCTTCACCGGTGATGTAATGTTTGGCAGGAAAGATGACGATCGAATCCGGTTGAGAAAGCAGTTCACCAGTCAGAGAATTGACCACCTGAATCCGTTCAACTTCATCGCCAAAGAAGGCGATCCGAATCACCTTGCGATCCTCATAAGCCGGAAAGACCTCCAGCGTATCCCCCCTTACCCGAAAAGTCCCCCCGCGCAATTCCAGATCGTTGCGTTGATACTGAATCTCAACCAGCTGACGCAGCAAGGCATTCCGCCGATAAATTTTTCCGACTTCCAGCTGAATCTGCCCCTTCCCAAATTCCTCCGGACTGCCCAAACCATAAATGCAGGAAACCGAAGCCACAATGATCACATCCCGGCGGGTCATCAAAGCGGTAGTAGCCGCAAGCCGTAAACGCTCTATTTCCTCGTTGATTTCGGTTTCTTTTTCGATGTATAAATCGTGCTGAGGAACATAAGCCTCTGGTTGGTAATAATCGTAATAACTGACAAAGTACTCCACAGCGTTTTCGGGAAAGAACTCCTTAAATTCAGCGTACAACTGCGCTGCCAGAGTCTTATTGTGCGCCATCACCAGCGCCGGCATTTGAAGTTCTTGAATCACATTGGCCATCGAAAATGTCTTGCCGGTACCGGTCGCACCTAACAGCACCTGATGACGATATCCTTTGCGCACCCCTTCAACCAGTTGACGGATGGCTTCCGGCTGGTCGCCGGTCGGAATATAAGGTGCTTGCAGTTTGAACTCCATAAGATTATCCTCTCTACATCCGTGAGCCGCTCAACCTTTCGATTGTAACATGCTTTATTAAAAAGAACATTATTTCTAGATATTTTCTTTTACACCGGTGGGTTCTATCCTGCTCTCGCGTAAAACCGATTGAATAGCAGCAATCGTTTCCAGCACGGTCTCCTGCCAGTGTGGATCTCCGCGGTTGAACGGCAGGCGATAGGCATTCTTGCCGGCTCGCGCGATTGTGCCAATCGGCGGTAGATTGCGGGCTTCTACATTCTCCGGCAACGGAGGAAAACGGAAGACAATTTGATCATTTTCCACAGCCACCGAAACCAAACCGGCTTCCTGAGCCATCAATTTGACTTTCATCTGATAAAACAAATTCCGCACCATCTCCGGCAAAGCGCCAAAACGATCTTCAAACTCAAGGCTCAGCGCATCCAGCTCGGCAAGGTCTTTGACATCCGCAATCCGGCGGTACAGGTTCAGGCGGATTTGTTGATCCGGCACATATGAGGAAGGAATACCACTCGCCAGAGGTAATTCAACCGCCACCGCCATACTTAATTCCCGCATCTCATCAACCGGCAGTTCGGCCGTTTCTAAACCGCTCACCTGCTTCAACTGCCTAACTGCCTGCGCCAGCAAGCGGGTATAGAGGTGAAAACCCACACTGGCAATATAACCATGCTGCCTCGTTCCCAGCAGTTCACCAGCCCCGCGCATCTCCAGATCCCGCATGGCAATCGAGTAACCGGCTCCCAGTTGAGTGTTCTCGGCAATCACTTCCAGGCGTTCCTGCCCCTCCGGCGTGGGTGGTTTACGCCGGTGGCGGAAGAAATAAGCATACGCACGCTGAGCTCCGCGTCCCACCCGCCCGCGTAACTGGTACAGCTGTGCCAGACCAAAAGTGTCACCGCGATCCACAATCAAGGTGTTGGCATTGGGTATATCCAGACCCGATTCGATAATCGAGGTACACAGCAGTACATCAATTTTGCCGCGGGTAAAATCGTGCATCACCTGCGCCAGTTCGCCCTCGTTCATCTGACCATGGGCCACTCCAATCCGCGCTTCCGGCACCAGATTGTGTAAATGCCGTTCCATGGCGCGGATGGTCTGAACACGATTATGGACAAAAAAGACCTGCCCGCCACGTTCCAGTTCGCGCACAATCGCCTGTCGCACCAGACGGGGCGAATACGGGCCAATATGAGTGATGATCGGCAAACGCTCCGCCGGCGGGGTATTGATCACCGAAATATCACGAACACCGGTCAACGCCATGTACAGTGTCCTGGGTATTGGGGTAGCCGTAAGGGTCAGCACATCCACCTCGGTACGAAACTTTTTGAAATGCTCCTTGTGAGTAACCCCAAAGCGCTGTTCTTCGTCAATGATTAACAACCCAAGGTCTTTGAAAGTCACATCCGGTTGAAGCAGGCGATGAGTGCCGATCAAGATATCCACTTCCCCTAAGGCCGTGCGCAGGATGATTTCATCCTGCTCGCGCGGAGAACGAAAACGCGAAAGCATCTCCACCTCTACCGGAAAAGCCGCCAGACGCTGACGGAACGTCTCGTAGTGTTGCTGAGCCAAAACCGTTGTCGGTACCAGCATGGCAACCTGTTTACCGTCCATCACGGCTTTGAAAGCCGCCCGCAAAGCGACTTCGGTTTTACCGTAACCCACATCACCGCACAACAGCCGATCCATCGGGCGCGGGCGCTCCATGTCGCGCTTGACTTCGGCAATGGCTTTGAGTTGATCCTCCGTTTCGACATACGGAAAGGAGGCCTCCAAATCCTGCTGCCACGGAGTATCGGGACTGAAAGCAAAACCCTGGGCGACCTGACGGCGTGAGTAAAGATCGAGGAGATCTTGAGCCACCTCCAGCACAGCCTCACGCACTCGCTGGCGGGTGTTTTGCCATTCGTTGCTTCCAAGCCGGGTTGGACTGGGTGCTTCACCGCTCGGGCCGATGTAGCGGCTCAGGCGGTCCGCCTGATGGACGGGTACAAATAACTGGTCACCGTCGGCGTATTCCACACACAGGAATTCACGCTCAACCCCATCCAGCACGCGCTGTACCAGACCGATGAACTTGCCAATGCCGTAATCCACGTGGACAACCCACGAACCGGGTTTGAAATCGGCATAGGACGCTTCCGGGGCTTCGGCAATTGGCCTGGCACGCGTGCGGGGTTGAGGCCGCTCCCATCCAAAAATTTCACTGTCGGTCAAGAGGTGAAAACGTTTTTCCGGGGAAAGAATCAGCGTCCAGCCCTCACTGAGAGAGCCTTCTTTAAACTCGGGCTGCCCGGGTTCACACCCCTGCTCCCGCCACAGGGCTTTCAGACGGGAGACCTGCCGAGAAACGACCACCACCGGCTGCTTCAAGTTGCAAAGATTTTTGAGGTATTCGAAAAAGGGCTTCAACCGGCCGCCATAACGCGGACCGGGTTGGAAAGACTCCGCCAGTGGCAGGGGTTCTTCCCCGCTACTTTGCCCCATGTCCAGCCAACGCAGCGAGTTTAATTCATCCACAATCTCACCCCAGGTGAGGTAAGGGATGGGAAAATTTTCCGGCAGCACGCCTTCCTGAATACTCTCACGACGGAGTTTGACGGCCTGTTCCTCGATTTCGTTGGCAACCGACCCCAGGAACAACACATCATCAACCACCACCAACGACTGGGCTGGCAAATAATCCAATATGCTGGCAGGGGAAGGATGAACAAGAGGGAGATAAAATTCATCGAGCGTCTGTTCTGCCGGCAGATTGAGATGCCCGGCATAACCCGGCAATACCTCACGCGCCGGTGTAATCAGAAGACGTTCGATTTTTTCAACGGTGCGCTGGGTCGCGGGATCGAAACGGCGCAGCGTATCCAGTTCGTTCCCGAAAAACTCCATGCGCACTGGTAAATTTTCAGCCGGTACCCAGATATCCAGAATTCCGCCACGTTGCGCAAACTGCCCCGGCTCCACCACCGTATCGGCCGGCTGATAGCCGACCTCCATCCACTGCCGTTGCAAAACCTCCGGAGAAACACTTTGGCCCAGTTTCAACACCTTGCTGGATTTTAGAAAATCCCGGCGCGGTAAGGTACGGGTCATCACTGCCCGCAGAGGAGCAATCACAACCGGCGGTTGTGACGGACGCGGTGAACCCAGAAAATGATAAATCGCCAACGAGGTTAAACTGTTCAAGCGGTCGCGGCGAGTAACGGTTCCCCAGGCCGCCTGTTCGTAGAAAAGCGGGTTGGGTTCCGGATAAATTTGCAAAGCATTTCGATCCATCCAGAAGGACAGTTCGTCCAGCATGGCAAGGGCACGGTCAGTACGGTCGGTAATCCACAGGATGGGTACTTTCAGATCCTCCCACAGGGCTGCCAGCAACGGCAGGCGCGCGGCACGCATTAAGCCCAAACCGGGCAAGGTCTGACCATTTTGCAGACTTTCCAGCAAATTTTGATATGCCTTTAGAGAACGGATAGCTTCTAACTCATTCATTTTTCTAATTGATTACCATTAAACCGATTCATGGCGGTTTCCAAACCTTCCACGACAAAGGTCTTCAAGGCTTCTGCTGCCCGGGAAAGTAAATAATCCAGTTCTTTTTTTTCTTCCGGCGAAAAGCCGTGCAGCACATAACTGGCACCTTGTTTACTGCCGGGTGGGCGTCCAATCCCGAACCGGAGACGTGCAAACTGCTGCGTCCCCAGACGGCTGATGATAGATTGCATCCCCTTTTGTCCTGCCGAACCGCCATCCGGACGAATTCGCAGGGTGCCGTATGGTAAATCCAGATCATCATGCACCACGATGAGTTGATCAAGGGGGATTTTATAAAAACGCACCAACCCGGCCACTGACTCACCGGACAGGTTCATGAAGGTCTGAGGTTTTGCCAGCAGCACTTTGCGTTCCCCCAGATTTCCCAACCCAATAATCGCTTTCTGCTGCACCCGACTCAGACTGATTCCGGTTTCCTGCGCCAGCCGGTCTATGACCATAAAACCGACATTGTGACGAGTTTCCCGATACTCCCGGCCCGGGTTGCCCAAACCAACCAGCAAAAAAGGCGGAGCGGTTAATTCCATCTCCAAAGTGCTTTTTCGTGAAAATACACGGCGAATCCGCGAACCAAGAGGATCCACTCTTCCCTCCTTGATCATCTCTTATCGGCGCTTTTTCGGCCTGCGCAGCCTGATCAACCCGCCCAGGATCACAAACAACACAATCGTGATACCAACACTGCGCAATACACTGGTCGTCCACTGAACAGGTTGAACACTGCCGGGGTTGGGTTTGGGCGGGGTGGATGTGACCGGCAGGGGCGTTGGTGTTTCCGGCGGCGTTGGGACGACCGGTGCGGTTGAAAGGACGAGACCGCTTGCCGTAGGTGATTCCACTACCGAATAATTACGCACTCTGACCGTTTCCACAACTGCTTCGCGTCTCTCTCCATTTATAAGATATACCCGTAAGACAAGCCGATAATCCCCATCCGGTATGAGGGTGGTATCCCAACGGTGGCGCAGTTGCGAATCCGGAATACTGTTTCCTTGAGTCAGCAGAAACAGGTTCCGTTCATCCGTATCCCCACTGTACCCGAATAGCAGTTCATAGGTTTGCACATCATCGAAAGACACCCGCGCTTGAACTTCAATGACCCCCTGCAAGACCTGCTGGTCAGCAGGGGACAGAATCAAAATGCCTTCATCGGCCTGAGCCACGACCGAAGCAGGCAGGATGAAAAACCAAACCACCCATCCAATGATCCAACGCCACATAGCCTTTAAGTTTATCATGAAGTATTTAAAATGACGAAACCGAGTTTATACGCTTCTGGGGTTTGATTGAGACATACCCCGCATCCCAAAAGAGGAAGGATCCAGACCTGCCTTCCGGCAGGTCTGCCCTGTGCCCCCAGGGGGATCCCCCTGCGAGGGCTGCCGTCGAACCCCCGTTTTAGCCTGATCCTGTCTCGATGGCATGAAAGGGCTGCTCTGCCCGGATATAAAAAAAGACCCGCCTTCCGGCAGGTCTGCCCTGTGCCCCCAGGGGGATCCCCCTGCGAGGGCTGTCGTCGAAACCCCGTGTTAGCCTGATCCTGCCTCGATGGCATGAAAGGGCTGCTCTGCCCGGATATAAAAAAAGACCTGCCTTCCGGCAGGTCTGCCCTGTGCCCCCAGGGGGATCCCCCTGCGAGGGCTGCCGTCGAACCCCCGTTTTAGCCTGATCCTGCCTCGATGGCATGAAAGGGCTGCTCTGCCCGGATAAATAAAAGACCTGCCTTCCGGCAGGTCTGCCCTGTGCCCCCAGGGGGATCCCCCTGCGAGGGCTGTCGTCGAAACCCCGTTTTAGCCTGATCCTGTCTCGATGGCATGAAAGGGCTGCTCTGCCCGGATAAATAAAAGACCTGCCTTCCGGCAGGTCTGCCCTGTGCCCCCAGGGGGATTCGAACCCCCGTTTTAGCCTTGAAAGGGCTGCGTCCTGGTCCCCTAGACGATGGGGGCATGAACGGGCTGATTTTACCACCACCCCCCTGACCGGTCAAGGAAAAACGGCAAATTGTGTTGAGGTTTGACGGCTGAAAATTACCCCAGGGGTTGGATGCACACCGGTTCATCCCGTTTTGGATCATTCACCAGACGGCTGACCGGAAAAGATTCCATATTTTCAACCGGAAACGGCTTTAACAAAGCCATTAATTCATCAGCCGGCAGTGATTCCAGCCATCGCCATGCTTTACTTACTTCAAACATCACCGGCATGCGAGGATGAACCGCCCCGACCAGTTCGTTTGCATCGGTGGTTAAAATGGTGCAGGTCTTCAACTCACTGCCTTCCGGCGATTGCCAGACCTCCCACAAACCGGCAAACGCAAACGGCAGTCCACCTCTCAATCGAAAGTAATAGGGTTCCGCTGCCGATTTGGCGGCCATTCCGGCTTTTTTCCATTCAAAGAAGCCGTCGGCTGGAATCAGACACCGCCGTCGGTTGAAAGCCGAACGGAAAGAGGGTTTTTCCCGAATGGTCTCGGCACGAGCATTGATCATTTTCTGCCCGATGGAAATGTCCTTCGCCCAGGAGGGCACCAATCCCCAGCGCATGTAATCCAGTCTTGGCTGAACGGCATCCGTGATGACCGCCACGGGTTGAGTAGGAGCAATGTTATAGCGGGGATTCCAACCAATCGGGGTTTCAATCAAACCGAATGCCTCGCGTAATTCTTCGGGGTCGAGCGCAAGTGAAAACCGACCACACATTTTTTCTCCTTTCTGGCGTTGAACCCACCACAAACGATTATAATTGACCCATCCCAACCTTACGAGGTTCATATGCCAACCCCGCTGGTCGAATGCATTCCCAACTTTTCCGAAGCCCGCCGCCCGGAGATCGTCGAGGAAATCATTCAGGTCATTCAATCTATCCCGCAAATCCACATTTTAGATCGCCATTCTGACCTGGATCACAACCGCACCGTGATCACCTTCATCGGCCCGCCGGCCGCCGTGGAAGAAGCCGCCTTTCAGGCGATAGCCTGTGCCGCTCAGCGGATAAACATGGACGAACACGAAGGTGCACACCCGCGCATCGGTGCAACCGATGTTGTACCCTTCGTACCGATCAGTGACATCACCATGCAGGACTGTGTGGAAATGGCACGCCGCTTGGGCAAACGCGTTGGAGAGGAATTGAGCATCCCGGTTTATCTGTACGAAGAAGCAGCCACCCGTCCCGAACGTCAGAATCTGGAAAATATCCGGCGTGGTCAATATGAAGGCCTCAAGGCGGAAATCGGTATCAACCCCGAACGCCAGCCCGATTATGGCCCCAGCATCCTGGGCACGGCAGGCGCAACCGTGATTGGCGCGCGCCAGCCGCTAATCGCTTTCAATGTCTACCTGAACACCAATGATACGGCAATCGCTCAAAAAATTGCCAAAGCCGTGCGTCATTCTTCCGGTGGTCTGCGCTATGTCAAAGCCATGGGAGTACTGGTGGAGGGGCGCGCTCAAGTTTCAATGAACCTGACCAATTATCGTGGTACGCCAATTGCCCGCGTCATGGAAATGATCCGTCGCGAAGCAGAACGCTACGGCGTGGGAGTTCATCATTCCGAACTGGTTGGTCTGATCCCGCAAGAAGCCCTCAACGATGCCGCGGTGTGGTACCTGCAGCTGGATCAATTTTCCCCTGACCAGATCCTTGAACAGCGACTGATGGAATTAATGCGCGGACAACCTCCCACTTCAGCCCCGCTGGAAAATTCCTTTTTAGATGCTCTGGCAGCGGCTACTCCTACGCCCGGTGGCGGATCTGCTGCGGCCCACACCGGAGCAGTCGCTGCGGCCCTGGTTGCCATGGTCGCCCGACTGACATTGGGCAAAAAGAAATATGAAGCCGTCAAGGAACGCATGTGGGCAATTCTTGAGCAGGCGGAGAATTTGCGCGCAGCATTGCTACGAAATGTTGAAGAAGACTCACAGGCTTTTGAAGGGGTAATGCAAGCCTTCAAACTGCCCAAAGATACCGCCGATCAGGAACAGCAGCGTCAGCAAGCGATTGAAAAGGCCACCCTGGAAGCCTCGCGAGTACCCTTGATCACCGCCCGTCATTGCCTTGAAGTTCAAAAACTGGCAATCGAACTGGCCGAAACCGGCAATCTCAACGCCATCAGCGACGCCGCCTCGGCCGCCACCCTGGCGCGGTCAGCGCTAACCTGCGCAGCCTATAATGTGCGGATTAACCTCACTAACCTCAGCGATAACAGTGAAGCCCAGACATTAACTACTCAATTGAAAGAGATTGAATCCCAATCCGACCAGCTCGATTCCTCCTTGAAACAAATTTTGGGGGAACGCGGCGGGTTGAAGTAAAACCAAATCAAGCAGGGAGTCATAAACATGGGATTGAAAGCCGACCAATGGATTCGTAAGATGGCGCTGGAATACGGGATGATTGAGCCGTTTGTAGATCATCAAAAAAGGGACGGGGTCATCTCGTATGGCCTGTCCTCTTATGGCTATGACATTCGGGTTGCAGATGAATATAAAATTTTTACCAATGTGTTTTCAGCTGTGGTTGACCCAAAGTCTTTTGACACAAAGTCCATGGTGGATTTCAAGGGCGATGTATGCATCATCCCGCCAAACTCTTTTGCGCTGGCACGCACGGTTGAATATTTCCGCATCCCCCGCAACGTCTTGACTATTTGCGTCGGCAAAAGTACCTACGCCCGTTGTGGAATTATTGTGAATGTAACCCCCTTTGAACCGGAATGGGAAGGTTATGTAACTCTGGAGATTTCCAACACGACCCCATTGCCCGCCAAAATTTATTCCAACGAGGGAATCGCTCAGGTATTGTTTTTTGAAGGGGATGAGCCTTGTGAAGTCTCCTACGCAGACAAGAAAGGTAAGTATCAGCGGCAGCAAGGCATTCTCTTGCCACGTTTGTAGCGAAACCAACCCTTCACTCCAATCATTTCATCTTATGGCAGGATACGATGCCAGCCTTTCATCACGCTCAATTTGACCTGATCATAGACCCTGAAGAGGGGTGGTTTTCGCTGATTTCCAATCGACACCCCATCCGTCTGGAAAAGATTCGATTGAATATCGCCTGCTCTGTCAACCAACGCAATACTGAATTATTGGGCAGCGGATGGCGGCCTCGCTCCATCACCGAAAATGAGCTCCAAACAACCCTGGGCAATCTGCATTGCTGTTCAATCGAAAGCGAGCGGCATGCCACCGGCCTGCAAACCCGCATGGAATTTGCCTTCAACGATCAATTGCCCTTTTTAATGTGGCGGATTCATCTCCGTAATCAATCGGAACAGTCGGTGTGGATTGACCGCATCGAGATGATGCGACTGGGCGGAATGCGACCTCAAAGCCGCGTGGATTTTGGCAGACCTTTCGTCCCCAAGGATTTCTGGTTTTACAGCAATGGCTGGCAGTCGTGGTCATACACTGCTGCCTATCCCGCCAACGCCTCCCTGCGAAGGTCATGGCTTGGCCCATTTCAAAAGCCAATGGTCATCAATGCCGGCACCCCAGACCTTAAACAAACCGGCTATTTCACATCCGACTTTTTTGGCATTCTGACAGATACCGTTCAAAATCAATCCATCCTGGCCGGTTTTCTTTCTCAGCGCGAACATTTTGGCAGTTTAGAAGCCGTCCTGTACGATCAGCCCGTGTTGCGTCTGTGGGCTAATGGGGATCACACGCTGCTGGAAAGCCAACGCGAAATACACACCGATTGGGCAGTCCTGCTGATTGCCGATGCAGAGCAGCAGCACATCCTAAACCCGTATCTTCAAGCCGTTGCGCAGGAACATCAAGTCCGCATTCCCCAGAATTCCCCCTCTGGATGGTGTTCGTGGTACCACTTTTACACCAATGTCACAGCCCAGAATGTCCGGGATAATCTGCGAACGCTCATTCAATTGAAGCCATCCTTGCCATTGGAACTGATCCAAATTGACGATGGTTTCGAGTCCCAGGTCGGTGACTGGTTCTCGTTTAAGGAAACTTTTCCGCAAGGGGTTGCCGAATTATCTCAGGAAATCGCCCAGGCAGGCTTCACCCCCGGTCTCTGGCTCGCCCCATTCATTGTTCACCCCAAGTCTCAACTGGAACGAGAGCATCCCGATTGGTTGCTACGAGACCGGCGCGGACGGCCGGTCAATGCCGGTTTCGTGTGGAATGCCTTTGCCCATGGATTGGATTTGACCGTCCCAGACGCATTGGAATACGCCTGTCAGGTTGTCCGAACGGCAGCCCATGAATGGAATTTCCCGTACCTCAAATTGGATTTTTTATACGCGGCTGCCTTGCCGGGTGTTTATCGCAATCCCACCCTGACCCGTGCCCAGGTTTTACGCCGGGGTATGCAAGCCCTGCGTGAAGCTGCCGGACAGGAGACCTTCCTGCTGGGATGCGGCGCACCGCTGGGCAGCGTTTTGGGCCTGGTAGATGCCATGCGCATCGGTGCAGACGTCAGCGGTGACTGGCTTCCAGCATTTTACAACATCCGTTTTCCGTTTAAGAATGAACCACACATGCCCTCTGCCCGCAATTCGATCAACAACATCCTCACCCGTGCGCCATTGCATCGCCGCTGGTGGATCAACGACCCCGATTGTCTCTTGGTGCGCCCAGACACGCATCTGACCCAATCCGAAGTAGAAAGTCTGGCAACAGCCATAGCCCTGACCGGCGGCTCATTGCTGCTTTCTGATGACCTACCAGCCCTGCCGCAAGAACGCATCCGTCTCGCACAGGTGCTGCTGCCGGTCATCGGCCAAACCGCCCGCGTTCTTGACTTGCTATCCAGTCAAATGCCCGGTCTGCTTCGTTTAGATCTGGAAGGTGCTTTTGGAAACTGGCATGTGCTGGCATGCTTCAATTGGGAAGATACCCCCCAACCATGGCACTTTGAATTGCAGACGTTCCAACTCAAGGAACAAGATTATCATCTTCACTCATTCTGGGACGATCAAACTTTCACCTGCCGGGCCGGGGAAACGATCAACCTGCCACCCATTCCGGCTCATGGAGTTGCTTTGCTGGCCGCTTACCCACAAACTAAGAGCCCAGCCTACGCGGGCAGCAACCTGCATATCAGTCAGGGATTGGAAGTCAAGGATTGGCAAATTACAATAGATGGGCTTGAGTTAGAACTGGATTTAGGGCGCTCTTTTGAGGGCTGGTTTGATTTACTGCTCAATCAAACGCCCAAGTCTGTCAATCAAACAGTGCTTCACTGGGAGAAAATAAGCAAGGGACGCTTTCGGTTTTTTGTTCAGTCCGAAGGCATCCCCTGCAAGATCAACATTGGATTGGAGTAGTTACTCGCTTTTCTCCGCAGCCGTTGCCGGCGTAATTGCTTTTCCGCGTTTTCTCCAGCGCAGGAAACCGCGCACGATGAAGAAAATCACCAGCCCAATCGGCAGAGCAATTGGCAGACAGAATAAAACTGCCCAGATCACACCACTGGCAATGGTTTGATACGCGTCAATCAAGGCCTGAATGGCATCTCGCGCCACGCCTTCCGGTTTCCAACCGCCAACGCTAATCGGCGCAACCGTTTCCTGAGCCTGAATATTGACCGAAATGGCCGACATCGCCGCCGATTCTTCATAATACTTGATTTGACCTTTCAGCACCTCGATTTGCTCAGTCACACTGCGTAATTCATTCAATACCCGCAGCACGTCTTCGGTTTTGGTAGCCGTTTCCATGATCTTGCGCAGTTGCTCGGCAGCATCTTCCAGATTGCGCAAACGGGACTTGAGGTCGGTGTATTCGGCAGTGACATCCTGACCGCTGATATTTTCGGATAAAACGTCGGTTTGCGGGTTTTCCACCAGCCCCTTGATTCGGCTCAACGCCTCATTCAAATTCAAAGCCGGTACACGGACGGTCACATTTCCTTCCAAAACCAGATTGCCGT
Source organism: Bellilinea caldifistulae (assembly GCF_001306055.1). GTDB lineage: Bacteria > Chloroflexota > Anaerolineae > Anaerolineales > Anaerolineaceae > Bellilinea > Bellilinea caldifistulae. Next base: position 21,088 of record NZ_LGHJ01000020.1, on the reverse strand, counting down.
TGGCCAGGCGTCGCTGGTAGAGATTGGAAGTCACCACAAAACCGCCCATCCCCTCCGCCATGGAGATAATTTCATCCATCGCCTCCGCCGGGTCACGCACCACGATGCTCAGGTTGGCATTGCGGATTACCATCCGTTCAACCGGATTCTCAACACCAGAACTAACAACATTCTCCTGCTGAAACGTTCGAGCACCTTCCGAATAGACATCCGCAGAAGGGGGTGCGCCAGCAAATATTTCCGAAGGCGCGCTCTCCGGAGCAACCTGTTTTTGACTGCGTGCAGGGGCACACGCTGTCAGCACAAAAGCCAACACCATCATAACCACCAGAGTTTTCTTGAACATGGGATTCCTCCTGAGTGAAAAGGGCTTCTCTATGCCCTATGACGAGTGGGAAGACAGATAAGTTCCCCCCTACCAGCCTTCTTCCAAACGGGAAGCGTGCCGGGATGGCAAGCCTGCCGCCAAAATTTTTTGCTGGACGGTGCGGATGTCGTATTCAACCCGCCGTAATTCCCATTGTTGACTCTCCGGTAAGTAGATTGCGTAAGCCGCCCGTACATCTCGGTCACGGGGTTGGCCAACCGAACCGGGATTGACGATGGAACGAGGTACCAGCTGGATAATGTGATTGGACGGAGGTATCATCCAGTCCACATATCCCTCTTCCTTTCCATTACCGTTGCGGTCGAAGTAAGTGTACAACACCGGAATGTGGGTATGACCAACCAGGCAAAAACGGGTGTTGAAGTAGGAAAAATTAACTTGAACCGTATTCAAATCCAGTAAATATTCCCAGATTGGATTGCGGGGGCTGCCGTGCGCCAGGGTGATTTCTTCCCATTCCACCTTTTCAGGTAAACTTGCCAGCCATTCCACATCCCTCTCGGATAATTGTGCTCGCGTCCATTGAATGGACAGGATAGCCTCGCGATTAAACGCATACAAATCTAATTTTCCAGTCACGGCAGCATCGTGATTTCCCTGCACGCAAATCAAGCCGGGCAAATTGGCAATGCGTTGCAGGCATTCTCTCGGTTGCGGGCCGTAGCCGACCACATCCCCCAAACACCAGACAGCATCCACCTTTCCCGCGTCCCGTAAGACTGCTTCTAACGCATCAAGATTACCATGGATATCTGAAAGTACCAGTATACGAGTCAAGATTCTCTCCCCGCAGGAACATCTTATCCACCAAGTTTAACACATCTTGTCTCAATTGTAGGCATCATGCAGGTGGAAATTTTTGTTGTTCTGCTGGCAGTTCCAATTGACGCACTCTTTCAATGATCTCAGCTGCATAATCAAACCGGTTGAAAGCCGGCATCAGGTAAATTCCCTGAGCAAATTCAACCATCTGGGAAATCAGTTCAAAGGCAATCTCAATGCCGGTTTGAGCCGCCCGCTCGCCGGCCGAAACCATGCGGTCGTGGATTTCCTGAGGTATGTTCACACCGGGAACTTCATGCTGGAGAAAGGCAGCATGGCGCGCCGAAACCAGCGGTAGCACACCTACCAGGAGCGGTGTATGGAAATCCTCAATTTCGAGCTTAATCCGCTCCAGGAATTGGAGCGCCGGTTTGAGATCATAAATCGGCTGGGTCAAAATAAAGTCGGCTCCGGCGTTCAATTTGCGACGCAGATTCTTAAGCTCACTCTCCGGATTGGAGGGGGTCAGGTTCAATGCACAGCCGACAAAGAACGAAGTCGGCTGTCCAATATCCACCCCGGCATGATCTACCCCGGCATTAAATCCCTGTTTGATCAATTTAATTAATCCGGAAGGCACCAAATCGTAATTATCCATTGCGTCCGGATAATCCCCAATCGCCGTCGGGTCTCCCATCACCACAAACACATTCCGCACTCCCAAAGCATGAGCGGCCAGTAAATCTCCCTGCACACGCAGCAAGTTACGTCCCCGTGTGGGAAAATGCAGCACGGTCTCGATACCCACTTTTTCCTGAATCAACCGGCATACCGCCCAGGGGCTCATCCGCATCCTCGCCATCGGGCTGTCAGCCACATTGATCACATCGGCTCCTGCCTCAGCAAGCAAGCTGGAGCCAGCCAGCAACTTTTGGGTGGTCAAACCGCGCGGCGGATCCATTTCGACTGCAATCAGAAAGCGGCCGTCCATCAACTTCTGAGCCATCAGGGTGGGTGCCTGTCTTTCCTGACTGACTTCCTCCTTTTCTACCACCGCTAATGAAAAGCCGTTACTGAATTTTTCTAATGGGCGGGTTTCAATCGCCTGACGCATAACCGATATGTGCCCCGGCGTGGTGCCGCAGCAGCCTCCAATCAGGCTGGCTCCGGCCTGCCAGAAGGCCAGTGCATACTCGCCAAAGTATTCCGGCGAAGCCGGGTACATGATTCGTCCGCCAACCTGTTCGGGCCAGCCAGCGTTTGGCATGACCGAAAAGCGTGCCTGCGGTAACGCAAGATGCATTTGTTTGAGGATGCGTAAGATTTGATTTGGGCCTCCCGAACAGTTGATTCCGATGACATCGGCACCGGCTTGCTGAATGCCGCGGGCTACTTTGATCGGGTCATCGCCCAACAAGGTCCGGTCATCCCGGGTGAACGTCATCGAAGCCACGACGGGGATATCCGGGTTAATCTGCCGTGCCGCTGCAATGGCTTCGCGGACTTCATATAAATCTGTCATGGTTTCGATAATCAACAGGTCAACGCCGGCTTCAATCAAAGCGGCAATCTGCTCGGCAAACACCTGACGGGCCTGTTCCGGCTGCACCCTCCCAAAAGGAGCCAGGCGCACCCCCAACGGCCCGACATCCCCGGCGATCAGCACATCTTTGAAGGATGCCATCACCACCCGCCGCGCCAGTTCTACCGCAGCCGCATTGATTTCAGCAACCTGATTCTCCAAACCGTGATGGGCAAGCTTGAAGCGGTTCGCTCCAAAGGTATTGGTCTGGATGATTTGTGAACCGGCATCAATGTATTCCCGATGAATGGACGCTACCAATGCTGGATCGGTCAGGTTAAGTTCATCAAAGCAACGCTCAAAAGAAATCCCGCGTTGATTGAGCAGGGTCCCCATCGCGCCATCCGAAAGCAGGGGACGTTGACTGGTTTGCAATAGATCTAAAAACCTGGAATCTTTCATCGGCCACCTCTAAGCCCGCATTAACTGTTCCACCCGGCTTTCACCCACATTGAAGTACCTGGCCTGTGGGTGATGAACGATAATCGCTGCCGTAGATTGTTCCGGCACCAGTTGATAAGCCTCAGTCAGGCGCATACCCAACTCTGATTCGGCTGGTAAAAGTGCAAACACTTTTTGATGATCCGCCAGCTCCGGGATGGCAGGGTAACCCCATGAATACCGCTTACCCTGCCCCGCCGGCAGGCCCAATTCGCGGCGAATGTGGCGGTGCAGGTATTCAGCGGCTGCTTCGGCAGTTTGAACGGCCAATCCGTGCACAAAATAAGCTTCGCTGTAATCACCCTTCGACTGCAATTCCTCGAAACGTCGGCTAGCCTCTTCTCCAACCGTCACGACCTGAAACGCCACAACATCCATTTGTCCGCTTTCCACAGGGCTAAAATAATCGGCAAGACACAAAAACTCTCCGTTTGATTGACGCGGGAATTGAAAACGCACCAGTTCAGCCGGGCTGCCCTGCTGAACGCTGCCCGGTTCATACACGATGAGATCGTTGCCCTCCGCCTGAGCCGGGAAATACCCATAAACCCCTTTCGGTTTCAGCCAACCGGTGCGGATGGCTTCCCGTTTCATTTTTTCAAGCCGTTCCTCATAAGTGCGCTCCAATTCTTCCCACGCTTCCCCGTGGGTATTCTTCGCTCCCCATGAAAGGCGGAACAACTCGTTTTTGAACAGGCATTCAAACACGGCTTCCAGCGGCATGCTCCGCACAACGCGAACGCCCCAGGAAGGCGGCCGCGGGATGAGGGTTGCCGGGGAAACGGCAGAACGGCGTGTTACGGCTGCTTCCTGCTCGGACTGGACTTGCCGACCCAGTTCAATTTCTGCTTCACGGCGGATGGTATCCAGCAATTTCTGGCGTCCTTCGGGATCCACCAGCGAGTCCATTGTGGCCAATCCTTCAAAAGCATCCTTGCAATAAAACACTCCCGCTGGATAAAATTCCCCACTTTCAGTCATCAAAATCCGCCGGCCAAAGCGGCGGTTGATGGCTGCCCCGCCGATTAAGACCGGAAAGTTAAGACCGCGCCGGTGCAGTTCGTTGACAATGAGCGGCATTTGTTTACTGGTGCTCACCAGCAATGCGCTTAATCCAATGGCGGTTGCATTGACCTCCACCGCCTTGGAAATGATCGTTTCCGCTGGCACCTGCTTGCCCAAATCAATGACTTCATAGCCATTGTTGACCAGAATCGTTTTGACCAGATTCTTGCCGATGTCATGCACATCCCCATAGACGGTAGCCAGAACCATCAACCCCTTACTGACGCCCTCTTTCTTCTCTAAATAATTTTCCAGATAGGCTACCGACTTTTTCATCACCTCAGCCGATTGCAAAACGAACGGCAGAATCAACTCACCGCTGCCGAATTTATCGCCAACCTCCTTCATCGCCGGCAGCAACACTTCGTTGAGGATGTAAACCGCGGTTTGATGACGGGTGGCGTGCATCCCGCGCTGGATGATTTCGTCAATATCCGCTTCAACCCCGTCTTTCTGGCGATGCAAGATGCGCCAGTGCAGGCGTTGCTCGGCGGTCATCGCCTGTAATGCCGCCTGCGTTTGGGAGGTCTTTCCCTCACTTTCAGCCCCGCTTTGCTCAATATGAGCGATGAAGCGTTGCAACGCATCGGCACGGCGGTTGAAAATCAAATCCTCAGCGAGCGTGCGCTCCTCTTCGCCAATTTCAGCATAAGGCGTGATGTGAGCCGGGTTGACAATCGCCATATCCAGACCGGCCTGCACGCAATGATAGAGCATAACGCTGTTGAGAACCGCACGCGCTCGGGCACCCAATCCAAAGGATACATTACTCACCCCCAGCGAAGTCAGCACACCCGGCAATTCGGCTTTAATCCGCCGGATGCCTTCGATGGTTTCAATCGCCGATCCGGCAAATTCGGGATCTCCGGTTGCCAGTGTAAAGGTCAGCGCATCAAACACCAGATCGCCGGGGCGCAAACCATGTTCTTCAACGGCAATCTGATAAATCCGCCGGGCTACTTCCAGCTTGCGTTCGGCGGTCTTTGCCATACCTTGTTCATCAATTGTCAAAGCAATGACCGCCGCGTTGTATTTCCGCGCCAACTGGAACACCCGGTCGGCTTTTTCCCGACCGCCTTCCAGGTGGGTGGAATTGATCAGGCAGCGCCCCGGCGCAGTCTGCAAAGCGGCTTCCAGAACATCCGGCTCGGTGGTGTCAATCACCAGCGGAACACGAACGGCCGGCGCCAGCTTTTTAATGACTTTGCGCATCGTTTCGACCTCGTCAGCGCGTTCGGTCAGCGCCACACACACATCCAACCCATGCGCCCCCGATTCGACCTGTTCGTACGCAATTTCCAGAAGATCGTCATAGCGTTCTTCCAGAATCAACTTTTTGAACTTGCGGGAACCCTGGGTATTCAACCGCTCACCAATCAAAAATGGACGCGGCTCTTGCAGCATGGGCTGAGCCTGCATGGCAGAAGCAAGGCGCGGAATAAACAACTGCGGGCGCGGCGGACGCGGTTTGTGCCCCACTTTTTCAACCAGAAGGCGCAAATGCTCCGGTGTGGTGCCGCAGCAACCACCCACCACGTTGACCCGGTGTTTCTCGACAAATTCTGCCAGGGCTTCAGCAAACGGTCTCGGTTCAAGCGGATAGACTGCCTGACCGTCCACATTCAGCGGCAAGCCGGCATTCGGAATGCAGGAAACCGGCAGCGGACTGATCTCTCCCAAAAACCGGATCGGTTCACGCATGTGTTCCGGGCCGGTGGAGCAGTTCATCCCAATCACATCAATTGCCAACCCCTCCAGAATGGCTTCCACGGCAGAAATATCCGTCCCCAACAACATCCGTCCGGAGGTATCCAGCGTCACCTGCGCCTGAACAGGCAGGTAAATGCCGGTATCCACAAAGGCGCGCTGAATGCCCTCAATGGCAGCCTTGACTTCCAGAATGTCCTGCGAAGTTTCAATCAACAACAAATCCACTCCACCCTCAATCAACCCGCGCGCCTGTTCCCGAAAAACCTCGGCTAAATCCTCAAAGGTGACATCGGATAGCTCCGGATCATCCATGGAAGGGAGTTTACCGGAAGGGCCGATAGAACCGGCAACAAAACGCGGATGATCGGGAGTGGTGTATTCATCCGCCAGCCGGCGCGCCAGTGCCGCAGCGGCACGGTTGATTTCTATCACCCGGTCTTGAAGACCGTATTCGGCAAGCGTAATCCGGTTCGAGCGAAAAGTATTGGTTTCGATGACGTCCACACCTACCTCTAAAAATGAACGATGTACCTGTTCAACCGCCTGTGGGTAGGTGATCACCAGAAAATCATTACATCCCATCGTCTTTTCTCCGCCAAAATGCCTGGCGGTCAGATTCATTTTTTGTAAACTGGTGCCCATTGCCCCGTCAAAGACCAGCACACGCTGCTCAAGGGCATCCAGATAGCGGCGATTGGTGTAGATTCGTTGCATGGGTGTGACCTCCAAGATATAAAAAACCTCTCTGGACGAGAGGCACATCATTCAATGGATCGCTCTCTCATCTTCCAGAATCATCGCATTCTGCGGATTCTGCCGGAGTTGGCACCTGCTGATTGGATCAGCGGTTGCCGAGGCTTCTTCGGGCCGGTCCCTCCACCTCTCTGGATGAGCGCCGGGATGTTCCCGGTCAATCAGTTACCCCAAATTCTACCACATTTGGTAAAAATTACAACCATCGGGCTGAACCTTCTACATCTGGCGCATTCCATGCAACCTGTTTCAAAAATCCTCCCTCGCTCTCAAAGGGATAGGATATAATTTTTTGGAGAGGTAACTTTGTGGAAAAACAAAACCTTCCGCCATTCATCCCATTTCTCGCTTCAGCATTGATTTTAACGGCATTGGGTCTGGCAGGATTATTCCTGCTTTTCAATCTGACTTTACCAACCCTTGGGCCGCGCTGGCTGTTCTTTTTTTTGACCACCATCACCGCCAGCGGCCTGGCACTGCCGGTAGTTTATTTTCTCCACTGGCGGTTTCCCAGTCCAACGCCGGTCACGCCCGGCATCATTGTACGGCAGGCAATTTGGGTTGGTTTGTATTTCGATTTGCTGGCCTGGTTTCAAATGGGGCGTTTCCTGACCCTCCCATTGGGATTCGCCCTGGCAGCCGGCCTGGCAGCCATTGAATTTGCCATCCGCCTTGCCGAACGCAGCCGATTTGTTGCCGGTGAAAATGAATGATCTGCGCCGACTGCCCTCCGTTGACCGGCTTTTACAAACGCCGCAAGCCGAAAATTGGATTCGGCAATATGGCAGGACCCTGACCCTGAGCGCCATCCGTGCCGCGCTGGAGCAAATCCGCCAGGGCGCAAACCTTCCCGCATCATCCGCCAGTGAAGAGCCTCTGTTCAGATTGGTGGAAGACCACCTCACCCGTTGGACGCAATTAACCCTCCAGCCGGTGATTAACGCCACCGGCGTGATCCTTCACACCAATCTGGGACGCGCCCCCCTCAGCCCTTCCGCTCTGCAATCCATTCAAACCTGCGCCAGCGGTTACAGTACCCTCGAATTTGATGTAACCACCGGCAAACGAGGCAAGCGTGAGATTCATGCCCAACAAATTCTGACCCGTCTGATCGGAGCAGAAGACGCCCTGGTGGTTAACAACAACGCTGCAGCGGTTTTACTGGCGCTTTCCGCACTGGCACGCCGAAAACCGGTTATCATTTCTCGCACTCAACTGGTGGAAATTGGCGGCGGTTTTCGTGTGCCAGAGGTGATGAAGCAATCCGGCGCAAAGTTGATTGAAATCGGTACAACCAATCGGGTACATCTGTCCGATTATGAAAACGCCCTCCAAAACCACCCCGGCGCCTTGATACTCCATGCCCATCATTCCAACTTCCGCCTGATTGGCTTTGCCAGCGAGCCGGAGCTGACGGACATAACTGCCCTCGCCCGTCAATACCAGACAATCGTCATTGACGACCTGGGATCGGGGGCTTTGCTCGATACCGCACCGTTTGGATTGGAACATGAACCAACGGTTCAAGAATCCCTCCAAGCCGGCTGCGATCTGGTCTGTTTTTCGGGTGATAAACTGCTCGGCGGACCGCAGGCAGGTATTCTGGTCGGCAAAGCCGACTTGCTTTCCAAAATCAAAAAACATCCGCTCGCCCGCGCTGTGCGCGCGGATAAATTATGCCTTGCAGCGCTGGCAGCAACGCTGCTCCATTACCTCAAAGACGAGGCCCTGACCGAAATTCCGGTCTGGCAGATGATCGCCGTAAGCCGGGAAGAAATCCGCCAGCGGGCACTGAATTGGCAAAACCGATTGGGATTCGGCGAGGTGATCAGCGGTCTTTCGACGGTAGGCGGTGGTTCTTTACCCGAAGAAACCCTGCCCACCTGGCTGCTGGCTCTCTCCGTTCCAAAGGCAGATGGTTTTCTCGCTCGGCTGAGAGAAGGGTCGCCGGCAATTATCGCCCGGATTGAAAATGACCGCGTCGTGTTTGACCCCCGCACCGTTTTCCCTCAACAGGACGAGGAATTGCTCACGAAGTTACAGGGTCTATTGGCCAGTCACACTTAAGAACCTCCTCATTAACATCTCAAGGACACGAAATGAAAAATCAGATTGATGCCCTCATGCAAGAAAATCAGATAGACGCCCTGCTGGTCACCGGCAGTGCCATCCACAATCCGGCAATGGTGTATCTGACCGGTGGCGGGCATGTGACCAGCGCTGACCTGATCAAGCCCCAGCAAAAGCCTGCCGTATTGTTCTGCGGCCCAATGGAGCGTGATGAAGCAGCCAAAAGCGGCTTGACTGTGCGCCTTTACACGGATTATCCCCTCAAACCGCTACTGGATCAGGCCGATCAGAACTATACCCGCGCCCTTGCCCTGCGTTACCGCCAGATGCTGACGGACATGGGTTTGAACCGCGGCCGGGTTGCCCTTTATGGACAGGTTGAAATTGGTCCAATCTTTGGCATTCTCAAAGAACTCAGTCAACTATTACCGGAGGTGGAATGGGTTGGTTTTACCCGCGACCCGATTTTAATGCCGGCGATGATGACCAAAGACCCGGAGGAAATCGAACGCATCCGCCGCATGGCAAAAATCACCACCGAAGTTGTCGCCCGCACAGCTGACTTTCTGACCCACCACCGCGTTGAAAATGAAGTGCTGGTAAAGCCGGATGACAAACCTCTGACTATTGGTGATGTGAAAAGCCGCATTAACCTGTGGCTTAGTGAATTGGGGGCAGAAAATCCCGAAGGTACCATTTTTGCCATCGGTCGAGATGCCGGTGTTCCTCACAGCAGCGGCAATCCGGCCGATTTTGTGCGGCTGGGTAAGACCATTGTTTTCGACATCTTCCCATGTGAAGCAGGCGGCGGCTTTTACTACGATTTCACTCGCACCTGGTCACTGGGCTACGCTAGCGATGAAGCCCTTGAACTTTACCAGCAAGTCAAAACCGTGTACGACGCGATCGTTTCGGAATTAACCCTCAATACGCCGTTCTCCCACTACCAGCAGCGCACCTGCCAGTTATTGGAAAAGCTGGGTCATCCCACCATCCAGTCTGACCCGCAGGCTCAGGAAGGTTACATTCACAGCATTGGGCATGGACTTGGACTGCATATTCACGAAATGCCGTTCAGCGGCGCCATTGCGGGATCGCAGGATATGCTGGTGCCGGGAGTAGTGGTCACCATCGAACCCGGCCTGTACTATCCCTCGCGCGAGATGGGATTCCGGATTGAAGACACCCATTTTGCCCGCGAAGATGGCGTTTTTGAGAGATTTTCAGACTTTCCGTATGATTTTGTTTTACCGATGCGTCATTAAACCTGTGGTATAAATCAGATATGATGAGCCGATTTTCTGCTGATTTAGCGCCAGCCAGAGTACTGGGTATTGAGACTTCCTGCGATGAAACCGCCGCAGCGGTTGTAGAAAACGGCCGGGCTTTACTTTCCAGCGTAGTCGCCAGTCAGGTGGATATCCACGCACAATACGGCGGCGTATTTCCTGAAGTTGCATCCCGCCAGCATATCCAAACCATCTATGCCATTGTGGACGAAGCTCTCCAACGGGCGCATCTGGGACTTTCCGATATTGATGCTATCGCCGTTACGCGCGGTCCCGGTCTGGCTGGCTCACTGGTGATCGGCGTCAACCTGGCGAAGGGACTGGCCATTGCCCAAAACCTGCCGTTGATCGGTGTCAATCATCTGGAGGGGCATATCTACTCGGCCTGGTTGTACCCGGCAGATGCCCCCAGCCCGCCCCAGCCGCCGGAATTCCCTCTCCTGGCGTTACTGGTCTCCGGCGGTCACACTGAATTGATTTTGATTCATCAGCATCTCGAATATCAGCGCCTGGGCGGCACCCTGGATGATGCTGCTGGCGAGGCTTTCGATAAAGTTGCCCGTCTGTTAGGACTGCCTTATCCGGGCGGGCCATCCATTCAAAAAGCGGCTCAGGATGGCAATCCGCAGGCTTTCACCTTTCCACGCGCTCGTCTGGAGGGCACCTGGAACTTTTCTTTCAGCGGCTTGAAAACCGCTGTATTGAGAACCGTTCGCGATTTAGAAAGCCGAGGGCGCAATCTCCCCATCGCCGATTTGGCTGCCAGTTTTCAGGTTGCGGTGGTGGAGATCCTCGTCCAAAAGACCTTTCACGCCGCCAAGGTGTATCAGGCCAAGGCGATTCTGGTTGCCGGCGGTGTTTCCGCCAACGAAGCTTTAAGAAATGCCTTTTTATCTCAGCGCGAATTTCCGGTGCATATCCCCCCGCTCTCTCTTTGTACCGATAACGCCGCGATGATCGCCGCTGCCGGTTATTTTCATTACATCGCTGGTGAACGCCACCCTCTCAACCTGGATGTTTTACCCAATTGGACGCTCTCGTGATTCAACGCAACTTTCTGCTCAAAAAGGACATCTAAACGTATGAACAACGAGAGCATCCCTGAAACATCCCTTTCGCTGGAAGCCCTGAAGAAGGGCGACCGGCATGAGCTGGCGCGCATGGTTGATCTTTACTCCGATAAAATCTATAGACTTGCCCTCAAGTTCACCAACAACCCTCAGGACGCTGAGGATGTCTTGCAAGAAACTTTTCTCAAAGCCATGCGCGCCCTGCCCGAATTTGAAGGCCGATCCAGTCTTTCCACATGGCTGTACCGGATTGCAGTGAACGAATCATTGATGCTCCTGCGCAAACAAAAGCCCGATGTTTCCCTCGATCCCCCCGCCGAAGAAGAGGATTCCGACGAGGGAACCTCATCAAACGACTTAATTCTTGCAGATTGGTGTTGTTTACCGGAAGACGAGTTGCTTTCGGAAGAATCCCGTCGCTTTCTGAATCAAGCCATCCAACAACTACCGGCAACCCTGCGGGGTGTTTTCGTCCTTCGCGATCTGGAAGGATTATCCATCAAAGAAACCGCCGAGTTGTTGGGGCTGACCGAAACCAACGTCAAAACACGTCTGCTGCGTGCCCGCTTGTTTCTGCGCCAGCAGCTATCCCTTTATTTTGCCGAGCGGCTCAAAGAATGGGAGCAAAAATGAGCGATCATCTGGATTGTCAGCAGTTACTTTCTTCCATCTCCGATTTCGTGGATGGCGAATTGAACCCGGAATTGTGCCGCCAAATCGAACAACACCTCACCGAATGCGAAAACTGCCGGATTGTAATCAACACCTTGCGAAAGACGATTGATTTGTACCAGCATCAACCAGGTGATGAGGGGCTGCCGCAGGAAATCCGTCATCGTTTATTTCACCGCTTACATCTTGAAGAGTTCCTGAATCGCGACCCGGGTTGATGTATCTTTATTGCGGGGAACGCATCTAAATAACCGGATCAAGGAACCGTCATTCAGGATGGGCGATAAAGAACTACCAGCCCGGCAAAAGTTTGACCGCAAAAAGCGCCAAACCTTTTCTTTTACGCTCCAACCTGATTTACCGAGCCAGAACCACAGCCTTCGCCGGGCACAGCCCGGCAAACCCTGCCCGGCTTGCGGAGTGGGGATTATGGATTATGACGGTTTACTCAACCTTGTCTGTCCAGTGTGCGGATTTGGTGAAGGCGGCTGCTTTACCTGATAAAATAGAAACAGACATCCCGTGAGGATGGAAAATTTTTGGAGGATAAAATGAGTAATTTGTTAGACGATGAAATTCGCAATCAGGTGCGGGATGTTTTAACCGGCATGGTACATCCGGTTGAAATCATCTTTTTTGGTAGCCAGAGTGAACCCTGTGAATATTGTGAAGATACCCGTCAGTTACTTGAGGAGGTAACTTCCCTTTCCGACAAACTGACCCTGCAGGTGTTTGACCTGAATAAGGACGCTGTGCTGGCCAGGCAGTACAACGTGGATAAAGCCCCCGGCTTTGTGATTCTGGGTAAATCGGGTGATAACCTGGACGATTTTGGTATTCGTTACGCGGGTATCCCCGCCGGGCATGAATTCACCTCGCTGATCAACGATATTTTGATCGTTTCCAAACGCGATTCGGGGCTTTCACCGGAAACCCGCGAATTCTTGAATAACCTGAACCAGAAAGTTCTGTTGCAGGTTTTCGTCACTCCTTCCTGCCCCTATTGCCCGCGGGCAGTGGTACTGGCGCATCAAATGGCGCTGGAAAGCCCAATGGTCGAGGCTGAAATGATCGAAGCCATGGAATTCAACAGTCTGGCTGACCAGTTCAACGTTTCCGGCGTACCCCACACAGTGATTAACAGCGGCAAGGGAGAAGTCGTCGGCGCAGTACCCGAAAGTCATCTGGTACAGAAAATCCGCGAAGCATTAGCCTGAAAAGAGGAGGAAACCTCGCATGGAAGCCAAAGCCGTTTGGAAAGGTGATTTGACCTTTGTTGGCAGCGCCGATTCAGGCTTCTCGCTGGTCATGGATACCTTCAAAGAAGTCGGCGGGAACGAATCCGGTTTCCGACCGGTGGAACTCATCGCTATTGGGGTGGCTGGTTGTACCGGCATGGATGTGATTTCCATTCTGAAGAAAAAACGGCAGGAAGTCACCGCATTTGAAGTGTTGGTTCATGCTACTCGCGCCACCGAACACCCCAAGAAAATCACCCACATGTTGATCGAATATGTGGTGACCGGCAAGAACATTGACCCGGCGGCGGTCGAGCGGGCGGTTCAGCTTTCGGAAGAAAAATACTGTCCCTCGATTGCCACCATTCGAAACAATGTGACCATCGAGAATAAAATCGTCATTAAAGAAGCCTGACCAGCAGGCATGTTTCAATCACGCCCACTGCGCCGCATATCACAGTGGGCATTTTCCTTTCAGGGCTGTGATTGTACCTGACTGGAGCGGTCGGAACACTCGCAGGCACGCACCGTTCGCCCGGCCCGGCTCAATGTGCCCTGATAGGGTTGCTCACCATTGGCGGCGATCCACCCTTCCAAATTGAATGGGAGTGCCCCTCCAGCGGGGATCCACTCGCCGTTGTACTTACGGGCGATGTGAACATGGGTGCCTGTGGCTTTTCCGCCCTCACAGGATGGCAGTCCAATTGGTTCCCCTTTGCTAAGCCGCTTACCGACCGGCGGTAGTGAATCATTCGCCAGATGCAGATAGAACACCGTCCAACCGGTGCGCTCATCGCCATCCCCATCCAGATCCAGCACCACCAGCGCATCACCTCGCCGTGCAATCACCCCATCGGCAACCGCAACTGCTGGCTGTTCGCTGGGCAGGCAGGCGCCGACCACGCTGGGCGGGGCAAAATCGAGAGCTGCCAGGGGTTCACCTTCTCCCCAACCGGTATGCGGACCGCCAGTAAAAGCCCATACTTTACCCGCCGGAAACGGAAAACTCATTTCGGGCTGGAGGAGACTGCCGGGGATGTGCGGTTCGATCCCTGCCCACGGATCGCCAAACAAATCCGTGTAAACCCGCAGTAAGCCTTCTCCACTGATCGCATATTCATAAGCCTCTTGAGGCAAAATTTGGGCGTAGTAGTAATGTAACGCTACACTGGCAGCATTTTGCCAGGGATCGGGGTTTTCCAGCCGGCCGTCTTTATGACGAATCGTATCCAATCGGCCAGTACGCCAGCCATAATAACCGTTATTCAGCGTATTAGCAGCCCATAGCAACTGCCGAGCCAAACCTTTGCTGAATTGATTCATATACCCCAGCGGGTAAAGTTCAATATCCACAGCCGCTTGAGGCTGAGTTAAAGCCCCGGTTTGATACTCTATCATCGCCAGCAATAATCGGGGACTGATGCTGTACTCCGTTGCAATGTACTGGATAATTTCCCCCCCGCGCCGATCTCGCCCTCCAAGATAGAATGAATAATCTTTGAACCAGCCGGGCTGTTGATTGACGAATGAAATCGCATCAAAACCGATTTGAGCCGGGCCGTTGACAAACAACGAATCGGGCAGAATCTGGAAAGGACTGCCCCACAAGGGACGATAGTAAATCGGGATTTTCATGGGCATGCCTGGCGGCATGGTTGTAGCATCCGGCGGTATAAACGGATTGGCCTCCAAAATCTCCCGCACAGTCGTGTTGAAATGAGCGGCAAGCGCCGGCAGCGTATCCCCGGTTTGAGCAGTATAATCCACCAGCGTGCCGGGGGCGTAAGGCTCACGAGTTGGCAAGGGAGTCGGTAATCCCTGATCACCGGGGGTAGCCGGAAGCGGGTTGGAAGAGAAATCTTCCATAGAATCATGGACCTCCACCTGCGGCAAACAGGCTGAAATGATCAACATTATTACCAGTAAAAATAAACTCTTGCGTTTCAACAAAGACTCAATTTCCACTGTTCAGGCGACTGATACGCGTTTCGAACGATCCGCAGGTGCAGGCATTGATCACTCGACCATCTTTTACCAGACTGCCCTCATAAGGGTTTTTACCGGCCACCGCACGCCAGCCATCTAAAACAAAAGGCAACGGGCCATCCGCCAAAACCCATTCCCCATTATACTTGCGGGCAATGTGAACATGGGTACCGGTCGAAGTACCGCCTTCACAAGAGGGGTGTCCAATGAGGTCTCCCTGCTGCACCCATGTTCCCACCCTAACCCGGTTTTTACTGGCAACATGCAAATATAAAATCGCCCAACCGGTTTGTTCGTATCCATCCCCATCCAAATCCAAAACGACAACGCCTGTATCTGTACGTACCACCAAACCACTGGCAACCGCCGTTGCCCAATCATCAGAAATATTACAACCGGTCTCTACACTGGCAGGAGCAAAATCCAGAGCGGCTCGGGCGCCGTCCGGCCCCCATGCCGAATGCGGGCCACCGGTAAAGCTCCACACCCGTCCAGGCAGAAATGGGAGTATCAATTCCGGTTGAGTGAGATTGACTGGCAGCAAAGGTTCAACCGACTGCGCCCGCATCCACGGGTTGCCATACATCTCCTCATAGAGTTTTACAAAGCTTTCTTCGCCCCCCAACACCCCATTCCAGAGAATTTGGGGATACAACCGCGAGAAGAGATACTGCAAGGCCACCGACCCGGCATTCAAACCCGGCGCCAGACGCACCCGGCTGCCATCGGAAAATTGCACTTCGGTTAATATCCCGTTGCGCCACCCGTAATATCCGATCGAAAGCTGCTGAACCGCCCAACTGAGTTGTTTGTATAGGCCTTTCTTTTCAGAGTTGATCACACCCAGCGGATAATCCACTTCAGCCAGATTGGTCGGCTGCCCGTAAACCCAATGCGCCTGATATTCCACCAATGCCAAAAGCAAACGTGGATTGATTGAGTTTTCTATTGCCACTTTATAAATGACCTCGCCCCCGCTCTTCCATCCATCCGCCAGGTACTCCCGATAGGTACTGAGGTAACCTCCTGCTTGACGGATGGTCGCATTCAGGTCAAAATCCAGCGCGGATGGTGAAAAAACGATTTCGCTATCGGGCAGCAGCAATTCGCCTGGGCCGGTTTGCTCGAGGCGATTGGGGATGATGAGCAGTTTACCGGCGTTAATCAGGCCGGTTTGCGGAACGGGTTCAGGATAAGTAATTTCTTCCGGCAATACCCCAAATCGAACCGCGACCGCCGGCAAAGTATCCCCTGCCTGTGTGTAGTACAAAATCGGGGGTAGGGGTGTGCTGCGGGTTGGTAGCGGGGTGAAAATGGGCTGGGATGGAGTGAACCGGATTTCGTTTGGTGTGCTGACCGCTACCGGATCATGGCCTTTATCTCCGATGGGAGCTGAAGTTGGCAAAGCCGTCGTTTCCAGTTCGCCGGAGCCGCCTCCCGCTCCACCAGCCGGGAACAAAGCCGTTGCAGTCAAATCATAATCCGAAACATAGCCTTGCGAACAGGCAAGGATTGATAGCAGCCAAACTCCGAGTACCAGGCAAATTTGAAATCGCCTAGCGGGAAATTTGATTTTCTGGAAGTAAGCGATCCCACGCTTCAACAACGGCTCCATTTCGAACCAGCATTCCATTATATTCTACACCATCACCCACCGAAACCCAGCCATCCAGCACGAACGGAATGGCACCATCTGCCGGAATCCATTCACCGTTGAATTTTCGCGCGATGTGAACATGGGTACCGTTGGAAACTCCCCCATCACAGGAGGGATGTCCAACCCGATCGCCCGCCTTCAGGCGCATTCCAACACTTGCCCGGTCAGCCGTGGCAAGGTGAAGGTACAAAACTGTCCAGCCGGTCTGCTCAAAACCATCCCCATCCAGGTCCAAAACCACTACGCCGATTTCCGAGCGCACCACCAGCCCATCGGCCACGGCTGTCACCCACTGATTGCTGATCCCGCATCCCCACCCGCTGTCCGGCGGAGCAAAATCCAGCGCAGCCCACGCAGAACCATCCCCCCAGCCGCCATGCGGCCCGCCGGTAAACGACCAGACCACCCCTTCCTCAAAAGGTAATTGCATGAGCGGCTGTTGTAAATCCGGGGGTAGGAGAGGCTCAATGGCAAAGTCAAACGGATAGCCGAAAAAGCGGTTATAAACGGCAAATACGCCATCCTGACCAACCGCCAGGTCCCATTCGCTGCGAGCATACAACAAACCCATCAGATTTTGAACCCCCGCGGTAGCAGCGTTGATGGTGGGGTCAGCAGGTACAACCCCGCCATCGGCCAGCTGCCAGTGAGAGATTGCGTTGACTTTCCAGAGGTAGTAACCGCGGTTAAGCTGATTGGCAGCCCACGAAAGTTGACGGTAAAGCCCGCGCCGGTTTGGATCGTAAAACCGCAGAGGAAAATCCAGTGTATTCGCTGGTGGCTGCGCCTGGGTTACCCACCCGGACTGGTACTCTAAAACAGCCAGCAGCAAACGCGGGTTGACGGAGTATTCCCGCGCCACACGAATCACCACCTCCGCACCCGTAAAAGGCTGGTCATCCAGGGTTTCCCGGTAGGAGAAAAGGTAACCTCCCTGTTGGCGTACAAAAGCAAACACATCGAATGGAATGGCTGCCGGGCCGAACACCAGTTCCGAGTCGGGAATCACCTTAAAAGAGGGGCCGGGAGGTTGTGGAGAGGGTGCAGGAATGATCACTTTCAAACCGGCCGGTACCAGATTAGGATTGGCAATTTGATTGGCCTCAACCAGAGTCTGGATATCCACATTAAACATCTGCGCTACTTTTCCAAGAGTATCGCCCGGTTGAAGCACATATTCCTCCTGCTCGGAGCGCAGCGTAGGCAAGAGCCTGGGCGGATCCGGGGTTGGGGTAAAAATGGGAGAGCCGGGAACCCGGGTTGGTGGCAGCGTAAATCCGAAAGAGGGTGTTGGTGAACCCCTCGGTGGAATATTTGATGAAGGCAGCCCATTCCCGCCATCAACCGGCCTCCAAAAATCCGATTGGGGTGCTGGTTGTACACATCTCAGCAACAAAATTGCCATAAACCCCACCAGCATCTGCCATTTTCTCCGCTGCTTGATGTGAAACATGTCCCTTTACCCCCTCATTGAAATCGAAACGGCATACTTCGTCCCCCAATCAGATGGAGATGAAGGTGGAAAACCGATTGTCCGGCATCGGGTCCGGTGTTGATTACCAGCCGGTAACCACGCCGCTCCAACCCGTTGGCAATGGCCAGATGTCTTGCAACTACGACAAGGTGCCCCAGCAATTTTGCATCTTCTTCTTCAACTTCATTCACCGATTCAATATGTCGGTTCGGCACCACCAGAATATGCACCGGCGTGATCGGATGAATGTCATAAAATGCCGTAACCTGTTCATCGGCATACAGAATTGTGGCAGGCGCTTCACCGGCTATAATTCGACAAAAGATACAATCATTCATGGCTGTTCTGCTGGTATGGCTAAAGAAGACAGGGGAGGATAATTTGCCCCGCAGTAACGGTTGTACCACTCCATTTCGGTTTGTTGATTTTGACGTGCATAATCGGCTGCCTGTTGACCCAATTCAACTGCCTGATCCAAATTCATATAAGCCGCCGTACTCCAGTAACGGGGTAAAAGCAGCAGTGGATCACCTGCTGAGCGCTCCGGTTCTCCCTGTGGAATCCAGTTGAACAGGATTGGCCCCCGCGCGTATGCGGTAAACCCCAGTTGATAACCGGCTTTGCGTACTTCAACGACCGTTTGAGGGGTAAAATTCCCGCCCGGCCAGATAAACGCAATCGGACGATAACCCAAGTTCTCTTCGAACGTTGTAATCGGTGCGTAAATTTCATTGTGGATAATCTCAGCCGGAGTGTTTTCAGTAAAATAGGTTGAACCGTTATGCAGGAAACCATGCGCTTGAATCTCCACCCTGCCGGTTTCCAGCACGGATTTAATTTCACGCCATTCTCTTTGATCGGCGACACCTGTAATATATGCCATCACCATTGTCCAGTTATTTTGCTGTAAAACCGGCAAAAAATGATTGCGAACGGTCCCCAACCGGCGGTCGTCTATGATCAACAGCAATGAGCGGGGCGGGATATAAGCATTATGTTGCAAGAACGCGGCCAACTGCTCCATGGTGATGGTTTGGAAGCCCAAATCAACCGCATGCTGCATCGTTTCTTTGAAGTACTTTTCCGAGACGGTGATGTTATCATTGATTGATCCGCCCTCTTTTCGGATGCCATGATACATGATCGGTACCACAATCGTCCCCGGCTTCGCATTCTGCGGATTCCAACGGTCGGCAAGATAGCGGCAGGTATCCTGCAAATAAGGTACGGGAATAATCCCCTTATTCAGACGCGGTGAAAATATTCCAAGCGGTATGGGGGTCTCAGTAGATACAGGGGTTAGCGCAGGTGTGTCGGTTTGGGCCAGCGCCGTCGGTGAGGGTAATGGAACAAACGGTGTTGGTGTGGGTATCCATTCCGTTTTTTGAGCATTGGAGGGAGTTAATCGAACATCTGGCGGCAGCTCGGCAACGCTCATGCACGCCGCCAGATGAATCACAATCACCCAGCTGATACCCAAAAGAACAAACCGGTTTTTACTCAGCCTCACCACGAATAAATGCTTCGGTCATCTCCAGCGCCACGGAATCGCGGAACTGCTTGGGCGGTGTCTTCATGAAATAAGAGGACGGCGCGTACAACGGTCCGCCAATACCGCGGTCAAGTGCCAGTTTGACACAACGGATGGCGTCAATCACCACACCCGCCGAGTTGGGAGAGTCCCAAACCTCCAATTTCGCTTCCAGATTCAAAGGCACCTCACCAAATGTGGTGCCTTCCATGCGGATGTAACACCACTTGCGGTCGGTCAGCCAGGGTACATAATCGCTAGGTCCAACGTGAATATTATCCTCCGGCAAGGTGTAGGGCAGCATTGAGGTCACCGCTCCGGTCTTCGAAATCTTTTTGGACTCTAAACGCTCCCGTTCCAGCATGTTGAGAAAATCAGTATTGCCGCCAAAGTTCAACTGATAGGTGCGGTCGAGCCTTACGCCCCGATCTACGAACAAACTGGTGAGCACCCGATGTAAAATGGTCGCACCAACCTGACTCTTGATGTCATCCCCAATGATGGGCAGTTTCTTCTGGCGGAAGCGCTCTGCCCAATATTCTGAACTGGCGATGAACACCGGAATAGCATTGACAAAACCACAGCCGGCTTCCAGCACCTGTTCCACATACCATTTGGTAGCCATTTCAGAACCAACCGGCAGGTAGCTTACCACCACATCGGTTTGGGTTTCGCGCAAAATGCCCACAATATCCGCCGTTGGCCCCGGAGCTTTTTTGACAATCTGGCTAAGGTATTTTCCCAATCCGTCGTGGGTCATTCCGCGGTAAACCGGTACATTGAGGTGGGGCACCTCGGTGAATTTATATGTGTTGTTGGGATAGGCAAATATCGCCTCGGAAAGATCTTTTCCAACCTTGGTATCCACCACATCAAAAGCCGCCGTGAACTCGATATCCCGAATATGGTATCCGCCAAGGTTGACATGCATCAATCCCGGAATCCGGTCTGCTTCGGAAGCATTTCGATAATAATGCACTCCCTGCACAAGCGAAGAAGCACAATTTCCTACCCCGACAATTGCTACGCGAACTTTTTTATCCTTTGCCATATTTCTTGTTGTGAACTCCTTTGGAGAATGATTTGTATGGGTTTATTTTGTCTGGTTCAAGTTTCAAGGCGGCAATTTCTGAATTCATCCGTTTGCCTGACCATCCCGCAAGCAAGTTTCCACCTATTATACTTTTATTTTAGTTTTATTGAGCATCCGTTGAGCCGACTGCACAAATTTCAATCCTCTCTGAACTTGCCTAATGTTACCATTGCTGATAAAGAGAGAGTTGAAAAATCAAGCGTAATACGCCGAGCAGACTGTTTGAGGGGTGGAAAAGCCGCACTCGATGGGGTATCCACCCTAAAACAAAGGGGCTGTGTATCTTGATTTGACCTCTTCACCTCCA
>NZ_LGHJ01000018.1 GCF_001306055.1 Bellilinea caldifistulae | reverse complement strand
TGGAGGTGAAGAGGTCAAATCAAGATACACAGCCCCTTTGTTTTAGGGTGGATACCCCATCGAGTGCGGCTTTTCCACCCCTCAAACAGTCTGCTCGGCGTATTACGCTTGATTTTTCAACTCTCTCATACCCCTCAGGTCAGGAAAACAATTGCATCCAAAGCCAAATTGTCTCAAAAAACCGACCATGCTATAATCTCTTCTGAATAATCCCTCCCATGAATACCCTGATCTCACAAATTTTCAACCTGCTAACCCAACCACCGGGAAACCTGATTTTTCATCTCATTCTGGTATTTTCGATTCTCACCGGCCTTCAAACTACTGCCTTGATTCACCCCATTGAAAATCGAGCAATTGCCCGGCGGTTAATCACCGGCTTTCTCATTCTTTTGTTGGGGCAAATTGTGCTCTTCTTGATAAGCGCATTGGTCTGGCAAAAAATCATCCCCAACCCGGTGATCCTCTTTCCTTTCGATCGGGCGATAACCTTTTTTTCCTTAGCCATCACTGCATGGATGTGGAATTTTTCAAAGTCCCATCGAAGGGCAGATGTTGTTTTGATTTCTTTTGGTTTATTGGCTATCATTCTCTTGTTTTTAGATATTTCCCTTCAGATCAATCCACAAATTTCGTTTCCATTTCAATGGATTTGGTCGCTGGTAAATCTCCTCATCACCGGTCTTTCTCTGTTGTTTTTGATTGTCCGCAAAGAAAAGGCTTGGGAAATTGGCGCGTCCTTTTTCTTGATCGTCTTCGCCGGCGCCTTAGCCAGCCTGTTTAACCTGGCAAATGAAGCCGCTGATTTTTCTGCCACCATGCGGCTGGCGATGCTATGTGCCTTTCCCCTGTTGCCATCTCTGGTTAAAACCTTACTGCCGCTTTCTGCGGCTGTGCAGCAACAGCAGGAACTCAGGGCGGAAACGAAGTCTTCCCGAAGCATGCCATCTGAAAGCCGACTTTTCTTACCGTGGATACGTTTAACAACCGCCGGCTCAGCCCGCGAAGCCACCGCTTTGCTTACGGCTGCGATCGGTAAGACATTTTCGTCGGATCTGACTTTCCTCATCCGTCAGGAAAACCCATACCGTCCCATTCGTTTGGAATCGGGTTACGATCTCATCCGTGACGAGGCGCTCCCCCCTCTGCAGGTCGAGGCAGAAACCTGCCCGCTTCTGACCAACTCTTTGCAAAAAGGCAAATCCCTGAAACTGATTGCCGAAAGCGAGTCCCCCTTACAGGATTTACTTTCTCTCACCAAAGCCGTAGGGCTGGCTGTACCGGGCCATGTGTTAATGTCGCCCATGCCTGATAATCCTGAGGGGAAGCGGGCAATCCTTCTGTTTACCCCTTACTCAAAGCATGAATGGACGGTTGAAGAGCAGGTTCTCCTGAATTCCATTTGCGAGCAACTTCCTGAAATGTTTTTCCAATTTGCTCAAAAAGAAAAGCTTGCAACAACCGTTCAATCCTTGCAGGAACAGTTGCAAATGACTCAGGAGCAGCTCAAAACCTTAAAACCAGAACGGATCGAGAACCCGCCGCCCGCACCAGAAGCCAACGGCTCGCTCACAAGCGATCCCGCTTTGGAGATTGCCGGTTTACTGGCCATCCAGCGCGAAGCGCAAGAAACGATTCAGCGTCTCGAAAACGAAAACCGCACCTTGCGGGAGGCTTTGAGAGACCTGAAAGGGAAAAACAACCAGTCATCTGAAGTTGAACATCTGGAAAAAGAACTCAGACAGGCCCTCGAAGAAGTGGCCCGCCTGCAAAACGCCCTCGCCAATGCCAATATGCGCATTGTTGAAATGCAATCTTCCCCCGGCCAAAATGCAAATCTCAACATCAAAGATACCGAAGCAGTGCTTTCAATTATTCAAGAATTACGACAGCCGGTCTCTTCCGTAATTGGTTATACAGATTTGCTCATTAATGAATCAATGGGGAACCTCAGTAACCAGCAACGAAAATTCCTCGAAAGAATCCGCACCTCTTCCGATCGAATGCAGTCCCTGCTGGATGATTTGCTGCAAACCTCCGTTTTTAATATCAGTCCCATTGAACTTGCGCCTCAGCCGCTTGATGTTGAAACACTGTTGGATCAGGCCATCACGGACATGTCCGATTTGCTACGTGAAAAAGAAATCAACTTGTTGATGGACATTCCCCAGGATTTACCCACATTCTATGCCGACCGTGATGCGCTCCATCAAGTTCTCATCCATTTGCTCCAAAATGCCGGCAGTGCAACCCCCCCCGAAGGCAGTATTACCCTCAAAGTAAAAGTCGAACAGGGTGAAAGAAACACCCTCTTTGTTCTGTTTCAAATAACGGACGAGGGTGGCGGAATTCCCGCTGATGAGTTATCCCGTGTGTTTTCCCGCCGTATCAAAAATGGTACACCCTCAATTCGCGGGGTTGGTGATTCCGGTGTAGGGCTTTCCATTGCGAAAACTTTGGTGGAAGCACACGGTGGAAGAATTTGGGTTGAAAGCGATGGAGAAAAAACCTCCACCTTCAGCATCCTGTTACCGGTTAAGACCCCGGCTTTCACTACAAAAACCCTGGTTCCTTAAATGACTCAAATCTGGCGCGGTTTTCTTCCCATTCTCATCTCGGCAGCCCTTGGGTTGATTGTGCTTGGAGCTTTGCTTGCCAGTCTATCAGAAGGTCAGGTAATAACACCCCCAACCCCCACACCCTATCCCACCTTGCCTCCGCCCAATCTCACACCCATTGGCCAAATCCCATCTCCAACGGAAATCTTTGCATCCAACACGCCTCTGCCGGCCACCCAAACCACCTGTCCACCGCCTCCGGGTTGGCAGGCTTACCTGGTGCAATCCGGTGATCATTTGGAAGAATTAGCTGAACAAAACGGTATCTCACTGGCGGAATTACTCACCGCCAACTGTCTGTCCTCAGCAATCAGCATTCCGGGAACTCAAATATTCCTGCCACCGTTGATCACTTTTACATCCACCCTGTTTCCAACACGTTCCTTGACGATTTCTCCAACTCCAACGAGGTGCGTTCCTCCGCGCGGTTGGATTCGCTATACCGTTCAACCGGGAGATACCCTGACCCGCTTGAGCGGTCTCTATCGGGTTTCTGTTTGGGAATTGAAACAGGCGAACTGTTTTTGGAGTGATTTCATTCGAGCCGGCCAGCGCTTATACGTGCCAAATGTGGCGACCAGTACCTTTACCGATGCGCCCGAAAAGCCTGAGCCAACTCAACCTGTTCTACCTTCCGTTACTCTTACTCCCGTACCGTCCAATACCAATACTCCCATTCCACCGACCATCTCTCCTACCACAACCCCCACTGGAACTTTTACTTCCACTTCAACGTCAACACCTACGGTAACAGATACTCCCGTGCCTACCTTGACAGACACACCCGAACCAACCCCGACGGAAACCACCGTCACACCTTGAGGAACTTTGTATGCGTAAAATTGTCTGGATACTGGTTTTAATTTTTTTGATCTCAGCAGCATGTAACCTGCCGATATCCGAATTTACTGGCGAGCCGAGTCCCCGTGCAGTCGCACAACGGATTGTCACCCTGGATCCGAATGCTCCCCCAACGCCAACTCCGTTTATGCCGGTGGCATCCACTCCCACCCCTGCAGGGGAACTGCCCACACCGCCTGCTGTCACTCCCCCTCCCGATCAACAAGGCACACCTCCCCCGCTCGTTCAACCGGATGATACCCTTAGCATCCTCGTTCTCGGTTCAGATTGGCGCCCCAATTCCGGTTTTCGCACCGATGTGATCATTCTCACAATCATCAACACGCGCACTGGTGCGGTCAGCCTGGTTTCCTTTCCGCGTGACTTGTATGTGGAAATACCCGGGGTTGGTCAACAGAGAATCAACACATCTCAACAATTTGGTGGTTTTTCTCTCACGCAGGCGACTTTCCAGAATAATTTTGGGATTAAGCCCGATTATTATGTAATGACAAACTTTCAGGGTTTCATCAACATCATTGATCGGCTTGGCGGCATTGAAGTCGAAACCGCCCGTAACCTTACGGATACCTGCAAATTGCCACAGGCGGTCAATGGCTACTGTTCAGTGGGGCCTGGCCGGGTTTACATGAACGGCGAAACCGCCTTATGGTATGTACGCTCGCGATACAGCAGCAGCGATTTTGACCGAACCCGACGCGCTCAAGAAGTTATCCTGGCGGTGTTCAAAAAACTGATGAGTCTGGACGCCATCTCCAAAGTTCCGCAGTTGTATCAGGAATTCCGCAACAATGTCGAAACCGACATACCGCTGGATCAGGCTCTCAAACTGGCCAGTTTTGCGCCGGGGCTTGTTTCTAACCCCGAACGGATTAATCGCTTTGCTATCGGCCCCTCAGATGTTTGGCATTACACGACAGATACGGGTGCGCAGGTTTTGATCCCCATTCAGGAACGCGTTCAGGCAATTTTACAGGAAGCGTATCAGGTTAAGTGATCCCCGATAATCAGGGAAAATGGATTTGACTTTCCCTGATTTCTGTTGTATATTCTTTTCATGATAGGCTATACGAAAATCAAAAGGGATCGTTGACTATGTCTTCCGAAACATCACCTTCTATACATATTACCTCTCAAACTCCCTTACTGCCGGCCATCCGCTCTTGGGAAATTTATCTGCTCGATCAGGGGAAATCGCCCTACACGGTCAGAGCCTTCCAGAATGACCTGCAATTGCTGGCAGGTTACCTGCCACCGGATCGCCCGGTAGGAGCCATCAGCACCCGTGATATCAACAACTTTCTCAACTGGCTGCAACAGGGGCGAGGTGTGCCGTGTAGCCCGAAAAGTCTTTCAAGACGAATTACTTCCATCAAATCCTTCTTCCGATGGCTACACCAATCCGGGCGCATCCTGGTTGATCCGGCTGAAAAAGTGGTGCAGCAATCCGTAATCAGTCCTCTTCCCACCGTGTTGACCGATGAAGAAGTTGAAAAAGCACTTGAAACCGCAAATGCTTACCGCTCAGCAAAAAAGCCGGATGCCCGTCCCTATACCCTCTTGCTTCTTCTGCTATCAACCGGCATCAAGAAGGGGGAATGTTTGGCGATTCATACCAATCATATTGATTTGGAAGCCCCGGGCGGCCCCATTTTGTTTGTGCGCTACGCCAGTCCACGCAACCGTTATAAAGAACGCAAAATTCCTCTACCCGAAGAATGGGTTGCCAGTTACCGGGAATATCTGGCTCAATATCAACCCAAAGATGTCATCTTCCCGTGGTCTCCAAGACGGTTGGAATACTTGCTGGAAGATATTGGAGAAGAAGCCGGATTGCATAAACATCTTTCCTTTGACATGTGCCGCTGGACATGTGCCTTAAGGGATTGGAACGCAGACATGAACCGCGAACACCTGCGCCAGAAACTGGGTATTTCTAAAATCCAATGGCGCGAAATCAGTCTAAAGCTGAAACAACTCAGCCAGAAGGATGAGAAGGACAATTAAACCCGGATAAGTTTCAGGTGCAATACCCATTGGGTGTTCTGTGCAATACGCACCGGATCGGCAATTTGTAAGCCGGGCAACCAGATCGCCTCCTCACCGCTGAAAACAAGCGGATAACCGGAGCGCAGGGGACGTGGAACTTTCTTTTCGGTCAGGAAATCAGCAATCTTCACGCTCCTGCCGCTCATCCCCAAAGGGCGGAAGCGCTCCCCTGGTTTCCACGCCCGGATTTTCAATGGAAATTTAACTTTTTGCGCATCCAGCCAGGCTTCAAAGCGATCTTCCTTCCAGGTTGGCGGAATTTGTTCGACATTGACGACTTCTGCCTGTAAAAACCAGTCCTTGCCAAGTTTCACCTCTCCGGTGCTCGAGAGTGTGTATTCCTCCCCCAAGGGGATATTTGGAAAGCGAGCGTCAAAAATTACACTCGTTTCGTTTCTGAGATAAATCCTTTCCTGAGAAAACAGTAATTCAACCCCATCCCCCAATTGGATAACTCCCGTTCGACGGTCGGATTGAATCTCTGCAATTGCCAGATTTGTACTCTGCCAGCTAATGTCTTCACTGGCGGGTTTTAGGACATGGATAGCCTCTCTCAGCACAATACTGAGCATTTCTCCCGGCAATTCTTTCAACCGACTTGCGGAAAAAGCCAGCCATTCGCCTTCTCGGCTTTCTACACAAACCTCATGAAGAGTCTTTTTGGCAATCGGTTTGATCACCTGCAAATGATCCTTCACCACCCGGCTCATCGTCCATAATCTGTTTTTGATCCGTGGGTTATAGACCTGCAATTGGGGAATCAGTTCATGTCGGATTCGATTTCGGGTAAATTTCAGGCTTTGATTGGTTACATCCTGAAGTGGTTGTAGTCCATTCTGCCGGCAATATTGTTCAATTTCCGTTCTCCAAAAGCCCAACAATGGACGAATCAGAGGAACGGTAGGAGAAAAGTCTCGTATGATGGTCCGATAATCCATTCCGCTCAGCCCATCCAATCCGCTTCCGCGAATCAGGTGCATCAGGACAGTTTCAACCTGATCATCGGCCGTATGACCCACTGCAACCGCCGCGGCGTTAAACTCTTCAGCCGTTTTGAACAAAAATCGGTAGCGCGCCTGACGGGCAGCTGCTTCTACGGAGCAGCGTGTCTGTTCCGCCAGGCGGCGCACATCTTCCTGTCCGGCAATAAACCCTTCTGCCTTCCATGCCTCTGCCAGTTGTTGAACTATTAGACTTTCTTTCTTTGACTCGGGGCGCAATTGATGATCAAAATAAACCACCCAAACAGGGATTTTTAAACGAATGAAGAGATGAAACAAGGTCAGGCTGTCTGCGCCTCCCGATACTCCCACCACAACTGGCTTATCCCCCTTGATTCCGCAATGCATTTGCAAAGTTTGTTTGAATTTTTCAAGCACGCCTCCATTATAGCATGTCAAAATTCACTTAAAATCTTCCAAAACCAAAAACGCAACCAAATTAAAACAATAAATCGTCTTGTACGAGATTTGAGATTGTGCTAGACTGTTTTAAGCGTTTTTTTCAGTGAGGCAGGGATGGCAGAAAAAATTTTGATTGTTGATGACGATCTTGAAACTTTGCGTCTGGTGGGATTGATGCTTCAACGGCAGGGATATCAAATTATCTCCGCAAAGAACGGAAAAGAAGGAATGGTGCTGGCGGTTAAAGAGCATCCCGACCTGATTGTACTGGACATTATGATGCCAGACGTGGACGGGTATCAGGTAGCAAGAGATATTCGCGCCAACCCCGAAACGGCTGATATCCCCATCCTGATGTTTACTGCCAAATCGCAAGTGGATGATAAGGTTTCGGGTTATGAAGCCGGAGCAGATGACTACTTGACCAAACCCGTACACCCGGCTGAATTGATCGCTCACATCAAAGCCCTGCTCAGCCGTACCCGCGCTAGAACCGGTCAGCAGGTACAAAAAAGCGCCACAATGATTGGGTTACTGGCAGCCAAAGGCGGCATGGGAACTTCTACACTCACCCTCAATCTGGCGCTGGCATATTTCCAACGCACCCGTAAAGAAGTCATTGCCGCAGAGATTCGTGCTGGTCAGGGTACCTGGGCGGGAGAATTGAACTTTCCCAATGCCGAAGGGCTGAACAACCTGCTGAACATGCGCAGCGGTGAGGTTACCCGCGCTGCGGTGGAAAAAGAATTGGTGAGGACAACCTTTGGTATCCGTCTCCTGCTGGCAAATCATCGCATTAAGGATTTCGTTCTGCTCCAAAGTGCTGTCCCGCAATTAGAAGCCATTCTTCATCACCTCTCCACCCTGGGGGACGTGGTATTTGTAGACATTGGCAATCCCTTTTTACCCGGCTTTGAAAAAGTCATTACTTTCTGTGATGAGATGATTTTGATTGCTGAACCTCAACCTTTCTCGCTCAAGCGCAGCAATCAATTAATGGATGAACTTGCTGAGTACGGATTTGGAAAATCAAAAATTCTCAATGTGGTCATTGTAAACCGCGTTCGGGCTGATTTGCAGCTCTCCGCGCTTCAAATACAGGAAATGCTGGGCAAGCCGATCACCCTGGTCATTCCGCCCGCCCCCGAACAATCCTATCACGCTGCCCTGCGCAATGTTCCCCTGATCCAATTACAGCCCGATGGCATTCTGAGCCAACAGATCAACCGTCTGGCGTCCCTTTATGCAGACCGCTTGAATAAATGACAAACCTCACGTTGCAAGAAGCCGCTCAGAAAGCGGCTGATCTGATTTCCGAATCACATTGGATGGTTGTGTTGACCGGGGCAGGAATTTCAACCCCTTCCGGCATTCCCGATTTTCGTTCGCCCAACAGTGGCTTATGGTCACGCAACGACCCCATGGATGTTGCTTCTCTAACCGCTTTCCGCTACCGTCCCGAAAAATTTTTCAATTGGCTGCGCCCTTTAGCCCGAGAAATGCTCAAAGCTCGACCTAATCCGGCTCATCTGGCACTGGCACAGTTAGAACACAAAGACATTCTCAAAGCCGTTATAACTCAAAACATTGACGGCCTCCACCAGAAAGCCGGTTCCAGGAAAGTTTATGAAGTGCACGGATCCATGCAAACCCTGAACTGCCTTTCCTGCCACCAGAATTACCCGCTTGACGATTTTATCGAACCATTTCTCTCCCAGGAAGAAATCCCGCGCTGTCCCAACTGCCGCGCCATTTTGAAACCCGGCATCGTATTGTTTGAGGAACTTCTTCCCGTAGAAGTCTGGCAGAAAGCCGAGCAGCAATCGGCTAAAGCCGATTTGTATGTGGTGGTAGGGAGTGCATTGGAAGTAACCCCAGCTGCACATTTACCCCTGTACGCACTCGACCAGGGTGCGCGTTTGATCATCAACACCTTCTCACCCACCTACCTCGATTCTCAGGCTGATTTATTATTGCCGTTTGATGTAGCCCAAATCTGGCCAGCGATCCTTAACTATTTGAACTGACACCACTCAACGGCTGCCGCGCCGCCCAAACTGACGCTCCAGTAAATCCACCGAGAGATGGATCATGGTTGGCCGCCCATGTGGGCAGGTTCGCGGCGATTGACAGCGCTCCAAATCGCGTACCAGCGCATTTTGCTCTTCTGCTGAGAGAATTTGTCCGGCTTTGACTGCCGCGCGTTTACAAACCCGCGCAATCACCCGCGCTTCAATTTCAGCCTGTAGAGGCGTCTCATCCTCTTCAAAATCCTCAACCAGTGATCGGACAATGATCAGTGGATCCAAACCGCTCAATATCGCCGGGACGCGTCGTACCCGGAAAGTATTTCCACCAAAATGTTCCACCTCAAACCCCCAGCGATTGAGTACCGCTAATTGAGTTTGTAGCAATTCAGCTGCTTGCGGGGGTAGTTCGATGGTTTGCGGGTGTAACAAGGCTTGTGAAGGAATTTCTTTACCCGCCTCGCGCATGAACTTTTCAAAAAGAACCCGTTCATGTGCAGCGTGCTGGTCAATCAGATACAGACCATCCGGCCCCTCAGCGACCAGATAAGCCGCTCCGACCTGACCAATCACCCGCAAGAGCGGCAATGAGTCAACCGGAAGTTGGACGGGCTGCGGTACGGTTTCCTTGCCAGCCGGTTCCGGTGCAACCTCCATTTGAGCCAGATTGGCTTCGTATGCCATCTCCCACGCCGGATCCACACCTGCCTCGCCTGAACGACTCAGCCAGGTGGAAGAACTCAATTGTGGGGCAGGTGAATATGCCAGCAACGCCCGCTTAACCGCCCTTTGCACAGCCCGGAAAACCCGGTCTGCATCGCGGAACCGAACTTCCGCTTTTGCGGGATGAACATTCACATCTACCATTTCGGGGGACATTTCAACGAAGATAGAAGCAATCGGATAACGACCCACCATCAGCAGAGTGTGATAAGCCTGAATGAGAGCGGTTGAGAGGCCGGCATCCTGTACCCATCGCCCGTTGACAAAAAAGACAATTTCCCGGCGATTGGAACGGCTTATTCCAACAGGACTGATGAACCCCCGTACCCGAATGTCCTCATCCTCCAATTCCACCTCAAGCATTTGTCTGGCAAGATCATTCCCATAAATCTGTGCGAGGACTTCGCGCCGATTATTTTTGCCATGGCTGAGCAAGACTTCCCGCTCGTCCTGCATCAACCGGAAACGAATCTGCGGATAGGCCAGTGCATATCGGGAAACCAGTTGGGTAATCTGATTTTTTTCGGTCAAATCGCTTTTCAGGAATTTCAGGCGGGCTGGTACATTAAAAAACAGGTTTTCAACCCGTACCAGTGTCCCAACCGGCAAACCGGCAGCATCGTTGGCAATCAACTTCCCCCCCTCAACAACAATTTTTCTTCCCATCTCGGCATTTTGCTCGCGGGAAATGAGGGTCAAACGCGATACAGAGGCAATCGAAGCCAGTGCCTCCCCTCGGAAGCCGAGCGTTGCAATCCGAAAAAGGTCTTCAGCCGCACTTAATTTACTGGTGGCATGCCGGGCAACCGCCAGCGTCAGCTCTCCAGCCGGAATTCCACAGCCATCATCGGTGACCTCGATTAAAGCTTTTCCTGCGTTGGCTATGCGAATTTCAATGCGCCGGGCTCCGGCATCCAGCGAATTTTCCATCAATTCTTTTACAACCGAAGCCGGCCTCTCGACCACCTCACCGGCCGCAATTTGAGAAGCAACTTCTTCCGCTAAAATCCGTATCGGCAAACCGCTCTCCCTTTACATGATCTTTTCAGATACCTGTTTTATGGATTATACTCAAAATTGAAGATGAAACCCGAATTACTGATATTTGATCTGGATGATACCCTCTACCCTCCCGAATCGGGACTGTGGCACGCCATCGGTGAGCGCATCAATCTTTACATTCAACAAAGGCTTGGGTTGACCCTTTCAGAAGCCATGGCTCTCCGTGATCAAATGTACCATCAATACGGTACTACCCTGAGAGGGTTACAGATCCATTATGGCATTCCCGTCCAGGAATATCTTGCCTTTGTCCATGATGTTCCGCTGAATGTTTACCTCAAACCCGATCCTCAATTGCGAAATATTCTCATTTCACTTCCCTTGCGGAAAATCATCTTCACCAATGGCGATCGCCCTCATGCCAACCGGGTTTTAAAAGCGCTGCAACTAGACGGCTGCTTTGATGACATTATTGACATCGTGGACATAGATCCATACTGCAAACCGATGCCCCAATCCTTTCAATTGGCCGTTGAAAAGGCCGGGATTCGGGATATTTCCCGTTGTGTCCTGTTTGAAGATTC
Source organism: Bellilinea caldifistulae (assembly GCF_001306055.1). Classification (GTDB taxonomy): domain Bacteria; phylum Chloroflexota; class Anaerolineae; order Anaerolineales; family Anaerolineaceae; genus Bellilinea; species Bellilinea caldifistulae. Next base: position 118,675 of record NZ_LGHJ01000018.1, on the reverse strand, counting down.
TCACCGCAACCTTTTAACGGCTCGTTCTCTGGGGATGTTCACCGTTCAGGTGGGCAAAAATGGCGCTCTTTCAGCCGCCCACCTTCACATTCCAGATATCCATCAAGTGGCATCTATTTTTACCCCCAGCTTTTGCATTCTGGACAGGAGCGAGGAATGAACGATATCCCCTTAACCGGTTGGGTTGCAATGGGTATCATTGCCGTCTTGCTCCTGGTTACGAACCTGAGCCTGCTTTCACTTCTCCGCAATAAAAATAATTCTGACCAATCCAGCACATCCATCCTTTCGGATACGATGAATGCCCTCAAAAACCCGTGGGAAAAGGAAGATCAGCCCCTTAGGGAACTTTCAGAACAGGTGGCACGGCTCAAGGATTTCACTCAGGAAAAAGACACGACAAATCAGTAATTTTTCATTTTCACTTAACCATCCCGTGATATTTATTGAACTGTGTCAACACCACTTAATGGAGTAAAGATGATGAATTCAAAAATAATCCGAACCATTCTGGTTTTACTGGTTCTGGGTCTCTTAATGGGAATCAGTTTCAGCATCGGTTTGGCTGCCGGGATCAGCCTGCCTTCAACCGTAAGCCTGCCCAGCTTTCCCCTCCTATCGAATAATTCCCCAGTTGGAACCCCTTCTGCCACCCAACAAGCCATTGACCGCGAAGCGCTGTTCAGTCCTTTCTGGCAAGCCTGGGATCTGGTTCATGAAAATTACGTAGACCAGCCTGTGGATGACCAGTTGTTGATGCAAGGTGCCATCCGGGGAATGTTAGAGGCCTTGGGCGATCCATACACCGGCTACCTGACCGTTGACGAATATCAGCAGGCAAACGCTCCCCTAAGGGGTGAATACGATGGCATTGGCGCCTGGGTAGATACCAGCGGTAAATACCTCACAATCATCAGCCCAATGGAAGGCTCTCCCGCTGAAAAGGCGGGATTGAAAGCCGGTGATCAAGTCATTGCCGTTGATGGCGAAGACGTCACCTCACTAGACCCTCAACTGGTTTTACGCCGCGTCCTCGGCCCGGCCGGTACCACCGTTCGGTTAACCATCTTGCGAGAAGGAGAAGAAAATCCCTTCGAGGTCAGCATCGTTCGTCAGAAGATCACGCTCGAAACCGTCAGTGCGAAAATGCTGGACAACAATATCGCCTACATCAAGATCACTCAATTTGGAGAAAGAACCGATCGCGACCTGCGCACCAAATTGCGGGAACTGCTAAAAAACAATCCCAGGGGGATCGTTCTCGATCTCCGCAATAACCCCGGCGGCTTTCTGAATTCGGCCATCAATATCACCTCGCAATTTATCGGTGATGGGATTGTCATGGTTGAGCAATACGGAAACGGCGAAAAAGTTCCCTATCAAGCCCGGCCGGGTGGTTTGGCGACCAATATCCCGCTGGTCGTCCTGGTCAACGAAGGCTCTGCTTCTGCATCCGAAATCACCGCAGGTGCCATTCAGGATCGCGGGCGCGGATTGCTGGTGGGCACGAAAACATTCGGTAAAGGCACGGTTCAAACCTGGCGGCAATTAAAAGATAATGCCGGTGCGGTGAAGATCACCATTGCCCGCTGGCTTACCCCCAACGAGCGTCAAATAAACGGTCAGGGCCTAACGCCGGATGTTGTTGTAGAACTGACCGAAGAAGATCAAAAAGCCAATCGTGATCCTCAGCTGGAAAAAGCAATTGAATTGCTGCTAAACCAGCAAGCTCCCAGCCGAACCAGCAAGTAATCCTGCATGTAAAATGAAATTTTCATGGTTATACTCCCGGTGGGAAACGCCGGGAGTTCTTTTTTTGTTTTTTTCCAGTATTTTTTCCTCGTTCGGGTTATTCTCATTTATAATCAACCCGTGAAAAAATTGATTATCGCCCTCGTCGTATTGTTGGGCATCCTTTTTATCATCAGCCGATTCACCGAGGTCCAGGAGGTCCTGCAGGTTTTACAAAAAGGTAACTGGCTCTGGCTCGGAGCGGCTCTTCTTCTCTTATTGGGATGGATTTTAGTCACAGCTGCTACTTTTCAATCGCTTTTTTCGATGGTTGGAATCAACAAACCTCTCTTACAGGTACTCCGCTTGTTCATGGCAGTTAATTTCATAAATCTGGTTGCACCAAGTGCTGGTATGAGCGGCATGGTTGTGTTTTACTCAGATGCGCAGAAAAATGGGCATTCCACTGCGAGAATGATGGTCGGAAGCGCCTTATTTCTAATTTTCGATTACTGCGGTCTGCTGACCATTATTTTTTTTGGTTTGATTATTCTTGCTTTTTATCAGGTCTTGTGGGCATTTGAAATCTTTGCTTTTATACTGTTCTTATTGTTTGTATCTGCCATTATTTCGGTGGTTTATCTGGCATCCCGTTCGGAAGAACGCCTGACCCGCCTGTTATTGAAAATGGCTCGCTTCTTAAACCGCCAGACTGCCTGCATCCTTAAAAAGACCCTGATCAGTGAAGAAAGAGTTATTCGTTTCGCCGCTGAAATCAGCGAAGGGGTCAAAGCCATTCAAAATCTTCGCAATGGGTGGGTACGTCCAGCCGGATTAACGCTTTTAAATAAAGTGCTTCTGGTAAGCATTCTCGGAATGATGTTCCTCGCATTTGGCACTCCCGTAACTCCCGGCCAATTGATTGCGGGATTTTCGATTGCTTATTTGTTTGTGATTATTTCGCCCACACCGGCCGGAATTGGTATCGTTGAGGGGTTGTTGACCTTCGCTCTCAGCTCCTTGTCTGTTCCAATTGAAGCCGCTGCGGTAATTACCCTCGCATTTAGGGGTTATACCTTCTGGCTGCCATTTTTATTTGGAATGATTTCTTTTCGAAGTCTTCATTCCTGAGGTTTTCCATTTGATTTAAAGCCGAATTTGCCAAACTTTCATTCCTTTAATTGACAGTTCCACCGGCTAGGGGTATAATCAACCCTCGCAGTAATTAAGACCTTTGGGAGAAAAGTATTATGGAAAATACCGCAGTTGCGGAAAGCAGCTCAAATCTTGAAATCAAACCCAAGATGAAGTTTGCCGGAAAAGTCATCAAGACCACCCTTGCCGGTGCAGTAGTTGAAATTGCGGAAGGCCAAAAAGCCGTCCTTCACATCTCGCAAATTTCCACCTTTACCGATCAACCGATTAAAAGCGTTAAAGATGTTCTACAGGTTGGTCAAATCATTGACGTATGGGTGCGCCGCATCAAAGACAACCGCATCGAGTTAACTATGATCAAACCACTTGATCTGGAATGGCGCGAAATCAAGCCCGATATGGTGGTCAAAGGCAAAGTTGTCCGCATTGAAAATTTCGGCGTATTTCTGGATATTGGCGCCGAACGCCCCGGATTGATTCACATCAGCGAACTGGCGCACGGTTACGTACGAACCCCATCCGATGTAGTCAAAGAAGGCGACGAATTGGAAGCCAAAGTCATTGATGTCAACAAAAAGAAAAAACAAATCAAGCTCAGCGTTAAAGCCCTTTTGCCAGAACCAGTTCAAGAAGAAGTTGCCGAACCCGTCAAAGAGCCCAGAAAAGAATCCGGAAAAGAAAGACCCCGCCGCGGTAAGAAAAACACTTCCCGCCAGGAACGTCATCATGAATTCGGAGATTTAAGCGCCGAAATACAACAAGCCGGCGAGGAATCTTCCTCTGAAAGTGAACCCACTGCCATGGAAATCGCCCTCCGCGAAGCCATGGAACGTGCCAAAGACCGCAAAAAAGCAGAAAAAGCCAAAAAAGAAAAGGCAAAAAGCCTTTCCAACGAACAAGAGGAAATTCTGGCCCGTACTTTAGAACATAAAAGCACCACCCAGTAATGGCAGGCTTTCAGGGATTTGACTGACATTTGAATTCTTGCAGGATTCGAATTTCTCCCGGGTCCTTTTAAGGTTAGCCTTTCAACTCTGCTCTGCCAAAGCAGAGTTGTTTTTTTCCCTATTCCAAAAAATCTATGATAAACTTTGCAATGAAACCCAATTTCCCTGACGGTTTGTTGAATCACACAACCGGTTATTCGATATTTTCATGGTGCTTTCGGATCAAGATTTTGAACCACACTTCTGACAAATATCCTCAGAGGGAGGAGCCCATCAAACGCCCTCCCTCATTTTGATTAAGAAGAGCGGAGATGAGATGCCGACCAAGTATATTTTTTACACAGGCGGAGTCGTCAGTTCGGTTGGAAAGGGAGTTACGGCAGCCGCCACCGGGCGCTTGCTGAAAGAACGCGGATTTGCAGTTGCCGTCCAAAAACTTGACCCCTACATTAACGTTGATCCCGGTACGATGAGTCCTTACCAGCATGGCGAGGTATATGTACTGGACGACGGCGCAGAAACGGACCTTGACCTGGGTCATTATGAAAGGTTCATTGACATCCGCTTAAACCGAGTCTGTAATATGACTACGGGTCAAATCTACGCAGAAGTTATCAGTAAGGAGCGACGCGGCGATTACCTGGGCGGCACCATTCAGGTCATTCCTCACATCACCAACGAAATCAAACGCCGAATCGGTATGGTTTCTAAAACAACCGGTGCCGAGATTGTACTGGTTGAAGTAGGCGGCACGGTTGGCGACATCGAATCACAACCATTTTTAGAAGCCTTACGTCAATTGCGCCGAGATGTTGGCCGCGAAAACACCCTGTATATTCATGTAACCTGGCTGCCGTACATCGGCGCCACTGGCGAATTAAAAACCAAACCAACCCAGCACTCGGTTGCCCAACTCCGCGCGATTGGCATCACTCCCGACATGATTGTCGCCCGATCCGACTACCCCGTCAACCGTGAAATCATCGAGAAAATCGCCCAGTTTTGCGATGTCGAAAAAAGAGCAGTCATCCCCATGACTACTGCATCCACCCTTTACGAAGTTCCGTTGCTTCTGGAACAGGCCGGCGTAGGGGAAATTATCCTGGAAAAATTAGGTCTTAAAGCCCGCCGCACCCCGGATTGGAAAGATTGGCAGCGGCTGGTAGATCAGGTGCATAAACCGAAACCAAAAATCAAAATTGCTCTGATCGGCAAGTACGTCGAACTTCACGATGCCTATATGAGCGTGCGCGAGGCACTCTATCACGCCGCCCTTCATCTTGGGGTTGAGGTTGAAATCATTTGGGTGCACTCGGTTGACCTTGAGAAAGGGAAAAATCTGGATGAAATCCGCAATGCTGCCGGCATTTTGATACCCGGTGGATTCGGAAGCCGTGGGATTGAGGGAAAGATTGCCGCCGTTCGCCTTGCCCGCACCGAAAAAATTCCGTTTTTAGGGTTATGTTTGGGAATGCAGTTGATGTGTGTGGAATTTGCCCGCCACATTTTACAGGATGAGCGTGCCAATTCGACTGAATTTGACCGCACCACCCCCCACCCGGTGATTGACCTGATGCCCGACCAGCAGCACATTTCCGAAATGGGCGGAACCATGCGCCTGGGTTTATACCCCTGCCAGTTACAACCGGGCAGCATCGCCTTCCGGGCTTATCAGCAGGAACTGGTCGAGGAACGTCACCGCCATCGCTTTGAATTCAACAACGCCTATCGCCAGATCTTTGAACAAAACGGGATGCGGTTTTCTGGTATTTCCCCGAACGGATTGCTTGTCGAAATTTGTGAATTGACCGATCATCCTTTCATGGTCGGTACACAATTTCACCCCGAGTTTCTTTCACGCCCGAACCGCCCTCATCCGCTTTTCATCGCCTTTATTCAGGCGGCCTGCGAGCATGCCGGTGTAAAAGTTCAGCCTTTCACAAACTCTACAGAAAAAAAACAAAAATTGGATTATACTTAGACCGTTTGGAGGAACCTGTTCAACGGTCCCACTGACCGTAACCAAAGAATTTCATTTTTCAAGAGAGGTAAATCCCATGGATACAACAATCGAATCAATTCTTGCTCAGGAAATTCTCGATTCGCGCGGCAACCCAACCATCGAGGTCGAGGTAGTCCTTGCCGATGGCAGTTGGGGACGTGCCGCAGTTCCTTCCGGCGCTTCCACCGGCACCCATGAAGCGCTTGAATTACGCGATGGCGATAAATCCCGCTACAACGGTAAAGGAGTACTCAAAGCTGTTGAAAATGTCAACAATGAAATCGCCGATGCCTTAATTGGCTGGGATGCCTTGGAGCAAAAAGCCATTGACATGGAAATGATTGCGTTGGACGGGACGCCCAATAAATCCAAACTGGGCGCCAATGCTATTTTGGGTGTCAGTCTGGCGGTGGCCAAAGCGGCTGCCAACTCGCTGGGTCTACCGCTTTACCGCTATATCGGCGGTGTGTATGCACATGTCCTACCCGTTCCAATGATGAATATTCTCAACGGTGGCGCTCATACTGCATGGCAGTCCACAGATGCTCAGGAATTCATGGTCATGCCGCTGGGAGCATCCTCATTTGCAGAGGGTTTACGCTGGGGTTCGGAAATCTACCACGCCCTCAAGAGCGTTCTGAAAGCCCGCGGCTACGCCACGCTGGTTGGTGACGAGGGCGGCTATGCTCCTTCCCTCAAAGCGAATGTGGAAGCCGTTGAAGTCATCCTCGAAGCAATCGAAAAAGCTGGATACAAAGCCGGAGAACAGGTAGCAATTGCCCTCGATCCAGCCGCCTCGGAACTGTTTGATGCCGAGACGCGCAAATACAACCTGCGCAAAGAAGGGAAAATGCTCACCAGTGAGGAAATGGTAGGCTTCTGGAAAAACTGGGTTGAGCAGTACCCGATTGTTTCACTGGAAGATGGCCTAGCCGAAGACGACTGGGAGGGATGGAAAATCCTTATGGAGGAATTGGGCGGCCGCATCCAAATTGTGGGCGACGATCTACTGGTAACCAATCCAACCCGCATTCGCCGCGGAATCGAAGAGAAAACCTGCAATGCGCTGTTGGTTAAGCTGAACCAGATTGGCTCATTGACCGAGACCATTCAGGCGGTTGAGATGGTTCACCGCGCCGGCTGGCGGAGTGTCGTTTCCCACCGCTCAGGCGAAACTGAAGACTCAACGATTGCCGATCTGGCTGTTGCGCTCAACACCGGGCAAATCAAAACCGGTGCGCCAGCCCGCTCTGATCGGGTAGCCAAATACAACCAATTGCTGCGCATCGAAGCCGAGCTCGGTGATACCGCCAAATACGCCGGCTGGGACGCTTTACGCCGCTAGTTGTTCCTCTAAACTATTCGGCGGGCAGGCAATCACACCTGTCCGCCGATTCTTTTAACCGGATTTTTGAAACTGTGCCGCAAATTTTAGTACAGCGGTTTCCGTTTCAGCATAGCCGCGGTTGGAACGTTGATTTATGTTGTGATCCCCTTCCGTTTCGACATACTGGAGGGGTGCATGAATCTGCTGGATCAAAGCCCGCGTACCCTGGGGGGATACTACCGGATCGTATTTTCCTTGCACCACCAGAGTTGGAACCTGAATATGCGCTAAACCCCTGATGATCAGCTGGCTCAACCGTCTAAACTGTTCCAAAAACACCATGGGTAAGCGGATGTCCATCAAAGATTGCCGCACCTGCGGATCATCCAAATCAAATCCCGGCAGCAGTTCGGTTGAAGCAGCCCGGAATTGCTCCGGCTTCAGCCAACGCGTCCGAAAAGGATAGATGGACACTGGCAGGAGCGTTCTGACCGGTAACGCCACCCATTTGACCCACCAGGGTTCGGCTTTCCAGAACGGAGAAAGCAGGATCAGACCATCCGGTTTGCTGCGACTGGCCACCGCCATCGAAATCCCCCCGCCAAGAGAATAGCCCATCAGCAAGACCGGCGAGAAATTCTGGCGCAACTCCATCAAGTTCTTTTCCACCTCACTCACCCATTCTGTGACGCGGGTTTGAAACAGCTGAGAAAAAGCCGTTCCGTGTCCGGGTAAACGCAACAGGCGCACATGCCAGCCGGCTTTGTTCAGAGCCTCTCCCAGCGCAGCCATCTCAGCCGGACTGCCTGGAAAGCCATGTACCACCAGTACTGCTCCGCCATGCTCACCCATTAAGTCGGTGGTATCATGCTGGGGTTCTTTGAAAATGCCCAGATCTGGCAAGCGTGTTTCCAGTGGGGTATGAAGCGCATGCCACAGATCAAAGAGGAGCAAGAAACCACCTTGCAGAATGATGCCTGCACCTGTACCGGCCAGAAATGGGTCGGAAGCAGTGTTGGCGATATAAAGCAAACTGCCTCCGGTAATATAAAGGACATCCAGACCGGCGTTAATCCATAAAATTTTACGCAGTTTTTTCGTTTCTCTCTCTGCGATTGCCAAATCCACCGGCAGATAAAGGCGCGGCAAGGAAGAACGCAAGCCAAACACGGCAATTATTGCGTCCACCGCTGCCCACACCAATGCCTGAATGGCAAAGCCGCGCCAAAAATCCCCCCGACCAAAGACCAATCCCGACACGACGATGCTGATTGAACTCCACAACAGCAGCCGTCTGGAAATCAGATGCTGATAATCCCAAACCATGTTAATCCAAAAACAATTCTTTATAGTTATTTTGATATGCCGAATACATCTTTCGAGCCAAATCTTCTGCGTTGAGTGCATTAGCGGGTAGCCGAAAGGGTACCTTTTTCCATAGATCGGTGTTGACCGCTCCCGGCCTTACAACCACAACGGTTCTTTTCATTTCCTTGCGCAGTACTTCAGCAAAGGCTTCCACCCCGGCTTTTGCAGCAGCATACGCCGCTAAACCGGGAAGGCGCATTCGTTCACTGACTGCCCCCAGGATGTAAACCGGCGCTCCGTCACTCAAGAGTGCCTGACTTTCGTGGATTGCATAAAAAACGCCGTTCAAATTGGCGTTTAAGATTTTCTGCCATTCCACATCACTCATCTCGCTGACCGATTTTGAAAGTATATCACCGATTGCGAAAACCCACCAATCCACGCTGATAATTTCCTGCGCAATGGCAGCCACACCTTCCCGCACAGAAAATGGATTAGCAACATCCACCTCAAAGGCTAAGGGGACAATTCGGCGAGCCTGTATTTCATCTCTCGCCGTACCTGCAACCTGCCAGCCCTCCTTCGCTAATAATTTTGCCAGCGCAGAGCCAATTCCGCCTGTTACTCCCCAGATTAATGCCGTCTTACTCATACCGCTCCTCATTGATTTGATCAATAACCCTTAAGACTTCTTCATTCTGTGGAATATCCGACATCGAGGAAGCATAATGCTTGTATCGTATGATCCCGTTTTTATCAATCACGAACACCGCCGGCATCCTGCCCAGTTTGAGCAAATTGACTTCCTGATAATAGCTATCCGCAATTTTCGAACGGATATCGGGCATTCCGATGAACGGCATATTCTCCAACTCCCAAAATCTCTGATAGGCACGTGGGCCATCCGGCCCTAACGCAATAATTTCAGCACCTCGACGGGTGAACTCATCGTAATCCTGACGCAACTGCGCCAAATGCTTCACGCAATATGGTCACATAAACCCGCGGTTGAAAACCAAAACAATAATTTTTCTACCGCGAAAGTCGGACAATTGCACAGTATTTCCGCGGGTATCTACTCCTTCAAAATCGGGGGCTGGAATGTTTGTTTTTAATTGCTTTGTCATATGTCCATTCTCCTTGTTACTTAATTTCTGATAAAAAACCAACGACTGCCTCCAAAAACGACTGCGGACACTCTTCCTGAGGGACGTGACCACAATCTGGAAAAACAGCCAGTTTTGCGCCGGGAATATCATTTGCCAGCCGCAAACTCTCGGCAGTTGGCACAATCCTGTCATCGTCGCCGGTTACGACCAGCACCGGCATGGATAATTCCTTCAACCGACCCGCAAGTTGGGATTCGCCGCTGGCTTTGGTTAACTCCCATAAAGCCCGATCCCAATTAGCCAGTTGTAAAGGCTTGCGGTAACCCTGAATGATATCCTCGGTGATTTTGGAAGGGTCATGCCAGGCAGCCCGAAGGAAGGCATCCCCCTGCTCACCGGCAATTGAACGCGCAAACCATGGACCCAGACGGTCAAATTGAGGCGTTCGCAGAAGTGGACGAATCCAGGCCGGGGCACCCCCGCCAGCATAAATCGCCGCATCCACCAATACCAGAGCGCTTACCCGCTCAGGATAGGCCAACGCCGCCGCAGCAGCCACGGTACCGCCCGCCGAATTTCCGATCAACACCGCACGTTCGATGCCTAACTGATCCATCAAACCCATCAACAATTGGATTTGGGAATTAAGGGTATAGGGTGATTCTCCTGACCACTCGCCGGGCATCGGGCGCTCCGTCAGACCAAAAGCCGGCCGGTCGAAAGCAATCACCGTCCCATACTGGGCGAGTGGCTGCATCACCTCGCGCCATGAGAAGGTGCTTGCCCCAAAACCGTGCAATAAAATCATCACTGGTTCACCGCTGCCATATTGTTTGTAATGCACATCAATCCCTTTGACCTCGACAAAACGGCTGTCATCGTCCATCAGTGCTGTCACGGGAACGGCATCGGGTAAAGGTGGTACAGGTATGATCAGCGGCCCAATGATGACAACCAGCAAAGCAACCAGCAGAAACAATCCAATCAGTCGCAACGGTTTCATTTGTCCACCCCATGGAAAGAAATTTTTTCCAGAAAGCGTGCTGTTTCCTCCACAACGATCAGTTGCTGGTCTTCACGGCTGATCAGCGCTTCCCCATCACCGGGCTGATCTCCATACCAGCCAAATTGAGCGTGATTCCCTCCAGCAATTTGAACCCAATGGGTATCCGGCGGCAGGAGGGCGCGAGAGGCTTCCACGACATCTACCGTCGCCAGTCCATCCTCACTCCCATATATTGAAATCACCTTGACCGGCACATTGCTCAGAGAATTATTCTCTGCCGGGTATGAAGCCCACAAGACTAAGCCCTGTACCAATCCGGAGTTTTGAAAAACAAAATTGGCCGCCATAGCACCCCCCAGGGAATGCCCCCCAATTGCCCAGTAAGCAATCTGGGGATTTGCCTGGATGATTTCCAAACCTTTTTGAGGTGAAAAAACCGCTAGATTGAATGGCATCGGCACCAACGCAACCAGGTTGCCGCGTTGAGCGATGGCTCTGGCAAGGGGCGCGTAAGAGCGCCAGTCCACTCTTCCACCCGGGTAAATGATCAAACCTCTAGAAACCTGATCCCCAACGGGAGTAAATATCCACCAATCATCTTGCGGTTGAATCTGAACCTGATCATCGCTAATCAACGCTGCGCGAGCCTCTGGCATTGGGCCTAAGGGAGTGTAAGCCCATATCGAAAACCCGCTAAAAATGATCAGGATTAGAACAACTGGAATGAGAAAGAGTAGTTTTCGGTTTTTCATACCTTCATTCTAAACCACCCCGTCAGCAGGAACAAGATATAATTGTACAAAGGTTTTACAAACTATTCATCAGGAATCCCAATATGAACCAAATTTACCAACGATTTGCGGAAGTATATAGCCGCGGTTCTTACCCGGAATTTTCAAAATGGGTGCTCAGCTTGTTGCCATCCCTTTTGGAAAAATTTTCCTTGCCGAAATCCGGCAAGCTACTTGACCTTGCTTGCGGCGAAGGCACCTTCCTGGAAGGGATGCTGTTGAACAACTGGCAGGTAACTGGACTGGATCAATCTGCAGAGATGCTTCGCCTGGCGGAAATGCGCTTAAGACAAACCGGCCAGCCTTTTCATCTGATTCAGGACGATATGCGCAATTTAGATTTCGACAATGAGTTTGATCTGGTTACTTGCTGGTTCGATAGCATGAATTATCTGCTGGAAGTGAGCGACTTAGAAAATGTTTTCAGGCGTGTATTCCGCGCCCTGAAAGCCAAAGGAGGGTTTCTGTTTGATATGAACACCCTTTACGGACTTTTTGTACGCTGGCAGCAACAACCCGTTTACATTCCTCAAGACAATGAAGACCTGTTAGAAATTCACATCCCTTCATGTAATTACGAGAAGAGCGAAGCATCGCTGCGCATAATCCTGTTTATTCGCAATCATCAAACCCAACAATGGGAACGCTGGGAAGAGATACACACCCAAAGAGCCTATCCGATGGACACCATTCAAGCGCTATTGGAAAAGGTTGGCTTTCGCGTTCTGGATCGGCTTGGTAACCTGAGCGACCAAAGTCCGGCACAACCTGACTCCGGACGGGTGTGGTTTTTCGCCCAAAAACCCGCTTAACCGAGTTCTTCCCTCACCCGCTGCCAGATACCCGCAAACATTGCTGGCGTGAGCCTCCCGGTTTGAGTGTTCTGCCGGCTGGGATGGTACGAAGCCAGCAACCAGGGTAAATGATCTACCGGTTTATAAAATGCCCCATGCCGAAATGGTAGCAGTGGATTTTCGGGCCGCAGGATTTTTTGAACCCGCTCAAAAGCGATTCGCCCCAATGCAACAATTCCCTCCAGCTGGCTGAGCAGACGCAATTCTTGTACCAGATACGGCTGGCAATTGAGAATTTCCTCTGTGAGGGGACGGTTATCCGGTGGAGCGCAGCGACATACCGCCGTAATGAAAACATCCTGTAGCTTCAATCCGTCTCCCTGATGATTTGCGGTGGGTTGGCTGGCAAAACCGGCTTCATACAAAGCCCTGTAAAGAAAATCACCGGAAGAATCACCAGTGAACATTCTGCCGGTACGGTTTGAACCGTGAGCACCGGGTGCCAGCCCGACAATCAACACCCGCGCTTGAGTATCCCCAAATCCCGGAACCGGTTTTCCCCAATATTCCCAATCTGCAAAAGCACGTCGGCGCTCCCGCGCCACCTGCTCGCGCCATTCCACCAACCGCGGGCAGCGCCGGCAGCCAATAATTTCCCGATTCAACTGCTCCCATAAATCTCGTTGCACAGTCAAGAAAGGCTCAATCCTCTTCGTTGATCGTCACGGTTTTCAAACGTACAGCCGGGCTGTTGACTTTCATTGGATCACGGGCAGGGATGGACAGGAGCACGTCCATTCCCGCAATGACCTCACCAAATACGGCATGACGGTTATCCAGCCATGGTGTTGGCACGTGGGTAATGAAAAACTGAGAACCGTTGGTATTCGGGCCAGCGTTCGCCATCGAGAGAATGCCGGGTTTATCATGCTTCAGGTCGGGATGGAATTCATCCTCAAAGCGATAGCCCGGCCCGCCCCTGCCCGTTCCGGTTGGATCTCCGCCTTGGGCCATGAAATCATCAATTACCCGATGAAAAATCGTATCATCATAAAAACCCTGGCGAGCAAGAAAGACAAAATTGTTCACAGTTTTGGGAACCTTGTCCGCGTGTAAGCGGACAATAATATCCCCCTTTTCAGTCACAAAGGTTGCCGTGTAGTGTTTTTTGGGGTCAATCTGCATCGCAGGTGGTTGCGCCCATTGTAAACTCTTTTTAGTCATGATCTCTCCTTTAGGGTTATAAAATCAACATCGCATCACCGAACGAGTAAAACCGATACTCCCGGCGAATGGCTTCCTCGTACACTCTCAAAATCTGTTCTCTTCCCGCAAAAGCCGATACCAGCATGAGCAAGGTCGAGCGTGGTAAATGAAAGTTGGTGATCATTGCATCCACTGCTTTGAAAGTAAAACCCGGTAAGATGTACAAACGGGTACTGCCGTGGAATGGTGCAACTACCTGCCCGCTTTGGGCATTCACCCCCGCACTTTCCAGCGTTCGCACGGAGGTGGTTCCCACCGCAATGATTCGCCCGCCTTTCGCCCGAGCCGAATTGATCAGGCTGGCGGTTTCCTCGTCCAACTCGCACCATTCGCTGTGAATGGCGTGTTGGCGGGGATCTTCTTCTGTAACCGGCGCAAAGGTATCCAGCCCCACATGCAGGGTAACCCGCCCAAAAAGGATGCCTTTTTGTTCCAGAAGTTGGATCAATTCCGGTGTGAAGTGCAGGCCGGCAGTAGGTGCCGCTGCCGAACCGGGCTGCCGAGCAAACACGGTTTGATAGCGTTCCGGATCTTCCAGTTTTTCGTGAATGTATGGTGGAAGCGGCATCTGGCCTTGTTTTTCAAGGTAGGGTTCAATTTCCGTCTCGAACCGAATCAGACGGCGTGCGCCATCGAGTACCTGCTCAACGACAGCGAGCGGCCCTTCTACCAGTTGAAGGATGGTTCCTTCCCGGATTTTCTTGCCCCCCACCAGGGCTTCCCACACCAGATCACTTTCCCGCTTGAGCAAAAGAATTTCCACCTTTCCGCCACTGGGTTTGAAACCGAAGATTCGTGCCGGTATCACCCGCGTCTGATTAATGACCAGCACATCTCCGGCATTCAAATACTCCGGCAGGTCGTAAAAGATGCGGTGATCCATTTTGCCCGTTTTTCGGTCGTACACAAGCAAACGGGCATTGTGACGCGGTTCGATCGGGTGTTGAGCGATTCGTTCCGGTGGAAGGTAATAATCAAAATCACTGGTACGCATGGAGCGGAAATGGTTTTCGGTCAAGTTACTCCGAGTTTGAAGCATCAAATAATGTAGGTTGACGGTGATCACCCGGAAAGGCGATTCCCAAGTGCTCATAGGCCAGCCGAGTAGCAACCCTTCCCTGAGGAGTGCGATCCAAAAAGCCCAATTGCAGCAGGTAAGGTTCGACCACATCCATAATCGTATCTGCTTCCTCTCCGATGGAAGCGGCAATTGTGTTCAATCCGACCGGGCCGCCGCCATATTTTTCAATTACCGTATTTAAAACCCGGCGGTCCACATCATCCAAACCCAATGGATCAACGTTGAGCAAATTCAAGGCTTCGCGGGCTACCTCACGGTTGATTATTCCATCGGCCCGAACCTGGGCAAAATCCCGCACTCGCCGCAATAAACGCAAAGCCACCCGCGGCGTTCCTCTCGCTCGTCTGGCAATTTCCTCAATGCCGCCCTGGTCGGCTGGCACCTTTAGAATTTGGGCTGCCCGCTGAACGATGATGCACATCGGCTGCAGTTCGTAATAATCCAACCGATACACCGCCCCAAAGCGGGCGCGCAGCGGTGCGCTGACCAGCGCCAGCCGTGTTGTGGCTCCAATCACCGAAAAACGGGGTAATTTCAAACGAATCGAACGCGCCGATGGCCCCTTGCCAATGACGATATCCAGGGCAAAATCTTCCATTGCCGGGTAAAGCACTTCTTCAACGGTTTTTCCTAACCGGTGAATCTCATCAATAAACAAAATATCACCGGCATGTAGATTGGTAAGGATGGCCGCCAGATCGCCAGCACGCTCAACTGCCGGACCGGCTGTGATTTTGATGTTGACTCCCATCTCATTGGCCAGTACATGGGCGAATGTGGTTTTGCCCAATCCCGGCGGACCGTAAAAAAGCACGTGATCAAGGGGTTCGTTGCGTTTTCGGGCAGCACTGATCAAAATGGACAGGTTTTCTTTGACCTGATCCTGCCCGATCACCTCATTCAAATGGCGGGGACGTAACGCCTGATCCAGACGGTCATCCGGACGGGCTTCGGGTTGTACCAATCGGCTTGATGAATCGCTCATGGCAACGATTATACCCTCTTTCGTTTGCCTGAATGGGTTTATAATGGGAAAAATCTTCTCCAAGGAGCAGATATGTCCCAGGTCTTCATCTCCCAACACCCGCTGGTTGCTCACAAACTGGCTAAACTTCGCTCAACCCAAACCGAACCGAAAAAATTTCGGGAACTGGTTAGGGAAATCACCATCTTGCTCGCTTACGAAGCCACCGCCGATTTGCAAATCCAGCCCGTCGAGGTACAAACCCCATTAGGTACTGCACCGGGGGCTGAGTTATTAGAAAAAATTGGATTGGTGCCCATCCTCCGTGCTGGTCTGGGAATGGTCGAGGGGATCTGGGAAATGATGCCTTCCGCCGAAGTCTGGCACATCGGCATCTATCGCGACGAAAAGACTCTCAAACCGGTACAATATTACAACAAACTACCCACCGAACCGCGTGTTTCCGTCTGCCTGATTCTCGACCCGATGCTTGCTACGGGTGGTTCAGCAGTCGCCACTGTTGACATTCTCAAACAATGGGGCGTCAGACGAATCAAGTTTGTTGGATTAATCGGCGCACCGGAGGGCATCCATAACATGCAGCAACACCACCCGGATGTTCCCATCCATCTGGCAGCCGTGGATGACCACCTGAACGAGATTGGCTATATCGTACCCGGACTGGGAGACGCCGGCGACCGCCAGTTTGGCACGGGGTGATGATCCTTACCCCCCAATCTGAATCATGCAGCGGCCGTTGGGCGAAATGTGGTAAGCCAGCTGATGAGAAACAGGCTTCTTGTTGACTGCCTCTTGTAACAAAGGCAAAACCGGTTCACCGGCTCGCAGGGCCGGCAAGATTGGAATTTCCGCATCACTCATCAGGCAGGGTCGTAAATGACCATCTGCCGTCAGGCGGATACGGTTGCAGCGCTGACAAAAATGCTGTTCGGTCAACGGCGAAATAAAACCCACCGTCCCAACCCCGCCAACCAGCCGATAGGGGATCGCCGGGCCGCTATCACCGGACAATTCCACCGGATGCAAACCCAAAGGCTGCAAAATGTCCATCACTTCACTGACCGGCATGAAGATGTCTTCCGGGGGAGGAAAACCTTCCCCCCACGGCCGCTGATTTTCAATCGGCATGAGCTCAATAAAGCGCAGATTCCACGGATGACTCAGCGTCAATTTTGCCAGATCAACCAATTCGTCATCGTTGATTCCGCGCATGATGACGGTATTGATTTTGATCGGGGTTAACCCATACGCTTCTGCCGCAGCAATGCCCCTCAGAACTTTTTCCAGTTCACCTCCGCGGGTGATACAGGCAAATTTTTCAGCGTTCAGCGTGTCCAGACTGACATTCACGCGTTTTAGACCTGCTTGAGCAAGGGCTCCGGCATATTTTTCAAGCAAAATGCCATTGGTTGTCAGGCTGATGTCCTCTATTCCTTCGATGGCCGAAATCATCTCCACCAGCCGGGGTATATCAGCCCGTACCAGAGGTTCACCGCCGGTAAGGCGTACTTTACGAATACCCTGCCGGGCTGCCACCTGAACAAATGCCGCAATTTCCTCGTAACGCATAATCCGTTCGTGGGGAACATGCGGCACACCCTGTGGCGGCATGCAGTAAACACACCGGAAGTTACACCGGTCGGTGACCGAGATACGCAAATAGGTAATTTGCCTGCCAAACGGGTCGGTTAACAAGTGGTCATTCTCCCTGTTTTATCCACCATTCTAATGAAAATGGACAAATTTTTCACCTAACCTTAGTCCTAAAATTGGATGATGATTGTCAAATTACCTCCAAGCCAGTGATCCGGCTCAGGAACCTGCGCAAGAGCCAGAAAGGCAGAATCAAACATACATGCAGCAGCAAGGAAAATACAAAGACAAGAGCTAACGCGCTCAGAATTCGATTGATTGGCTCCACCATGGCTAACAACCAATCGCCCGCACCGGCCAACAGAAAAATCAACAAAATCATACTGATGATCAACAGGGCTGGCAGCCATGCACGCCGATCCGATGCCGAAGGCAGCATGGTGGAACTGATTGTAAATGCCAGATAAAACCACAACCAAAAATCCGGCAGGCTGACCATTTCGGCCAGAGCGCTCCAAAAACTTGCGACAGATTGGATTTGCCCAAAGGACATGATCTTCAAAGGGAAAAGAGCAATCCAGCCAACGGTCAGCACACCGCTCATAAAAGGAGCTGCTCCAATTAAAGTCTCACGGAAGACATCCGCCGGCGCTGCTTCAACATATCCCAATCGCAAAGTGCCATCCGGCTGCAATTGCGGAATGAGTGAAAATTTTCCGGTGCGTACACCCACCAGTTTGGCAATAATCCAGTGACTGGCTTCATGGATCAAAACACCGGGAAAGAACAACAAGGCAAACAGCCCTAAAGCCAGCGCCGGGCTGCGCGTCAACAGAAGAAAAACCCCCTGTATCTCGCGGTGCAGCCTGCGCTGCACCACCAGATACATCAGCAGACTTAGAACAAAAAATATCAGCCCGCTATAGGGTTGAAACCAACTCACTTTGCAGCAGCAATGGCGATATTGACAAACTCAGCCGGTTTGAGGCTGGCGCCGCCCACTAATGCGCCATCAATTTCAGGTTGACCAAAAAACTCTTGGGCGTTCGCGGCCGTGACCGAACCGCCATATAGAATTCTAATTTTTTGGGCTGTTGGCGTATCAAACAGACCTGCCAACGCCGGGCGAATAATTTCGGCCAGCACCCGATTGGCCACTTCACCGCTGGCTGCCCTGCCGGTGCCAATTGCCCAAACCGGTTCGTAGGCAATCACCAGCTTGGCGGCCTGATCTTTGGATACATCCTTCAATCCATCACAAACCTGACGGGCAACCACTTCCGCAGTTCGACCAGCTTCGTTTTCTTCCAGAGTTTCTCCCACACACACAATCGGAATTAACTGGTTTGCCAGTGCGGCATGAACTTTTTTGTTAACCGTCTGATCGGTTTCACCAAAATAGGTGCGTCGTTCAGAGTGCCCTAAAATGACGTACTGACAAAATTCCTTAACCATCCCTGGTGAAATCTCACCCGTAAAGGCTCCCTGGGCTTCCCAGTGCATGTTTTGCGCCCCCAGTCCAATCTCTGTCCCTACCAGCATGGCTGAAATGGGCATCAGCGCCGTAAACGGCGGACAAAGCACCCGCTCGACCGACGGAACCGCTTGCAAACCGGGTAACATTTCGGCTACCAGCGCGCGTGCCTGTTCCACAGTTTTGTTCATCTTCCAATTTCCAGCAATCAAAGGTGTACGCATTGTTCCCTCCGAGAAAAAAATGGCTTGAGTAGATTATACTTTACGTTTGGGATTTCTTAGGGTATATTCTATATTAACCGGGCTGGCCGGGTGATCGCGGCAGTCATTTTCGGCTGCTGAGGAAAGTCCGCACTCCACAGAGCACGGCGCCGGGTAACACCCGGAGCGGGGTAACCTGCTGGATCGGGCCACAGAAACAAACCGCTGCCTGTTTCAGGCAGCAAGGGTGAAAAGGTGGTGTAAGAGACCACCGGAGTCCGCAGTAATGCGGCTGCCAGGCAACCCCCGCCGGGAGCAAAGCCAAGCAGGAACGAGGGGCTGCTCGTCCCGTTTGAGTTCCGGGTAGGCTGCATAGAACCGTCTGGTAACAGCCGGTCAAGAGAGATGATCACCCCACCCGCAGCCGTCCCAATCGGGATACCCTGCGGGTGGACAGAATGCGGCTTACAGGCCAGCCCGGTACCCTATACGCCTAAATAGGCTTCTTTTACCCGTGGATTTTCAGCAATCTCTTTTGCGCTACCAGAAAGAACGATCCGTCCCGTTTCCAGCACATACGCCCGGTGTGAAATTGAAAGCGCCATCTGAGCGTTTTGTTCCACCAAAAGAATGCTGGTCCCTTGCGAGTTGATGTCCTTGATGATGTTGAAGATTTCTTCAACCAGGATGGGACTTAACCCCATCGAAGGTTCATCCATCATCAGCAAAGTCGGGCGGCTCATTAATCCCCGGCCGGTTGCCAGCATCTGCTGCTCTCCACCTGAAAGAGTCCCTCCCAGTTGATTCAAACGCTCCTTTAATCGTGGGAAGCTGGCGAACACGCGTTGCATGGATCGTTCAATTTCATTGGGATCTTTACGGGTGTAGGCTCCCATCAACAGGTTCTCTTTCACGGTCAAAGGAGCAAAAATCTTGCGCCCCTCCGGCACATGACTGATGCCCAGCCTGACAATTTGATCGGCTGGCATCATCGAAATATCCTGACCTTTGAATTTGATATGTCCGGTACGCGAACGCAGCAAACCAGAGATGGTGCGCAGGGTTGTGGATTTACCAGCGCCATTGGCGCCGATCAGGGTAACAATTTCGCCCTCCTCAACGTGAAAAGAAACACCTTGTAAGGCATGAATTGCCCCGTAATAAACATTCAGATTTTCAACCTCAAGCAGCATGACCGGCTCCTTTTCCCAGATAAGCCTCAATCACCCGTTCGTTTTCCTGAATTTCCTTCGGCGTTCCACGCGCGATCACCTGACCAAAGTCCATCACGGTGATATATTTGCAAATTCCCATCACCACCCGCATTTGATGTTCAATCAGCAAAATGGTCAGGTCAAAGCGATCATGGATGAAATGGATTAGATCCATTAACTCCAGAATCTCACGCGGATTCATCCCGGCTGCTGGTTCATCCAGCAGCAACAAACGCGGTTCACAAGCCAGCGCACGGGCAATTTCAACCCGTCGTTGTTGGCCGTACGGCAGATTTTTCGCAATTTCGTTTTGCAGGTTTTCCAACCCAAAAATCGCCAGAAAGTCCTGTGCTTTTTCAGTTAATTCTTTTTCATGAACATCAAACTTACGGTTATGCAGGATACCATCCGCCATACCGTATTTGGTATGCGGATGATAGGCGATACGGACATTATCCAGAACGGTCAGGTTGGAAAACAGGCGGATATTCTGAAAGGTTCGCGCAATTCCTAAACGGGTAATTTCGAACGGCTCTAACCCGACGATGGAAGTATTGTTGAAGACAATATCCCCAGCGGTCGGTTCGTAAATACCGGTGATCAAATTGAAAACGGTGGTTTTTCCTGCCCCATTGGGGCCAATTAATCCATTCAAATCACCTTTTTTGAGGGTCAGGTCAAAATTCCGCACTGCCCCCAAACCGCCAAAAAATTTGGTCAGATCACTGATTTCGAGGATTGTTGAAATGGTGGTCATTGTCAAGGTCTCCTCAGGCTTTACTGGCCGCAACTTCGGGTTGATCAACCGCGGAGGTTTCTCGCGGCAGCACGTCTTTCTGCTTCAAAAAGCCCCACTCGATATTTCCCAGCAAACCCTGCGGTCGAATCAGCATCAACAGCAACAACGTGATAGGATACAAGACAAACCGCCAGGTTGGCGCCTCGGTACCCATCTGACTGAGCAACACCCGCAGCAAACCTTCCAGGAAGAAGATCCAGCCAAAAGATGCCGCAATCGTACCCGTCATGCTACCCAACCCGCCAAACACGATAATAATCAGAGGATTGAAACTTTGTAAAAAGCCAAATGTTCCGGGACTGAGGAAACCGATAAAGTGAGCATACACCGCCCCACCAACCCCGGCGAAAAAGCTGCCCACCACGAATGCCAGTAATTTTGAACCGGCCACGTCAATACCCATTGCCTTAGCGGCTACTTCATCCTCGCGCACAGAGATGATTGCCCGGCCGGTGCTGGATTGGATCAAATTTCTCATGATAATGATAACTGCCATCATGAAGAAAAACGCCCAGAACCAGGTTGTCAGCTTCGGAATCCCCACCATACCACGACCGCCTTTCATTTCCGGGAAGGGTAATATGGTATCCGAGTTGATCATCAGAACATTGACCACAATCGTAAAGCCCAGGGTGGCAATCCCAAAGTAATCCGAACCCAGCGTCAATACCGGCAAGCCGAACAGAAAGCTCACTTCCGCCGCGAAAATACCGGCAAACACCACCGCAAGGAAAAAGACAATTTGCAAAGCTAACGGAGAATTGAGAATGCCCGGATTCAGGCTGGTGCCAAGCAACGGTTCAAACATGGGATTGAGCGCATTGCCAATGTAAACCGCCACAGTTCCTGCCAGAATAGCGCCGATCAAATAGAGTGTAAAAGACGAAAGTACCGGCACGCCCCGAAAGCGTTTTAACCAGCGCCCAATGTAAATGAGCGCCAGTCCGCCCAGAATTGTGCCAAAACCCACCACCAGCAGACCTCTGGCGTCTCCATTAACCCAGCGGTAGGTGATATCCGCAGCCGTATAGGCGCCAATTCCATAAAAGCCCCATTGACCAAGGCTGAATTGCCCGTTGAACCCGTAAATCAGATTCAAACCGAGTGCAACCATGGTCATGGCGCAGGCCTGAAACAGCAAACCGCTGTCGAAATTGGTCAGGATCTGAAAGCCGCCAAAATCCGTCAGGGCTAATTGCACCACCCCAAAAGCTCCCACCACCCCAATAAGTTTAACCCAGCGGTTAGGGCGTGCTAGCACCCACAACAAACCATATAAGTAAGCCAAAATCCCTAAAATTTTAACAATTGAACCCAAGAGAAATCCAAGTTCCATCAGGGCTCTCCTTTATACCTTCTCTTTTTCAGGTTCACCGAAAATGCCAGTCGGTCGGATGAGAAGCACAATGATCAAGATTGTAAAAGCCACGGCATCCCGCATGGGGGTTGAAATGTAACCCATCGTCATGGCTTCTGCCTGTCCCATGATCAACGCTCCGACAAAAGCACCGGGAATACTTCCAATCCCACCCAAGACTGCCGCAACAAAGGCTTTCAGACCGGGCAGAATACCCAACTGAGTCCAGATTGAACTATACGCAATCGCATACAAAACCCCGCCAAGACCGGCAAAAGCAGCCCCAATTGCAAAGGTGAAGGAAATCACCGAATCAACATTGATGCCCATCAATCGGGCTGCAGGCTTATCATACGAGGACGCCCGCATGGCAATTCCAATCTTGGTTCGCCTCACTAAAAATTGTAAAAAGATTTGCACAAGAATGGAGGCAACGATGATAATCAACAAAATATTTGAGAAAGTAATTGCGCCATCCGGCGGCGCTTCGCCCGGTTTAATCAGATGAATGCCATCCTTGATATACCAGGCTACCACTTCAAACGGTCGTTCATATGGGATAAAACGAGGCGAAAAAACAAAATTCAAAGCCCCAAAATATTCCAAAAAGAAAGAAACACCAATGGCGGTAATCAAAGCGGCGATGCGAGGTGCATCCCGCAAGGGTTTATAAGCCACTCGCTCAATCGTAATGGCCAGGGCGGAGCAAATCACCATCGAGAGCAAGATAACAGTAAGCGATCCGATCACCACACCGAGACCGGGTGAGATTTGCGGAAAAGCTGCCAGCGGCCACTGATGCAGCCGGAAGCGGGCCACCGCGAAATAAGAAACAAAGGCTCCCACCATGAACACATCGCCATGAGCAAAATTGATTAATTTGACGATTCCATAAACCATTGTGTAGCCCAATGCGATCAGGGCGTACACAAATCCTAATTGCAACCCACTGATAAAAAATTGAGCAAATAAAGTGGGCTGGCGGATCAGGTTACTGATTAAAATCGCCACTACAACAATACCCAGTAAAATGAAAAACCCCTGACCAACCCAAGCAAGGGGTGGCTGTTTTTTCTTTTTAGGCACGGGAATGACCACTTGAGATGAACCGCTCACCTGTTGCATCGGCCGAGCACCTCCAAATTGAGAATACCTGTCTCCTGGGATGAAAGCGAAGGAAAGAATATCAAACCAAAGATGGAGGGCAACTCGAGGTTGCCCTCCACAGATTGGTTAATACCATGCACAATTAGGGGTTGACAATAGTCTCGAACTTGACCCCGTCAGGTTTGACTGCCAGCAAGGCGGCAGATTTGATGGGATTGTGATTGGCATCAAAGGTGATGGTACCGGAAACACCCTTATAGGTAATTTTTTCCAGGGTGTCTTTCACCTTGGCAGTATCGGTCGTACCGGCATCATTGATCGCCTGCAGCAATACGTTGGCAGCATCGTAAGCCAGAGCAGCCAGCGCATCCGGAACTTTCGGATTGCCGCTTTCATCTTTGTACTTTTCGCCGTAGGCCTTCAAGAAGTTGACCACTTCGGGGCGCGGATCATCCGGCGAATAGTGATTGGTGAAATATCCACCAGCGGCTGCCGCCAGATCCAGATCCGGAGAGTCCCAACCGTCACCACCGATGAAGGGCACATTGATCCCTTTTTCCTTGGCCTGCTTTGCAACCAGATTGACAATGTTGTAGTAATCCGGCAGGTAGACCACATCCGGCTTGGCTTCGGCAATCTTGCCGAGGATGACCGAGAAGTCGGTATCGGTGGAAGTGTACGACACGGTACCAACCACCTTGCCACCCATCATCTCGAAATTCTTTGCAAATTCGGTCGCCAGACCCTTAACATAGTCATTCGCCTGATCCAGCATGACAAAGGCAGTCTTTGCGCCCAGCTGTTCCGTAGCAAATTTAGCGCCGACAAAGCCCTGGAATGGATCAATGAAACAGGCGCGGAAGATATAGGGCTTCACATTCCCATTCGCATCCACCGTAACCTGTTCATTGGTGGAGGTAGGGCTGATTTGAATGACACCTTTGGCATTAGCAATTTCGGACACCGGAATGGATGCTTTGGAGCACACCTCGCCGATGATGAATTTCACGCCATCCTGATCAATGACCTTATTTGCCGCATTGACCGCAGGATCAGGTGTGCATTGACTGTCCTCAACAATTGGGACAATTTTCATGCCCAACACACCGCCTTTGGCGTTCCATTCATCAATCGCCATCAAGGCGCCGTCACGGGTGGATACCCCGAAGGTCGGCACTGGCCCGGACAAAGGCGCTAAAATTGCCACCTTCAATTCTTTCTGCTGGCCGCCGGTGCTTCCGCCTTGAGCGCACGCCGAGAGAATCAGGGCAGCTACAATCAACAAACTGAAAAACTTTACGAAACGCATTTTCTCCTCCATAGTTTGGCAAATGAATGATGAAAATTATTCAATTTTTATCCCCCATCGGGCATCAGAGCCAGTCTGTGCCTGCGATCTTCGCTGTTACTTGTGTGGAACAATACCACCTCCTTCCCGAAAGGCAACTCCTCGCATATCAATGATAAAAAAGAGGGAATTAATCGAAATCAGCAATTTCGATGTTGCATGAAATTGCATAGTGCATATAATAGAGAAACATGCTCAAATTGTCAAGTGTTTAACTTCCTCTAATTTTTGGGCGGCATTGCTTGACAATTACACTCACAAATTGTAAGATTGTCCTGTAAGTCCTTTCCCCCTTCTTCCATTTTCCTTCAGGGAGCTGCTCAATTATGTTGCGGAAAAAACTTGCCCAACCGAATGTGGTTATCTTTTTATTCATTATTCAGTTTTTTCCAATCCTTCTCCTTCCTCCAGAATCTTATTCACCCGCCACTCAGGAGTGGTGGCTTCCGCTATTGCTGGCAATTTTTGCATTAATCGCCGCTATTCAACTGGTTTTTCGCGGGGCAGTTCAACCCTGGCCGTGGTATCTGCTTTCTTTTGCTCATGGTTTCAACATCATCAGCCGCTTGATGCTGCTCATGCCACGCGCCTCCATTCTCGTGGACGGCGCTGTTCAGCTGAATGTCTCCTACGTTTCCCTGACCTTAATCAGCATTTTCCTCTCCGCATTATATTTGCTTTATACCGATTTGCCAGAAGTCCGTATCAGTCTGATCAATCGCCGCGCTGCCTCTAACACTTGACCAACAAACTCCGTCTTAATAAATGGGTGCCCCGTCGCGCTGTACACTTCGCACGGGGCACCCGACTTAAGATTGGGATGACTTCACCCTACATCTTCCATCCCATCCGAGTCTGCGTTCATCATTTCCAAGAAAACATCCACCACTTTCGGATCAAAATCGGTGCCCGCACACCGCTTTAACTCTGCCAGTGCATCCCGAAAAGACAACGCTGGCCGATAGACTCGATCGGTTGTCATCGCCCCGAAAGCATCCACTACGGCCAGAATTCGAGAACCCAACGGGATCGCATCCCCACTCAATCCATAAGGATAACCTGAGCCGTCATAACGTTCATGATGAGCCAGCACCAGTTGGGCAACCTCGCTTAATCCATGTACCAGCCGCAAAATTCTTGCCCCAATCTCCGGGTGCTGACGCATGACCGCCCATTCACGTTCGGTGAGCGGGCCGGGTTTATGTAGAATCTGATCCGGGATCCCGATCTTCCCAAGATCGTGTAACAGGGCTGCCCTGCGAATATCCTGAATTTCACGAAAAGTGCAACCCATGCGCAAGGCAATCTGTTCGGCCATACGGGTCACTCTTCGGCAATGCGAGCCGGTGGATAAATCTCTAGCCTCTTGCGCTTTGGCCAGCGCCAATACAATCTCAACGGCGGATTCCTCCTCCGTTAGCGCCAGCCCCTCTCGCTGAATGGCTTGAGCAGCCTGTTCGGCAAACATCATCGCCAGCGGTAAGCGCTGCTCAATCGTATGAAAACGGTCGAAGCAAAGGCCAAAAATACCAACAGGTTCGGTTTCTAACCTCATTGGGAAAAATACCAGATTTTCGTTGGCTTGCAGCTTCAATACCCGCCGTTCTTCCACACCTAAAAAAGCATCTCGATACCCGATCAGAACTGGTCCATCGCTAAGCACAACTTTTTGAAGAAAATGATTCAGACGTGGATAATTGCGTAAAACTCCATTGGAACGGCTCAACAAAGTTTGAGCCTGATAAAATGCCTGTCGGTGAAAGGTCCCATCCGCACATAAGACAAGAACCTGAGAATGCTTGACATCCAGCAGTTCAACTGCCTTGACGGTTATTTCAAAAAGCAAACTGGACGATCCTTCAACCTGCAGCCATTGCGCAGCCAGATCGCCCGATTCCCCCCATACCTCTGTCAAGAGGGGAGATTGGAATTTCCCAAAGCGGTTTAAAAAATCCCCGCCAAAATAAAGATTCCCTGTAATCATGGAGTCCATTCCTTGTGAGCAAAAACGCGAGCTTCGATGCACAGGCAGGGAAACAGTTTCCGGTATCCCCATTTCTTGTTAAAAATACAAACCTCTAATCTCCACACACCGCCGACTGAACCGAGCGGTTTGCATTGTAACCACTCAATTGAGAAGCGAAATCAGCCAGAGAGGTAGCCCGGATCGCTACCAGACGTGAACGATCCTCACTGCTAAGGTGAAACGCCTCGCCGCCAAAGCCAGCCGCAAGTGCCTTAGCCGGATTGCTGAGCAGCAATTGACGAAACTGAGCGCTGATCACCGCCGCGGTGAGAATACGTCCATATTCTTCCGAAACATCTCGATAAGTGGGTTTTCTCGAATCCATCAATGTAGGTGTCATCGTTAAATCTCCTTTCCCGAATTTCGTTCAAACCGGCCGCCGACTGACCATAACAACCAGAATGCACCCAAAGCAATCAATACATCGCCTGCACTGAAGGCAACCCGATAGTAGGGGTTGTCCGGCGTTCGGAAACGGTCGGAAAGAAATTCGAGTTTGGTTTGTTCAACCGGCAACACAACATCTTTTCCCGTTCCTAACCGTTCTCCCACCTCCCAACCAGCCGTGACGGCGTCTCCGCGCAACCATTGGACGGTGTCTGGGCTGATCGGCATAAAACCGCCGTTGGCACTGATAACCAGCAGGTTCATCACCAGCCCGATGGTCAAAAGCCAGAAACCGGGAATTTTCCGATTGAACCATGCAAAAATGAGCAATATGGATTGTGAAAGTACTAAACTGATACTGGCTGCCTCATCCGGGTAAATGGTTCGGGTAAGCGGAAAACCAAATGCAAGCCATTGAAGGATGAGCGCCGCCGCCACCATCCACCCCCACCGAAAGGAGAACGGACGGTACGGGCGATTGCCGATTTTTGCTCGAATTAGACCCAGAGTCAGGCCTGCGATGACGGCTGTGAGGAGTATCATTCAAGCAAAAAGTTTGAGAGGGAGATTACCAGCCCGGGAAATTGATGATGCTGTTGATGATTCCGCCGCCAGCTTCCGGTGCACCAGAACCCAGAACATACAGGGCAACCGTCAGAACGAACAAAACAACACGGGAATTGATCTTTTTCATTTCAGCCTCTCCTTTTTTCTTGTGTTTGGATAAATCCAGTTTAATCAGGGGTAGGCTTCCAAAGAGGCTTCCGTAAACCGGTTTTGAGGCTGTTTTTGGGCAATTTAATGTTAACAAAATGTTAACATTTGATTAAGAAGCCATCAATGATCGTTCTCAGTCTTGCGACGGTTGCGGGTTAGTAAATCATAAAGTGAGATTGTTTGCGGACTCGGCTGAGCGCCCAGCTCACTTTCCAGTATGAAATTCAATGTCTGGTATTGCTTGATCACCATGTTGACATTCCCCATGCTGGCATAACATCGCATAATCAGCTGGTGAACACCTTCATTGAGAGGATCATATTGAAGGTATCTAT
Organism: Bellilinea caldifistulae; assembly: GCF_001306055.1. Lineage (GTDB taxonomy): Bacteria > Chloroflexota > Anaerolineae > Anaerolineales > Anaerolineaceae > Bellilinea > Bellilinea caldifistulae. The sequence goes on along the minus strand of NZ_LGHJ01000018.1, from coordinate 90,613 downwards.
TGGCAAACGCCAGCGCTTCCACCGGTTGAGAAGTCTCCAGATACAACTCGGCCAATCGCCTCAAAGCGGTAATGTACTTTTGGTGCAGACGCTCCCTTTCGACAACGACCCATTCCTCGTTAATTTCCGGCAAGAATTCGCCTTTATACAGTTCAATCGCATGACGATAATGCTCAATTTCCTGTTCTGGCTTTCGGGCAAGCCCGGCAAGTTGAATTTCGCGATTAAACGTCTCAAAATCCGCCTCGTAATCCATGGCGCGGTTGAAGTAGTAAATGTCGTCTTCAAAAACCACCACATCTTTGCCGGCAGCGTGGCGTAATCGGTAAATAGTATTCTTGAATCGGATCTTCAATTCACCCGGACTGATATCCGGCCAGAAGATCAGTCCGACCTGTTCTTTGGTTAGACCTTCGGGGTGAAGCATCAACAACAGCATCAAATCACGGGCTGTTTGAGAGCGCCACTCCATACCTGTAATCATGTGGTCTCCGAGCGAAATTTGGATTCTGCCCAGCGTCACAATAGTCAATTCCGGTGGCGATATCGGAACTTCCTGCGATTTCTGGCGAAGTTGTTTTCGGGCATTGGGTAAATGCCGGCTGTGCTGCCGGATCACTTTGAGAAATGGCGCTGAGAGAACGCGTATATCTTCCGGCAGATTCATCTCATCTTGAAACACTTTGCCGAGCGGTTCTCCGCTGCTGCCAATCAAGTGATGAAATTTGATGTCCTGCACCACGGGCAATAACTCTTCCATGCCTCTTATTAATGCGGGTTCGTTTTGTAAGCGGGCATAAACCGCTAACAACAACATCCGGCAACGAATAGCCTCCACATGATGTCTTTCCAGAGAAAAATAACTTTCCGCCTCTTCGAGATTGCGGCGAGCTGTATCCCAATCCTCTTTGAGGATTGCGATTTTTCCCGAAACCCATTTACACAATGCTTCCTCGTACAGAGAACCGGCATCTACTGCCGCCTGCCATGCAGTGATCAGTTCATTTTCTGCTTCTTGAATCTGGTTGCGAATCAACAGCAGATCACTTTTTGCAAGGGTTAAATAAAACCGGAGGAACTGGTCTTCGATCTGTTGGGTCAATTGATTAGCTTTTCGATAGGCTTGCTCCGCCTCCAAAAATGCGCCTACATCCTTGAACAAATCTCCAAGACTGGTTAGGGCATAGGCTTCCAGCCGGACATAACCCCCCAGTCTGGCATACTGGATCGCTTTTTCCAGTTCTTCCAGGGCTGTTTCATATAATCCTGCCAGCGAGTGAAGTACACCAAGGTTATTTAACAAATTGGCTTGCCAGACAATGTTGCCACTGCTTTGATAAAACAATAACGTGTCTTTATAGATCTTTTCAGCATGTTCGAGGTTGCCAAGATAGCGGTACACCATGGCAATTTCCATGGCTACCTTGGCTGCCGACTCCTCATCACCCAAATCGAAGAAAATGTCTCTGGCTTGAATGAGCCAATTCAAGGATTCGTTGATTTTTCCGAGATAATGCAAAACCGTTCCTTTGGCATGCAACCCTGTTGCAAATAAATGCTTTTCACCCGGCAAGTGAGATAATACTTGCAAAGCATTCTCGGCATCCTCCAGAGCGTGAAGATAATCCCCCTGGATTCGAAAAGCTCCCGAACGACGAATCAAGGTGTGCGCGTAGAGAGTCGCATCCGCTTCTTTGCACAAACCTAGTGAAAGATTGAACGACTCAATTCCACTACGAACATCCCCAAGCATCACCCGAACCGCCCCTTGAATGGAGAGCAACAAAGGGGATCGCTCAATGTACAGCGATGGTAAATCCTCCAGCCAGGCCTGAAGCGTAATGATTCGCCCTTTAGAGACCATAACGGTTCCGGCGCGCTCAATCAATCGCGCCTTGGCCTCTTTATCCCCCATCCGCTCGTAAATTTGATAAGCCCGCTCCCACTCCCCCACTTCCTGATAATATGCTGAAAGCCGATTAAGGATGCACTGAGCTTCTTGGGGATATTCTCTGAGCAGCCGATTTTGTAGAAAATCACGAAAAAGATGATGGTAGCGCAGCCAGATTCGATCTTCCTCGATGACCGGTAAGACAAATAAATTATTCCGCTGCACTTCCTCCATCAACCGATCCCAGTCCATTTGGAGGTTCAAACCTTTCCCCAAAACTTCCTCGCAAATCTGACGATCAAACTCCTCGAAAAGCGAGGTTCGATATAAAAATTGTTTCAAGTCATTCTTTTGTTGCTCAAGAACTTGTTGGGCAAGGTAATCATAGATGCTCACGCCTGAAACTTTCTTCGCCTGAAAGCGAGTTCTCAGCTGACCATTTTCTACTTGTGTAGAAAGGATCAACCCCGTAATCCATCCTTCGGTCAGGCGGGAAAGTTCTTCAACCTGCTTTTCGGACAAAGAAATGCCAAAATTTTGCAAATACAAATTTCGGATCTCTTCGGGTTGAAAAGCCAGTTCCTCAAAGCCAATACCACCCACCATTGACCGGGCAACCAGCAATGGCATATCGGCCAGGGGAAGTAAACGTCGCGAAGAAATGAATACATGACAGTTTTCATCAGCTAAGAGCAGGAAACGGTTGATAAAGTAATTAATTTCCTGTACATTCTCAACCAGATGATAATCATCAATGATCAGAATAAAGTGCTCATCAATGGTCTCATAAATATCATTGACAATCAAGGAAACCAGTGTTTCCAGATTAAGTCGTTCCTGAGGCATCCCATTCAACGCCGGAATACTGTTTCTGCCAAATTCCGGAAAAACGGCTTGAAGAGCAGCGATCAATCCTGCTACAAACCGCTGTGGCTCGGCATCCATTGGGTCAAGGGATAGCCAGCAAACCGGCATGGGATTCTGATGAGCAAAATCTACCAGAAGGGACGTCTTCCCATAGCCAGCCGGGGCGGCAATAATCACCAGCCGGTTTTCGCTCAGGTCATCCAAATAGGAGAGCAGCCGTTGTCGGGTGAGAAGATCCGCACGGCGTCGAGGGAGAATGACCTTGGTTCGGGTAACCGGTATGGAAAGTTCGGCCATGATGTTGTCAAAAAAATAAAAATAAGGTGCTGGTTAGTGGTCTTAGAAAACAATTCTTTTGACCTTCACCACACGTTGACAAACTAAGTCTATCCTTTTTTATATTTTTTAACGGAATCGGTAATATCATAACAAAAAATCCCTTTAATGAATACCACCATTCGTCACCTTTTATTAATTCTGATGATGGTATGATTATGCTCAGAAACAAAAATTTTCAAAATCCTATCAAATCCCATTCTCAGGAAGCCACTATGGAATACAAATTTTTAGGCAAAACCGGTGTCAAGGTTTCTTCGTTGTGTTTTGGCACAATGTCCTTTGGAGGTGATGCCGATCGCGACACTTCCGCACAGTTGTATCAGATGTGCAGGGATGCAGGCATCAATTTCTTTGATTGCGCCAATGTCTATGCTGGTGGTAAATCAGAAGAAATTTTAGGGGAGCTGATTCACGATCACCGCGATGAAGTGGTCATCACCAGTAAGGTTTACTTTCCAACCAGTGAAGATGTTAACGCACGCGGGGCATCTCGTCGGCAAATGATGCGATCAGTAGAAGCATCCTTACAACGATTAAAAACCGATTGGATAGATATTTACTTCATCCACCACTTTGACGACTTTACTGATTTGGAACACAGCCTGCGAGCGCTCGATGATCTGGTTCAGCAGGGAAAAATATTATACCCTGCTGTTAGCAACTTCGCTGCATGGCAGATTATGAAGGCGCTTGGAATATCCCGTCAATATGGTTGGGCTGCCATTGAAGTGATCCAACCGATGTACAATCTGGCCAAGAGGCAGGCCGAAGTTGAAATTCTACCGCTGGCTCAAGCCGAACGCCTGGCCGTCATTCCTTACAGTCCCTTGGGTGGCGGCTTGTTGAGTGGGAAATACGGAACGGGCAAAAAACCCGAAAGCGGTCGGCTGGTTGAAAACAAAATGTATCAAACCCGCTACGGAGACCCGGCTTTGTATGTTCTGGCGGAACGATTCAGTGAACTGGCAAGCTCACATGGCTACCACCCCGCTCCGTTGGCGGTTGCCTGGGTGGCAAGTCACCCGGCTGTAACCGCCCCGATCATTGGGGCACGCAGCCCCGAACAATTGAAACAAATTCTGCAATGTCTTGAGATCAAGATGACCCCCGAATTGCGCGCTGAAATCTCCGCATTATCCCCCGAACCACCACCCGCTACCGACCGCAATGAAGAAAGAACCCCCTTCCAATACGGCTCTCGTTAAGTAAAAAACTACTCCGCCCATTTTTCCGAATTCCAACCGGTATCATGGGCGGAGTGACTCAATCGTCAATTGCTGAACATTTCCATTACCGTTTGCTTACCCGAAAGATCGGTTCGAAACACAAAAATAATTCCCCCCGATTCGAGCAGGATCCGAAAGCCGGGGGTGATCACCATGTTGCAATTCATTCCTGGCTGCTCCAGTCCAAGGCAGCTGTCTGGCCAGTCCACCTTTTCAATGGAAACCCAGCGCACAAATTCCGGATTGACATTCAGCCGGTTCGCCAAAACCGATTGAGCAGCTTTCAGGGCAATTGGCACAATCCTCATCCGTTCGCCGCTTCGATCGCTGCGAAACTCATACTGAGCGCCATCCAGCGAGATAATTCCCTGATAGCCTTTAATTATCATTTCAGCACATTGTTCATCAACCGATGGGAGGCCAAGGCAGGTGTTTGAATAATCCAATTCGGTAATTTTGTTGAATTCAATCTGTTCGGATTCCACTTTCAAATTCCGGCTAAGCGATTCCACCACTCCCACCGGTAATTCCACCTTGATCGGCTCCGCGGTCGAATTCTGGCGGTTACAGGCAGTCAACATCAGCGCAAGGGCAAGCAAAGCAGTGATCAATTTTTTCATCAAATTTCTTCTCCTCAATAGGGATTTAGGTTCATTCTTGTGCACCACACCAATTTTAGTCAATTTTTCAGTTTGCGTTTAAAATTACTTTTCAATTACAATCGGTGTTTATGTTCGGGAATTAAAAACCAATGGTGACGATCAAGCATATCCGTGAAATTCGACCGCGGTTAGATGATGAATTCAACCCCGGCGTATTTGTCCCGCGCACTCCGGCAATTGCGGAAGCCTATCGGTGGGGAAAAGAACTTCATGCCGGTCAGTTGCGTCTGAGCGGAGAACCTTATTTTGAAACCCATTGTGCCTGGGTAGCCGCCTTCGTGGATAAATTGGTCGCTAACGAAGCCTGGACAATTGCCGCCCTGTTGCACGATAGCGTTGAGGATCAAGGGGAAAGTTTAGAGCGCATCAAACAGCACTTTCCAGGGCGGTTGGGAGAAGAAATCGCCTTTATTGTGGACGGGGTAACCAAAATCAGCGCCCCGCGTGATGGACGTTCACGAGAAATGGAAACCTTGCGCAAAATTGCCCAGTACCGTGATCCCGGTGTGTTTCTGGTCAAGCTGGCCGACAAAAGCCACAACCTGCTCACCCTTCATCACATGCCCGCCCACAAACGGCAGCAAAAAGCTACCGAGGCCATTCGCGCTTATGGAAAACTGGCCGGCATCCTGAATTGTTACCGTTGGCGGCGTTGGATTGAGGATCTCGCCTTTCCTTTTGCCGAGCCGGAAACTTACACCTCGGTTAAGGCAATGATTGATACTGACCCGCGCCTTGACCTGAACTTCATCAACCCAATGATGGAACAACTAGGCGCCATCATGGAAAAAAGCGGTTTACATGGCTCGATTGAGATTATCGTCAACGGCTATTGGCAATCCTGGCAAAAACTGCGCCGCATGGCTCGTGCCCGCAAAACTTCCATGAATTCCTTTCGGGATGTCAATGACATCATCAGTTTCCGCATGGTCATTGAGGAGGAAGACGAAGCCGCCTGTTATCAGCTGTTACCCCGGGTCAACCGCTTTTTAGGCCCCTATCTGGATCAAAACCGTTTCGATGATTATATTGCCTGTCCTCAAAATGGATATCGTGCTTTACAAATTACCGCCTGGCTGCCGGATTTAGGAGCAGTGGAAGTTGCCATTGCCACCCGCGACATGGAAGGGGAGAATCACTGGGGTGTCGTTTATGCCATCCAAAAAGGCAAGGATATCAGCCATTACCGGCCTGTGGAAATTTTGACCCCCACCGGTGGAGCACGTTTTCTGCCGGAAGGCTCTACTGTGTTGGATGCGGTTGCATCAATTCAGCAGGAATTTCTGCTCGATAAAATCAGTGCCGTCAAAGTAAATGGAGCCCTGGTGCGTCTCTCGGATCGAGTGAATTCAGGAGATGTTGTGGAAGTCATTACCGACGGCACCCGCCAGCCACCTAACGAAGAATGGCTTGCCTACGCCAACAATTCCACCGCTCGCTTGCTGCGCTCGGTATTGGTTACCGAAGCCTTAAAAAAAAGCGCCGAAAAAGGACGCCAATTGATCAAACCGATTCTGATTAATCAGGGTATCCTCTCTCTGGAAGATGTTCAGGTCCTTGATCCGGTTCGTTTTGATATTCTTCTGGAAAATCTGGCAGCCTCCAGTCTGGAAGACCTGTATGCTTCGGTTGGTTCGGGCGCCATTCGCGAACTGGATTTCGCCGATGCTCTGATCAATGCGGGCATAACACAACAAAACCTGAATTGGACAACCATCTCGATTACCGGTAGCAAAAATGCCAACCGCCCGGGTGTACTGGCTCGCATTGCCCACCTCGTTTCGCAGGCTGGCGGCAACATTCTTCGTTCCATCAATGACACCCAGCCGGATGGAAGCTTTTACATCCGGCTGGTGATCAAAAACCTGACCTCCACAAAGCGGGAAGCCCTGCGCCTGGCTTTTCTCAACGCCGATATTGAGATTGTCTCATTGGAGGTTGCTTGAGTCATGAAAATTGCCATCCTTTCGGATACTCACAACCATCTGGGTAATCTGCAAAAGGCTTTGCAAATCATCGAGAATGAGAACATCCAGACCATCATTCACTGTGGAGACGTAACCACCGCTGAAACTGCCTCAATCCTGGCTCCCCACAAAGTCATTTTGACATTCGGGAACGGTGATTTTGCCAGCGGTGAAATCCGGGACACCCTGCTGAAAATGAATCCCGAATCTTTCGCCGATACCGTTTTTCAGGGGGAGATAGGCGGTTTAAGAATAGCCGTTACCCACGGTCACCTTGCTTCCAAGTTCCAGAATCTTCTCCACAGCCAGCAGTTCGATTTTCTGTTTTTTGGGCATAGCCACCGCCGCGAAGATAGACTGCAGGGAAAAACTCGCCTGATAAACCCGGGGGCAATTGGAGGATTGAGAAAAGAAGAACGCTCATTCTGCATTATGGATGTACAAAATCGGAAAATCCGTTTTGTTTTCCTGGAATGACCCGGCATTGAATGATTTCGACTATAATCGGAAATAATGAAGCCCATGATTACTCCGCTTGTTATCGCCATTGCTGGTGGTTCCGGTTCTGGAAAGACAACTGTGGCTACCGAAATCCTCAAACGAGTTGGTTCGCACCGAATTGCTTATCTTCCCCACGACGCCTACTACCGAGACCTGAAAGACCTCCCACGGGCACAGCGAGACCTGGTCAATTTTGACCATCCCAATTCGCTGGAAACCTCTTTAATGATTGAACACATCAAAAAATTGAAGAACTGGGAAGCCATCGAGCTGCCGGTTTATGATTTCACCACCCACACCCGTACCGACCGCACCATTCACGTTGAACCGCAGCGCGTGATCCTGGTGGAAGGAATCCTTATTTTCGCCGAACCAGCCCTGCGGGAATTATTTGATGTAAAAATCTTTGTGGATACCGACCCCGATTTACGCTTCATCCGTCGCTTGGAGCGGGATATTCGCGAACGCGGGCGCACAACCGAATCGGTCATCCGCCAGTACTTGAATACCGTCCGCCCAATGCACATGGAATTTGTCGAACCATCCAAACGCTATGCGGACGTCATCATCCCGGAGGGCGGGTTCAACACCGTAGCGCTGGACATGGTCATTTCCCGCATCGAAACACTTTTGGAAAGCAAAGAACACAACCCGGATGAATAAAGACACCCGCCTCAAAGTCACGCGCATTCTTGCCCTGATCTTTGTGGTGGGTTTGACGATTTTTCTCTACATTAACCGCGAAAATGTCCGCCAGCTAGGGGGGCTGGGGTACCCGGGTATTTTCCTGGTTTCCCTTTTGGCAAACGCCACCTTGATTCTGCCCGTACCTGGGGTTTTGTTTACCTCCGCCATGGGGGCGGTTTTCAATCCTTTCTGGGTAGCCGTTGCAGCGGGTACAGGCGCAGCCATTGGTGAACTTTCAGGTTATCTGGCCGGTTTTAGTGGCCAGGGAATTATCGAAAGAACCCAATGGAGCGACAGGTTTGAACAATGGATGCGCAAATACGGGCCAGTTACCATTCTGGTGCTTTCCTTTGTACCAAACCCGATTTTCGATGTAGCCGGGATTACAGCCGGTATCCTCAAAATGCCGCTCTGGCAGTTTTTGCTCTTTTCATGGATCGGAAAAGTATTGAAAATGCTTCTGTTTTCCTACGGCGGATCTTTTGTGCTGAATCTTTTCCCCTTTTAAAAATGACTCAAACGATAGGAGGCAACCATGACTCATACAAGCCGCATTGATCATTATCTGGAAGATCATCTCGATCAGAGTATCTCCGAGTTGAGCCGTCTTTGTGAACAACCCAGTGTCTCAGCTCAGAACTGGGGAATTGAAGAAACCGCCCGGATGGTCGAAAAGATGCTGAAAAAACGCGGGTTTGAAACTCAGAACATTCCTACCGATGGCGCGCCGGTTGTTACCGGATTTCGGGCAGGAAAATCACCGCGCACCATTTTATTTTACAATCATTATGATGTCCAGCCGCCAGAACCGCTTGAATTGTGGGAATCGCCTCCCTTTCAACCCACCCTGCGCGATGGAAAGTTGTTTGCGCGCGGTGTCAGCGATGACAAAGGTCATTTAGTCAGCCGTCTTTTTGCCATAGATGCTTTGCTTGCTGAATTGGGGGAATTACCCTGTAATGTCCGTTTTGTGGTTGAAGGAGAAGAAGAAGTCGGCAGTCCAAATCTCAAACCCTTTATAGAAAAACATGCTGGCGACCTGAGCGCAGATGCCTGCATTTGGGAATTTGGCGGCGTGGATCACCGCGATGTCCCCGTTCAATATCTGGGTCTGCGTGGCTTGTGTTATGTGGAACTCAGTGTTGAAACTGCCAATCAGGATGTTCATTCTGGATTGGGTGGTTCCATTTTTCCGAATGCCGCATGGCGGTTGGTTTGGGCATTGAACACCCTCAAATCCCCGGATGAAATCATTCACCTGCCCGGTTTCTATGATAAAGTCCGTCCGCCCTCCAAGCGCGATCTTGAATTATTTGAATTAATGCCAGAAACTGCCGATGAATACCGCGGCCGATATGGGATCAAACAATTTCTCAAAAGCATGACCGGTGGGGTTGAATTGCGGGTTGCCGAGAGCATGATGCCGACCTGCACCATTTGCGGATTAACCTCCGGCTATCAAGGACCTGGCTCAAAAACCGTCCTGCCTGCTCGTGCCAGCGCAAAGGTGGATTTTCGTCTGGTTCCGGATCAGACTCCCGAAGAGGTGTTGGAGCAATTACGCCAGCATCTCGACAGCCACGGCTTTCAGGATGTGCAGATCACCTATCTTGGTGGCGAAGCACCCGCCCGCACCGATCCGGATCATCCTTTTGTCAAATTAGTGGTCGAATCAGCTGCCGAAGTCTATGGCCAACCGATGCAAATGATCCCGATGAGTGGCGGTTCAGGCCCAAACCACCTTTTCATCGAAACACTGCATGTACCCATTGTTACTGCCGGTATCGGACACCCCGGTTCGCAGGCTCATGCGCCAAATGAAAACATCCGCCTGGATTTGTACTTGAAGGGAGCCAAGCACATCGCCCGCATTCTACTTTTGTACGGCCAGGAAAAGGTGTAGCCCATTTATTCAGTGACCACTTCCAGCGGGTCTCCTACCCGAACGTTCAACTGTTTCTGGGCATTTCCGTTAACCACACAAACGCTCAAATACCCTGAACTGTCGAACATCGTGATGAGAGACCCGCTTGGCGCTTCCCCGAACGTCCGCGTAAATCGCTCGATGGAGGTACCGGCGATAAACACTTTACGAATTTTTTGATCGCCCAAATCTTCCGAAGTAAGATTGCTGATCAGATTTCCAAACACATCAGCCATTAATACCTGCGCTTCCCAGCCGGTTGGTGTACGGCGAGGTCGGGGAATGACTACGCGCAAAAGATCTCGGCTCTCCACATGACTGCCCAGCTCGTCCAGGGGTACGCCATTTGCCAGATGCGCTGCACATGGGGCGAAGATATCCCTGCCGTGAAACGAATGACTGACTTCCGGCAGCCAGAAACGCGGTTCGTTCAGCTCGACCGCATGAATCGGTTCTCCGGTTTTTTCAGCTCGCTCTAACGGTATGGTCAGCAGACCGTTATCCGGCGCGACAAAATAAAAATCTCCTATTCGGACGGCTACTGCTCTTCGTTGAGTACCCACCCCCGGATCCACGATAGATAGATGTACACTCCTCTGCGGGAAATACCGATACGCCTGGCCCAGAATTAAGGCACCGTGTAAAACATTCTGCGGTTCGATCCAGTGGGTAAGGTCGGCAATTTGAACTTGAGGGGCGATCCTCCAGATTACCCCTTTCATGACACCCACAAACGCATCCCGATCACCGAAATCGGTCAACAATGAGATTACCGACATATTTTCACCTCAACCGATCAGCGGTCGTCCGTTATATTGGCGGGTTTGTTGCCATTTCCTTTCAATTGGATTTCTTCACGCATTTTTTCAATCCGCCGCTGAAGATAGGGTGAGAAAAACCCAAAATATCTTTCCTGAAGTTCGGGAAGCATCCAATCCCGACCGGTAATGGTCTTGCGGCAATTAGGGGCTCCACAGTGACACTCGAATTCGTCATAGTCGGAGGAATCGCTCATTGCGTAATCGAAGCAGGCTTCCTCCCCCACTTCAATATCCCGCATGGCGACCAGCGAAATTGGCGAATCCAATCCACAATTGGGATTACAGGAATGATTGAAATAATCGGCGGGTTCACCGTGAGTAACCGGTACCAGATAAAGATCTTCATGAATTTGAATGCCGTGTGTCTGGCGGTCAACCGGCAGGTACTGCAGTTGTTCACTGGTGACCACCTGCCCGCCCCACATAGCCAACAGCTCGCCTGCGCTGATTGGCTCAATCGCAAACAAACCAAATCCCCCCTTTTCAGGGCACGGACGCAACTCCAATTTTGGAGAGCAATATGAAAATGTTTGAATCTCCATTTTTCTCCTTTGAAGTAAAAAGATATGGAATTTTTAACCTCGCCGGAGACGCCCGGTCTTTGGTTAAATTGCCATGGTTATTCACCATGAGCCTGTCCCGGACTAACCCGCTGAGGGTTTGTCCACAAAAAACACGCCATAACGACCACCTTACCGCATGGGCTGTGATGGCACTGTTCTGCGGCGCAATGTCGAGGCAAAAAAATTGGCTCCACAATTCCGCCCGATGGAAAAGCGGTGCCAAAAATCATCCGGCCACCGTTTGATTGCCAGATTTTTCGTTACAGCATTTTTAAGGTGCGTAACGGACAGACGCATGCCTTGCCAGGGCAACTTTCGGGTCAGTACAAACCAGAATGGCTTGCCTGTAACCGGGCAAATGGATTGCTGTTATTATAATCCTATTTCTCCTGAATGGAAGATTTTAGCCGCTTCCAATTTTTCTTGACCGCGGTCTTTCATAAATCTCATTTTCCATGTCGACGGCGTAATTCTTCCTCAATTTCGTCTAAATTCACCCTCTTTAATGAAAGAAGCACCAGGACATGATAGAGGAGATCGCTGACTTCCTCCACAATCCGCTGGTGTCCCTGTCCTTTTGCCGCGAGAATCACCTCAACCGCTTCCTCTCCAATTTTCTTCAGGATTTCATCCTCACCGCTTGCAAACAGGTAGCAGGTATATGACCCTTCCCGTGGATTATCCCGCCGATCTTCAATCACTTTACTCAGTTGATCAAGAAATTGCATGATTTTCATTCTCCTCGTCCATCGGGTTGTGAAAACAGGTGACCATGCCGGTATGACAGGCCGGGCCCTTGCGCAACACCCGCACCAAAAGAGCATCCCGGTCACAATCCACGCTGATTTCTACGACCTGCATCAAATTGCCGGATGTTTCGCCTTTCTTCCATAAACGCCGACGGCTGCGCGACCAGAAGTGAACCAGTCCTGTGCTGCGGGTCAGTTCCAACGCCTCTCGGTTCATCCACCCCAGCATCAGTACTTGTTGACTGAAAGCATCTTGAATAACCGCAGGGATTAAACCCTTCTCGTCAAACCTCAAACTACCTTCTCGGTTCATGATCTTTCTCCTTTCTCCAGCAAGCGCACCGGTATTCCTCGTTGAGAGAGATAGTGCTTTAATTCCGGGATTCGGATAATTCCGTCATGAAACAAGGTCGCTGCAAGGGCGGCATCTGCACCGCCGGCATCCAGCACCTCAGCAAAATGCTCCATTTGACCGGCCCCGCCGGAGGCAATTACCGGCACTGGCAGGTTTTTGCTGAACTCCCGCGTCAATTCAAGATCATAGCCAGCCCGCGTACCGTCTCTATCCATGCTGGTCAGGAGGATTTCACCTGCACCCAAACGAACGGCTTGCTCGGCCCATTCCAGCGCATCCAATCCTGTTGGTGTCCTGCCCCCATCCACAATGACCTCCCATCGGGGCACGGGGCTGTTTTTCATGATTCTCCTCGCATCAACCGCCAGCACGATACATTGGCTGCCAAACCGATCAGCGCCTTCACGAAGGATATGGGGGTTGCGGACAGCCGCAGAATTGATACTGATCTTATCCGCCCCAGCCAGCAATAACTGACGCATGTCCTCCACACTGCGTACTCCACCTCCTACCGTTAGCGGCATGCGGATTTCTTCGGCAACACGGGCAACCAGGTCCACCACCGTCTTCCGTCCTTCCGGCGTGGCCTGAATGTCCAAAAAGACCAGTTCATCCGCACCCATCGCATCGTACAAGGCTGCTTGCCGGAGCGGATCGCCAGCATCCCGCAGGGAGATGAAGTTAATCCCTTTGACCACCCGGCCATCCTTGATATCCAGACATGGAATGATCCGCTTAGCCAGCATGGGTTACCTCCTTCAACACCTCAGGTAAATTCAATTCACCGGAATACAAAGCCCGTCCGATGATCACTCCGGCAAGACCGCTACGGTGGGCAACCTGAATATCCACCAACCGGCTGACTCCTCCTGCCAGCACCACTTTAAGTCTCTTATCCTGCCGCACCCAAAGAGTTACCTCAGGATTTGCCCCGCTTAACATGCCATCCCGTTCCACATCGGTTACCATCACCCAGCGTAAACCTTCGTCTGCCAGCCGATACAGCCACTCTCCTGGCTCCATTTGTGCGCTTTGCTGCCAGCCGTGAGTCTGGATTTTACCGGCACGCAGGTCCACACTGACCGCAATTCGCTCTGAACCCCATTGCCGAATACATCCGGTCACCTGTTGCGGCTGCTCAACGGCCAGCGTACCAAAAATCACCCGGTTGACTCCCATCGCCAATAGCCGCTCGGACGCTTTCATCGAACGCAAACCTCCCCCCACTTGAATTTTTCCTCCAAACTCTGGGGTTATTTCCAAAATCCGGGCAATTGCCGTTTCATTTTTTCTTGCGCGGCGCTCATCACCAAATGCCCCATCCAGATTGATGACATGCAGCCATTTTGCGCCTGAACGGAAAAAACGATAAGCCACTTCTGCCGGATCCTCACTGAATATCGTCTGCCGGGTGGGATCACCCAATTCCAATCGAACGACTTTTCCATCCCGCAGGTCAATCGCCGGGAAAATCGTAAAATCACTCATTTTCTTCCTGCCTCGCCTACAAGTTGACAAAATTGTTCAGCAAAATTTCACCAACTGCCTGGCTCTTTTCGGGATGAAATTGAACGCCAAACAGAACTCCCTGCCCAATCATGCTACAAAAGTCAAGCGTATAATCGGTTGTCGCAAGGACAAACTCGTTCTGGTGCGGCTGGCAATAATAGCTGTGATTGAAATAAGCATAAAACCCACTGGTAAGTCCTCGGGTGAGGGGTGAGTCCCGCCTGATCCAGACTTGATTCCAACCGGTATGCGGCACTTTGTAAGCCGGCATGGATGGAAATTTCCTGACCGGCCCCTTGAAAAGAGACAAGCCTTGGTAACTTCCAAGCTCCTCGCTGATTTCCATTAAAGCCTGCATACCCACGCAAATCCCCAGGAGCGGCCGTCCGCTTTGGATAAAGTTTTTCAGGGCTTCATCCAGGTGATTTCGAGTGAGTCCCTGCATAAACTCACCAAATGCTCCTACCCCCGGCAGAATAATTCGTTCAGCCCTCAAAACATCCTCCGGGTCACGGGTCAGCCTGACCGAAGCGCCTATTTTGGTCAAAGCCCCGACCACCGAACGTAAATTGCCTGTGCCGGCATCTACAACGACCATTGGATCAGACATTCAAGGCTCCTTTTGTGGATGGCACTTCATTCAAACGGCGCGGTTCCAACCGGCTGGCCTCGCAGAGTGACCTCGCCAGCGCTTTAAAGACGGCCTCCACTTGATGATGACCATCCCTTCCGTAAAAGACCTTGACATGCAGGTTTGAACGGGAACGCAGTGCAAAGGATTCCAGAAAATGCTCCCACAAACTCACCGGAATACGGCCGACTTCGCTGGCTTCCCAGCGTGCCTTGATCACACTATAAGGCCTGCCGGACAAATCCACCACTACCCTGGCTAAACTGTCGTCCATCGGTGCATACTGAACTGCCATCCGCACCAGCCCTTTGCGTTCGCCCAACGCGCGGTCAAACGCCTCCCCCAGCAGCAGACCACAATCCTCAACGGTATGGTGATAATCCACTTCATAATCACCCTCCGCCCGGATCCGTAAATCAAACAGACCGTGGAAAGCCAGCTGCGCCAGCATATGGTCTAAAAATCCGATACCGGTTTGAATCTGGTACTCGCCTGTTCCGTCCAGGTTTAATTCCACTTGAACGAAAGTTTCGCGGGTCTGCCGGCTAAGTGAAGCAATTCGCCCTTTCACCTGGTTTTCAGTCATGAGTTGGGTTCCTCCATTTCCTTCAAGACTTGAAACAAAACATCGTGGTGTTGAGGTAATCCAACACTGATACGAATATAGTTTTGCAGTAGAGGGGTATCAAAATAGCGTACAAAGATGCCTCTTTTCATCAAATCGGCTTTGACATTCCTGGCAGGCCGCCCTTTAACCCGGCATAAAATGAAATTAGCCTGCGAGGGCACAGGTTCCAGCCAGTCAACCTGGGTAAGCACGTTGAACAGGCGCCAGCGTTCCGAGCGGAGATTGGCCACCCGCTCAATAAGGCAGGCTAAATCCTCCAACGAAGCAATGGCCGCTGCACTGGCTGCCACATTGACATTGTAGGGCTGCTTTACCTTCCACAAAACCGGCAGCATCCACTGCGGAAAAACACCGTAACCCACTCGCAGTCCGGCAAGTCCAGCCCATTTACTGAAAGTACGCAACACAATCACATTATCCCGTTCAAGCGGCAGACGAATCTGACTGTTTTTTTCGCCCAATTGCCCACCATCACTGAATTCGATATATGCCTCATCCAGTACAACCAGCACACCCCACGAAAAGATTTCCTCCAATTCCGACGGGGTGAGCATTCTTCCATCCGGGTTGTTAGGAGAAGCCAGTAAAACCGCCCGTGGTTTTTGCTGTTGCACAATCCGACGCATCCCCTCCAGATTTAGACTGAAGTCCGGATTACGCGGCACCTCCAGCACCCGTCCACCATTAATCCGGGCGTCGAAGGCATACATACCAAAGGTAGGAGGTGCAACCAGCACGGCGTCACCGGGCTTCAACAGGACTCGCAAAATCAAATCAATCAATTCATCTGCGCCAGCGCCAGCCAAAATATGTTCGACCGGAACATTCAGAAAACCGGAAATCGCCTGACGTAAGGCACGGCTTTCCGGATCAGGATAAATATTGCCCCAACGCAATCCGCTCAAAGCTTGACGCGCCAACGGAGAGAGACCGTAAGGGTTTTCATTTGCGTCTAACTTGATAATTTCCTCAGGCTTTCGCCCCACTCTCTCCGCAATGACTTCAAACGGCTCAATCGGGGTGTAGGGCGCAACCTGTTCAAAACGCTCAAACACATCTTTTTGAATTTCATCAATCATCTTTTCGCTCCGATGGTTTTTCTAATATAGCGGCAAGGGTTGGCGGTTGAGCCATGCTCAACGCTTGTTTCATCCTCAGACAACGCGGCGGCTCCTCATCAAAAATGTAGGTTACCGGCACAACCACCACTCCGCTACCGCCCACCGCCCGGAGTTCATTGACCGCCCGGTAAATCTCATGCTTTTCAACCACCACATGCACAGCATACCAATCACCGTTTCCCCGCGGGGTAAACACCGGTGAGATGGTCGGGCCTTGTAAACCATGTAAAGTGCTGTGATCAAAAATCCGTTGAGCAACTGCCTGAGCCGATGGGCCGCGCATATTGGCAAATACCGAGTAATTGGTACTTCCCCGCAAATGAGCCTCGATCAATTCCAGTAAGTTGCGGGCGAGCGCCTGGGCTGCTTCGCTATCCTTCAACCGGTGAAAATTGGCAATCAGTACCGCCTGAGAAGCGAGAATCTCACCGCCTTCAATGACCTTCAAGCGGTTATCCCGCAGAGTTTGCCCAGAGGCCACCAGATCACTGATCATATCGGCATAACCAATCGCCGGGGCAGTTTCGAGCGTTCCTTCAGCAGAGATCAGGGAAAATGGAATTTGGTGCAGGCTCAAAAACTGACCGGTCAAACGAGAAAACTTGGTCGCCACCCGCAATGGACGCCCCAAGTAAACCGCATGGGTTTTCAGTCCTTCAAGAGTATTTATTCCTTCCCACCCCTCTGGAATTGCCAGACTCAATGTACAACCCCCAAACCCCAGCGCCTCGTGCAAAACCAGAATTGACGTTGGTTCCGGTGATTTTTCCATGACCATATCCAGACCCGTAATCCCAAAGTCAACGCTTCCATCGGCAACACTGGCAACAATATCCCCCGGCCTTTGAAAAAGGACTTTCAAATCCGGCAAATCCGGCAGGACTGCCTCGTACTGGCGAGGATTGGGTTTGTAAACCCGTAAGCCGCAAGATTCTAAAAAATTCATTGCTTCATCAGATAAACGGCCTTTGGATGGTAACGAAATCCGAAAAGTTTTCATGGCTTTCCCTCAATGCAAAAAGATATAAAAAAAACCCCGCCGATTGGCGGGGGTTGGTTCTAAGCGGTAATACCCGAACTACCCACTCACCCAATCGGACAGTGGAGGTTATGGATCAAATGATGATGATGGAGAGAAATGGGAGTATGCATCACGGGTATCATATGGGTTATTTTACTGAGAGGTGTCTGGAATTGTCAAGCAATTTTTGTTGAATTCTTCCGAGAGCATTATACAAGGCTTAACCCGCATCTTTCAGGCAACTTTTCTGCATCTCTTTCGTAAATAAAGTAGAAAAACAGAGAGGTTCAAAACAAAATGGACAATCGCCCAGGTTGCTTATCAGGTTTGTTGAAATTGTTTTTACTGGATCGCCTGTTTAACTGGCTCCAATCCCGATTTGGATTTGGCAGCGGCTCCTGTTTAGGGTGTGGCTGCGGAATGATCCTTTTTATTGTGTTCATCCTGCTGGCACTTTCCGTAATTACCGGTACAGATTGGTTCCGTATCGGTTTTTAAGGAAACTTTTTCAATTTTCATTGCAAAGAACAATGCATTCCTGTCCTGCTTCAACTGAATAGCGTTGAAAGGAAGTTTCCTTTCATTCGGGCAAATCTTGCTCTGGTCCTTACAGGACATCCAGCGAGAGTTCCGGATATTTGAAAAATCCACCGAAAACAGAAATACCGAGTCGGTACAATGTTACCGGGATGAAAAACCGAAACATCTCTGATGCGGGTGTAGAATCAAAGAGCCACCGAAGGGACTCGAACCCTTGACCAGACGTTTACGAAACGCCTGCTCTACCGTCTGAGCTACGGTGGCGTGGGTCAAATTATACCAGTACACCGATTTTTCGGGCAAGGAATTTGATCATGAACATCGCGATGATTTCCTATCACACCTGCCCACTGGCGACCCTGGGCGGTAAAGATACTGGCGGAATGAATGTGTATGTCGCTGAATTAACCCGCTTTTTGGGTAAAGCCGGCATTCACGTGGATGTGTTTACCCGTTCTCAGGATGAACACGTCCCCCATGTATTGCACAACTTAGGTTATGGCAACCGGGTGGTACATATTCCCGCCGGGCCAGAAGTCCCCCTGCCAAAAAAGGAACTGGTCAACTACCTGCCTGACTTTGTGGAGGGGATTCTTCACTTCACCCGCGCCAAACAATTGCGTTACGATCTCATCCACAGCCATTACTGGATGTCCGGAATCGCGGCGGAAAAGTTGAAGGCGGAATGGAACGCGCCCATCATCCACATGTTCCACACTCTCGTGCTAATGAAAAATCGGGTCGCCCGCTCTCCCGAAGAAATTGAAGGCGAGTATCGTTTAGAAGGTGAAAAACATGTCTTACAAATAGCCGACCGAATCATTGCTGCGACACCGGCAGAACAATCCCAGCTGGAATTTCTTTACGGGGCAAACTCAAAAAAACTTCGGGTGATTCCCCCTGGAGTGGATTTGAGCCGCTTCTATCCCATTCCGCGGGATGAGGCTCGTGAGGTGATCGGCGTACCGGTGAAAAATCGGATGATTTTATTCGTCGGACGAATTGAACCTCTTAAAGGGCTAGAAACTCTCATTCGAGCAGTCGCCTGGATGCAGCAGTCCACCGAATTGCTGTGCTGCCCCTACTCCCTGGTGATTGTCGGGGGTGATCCTGAAGAGAGCCAGTTGAGCGTCAATGCCGAAATGGCACGGTTGCAAAATCTCGTCAAAAGCCTCGGCTTGCGCGATTTTGTACTTTTCCTTGGCAAACGCGATCAGGATTCACTGCCGTACTACTATTCTGCCGCTGATGTAGTTGTGGTTCCTTCACATTATGAATCCTTTGGAATGGTTGCGCTGGAAGCCATGGCTTGCGGCACCCCTGTGGTGGCTTCGCAGGTGGGTGGGTTGGCATTTTTGGTGCAGGAGGGCCTGACCGGTTTTGTCGTACCAGATGGCGAGCCGGAAATTCTGGGCAACCGTCTTAAAGAACTGATACTTGATCCCACATTACGCGATCGGCTGGGAAAACAGGCTAATCAAGTTGCTCAAGCCTATTCGTGGGAGCGGATTGCCGACGAAATAAAATCCGTCTATCTGGATGCTCTCAACCTTCGGACGGGCGGCGAGCGCACCTTCCAGCCCTTATTTTCCGCTATGTAGGCAAGTTCTCCTTAAAGGGGCATTTGGAAGAACACAATTAGAACCATCAGCGTACAAAACCACACGCCTACCGCAGCCCAAAGATGATGAATGCGGCTTTCAGCCTTTTGGAACATCCATAACAAAAAAAAGATTAAACTTGAAAGCGCAATGAAACCACTCAGATAATAACTCCACTGAAAAAACTCAAAGCTTTCAGCCAAAAAGACATGCAATTCCAGCCAGAAGCGCAAAGTCCACTCAACTAAAAATACAAACGCCAAAAATCTTACACCCAGCGGGAAAACGGTCTTCCACAGCGTGGCAGTAACCAACACCGCCAAAAGCAGTATGACCGCTTCCACTTCAATTGAGAATGAACTTTCACCCAGACGCCCGGCGGTATTGACGGCGAACCACAACAACAACCCCGCAATCAAACCATACCAGGCACGTGTAATTTCATCAAAACGCATCTGAACACATTTCCCCAACGAGTAAACCCCGCCCGCCAGAATGATTAAAGTGTAAATCAGAAGTCCCGGTGTACCAAACAGCACTTCCACCGGAATAAAAAGTAAATTAAACAACAAAGTAAGCAGGATCATCACCAAAGCCGGCAGGATGCCATCATAGAGTTTACTCTTCCAAACGCTCGGCCCAAACCATTTTTCTTCCAATAAAGTAGTTTTGTGTAGCCCGGTTGTCTTGGGAAAATGTCTTTCTACCGATGCCGTTTCGTTCAGGCTGCCTTCGTGACCGGAAAGAGCAAGGGGTTGTCTGAATGAGTAGTAATGGGCTTCGTTAGGATGAGTAGATTTTTGTACCGACTGCAAGTGTTTCATCATGTTGATCTTCCCGCCTTCTAACTCCATCTTCATTGCGGAAAACTCTTGATTAAATACTAAATCAAAGCACGTCGGCAATCAATCATTCAAACTTACAATTAGTTTTCAGTTTGAAAAATGTGGAAATACAGACAGTCAACCCTCCTCAATTAAACCGGAGGATTGTCTAAGCGCAACCCATATCCGCGCACGGTAATCAGATAAGCATGATTGGGATCCAACACTGCCAGACGATCCCGCAGACGTCTCACCAGGGCATCCAGAGCCTGTTCCGAGACACCTATGGCTTCTTCATCCCCCCAGACTGCGACGACCAATTCCTGCCTTGAAACAACCTTTCCCTCGTTATCATACAATGCTTCCAGTAACCGAAATTGAGGTACCGAAAGCGGCGGTAAAAGTTCCTGTCCATTCACCCACACCCGCCGGGATAACTTATCCAAAAACAATCGTTTGTTGAACTTTTGCTCGGCTTCTTCAAGAGGTAATTCAAATTCAGTTCCCAATGGTAAAGTTGAATCCGAACTGAGATAGACAAAGTACTGAACCAGCGCTATTTGAACAACATCCCCATCCTGAAGAACAACCGGTTCTTCAACCCGCTTGCCGTTCCGGTATGTTCCATTTTTACTTGAAAGATCATGGAGAACAGTTCGATCCGCGTGCACCTCAAAGCGGGCATGATAACGCGACACCTGACGGTCTGGAATTACCAGATCACAATCCTTTTCCCGTCCAATGGTCATTCCATCGAAAATATCCCACCGCTTGCCGTTCAGCGGCCCGCTTTGTGCAATCAAAATCGGTTGATCTTCACTACGCGAATCCACTGCCCATCTCCAGAATGCAGGATTGGGAATGATTGCCTCACCCAGTAAGGTATAATATATCAAAGAATCGATACTTTGTGTAAAAGTATTCTGAAGACATTCTGGTTTCACGCCGAGAAAGACACCAGACTGCCTGACCCCCACAGAACAGGGATCTGACCAATGCCCTTGCCTCTAAAATCCGGAGAAGTCTTACGGGGCCGCTACCGCATTGTCCGCATAATCGGACAAGGCGGCATGGGCAGTATTTACCTTGCGGATGATCTCCGTCTCGAAGGTCGTCAATGCGCTCTTAAGGAAGTCGAACACGATCGTTCACTTCCCCCAGATTTGCTGCAAGAAGCCCGAGATCAGTTCTTCCGCGAAGCAACGGTTCTGGCGCGTTTGGATCATCCCAACTTACCCAAAGTTTCCGACTTTTTTTCCACCGGTTCGCGTGATTACCTTGTGATGGATTTTATCCCCGGCAGGGATCTGCGTTCTCTCATGATGGAAGCGAAACAGGAAAATCGTTTCCTTTCAGAAGCCGAGGTGCTTAACTGGGCCGATCAACTGGCAAGCGCGCTTTCTTATCTTCACAGTCAAAATCCGCCGATCCTGCACCGCGATATCAAACCCTCCAACCTGAAAGTAACCCCCAGCGGTTTGCTCAAATTGGTGGATTTTGGACTGGTAAAAGTCCTTGCACCCGGCGAGGTAACCATTACCGTCTTACAGGGTCAGGGTACGGCGCTCTACACCCCCCTGGAACAGTACGGCGGTGACAGTGGACATACCGATGTTCGCAGTGATATTTATGCCTTCGGTGCAACACTCTACCACCTCTTAACCAATGAACCGCCTGCCGACGCCCGCGAACGATTTCTTGACCCGAGTCGTCTGATTCCACCCCGTCAAATTAACCCCGATATCTCACTTCGAACAGAACGATGCATTTTATGGGCAATGGGGCTGCATCCCGATGAACGACCCGAATCCGTTGAGGTGTTCCGAAAAAGCCTGCTCGGAGACCGTCCCACCCTCCCTCGCCTTAAAACCGAAGCCACTTCCCCCTGGAGTTTTATCAATTACCCGCTGGAGCAAAGTCTGATTTTCATTACGGGTTTATTGATGGTCATCAGTCTGTTGATGACCCTGATCCGTTAAGGCTTGCGGGTAGGTTTCTGGGCCTTTTGCAGACGAATTTGCCAGAGCCAGCCAATTCCCCAACCGCTGAGTAAACCAATCAGACTGCTGATGGCCACCCCCCATCGCCCTGCGCTGGCCAAGGGGCTTAACGGCACAAACCAGCCGCTGACCAGATATAGATAAGCCATAATTCCACCAATGACGGCCATCATCCCCCAACGGAAACCCCAGCGCAAAGAAATCCGCCGTTGTCCGATAAAACCAATGCCCACACCCCCTCCTCCTACAATCAGCAGCATGGTCATCCAGTCCCAAAAACCATAATCAAGCGTGGTTTCTGAAAGTTCCTCGGCTTCTTCAGTCGGTTGGGGTGTCGGAGTAAGGGTAGGCGTGGATGTCAGAGTGGGTTGCGGAGTAGGTACCTCTGTGGAAATGTTGGCTTCACCATTCAGAGGGTTAATGGTAATAATCTGAGAGGTCATTGCCGGTTCGCTGACTACACGAATTTCAATAGTGGAAGGAAGGTTGATCCGATAACTTGCCTTAGCGACCCCGCCGGTAGTAACGGTTTCAATCTGCTGGGTCGTACCGCTTTCACCCAGCGTATTGATGATGAAACGCACTACGGTACCATCCGGTACCGGATTGCCGTTTTGATCCACAATAATTCCGGTTCTAAAGGGGATTACATCCCCCACTTTAAACTCAAGAGTTTCGGTTGGCTGAGGCGTGATTGGAGTCTCCGTTATCTCAGGGTTAACCGGAAAATCCAAATAAAGAGATATCACCTGGAGGGGGTTGGGAGAGGTTGCCCGGATAATATCGTAGCCGATTCCGGGGATCGAAACCGGAGAGGCCCCATTTGCGCTTTGCTCCTGAAACAAAATTCGGGCAGCCGTATCAACAAACGCCGGCACTTTACTGTATAACCCGTAATAGGCCGTCAATTTTGCAATATCGGTTGCATCCAGTAAGTAAGGTGCCCCAAACGCAAATACAATCACTTTTTTGTTCAAAATCAAATCGGGGCGCTCATTCAATAATCGGCGGAGGGCTTGTGATTCCGGGTGAGAGGGATTGTCACCTGAAAGTGCAAAAACCACCCATTCGGCATCAGCCAGATTGACCCCCAAAGCAGCCAAACCTGACGGATTATTCAAATAGGTGTTCAGGTCAAGGAAGGAATATGAAAACAAATAACCCTGAATAATGGAACCACCTGCTGCCGGCCCATACAAGCGAATAACCGCATTCTTCAGACTGTCTACCGAAAAAATCGGCTGTTCCCCACAAGTACTGCACTGCCGTGCACTCACCACGTCAGTGAAAAAAATTATCTGATCGCGGCTTTCGGGTGGACGGGGTAGCCGTATGTTTAATTCCGCTGCCGAAGGGCTGAGCAGGGTTGCTGCTTTACGGGCAACTTCAAGTGCCACCGATTGCGATCGTCCCACCTCAGCCAGTTGACTCGCCGGCGGAAGCACCCGGTCAATGCGGAACTCCCCGAAAAGACGCAATTTCAACTTCAAAATTCGTTCTACCGATTGATCAACCCGTTCGGCAAATGCAGCATCTTCACGGTATTTTTGGGCGAACGAGTCCAAAACCCTCATAATCGTAGTGGAACTGTCGTTGTCAATGGGTTCGACGAAATTGTTCACATACAACAAATCATTCCCTGCCAGAAAGGCATTTCTGGCAACCGCCCTCGCATCAAAAGTCTGGCCGGTCGGGTCATAAAAGCGCCTTACAGCGTTACTGCCCAAATTATCACTGACGATCACGCCGCCTTCTTGATACCATGTGGCTGCCGGTTCAAGAGTCAGCACCTGCCGCATTGCTTCAGCATCAAGACTGACGGGCGGTGTGATTTCACGGATATTTTCCTGCAACCCCTGATAGCGAATGTGAGAAACCATCACCCCGTCCATCCGGGCTCTACTCTCCACACTGGCTTGCATGGATGCAAAAAACGGAGCCAGTTCGATTTGACGAAGCGCATCCAGCGATTTGCGCACCGTTGCCACTTCTTCTTCCGGCAAGCGGTCCGATGCTCCCCGTCCCGGAAAATGTTTGGCAATCACCGCCATCTGATCGCGGCTGCCCAAATGCAAACCACGCACATACGCCTTTCCCATCTCGCCTACCCAGAAAGGATCCCCCCCAAAGGTACGAACGCCCAATGTATTAGCCGAATTTGCCGTAACCTCCAACACATCCAGAGATGGTCCAATGTACAGGTTGAAGCCGATTGCCCGCAATTCCTTTCCCATCACATTTCCAACGGCTTCGGCCATGGATGGATTCCAGGTCGCCCCGATTGCCATCAAACTGGGCAGGGAAGTCATCCCGCTAAAAATTTGATCGTTGGGAAAGAGATCCCCTTCCTGAGAAATGCCAATGAATAACGGAATGTAAGGTAAAACCTGCGTACCTGCTGTTCGATCCTGGGTTTGGGAAGCATCCCAAACGTGATTTTGTAGAGCCCGGATCAACTCAGCCGCTTTCGGAACGGTATTGCCCGCCGGTTCAAAATTATCATTGTCAGCGCGCAGCACGACTCCGCCCACTTTAAAATCAACAATCAACCGGTAAATCGCTGAGTCACGTCGGGCATCGGTACCCTTGAAGGTTACCAGAAATAGCTGACCAACTTTCTGCTCCGGTGTCATCTGATCCATGATCAATCGCACGCGAGTGTCGAGCTCACTTTGAGGGTTATTCGCCGCCTGGGCGCTCGATCCCGGTCCAAGCCCCAAGGCAACCTGTCCCGCTACGAGGACAAGGATCCAAAGGATATTCAACCACTTCTGGGTGGAATGCATATGTTTAAGTCCGTTCACAATCGATTCCGAATTTGTTGGGCAACCACGGGATCATCGGTAAAAATACCATCTGCCCCGTCCTCAAACAACCGTTGAATATCCAGCGGATCATTCACCGTCCACACATGCACCCGCCGATGGCGATCATGTTGCTTTTGAATAAAGGATTTGGTGGCATCCCGCAAATAAGGATGGACAATGTGCGGGGCAAACCAGCTGCCGATGAACGAACGAGCCAGCCAGCCAGCCAATCCTTCCAACGCCAGAATTCCGACCGGACATTCTGGCAGAAGTCGCCGGATTCGATATAAATTGATCGGATTGAAGGATGAAAATAAAACCCAATCCTCCAGATGAAACAGCCGAACTAATTCCGCCACTTTTTCCGGCAGCGGATCACGCGGGGTAGCGTAATTGGTCAGCTCAACATTGATATAAAGTTTCCGTCCGAATTCCTCAAATACCTGCCGCAACGCCGGCACCGACTCACCACGAAATTCCTCAGAAAAATAACTGCCTGCATCCATTTGTTGAAAATCCCGCAGGCTGAATTGGCTCACCGCGCCTTTTGCGTTGGTAGTTCGGTCAACGGTTTTGTCGTGAATAACAATGACTTCACCATCCGCTGAAAGTTTGGCATCCAGTTCAATCGCTTCTACTCCTTGTTGGGCGGCCAGGCGGAAGGCTGCCATTGTGTTCTCCGGGGCATAAGCCGAGGCCCCTCGATGGGCAAAAATAATCGGTTTGGGTAATTCAAAAAGTCGATTCATAATTCCACAAAGTAGGACTTCACCGCGCGGTCAATTAACTCCTTGGACATTTCCGGCTCCATTCCAAGATAACGGGAGATATCCAGAATTTGATCACACAAATCACGGGGATGAGACGCCCTCAATTTTCGATTTGCTTTAATGTAGTATTCTTGAAGTAGATAAGCCAACCCTTGATCGTTGTAAGCCACACCTTTTTGCGCCGCCACTCGCTTGAAAATCTCCCGGTACTCCTCGTAATTCGGATCGGTGATTTCAATTTTATGGCGCAATCGGCGTAAAAACGCCTCATCTACCAGCTCTTTGGGCGGCAGATTAGTTGAAAAGATCACCAGCACATCAAAAGGCACTTCAAATTTTCTGCCGGTGTGCAGGCTCATGTAATCAATCCGATTTTCGAGCGGTACAATCCAGCGGTTGAGCAGATCGCGCGGTCGGACTTGCTGGCGGCCAAAGTCGTCAATCAGGAGAATGCCGCCATTCGCCTTGATCTGAAACGGGGCTTCGTAATACTTCAGCGTATCGTCAAAGACCAGATCCAGCCCCGCCATGGTTAACTCGCCGCCGGTTACAATAAAGGGGCGCCGAATCTGCACCCAGCGTGGATCGCGCCGCACGGTGGAACGCAGTCCGCCGGTACCTTGCATAGAGGCATCTTCCTCGCCAGCCAGTTGGTGATTGACCGAATCGTACAGGGTTATCACCTGCCCATCCACATAAATTGCGTAAGGGATGTACATTTTCTGGGCTTGAATCAGGTTGCCAATGGCTCGGGCAATCGTCGTTTTGCCATTGCCCGGAGGGCCGTAGAGAAAAATAGACATTCCCGAATTAACTGCCGGGCCTAAACGCTGATACGTGTCTTCCGAAAGAACTACATGGGAAAGCACCTGCCGCATTACGCGATTCGTCACCTGTAGTCGGCCGCGGCTTTGGCGTCGAATCGCATCATTGTACATTTCCAACGGAACCGGCGCAGGGCCAGCGTATTGTGACCGCTCTAGAGCCTCCCTTGCTCTGGCAATACCCGCGCCTGTAATAGCGTAAATATAAGCGCCCTCCCCCACTCCTGCTTGCGACGAACGTACCTCGATTAATTTTTCGCGTTTCAGGGCATCTAAAATCTGGCTGAGCACGCCGGTAAACGGCAGGGCGATTTCCTCGGCCAGTTTGAAACCGCTCATATACCCTTGAAAATAAAATATTTTCAGAGCCAGATCTTGAAGCCACAACGGATTCAGACCGGTATCTTCGATGGTATTAATCGGCGGTGGAACAAAAGGGCCGGTGGGTACTGCTGTTGCAGCGGATGTTGGCGGGCGAGTAGTTTTGGTCATCCTACCCCTCCAAAGAAAGTTTTCAAAACCGTTTCACTTCATCTGAATAAGCAAACAACTAGTGCGGAAACCGACATCCAAATTATAGCACGCCATGACTTGTTGATTTGGGACGGATACCTTATAATTGCCGCCATGAAAATTTCTGTCATCATACCGGCTTATAACGAACGTAAAACAATTTCCGAGATTATCCAGCGCGTCCAATCAACCGGTTTAGCAGATGAAATCCTGGTAGTGGATGACGGTTCGAGGGACGGCACCCGCGAAATTTTAAGCGAGTTGGAACAAAAAGGTGAAATCCGTACCATTTTCCATGAAAAGAATATGGGCAAGGGGGCTGCCGTAAGAACCGGCATTCAAAATGCTACAGGTGATGTCATCATTATTCAGGATGCCGATCTGGAATACGACCCGCGAGAATACCCCAATCTTTTGCAGCCGATTCGGGATGGAATCGCCGATGTCGTGTATGGATCGCGCTTTTTGGGGGCTGCACGCCGTCCGATTTTATTCTGGAACATGGTCGCCAATAAGTTATTGACCATGATCACCAACATCCTCTACAACAATATTCTGAGCGATATGGAAACCGGTTACAAAGTATTCAAACGGGAAATCATCAAAGATATTCCCCTGCATGCCCGCAGATTTGAGTTTGAACCGGAATTCACCGCCAAAATTCTCAAACGAAAGATACGCATCTACGAAGTGCCAATTGCCTTCAATCCACGCGATTATTCGGAAGGCAAAAAAATCAAAGCCTGGGATGCCTTTGAGGCCTTATGGGCTTTGATCAAGTATCGTTTCGTAGATTAAGCCGCCTTCCATTCGAGATCAATCCCCGCCAGCGGGTTTGATATCCACTACATTTAGCTGTAAACTTTCCCGCCCGTTAAAGGTATTCATCTCGAAGCGGTATAGGATATCTACCTCTTTTGGTAAACCGGCTTCCATCCAATGTCCCTGCCGGAAAGCAACCGCGTCGTACGTAATCCACCCATCGGTCACTAAAAATTTGAGGTGTTTTCCATCCGCACCAATTGCCCGGGCATTGGAAGTGCGTACATTGCGCGAAACAAAAAAGACCTCCGGGTTATCCATTCCGGTTGGTTCCAGTAGATACAAGTACTTCAAAAATTCCGGGTGCAGTTCACCCAGCGGAATTTCCACATCAGCCCGTAGCACGGGACGTAAATCTAAATCTCCCAATTGCTCAAAGGCAATTTTTGCAAGCCGCTGTTTGAGCTCGGCTAAACGATCCCGATGGATGGTAAAACCCGCCGCCAGCGCATGTCCCCCATGATGTACCATCAGATCGGCACAGGCATCCAATGCCTGAGTGATGTGAAAAGCGGGGATACTCCGGCAGGAAGCCCGCACATATTCCCCATTGATATGTCCCACCACCGCCGGACGGTAGTAACTTTCGGTTAACTTACCTGCCACCAGGCCGACAACCCCAGGATTGAAACTTTCATCAAAAGCAAACAGGATTTCCTCGAATCCCTCCTCCTGAATGAGCTCTTCGGCTCGTTTTTGCATCTCAGTAGTGATTTTTTGCCGTTCGCGGTTTTGATCATCCAGATGCTGAACCAGCATGCCAATTTGCTGAATATCCCTCTCAAGCAGCAGCTGGTAAGAAGCCAGCGCCGATTCTAACCTCCCGGCGGCATTCAAACGCGGCGCTAAACCAAATCCAATGTCGGAAGTACTCAATGCCCCAAGATTGAGTCGGGCAGCCTGAGCCAGGGAACGCAAACCGGTGCGCCCACCACGCCTCAACTCTTTCAATCCAGCCCGCACCAAAAGCCGGTTCTCGCCGGTGAGCGGCACAACATCCGCAACCGTGCCTAATGCCACCAGATCCAGGCCAAATCCTTCGCGTGGCAGTTCTTTCCGGCGCTGCCGAAGTAATGCCTGAGCAATTTTATAGGCAACCCCCACCCCCGCCAGATTTTTCTCCGGATATTCGTCACCGTTTTGTTTGGGGCAAATCACAAAATTTGCCGGCGGAATTTCATCCAATGGGTGATGGTGGTCACTGATGATTAAGTCCAATCCAATCTGTCTGGCATGCTCTGCCTCCTGTAACGAACGAATCCCACAATCCACCGTTAATACCAGACGAATGCCTTGCTCCCGTAAATGACCCAGCGCTTCAATGTTCAAACCGTAACCCTCTTCAAAGCGGTTGGGGATGTATGCGGTGACATTTCCACCCAGTAATTGAATGGTTTCTACCAGCAAAGCCGTTGCGCTGACTCCGTCCACATCATAATCCCCATAAACGGCAATCGGTTCATGATGATCAATGGCATACAGCAGTCGTTCTACCACCCCCGCCATATTTAGGAGCATCATGGGGTCGTGAAAATCTTCGCCCGGACTGAGAAAAGCCATGGCCTGCTCGGTACTGGTAATGCCGCGGTTATACAATACCTGACGAAAGAAAGCCGGATAATAACTCAATGCCTGTTCGATTTCCGGTGGTATTTTTTCTGCCAGTTTCCAGCGTTTTGAGGCAACTTTTTGCATGACTAGCCTTTCTTATCATTGGAGTGAATGAATCTTCGTGTCAGGCGGTCTGCCATTCCGCAGACCACTTCGTAATTGACCGTGCCCCATTCTTTCGCCACATCTTCGACGGTGCGTTGAAGCCCACCCGATTTGCCAATTAATACGACCTCATCCCCAACCTGAACGCCCTGAATGCCATCCAATGAAATCATACATTGATCCATACAAACCGATCCAACCACAGGGACCTCGACGCCGTTAACCAGCACTTTGTTGCCCATCACCCTTCGAAAACCATCCGCATAACCAATTGCGATGGTGCCAATCCGCTCTTTCTTGGACGTGTAGTAGCGGTAGTTGTAGCCGACTCCTTCCCCAGCATCCAGTTCCCGAATGCTTGTCAGGCGAGTTTTCAGGGTCAACGCAGGCCTGAATGTTGCCGGCAGCAGGGTTTCAGGGGAGGGATGCAGCCCATACAATGCAATCCCGCAACGCACCATATCATAAGCCGCTTGCGGGTAGTTAAAAACCGCCGCAGAATTGGAAGCATGGAAAAGTTTCGGTTGAATCCCGACTGAACGCAGGCTGGCAAGCACCTCATCAAAGATGCGTATCTGCCGATCGGTCGTATCTGCCGCCGGCTCATCTGCCCGCGCAAAGTGCGTAAAAACACCTTCCACCTCAATGCCGGGAAGACCAGAAACCCAGCGGGTGAACTCGACGGCATCCTGCGGAGCAATTCCCAGGCGGTTCATCCCTGTATTCACCTTGATATGCACCTTTACGGTCATCCCTCGTTGGCTGGTTTGGGCTGAATACCGGATTGCCGTCTGGGTATCGAACAGGGTCAAGCGAATGTTCTCTTTGGCTGCCTCCACAACTTGTTCCGGCGGGGTATATCCCAACACCAGAACGGGGGCCATAATCCAGTTTTTGCGTAACTGCTCAGCCTCTTCAAAGCGGGCAACTGCCAGCCATTCGCCCCCGGCTTCGAGTACGGCTTGGGCAACTTCAACCAAACCGTGCCCATATGCATTGGCTTTGACCACCGCCGCCACCTTTGCCCCGCTAATACGGCACAATTCCCGGTAATTATTTTGAATGGCACTGAGGTCTATTTCCAGCCATGCGGTAGGAAGGGGGGAATTCATGTGCACAAGTATAAAACGGGGTTTGCGTTCCTGCAAGCCAAACCGAAGGTTTGCCAAATGCAAGAATCAGGCTATAATCCTTTGGACTTGGTAAATCCATATATAGAATTTGGTGGAATGACGACCTTCAACTTCCAATATGATTTAGTCGCAAAAGATCACAATGCCCGTGCCGGGGTTTTCCACACGCCGCATGGTGACCTTCTGACACCCATCTTTGCACCGGTGGGTACGCAGGCAACGGTTAAGGCAGTCACCCCCGCCCAGCTAAAAGAAATTGGCGTAACGCTGGTTTTGGCCAACACCTATCATCTCTACCTGCGCCCCGGTGCCGATCTGGTAGCCGAGATGGGTGGTCTTCATCACTTTATGCGATGGGACTCTCCTATTTTGACCGATTCGGGCGGTTTTCAGGTCTTTTCACTGGCGGGAATGCGCAAAATTGATGAGGACGGCGTCACCTTTAAGAGCCATATTGATGGCTCAATCCACCGTTTCACGCCCGAAAAAGCCATTCAGGTTCAGGAACAACTCGGTGCTGACATCATCATGGCCTTCGATGAATGCGCTCCCCCGTACGACCGGGCCTACAACCAGCAGGCTGTCGCTCGCACCCATCGCTGGGCTGAACGTTGTCTCGCTGCGCAAACCCGCCCCGATCAGGCTCTATTTGGTATCGTTCAGGGAGGTATTTTTCCGGACCTGCGGGAGCAATCCGCCCGGTTTATCTCTTCATTGGGGTTTCCCGGCCATGCCATCGGCGGTCTCTCGGTAGGGGAAACAAAAGAAGAAATGCACCGTACACTGGAACTGCTCAACCAGATTTTGCCGGAAGACAAACCCCGCTACCTGATGGGAGTAGGTTCCCCCGAGGACCTGATCAACGGCATTCGCCGCGGCGTGGATATTTTCGACTGTGTACTTCCAACCCGCCTTGCCCGTCATCAGGCCGCTATGACCCGACAGGGCCGGCTTAACCTCATGAATGCGGCTCATGCCCGCGATCCCCGCCCAATAGACGAAAAGTGCCACTGTTACACCTGCACCCATTTCAGCCGGGCTTACTTGCGCCATTTGATCGTTGCCAAAGAAATGCTGGCTGCAACACTCATCTCCATCCATAATATCGCCACGCTCGTTTATCTGGTTCAAGATGCGCGGCGGGCGATCCTTGAAGGAACTTTTGAACAATTTGCAGAGGAGTTCCTTGCCCATTACACTCTCCCGGAAAAGGCACAAGCATGAATTTTTTACAGGCTTTGATCCTTGGCATCATTCAGGGAATAACAGAATTCCTGCCAATTTCCAGTTCTGCGCATCTGGTTTTGACGCCCTTCTTTTTTGGCTGGCAAATACCAGACGAGCAGATTTTTCCGTTTGACGTGCTGGTTCAAGTCGGTACGCTGGTTGCCGTCATAATTTACTTTCGTAAGGACTTACTGCGCATCCTGATCGAAGTTATTCAAGGATTGGTCAACCGTCAGCCTTTCTCCGCTTCCTCCTCCCGTCTGGGCTGGCTGCTTGTGCTTGCCAGTCTGCCGGCCGGAATTGCCGGAATTTTACTGAAGGATGTCGTCGAAGCGGCTTTTAAGAGTCCGGTGAGCGTTGCCTTTTTCTTGATTGGAACTGCAGCTTTATTGTGGATTGCCGAAACTATCGGGAAACGTAGCCGCGACCTGTCTACTCTCAACTGGGTGGATGCCGTCTGGATTGGAATTGGACAAGCCCTGGCGCTCTTTCCGGGTATCTCGCGTTCCGGCGCGACCATTGCCAGCGGTATGTCGCGCAATTTGGACCGCCCCGCTGCTGCGCGTTTTTCGTTCCTGATGTCCATCCCGATTATGGCAGCTGCGGGACTGATTGGGTTGATTGATTTAGTTCAATTGCCCAATCTGGCTGCTTTCCTGCCCGGCATGATTGCAGGTTTTTTTACGGCCGCCATCGTGGGTTATTCATCCATTCACTGGCTGCTGGGTTTTCTCGCCCGCCGCTCATTGCGCCCATTTGCGGTTTACTGCCTTTTGCTGGCAGCAATAACCTTGATTTTTTCTTATGCGGGTTTATAAACTCTTCCTTTTTGGGTTGACAATCCTGCTGATCACCGCATGCAGCGTTGAACCAGTCGCCCTGCCGACCTCAACCCCGCTCCCTTCTGTGCAGATTCAAGTGGACCCGATTGTCGAGTGGCTACGACCCGCCATGCAAACTTGCAGTCAGCAAATCCCGGAGCGGAACTGGATCCTTCTGTCCACAGAAACCCCACTTGTGGCGGAAGTTGAATCAACCGTCCAAATATACTGGGGCTCAACAACCTCGCCCTCAAAAAATACTTACCAGATCACAAGTGATACCCTACAAGTCGCAGTCAATCCCGCTCTTGCAATTCGCGAGCTGAGCAATGCCAAAATGCAGGCGATTTTCACCGGAAAGATTAGCCAATGGAACGAAATTGCCGAAAACCTGCCTGATGCCGAAATTCAACTCTGGCTTTACCCACAATCCTTTTCCATCATGGAAAATTTTAGTCAATGGAGCGGTTTATCACCGCAATCACTTTCTGCGCTGGCCTTTCTAGCACCCCACCCGCTTCAAATGCGCAAGAACATTGTAGAAAATCCGTCGGCAATCGGCATTCTCACTACACAATGGAGCAACGAACAGGTGACTTTGGTCAACATTGAAGGTGATCAAAATGTCCGTGAATTTCCTGTGCTGGCAGAATTAACTGTGCCCGATCCGTATGTACAGGAGTGGTTGTTCTGCATTCAAAAACAAATCGGGCAATAAGACCCTTCTTACTTGTGTTAAAATGAATCACCTTTGAGGAGGTGAAGCCATGCCGGTCGTTTTGATTTATCGTAAACAAAAATTAGAGGTTGAAGGCACGCTCACCGTTCGCGAAGCGTTGCAAAAATTGGGTCTTTCGCCCGAAAGTCACCTCATTGTGCGGAATGGGGAACTGCTGAATGAAAATGACATCCTGCGAAACGGAGAAGAGGTCAAAGTAATTTCCGCAATTTCGGGGGGTGCGCGGTGACCACCATCCGCTGTCACAAATGTCCACAACGCGCCGTGATTCGGATGCGGCAGCATCGCCTTGCGCTTTGTAAAGATCACTACCCACAATGGTTCATCGAACAAACCCAACGATTCATTGAAAAATATCGGATGTTCACCCATCAGGATCGGATTCTGGTGGCCGTTTCCGGCGGCAAAGATTCGCTTGCGCTTTGGGATGTCCTCTGGCAACTGGGTTATGAAGCCGAAGGCTTATACATCAACCTCGGTATTGGGGGGGAATTTGCCTACTCGGATGAGTCGCAACAAGCCGCCCAAAAATTTGCGGACCAACGCAGATTAAAATTACACATTTACCATGTCGAGGAACGGCGCGGCGAATCGGTACCTGCCATTGCCCTGCGTACCCACCGTGGTCGTCAAAAGCCGTGCGCTGTCTGCGGTTTAATTAAACGCCACACCATGAATCAAATGGCACGCCAGTTGGGTTTCAGTGTTTTGGCTACCGCCCATAATCTGGATGATGAGGTATCCTTCCTGTTTGGAAACTTACTATCCTGGAACCTGCGGCAGATTCCGCGCCAATCGCCAGTCCTGGAGGCTGAAGAAGGCTTTGTTCGTAAAGTAAAACCGTTTATTCGTTTCTCCGAACGCGAAACTGCGGCCTATTCGATTGTGCGTGGAATTGAATACATTGAAGAAGAATGCCCCTTTGCCGAAGGTAGCAAACAACTGCAATACAAAGACCTGCTGAACCGCCTTGAAGAACAGCAACCCGGCGTCAAATTGCGCTTTCTGCTGGGATTTTTTAATGCAATGGAACAGGGATTCATCCACCCCATCGAAGACGAGCAGGGAGAGGTCATCCTCAATCCCTGCCCGTCCTGCGGTCAACCCACCTCTACGGGTGATTTATGCGCAACCTGCCGTTTGTTTGAAGAAAACTGAGGTCTAATTCAAGCCGTCTCCAGGAAGCGTTCAATTTCCCAGTCCGATACCTGCGTACGGAACTCATCCCACTCCGTCCATTTGGCACGCACGAACGCCTCGTATAAGCTGGATGAAAATGCGCTTTGAATGACCTCATCTTTTTCCAGCTCCTCCAGTGCCTGACGTAACGAGCCGGGCAACTCGGCAACTCCGCGCTCGCGGCGTTCTGCAGCATCCATTTCATAAACATTGACATTATTGAGCGGTTCCGGCGGGGTTAACTGGCGGTCAATTCCGTCCAATGCTGCCTTCAACATGGCGTTGAAAGCCAGATACGGATTACAGGACGGATCCGGACAGCGCAATTCGGCACGGGTGGCTTTATGCATGCCGGGGGTGTAACGCGGGATGCGGATCAACGCCGACCGATTGATTTGCGCCCAACCGACATAGACGGGAGCTTCGTAGCCGGGCACCAATCGCTTATAAGAATTTACCGTAGGCGCAACCACGGCCGATAGTGCGCGGGCATGTGCCAGTTGCCCGGCAATGAAACCATAGGCTATCGGCGAGAGATGGAAGGGGTCATTTTCTGCAAAGAAGAGATTATTCCCCTCTTTGTCAAAAAGCGACTGATGGCAGTGCATCCCCGAACCATTAATCCCAAAAATGGGTTTGGGCATGAAGGAAGCAATCAGACCATGCTGAGCAGCAATTGCTTTAACGGTGTACTTTAAAGTGACCACATTGTCGGCAGTCCTTAAGGCATCCGCAAAACGAAAATCAATCTCATGCTGCCCCAAAGCCACTTCGTGATGCCCAACTTCGACTTCCAGCCCCATTTTATTGAGGGCTTCCATCAATTCGGTTCGTACCCTCACCGCTTCATCATTAGGGGAAAAGTCAAAATATCCTCCCACGTCATGCGGAACCGGACGGATGCTTTCTGTACCGTTCCGCCGGAAGAGGAAAAATTCGGGCTCAGGGCCCACATTATATGTCCAGCCGCGCTCATCCTTCAATTTTTGAAGGGCACGCTTTAAGCTCCCGCGTGGATCACCGGCAAAGGGTGTACCATCCGGGTGATAAATATCGCAAAAGACTCTGGCGCGTTTTAATTCAGGCGGTGTCCATGGCAGTACTGCATAGGTTTCGGGGTCAATCCGTAAGTGCATGTCCGACTCCTGGATGCGGGCAAAGCCCTCTACAGAAGACCCATCAAACCAAACACCGTTTTCCAGTGCACCTTCCAGCTGGTCTATCGGTGCGTCCACCGATTTGACCGATCCTAACACATCAATAAACTGGTATGAAATGAACTTGATATTATCTTCTTTCACTTTCTTGAGTAAATCTTTGGCGTCCATCGAACAACCTCCTTTGGGATTTAAATAATACAGGGCATGCCGGGCATGCCCTTCATTGACTGGAATGATCAAGCAGCTGCCCTTCCAAAATTCACATCGGTCAAGCCATTTGGCTCTGCCGGTCACTGCGCTGGCATTGGTTCGAGCGTTACCGCAGGGTTTCAGCCAGACACTTCTTCCGGAAGGGAGAAAGGAGCCTGTGACCGGGCTCCAGAGGCATCCGCTGATCCTTCGATTTTCCCCTGCTTTGCAGGGTTAGCGCTCTCTTCGCAGAGAGGAACCTCCACCTCGTCATCCTGCCGGTTTTCGACAGGACTCAGCCGCTATTTCTCCATCTATTCGATTGTAACTTGCCATTAAGTTGGTAATATACTATCAATTTCAACAGTCCATGTCAAGAGGGAATTTGTAAAAAGTTGATTAAATCCTTGACGAATAGAACAAATATACTATAATGAATTGATGATTGAATCCCGGAATGTACTCGCAATTTGCGAGATACAGATATAATCATAATTAACCAGAACCCTTCAGGAGATTTTTCATGGCGCGTAAAAACCCTTCTTCTACCCCATTACCGGCTGGCGGCGGCAATCCTCAGGATGATGCCCGCAGAGCCATGCTTGACAAAGCCCTTGGTGATATTCTCAAGCGCTATGGCGATGGCGCTATT
The DNA here is from genome assembly GCF_001306055.1 of Bellilinea caldifistulae. GTDB lineage: Bacteria > Chloroflexota > Anaerolineae > Anaerolineales > Anaerolineaceae > Bellilinea > Bellilinea caldifistulae. Next base: position 53,634 of record NZ_LGHJ01000018.1, on the reverse strand, counting down.
ATGCGACTTGGCGAGGCTCAACATCTGGAAGTCGAAGCCATCCCCACCGGCTCTCTTTCCCTTGATATTGCACTGGGCGTTGGCGGCATTCCTCGCGGCAGAGTCACGGAAATTTTTGGTCCGGAATCTTCCGGAAAAACTACCCTGTGTCTGCATCTGGTCGCCGAAGCCCAGCGAATGGGGGGCACGGCTGCCTACGTGGATATGGAACATGCGCTTGATCCGGCATACGCAGCCCGCTTAGGTGTGGATATTGACAGTTTATACATCTCGCAGCCCGACACCGGTGAACAGGCTCTTGAAATCACCGAAACTCTCGTTCGTTCCGGGGCAATTGATCTGGTGGTAATCGACTCGGTAGCTGCTCTCGTTCCGCGCAATGAAATCGAAGGGGACATGGGCGATGCGACAATGGGTATGCAAGCCCGCCTGATGTCTCAGGCTTTGCGAAAACTCTCCAGTGCAATCAATCAAACCAAAACTGCGGTCGTCTTCACCAATCAATTAAGGCAGAAAATCGGCGTGATGTTTGGTAACCCCGAAACCACTCCTGGGGGGCTGGCTCTCAAATTTTATGCATCGGTTCGGCTGGATATCCGGCGCATCCAGTCCATCAAAGTTGGAGCAGAAGTGATTGGAAACCGCGTGCGGGTTAAAGTCGTCAAGAACAAAGTTGCCCCACCTTTCCGTACCGCAGAATTCGATATCATGTACAACGAAGGGATATCAAAGACCGGCGACATCCTTGATCTTGCAACAGGATTGGACATCATCACCAAACGAGGAGCTTTCTTCTCATACGGCGATATTCGCCTCGGTCAAGGGCGCGAAAACGCGAAAGAGTTTCTGCGCCAAAACCCCGAACTTGCCCTTGAGATTGAAAACGCCGTGCGCCAGCGAGCTTTAGGCGGAGAAATACCTCTGGCTTTTGCTGCAGATAGCGGCGATGAAGGTTTCTCGGACGAGATTTGATTTCGAGGCAATGAAATCACAAAAATCGTTTGAGAGGGAAATTTTTACCATTTCACATGGCGTTTCCCGATTCAAATTGGCCTGGAACCTTGCAGCCCTGGTGCTAATCCTTCAGGGCTGTACTTTTGCACCCCCTCAACGCGTTCCTTCGCCCGCCGGCCAGTCACCTTTGTTTTTACCGCCAACATCTGCACCTGTACGCATTGAACCCAGTCTCACCCCCGGCCAGTCCCAACCAACCCCCACTCTACCCTGTGCAGATGGGTTAACCTTCATCAACGACTTAACCGTGCCGGATGGCAGCATCATCCAGGCCGGCGCATCCATTGATAAGCGCTGGGAAGTAGAAAACAGTGGCACCTGCAATTGGGAAATTGGTTATTCTATTCGATTGATTGCCGGAGATGAAATGGGCGCCGGGACCCAACAAGCGCTAATCCCGGCTCGCAGCGGAACCCGAGCCGTCATTCGCATATTATTTCAGGCTCCATCCGAACCGGGCAATTACCGGAGTGCATGGCAGGCTTACAACTCACAGGATCAACCCTTTGGCGATCCAATTTTTATGGATATCATCATTGAACCCTGATCCTCGCCGCCGATGAAAAGGGACTCCACCACCCAAAGCGGCAGTATTTTTCCTTATCTTCTACCAGCCATCGGGTTAATTCTGGTTTTGATCATCCTGGTTATCGCAGGGCTCGAAAATCGCCTCTCAATAAGGGGACAAGTGCCGGGTTATTCCCCACAACCCTCTCCCAGCCCCAGCTTAGCTCTTGGATTTGGCGGCTTTCCGGAAACTCCCACCCCTTTTCAACCGCTATCCACTTCTACTTCCGCCCCTACACCGACACCCACTCCAACTACACCGCCAGCGGTCATGCCTGCTCTCGAACCGACCGTTCAACTTCCTCCTTCGGCAAAAATACAAGGTATTCGTGGCTATCCGCAAACACTGAACCTTTCCTGTTAATCGCGCTCTGCGGCAGATTGGGCAGCCTATTTTGGTGTTTCAATTCATGAACTGGAATTTTTATCCCAGCTCCCCCAATCCGATGATCCAAATAAAGGTTTTGTTGGAAACCCTAACGGTCCCGGTGGCTTAATCCCCCCGGACCCCTACGGTGTTCATGCAGCACCGGTTGCAGCCCTCCTCCGCGCCTACGGCCTGCCGGCTGAAGATGTTGTGGGTTTAAGTGCGGAGGAAATAAAAGCAGAAATCGCTGCCGGCCACCCGGTGATTGTTTGGATTATTTTTGGCACTTCACCGGGTTATGCCCTTTAATACACTACCCAGGCGGGGGAGACAATCACCGTTGCCCCCAATGAACACACAGCCATCCTCATCGGATATGACCCAAACGGAGTTACTTTACTGGATGGGGCTTTGGTTTACTGGCGGTCTTGGGACGTTTTTCTTGCATCCTTCCAGGTTTTGGGCAACATGGCAATCATTTATCGTTCCCGATAACCTCCTTTTGAAAACCCGAATCCATCAAAATAATTCAGAGCTTGGCAATGATATCAGCCTTTTTCAACTTAATTTCCGTTACAATATAGTCATGCAGGTGATTTTGACCCACGAGCAAGCCGATTTCGATGCCATTGCTGCCTTATTGGCTGCCCATATCCTTAATGAGCGGGCTCTACCAGTTCTACCTCGACGTGTCAACCGCAATGTGCGGGCATTCCTGAACCTTTACGGCGCAGAACTGCCCTTCATCGAGGCGCGCGACCTCCCCGCTGAGGATATTGAAATTGTAACCCTGGTGGATACTCAATCCTTGATCACCCTCAAGGGAATGAAAGACGACACCCTTGTTCATGTGATTGATCATCATCAAGCCCGCGAAGACTTGCCGCCCGATTGGACATTGGTAATCGAACGGGTGGGCGCAACAACCACTTTGTTGATTGAAGACATTCAAGACCACAACGGCCCGTTGAACACATTACAGGCAACGTTGCTGCTTCTGGGCATTTACGAGGACACGGGAAGCCTGACTTACAGCAGCACTACTCCGCGCGACTTGCGTGCGGCCGCTTTTTTGCTGGAACAAGGTGCCAGTCTGAATCTGGTTGACGAATACCTCAACCCGCCGCTCTCCGAACAGCAACGCGAGTTATATAACCGTCTCTTGCAAAACGCTGAAAGCCTGCATATTCATGGGCAGCATATCATCATTGCCAAAGCCGAGGCCCGTGATATTAGTGAGGAAATTTCCAGTATTGCGCATAAATTGCGCGATTTGCTCGACCCCGACGCTCTGTTTCTTCTGGTCAACACCATCGAGGGTATCCGCATTGTTGCTCGCTCCACAACCGAGCGGGTTAATGTAGCTCAGACGGTTGCCCTCTTTGGTGGACGCGGACATGAGAAAGCAGCCGCTGCTCTGATTCGTACCGGGGATAAAGCCACCCAGCCTTCCCCCGACATTGACGAGATTTACAACCGTTTGGTAGAAGCGCTCCCTTCCATCGTTCAACCTGCCATTACGGTTGGAAAGATCATGTCCCGCAACCCACGGGTATTGAAACCGGAGACCTCAGCCGAGGAAGCCGCGCGTTTGATGCAGCGCTATGGATATGAAGGCTATCCAGTAGTCAAAGACGGGCGGGTAGTTGGATTACTCACCCGACGTGCCGTGGATCGTGCTTTGGCCCATAAACTCAATCTACCTGCCGTCAGCCTGATGGATGCCGGCGAGCACTTCGTCACGCCCGATACACCCCTTCCCTACCTTCAACAATTAATGGCCGATACCGGCTGGGGTCAGGTGCCTGTGGTTGATCCGGAAACACACCAGATCATCGGTATCGTTACCCGCACCGATTTGCTCAAACAAATTGGCAAAGAGGATACCATCCAGCCGGAAAGAAAAAATTTTGCTGACCGGTTAGAAAAAGCCCTACCCCCAGCCCGTCTGGCGTTATTGAAGACGATTGCCGAAGAAGCCCACCGCCATCGCTTGCCGATATATGTGGTCGGGGGGTTTGTGCGTGATCTGATCCTGGAACGTCCCTCCATTGATTTTGATCTGGTTGTGGAGGGAGATGCTATTGCTCTGGCTAGGGCGTTGGAGAAAAAGTACGGGGGTAAAGTAACCAGTCATAGCCGCTTTGGAACCGCCAAGTGGCAAATTGGCGCAATCCGCTCTGCGCTGATTGAAAAAATGAAAGCTGAAGGCGAGCTGAGAGCCGAAGATCTACCCGACTCCCTAGATCTCATCAGCGCGCGAACCGAATTTTACAACTATCCCACTGCCCTGCCGACCGTCGAACGCGGCAGTATTAAACTTGATTTACACCGCCGGGATTTCACGATCAATACGCTGGCTTTGCGATTGGATGGGCGCCATTACGCAACCCTTTACGACTACTGGGGCGGCATGAATGACATCAAGAAAAAACTGGTTCGCGTCCTTCACTCCCTCTCCTTTGTGGATGACCCAACCCGCATGTTGCGTGCCGTCCGTTTTGAACAGCGTTTCAATTTCAGAATCGAAAGTCGTACTCTCCAGTTGATGAGCGAAGCTCATGACCTCCTAAAACAGGTTTCTGGTGATCGCTTGCGTCATGAACTGGACTTGATTCTGGCTGAGGAAAACCCTGTCAGCGCTCTAAATCGGTTGGAGGAATTGAACCTTCTTTCAGCAATTCATCCGGACCTGCATTGGGATGCTTCCAAATCCGATGCCTTGTGGCGGGTTCTCAAAGAACCCCTCGATCCGGCCTGGCAGATTCCTGAAAGCTTGGGGAATCAACCCATTCGTAACGCACTGGCTTACCTTGTCTGGTTGATCCCGTTCCCACCGGTAAGCAGTCGTGCCATCTGTGAGCGATTGAAACTGAGTCATCACCTCCAGAATGCCATTCTGGCAGGCAACCATCTGATGGACGAATTACCCCAATTGATCGGTCAGCCTCCCAGCCGGGTGGTTGCCCGTCTTGAAGAAGCGCCCATACCTGCATTATATGCAATCGTCTGCCTCTGCCCAGGCAATGAAATTTGCCAGATTCTCAATCGTTATGCCACCGAATGGCAAAAAGTGCAACCCCTGACGGATGGTTACACCCTGCACGCGATGGGCATTGAGCCCGGTCCGGTTTACCGCCGCATACTCTGGGCATTGCGTGCCGCATGGCTGGATGGAAAAATCACCTCGCGAGAACAGGAAAATGCCCTGTTAAATCAACTGATTTACACTCAAATCATTCAATAAAATGACTGCTCAAATCCTACCCCGAGACTGGCTGGAAACCGTCATCATTCGCAATGTCCGCAAGGACGACTTACCCGCTCTGGAATGGGACGGCGAGTTTAGCCACTTCCGACGGGTATATGCGGAGGCTTTTGAGCGGGCTCAGATGGGTTATTCCGTCCTGTGGGTCGCCGAATTACCTGAGAAGGGCATTATTGCACAGGTTTTTATTCAATTGATTTGCAACCGCCACGAGCTTGCAGATGGGATAAAGCGCGCCTATTTGTACTCCTTTCGCGTCCATCATGATTTTCGAAATCAAGGTTTAGGCAGCCACATGGTTCGCCATGTGGAAATGGATTTAATTCGGCGTGGGTTTCAGTTCCTCACCCTGAATGTCGCCAGAGATAATCTGGATGCTCTACGCCTCTACCTGCGCCTGGGATTCCACATCGTGGCCGCAGAACCCGGCATCTGGTCGTTTGTGGATGACAAGGGCGTTCGTCAAACCGTCGAAGAACCTGCATGGCGCATGGAAAAGAAACTATGCTAATCGGTGCTCATTTTCTTTGCAGTTCACGTAACAATTCCTCACCCCGAATACCGGATTGCAGCAATCGTTCCGCCCAATCCCGTTTGAACCACAAGTTCAAAACTTCTTGCTGGCTGCTGGTGAACTGAATCCCCACATAACCCGGTTGTGTTCCCGGTAATGCAGTTGCGGGTATTTGAAAAATGGTGTTCAAAAGACTGGCGGCCAACTCCCCTAATTCAGCCGGGTTGGATAAACTTCCGACTGTCACAAACAGACGAACATCGGTTTGCATGACAGCAAATCGAACATTTTGTCCTTCGGCATTTACACAATTTTCACCAAACGCTTCCGCAACAACCCTTACATTTTCAAACCCCGCCTGTTTGAGAAGTTGATCCATCTGTTGGCTTTCCTCCGGTAAGGATTGACTCGCCCAGGTATACGCACAAGGTGTTTCACTCCAATTGGATGACGTAATGGAAAGGCTCTGTGTATCTGGGTTAGCGGGTGTATTGGTTCGGCTTTTCGAATCAAGTGAGAAATTTTCCTCCAGCGATTGAGGTATCTGTAAAAATTGACAGGAATTCAAGAAAATTGCGAAGAAAAGCCCGATCAGCAGAATTGGAATAAACTTTTTTTTCGTCACATCAGATCCTTTTGAAACCACAGCCATACCGACGCGCGAGTATTTCGTTCCCAGCCTTCGGTTCTACGGATGAGACGCAAAACCGACAAAAATCGTTCCACATCGGTTTCGTCAATCCCATGAGCTTCTTCCGGTGACCTTCGATAGTGGGCATACAGTAGAAGATCCCCTCCTTGCTTGAGCAGCCTTTGAACGTTGTGGAGATACCTTTCTCGTTCCCTCATTTCCAATTGATGGAAACAACCAATGTCCAGAATCAAATCAAAACCCGGTGAAATGGCGTTCAAATCGGTCACGCTTTCCACCCGCAATTCAGCGTTCAAACCACATTGAGTCAACTTTTCCCGCGCCAGAGAAATAGCCCGCCGAGAGAAGTCCACACCGATAACCTGCCAACCCGCTTTTACCATTGTAACGACATTGGTACCCGTGCCGCACCCCAGGTCCAATGCTCGGCCAGCGGGATGAGAGGCAAGATACTCCGTCAACTCTGGCGGCGAGATGCCCGTATCCCAGGGCGGTTGACCAAACAGGTAACGCCATTCATATTTCAATCGTTTCAACCATTCTTGCATAAAAACATTGTAGCCTCAATCACCAATTTCGTCACCCCAGATTTTGTGGCTGCTGATATAATAGGCAGGGTTTGTGGGAAAGAAAAAGCCAAAACCGAAGGGGCATGCTTTGACAATTTATCACTTGGGCCTTAAAATAAACGAGTTAATTCCATGTAATCCAGAAGGGTTTGTTTCATGAAGGAATATACCACTGAGTCTATCCGTAATATCGCCCTCGCCTCTCACAGCAGCGCCGGCAAGACCATGCTGGCAGAAGCCATGCTTCATCTGACCGGAGCGACCACTCGTCTCGGTAGAGTTGAAGATGGCACAACGATCTCCGACTTCGATGAGGAAGAGATTCGCCGTGGAATTTCTCTTTACACGAGCGTACTTCCCGTCGAATACCGGGATGTCAAAATCAATCTACTGGACACACCCGGTTATACCGATTTCATCGGCGAGGTGATCTCCGCCTTGCGTGTTGCCGATGGGGCCATCATCGTAGTCGATTCGGTTGCCGGTGCAGAAGTGGGTACTGAAATTGCCTGGAACTACTGTAATACCTTCCAATTACCCCGCTTCGTGGTCATCAATAAAATGGATCGCGACAATGCCAATTTCCAAAAGGCATTAGCCTCCATCCAAAACTTGACCGAAACCCGACTCATCCCCGTTCAATTGCCTTGGGGTGAAAAGGCCAGTTTTCAGGGTGTCATTGACCTGATCACCATGAAAGCCTACAAAGGCGATGGTAAAACCATCGTGGACATTCCCGCTGAATACCGTTCTGCCGCTGAAGAAGCCCGTTTTGCACTGGTCGAAGCCGCGGCAGAAGGCGAAGACGAGTTGCTGGAAAAATACCTCGAAAGTGGTGAATTGAGCAACGAAGAGGTTGTTCGTGGTTTGAAAGCCGTCATCCGGCAGGGTAGTTTCGTGCCCGTCTTCGCCACTTCCGCCACAACCGAAACCGGCATTTTCCGCCTGTTGGATGCCATCGTTGACTTCTTCCCCTCTCCGGCAGAAATTGCGCCGGTAAAAGCCATTGGTAAAAACGGCGAGGAAGAGCTGTTAACCGCCTCCGATTCCGGCCCACTGGCAGCCTATGTCTGGAAGACCACTGCCGATCCCTTCGTAGGTAAACAAACCTTCTTCCGCGTGTACTCCGGCATGGTTACATCCGATAGCCGGGTCTGGAATCAAAATAAAGGTGTTGAAGAACGGTTTGGCACCGTCAGTATTCCGCGCGGTAAAGAGAACATCCCCGTAAAAGTGATTCACAGCGGTGATATTGGCGTGGTTCCAAAACTTTCCGAAACAGTAACCGGTAACACACTGGGAGATAAAGCTCATCCGCTCACCCTGCCCGTTCCGGAATATCCCAATGCGCTTTACCGCGTGGCAATCTTCCCCAAAACCCAGGCAGACTCGACCAAGATCAGCCCAACCCTCACCCGTTTGTGCGAAGAGGATATGACCCTCTCATGGTACAACGAACCGGCAACTTTGCAGACCATCCTGCAAGGCATGGGCGATCAGCACATTGATGTAGCAATCCGCCGTGCGGAAACCAAATTCCAGGTCAACCTGCTCATCGGCGAGCCCAAAGTTCCGTATCAGGAAACAATCACCCGCAAAGCCACCGCCATGTACCGCCACAAGAAACAAACCGGTGGTGCCGGCCAATTCGGTGAAGTTCATCTGCGGGTTGAGCCTTTGGCAGACAAGGACTTTGATTTTACCTGGGAAGTATTTGGCGGCGCCATCTCCCAAACCTATGCCGCATCCATCCAGAAAGGTATCCAGAACGTCATGAAGGAAGGTGTTTTGGCGGGCTACCCAATCCGCGGCGTGCTGGTGGCTGTCTACGATGGTAAGGAACACCCGGTTGACTCGAAACCAGTAGCTTTTGAAATTGCTGGCCGCGAAGCTTTCAAGCTGGCTTTCAAAGACGCCGGCCCGGTACTATATGAGCCAATCATGAACGTCCAGATCATCGTCCCCGAAGAAAACATGGGCGATGTATTGGGTGATCTGAACACCCGCCGGGCGCGTGTTCAGGGTATGAACACGGAAAAGGGTCGCTCGGTCATCACCGCCACGGTGCCTCTGGCTGAAATGCTGCGGTACACCACCCAATTGCGTTCGCTAACCGGTGGAAGAGGCATCTTTAACATGGAACTGGCCGGCTACGAGATGGTTCCCCCGCACATTCAAGCCGAAATTGTTGCCCAACGGCAGAAGGAACTGGCTGAAAAACGCGAGGAATAAGCCCTTCACCGATAATCGAGAGGTTTGTTTGCGCCCAGGTAATGGCTCAGGCAAACCTCTTTTTATTTTTTGTGATAGGCTTAAGTCATGGAACAAAATCCAGATTCACTTGAGCTTTTCTGGGACAACCTGCTTTCGCGAAACCCTGCTCAAATCGAAAAAGCCTTTCTGGAACTGGATAAACACTCAAAACAAGCCATTATTGCCCATTTACAAAAAATGACCAGCGAGCCCGGCTGGCACCCAGAACAGGTGAAATCAGCTCAGATTGCGTTGAAAATTATCCATATATCCATCCAAAATGAACGGAAAGACAAGTAAAAACCGGTTGTACTATCTGAAAGTTTCTTTGTTATTTCTGGCGATTTGGGGTTTGCTGGCGTTTGGTATCCGAATTGCTAGTGGAAATAATATCCTCGGGGCAGATTATTACACGTTTTACACAGCTGCAAGAATGTATCTTCTCGAAGGCAAGAATCCCTACTCCGAAGAAGTAACCCAAATGGCTCAACTGGGTATCCTTGGCAGGCTGGCACATCCCGATGAGGATCAGCTAGGTTTTGCATACCCCATTTTTATGTTATTTTGGGTTATGCCTTTTGCATGGTTGGATATCTCTATATCCCAATCGTTGTGGATGAGTCTGAATTTATTGCTTTTTCTTACCTGTCTGTATCAAATTTATAAAGAACAAAAATCCTTTATCTTTATTGGCCTGACTTTCTACCCGTTCTGTTTTGGAATCATATTGGGCAATTTTAGCAATCTAATCAGTGTGATTCTTCTATATTCCTTTTATGTCTTGATACTTAGCAAAGAGATGCCAAAGCCTCGTCATCAAATCTATATCGGATTCTTGCTCGCATGGACAATTGGTAAACCTCAAATTTCTTTGTTACTCCTGATTTTTGCATTATTGATTTGTTTGAAAAGCCACTATTTTTACACAATTCTGGCATTTTGCCTCTCGATAATGGTCTTTGTTATTATCAGCTGGGTGCTTTTACCTGATTGGTTAAGTTTTTGGGTAGGTCAATTGCAAAAATACGCTATTTACAACCAATCTACCCCCGCTTATTTACTGTCTTCTATCATGTCTTTCACTCAAATTCCGTCGACCTTTTGGACTATGGTTGTGATGGCAGGAACAATTCTGACTTTTTTTGTTTGGTTAAGGGTTGTTTATAAACCAGAGAATATTGAGATATCCAATTTGTCCTATCTTAACTTGTTGTTCTTTGTCCTGCTTTCAATTCTTTCAGTATTCCTCATGCCAAGAACCCTTTCGAATGATCAGTTACTGTTAATTCTTGGGCTATTTATTGGGAGCAAACCTTTTATTAGTCGGGTTGGGCTTACTCTAAAGATATTATGGATTTTTCTTTCAGCCTTTTCCTGGTTGACTTTTGCTGTCCCTTTACCTGCACTTTCCAGTACAAATGTGGTTTTTCCTTTCTTCTTTACAACCTGCTGGCTTATCGTTTTTTTACTCCTATACACCAAATTTAAACCAAAGGCAATCGTGAATGCACCTGCATGAATTCCTGAAATTGATGGATCAATTCGTCCACAGCAAAGGCTGGTACGAAGCCGAGAGCCCGCGCCCGCAAACCCCACGCAATATTGCCATCTCCCTCTGCCTTGAAACCGCCGAGGTTTTGGAACATTTTCAATGGTCAGAAAACTCGACCCAGCCCGATCAACTGGCGGGTGAACTGGCCGATGTTGCCCTTTATCTTTTTCAACTGGCTCATCTGAGCCAGATTGACCTCGAACAAGCCATATTGAAGAAATTACGAGAGAATTACCAGCGCAATTGGGATCAGGATCAGGTAAAATAAGAGACATTCATTCAGCCATGAATATCACCGTATTTGGAAGTTCAAAACCCCAACCGGGACAGCCGGCTTACGAAAATGCCTTACGTTTAGGTCGTTTGATCGCTGAAGGCGGTCACACCGTCTTGACCGGTGGGTACATGGGCACCATGGAAGCCGTATCGCGGGGCGCTGCTGAGGCCGGCGGTCATGTGATCGGTGTGACCTGTGAACAAATCGAACGCTGGCGAAAAAACGGCCCAAACCGCTGGGTGAAAGAAGAATGGCGCACGCAAACTTTATTGGAACGAATTCAACGGTTGATCTATGGTTGTGATGCTGCCATTGCCTTACCCGGTGGCGCCGGAACACTGGCCGAAACAACCCTCTACTGGAATCTACTGGTGATTCAGGCCTTACCCCCCCGCCCGCTCGTTCTGGTCGGGGAAGAATGGAAAACCATTTTTGAAACCATTCGACACGAAATGGCTGAAATGGCTAACCCCGCCGATTGGGATAAACTTCTCTTCGCAAGGGATGTTGACCAGGCCTACCAGTTTGTTGCGAATAACCAATCCAAAAAATCAGGATGAAGTTGCATGAGCACCGAAAAATTACCCACCCGAAGTGAAAATTTCTCTGAATGGTACAATCAAGTCATTCAACGAGCCGAAATGGCTGATTACGCCCCTGTACGCGGCTGTATGGTCGTCCGCCCGTATGGCTGGGCCTTGTGGGAAAACATTCAGCAGGCGTTGGATAAACGTTTTAAGGCAACCGGTCACGTCAACGCTGCCTTCCCCCTCTTTATTCCCATGTCTTTTTTGGAAAAAGAGAAGCAACATGTTGAAGGTTTTTCCCCCGAGCTGGCGGTTGTAACCATCGGCGGCGGTGAAAAACTGGAAGAACCATTAGTTGTCCGTCCCACCTCGGAAACTATCATCGGTTACATGTACTCCAAATGGATCAAGTCTTATCGGGACCTGCCGGTTCTCATCAATCAATGGGGGAATGTGGTCCGTTGGGAAATGCGCACCCGCCTGTTCCTGCGCACGCTGGAGTTCTACTGGCAGGAAGGCCACACCGCCCATGCGACCGCCGAGGAAGCCGTTGAAGAAACTGTCCGGATGTTGAATGTTTATACCGACTTTGCCATAAATGAAGCCGCTGTGCCGGTCATTCCCGGCAAAAAGAGTGAAACGGAGAAATTCGCCGGTGCAGTAGATTCGTACACCATCGAGGCGATGATGGGCGATACCCGCGCGTTGCAGGCGGGAACTTCTCACTTTTTGGGACAAAACTTCGCCCGTGCTTTTGAAATTCAATACCTTGACCCGAACAACTCCCTGCAATACTGTTGGACAACCTCTTGGGGCCTATCCACTCGTTTCATCGGCGCAATCATTATGACTCATGGGGACGATCAGGGATTAATTCTCCCGCCGCGATTGGCTCCCATTCAAATTGTGGTAGTACCGATCTACAAAAACGATCAGGAACAATCAAAAGTTTTTGCTGCTGTACAGCAGGTTGAAAAACAACTTTCCGCATGGCGGTTCAAAGTGGATCTACGAACCGAGGTCACCCCCGGTTTCAAATTCAATGACTGGGAATTAAGAGGGGTGCCGCTCCGCATTGAAATTGGGCCTAAAGATGTGGATCATGGGGTTGTAACACTTGCCCGACGTCACCTACCCGGCAAGGCTGGTAAATCCACCCTGCCTGTGGATCAACTATCGATTCAGATTGGCAATGTTTTAGACGAAATCCAGGCAGCCCTGCTGGAAAGGGCCACCCACTTCCGCGACGAGCATATTTTTGACCCGAATAATTATGAGGAACTGAAAGAAGTGGTGCAAAACGGCTGGGCATTCTCATGGTGGTGCGGCAGCGCGGAATGTGAGGCCAGAGTCAAAGAAGACACCAAAGCCACCACCCGCTGCATGCCGCTTGACCAACCGGAAGGTAAAGGTACCTGTATTGTGTGCGGTAAACCAGCCCAGCGCAAAGTCTACTTTGCCCGCGCATATTGATGGACGAATGCCGGCAGTCTCGCTCACCCATTTAAAGAAACAAATTGAGCTATTGCGCTGGAAATATACCCAGCCCAAAGAATATGTCATTCAGTTGCGAAACTTACTGGATACCTATTCAGATCACACCTACCGTGCAGCAGCCAGCGCACCAGAATCCAGCCGTCAAATAGAGGCTTATCACGTACCGCCGGTTGTAGTTCGACAAATCGAACTTTCCCTTTACGCTCTGGTGAATGAAAACCCAACACCGGCGTTCAATTTAGCAAATGTGCTTTGGAAAGAGGATAAAGAGGAGCCCCGCTTGCTGGCGACCTACCTGTTAGGGCTGCTTCCACCATCTGAATTTGAACATACTCTTCAAACCATCGAAGAATGGGCATTTTCAGAAAAGGACCGCGAATTGCTCGAAGCACTTTTTGAGCGAGGCACAGTCAACCTGCGTCGGCATGCCATTCAACGCTGGCTTGCTAAAATTCAAGATTGGGCATCCGGTATTTCAATCCCATCTAAAAAGCTCAGTTTGATGGCTCTTTTGCCCTTGCTCAGCGACCGCGAGTTTGAGAATCTGCCCCAGGTGTTTGATCTTTGCACACCTCTCTTTCAAAGCAGCCCTAAAGCCCTAAACCACGAATTGAGTCAGGTGCTGATCACTTTAGCCGAGCGAACGCCGGCCGAAGTGGTTTATTACATCCGCCAGTTAGTCGGCTCGGCAGCATCGGAAGATCTCCGCCGCTTGATCCGCCGCTGTTTACCTGCCTTTCCAGCAGAGGTTCGAGAAAGGATTCGCCCTGTTCTTCAAAGGTCAACTCCTCCAGGATAAGCGGGTTCTGCCTCCGAAAGAAGCGAGGGTTTTCTCAAAGTTGTTGAAATTGAGAGGTCTTTGATCACCCTGCCTTCCAACGCTTCCCCGTGAGCAGCAGAGGAATCCCTTTTATTGTCCTTGAGAAACCCCCTGGCCCGAAGGCAATACGATCCCACAAATTAACAAAATTCTGGTATAATTTTGCTTCGTGACTGGACCTTTCGGCGGTGAATGCTGCTGAAATGGAGACCTGCTCAATAAAATTCAATTCTGTAAGGAGATAGCAGACGTCATGACCTTAACAAAAGAGGCCAAAGCCGAAATTATCGGCGAATACCACCGCCATGAAAGCGACACCGGTTCGCCAGAAGTACAGGTGGCAATTCTAACCAAGCGCATTAACCAGCTGACGGAGCATCTGCGCAGTAACAAACATGATGAATCATCCCGTCGCGGATTGCTCAAAATGGTTGGGCGCCGCCGCCGACTACTGGCATACCTGCGCCGCAAAGACCTGGCGCGGTATCAGGCACTTGTTGAGCGGTTGAACTTGCGCTACCGCTAAAAATCAAAAACGAGTAGATGGCGGCAAGGAATACCATCTACTCGTTTTTTGAAGCATGCGCTTCAACTGCGATAATTGAATAATTTAAAATCACCCCCACGGTTGGGTATTGAAACCTGCCGAGGAAATGGATTCCTCGTCAGATTTCAGTCCCTAACCGGGTGGGGGAATAAACGAGAGGATAAAAATGAGTAAACCTGAAGCAAAAATTTACACAGCCCAGGTCGGTGGTCGTACCATAACCATCGAAACGGGCAAATTAGCCGGTCAAGCGGGTGGCGCTGTCACTCTACGACTCGGCGATTCAATTGTCTTTGCCGCGGCAACCATGGGTGGCGTTCGGGAAGGTATTGACTTCTTTCCGCTATCGGTTGATTACGAAGAGCGCATGTACGCCGGGGGGCGTATTCCGGGTTCTTTCTTCCGCAGGGAAGGAAAACCTTCCGATGAGGCAATCCTCATCTCGCGCCTGATTGACCGCCCTCTGCGCCCGCTTTTTCCAAAAAATATGCGCAATGAAGTCCAGGTGATTTGCTTTTCCTTGTCAGCCGACAAGGATAATCCGCTTGACATCCTGGCTGTCAACGCTGCCTCAGCGGCTTTGATGATCTCCGACATCCCTTGGGGCGGGCCAATTGGCGCCGTGCGAGTCGGACGCATCAATGGTGAATTCATCATCAATCCGACCTTTGATCAAAAAGAGCAATCCGACCTGGATTTACGTATCGCTGGAACTCGGGAAGCCATTTTGATGGTGGAATGCGGAGCCGATATCATTCCCGAAGATGTAATGGTTGAAGCCTTGATGTTCGGTCATCAAGCCCTCCAGCCACTGATTGATGTTCAGGAAAAAATGGCTGCCGAAATCGGCAAACCCAAGCGTGAAGTTACCATCGAAACGCTCGATGAGAGCCTTGTAGAACGTATGCGTCAACGGGTAGCAGCCGAAATCGAAGCCCGCCTGGATGCGCCCCACACCAAATCGGAACTCAACGAAAGCCTTGACGAATTACGCGAAACCGTTGTGGCCGAATTCACCGCCGAGGACGAGACCCTCACCAAAGCGGCAACCGAAGCCTTTGATCAGGTCTTGAAAGAAGTTGTGCGCAACCGCATCCTTAATCGTGGGATTCGACCGGATGGTCGTACCCCAACCGAAATCCGTCCCATCTGGTGCGAAGTGGATGTTTCACCCCGCGCCCACGGATCCGGTTTGTTCACCCGCGGTGAAACTCAGGTGTTGACGCTGGCCACCCTCGGCACTCCCAAAGAAGCCCAGGAACTGGATAACCTGACCCCGATTGAAACCAAACGTTACATGCACCATTACAACTTCCCGCCCTATTCAACCGGGGAGGTTAAACCTTTGCGCGGTCAATCCCGCCGGGAAATTGGTCACGGTGCTCTGGCTGAACGCGCCTTAGTACCCGTTATCCCGCCAGAGAAAGAATTCCCCTATACTCTCCGCCTTGTTTCCGAGGTGCTCTCTTCAAACGGCTCCACTTCGATGGCGTCCGTTTGCGGTTCCACTCTGGCTTTAATGGATACCGGCGTGCCAATCAAAGCACCGGTTGCTGGGGTGGCTATGGGTCTTATTAAGGAAGGCGACCGCTTCCAAATCCTGACCGATATTCAGGGGATGGAAGATCATCTTGGGGACATGGATTTCAAAGTTGCCGGAACGCGGGAAGGCATTACTGCCCTCCAGATGGACATCAAAATCAAAGGCATCACCGCTGAGTTGATGACACAGGCTCTGGAACAGGCTCGTCAAGCACGCCTTTTCATTCTCGACAAGATGCTGGAAGTCATTCCGGCCCCGCGCCCTTCGCTTAAACCGCATGCTCCGCGTATCACCATCATTCAGGTTCCGGTAGATAAAATTGGCGCCATTATCGGTCCGGGCGGCAAGATCATCCGTGCCATCCAGGAAGAAACCAATACCAAAATTGATATTGACGATGACGGTACCGTTTATATCGCTGCAACGGATGGAATTGGCGAAAGTTCCGCCCGTGAACGAATTGAATCGCTCATCGAAATCCCGCAGGTGGGACGAATTTACACCGGTAAAGTGGTCAGGGTAACCGATTTTGGTGCCTTTGTTGAAATCCTACCGAACGTAGACGGGATGGTTCACATCTCGCAGCTGGATAGCGAACGGGTTGCCAGCGTTCAGGATGTCGTGGATGTCGGCGACGAGATCACCGTCATGGTGACCGGTATAGACGAATCCGGAAAAATCCGCCTTTCACGGCAAGCCGTTTTAGAAGGATGGTCACTGGAAGAAGCCCAGGCAAATGACCGCAATGGCCGCAGCGGAGGCCGACCTTCGGGTGGGCGTCCATCCGGTGGCAATCGGCCATCCGGTGGTGGAAGACCGGGTGGTGGTGAACGGCGTGGCGGTGGGGATCGCGGTTTTGACAACCGCGGTGGGCAACGTCGCCGTTAATAGCCGAACATATCGAGAGACCATCCCAAAGCTGATCTACCGCCCACCGGTTTCGGTGGGCGGTTTGTTTTTCACTTATCCTGGGTAGGCAGGTACGGCATGGAATGGCCTTGCAATCCCATCCGCTCTGCCAGAGCTGCTCTCATCGCTACGCGATCATCCCATGGATACTCAATCTCTCCAAAACACATGGATTGCTCGTGACCCTTACCAAGCGCCATGACCAGATCGCCAGGTTTTGCCAGCTGAACAGCCAGCCGAATTGCCGCACCCCTGTCGGCTACACGAAAAAGATTTTTCCCCTCGACTCCCCCACTGGATCGAGCAGCCTTTGCCATTTCCTCTAAAATCTCTTCCAGCGATTCGGTGCGCGGATCCTCTGCGGTCAAGATGGTCACATCTGCCAGTTCTGCGGAAGTTTCTGCCATCATCCGTCGTTTAAGCCGATCCCGCAGCCCGGCCGAGCCAAAAACCGCAATTACTTTCCCGCTGGTCATCTGGCGAGCCGTTTGAAGAGCCCGCTTGAGCGCATTGGGAGTGTGGGCAAAGTCAACAATTGCAATAAAATCCTGTCCTAAATCTATCTGTTCCATTCTGCCCGGCACAGGATTTGTCCTCTCCACCCCAAGCGCGGCTTCAGCCGGTGGAATACCTACCCCCCCAATCGTTGCCGTCAGGGCTGCCAGAATATTGGAGATATTGTACTCTCCAACCAGGCGGCTGTGGATTTCGATAAGTTTTTCGCCCTCAAAGCAAACTTGAAAGACCAACCCTCTCGGTGTGTACTCTGGATGGAGTGCCATAAAATCGGCTTGATTAACTACACTGTAGGTTAGCTTTCGGCCACTGATCAGGTCGTTCAGGTAATCATAAGATTGGTCATCACGATTGAGTACCGCCAGTCGCGGATTTCCCTGTGGTTTTTCAACCGTAGATTGCAGATGTTGAAACAAGCGCGCTTTAGCAGCCCGGTAAGCCTCATATGAGCCGTGATAATCCAGGTGTTCATGGGTGATGTTGGTAACAACCCCGATGTCAAACTCGCAAGCAGTCACCCGATCCTGTGCCAGACCGTGTGAAGTCGCCTCGAGAACCACATGGGTTAGTCCGGCATCCCGCATTTTTGCCAGATAACGTTGCACATCCGGTGCTTCCGGTGTAGTAACATGAAATCCGGTGTCAATGACCTCATCCCCAATCACAGCATTCACCGTGGAGATGATCCCAGCTTTTAATCCCGCACTGCGCAGAATGGAATAAATGATGGTCGAAGTGGTTGTTTTCCCATCAGTGCCGGTTACACCAATCACCGTCAACGACCGCGCCGGGTAGTCAAAAAAAGCCGCTGAAAGATACGCCAGCGCCGGCCGTGTTTCTTCCACCTGAATATAGGGCAGGTCGGAGGGAACTTCACTCAACGGTTTACTGCCAACCACCGCAGCCGCGCCTCTTTCCACTGCCGAGGGAATAAAGCGATGCCCGTCGGTATTTCCACCACTCAACGCCACAAACAGGTAGCCCGGCTGCACCTGACGCGAATCCAGCACGATACCGCTCACCTTTACCCCGCTCAGGTTTTGGGCAGCCAGCACTTTTACTGGCAAATTTTGAATGAGTTCTTCAAGTCTCTTCATCGTAGCAGATAACAAATGCCACCTGTCATTTTATATCACAGGTGGCAAAAATCTCCTACCCAAAAAAGTTTTTAGAGCAAGGTCTGGCGCAGCCCTTGTAGTTGACCAGCCACCGATCCGTCAATCACCCGATCACCAACCTTGATGATCAATCCACCTAAAATCGAGGGGTCAACCCGGAAGGTAACCGAGGCCGCTCCGCCCAGTCTGGCGAGGATATCCTGCTTGACCGATTGTTGTTCCGCCTCGGTAAGCGGTAATGCGCTGGTAATCTCTGCGGCCTGTCCGCTGATCGTTTCATTTTCCAAAACGACCACCTTACCGCCCCGTACACCTGAGAAGAATTCTTCCAAAAGTGCGTGTTGGCGTTGTTCGTCCAGCGTTTGGCCAATCAACTTTTGGGTTGCTGCAATTGCCAGTGCCGCAATTTGACCGCGTACTTCGCTCAATACACGATTACGTTCCTGTTCAATCTCCGCCATTGCCTGTTCACGGGCTTTGGCAATTTCGGCATTGGCCTGCAAGCGCACATCTTTGGCAGCTGCTTCCGCCCGTTCGGTTGCTTCTCTCACAATTTCGGCTGCCTTTTGCTGGGCTTCAGAAATTATCCGGCTGGACTCACGTTCTGCATTTGCGCGCGCCTCGGCAGCCACCCGGGCATCTTCCAGTCCCTGCGCAATTGCCCGCCGGCGTTTTTCCAACTGGGCTGTCAGGGGTTTATATACCCACTCTTTCAGGACAATAAAAATGATCCCAAAAGAAAGGATTTGGATCAAAATAAAGCCTAGATTGATGCCTAACTTTTCCAAAGCGACCTCCTCACAACACGAACAACATCAAGAATGCAATCACCAGACAGTAAATCGCAATCGCTTCGGAAAAAGCAATACCCAAAATCATGTTGGTAAGCAGATTACCGTAAGCATCCGGGTTGCGAGCCATGCCCTGCAAAGCGCCCTGCACACTCAGGCCAATCCCAATCCCGGCGCCGAGCGCACCAATCATCGCCAGACCCGCGCCAATAAATTTTGCTGCTAAAACGATGTTGCCTTCCATTGTTTGTTGACCTCCTCGAATGTGGTGGATAATTTCAAATTTCAGTGATGTTCTTCTTCACCGTGACCGCGGGTCGCCATTGCCATAAAGACCATCGTCAACATTCCAAAGACAAAGGCCTGAATGACGCCCATGAAGACCTCAAACATGTAAATCATGGATGGCACGAAAACAGGCAGCAATGTCGCCACCAATGCCACCAGTACGAAACCGGAAAACATAACACCAAACAAACGGAATGTAAATGAGAGGATTTTAGCAAATTCTGAAATCAATTCCAACAAACCCACCAGAAAGTCCATAAATCCGAAAAAGGGTTTTTTGAACATCGTGGTGAAGTTAATGAATTTGGTGAAATACCGCAATCCCTGAGTCTGAACCCCAATCACCTGCGTCATGAACACCGAAATCAAAGCCAGAGCCAGGGTGAAGTTCAAATCCGTGGAAAGCGCACGGAAGAAGGGGGTCACGATATATCCCTCCCCGTGTTCTGCTTCACCCGGAAGAACCGTGTAAACATTCCCAAACAGATTTTGAATCGGATGACCGGGCTCATAATGATGCATCACCCCAATGGATTCCATACCCGGCAATATTTTCATCAGGTTGGCAACCAGTACCAGAATCATAATCGTGGCAAACCACGGGAAAATGCGCCGGGCATGTTTTCCAGCCGCCGATTCGGTCAGGTTGTATAAAACCTCAATCAAACCTTCCATCGCACCGGCAATTCCGCGCGGGACAAGGTCACCTTTCCGAAGGCTCTGCCGGACAGCAAATGCCATGGCAATGATGATCAGATCAACGACCAACAAAGTCGGCAGTGTGTTGACCAGATAAAAATCCCCCAGCGGGCCTAGATTGAATAAGGGTTCTTCAATTATTCTTTCGGGAGCAACTTGAATGTGAGGCTGGACAGGGACGGCAATGTTGATGGCTACAACACTCAAAACGATAAACAACAGCACAATCCAACGGTTTTTTCCCCAGCGCCATTTACGCGTTGTTTCCAAGACCCGTTTCCTCCTTTTTACCAGATTTGTTCGATATACCAGAGCCGGGTTTAATCTTTGAAACCGCCAATCGGACAATCCAGAACATGATTGCCAGAGAGATCGGGATGCTTACCACCAGCAATCCCACGGTAAACCACGGGCGGGTTTCAAAACGGTTATCCAGCCAGATGCCTGCAAAGACCGCTGCCAACACAATCACCAGAGTAACACACCCCACCTGCGCCGTTACACTCGCCAGGGTCAGGTTGAGAATTTTTTGGCGTCGTGAAGGTTCATCGGCGTTTGGTTGGCTCATGACGAAAACATTATATCAGATGGAAAATTGTGCGTCAATAAATCCAAATTGCGCTTGTAGCAGCCTGTGCCAACGAATACCACGGCGCAAACCAGAAACCAATCAGCAGGATACCCGCCAGACACACCCACAAGGCAATCCTCCAAGCCGGGGTCGGAGGGAAAACTTCCTTCTCTTCAACCGGAGGATGCAGATAAATCACTTTGAGGACATTCAAGTAGTAGTATAAACCCACAACCGCATTGAATACCCCAACCAGCACCAGCCAGATCAACCCTCGTTCAACGGCAGCCGCAAAGACCAACAATTTCGCGAAGAAGCCAGCAAAAGGAGGAATGCCCCCCAGGGAAAGCAGCGCAGCCAACATGGCAAGCCCCAAACCGGCAGACCGTCGGTTCAGTCCAGCCAGCGCACTGATCTCATCCGAACCCACCCTACTCTCGATGAGGTTGACGATGCCGAAAGCAGCCAGATTGGTCACCAGATAGGCAATCAGGTAATAAATTACCGATAGCGTGCCCAATTCCGAATCGGCAGCAACCCCAATTAAGATATAGCCGGCATGAGCAATCGAAGAATAAGCCAGCAGTCGTTTGATACTGCGTTGTGCAAGTGCAAGGTAATTTCCGATGAGCATACTGGCAGTTGCAAGAACCGCAATCAACACCGTCCACAAACTGCCCTGTCCGGCAAAGGCAATTTGAAGAACCCGTAAGAGAACCGCAAACCCGGCCGCTTTGCTGGCTGTTGAGAGAAATCCCGCCACCGGTGTTGGCGCACCCGAATAAACATCCGGCGCCCAAAAATGGAACGGCGCTGCAGAAATCTTGAACCCGAAACCGACCAGTACGAGAACAATCACTAATTCTGCTAACCCGACCGGTAAATTACCCGCTTGAAAAGCGGAACGCAATTCATAAATCTGGGTAGTGCCGGTCAGACCGTAAATCAGACTAAAACCGTACAACATAACGGCTGAGGTAATTGCCCCAAAAAGAAAATACTTAATGCCGGCTTCTACCGAACGGTCATCCCGCGTCAAGAAGCCTGCCATGACATACAAAGGAAGCGAGGTAGTTTCAATCGCCAGGAAGAGCAAAATCAAATCTGCAGCCGAAGCCATCAGATTCATCCCCAGCGTGCTGATCAACAAAAGGGCATAGAATTCACCTCGTTTTTTCAATGCCTCAAACTGGCTGGCAAACAGAGCGGTCAATGCGGCTGCGCTCATGAAAATCATCCGAAATACAAATCCAGCGGCATCGAATCGCAGCATTCCGCCCCACTCCACGCTGCCCTGGCCCTGGGGCATTGAAATTCCAGCCGAAATCCCCATGATCAGGACAATCCCGATACTGGTCATCCACCCCAGCCATCTGGCGCGCATCTGAGGCTGTTTAAGCCAGATTAGATCGAAAACTAATAAGACGATTGCAAGAATCAGCAACCCGATTTCAGGAAAAATGGAGCGCCACATTTCAGGAGTGAAGGCAGAGCTCACCGGCCACCTCCAATCAGGGCTAAAATGGATTGAACCCCGGGTTCGATCAGACGGGTCAGGAGCGAGGGAAACCACCCCAGCAATATCATCACCAGTGCTAACATTCCAATCACCAGTTTATCCTTACGGGATATATCGGTAACGCTTTGATCCAGCGCTGGGGGAATTTCCCCAAAGAAAACCCGCCGCACAACCAGGAAGATATAGGCTGCGGTGATCAGAATACCGAGGATGGCTACGATAGCCACCAGCGGAGCCACCTGCCACGCCCCCATGAACACCGGAATTTCCGAAACAAAACCCGAAAAACCGGGCATTCCCATCGAAACCAAACCGCCAATGATAAACCCCACCGCTGCCCAGGGCATTTTTTGCACAAGACCGCCCAACGCCCCAATCTCGCGAGTATGGGCGCGATCATACACCATTCCAACAATCGCAAAGAAGAGAGCCGTCATTACCCCATGGGAAAACATCTGCATTCCGGCTCCCAGCAAGCCGTCCCGGTTGAGGGTTGCAAAACCAATCAGCACCAATCCCATGTGTGAAACCGACGAGAAGCCAATGACATACTTGAAATCGGTCTGCACCATAGCAATAAAAGCTCCATACACCACATTAATTGTCGCCAGCAGCAATATAGCCGCTGCCCAATACTGCGCCCCTTCGGGTAATAATTGAATACCAACCCGCAAAGCCGCAAAAGCGCCAACTTTCATTTCCACCCCGGCCAGCAGCATTGAGATGGCGGTCGGGGCAGCGACATGGCCATCCGGCGCCCAACTATGGAAGGGAAAAATGCCTCCCAAAATGGCAAAACCCAGAAAGACAAACGGGAACCACAAACGCTGAAATTCTGCCGGGAAGCCAGCCTGTTCCAATGCCAGCAAATCGAAGGTTCGCAAACCGGAGCCAAAGTAAATCGCCAGGGTGCCGACCAGCGCAATTACCGAACCAATGAAAAGGTAGAGGGTTAATTTCATGCCGCCATATTCACGCGTCTTTGGGTAACCCCATACCACAATCATCAGATACTTTGGAAAAACAGCCAGTTCAAAAAAGAAAAACAGCAGGAATAAATCCAGTGCACAAAAAACGCCCAGAACACTCGCCCCCAAAAACATCAGGAACGAAAAGAACTCACGCGGGCGATCCTCGACATTCCATGAAACCAACACACCCGAGAAAATGACCAGTCCCGAAAGCAAAACCAGCGGCAGGCTGATTCCGTCAATACCCAGTTTGTAATGGATACCAAATTGCGGAAGCCATTTTGCTTCTTCGAGGAATTGATAGCCTCCCCGACTGACATCATAAGTAAAATACAGGACAAAAGACATTAGCAGGATCAGTGTGGCTGCCACCAGTGCAATCCGCCGAATCCAAACTCGATTTTCGGCAGGGAGGAACAGCAGAATGATCCCGGCTACAATGGGAGTGAAGATCAGAGCGCTCAGAATTGGAAACTGCATCACTCACCTCTCAAAACAGAAAAGCTACCGCGCGATTGATCACATCCAGCAGCCACGCCGGCCAAACCCCTAAAATCAGCATCAGGATCATCAGGGGGGCAATCACCATCATTTCCCGGCGGGTCATATCGGTCAAGTGACCCAGCCAGCGGGCATTCAGCGGGCCGTGCAGTACCATCTTCAAGGCTTTGAGAATATAAGCTCCGGTAAAGAACAGGCCGATCATGGACAATGCTGTTGCCAGCGTCATCACCGGCCACGCCCCTCTCACCACCAAGAATTCCGAAATAAAGCCGTTTAACCCCGGTAGCCCAAGTGATGCCATCGCCGTAAAGATCAATACACCGCCATAAACTGGGACTACGGCAAATAAACCGCCAAAATCATTCAGATCACGGGTATGGGTGCGTTCATACAACACACCCACCAGGAAGAACATCCCAGCAGCACTGAGGCCATGATTGAACATTTGCAGCACCGCCCCGTTCAGGGCGATGTTCTTGTCCAGCAGTGCTACCGGCGAACTCGTATTTAACAGGGCTGCGGCAGCAGCAATGCCCAGAACCACGAAACCCATGTGATTGATGGACGAGTAGGCAATCAAACGCTTAAAATCATTTTGCGCCCAGGCGCCCAATGCTCCAAAAATGATGGCAGCCACCCCCAGTAATGCCAGCGCGCCGGCATATTGCTGCGATTCAGCCGGAAAGAGCGGCAAAACCAGGCGTAAAAAGCCATAGGCACCCAGTTTAAGCAACACTCCCGCCAGAATCATTGAACCGGCGGTTGGCGCTTCGGTATGGGCATCCGGCAGCCAGGTATGGAAAGGCCAGACCGGAACTTTGATGGCGAACGCCACCACAAATGCCCAAAAAGCAATTGCCTTGACGGTTGCAACCGGTAATCCAATTGGAATGCTCAATTCATTCAGACCCGGCCAGCGCTGATACAATTCCAGCAAGTCAAAACTGCCTACTGCCACTCCCATCAGTTGAATGGCCAGCAACAAGCCAAGCGAGCCCCCCATGGTGTACAACACAAATTTCAGCGCGGCGTAGTTGCGATTTTTACTGCCCCACTGGGCAATCAAAAAATACATCGGCACCAGGCCGACTTCCCAGAAAACGAAGAACAACAATAAATCCAGTGCAAGAAAGACCCCTAACATGCCCGTTTCAAGCAAAAGAAACAGGATCATGTAGGACTTGACCCGCTCTTCGATGCTGTAGGATGCCAGGATAGCCAACGGGGTCAATAAAGTGGTCAGCAGAACCATCGGCAGAGAGATTCCATCTACCCCCAGATGATAGGAAGATCGAATAGCACTGTACCACTCGGCTTTTTCTACAAACTGAAAAGGCACGCCAGGGCTCGGTTGAGGATCAAAACCTGCCCAGACCACAAGAGTAAGGACAAACGGAATCAGCGAGGCAACCAGAGCAAAATTACGCAGCAGAGTGGTTTTGTCTTTTGGCAGCAGCAACATCACCAACGCAGCCACTGTGGGGGTGAACAGGATCAGGCTCAACAGATGATTGGTAATCAATTCCATCCTCTCCATCCTCCCCGATCAACCAATCACCCACAGGAAGTAAATCAGGATGGCAACCATCGCCGCCAATCCCAATCCAACCGTCGCATAAATCTGCACTCTACCGGATTGCAGCGAACGGAGAAAAGCACCCAGATTGCGTGTGCCGGCAGCCGTCAGATCGCCCGCGCCATTAATCACGGGCAGATCAATCCATCTCCGCAGGGATTTTCCCAGCCAAACCCCAAAACCGGCAATCGAATGCAGCGCGCCATCAATTATCGTGCGATCCAGCCAACGATCAGTTAATGTTTCAGCCAGCCAGCGCGCCGGCCGGATGAACGCCCATTGGTAGAATTCATCCACATAATACTTATTTCGCAGCAAAGTATATATCCCTCCCAATGGCTTTTCCAGCGGATCAACCGGTCTGACAACACCTCGATAGGTCAGCCAACCCATCCACAAACCGCCTAGCGCAACCACTACAGAAACCCCCAGTGGCAGCAGACTGAAATGCGCCGTTTCGCCATGCGAGACCAGCATGCTCCCGACAAATTCCTCAAACCAGTTTGGCAATAGCCCACCAACCGCCGGAAAGTACTCCGGAATCCCCACCCAACCCGCAGTGATTGCAAAGAATGCCAGAATGACCAGCGGGATGGTCATTACCGGCCTCGATTCATGGGCGTGCTCGGCTGAATGACTGCGCGGTTGTCCCAAAAAGGTCAAGGTGATCTGGCGCATGGTGTAAAAAGCGGTCAAAAGGGCTGCCGCTGCCAGCATCCAAAAAATCGCTGTCTGTCCGCTGGCATACGCACCGGATAAAATCTCATCCTTTGACCAGAAGCCGGCGGTGATCAACGGAAAGCCGGAAAGTGCCAGTCCCCCCGCCAGAAAGGTCCAAAAGGTCAGCGGCATCTTTTTCCGCAAACCACCCATGTAAAGCATGTTTTGCGGGTCAATGTTTTCACCCGTGTGAAAGACCCCATGCTCCATGCCATGAATGACCGACCCTGAACCGAGGAAGAGCAAAGCCTTGAAAAACGCGTGGGTGACCAGATGAAAAGCCGCAGCTACATAAGCACCCACCCCCAATCCAGCAATCATGTATCCCAATTGAGAAATGGTGGAGTAAGCCAGCACTCGCTTAATATCATTTTGAGCAAGGGCTATTGTCGCCGCAAAAAGGGCAGTAAATGCCCCCACCGCCCCCATTACCAGCATCGGCAAAGTCAGGTGATGACCGTCCCATCCGGCTGAGAGCAAGGGGAAGAACCGAATGACCAGATACACCCCCGCCGAAACCATCGTGGCAGCATGGATCATCGCCGAAACCGGGGTTGGACCTTCCATGGCATCCGGCAGCCAGATATGCAGCGGGAATTGCGCTGATTTTCCAATCGTCCCAATAATCAACAGAATCCCAATCAAACCTGCCCAGGAAACCCCCGCCAGGGGTGAAGCTGCGCTGGCCAGGCCGTTCAGGACAGCTGGATTGTTTAAAATCACCTGATAGTTCAATGTACCAGTCAGGGAATAGAGAGCAGCCAGCCCCAGCAGCATGAACACATCTCCCACCCGCGTGGTCAGAAATGCCTTAATCATGGCATTGCGTGCCGATTCTTTGGCATACCAGAATCCAATCAACAGGTAAGAGCAAAGCCCCATGATTTCCCAACCGATGTACAGCGTCAACAGATTATCTGTTATCACCAGCAAAAACATCGCAAAGGCAAACAGGCTGATCAACGCGAAAAAGCGCGCATACATCGGCTCAATGGAAGGGACACGATGCACATGCCCGTGCCCATCTCTGATTTCTGCGCCGTGCGGGGGCAAGCCGGGACGGTCGTGCTCACCCTTGGGTTGTCCAAAGTTATGGTACCCGATGCTGTAAATGAAAATCATCAACACCGTCCAGGCCACGAAGAAAAGGGTCACTGCACTGAGCGGGTCAATTTGGACTCCAATTTTCAGGGCGGCTGAGCCAGTTGGCAGCCATTCAATCGCCGCCGCAAAAGGAAACCGGCTGAGTTCTTCCGTTTGAACGGCGCGCCTAAAAACAATCATGCTGAGCATCCACGCCACCCCAGCCGCGATCAATGCCAGCCAGTGAGATAGCGCATTGTTACGATGAGCAAACAACACAATCGCAAAAAAAGCCAGCAATGGCAGTAGCGGAATGAGGACGATCAGGGTTTCAACAGCCATGCAATTTCGCCTCCCCCCTTTATCCTTTTAGCAGGGTCAGCTCATCCACCACTGGCGTTTGCCGCCGACGGTAAGCCGAAATGACCAGTGCCAGGCCTACTGCCACCTCAGCAGCGGCAACCACAAATACCATGGTGGTGAATGCCAATCCATGGACATACGGAGTGCTACGCATCTGAGCGTAATAATGCCAGAAAGCGATCAAATTGACATTGACCGCGTTCAGCATCAACTCGACCCCCATGAGAATTGCCACGGCATTTTTACGCGCCAGCGCCCCAAACAGGCCAATGCAAAATAAAGCCGCCGAAAAAATCAAATACCATGCCAACGGTATCATCCGTGTTGATCCTCCTTGCGATCCACCGCAATGGTGATTGCACCAATCAGAGCCGCCACAAGCAGCACCGATGCCAGTTCAAAGGGTAAGGCGTATCCCTGTGGAGAAACCAACGCCTGACCCAAATCCAAAAGATTATCGGCATCCGCTGGCAACTCTACCAGCATCGTCGTAAAACCCTGCCAGAGCGCAAGAAATCCCACAATGATAGCGAAAAGAAGCCCGGCAACCAGTCCAGCCGCGCGCCACCCCGGTAGAATCTGATCACCATGGTCTTCCATCACCCGGCGGGTCAACATCACCGAAAAAATGATCAGGATGGCAATTGCCCCAACATAGACCAGAACCTGAACCACGGCAAAGAAGGAAGACTGCAGGGTTACAAAAATGACGGCCACGCCCATTAAGGTCAACACCAGCCACAAGGCGGCGTGCATCATCCGGCGGGCAGAAACGACCATGGCGGCTGAAAACAATGAAACCAGCGCCGCAAGCAAAAAAACCACTTGAAGACCGTTCATTCTCCTGCCCCGTGTTTGGTAGATGTAGTCAAAACCTTTCGTAGGGGTTGCATGGGAAGGTTGGATTTTGTTTTCCTGCTCTGCGAAAGGCGCATCAATTGATCTGTCGCCCCCAGCAAAAGAAGGTTCACCAGCAGAAAGGCAATTACCTGCCAGAAGACCGGCAATTCCCTTGTCAAACCGCCGACAATTGCCATAGCCATTATCAATGCCAGAGAAAGGGGGGTAAGCACTTTCCAGTTCAAATTCATCATCTGGTCAATTCGAAAGCGCGGTAAAGTTCCCCTGAAAAGAATGGTCACAAAATAAACCACAAAGGTTTTCAACATGAGGTAAACAAATCCTAAAACCGGGATTTCCGCAGCCCCCGGCCCTTGCCACCCGCCCAGAAACACCGTTGCAAAAATCATTGAAACGGTAAAAGCGTGTAAAAACTCCGCCACAAAAAACATGCCAAATTTCAAGCCAGAGTATTCAATGTTGTAGCCGGCAACCAGTTCCGATTCGGCTTCGATTAAGTCGAATGGAGAGCGCCCAATTTCGGCAATGGAGGCAATAAAGAAAATCAATGCTGCCGCCGGTGCTGCCACGATGAACCAGACACTTTCCTGTGCTTGCACAATCCCATTTACACTAAGAGTGCCCGCCAGCATCACCGGCACCAGTGCCGAAAGCACGAGGGGCACTTCGTAAGAAATCAGTTGAGCAACCAGCCGAAAAGCCCCCAGCAGAGCGTATTTGTTATTGGAACCCCAGCCGGCCAGGATATAACTCATCTCCCCCAGACCGCCAACCGCAACCAAAAAAAGCAGACCGACATTCAAATCGGTACCCACGACCGTGACCGAAAGCGGTAGCACCGACCACAACAAAAGCACCGCCGCCACCGCCAGAATAGGGGCAAGATTGTAGGCGAATTTATCTGCACCAATCGGGGTGATGTATTCTTTGGTAAAGATCTTAAGCATGTCCGCCACCGGCTGAAAAATTCCCCACGGGCCGACGCGATTCGGCCCAAACCGGTCCTGGATGCGGCCGATCAATTTTCGCTCATACCAGATTAGAAAGACCACAAACAACATTGCGCCGGTAGCGAGAACCAGAGCACCGGTCAATTTGGCAATTATATCTACCCAGCCAGCAGGCAACCCCAATCCACCCAGCCAGCCAGTGTACTCTTGAATCACAAAGCCAAAAGGATCACGCAAAAAATCCATTGGTCTTCCCTGCCTTCAAAGGTATTAGAACCATTCCAGCGCCCCTTTTCGCCAGGCATACAAAAACCCAACCACCAGGATCAACAAGAATAAGACTCCTTCAATAATGGCGTAAAGGGGTAAGAGCTGGTACGCCACTGCCCACGGGAACAGCAAGACCGCCTCAACATCGAAAATCAAGAAAACAAGGGCAAAGACGTAATATTGAATTTTAATTTGCGTCCAATTAGGGCCTACGGTTTCAACCCCGCATTCATAGGTCGAATTTTTTATTGGATCCGGTCTTTTTGGAGAGAGAATACCTGCGATGAAAATTGTGAGTGCTGGCATCATCAGTGCTACCAGCGCAAAGATTCCGATGTACAACCAGTTTCCCAGCATACATGCTCCTGCGAGGTCTAAGGATCCAGGGATTAATGGTAATCTTTCCCATCCCCACCCAATACATCCATTTTATCAATTTACCCCCTGCTTGTAAAGCAAATCCCCCAAATTTAATTTTTGGCAACTCCTCCTGAATTCTCTTCCAATACAGCATTCTGGTTACGGGCAATCCAAAACCAGAGCAGAGATGCCGCTAGCCCACCGCTGCCAACCACGCGCAGCAACATCCAGCCGAGATCCCCCGGGCTGTTCAAAGTGCTGACCTCAAAGGGATGCGCCAGAATTAATCTGGCTTCCCCTTCGTTTGAGCCATTGTCCCGCACCTGATAAACCCATATCGTGCCCCGGCCGGCATTGCGTTTATAAGGTTTAATGTTCCAGCGGAATATGGTTTCCCTTCCAGCCACAGCCCTCTGGCGTGACTCACCGTGTGGAGAAATCACCACACCATTCATTTCCAGGCGAGCCTGCCATGCCCGCAAATCTCCCATCTCGGCGCTGTCCAGATTAATCTTGAGAAGGAACGAACCACTTTCATCCAGCCTGATCCACCGCGGGTAGAAGATTTGAAAATGGATAAATTGGGGGGTCTGCGTGGATTGCCCTGCATAGATCACAGCCTCATCCACATCAAACCGATTACTTATCAAAGGCGCGGGTAAAAAGGAAACCAAAACTACAACCAAAGATACCATCAAAATGATCCAAGGCAAAACCCACCGTTTCATCCAATAAAGATTTCAACCTCCTCACCGTCTTCTTCATCATTGACTTGAATATGAATCGGTTCCTGGCTCGATAAATTCTTCATCAGTTCATGGAGCATATCTGCCAGATTCTGTTCTCTAACAGTTGGCGGCATCCAGCGTCCAAATGTCCGCAAAAACCAGACCAGAGCATGGACAGGCAGCGGAAAACTGAAAGCTATTTTTTCGGGCTTCGCCCCTTTGCGTTGCCGAATCCGTACGTGCAGCCACAGTGAGTTATAAGACAGCCACATCCCGATAATTCCACTCAGGAAGGGGAACCAGGACAGCCAGAAGCCCCACCCCCATGGGCGGGTCAACCAGCCCAGAACCATCCAAACAGCTGACAAAGATGTCAACAGCACCATCAAGCCGAAGATCACCCACGAAAATCGTCTCCAGCGACGATAATCGGGCGGGGCACTTTTTTCACCGGCCGTTTCGACGACATCAACCTCTTTCACTCTTTCGGTTGCTTCCCCAGGTTGAATAGTCTCCTCAATCAAAACCCGCGGTTGAGCCGTCGAATCTTCCTCAAGCGCATTGATCAACCGCAAACCTTCCTCCGGAGAAATTTCTCCCGCCTCAATTTTTCGTAATAATTCAAGCCGCTCTTCGCTCATTCATGACCTCCACAGGATGGGAACCTGCTGTGTTGTACTCTTTCGACAAGCAAAGTCTTTCACCCTTCTGAAAACCTGCCTTCGAGTGCATCCAGCAGCCGATTGGCTTCCTCGGCCGTAATTTTCTTCTCTCGTAGCAAATTCAGAATAATCAGACGCTCCTCCTCACTGGCCCGCTTGCGAGGAGCAGCCGCCTGGCGCTCGAAATTGAAACTCATTCCCCCAATGTTCAAAAACTCCCCCCGTTCCGCTCTGCGGCTGGCAGCCCGCTCGGCTCGCTCTTGAGCCAGTCTGGTACGTTCTTCCACTCGCCGCATCTTTTCCTGAATACGCTGAGCAATCTGATCCCCTAATCCATCCAGACGCACACCGAATTCCTCTTCAACATTCTCCTCTTCCCATTCCCCCTCCATAATTGCAATAGAACCGCCTGCAGCCAGTCTCAACCGTACACCCCCACCTCCAATGGCACCCTGAAAACGGTGGGTAACTTGCCGGACCGATGATCCTTGCTCCTGAAAGACAATCCGCTCCCCGCCGCTGCTGGCATCCAGTTGATATCCGCTGCCCGACGGAAGCCACAATTTGATACTTCCCCCCGCCGAAGCCTGCAGGTCATTGGAAAATTCAAGCAATTTTACTTTTATGTTTCCACCTGCCCGTAAGGTTTCTGCACGGCTCACGTCCAGTAGCTTGATAGATCCACCTGTATTTTCCACCCTCAAGACCCCATGGATTTCACCCCCCTTAAGGTTTCCGCCAATATTGGTCACCACCAGGTCTCCGTTGATCTTAAACACTTTCAGGTGACCGCCGACATTCCCGCACCGGACTTCACCAACCTCTCGCAGCGTCAGGTGACCACCCACATTTTCAACCTTCAAGTTTCCCGTCAGGTTAATTGCCGACATCGAGCCGTGAACATAATCTACTTGCAGCACTGCCTGCATCGGCACCTGAATCACGGTATCTTCCTCGCAGCGAATCCACCAGCTGCCGTTTTCTTGCCTGACCTGCAAACGGGCTTCATCCTGTACACGAATTTGAATCTGGGGTTGATCCCAGCCGCTCAGTGACAAATGATCTTCAGCCTGAATTCGGATTTTAGGCGCAGGGTCACACGGGATTGTTCGAATGGCCATTGGGTTCTCTCCGGATTTGAATCGGTTATTCCTATCATAACAAATAATCCGAATTTGTCAATGATTTATGAATATAATTTATGTCTTCTTGTCTTTTTATAAATTTTTGTCACAATATTTATAATCAAAAATCAGTTAATACCTATAACATATAAAACCTACAGGATGAATGTCAACTCCTCACCGCTCTCTTTTTGTGATAAACTGAGCAAGAACCCTTCCCAGATTCCCCCTTCAATTCCTGTTGCGGAGGATAATTTTTTCAATGAAACCCTATCCTGTTGAACCATTTCGCATCAAAATGGTTGAGCCAATCCGCCTCATCCCGCCCGATGAACGCCAGAAAGCCATGCAAACCGCCGGATACAACCTTTTCAATCTACGCGCCGAAGATGTGTTTATTGACCTCCTGACCGATTCGGGTACCGGAACGATGAGTCAGGATCAATGGGCAGCCATGATGACCGGGGACGAATCCTACGCCGGAGCCCGGTCTTACTATCGCCTTGCCGATGTGATGCAAAAGATCTTTGGCTTTGAACATTTCGTTCCCACCCATCAAGGCCGGGCTGCCGAAAACATTCTCACCCAATTACTGGTCAAACCCGGCATGTACGTCCCTTCGAATATGCATTTTGATACCACCGACGGTAACATCCGCGCTCGAGGGGGACGGCCAACCAATCTGGTCATTGATGAAGCCTTTGACCCTACCAATCCTCATCCGTTCAAAGGCAACATGGATGTTCAAAAATTGCGTACCTTCATTGAGCAGGTTGGCCCCCAAAACATCCCCTTTGGCAGCATCACCATTACCAACAACGCCGGTGGCGGACAACCCGTTTCCCTCGAAAATATCCGCCAGGTCGCCGAGGTTTACCACCATTACGGCATTCCCTTTTTTATTGATGCGTGCCGATTTGCAGAAAACGCTTATTTCATCAAGCAGCGAGAACCGGGCTGCGCGCATCTTTCCACACTGGAGATTGCTCGGCAGATTTTTGCCCTGGCCGATGGTGCCTGGATGTCCGCCAAAAAAGACGCACTGGTCAACATTGGCGGTTTTTTGGCAGTCCGTGATGATGACCTGTTCCAGCGTATTTGTAACGAACTGATTTTACGGGAAGGTTTTGTAACCTACGGCGGGTTAGCCGGGCGGGACTTGGACGCCATGGCGGTTGGCCTCATGGAAGGTCTGGATGAGGAATATCTGGCCTACCGCATCGGGCAAACGGCTTATTTTGCCGATCAATTAAAATCCGCCGGTATCCCGATCATCGAACCGGCCGGTGGCCATGCAATTTATCTGGATGCGGGTCGGTTTTTACCCCACATTCCCCATGCCGAGTATCCCGGTCAGGCACTGGCTGCGGCACTATATCTGGAAGGCGGTATTCGTGGGGTTGAGATTGGTTCGGTCATGTTTGCTTACCCCGACCCCGACAGTGGAGAAATGATTTACCCCAAATTAGAACTGGTTCGGCTGGCTATTCCGCGCCGCACCTATACCCGCAGCCATTTTGATTATATCGTGGAGGTTTTGAAATCCCTGACCGATCAACGCGAAACGCTTCGCGGTTATCGCATCACTTATGCGCCACCACTGCTGCGTCACTTTACGGCCCGTTTTGAACCTTTGTAGGAGGAAACCATGCAAAAATACCATCCTTTCCATCGGATCGTTGGAATGCTGATCATTGCGTCCTTATTAATCGGTGGCTGTGCACTGCTCTCACCTGCCCAGAGTAAAACCGTGACGTTGGAAGGCGAGGAACGGGAAGCCGTGCTGGAATACGCCGCTCCGATGGGTGAAAACCTGATCGCCGGCCTGATCAACCGCGATTACCCAACCTTTTCCAAAGACTTTGACGCAAACATGCAAAAAGGCATGGACGAGGCAGCCTTCGAGAAGCTTCTTTCAACCCTGACCGACAAACTGGGCGCCTACCAGTCCCATGAAATCAGTCAGGTGCTTCAGGATGAAAAGTATACAATTGTGATTTACCGCCTGACTTACGAGAAAGACAATCTCGTTACCATGCGGATTGTCTTCAACCGTGCCGAGCCTCATCTGATTTCCGGCCTTTGGTTCGATTCACCGGAATTGCGCAAAAAGTAATCAGGACATCCGTTTGGCTTCATCCCACCAGTGATCCATCTCATCAAGGCTCATGGAGGTGAGCTGCCTGCCGGCCTGACGGGCTCTGGCTTCGATGTGCGCAAAACGCTGGCGAAAACGCCGGTTGGCTGCTCGTAAAGCACTTTCTGCATCTACCTTATACCAGCGCGCCAGATTGACCACTGCAAACAATAGATCACCCAGTTCTTTTTCCCTTTCAGCATCGTCCTTTGCTGATTGAACTTCGTTGATCTCTTCAAAGACCTTGTCCAACACTGGTTGAATCTCACTCCAATCAAACCCAACCCGGGCCGCCCGGCTTTGAATCTCCTGTGCCTGCGAGAGTGCCGGTAAACTCAACGGAACACCGTCCAGAATGCTTTTCGGCTGATCCTGTCCGTTCATTGCCCGCTCTTCATCTTTCAACTTTTGCCAGTTGCGCAGCACACCCTCCACCCCGCTGACCTTGACCTCACCAAATACATGCGGATGGCGGCGGACAATTTTGCGATGAATCCCTTGAATCACCTCTGCCAGAGAAAATTCACCCTCTTCAACCGCAATTTGTGCGTGAAGAACAATCTGCAGCAATAGATCCCCCAATTCTTCACGCAGGGCATCCGCATCCTCATGATCCAGCGCTTCAATGGCTTCATAGGCTTCTTCGAGCAGGTACTTACGCAGAGTCAGGTGGGTTTGTTCCCGGTCCCATGGACAACCATCTGGCGCACGCAGCCGTGCCACTACTTCTTGAAACGCCTCTAACGAGGTATCCGCTCCCAAGGCCGGGACAAACAAGGCCGTCATCAATCCCAAATGAGGGCTGCGGTCAATCTCATACAACATCAAATCTTCCACAATTTGATGACGGGTACCGGCAGCATGAACCAGCCTGACCCGAAACTCATCCGGATAGACCGCATTCAACGCCAGTTTGACAGCCGAGGCCGTCATCTGATTGTAAATTTGTGTAATCAACGCTGGCATATCTGGCGCAAAGCCGGGGGTATGCAGTCTTCCAATTTCAAGGGCATCCAGCAGCGCAAGCCGCGGAAAAGGATCCATCTGCAAAGCGCTGAATACCGGCTCCAAAAACGACATCCCTTCAATAATCCGAACCGCAATCCCCTGCTGAGTGGCGCGGCGGACAATCTCCGGAGCCGTGGCTTCTGCCACAAAAGGATGACCGGGTACTGCGTAGGTTATACCCTGCGGTTGCCGGCCCATTTGGAGGACTTCTTCTACGATTGCCTCATACACCGCCTCGAAGGTGTCTCTGGTTTCGTATAAGTAATCGAAGGAAACGATCTCCAGGCTTTTCGGCAAACTGGTTACCAGCGGATGATGGCGGGTGCGCAGATACAGGCGGTCAATCTGGCTCAACCACTCCCATGCCTCTCGGGTCAGGTGACGGTCTTCACCCGGCCCCAGCCCCAAAATGACAATCCCGCTTTGATTTTGTGGAATATCCATAAAGAGGCTCCCTTGTGGTAGAAGTAATCACCTCAAAAACATTGCAGAGCAGCCCTCTACCTGCTTTCAAAAAAACTGGTAGAGGTAATCTGCCCTGCGATTTCATCCACCTTCCCGGCAGGGATGGTGATCGAAAAAGTGCTGGATGTTTAGCGTTTGGTGTAGGTCGGTGCTTTGCGGGCGCGCTTGAGACCCGGTTTCTTGCGTTCCTTAACACGCGGATCGCGGGTGAGCAAACCGTACTTGCGCAATTCATGAACGAAGTCCGCATTCATTTTCGCCAGCGCACGCGCCAGCCCCAGCTGAACCGCGTCGGTTTGACCGGTAACCCCACCGCCTTTTACCACAACCGTTACATCGAACGTTGAACGTTCCTGCTGGGTTGCCTGAAACGGCTTGAGGATGGCTTCCACATCGCCAATCCGGCTGAAGTAATCCTCAATGGATTTCTGATTGACGGTAAATTTACCCGTCCCGCTCATGATGCGCACGCGCGCGGTGGCTTCTTTGCGTCGCCCAACACCTT
Source organism: Bellilinea caldifistulae (assembly GCF_001306055.1). Taxonomy (GTDB): domain Bacteria; phylum Chloroflexota; class Anaerolineae; order Anaerolineales; family Anaerolineaceae; genus Bellilinea; species Bellilinea caldifistulae. The sequence continues at coordinate 16,969 of NZ_LGHJ01000018.1, read as the reverse complement.
CGTAATACTGAACAGACATATCTTGCCCACTCCTTTATGCAACAGGCTCTGGCTTTTGCGCTTCGTGCGGATGTTCGCTGCCAGCGTAAATTTTCAAACGCTTGATCAACTTGCGGCCCAGTTTATTGTGTGGCAGCATGCCCCACACTGCAGCCCGGATAACCCGATCAGGATGGCGGTTCAGTTGTTCCCGCATCCCCACAACTTTCAATCCGCCGGGATAGTTGGAATGCTTGTAGTAAAACTTGCTATCCAACCGCTTGTCGGTAACATCCAGTTGCTGCGCATTGATGACCACCACGTAATCACCCATGGCTACGCCCGGCGTGAATGTAGGTTTATGTTTGCCGAGCAGGTAGCGGGCAATTTGGGTCGCCAGCCGGCCCAGATTCTGACCTCTGGCATCCACCAGTACCCACTTTGTTTCAGGTTTTCCTTTTATGACGTATGTCTTATCCACAGTCCTCTTCTCCACTGACAGATAAGGTTTTGATTAACCCTTCAGATTTCAAATCGTCCTCCTCGTATTGCACCCATTCCAGATATAGACCGTTCGGTTTGGCCAGCCCGGGCAACAGGGGCTGTGGGATTTTGAGGGCAGCCTCGAACTGTTCCAATGACAATTGCTGCTGCCCAACCCGGACTTGCAAAAACACCAGTCTGCGCACCATTCGGTAAAGAAAAGCATTTGCGGTGATCCGAAAAGTCCATTCCGTTTGTGCGGTTTGCTGCCACTCTGTCCGGTAAACTCTGCGGATGGTGCTGCCTCCTGGTCGTAAAGGCGAACCAAATGCCGCAAAATCGTGTTCACCGATCAGCCGGCTGGCAGCCTGATGCAGAAGTTCAGCCTGCACCGCTGGCCAGACCCGCCACATGTAGCGCTCGCGCAGTGGATCCCGCTCCTCCTGACAGTACAGACGATAGAGGTATTGGCGGGCAAGGGCATCGTAGCGCGGATGAAAATCATTCCGAACCATCTGCACCCTGCGCACCGCCACATCCTCAGGAAGCGAGGCGTTCAACGCTTTCAGCAACTGCTGGGGGGTATGTCGCCAGTTCAGGTCGAATGCAATGACCTGACCAAGGGCGTGTACCCCGCTATCGGTTCGACCGGCATACAGGATACTTTCGTCCTGCCAGCCCAGTGAACGCAGCGCTGCCTCAACTTCAGCCTGCACCGTCCGGTTGCTTCCCTGTCGTTGAAAGCCCTGGAAGTGGGTGCCGTCGTAGGCGATGATAACCTGGTAACGTGCCATCCCGAACCGGAATTCAGACCGGCGGGCTCTTAATCCTCAACCAGTTCAAGCAGAACCATCTCGGCAGCATCACCCTGCCGCGGCCCCAGCTTGAACATCCGCGTATAACCGCCATTGCGATTGGCGTAACGCGGCGCAATTTCGTCAAATAATTTCTTCACCACAATCGGGTCGCCCAGGCGTGCCGCAACCAGCCGGCGGGCATTGACCTTATCCAGGTCGCTGCCATTGGCGCTTCGCCTTGCAATGGTGATCATCCGCTCGGCTTCGCCGCGAATCGCCAGCGCTTTGGCACGGGTGGTTTTCATCCGTTCGTGAGTAAAGAACTGTTTGATCAAAGTCCGGCGCAATCCCTTGCGCTGATCCTTTGACCGTCCCAGTTTAAAACCAGCAACTTTATGGCGCATAATTCCTTACTCCGTCTCGTTATCGTTTGGCAGGAACCCTTTTTCCCGCATTTTCTGGCGTAATTCATCCAGACTCTTCTCACCAAAGTTTCGGATTGACATGACCGCTTCACTGCCTTTTTCAAGCAGTTCCAGCACATCACCCACCGTGGTAATGCCGGTGCGTTTGAGAGAATTGAACACCCGCACCGATAAATCGAGATTTTCGATGGGTGTTTCGGCGGCTTCACTGGTCAAACGGCTGCCACTGATCTCGCGTTCCGGCACGACCGTAAAGACCTCTTCGCTGATGCCGGAAATCAGCCGCAGATGATCAATCAAAATCTTGGAGGCTGTTCCCAAGGCGCTTTCGGGCGAAATGGTGCCATCTGTCCAGATTTCCAAAATCAACCGTTCGTAGTTGGTATTTTGTCCGACCCGGGCAGAAGCCACATTAAAGTTCACTCGCCGTATCGGGCTGAAAATGGCATCTACCGGAAGTTCACCAATCGGCAGCCGGCCGCTGCGATCACCCGCTGGTGAATAGCCCCGACCGCGCTCAACCGTCATGTCAATTTCCAGCCGGGTGCGGCTATCATCCACCGTGAACAGATAAAGATCCGGATTGACGATCTCCACCTCGGCCGGCACTTGAATATCTGCCGCAGTGACCGTGCCCGCCCCGCGAACATCCAGATGGAGGTGAGAGCTTTCCACATCGTGCAGCACCAGGCGCAGCTGCTTGATTTGCAGCATGACCTGAATCACATCTTCCCGAACACCGGGGATGTCACTGAACTCATGCAGCACGTCCGAAATCCGGATGGAAGTAACCGCTGCCCCTTCCAGCGACGACAGCAGGACCCGCCGAAGTGCATTGCCAAGGGTGACGCCGTAGCCGCGTTCCAGCGGGCTGATAACGAATTTCCCATAGTTTCGAGCCTCGTCTTCGCGCTCGATTTTCGGTTTGACCATATTGGTTATTACAGACAAGGTTCACCCCTTTCTGATGCACAGCTACAAAAATTAGCCAAACAGGACAACGGCATTACCTCGAGTAGTACTCAACAATCAACTGTTCGTTGAGATTGCCGTCAATTTCAGCCCGTTCGGGCAAGCGCAAGACCCGCCCGCTCAAGGAACGCACATCCCGTTCCAGCCACAATGCGCAATTGCGCTTTTCTGCAAAATCCGGCAATTCTTTAAAGAACGGCTTGGCACGGGAACCTTCCCGCACTTCGATCTTGTCGCCGGGTTTGAGCAGCATAGAAGGAACGTCCGTGCGCCGCCCATTGACCAAAAAGTGACCGTGCGTTACTAACTGGCGCGCCTGAGCGCGGTTTTCCGCAAACCCCATCCGAAAGACCACATTATCCAGGCGCAACTCAAGGGTTTGCAGCAGGTTCAAACCGGTCAGACCCCGTTTTTTCAAAGCCACATTGAAATAACGGCGGAACTGTCTTTCCAGAATGCCGTAGGTACGGCGGGCTTGCTGCTTGGCGCGCAACTGTCGGGCATAATCCGACATCCGCTCGTTACCGCCCCGTCCGGCGTTTGCCCGTCCGTGTTCGCCAGGGGCAAAACCACGCCGTTCAAAAGCGCATTTGGGGGTGAAGCAGCGCTCGCCCTTCAAAAACATTTTGAATCCTTCTCGCCGGCAGAGTTTACAAACCGGACCAATATATCTCGCCATAACTTCCCTCTCTTGGTTAAATTAGACGCGGCGTTTCTTGGGAGGCCGGCAGCCGTTATGCGGCACCGGTGTAACGTCCGCAATGGAGCGCACCTTAATTCCCATCCCTTGCACAGCCCGAATCGCCGATTCGCGGCCTGGACCGGGACCCTTGACGATGATATCCACTTCCTGCACACCCATTGCCTGTGCGGCTTTGAGCGCCTGTTCGGCTGCCAACCGTGCCGCAAAGGGAGTGCTCTTGCGGGAACCCTTGAATCCGGCTGAACCGGCGCTTGCCCAGCAGACAGCATTGCCCTGCTGATCCGTTACCGTCACAATGGTATTATTGAACGATGCATAAATATGTACCTGCGCTGAGGACAGTGTGCGCTTCACCTTTCGGGGAGCGCTTGACCGGCGCGCTGATCTTACATTTTGTGCCATATTTCCTCGCTATCAACCTCGATTTCTTTCAGAGTACAGCGTTTTGATTAAACCGGTTTGGGTCAGGCTGACCAGCCGCGGGGGCGGGAAGGTACCCCAGATCAGCCCTTCCCCTCGCCGGATTATTTCTTGGCTGCTCCACGGCGGCGACCACGTCCCGCCACAGTCTTCTTGGGGCCTTTGCGTGTACGAGCGTTCGTGCGCGTTCGCTGTCCGCGAACCGGCAGGTTGCGGCGGTGACGCAGACCACGGTAGCACCCAATTTCGATCAGGCGCTTGATATTCATCTGCACTTCACGCCGCAAATCACCCTCAACTTTGTAGTTTTGGGCAATGTAATCACGCAAAAGGTTCACATCCGTTTCGGTCAGGTCTTTGACCCGCGTATCCGGATTGACTTTTGTATCCGCCAGGATCTTGCGCGCCCGGGTTGGGCCGATCCCATAAATATAGGTCAGTGCAACTTCAACGCGCTTGTTGCGTGGTAGATCAACACCTTCAATTCTCGCCATGACTGATTACCCCTGTCGCTGCTTGTGCTTTGGGTTTTCACAAATGACATACAACTTGCCACTGCGCCGCACAATCTTGCACTTTGCGCATCGCTTGCGAATGGATGGTGAAACTTTCATGATTGATTACTCCTCATCATTCCTTACTTCAACAGCCAAAGTTTCAATTATACCTGATTTTTACCATTTCGTCCAGGTTTGCTGCCGTCTTTTAAAAGGGTCAGGATGCGCGGGCCATTTTCCGTAATGGCTACCGTGTGTTCAAAATGAGCCGTCGGTAATCCGTTTCGGGATACCACCGTCCACTGATCCTCCAGTACCCGGGTTGCCGGTGAGCCAATCAACACCATCGGCTCAAGCGCGATGGTCATACCCACCCGCAACAACATGCCGCGACCAGGGCTGCCGTAATTCGGCACCTGCGGGCCTTCGTGCATCTGCCGCCCAACCCCGTGGCCGGTATACTCACGGGTGACATGGAGACCGTGGCTTTCGACATACTGCTGAATCGCAGCAGAAACATCCCCAACCCGGTTGCCTGCCACCAGTTTTTCTATGCCAACGTACAAAACTGCTTCGGTAACTTCCAGCAGTTTTTGTACCTGCGGTGAAACTTCACCAATCGGAAAGGTAATGGCCGAATCGGCTACAAAACCCTCATACACCGTTCCACAATCCACCGATACGATATCCCCTTCGCGCAATTTGCGGCGCGGATTGGGAATGCCGTGCACCAACTCCTCATTAACACTGATGGTCGTGCTGGCAGGATAGGGATACGGCCCGGGGTAGTTCAAAAAAGGAGAATAAACTCCATATTTTTTAAGTACCTCTTCGGCGGCAGCGTTCAGATCGGCTGTGGAAACACCCGGACGAGCGATATCATGGGCTGCCTGCAGGGCTTCGGCATTGATCTGCCCGGCAATCCGCATGATTTCCAGCTCCTGAGGCGACTTAATCGTGATCTGGCGTTCCCACGTCATTTCGCAAACACCTGTTCAGGCAATGGCTTCCAACAGTTGACGGGTCACTTCCTCAATGGGCTGGGTCCCGTCAATTTCCACCAGAAGTCCGGCCTGCCGATAATGCTCAATCAGCGGGCTGGTTTGCTCCAGGTAGACTTTGATCCGCTTTTCCACCGTGGCCGGCTGATCATCTTCACGCTGGTATAACTCACCACCGTCATCATCGCACACACCGGCCTTTTTAGGTGGATTATAAACGCTGTGATACACCTTGCCGCAAGTGCGACAAGTCCAGCGGCCGCTCAAACGTTCGATCAACACCTCAGCAGGAACCGAGATATATGGAACGCTCACCACTTTCCCGTCCAGCTCTTTCAACATCGCACTGAGGGCTTCGGCTTGAGCCGGGGTTCGCGGAAAACCATCCAGAATCGCACCATTTTTGCAATCAGGGCGGCTCAACCGCTCACGAATCATGGCAATGGTGACGTCATCCGGCACCAGTTCACCGCGATTCATGTAACCTTGAGCCAGTTTGCCCAACTCAGTTTGATTTTTTAGATTTTCCCGGAAAATATCGCCGGAAGAGATGTGCGCCAGACCGGTTTTCTCTGCCAAAACCTGCGCCTGTGTACCTTTTCCCGCACCGGGAGGACCGAGAAGTACGATAAAGCGTCCCATCGGATTATCCCTTGATCAGATTCTCATCGTACCCGTGCAATTTCAGCTCGGTTTCGATAATGGTAAAGGTATCCCGCACCACACCGACCACGATCAGCAAGCCAGCCGCCGAGATGAGGAACAACCCGGCATTCCTGGCCGAAGCCGGCAGGAAAGCGTGCATGATGTAAGGAAGCACCGCCACAAAGCCAAGGAAGAAGGCTCCCGGCAGTGTAATTCTCCGCTGAACTTTGGTCAGGTATTTTTGAGTGGCGGGTCCACGCAGGACACCCGGAATTTGGGCACCCTGTCGTTTGAGCGTTTCTCCGTAATTCTGTTGAGCAAAGAGAACATCCGTGTAGAAGAAGGTAAACGCTACGACCATCAGGAAGTACATTACCGCATACCAGGCGCCCTGCCCGCTGAAGGTGTTGTAAATTCCGCTTGCCAGACTGGCCACCCAAGGGGTCTGGGAATTGACAAAGTAGCTGGCCACGATCGCCGGGAAGAGCAAGATGGACTGGGCGAAGATCAGCGGGATCATGCCGGCCATGTTGATCATCAATGGCAGATTGCTGCGCACCGGCATGGACATCCGATTGCCAACCCGCCTTCCGGGGAATAGCACCGGTACATTGCGCCGTCCCTGCTGGACAAAGACAATCGCAAAGATCACCAGCACCAAAACAACCAGGATCAACAGGGTCAGCCACCACGCGTTCTGCCGATCACTCCACAGACTGATCAGGTTGGAGGGAATGCCCGCTACGATTCCGGAGAAAATGATCAACGAAAGACCTTGATTGGGAATACCATATTCGGAGATCAATTGCCCCAGCCAGATGCCCAGCATTGTGCCAGCCATCATGCTGATCAGGGTCGTCAGAGTTGGCAACAGGGAAGCCCCACTGAACCCATAGGTGTAGCTCAACACCGTTTGCCCGGTTTGCCCGGCGAGCGAGTTGAAGATGTTAATCTGCCCGATTGCCGAAAGCAGTGCCATCGGCACAGTCAGAATAATCGTCCATTTCTCCATCCACTTCTGGCCTTCGCGGGGGTTTTCCTTCATCTTCCGTTCCAGTGCCGGAATGATCGGCACCAGTAATTGCAGAATAATCTGCGCGGTGATGTAGGGATAAACCCCCATGGCCAGAATGGAGAACCGTGAAATCGTACCGCCAGAAAGCAGATCCAGCAGGCCAAACAGCGTACCCGCTGCTCCGGGTGCCTGAACGATGCTTCGAATCACCTCGCGGTCAATTCCCGGCACGGGAATATTGGCTGCCAGCCGGTAAAGCACCAGCAGCAACAAAGTGATTAAAAGCTTCTTGCGAATATCTTCCGATTTCCATAAATAACGCCATGCTGACCGCTTCATGCGTTGGTCTCCTTAACTACAGCCCTTCAGGCGATGATTTCCACCGAGCCGCCGGCTGCTTCAATTTTAGATTTTGCCCCTTTGCTCACCCGCTGCACCCGCACTTTGAGCGGGATGTTCAGGTCGCCGTTGCCGAGAATGACAACCGGGTTATTGGGTTTATGAAGCAAATTCTTTTCAGCCAGCGTTTGTGGATTGACTTCCATGTTGGCTTCAAACTTTGCAGCCAGTTGACTCAGGTTGACTTCGTTGTATTCAACCTGCACAGGAGGGGTAAAGCCCTCACCGCGCATGAACGGCAGCCGACGGTAGAACGGGAGGTTACCGCCCTGACGGTACAGGTGGCCGCCCTCCCCGGAGCGGGAGCCCTGGCCTTTGGTACCGCGGCCGCTGGTTTTGCCTTTACCGGCGGAAATACCCCGCCCAACGCGTTTGCGGTCTTTTCTGGCGCCTTCGTTTGGCTTCAGATCATTCAATTTCATTGCTCTACCTGCTCTTCGATTTTGACAAGATGATTGACTTTTCGCAGCATTCCCCGCAGGGTCGGCGTATCCTCATGGATCACCGTCTGGTTGAGACGTCGCAGACCCAGCGCGCGAATGGTCGCTTTATGCTGCTCCGAATAACCGATTGCGCTTTTCACCCATGTGATGCGCAGCATCTTGGGAGATTGCTTTTTCTCAGCCATTCTTCCTCCGTTCCCAGAAGGGCAGCAATTCTTTAGCGGGCTTGCCGCGTTTTGCTGCCTCTTCTTCGGGCGATTTCAACTGGCTCAGTGCATCAAATGTGGCCTTAACCACATTCAAAACATTGGCACTGCCCATTGATTTGGTCAGAATGTCGCGAATGCCAGCCGCTTCCAACACCGCGCGCACGCCGCCCGCAGCGATCACACCCGTTCCGGCTGAAGCCGGTTTCAGCAGCACTTTCGCCCCGGATGTCTTTCCAACGACCTCATGCGGGATGGTCGTGCCAACCATCGGCACAGGCCGCAAATTTTTATGAGCGCGTTCGGTGGCTTTACGCATAGCATCCGGCACGGCGTTGGCTTTCCCAACGCCCAAACCGACATTTCCATGGTTGTCGCCAGCCACTACCGTCACGCGGAATTGGAAGCGGCGGCCACCCTTGACAACTTTTGCCACGCGGGCAATTTCAATCACACGCTCATCGTATTGCTGTTCGTAAGTTGAGTAATCCATCATCTCCATAGTCAGGCCTCTTTCGTTGCTTCCTGTTCAGCCTAGAATTCCAGGCCAGACTCACGGGCAGCTTCAGCCAGCGCCTTTACGCGGCCGATATAGCGGAAACCGCCCCGGTCGAACACCACACGGGTGATGCCTTTTTCTTTGGCGCGCCTGGCAACCAGTTCACCCACCAGACGGGCTTGTTCGGTTTTGGTTTTACCCTCCACCTTGCCGCGTAATTCGTGATCAATTGTGGATGCTGCTGCCAGCGTGTGCCCGGCTTCATCATCAATCACCTGTGCATAGGTTTCGGCCAGGCTGCGGAAAACTGCCAGACGCGGACGATCCGGCGTGCCGCTGACATGCTTGCGCACGCGACGATGGCGGCGAATTCTCGCTTCAGAACGACTTAATTTAGCCATGAGCACTCACCTATTTCTTGCCTTTACCGGCTTTGCCGGCTTTTCGGCGGATTTTTTCACCAAGATAGTGAATCCCTTTCCCATGGTAGGGTTCGGGTGGTCGAATTTTACGGATATCGGCAGCAACCTGCCCCACCAACTCCCGGTTGTATCCCATCACCTTGATCTGACGGGTTTTGGTATCCACATCAAACGAGATACCTGCCGGGGGTTCAACAATCACCGGGTGGGAATACCCCACAAACAGCTTCAGGTTTTGTCCTTCCATCTCGGCGCGATAACCCACGCCATCAATTTCCAGCACTTTGGTAAAACCTTCGCTGACACCGGTTACCATATTCTGGATTAATGCTCGGGTCATTCCATGCAGCGCCCGGACTTGCGGTTCCTCAGATGAACGGCTAACGGCGATTTGTCCATTTTCGAACTTAATGGAGATCACCGGCGAAAACTCGCGTTGCAGTTCACCCTTCGGGCCTTTGATATGCACCGAAGAACCATCCACCGTCACCTGAACGTTTGCAGGAACGACCACCGGTAAGCGACCAATACGAGACACGTCTATATACCTCCTTTACGCTTTCCGGCCTACCAGACCTTGCACAGGATTTCGCCGCCAACATTGAGTTGACGGGCACGCTGTCCGGTCATCACACCCTTGGGCGTGGAAAGAATGGCAACACCTAAACCAGAAAGCACCCAGGGAATATCCTGTTTACGGGTGTAGATGCGTCGGCCCGGGCGGCTGACCCGCTCCAACCCGGTAATTACCGGGCGGCGCTGGCGGCGTTCGCCCACGTACTTCAAGCGAATGCGCAGGGTTTGTTCGTGAGGTTTTTCACCGCTCACCACTTCGTAGGATTCGATAAAACCCTCTTCCTTCAAAACCCGGGCAATTTCTGCTTTGAGTTTGGTGCTTGGCATGGCAACCACCACCTGACCGTTCATGATGGCGTTGCGCATGCGGGTTAACATATCAGCAATTGGATCATTCACACTCATGCCTACCTCCGGCCTGGAACTACCAGGATGACTTGGTTACGCCGGGGATCTTCCCTTCAAGAGCGAGCTCCCGGAAGCAAATTCGGCACAGCCCAAAACGACGCAGGTAACCTCGCGGGCGTCCACAACGTTTGCAACGATTACGCACCTGAACGGCGTACTTGCGGCGTTGTTCACGATACATCATACATTTCTTTGCCATACTAATCCTTCCTGAAAGGCATCCCAAGCAATTGCAGCAATTTGACAGCCTGATCATCGGTCGGCGCTGTGGTTACAATGGTAATTTCCATACCGCGCACCTTATCCACCTTGTCGTATTCGATTTCCGGGAAGATGATCTGTTCCCGTAAACCCAGCGTGTAATTTCCGCGTCCATCAAAGGCCTCAGCCGAGACACCCCGAAAATCACGCACCCGCGGGAGCACAATGTTCATCAAACGGTCAAGGAATGACCACATTCGCTCCCCGCGCAGGGTGACCATTGTGCCGATGGCGCGCCCTTCACGCAGTTTGAAAGCCGCAATACTCTTACGGGCCTTGGTAATGACCGGTTTCTGGCCGGTAATTTTTGCCAGATCACCACTGGCGGCTTCCAGTGCTTTGGGATTATCCAGCGCTTCGCCCAGGCCAATGTTGACGACCACTTTGGTAATGCGGGGTACCTGCATGACATTGTGAAGCCCCAACTCCTTCATCAATGTCGGCACCACTTCTTTTTGATATTTTTCCTTCAATATGTTCATTGACTCGCTCCCCGATGGCTTATTCGTCTATGGCGGCGTCGCATTTTTTGCAAACCCGCAATGCTTTGCCATCTTCGCCGCGGGAAACTCCCACCCGTGTGGCTTTGCCGCACTTCGGGCAAACCAGCATCACGTTGGAAAGATCAATGGGTGCCTCAAAGCGGATTTTGCCGGGCGAAATGTTGCGTCCCTGAGCCTGTACCTGACGCTGATGCTTGGTGCGCAAGTTGACTCCCTGCACCACCACCCGATTTTCCTTGGGCAATACCCGAATGATCTCGCCGCGTTTTCCTCTATCTTCAAAGCGGCCGCTTATCACTTCGACCGTATCCCCTTTACGAATCTTCATCTTCATGGCTTCGCTCCTGTTTCCTTGCATTAGATCACTTCCGGCGCAAGCGAAACGATCTTCATAAAGCCTTTTTCACGCAATTCGCGAGCCACAGGGCCAAAAATCCGGGTGCCTTTGGGGTTCTGGCCATCGTTATCCAGAATGACGGCTGCGTTATCATCGAAGCGGATGGTTGAACCATCCTCCCGCCGCCATTCTTTGGCGCAGCGCACAATTACTGCCTTGACGATATCGCTCTTCTTGACCGAGCCCTGCGGTGAAGCGGACTTCACCGTGGCAACCACAATGTCACCCACACGCCCATAGCGCCGGGTTGAGCCGCCCATCACATGGATGACCAACAGCTCGCGTGCGCCTGTGTTATCGGCAACTTTAAGTCGGGTTTCATGCTGAATCATCCTTTACGCTCCTTCCTCCGCGGGCAATTCCTCCATCGGTTGCCCCTGGCGTTTGAGGATGGATTGAACCACCCAGCGTTTGTCGCGCGAGATGGGTCTGCTTTCCACTACCAGCACTTCGTCGCCAATTTCACACCCCAATTCATCATGCGCTTTTAACTTCATGGAAGCGTGAACCACTTTTTTGTAGAGCGGATGCTGGTAGGTTCGGGTCACTTTTACGACTACCGTTTTTTGCATTTTATTACTGGTGACAACACCGGTTAAACGTCGCCGTGTGTTCATTTTTCACCTTCCCGTTGCTGAGAAAGTTCCCGCTCGCGCAGAATGGTCATGTAGCGCGCAATCAGGCGGCGGGTTTGCTTAAGCCGGCTGGTATCTGTCAGTTGACCGGTAACGATTTGAAAGCGCAAATTCATCAGTTCCTGGCGGGCATCTGCCAGCTTGGCTTTCAACTCCTCTGTGGACATCAGTCGAATCTGTTCGGTTTTCATGCTGCTTCTCCTGTCGCCGATTCGTGACGAGCCACGACCTTCGTCTTGATCGCAAACTTGTAAGAAGCCTGGCGCAGAGCCTGTACCGCAACATCCGCGGGAAGCCCGCCCAGTTCGAACATGATTCTGCCCGGGCGGACAACCGCCACCCAGTATTCCACATTACCCTTCCCCTTACCCATGCGTGTTTCGGGGGGTTTTTGGGTGTAGGGTTTATCGGGAAAGATGCGAATCCACACTTTTCCTCGCCGGCGCATTGAGCGCACCAGCGCACGTCGGGCGGCCTCAATTTGCCGGGCGGTAACCCAACCGGGTTCGAGTGCTTGCAGACCGAACTCACCGTAGATCAATTCCGCTCCACGCAGGGCTTTTCCCTTCATGCGTCCGCGTTGCTGCTTGCGCCATTTGACACGTTTTGGCATCAACATAATTGCTTACCTCTCTTCATTCCGTCTGGGGACAACCCAGCCCAGGATTACTCGCTGATATAGACACCTTCGGTGACTTCTGCTTTTTCCTCTTCGCGAGGCAAAACTTCACCCTTGTAAATCCAAACCTTGACGCCGATTTGTCCGTAGGTGGTCAGCGCTTCCGCTCGGGCAAAGTCAATATCCGCGCGAATGGTTTGCAGAGGCACTCTTCCTTCACGCAGCCAGACACTGCGCGCCATTTCGGCGCCGCTCAAACGGCCAGCCACCTCAATTTTGATTCCCTGAGCGCCCTGACGGATTGCCTGCTGTAAGGCACGTTTCATGGCGCGGCGGTAGGCCACACGCCGTTCAATTTGACCGGCAATGTTCTGCGCCACCAGATAGGCATCACAATCAGGCAGTTTGATCTCTTTGATTTCCAGATCAATCTTTTTCTTGGTCAGGGCTTCCAGATCCTGGCGAATTTTCTTGACGGTTTCACCCTTGCGCCCAATCAGAATGCCGGGTTTGGCCGTATGAACAATCACCTTGACCTTGCCGGGGAAACGTTCAATTTCAACTTTCGAAATGGCTGCCCGGTCAGCATCCGCGAAGATCATTTTGCGGATTTCAAAGTCTTGATGCAGTTGTTCGGTGTACTCACTGCCATCAGCGTACCAGCGACCTTCCCACGGTTGGTGGACGCCCAGACGAAATCCAATTGGATGAACTTTTCGACCCATAATTTCTCCTGGTTTCTCCTTGCCGGCTGCCGGTTGAAGTCAGGCACGCCGGACCAAAATCACCTTATTCACGCTCCCGCAAAACCACAGTCACATGCGAAGCGCGTTTGAGGATCGGCTTGAACCGACCCCGCGCGCCAAACCGTCGCCACTTGCGCGTTGGGGCTTCATCCGCCACAATCTGATAAACAAACAGGTTGTTGCGGTCAATTCCAAAGTTCTCCTCGGCGTTGGCAACTGCTGAAGCCAACAGTTTGCGGACAGGCCCTGCCGCGCCTTTGTTGACGAACTTGAGCGTGTCCAGCGCTTCAACCGCCGGCCGCCCGCGCACCAGGTCAATCACCAGACGCACTTTCTGGGCGGATACCGGACAATAACTCAACTTGGCTCGAATATCGTTTGCCATTGCGACTTACCTCTTAGAGGATTTTTCCGCCACATGCCCGCGGAAATGGCGGGTAGGCGCAAATTCACCCAGGCGGTGGCCGACCATGTTTTCGGTGATGTAAATCGGCACATGCCGGCGGCCATCATGGACGGCAATGGTGTGTCCCACCATTTGTGGGAAGATGACGCTTGCCCGACTCCACGTGCGAATGACCTTCTTTTCGCCGCGGGCATTCATCATTTCGATTTTCTTTAACAGTTTCGGGGCTACAAACGGGCCCTTTTTCAATGAACGTGACATATCTCGTCCCTCTTTCTCGGTGTTACCAATCCTTCAAACCACACCGCTTAGCGTTTGGCTGCACTGCGGCGGCGAACGATGTATTTATCCGTCGTCTTATTGCGGCGGGTTTTGTAACCACGAGTGGGTTTACCCCACGGACTCTTCGGGCCGGGCATACCCACTGGCTGACGACCTTCACCACCACCATGGGGGTGGTCGCGTGGCGACATGGCCGTACCACGCACGGTTGGGCGAATGCCCAGGTGGCGTTTACGTCCGGCTTTACCCAGTTTGATATTGCCGTGGTCAAGATTGCCAACCTGTCCAATCGTCGCATAACACACCTGACGCACCAGCCGCACCTCACCCGAAGGCAGACGGATTTGGGCAAAATCGCCTTCCTTTGCCAGCAACTGCGCTGCAGCCCCTGCCGAGCGCACCAGCTGACCGCCCCGCCCCGGATACAGCTCAATGTTGTGAATCATCGTACCGACCGGGATGTTTGAGATGGGCAGACTGTTACCGGGGCGAATATCCACACCCGGACCCGACACGACGGTATCGCCAACCTTCAGCCCAACCGGTGAAAGGATGTAGCGTTTTTCGCCATCCGCATAAACCAGCAGGGCAAGGCGTGCAGTCCGATTGGGATCGTATTCAATCGCCGCCACTTTGGCAGGTACATTCAGTTTGTTTCGTTTGAAGTCCACCAACCGGATATAACGGCGGTTACCGCCGCCCTGATGGCGGACAGTCACCCGTCCCTGATTGTTGCGGCCGGCATGTTTTTTGCGAATCACCAGCAGCGAACTTTCCGGGACAGTTTTGGTAATTTCTTCAAAGGTATAACCGGTCATGCCACGCAGACCGGGGGTTACCGGTTTGTAAATCTTAATCGCCATTATTCAACCCCTTCAAAGATCGGAATTCTGTCTTCGGGCGCCAGGGTGACAACGGCTTTTTTATAAGCCGGGTTACGCACCACAACGCGTCGGCTGCGCGCCCGGCGGGTGCGCTTGGCGGGTACATTGATGATGTTGACCCGCAACACCTTCACGTCAAAAATCTGCTCGACCGCATCCTTCACCATGGTCTTGGTGGCATCTTCGGCCACTTCGAACACATACTGGTGCAAGCGGTTGACCTGATAATTGGTCTTTTCGGTCACCAACGGGCGGCGGAGTACTTCATAAATCGTCGTCATTTAAACCTCCTACCTATCCCAAATAGCTCTTAATCACATCCAGCGCCGCCAATGGCATCACAACCTTATCGAACTTGAACAGGTCGCGGATGTTGAGATAAGACGCCAGTAAAATTTTGGTTTCCGGAAGATTCGCCGTCGAAAGAATGACGTTCTCGTACGAATCTTTCTGCGGGATCAATACCAGTGCGCTGGCATCACCCACCAGGGTATTCAAGGCCTTTGCCATCAGGCGGGTTTTCGGTTCAGCCACAGCCAGCTCATCCACCAACACGATGGAAGATTCGGAGGCTTTTACCGAAAGGGCTGAACGCAAGGCTGCCCGACGCATTTTTCTCGGCATTGAAAGCGTGTAAGCGTGTGGGTGCGGAGTGTGAATCCGACCGCCGCCCTTCCATTGCGCTGCCCGAATGGAACCCTGCCGCGCCCGTCCAGTGCCTTTTTGGCGCCACGGCTTGCGTCCGCCGCCGGCTACTTCGTTACGGGTTTTGGTATCGTGCGTTCCCAGGCGTGCGTTCGCCATCTGACGTACATACGCCTGATGCATCAAGTCCAGATTAATTGGGGCAGCAAAGATCGCTTCAGGCAATTCCACCTGCTTGACCTTTTGGCCCTCCATATTGAAGACATCTACTAACATAGTTCCTTCGCTCCGTCAGTCCAGGTAAAGTCGCGATGCATCTTACTGCTTGCGCGCCTCTTTGATGATCACCAAACCGCCGCGCGGGCCCGGAACCGCTCCACACACGCCGATCAAGTTTCGCTCGGCATCCACCAGCACCACCTTCAAGTGCTGCGCGGTCACACGCTCATTGCCCATATGACCGGGTCCGCGCGAACCCTTGAAGACACGGCCGGGGGTCGTTCCGGAACTGCGGGAACCAGGCGCACGATGACGATCCGATTGACCGTGGGTCTTCGGACCACCACGGAATCCATAGCGCTTGACACCGCCCTGGAAACCTTTTCCCTTACTGGTACCAACCACGTCCACACGCTCACCAACGGCAAACGCTTCGACGGTGACCGTTTCCCCTTCCTTCACGTCAGGGTTTTTGGCGCGAAACTCGCGCAGAAAACGCAGCGGAGGCAAATTAAGACCGGAGCGCTTCAAATGACCCAGCTCTCCGCCGGTCAAACGCTTCGGCTTAACTTCCCCATAACCCAATTGGACAGCAGAATAGCCGTCATTTTC
Source organism: Bellilinea caldifistulae (assembly GCF_001306055.1). Classification (GTDB taxonomy): domain Bacteria; phylum Chloroflexota; class Anaerolineae; order Anaerolineales; family Anaerolineaceae; genus Bellilinea; species Bellilinea caldifistulae. The sequence goes on along the minus strand of NZ_LGHJ01000018.1, from coordinate 870 downwards.
AGGCCGTCTTATCTGGGTAACGTAGCATGGCCCAGCTTCGATAATTGTGACAGGAACCGCCACACCTGCATCATCGAAAATCTGGGTCATGCCGATTTTCTTCCCGATCAGCCCTTTAAACATCTCTTTTGTTCTCCTTAATCTTTCGAAGGTTTTTTCAGGACTGTCAGCCTGGGCTTGGCTGCATCATCCCGGTCCGCCCGGCAGTCAGTGCCTTGCTGCGTCAGTTCGGATTTTGTTCTGCGCCCACAGAGACACTCTTACCCGGCCTTTTGTTGGCGTTGGCTGAGATCAGCCTTTCCGCCAAAACCGCACTATTATAATCCAACTTTTTTAATTTGACCAGAGTTGGTGCATGTTCTTTTTCGGGGGATTTTTTCGGGCGGGCGTAACCCGCCCGATTCTCACCCCAAAAAATCAAATCTTGATCTCGATATCTACACCGGCCGGCAAATTGAGCCGCATCAGCATGTCAATCGTCTTTGAGTCCGGGTCGAGCACATCAATCAAGCGATTGTGGGTCCGAACTTCAAAATGCTCGTGTGAGTCCTTATCAATGAAGGTCGAACGCCGAACCGTAAAACGCTCAATCCGGGTAGGTAGAGGCACCGGCCCAACAACCTGCGCGCCGCTGCGTTCGGCTGTTTCGACAATCCGCTTTGCAGATTGATCCAGAACACGGTGGTCGTACGCTTTCAGACGAATACGAATTCGTTGCTTTGCCATCTTGCTACACCTAATCCAGAATCTTGGTAATCACACCCGCGCCGACGGTCAAACCGCCTTCGCGAATGGCGAATTTCGAACCCTGTTCCAGCGCCACCGGCACGATCAATTCCACTTCCATGTTGACATTGTCGCCCGGCATCA
>NZ_LGHJ01000006.1 GCF_001306055.1 Bellilinea caldifistulae | reverse complement strand
ATGATCCTTTGCCGGTTTCTTCGAAACGCTGCTTTTCCATCCCGCTGATCTCCAAAGTGGTTTGGTTCGATTGTATTAAGGTTTTCCCCTTTTCGTCAATCCCAGTTGTTTGTTTTTCAACAATCTCGACTTAAGTAACTTTACACGACAGACCAACTTTGCTAAAATAAAGTTGAATGGGTTGGGGTTTTACTTGTGGGATAAGCCAGGGTTAATCTCTTTCAATTTATTGTTTTCTTTTTGATAACTTCTTCTTAATTTCTTTTCCCTTCCAGCATAGTTTAATTGAAAAGAGATTTTCTTTATATATGTCAATTTCCTAAGATGAGTTACCCTTTACAGAAACATCTGAAAGGAGGTGGTGGGCTATCGGCATTTGAATCGGTTTGATTTTCTGCGGGTAGATTCCAAAACTCAGGTCTAAGGAGAGGGAACATGAAATTCAAGTTTTTCCAAATCGTTTCTCTGGTTTTGATTCTCTGTCTGGCACTGCCAATGCCGGTTTACAGTGCCGACGTGCAAAAGCCTCAGACACTAACTACCATCAATTTCACCATTCTACACACCAATGATTTTCACGGCAATCTGGAAGCCTCTGGCTCGAACCCCGGCGCTGCGCGGGTGGCCTATAAGATCAATGAAGTTCGAACGGCAGTGGGAGCCGATAATGTTCTGGTCTTGGATGCGGGGGATATGCTGCAAGGTTCGCTTATTTCCAACATCCTCAAGGGCCAACCAACCATTGACTACTACAAAACCATTGGTTACGATGCGGTTGCGCTCGGTAACCACGAATTCGATTGGGGGCAGCAAGTATTAGCCAAACGAGGTTTGCAGGCTGCTGCGACTGAAGCCGGCAAAAAACCATTCCCCATGCTGGCAGCCAACATTGTCAAAAAAGTAGGCAACTCATGCGATGGCTGGGATCGCCCAGTTTTGGATGACGGGGCTGGAAATAACTACACCATTGAGCCTTACACGATTTTGGAGGTTGGAACAGACCCCAATAAAGTCCAGGTGGGGGTGATCGGCGTCGGTTCGGTCGAAACCCCTTATATCACCATCGCTGAAGCCACCGAGGGACTTTGCTTCAAAGACCCAACCCAATCCATCCTGCATTATTATGACGAGATGAAAGCAGCCGGTGCCGATGTGCTGGTAGTGCTCAGCCACAATGGCTATGCCGACGGCGGCTATGGTTATGGCTTTACGGTCTATGGGGATCAGACCCTTGCCCGCAATCTTAATGACGCAGGTAAACCGGTACACCTGATCATCGGCGGTCACAGCCACACCGACCTAAGTGCCGCCACCATGGTCGGCAATACGGCCGTAGTTCAGGCCCATTACAACGGGCGCAAGATTGGCCGGGCCGATTTTACCTATGACCCGGCTACCGGCGCGGTTACGATCAGTTGGAGCCGGATTGTAGTCGGCACAACCGACCCGCAGGACCCGACCGTTCAGAGTCTGGTGAATGGGTATGTCTCGGATCCCGATTATCAAAACCTGATCAATGAACCTATTGGATGGGTGCAGGTGGATTTGCTGCGCAACTACAACGGTGATGGGATGATGGGCACCTTCATTCAAGATGCCATCTATAACCAGTTGAACTCCGATACAACCCCCGATAATGACGTGGATATGGTCTTCAACAATCCAGGTGGTATTCGGATTGACTGGTGCGATAAAGAAGATCCCGCCAACCCCGGCACCTACATCTGGACCAGCACGGCGAGCGACTGCCAGAGCGAAGGTGTTTGGTCGCATGGTCCGATGGTACTCACCTACGGCATGTTGTTCCAGGTTTTACCGTTTGGGAATGACACCGTTGTGGCGGATATGAGCGGGGCCGAAATCATTGACCTGCTCAATCAAAGCGCCACTCTCTTCAAGGGCGCTCTTTCGATTGCAGGAATCCGTCATAAATTCTATCGCTATTCAGACGCTCTCCCAGGGCCACAACCGTGGGCATGGGGCGCTTATGACATTGAGGTGTTTGACCGCGAAGCAAACGGCTGGGTGCCCATTGATCCAAACCGCACCTACCGGATTGCTACAAACAGTTTCCTGGCACCTGCCGGGCAGGATGGTTTCATCCAGTTCAAATACGCCAGGAATCTGTCCTACTGGGGAGATATGTTGAATCTGGTCATCGAGTGGGTGCGTAATTATACCCAAGATGAACCCTATAAAGGCCCCGCTGGCGATGGCAAACTGGACGGACGCGTCACTCGCGAGGGCACGGATGCTGGTGGTCCGATTGTTCCGCTCACTATCCTGCACCACAATGATTCACACGGGCGCTTGCTCCAATCGGGTAGCACGGTGGGTTATACCAATCTGGCAACCCTGATCAAACAGGAACGTGCCCACAACCCCAACCGTACGCTGCTACTCACCGCCGGGGATAATATCCAGGGCGACTCGATGATGTACTACTTCAAGTCAGCCGGCTTAGGCTACTGTGCAGATGGCAGTTCGCTGCCGGCCGACATGCAAATCAACCCGCTGATCAAAGCCTTCAATGCCATGGGGTACGACGCCATGGTGTTGGGCAATCACGAATTCAACTTTGGCAAGGAAGTTTTTAGCACCCTTTCGGATGCCAATTTCCCCATCCTACAGGCCAACTTACAGGACGATGGCCGGTACGGCATTGGCCAGATACCGGTATTGCCGTTTGTGCGCAAACCGGTTGGCCCAGAAGCGATTAAGGTCAGCATTATTGGCATCGGTAACCATCGCGTGCCCAATTACGAACTTCCGAGCAACATCGAAGGATTGACCTTCACCAATCCGATTGAAACTGCCAGCCAGTATGTGGATATGTTGCGCGATAGCAGCGATGTGGTAATTGCCTTGACCCATATTGGTTTCGCACCTAACCCTGCCAGCGTGGAAGTGGATGACAACGTGGACACCTATCTGGCAACCCACGTTTCTGGCATTGATGCCATCGTCGGAGGGCACTCGCACACCCATCCAAGCGATACTCGTTTCATTCCTGAACCATTCAAATTCCTGCCGACCTTGCTGGGCAATCCGGATGGAGGAGCGGTGATCATCGGGCAAGCCAATCGCTACAACACCTACCTCGGCGAAATTATCATTGGGTTGCGTCCCAAATCAACCACCACAACCAGCGATGCGGGCATTTTATCGCAAGCCTATGAAGTCGTTTCCCGCGCCGGGCGCGCAATTGAAGTAACCACAACCTACACTGAAGACCCCACCATCAAGAGCCTTGTCCAGCCATATGCCGACAAATTGGCCGCCTACAACAATACAGTCATCGGTCAAACCATCACCCCGATTGATACACTTCAGGCTTATACCAGCGAAACCAACGGAGCTAACTTGCAGGCCGATGCTTCGGTGTGGAAACTGGAAAAAGAAAAGATTGAGGTTGATTTCCACCTGTCCGGCGCTATGACCAATCGGCGGATTGCGGATACTGCCACCCCCACCACCCCCTACTCTCTCAAGATCAGCGACATGTTCAGCGCCATGCCGTATGAAAATTCGCTGGTCGTTTTGCGGATGAACGGCCCACAACTCAAAAAAGTATTGGAACGGGCATACCGCAATTACTACTACTACAAGTATGTGCCGGGGTACGGCGGTTACTCCTACTACACCACCTGTATGCTGGATATCAATGCTGGCGGTAAGATTACCTACTTCGATACTTACCCCGAGCTGCCCAACGGCAATAACGTTGCCGCGCTGGAAATTGACGGTAAACTGGTTGACTTCAACGATGCCAACACCTACTACAATGTCTCTACCGTCAATTATCTGGCCGCGGGCTCCTGCAACTTTAATGACGGTGGAGTGTCGCTCTGGCCGCTTGATCAAATCGTCGCGGATACGCAGTATTACGTCCGTGATGCGGTGATCGAATACGTCCAGAGTAAAACCGAGCCGATCAATCCGCAAATCGAAGGACGCCTGAACATCGTGGTGCCTGTTCGGTTGTGGATGCCAGTGATTTCACGGTAATCCTTCCTCCGCATTAAATAGACCTGCCCGGTGGATAACCCCGGGCAGGTTTTTTTATAAACCATGCCGGCGCAGGGCCTCCCGCAGCAGCGCGTAAACCTGCGGGTTGCCCGCCAGAATACTCACCGGCGGTTTCAGAATATCCTCATCGCCGTCTGCTTTGGTAACAATGCAGCCGGCCTCGCGGGCGATCAACGCGCTGGCGGCAATATCATAATGCTGAACGGCAAGTTCCCAGTAACCATCCAGCCGCCCGCAAGCGGTATAACACAAATCGAGTGCCGCCGAACCCAGCCGGCGCACCCCCTGCGAACGCAGCGTCAGGTCGCGAAAGCAGGCAAACGCCGCATCGGTGTAGGGAGAATGGTCATGGTGCGGCAGGCCGGATACCAGCAGGCACTCGTGCAGTTCGGTTGCATTCCCCGGGCGGATCGGGCGACCGTTCAGGCTTGCGCCTTTGCCCCATTCAGCGGCAAACATTTCTTCATGGATCGGGTCGTACACTACCCCCAGCCGCAGGTCGCCCGCCTCGGCATAGGCAATCGAGACACAAAAGAAGGCAAACCCGTGGGCAAAGTTGATCGTCCCGTCAATCGGATCGAGGTACCAGCAGCGATCATCGCTGCCGTTGCGCTGGCCGCTCTCTTCGGTGATGATGGTGTGATTAGGAAAACGGCTGAGAATGCGCTCCATCAACAATGCTTCGGATTGATGATCGGCTTCGGTGACAATGTCGGTACTGCCCTTGAAGCGGATGGTGTGATCGCCGCCGAATCGTTCGCGCAGCAATTCGCCGGCTTCGCGTGCCCATATCATCAGGTCATGTAATTCGGGTTGCATGGGATACTCCAAAACGGCATGTCAGACTGATCTTAACAAACCAGCGCCGCAGAAAATTGCGGCGCACAGCGTGATATAATCAGCAGTGCCGAAGGTGGGAATCGAACCCACATACCCGGAGGGTACACGATTTTGAGTCGTGCGCGTCTGCCAGTTCCGCCACTTCGGCGTGATCTAACCTGAAATATATCAAAATTCTTCAGAAGGGTCAAGGTTTCAAACGATCATGCGTTTGGGAATCATCGGATTACCACAATCGGGAAAGACCACTTTGTTTAACGCCCTTACCCGCGGCAATCAACCCACCGGTGTGGCCACCGGAAAAATCGAAATTCACACCGCCGTGGTGGATGTGCCCGACCCGCGGGTGGACGTGCTTTCGAAAATGTTCAATCCCAAAAAGACCATTTACGCCAAAGTCACCTACGCCGATATTGCCGGGCTGGATGGCTCGGCGGGGAAGAGCGGCATCTCCGGCACGCTGCTCAATCAGTTAACCCAGATGGACGGTTTTCTTCACGTGGTGCGGGTTTTTGAGGATGAAAATGTGCCGCATCCGCAAGGCAGCGTTGACCCGCAGCGTGACCTCGAAGCCATGGACGCCGAATTTGTGCTGAACGACCTGATCGCCGTCGAACGTAAACTGGAACGGCTGGCAGAAGAGCGCAAAAAGGGCGGCGGGCGGGATCGCTCGGCGATTGAGCGTGAAATTGCCCTGTTCGAGCGATTGCAGCAGGCCCTCAGCCAGGAAATTCCCCTGCGTGATATAGATATTGAACCGGAGGAAGAAAAACTGCTTTCCGGCTTTGGCTTCCTCAGCCGCAAGCCGGTGCTGGTGGTGTTAAACCTCTCCGAGGGACAGGCCGCCCCGGCCCTGGAATATGCTCACCGCCACAGTCAGGTGGTGGCACTGCAGGCCAAACTGGAAATGGAGATTGCCCAATTACCGCCCGAAGATGCAGCCCTGTTCATGGCGGAATACGGCATCAGCGAACCCAGCCTCAACCGCATGATTCGCCTTTCGTATGATCTGTTGGGACTGCAGTCCTTTTTCACCGTCGGGCCGGACGAAGTCCGCGCCTGGACGGTGCGGCGCGGCGCAACCGCCCCCGAAGCCGCCGGCGAAATTCACACCGACTTGCAAAAGGGGTTCATCCGCGCCGAGGTGATCAGTTATGATGATCTGATTGCGCTGGGCGGCATGAGCGAAGCACGCGCCAAAGGCAAGTTGCGCTTGGAGGGGAAAGAGTACATCGTCAAAGACGGCGATATCTTGAACATCCGCTTTAACATCTAAACCGGGGCGGGTCGGTTTGTTATGATCCGGTGATTAATCGGTTAAGAAGCCACATTAACGGTGAGTACAGGCTATAATTCTTAACACGGCAAGACCATTTCCTCCAAGAAGGAGCAGCCATGCCAAAAGTCAACTATTTGATTGATATGGATGGCGTTTTGATCAGCGGACAAAAGATCATCCCCGGAGCGGATGCGTTCATCGCCCGCCTGAAGGCAAAAAAGATCAAGTTCCTGGTGCTGACCAACAACCCCATCTGGACGCCGCTCGACCTTTCGCACCGTCTGCAAAATATGGGGCTGGACATTGACAAAGATTCGATCTTCACCTGCGCCATGGCCACCGCTCGCTTTCTGGATGCTCAAAAACCGAACGGCAAAGCCTTTGTGATTGGCGAAAGCGGCTTGCAGGTCGCCCTGCACGAGGTGGGCTACATCCAGACCGAGTTCGACCCGGATTATGTCGTTTTAGGCGAAACCTTTAATTACAGTTTTGCGCAGGTGACCAAAGCGGTGCGCTTGATCAACGCCGGAGCACGGTTTGTGGCCACCAACCCCGATGCAACCGGGCCAACGGACGAAGGGATTGTGCCGGCCTGCGGCGCAATGGCGGCTTTAATTGAAAAAGCCACCGGTAAAGCCCCCTTCTTTGTCGGCAAGCCCAACCCCTTCATGATGCGCGCGGCGCTGAATTACCTTGGCGTCCACAGCGAAAATACCATCATGATCGGCGACCGCATGGACACCGACATTGTCGCCGGCATTCAAAGTGGCTTAGGCACCATTCTGGTGCTGAGCGGCGTCACCAGCCGCGATATGATTTCCGCCTACCCCTTCCAGCCTCAACGGGTGGTTGGTTCGGTGGCAGAGCTGGAACTGGATTAAGCCCGGCGGTTAAAACTGCAACCCAAACAGGCGCAGCCACGGCCTCCCATAATCGAGGAACGGCCAGGGAATTGCCGCCAGCATCAAGACAAAGGATGCCAGATAGCCGAAAGCCGCCCAGCGGTGTTTGAGGACATCACTGGCGGCTTTGCGTGTACGGCTGCGCACCACATGCGCCACCACCAGCGCCACGAACATCAGCAAAAAATGTTCAATGGCGAAGAAGCGCGTGCCGGAAGCGCGCATGGCAGCCGCAAAATCGGCCGTCAGCACCCCAAACCAGCCCTTGGAAAAGTACAAAATCAGCCCTAACAACAACTGCACATCGAAAAAGGAAGTGTAAAGCATCCCAAAGCGGTTGTCATCTTGATTGAAACGCCGCCCGCGCTGCCAGCCGGTAAACCCACGCACAATCACGATGATTGCCAGAATCACCAGCGCCCAGCGGGTGAGGTTATGCAGGCTCTGCAGGATCAAATTGAGGGTGGACATGAAAATTCCTCCTGTCAGGATAGTTACTTACCGATCGTTTAATTGAATTATACTCTACTCCATCATCGGCGATCAAGAAAATCTCCCTCTCCGCAAAAGTGACGTATAATGTTTGAAAATACCCGCCAAAGGAGCAGCAGCCCATGACTCTGGAAAGTTCGATCATTCGCAACCGTTTTCCTGCCTTGCAAAGCGGCGCTATCTTTCTGGATAATCCCGGTGGAACACAAATTACCCTCTCGGCATTGGAGCGAATCCAGCAGTACCTGACTACCTCCAACGCCAATCATGGCGGCGCTTTTCACACCAGCCAGGAATCGGATGTCATTCTGGATAACGCCCACGCTGCCATGGCAGATTTCTATAACGCTGCCCGCCCAGAAGAAATCGTCTTTGGCAACAACATGACCACCCTGACGCTGCACATCAGCCGCTCGCTGGCGCGGACCTGGAAGGAAGGCGATACCATCGTGGTCACCCGACTGGACCACGACGCCAACATCACGCCGTGGGTGCTGGCCGCTCAGGACCGCGGGGTTAAGGTGCGCTGGGTGGATTTTCACCCGGAAGACGGCACGCTGGATGTGGATGATTTGCGTGCTGCGCTGGAAGAAAAACCGCGCCTGCTGGCCGTCGGGTACGCTTCGAACGCGCTGGGAACGATCAACCCGCTCGAAGAAATTATCCCGCTGGCCCATGCAGCCGGCGCGCTGGTTTACGTGGACGCCGTCCAGTACGCCGCCCACGGGCCGATTGATGTACAGGCGCTCGGTTGTGATTTTCTGGTCGCCTCTTCGTACAAGTTTTTCGGCCCGCACGCCGGCATCCTCTACGGGCGTTACGACTTGCTCGACAACCTGTTTGCCTACAAGGTACGCCCGGCGCCCAACACGCCTCCCGGCAAATTTGAAACCGGCACCCAAAACCACGAAGGCATTGCCGGTGTACTCGGAACCATCGAGTATCTGGAATGGCTGGGGGAAACTTTTGGCGGGGAATACAGCCGGGAATTAAGCCCGCATTACAAAGGGCGGCGCTTACGCCTGAAACAGGCCATGTCTGCCATTCGCGCTTATGAATACCGACTGAGCCGCGCCCTGCTGGATGTCCTCAAAAGCATTTCCGGCCTGACGCTTTACGGATTGAGCGATCCACGCCGCATCAAAGACCGTGTGCCGACGTTTGCCTTTCGTTTGAACGGTCAGCATCCGCGCGAAGTGGCTGCCGCGCTGGGACGAGAGGATATCTATGTCTGGGACGGTAATTACTACGCGCTGGCGGTCACCGAACGGTTAGGTGTCGAGGACAAGGGCGGCATGGTACGGGTCGGGGCAGTTCACTACAACACCGAGCGCGAGTTAAAGATGCTGGGCGACGCCCTCGAACGCATCGTCAGACACAAACAGGCCATCTAACCAACAAGTTCACTCCGCCGGGGTGCGCCGCTCTTTGATCCCCAACGCTGCCCGCACAGCCCGGCTGGCGCGCACTACGCCAAACACTTGCAGATTTCGAATCACCGCCGCAGCCAACTGCGGCGGCACATCGTCATCCATGGACAGCATCCCTGCCACCCGCAGGTCAAGACTTTCCCCCTTGTGAGCAAGTTCTTCCAGCTGCGCGCGGCTCAGGTGAACAACCCCAATGGTCAACCCGCGCCGGCGGATGATTTGACTCAGGGCTTCGTTGTGCTTTTCCAATTGAGCGCGGGCAGCCGTCCGCAGAAAATCGGTGCGGCTGGAATAATAACCTTCTTCAACCAGCACATCAATCTGACCTAAGTCCACCACGCTCAGATTGATGGTGACTTTTTCGGGTTCAGGCATGGAAGTTTATAAAATAGGGAAGTGGTCTTGCCAGGTTGAATCGGCGACCGGCGCGGAAAACGGGCTTCCGGCTTCATGCGACAGGCAGGCCATGCGCAGCCGGCGGGGAAGCGTGCGCAGATAAGTCGGAAAAAAGTAGGCATGAGCCGGGCGAATCAAAAAAGGCCGGTAAACCCGCCGGATTTGCCTGACCATCAAGCGGATTGGGAAAAAAGGAAAGGGAGATTCCATTTTATACTCCATTTAGATGTTATTTACCATCTAAAATAACTCTAAATAGAGTATATTGTTTTCAACGCCGAATGTCAATCCAATTTCACCACCGGTTTAATCGGCGAAAGACGGTGCTTTGTGTGGTACACTCGCAGAGGGGAACAGTCCCTTATCCCATTTTTGCTGAGGTCAACGATGAGCGCTGAGAGTAACCGAACCAACTGGATCAGCGTGATCCTCTACCTGTTTGCCGGCGTGATGCTGGCGCTGGCAATCATCCTCTTGATTGCGATGATCGGAGCTGCCAACGCCTTACCCGCCAATCAAATCTTCTTCCAGATGTTCGGCCTGGGTGAACTGGCCAACCTGATCATCCGACCCTTGCAGTCGGCTTTGATCAACGCCGGCATCCTGGCAGCCGTGCTGATGACGGCCATTGCTGCCCTGCTTTTCATCGCCGGACGGATGAACGCCGCTCAGGTCCGGCTCAGCGAACGCGTGCGCCGGTTGGAGGAAAGAATGGCATCCGAAAAACCTGAGTAATGCGCTCTTCCATTCTGTTCCGGTGGGCATCAGCGTACAGAAATCCGATTCAGCGCAATGACCCCATCCGCCGTTTGGTCGAAGATCAGACGTATCCCGGCCAGTGAGTTCAGGTCCAACGCAGGGTTAACTTCCCCAAACCATTCCAGCGGAAAATCAAAAGTTTGGAAAATCGGCTCGGAAAGCGGGGTGGCGTGCATGAAAGCGGCCTTGGCAAACACCCCTTGAATCTGCGGTTGTAGCAAGGCATATCGGCTGAGCGGAAGGCGGGCAGCATTGCCACGGTCGTCAAAAACCTCAATCGTCAATTCCAACGGCGTGGCAGCAGGCAAAGGACGCTCGCTGCTTTTTTCATCCTGATGCGGAGATTCAGCGGCATCCGCCAGCGAGAAGGATAAAACCCGCCCATCCCCCGCTGCAAGCCCCTCCTCCGGCAGGTAAAGGGTAAAACTGGCGGGGGAAGATGAGCCGCCATGCCAGCCCAGGTAAACCGCCTTGAAACCAAACTCACCCCATTTTCCCCTGACCATCTGTTCATTCCAGCGAGTCAGGTTAAGCCCTGCGAATCGGCCGCCGCGCAGCGTGGTAGTAGTCAGGTCAATGTCTTCACTGAAATCCGCCAGTGTCCGCGTTTGACTGTCCTGATATTGATTGAGGTAAATCGTATCTGGAAGCCAGTTCCGTCCACCGCGCAAATCCTGAAACAGACGCCGGTAGGCATTCTCTCCCTGCAAAGTATCCGCCAGGAAGGCGCTAACCAGCACCCGGGCAATGCGCTGCTGATCGCTTTGGGGGAGCAACTGGCGCAGGTTGTATAAACGCGGGATCGGCTCGGCCATGTCTTTTTGCCCCCACACGCTGTTGAACTGCCCATGATTGGCGCCGTAGATGTAAACCGAGGCTTTATAAAAATCACCTTGTCCGCTGAACTCCAACCGTTCAAATGGGGCAGCGCCCATCATGGTCAGCACATCCATGTCGTGGGTGCCATGCAGTACCAGATAGTTGACATCTTGCAGCGGTGTGCGCAAGCCGCAGGGTTGATACTGTCCATCCGCCGGCGCCAGGGCGATTAAAGAGCGGATGTTGAAACCATAGTCGAATGCCAGAGCGGCATTATCCGGGTAGTACGCCAGGCGATTGAAAGCCGCGGCCACCACAATCGCCTCACCACCGCGCGAATGTCCCATCAACGCAATCCGATTCAGGTCAACCCGCCGGTAGAAGGGGCTGCCGGCCTGTTCGTTCCATGCGCGCCACTGGCGCAGATGTTCCAGCACCAGCCAGCCACGCGCATCCGATTCTTCTTTCAAAGGACTGAAAAAGAGCGCATCGCCCCACGCCGAAATGTTGAGAAAATTCTCATCCAGCGCCACAAAAATAAAACCGCGCGAAGCCAGCAATTGCCCCAGGTAGTCGTAACCGCTTTCCGAGTATTCTTCCATCGGGTGATTGCCATGCACGGCAATCACCAGCGGAAAGCGCCCCTCAGCCTGTGGATACCACACCCGCCCGTTGAGCGGTAATTCGGCGGGCGAAAACCCCCAATAAGCCGTCCGCAAATCAGACCAACCCTCCAAAAGCAGCGAGCCGTCCACCCGCGGCGTCAACACCGCCGCCTGTGCGCCGTATTCGGGGCGAAGCCTGTCCTCGCCGCTGCCGTAGGTCAGCAAAGCCACCGGATATGGCCCGCTCTCGGCGGGATTGGGCAACGCCAAAACAGGAATTTGAGCAAGGTTTTGGGCAGCCGCATTGATGGGTGGTTCGGCGGGGCTGCCCGGCCAGGCAAGAAAGGCGCCAACCAAAGCCAGAATCAAAATTCCGCCGCAGGTCTGCACCACCCCCACAAGTCGTGGCTTACGGCTGGTTGCCTCTGGATGGCGGTACAACAGCCCTCCCACCCCACCGCCGACCAGCCCGGCACCCGCCAGAATCACAGCCAGTACAGCCGCCGCTCCCGGCAGCAACGCTAAGCTCAACGAAACAAGGACGGCAGCGCACAACAGGAACACCAGCAAAGCAAACCGAAACAGCCGCGGCAGTTTTCCCAACAAAATGCCGAGGCCAAACACCAGGCCCGCCGCGGCCGTAACCAACCCCATCACACTTGCTGCAACCGCCAGCCAGATACTCGTTCCGCCGTGGCGGGATAAGAAGTAGCCCGTCAGTGCAACAATCAGCAAGAATGCTGCCAATACGGCGCTTGCGGCGCCCCGCCAGGTTGCCGAACGAACAGAAGACGGCGGGGAAGAGGTTTGTCGAGTTGGGGGGAAGTCTTCGGGCAGGGAGGAGGGCATCGGGCAATTCCTTTCGCTGATTCGAGTGTTTCCACCCCAGCATAAACCGCGGAGGGATTTTCCGCATCCCTCTGGCGGATAAAACCCGCCTGTCTGAACGGCCAGTCCGGCCATGCTACCCCCAACTGAGGGTAAAATTAGGCTATGTCCACCCATCGCATCTACTTTGGAGACAACCTGCCGATATTGCAATCCCTGCCCTCGGGCAGTGTGGAATTGATTTACATTGATCCGCCCTTCAATACCGGACGGGTGCAGCAGCGCGTCCGCCTGCGCACGCACAGCGACGGCGGCGGTGACCGGGTCGGGTTTGGCGGCCGGCGCTACCGCACCGTGCGGCTTGGCTCGCATTCCTACGCCGATATTTTCGATGATTACCTGGCCTTTCTGGAACCCCGCCTGCGCGAAGCTCACCGCCTGTTGCAGCCCAACGGCAGTTTGTACTTTCACATTGACTACCGCGAGGTGCATTACTGCAAAGTACTGCTCGATCAGATTTTCGGACGGGAATGCTTTCTCAATGAAATCATCTGGGCTTACGATTATGGCGGACGCACCCGCCGCAAATGGCCGCCAAAGCACGATAACATCCTCTGGTACGCGCGCGACCCGCACAACTACATTTTCAACACCGATCTAATCGAACGCATCCCCTACATGGCGCCGGGACTGGTGGGCGCTGAAAAAGCCGCCCGCGGCAAACTGCCCACCGATACGTGGTGGCACACCATCGTCCCCACCAACAGCAAAGAAAAAACCGGCTACCCCACCCAAAAACCGCTCGGCATCCTGCGGCGTATCCTTCAGGCTTCTTCCACACCCGGCGGGCTGGTGCTGGATTTTTTTGCCGGCAGCGGCACGACCGGGGCGGCGGCTCTGGAACTGGGGCGGCGGTTCATCTTAATAGATAACAACCCGCAGGCAATTGCCATCATGCAGCAGCGTTTTGCGGGTGTCGAAGAAATCGAATGGATCAATTGTGATTTATCCCCCACGGAGAACCCATGAACCCCAATCAAACTGTTCCGCTGCTGGAATTTGACCCGGCTGAACGCGCCATTTTGGAACCCCGGCCGGTCAAGTTGACTCAACCCGCTCCGCCCCGTGCCGTGCTGTGCTTTTTTCAGGATGTGATCAACCGTCTGCGCCGTAAAGGCCGGCTGAAGGTCATCGGGCGGTTGAAGTCGGAAATCGGCCCGAACCCGTTGTACATCCTGGAAGAGAATGGCCAGAATTTGCTGGTGGCTCATCCGGGGGTGGGCGCCCCGCTTTCAGCCGGTTTTCTGGAAGAGATCATCGCCCTTGGCGTCAACCGTTTTATTGCGGCTGGCGGATGCGGGGTAATTGACCACTCGATCAACGCCGGTCACCCGCTAATTTTGACAGGGGCGGTGCGGGACGAGGGCGTTTCATATCATTATCTGCCCCCCGGCCGGGAAGTCAGTGCCAGCCCGGCAGCCGTGGCCGCCCTGCAAGCCGCTCTCAAATCGGCGGGCATGCCCTACACCCTCGCCAAAGCATGGACAACCGACGGCATCTACCGCGAAACCGTAAACCGCCGTGCCACACGGCTGGCCGAAGGCTGTCAGGTGGTGGAGATGGAAGCGGCGGCTTTCTTCGCAGTGGCTCAATTTCGCGGCGTCACCTTTGGGGAGCTGGTCTATGGCGGCGACCTGGTCGTGCCGGAGGGCTGGGACAGCCGCGCCTGGCACAAACGCGCCGATGACCGCGAACGCATCTTCTGGCTGGCGGTGCAGGCCTGCCTGCACCTGTGATTTGTGATATAAAAAAGACATGCTCGACCCAAACGCTCACATGCCAACGCCGGATTATGACCCCACCGCCTTGATCCTCTTTGGCGGCGGCGGTCACGGCAAAACCCTGATTGAACTGGTGCGCGCCGCCGGGACTTATCACTGGGTGGCGGTGGTGGATGACGGCCTACCGCCGGGCAGCGAGGTGCTGGGTGTGCCGGTGGTGGGTGGCGCGGCGGTCCTGCCGGAGTTGTACGCCCGCGGTGTTCGGCTGGCAGTGAACGGGGTGGGCGGCATCAATCACCCCGAAGTGCGCCTGAAAGTATTTGAAACGCTGGCGGCAGCCGGCTTCAACTGCCCGGCGCTGGTGCATCCAACCGCGTGGGTGGATTCTTCGGCACGGCTGGAAGGCGGCGTGCAGGTTCTGGCACAAAGTTACGTCTCGGCCTGCGCGGTCATCGGCTACGGCAGTGTGCTGAACGCCGGGGTGGTCGTCTCTCACGATTGCGTGATCGGCAAATGTGTCAACCTCTCGCCGGGTGCGCTGCTGGCCGGCGGTGTAAGGGTGGAAGATTTCGCCCAGATTGGCATGGGCGCCACCATCAATCTCAATTTGACAATTGGACGCGGGGCGCGGGTTGGCAACGGCGCCACCGTCAAGGCGGATGTACCGCCCGGCACGGTGGTCTATGCCGGCAGCGTTTATCCGCCGCGATGAACCCAGACTGAGGAGGTAGCCTATGTTTCGCAAAAATCCACCAGCAGGATCGCCGCCACCACCGCCCACCGAGCGGGTTACATCGGTGCTGGGGCCGGGCATCAACTGGAAAGGCAGCCTGCACGGCAGCGGCGGCGTGCGTATCGAAGGCACTTTTGAAGGCGATATTGCCGTGCGCGGTTTGGTGGTGATCGGTGAGACCGGCCGGGTCACCTGCCCGGAGTTGCGTGCCAACACCGTTGTGGTCGCCGGAGCATTGCGCGGCAACATCCTTGCCGAAAAACTGGAAATCCGCTCCACCGGTCGGGTATGGGGCGATGTGACCGTCGTTTCGTTCTCCACCGAAGAAGGCGCTTTCCTGCGCGGTCAGGTACGCATGGAAGAGCAGGTGGAAATTGTGGTAGAAATGCCGCAAAGTGAAGAGGATTTTTCCACACCAGCCCAGAGCGATCAGGAATAACCCATGCCGGTATTGACCACGGCTCAATGGGTGGGGTTGGTCAGTGAAGCGCTGGGGGTGATCGCGGTCATCATGCTGCTGGGCATCAGCCCGCGGCTGCGTCGGGTGCCTCCGCTGCAATTTCAATATCCGCGCCGCGAGGGGTTGGTTGCACTGGCGCTGGGCGGGGGCATGGTGCTGCTGGCTTTCCTGATGGCCGCTCAACCGGCAACTGCCCGGGAAATCCAACGCGGCGGAATTGCCTCCCTCTATCCGGCGCTCAGCCTGGCAGTACTGGCCGGAGCGCTGAGCGGAGCAGCCCTGATTTACCGCCGTCAGCCGCCGCGCAGCGCCGGCTGGGGACGGGCTTTATTCGGGCCGGCGCTTCAAATCGGCATTGCGGTGGGCTTGTTGAGCATCTTCCTGCGCGGCATGCTCACCCGCCTGCTGGGCGGGGTCAGCCCGGAGCAGGCTCAAGCCCTGCTGCTTTTACTGGCCATTGCGGTGGGGGAAGAAACCCTGTTTCGCGGCTACTTGCAGCCGCGGTTTTCCGCCTGGCTCGGCAGCCTGCCCGGCTGGCTGCTGAGCGCCGGCTTGTTTGTGCTGTATCAGTCGCCCCGGATTTTCTTGCTGCCGGCTGAAAGTCAGTGGACGGGCTGGGGGGTTACCATTTTGCACAGCCTCCTGGCCGGCTGGACGATGATGAAGGTGCGTCATGTGGCTGCACCTGCCCTCTACCGCGCCATTTCCGGCTGGCTGCTGTTTCTGCTCTAACCCCGGACCGGAACAGTCAATTCAAACCCTGTTTGAGCCGCCGTCAGGCGGCGCGGCGGTCTCCCCCAAAGCCGTTACAGGAAACCGCCGCAACCCCTCCATTTGGGTTATAATGAAATACAATTCGGATAATTATTGTCGCAATAGAGGAAATGAGATGAGCGCATCCCTTCGTACAATTCACCAGATCATCGAGCCGAAAATGGTCATCGAAGGCGCCGGCGTGCGCCTGCTGCGCTCGTTTGCGCCCAGCCGCGAAAACCGATTCGACCCGTTTTTGCTGTTTGACCATTTTGCCTTCAACGACCCGCGCGAAACGCCGCTGGTGGGCTTTCCCACCCATCCGCATCGCGGCATCGAAACGGTCACCTACATGCTGGAAGGCAGTGTGCGCCACCGCGACAGCCTCGGCAACATGGGGGTGATCGCCGCCGGGGATGTGCAGTGGATGACCAGTGGACGGGGTATCTTGCACGAAGAAATGCCGCGCCCCAGTCAGGCCGGGCGGGTAGATGGCTTTCAACTGTGGGTCAACCTGCCGGCAGCCCTCAAGATGAGTCAGCCGCGTTATCAGGAAATCCAATCCGCCCACATTCCGCTGCACGAAAAAGACGGTGTTTCGGTGCGCGTGGTAGCCGGTGAGTACGCCGGCATTCGAGGACCGGTCACCGAAATTGCCGCCCAACCGATTTACATGGAAGTCCAGTTACTGCCCGGCAGCCGCTTTGAACTCGACCTGCCCCACGAACATACCTTGCTGGTGTATCTGTTCGAGGGATCGGCAATGTTTGGTGAACAGCAGGTTGTTTCGGCTGTGCGCATGATCACTTTCCACCCCGGTGAACGGCTGGTGGTCGAGACCGGTCTGGCTCAGCCCGGCGGGGTCAGCGCACCGGCGCGTTTCATGCTGATGGCCGGCGCCCCCTTCGGTGAACCGATTTACCCCTATGGGCCATTTGTGATGAATACCATGGAAGAAATCCAGCAGACGCTGGCGGAACTGCGCGCCGGCACCTTCATTCAGCCGGCCTGAGTTGATCAAAAGACGTTCCAACGCTCTGCCCAAAGGACACCCCCCCGGCAGGTTGTTTTCTTTTACAATTGCCGGCTCTCGGAACGATTGTCTGGTCAGCGAAAGTTGTATAATTCAGATATGGAGGAACACAACCAGCCCCCATGCGCAGGAGAGATCGGTTTAGAGAAGAGGAGGGACCAGATCATGCGCGCTCTTTTCGGGATTGGTATTCTCATCATAATTTTGATGCTGACCGGCTGCAACGCGCTGGCGCAACCCACCCCCACGCCGACCAACACGCTCACCCCCAGCCCACCACCGCCGACCGCCACCCTCACCCCATCACCCACCCCCCTGCCCACCGCCACCCCCACGCCGACGGCCACACCGTTTGCCCCCTTTGAGGTGAAAACCGCCGTGGATTGGGTCAACGTACGCGCAAACCCCGGCTATCTGTTTGCCGTTCAGGCCAGTGTGCGCAAAGGGACGGTCTTTACCGTGCTCGGCAAATCCCCCGGCGGCGAGTGGATTCGGGTGGAGAACGATAAGGGCATCAGCGGTTGGATTTTTGCCCAACTGCTTGAATCACCGGTGGATTTACGGGCTGTGCCGGTCATTCAGCCGGAGAACGTGGTGACCGTCATGGGGCGGGTGGCCGACCGCACCGGTAAACCGATCAGCGGCATTCAATTCATGATCACCCAGGGCGAAGCACCCAATCAGCAGCGCACCGATGCGATGACCGACCCGGAAGGAGTCTTTTACGCCTTCATGCCGCCCACGGTACGAGGGGATTGGGTGGTGGAGTACACCGCCATCTCCTGCACCAGCAACCTGATGGACGAAAAATGCAACTGCATTGGGGGAACGTGCGGCAGTCCCGAACCGTCCAAAATGACCATCAACCTGCCGGACTTCCCGGCGCTGGTGTTCGAGTGGAAGTAAACGGCCTGTTCACGCCTGGGGAATTTGACCGGTGGGCAGAGAACTACGACTCGGAAGTCGAGCGCGGTCAGGGCCTCCCCTTTGAGGGCTACGCCGGGGTGCTGGAGCGGGTCTTTCAACGCGCCGGGGTTCGGCCCGGTTTGAGTGTGCTGGATCTCGGCTGTGGCACCGGCAACCTGACCGCCCGCTTTGTGCAGGCCGGCTGCCGCGTGTGGGGCAGCGACTTTTCCGCCGAAATGCTGAAAATTGCCCGCCGCAAAGTACCGGGGGCCAGATTCTTTCAACACCAGTTGGGCAATCCGCTGCCCGCCGATGTGCCGCAGCATTACGCGCGGATGGTCTCTGCTTATGTTTTTCATCACTTCGATCAGGCTGGCAAAATTGCCCTGCTCACACACCTGCGCAATCACCTTGAACCCGGCGGCTGGATCGTGATCGGTGATATTGCCTTCCCCAATGCGGAAGCACGCCAACAGGCAAAGCAAGCCGCCGCCGATGCATGGGACGAAGAACCCTACTGGCTGGTTGAGGACGACCTGCCGGCCCTGCGCGCCGCCGGCTTTCAAGCCGCGTTCGAGCCGGTTTCGTTTTGCGCGGGGGTGTTCCTGATCCAACCCGAAATGGCTTGAATTCGGTTAAAATCAACCTATGCCGTGGGAAATCTGGGGTCATGATTGGGCGGTGCGCCTGTTGCAGCAGCACATCCGCAATGGGGAAGTGCGCCATGCTTACCTGTTCAGCGGTCCGCCCGGCGTGGGAAGGCGCACGCTGGCGCTGGCCTTCGCGCGCGCCTTGAATTGCCCCCAGCCGGTTCAGCCCGGCGAACCATGCGACGAATGCCGCACCTGCCGCCAGATTGCCCGCATGGAACACGCCGACCTGAGCGTGATTCAGCCAGCCGAAGGTGCCAGCAGTCTCAAAGTGGAACAGGTGCGCGAATTGCAGCGCAGCCTCTCCCTTTCCCCCTACGAAGCCCCCTACCGGCTTGCCCTGCTGCTCAATTTTGAACAGGCCACCCCCAGTGCGCAGAACGCCCTGCTCAAAACGCTGGAAGAAGCCCCGCCCAAAGTCATTTTATTGCTGACTGCCCCCACCCCCGAAGACGTACTGCCCACCATCCTCTCGCGCTGCGAGGTGCTGCGCCTGCGCCCGATGGCGCTGGATGCACTGGCCGACCACTTGCAGCGCAGCGCGGGTGTCCCAATAGAGCAGGCGCGCCTTTTCGCTCATTTGAGCGGGGGACGTCCGGGGATGGCCTTGCGCCTTCTTCACGATGAGCAGGCGCTCACCGAACGCCAGCGCCGAATTGATCTGTTCTTCACCGCTCTGAGCGGCGACCGCTTGACCCGCTTTCAAATCAGCGAGGGGCTGGCTGAAGGCAACGACCGCGAGAAAATCCGCGCCGTGCTGCAAACCTGGAGCAGCCTGTGGCGGGATGTGCTGTTGATTTGCGGCGCATCTGCCGGGGCGCTCACCAACCTTGACCAGCGCGAGCGGCTCGAAAGCATTGCCGCCCGCCTTGACCTGCGGCGTGCCTACGCCTGCCTGAACGCCGTTGAGCAGGCCCAGGCCGGACTGGACGCCAACCTCAATACCCGCCTGCTGCTGGATGTCCTGATGCTGGACTTGCCTTACCTGAATGCCTAGTACTTCATCAAAAAAGTTTTGTTAGGCAGCACGATTTGAGCAAGATCTGGCACAGCTCGACCGAGTCCATGCAAGGATTAAAACTCCAGACAAGAGCAGGGACAAGCTTGAACAAGCAGCCTCTCTCATCCAGCGGGCTGCGCACAGCATTGGCTCCGCGATTAAGCGCGTGGGTATATATCCTGGTCGTCTTTACATCCTTATGCCCTAATAGCTCCTGAACAGTACGAACACCTGCCCAGAACCGAGGGAAGGGGCACTTCTCCGTGCCCGGAAGCAAGGTCGCGCTCATGAAGGTGTTTCACCGCCTGGAGTTAAGCTTGCAAGGACAGCTCAAGGGTTACTGGCAGCCTGGTCGTGCGATCATGCCTTCCTTTTGGGTCACGCACCATAATCCGGTGTTGTTCAAAGTCCACATCTTTCACCCGCAAACGTCAGCCGCTGCCATAAGCTGGGTCATCAGCAGGGTTTCTCCGCTCATCTGGCGCAGCACTCGCTCGACCTCAGTCTTCGAAACTAGCGTCGGCAGATGTTTTGGCCTCCTCGCCTGAACTGACTGAAATGTCAAATTGAGGGGTAAGTCAAGCACATCACGGTAGAGAAAGATAAGTGCGCTCAAGGCCTGGTTTTGAGTAGAGGCAGAAACATGCTCGTCTTTCGCCAGATGGGTGAGGAAGGCTTCGATCTCAGCGATACCCATTTCAGCCGGATGGCATCTCGAAGCAGATCGAGAAGTTTTTTGGGTCTTGGAGAGGATGGATCAGGCATAAAAACAGTTGAAATTTTTCCCTAGTTTAATATAATCTATTTAGTAATAATTCTAATCGGAGGGTCTTAGATAACCAGGCATAATCGCGGTATAACCCACTTCATTGGTCTAGATATACGGCAAAAATGCAGTGTATCAGAAGTCTGTATAATATAATCGTTAGTCCGCCCATTGTGTAATCGTTTCAAAGGTCAACAATGTCAAAGAACAATATTCCTACCTATGACGAAATGATGAATCCCCTACTCCGAGCGATGAAAAAATTGGGTGGATCGGGAACAGTTGAAGAAATCAACAGTAAGGTTGCAGAAATTTTAGGCTTGCAAGATGAGCAGTTGGATATTTTGCACGATTCAAAACGTGGTGGACAAACTGAATTTGAATATCGGTTAGCATGGACACGCAGTTATTTGAAAAGGTACGGGATTCTTGAAAATTCTAGTCGTGGTGTTTGGGCATTAACTCCTGAAGGCAGAAACCTGACAGATGTAAATGAAAAGGAAGTTGTCAGAGTAGTGCGAGGGCAATTACGGGCAGAACGTTTAGAAGCCACTGAAGTTGACGAAGAAAGCAAAACGCTCACTTGGCAAGAAGAGTTGCTCGAAACGCTGATGAAAATGGAGCCAGATGCCTTTGAAAGACTGATACAACGATTTTTACGAGAATCTGGTTTTATTCAAGTTGAAGTTACAGGGCGCAGTGGAGATGGGGGTATAGATGGTCGTGGTATTATGCGCTTGGGTGGTTTATTGAGTTTTCATGTAATTTTTCAGTGTAAACGCTGGCAAGGCGCAGTAAGGGCAAATCAAGTAAGAGATTTTCGTGGCGCAATGGTTGGACGAGCCGATAAAGGTTTACTGGTTACAACGGGAACATTTACCAAAGATGCCGTATGGGAAGCCACCCGTGATGGCGCACCTGCAATTGATTTGATAGATGGCGATCAGTTGGTTGAAAAATTGCGAGAGTTGGCTTTAGGCGTAAAAACCGAAAAAATCCAGGTTGAAAAGGTGTCGGTTGATAAAAATTGGTTTGCTTCGCTATAAAAAAGCGGGCTAACACCGTTAGCCTGCTCTTGAGATGTTATTATGGATATTGGTTTTTCAAGATATCTTAGTAAAATACAAGGTTACAAGAGTGCGTCGCAGAAAGCGCGTATTCTTACGGAAGCGTGGGCATCCGACAATCTTGAATGTCCTTCTTGTGGCGGGACATTGTCTCTTTTGCCGGCGAACTCACGCACATCTGATTTTCAGTGTCAGTCTTGTGGGGAAACCTATCAACTTAAAAGCCAATCAAAACCTTTTGGGAAGAAGATACTAGGGGCAGAATACAATACCACAATCCAAGCAATTAAGAATGGAAGGCATCCTTCCCTGATCCTCCTACAATATGATCTCAAGAACCTATCTGTTCAACAGGTTAGAATACTTCATCGGTCGTGGATAACTGAACAAAGCATCATTCCTCGTCGCCCTTTAGGTCCACAAGCGCGACGCGCGGGTTGGCAAGGGTGCTTATTGGCACTTGAATCTATACCATGTACTGCATTTGTAGATGTGGTGCAAAATGGTTCAGCAAGCCCACCAACAATAGTCAGGTTGCAATGGCAGACTGCTCATTCTGTGTCAACGCTAACCTTGGACCAAAGGGGATGGGTTGCTCTCGTCCTACGGATAGTAGAATCACTACCCCAACAGTTCACACTTCAACAAGTGTACGCTTATGAGAAAGAATTGGCTAAATCCTATCCCGCTAACCAAAACATACGAGCCAAGATTAGGCAACAACTTCAAATTATCAGAGACTTGGGCTTGATACAGTTTATCAAGCCAGGTGTATATCGTAAAATTTACCGATCTATGCAATAGGCGGGCTAACACGCGCTTCCACCTGACGCCGCTCCGCTGCGCTTCACGGCGCAGGTGAAGCGCAAACCGTTAGCCAGCCCTTTCATGAACAATGGAGAGCATTAGAGTTGGATACTAAGAGTGCTTTTGATTTACTCCAAAGGTCTTTACAAGACTTGTGTGATGCTTTCAATCAGAAGAAGTTCTTTCCTTTGCTGGAAGCAGACGTAGCGGCTTATCTTTACTATCGGCTTCTCGAAAATGGATGTCCGCTTTCAGAAATTTACAGCGAAACCCGTCTCTGCGGAGTTTCTCGGGGAGAGCGCAAGTTTGATCTTGTCATAGGCCAAGCCAATACCACCCCGGGGTGTGTCCAGCCTGTACTTGTTGTTCAGATAAAAGCCTTCCAGCGCTGGGGGCACTCACCTCAACAACATAGGCGTCGCTTTAAAAGCGTTTTGTCGGAAGACATAGAATCATTGAAACAAATTTCAGGCATTTTGCAGGACGGGCGAGCCGAAGTTATTGCTGATTTCGTATTTACGTCACAAAGCAGTGGCTATCTGAGTGGCAAGTGGAATGGTAGAATTCGACGAGATATATTGGCTGAATTATGTAGAGAAGCCAACATTGCTTTATTCTGGATTCGTCCTGATCGTCAAGATCAGATGGAAATGGAAAGGATTGTTTGAAAGGCTTATTTCAAAGAACCACGGGTTGGATAACACGCGCATCTACCTGACGGCTTCGCCTCGCTGCGCTCGGCTCGCCGCAGGTGATGCGCAGGCCGTTAGACTGACATCCGAACACGCGAAGGGAGAATCATGAGCAAAGTATTCGTCAACATTAGCCTTAGTCTCGATGGCTACATCGCACCGGAAGGAATGACCATGGAGAACTGGGACAACCCAGACTACAAGGACTGGGGCGCCAAGTGGGGTGCGCTGATGGGCTGGATATTTAATCAACAGTACTTCCGCGAGAATCTCAAGCTTGGACCAGGTGGAGAGACCGGCCCAGTCAATGAATTGCTTCGCACCACCACGGAGCGTATCGGAGCCAACATCATGGGCAAGCGAATGTTCGACGGTGGCGAGCGTGGTTGGCCAGAGGAGGCTCCGTTTCACACGCCGGTATACGTTCTTACTCACGAGAATCGGAATCCCTGGGTACGCCCTGGTGGAACGACCTTTTATTTCATCAATGACGGGCCAGAGCGTGCCCTAGAGTTGGCTCGGGAATCCGCAGGCAGTCGTGATATTCGTATCGCGGGTGGAGCGGATGTGATCCAGCAGTACCTGAACCTGGGTGTCGTTGACGAGCTGGAAATCGCCCTGGCCCCCGTGTTGTTCGGTGGCGGGCGGCGTCTCTTCGAAAACCTGCGCGAGCCGTTGCCGCAGTTTCGCATTGACAGGGTTCTTGATAGTCCAGCCGCCACACACTTGCGCTATGTGCGTCGGTGAGGGCGGCCTAACAACCGTTTGCAGCGGACGCTCCGCTGCGCGGCTCGCCACAGGTGATGCGCCGCTCGTTGGGCGGCTTAATCCGTTCCACCACACCAACACGCTTTGTCGTTCACAATTTCAGCATGGGAGACTTTTTATGAACACTTTTACTGAACAACCATTACACGTTACTATACAAGATTTGACACCTGCCTTTATCGTCTATGTGTCTTGCCAACTACAACAAGCGACGGGTAGTTATAACGAACAAATTCGGGATGGTTTTCAACATATAAAAGACTGGGCTCAACGGTGCGGCTTCGACCCTTCAACCCTAAAGGTAATTGGCATCCCACGCACCAACGGCGCTCAATTAGTTGGTTATGAGTGCGCACTAGAACTTCCTGAGTCCATTTCCCGAGACACCGAAGGTGTCCAAACAAAAGAACTACCAGGTGGGCGTTATGCAATCCTATCACTTGAGAAAGACTCAAATACGATAGGAGAGACTATCGGGCGTTTCTTTGCGGAGTATGTGCCACAACATCAACTGATTGTAGACCCGCAACGTCCCAGTTATGAGGTCTACTACGAGCATACTATGGACTTTTGTGTTCCGATTTTGTAGGCGTTCATAGATAGGAGCAGACTATGTTTAAATATGTTGTCCCTAAATTCCCTGCTGCTAATGTAAAGGCTTCGGTCGAATTTTATAAGAGCAAATTTGGCTTTGTGGAGCTTTTCAACTATGGCGATTATGCTGCCGTGAAGCGTGACTCGGTGGAAATTCATTTATGGGAATGTCAGGATAAGAATATCGCCGAAAACACTGCTTGCAGGATAGCGGTAGACAATATTGAAGTGTTGTATAAGGAGTACCAGCAAGCAGAGGTTATCCATCCAAACGGGGCTTTAGAAGAAAAGTCTTGGGGCAGGAAAGAGTTTGTCGCGCTTGATATGGATGGAAACGGGCTCTTTTTCTTTGAAGATGATTAATTCCTGAAAGAACGCCGCCCAACATGCGCTTCCCCTGACACCGCCTCGCTGTGCTTCGCGGCGCAGGTGAGTCAAACGTCGGGGAGCCGGGTCAATCATTGTTCTTCTTTCACCGGGTACAATTTTTTGAGTTTATCCCTGGCATTCGGGATGGTGAAACGTCAATCATTGGTTGCCGGGCGGCGTTCCGTTCAGCTTCCCAAGCGCCGATTTGGCTTGCTACCATTGCTTGGCTACCCAACCTGCGATCCAAGCATTGTTCAGTCAGAACAGAGATTTCGACTTCAGTTGTGTTCAGGCGTATAGTGAAACTCCAATTTCCTGGTGAGGTATGGGGCTGACTGGTGAGAAAAAGCCTCCTAAAAGGCGGCGAGCAAATGGGCGGTGATATGGAATCAAAAAACAAAACTGGCGGGCTCAATACCCGCCAGTCTAATCTTCGGGATAGAGATCTACGCCAGCCGGATATTCTTGAACGCCTCCACCTGCGCTCGAATGGCGCGTTCGGTGGGCAGACGCTCGATGCTGGACGCCCCAAAGAAGCCGACAATGCCCGGCATGCGCGCCAGTGCCTTGCCGACCTGATCGGGTTCGTCAAACGGCCCACCGTGGCAGATGACCAGAATGTCCTTGCGCACCTGCTTGCCGGCTTCGGCAATCTCCAGCACCTTGTCTATCGCTTCGTCAAGCGTCATCGCCACCCCGGCGCCAATACTGCCGGAAGTCGTCAGCCCGACATGCGCTACCAGCACATCCGCGCCGACCCGTGCCATCTCGCGCGCTTGATCGGCATCGAACACGTAGGGCGAGGTGAACAAATCCATCTCGTGCGCCAGCCGAATCATCTCGACTTCTTTGTCATAGCCCATGCCGGTGGCTTCCAGGTTAGCGCGGAAGTTGCCGTCAATCAACCCGACGGTCGGAAAGTTCTGCACGCCCGAAAAGCCAATTTCGCGCAGCTGCTTGAGAAAGACCGGCATCAGCCGGAACGGGTCGGTGCCGCACACCCCGGCCAGCACCGGTGTATTCTTGACCACCGGCAGCACTTCGCTGGCCATCTCCACCACAATCTGGTTGGCGTCGCCGTAGGGCAGCAGGCCAGCCAGCGAGCCACGCCCGGCCATGCGGTAGCGTCCCGAATTGTAAATGATGATGATGTCGGCCCCACCGGCTTCGGCAAATTTGGCTGAAATCCCGGTGCCGGCTCCCGCGCCGACAATGGCGCGCCCGGCGGCAACCTGCGCCTGCAAACGGTTTAAAATTTCCTGACGGGTGAATGCCATGCTTCCCTCCTTGACTTAAGATTTTTTCAACATCTCCAACAGGGTTTCGGCAACCCTGCCGGAAAATTCCGGATCGTTGATATTGGCGTCTATCTCAATATACGGGATACCCGGTTTGAGATTTTTGCGAATGGTTTCAAAGCAAGCCCGGTCGGCTTCTTCGTCCCAAAAATCCCCGCCGGGACTGTCGAGCATTGAAACGCCCTTGAGGGGAATGAGAACTGCCACTGGCCCGGTGGATTCGTTGGCTGCCCGCGCCAGCATCTCGCCAATTTTGATGTTTTCTTCCACATTGGTGCGCAGCAGAGTCACATTCGGGTTCCACTGGTACAATTTGCGGCCTTTGTACTTTTCCGGCACGGTTTCGATGCCCCAGAAGTTGGCCATGTCCACGCACCCCGGCACCAGCACGGTAGGAATGCCCTTGCGGGCTGCCGCCAGGCAGCGTTCCGGGCCTGCGCTCAGCACCCCGCCGCACACCTCATCGGCCAGCTCGGTGGTGGTGATGTCGAGGCACGCGGTGATATAACCATCGCTGATCAGGCTTTCCATCGTCCGTCCGCCGGTGCCGGTGGCGTGAAAGACCAGCACCTCATAACCGGCATTTTCCAGTATCGAACGGGCATGATCTACCGCCTGGGTGGTATTGCCGAACATGGAAGCCACAATCAGGGGTTTGTCGGCTTTGGCGGCGGGGGCTTCCATCTTGACCATGCCGCTGATTGCCCCGGCGGCGTTGGTGTAAATCACCCGGCTGATGCTGTTGATGCCGGCTACATCCACAATCGAGGGCATGAAAGTGATATCCTTCGTGCCGGCATATGCCGAAACATCCCCGCCGGCGACGGTTGAAACCATCACCTTTGGCACACCCACCGGCAGCGTGCGCATCGCTGCCGTGGCAATCGAAGTGCCGCCCGAACCGCCCATGCCGAGAATGCCGTCCAGTTTGCCTTCGTCGTAGAGTTTGCGCACCACCTTCGCCAGCCCGGCTGCCATGACGCGCATGGCCTCGTCTTTGTGCTTGCCGTCCGCCAGCACCGCCAGATCGCCGCCCCCGGCTGCCGCCACTTCACTGCGCGGAATATCCGGCGCAAAGGCCGGTTCGCCGATCACGCCAAAATCCACCACCAGCGTTTGCAGTCCCTGCGCGGCAATTAAATCGCGCACGAAGGCAAATTCCTTGCCTTTCGTATCCAGCGCCCCAACCAGCACAACGGTTTTTGGCATATTGACCTCCTTTGGAAGATTTTGGGAAATGGGGAGAAGAAAGAACCGTTTCTATTGTAGAAGATTCGGGCATGAAAGACAATTATGATCAAAGCAACTTGTTATTAATGAGATTCGGTGACGCTGCGCAGTCCATCCAGCACCAGCCGGCGGAAGAAGGCCGCCATCTGGCGGGGCGGGTAGGGCATGCCCGCTTCCAACCACCACACCAGCGTACCCAGCAGGCTGGCGGCGAAAAACTGGGCAATCACTTCCAGCGGTATGTGCGGCTCGCTGGTCAACCCGCGCCGCTCCCACCAGCGGCGGGTGAACTCCAGCGCGTACTGGATGGTTAATTCCCGCAGGCGGCTGGTGGCTTTAATCGAACCCTCGCTGCGCAGCATGGCACGGTACAGATCCGCATTTTGGGCAGCGTGTTCAAAGACCAGCGCAATCGGCAGACCGGCGCCTTCGCCGTTTTCGTTGAACAACGTTTCCGCCGGTATCTGCACAATCTGACGGGCCAGTTCATCGGCGCTCTGTTCGATGCTTTCCAGAAAGAGGTGTTCCTTGTCGCGGTAGTGCAGGTAAAAGGTGGTTCGGCCGAGA
The DNA here is from genome assembly GCF_001306055.1 of Bellilinea caldifistulae. Taxonomy (GTDB): domain Bacteria; phylum Chloroflexota; class Anaerolineae; order Anaerolineales; family Anaerolineaceae; genus Bellilinea; species Bellilinea caldifistulae. Next base: position 108,779 of record NZ_LGHJ01000006.1, on the reverse strand, counting down.
TCGGCACGGCGGGTGATGTCCTCTATCGTCACCGCATCGTAGCCTTTTTCGAGAATCAAGCTGGTCAGCGCTTCGCGCAGCAGCCGCCGCGTCCGGCTGACCCGCCGGTCAGGTCGTTGGGCAGGTGTGCTCATGTTATCCTAACCTGAATTGCTGTTCAATTCTGAACAGCCTCCGAGAATTGCTTCTTGACAGCCGTCCTTGCTGATTTATAATCATAAACAGTCTGTCTATTATTATACAGGTTGTTTGGAATGAGCGCCAGCCCCATTTTGAAACTGGTGGATGTGCAGAAAACCTACCCCTCCCCAAGCGGCGGGCAGGCGGTGTTGAAAGGGATCAACCTGCAGGTCTTCCCCGGCGAGTTCGTGCTGATTTACGGTAAATCCGGGGCGGGCAAGACCACCCTGGTCAACATGATCGCCGGCATAGACACCCTGAGCGGCGGGGAGGTGCTGTGCGATGGCGTCAGCCTGCACCGCTTGAACGAAAGCCGGCGGGCGCGCTTTCGCGGTCAAAAGATTGGCATCATCTACCAGTCGTTTTACCTGTTGCCCAACCTGAGTCTGCTGGACAATGTCATGCTGCCGATGGACTTTTGCAGGCAGTTTCATCCTCTGCGCAGTCCGCAGCGCGCCCTGCAATTGCTCGACTCGGTTGAGCTGAAGGATCACGCTTACAAACGCCCGGCAGCCATCTCTGGCGGGCAGCAGCAGCGCGTGGCAATTGCCCGCGCCCTGGCTAACGACCCGCCCCTGATTGTGGCCGACGAACCAACCGGCCGGCTGGATTCGGTCACCGCCGAAACAATCATCCAGATTTTCATCCGCCTTGCCGAAGAGGGAAAAGCCGTTCTGATGGTCACCCACGATACCAGCCTGATGGAGCGGGCAACCCGCTGCCTGCGGTTGGAGGATGGCCGCCTGCACGAGTGTCAGGCCCAATTACCGGCGGAGGTTACAGCATGAGCCGGACAAATGGCTACCTGCGCCTTCAGGACGTGGTCAAGGCCTTTCCTGCGCCCGGCGGTCAGGTTGAGGTGTTGAAGGGCATTTCCCTTTCCATTCAGCAGGGGGAATATGTCAGCATTGTCGGAAAGTCCGGCAGCGGCAAATCCACCCTGCTGAACATGATCACCGGGATTGACCACCCCACCCGCGGGCTGGTAGAAGTCGCCGGTGTTCAGCCCCACACCCTCACCGAAAATCAACTGGCTGCCTGGCGCGGGGTGACGATTGGGATTGTCTTTCAGTTCTTCCAGCTGCTGCCGATGCTCTCGCTGCTGGAAAACACCCTTTTACCGATGGATTTGTGCAACTGCTACACCCCCGCCGAACGCGAGGTGCGCGCCCGCAGCCTGCTGGAACAGGTCGGCCTGGCGGATGTGATGGACAAATTGCCCGGGGCGGTTTCGGGCGGGCAGCAGCAGGCCGCCGCCATTGCCCGCGCCCTTGCCAACGATCCGCCGCTCATCGTTGCCGATGAGCCGACCGGCAATCTGGACGAACGTACCGCTGCAGATGTACTCAACCTGTTCGACGGCCTGGTGGCGCAGGGCAAGACCGTCATCATCGTCACCCACGACCCAGCCCTGATGGCGCGCACCCACCGCACGATTCTGCTCTCGGATGGGGAAATCATCCATCCGCATCTGGCAGCCGCGCTGAACTGGCTGACCCACCCCCAATTGCTGCAACTGACTCACCTGGCCAGCCCGCGCCGATTTGAAGCCGGCCAAATCCTTGCCCGCCCGGGCGAAGCCGTCGGTCTGTGGGTGCTGGTCAGCGGACGGGTGGGTCTCTTTCCAACCGAAGCGGAAGCCGAAAAGCCGGCCGCCGAATACCACCCCGGTATGTTTTGGAGCGCCGAAACGCTGGCTGAAATCTCCCCGGCTGCCAGCCTGCGCGCCATCGAAGGCGGCGAAGCGCTGGTGATCGAACCGGCCGGCTGGCGGGACTGGCTGCAATCCAGCGGGTTGAAGCAGGTCTTCCTAAAGCACCACCCCGGTGGAGGATTCAAACGATGATGCCGCCCCGCTGGAGAAAAATCCTTGCTGATTTTCTCGGCAACCCCACCCGCTCGCTGCTGGTCATCCTTTCGATTGCGGTCGGGCTGCTGGCGGTGGGCAGCATCACCAATACCCGCCTGCAATCGGCCTATCTGATGCGCGAGACCTATGCCTCGGTCAACCCCGCCAACGTCATGCTGATCACTTCGCCGCTGACGGAAGAGGATCTCTTCCCGCTGCGCCACATGGAAGGCGTCGCTGAAGCCGAGGGTGTGCGCACCTTCAACCTGCGGGTACGCAACAACGAGGGTGACTGGGTGCGCCTGAATGTGATTGCCCCGCCGGACTACGCCGAAAAACGGATCAATCAAGTGTTGGTGCTGGCGGGTGATTTTCCACCTGCCGAGCGCACCTTTGCGGTGGATCAGTTCAAACTGCCCGAACTGACCCTCTACCCGGATCACACCCTCGAAGTGCAGTTGCCCTCCGGGCGGGTGGAGCGTGTGCCAGTGCGCGCCGTGGTGCAGGATCAGACCATCGGCGCATCGCGGGCCGACGGCGGTTTCTTCCTCGCCCCGGCCCAGGCGTTTACCACCTGGGACTCGCTGGAATGGCTGGAACAGCCTCAATCCATCAATCTGGTGTATCTGACCGCCAGTCAGAATGCCGATGACTACGATCACCTGCGCGCCCTGGGACGGGCTGCCGCCGATATACTCGAAAAGAACGGCCACATCGTGTACAGTTACGCTGTCAACGGCCGGCACGATCACCCCAACAGCACCTACACGGATGCCCTGGCGAGCATTCTCGTCCTGCTGGGACTGCTGGTGGTTTTTCTGAGCGGTTTCCTCATCACCAACACCCTGCAAGCCCTGCTGGCCCAACAGGTGCAGCAGATTGGGGTGATGAAGTCGGTGGGGGCAACCGGCGGACAGATTGCCCGCCTGTATCTGGTGCTGATCGAACTGTACGGTCTGATTGCGCTGCTCCTTTCGCTTTACCCGGTACGCTGGATGACCGGCGTCTTGCTGGGGATGATGCAGACCGGCATCAACATCCCCGCCAGTCAACCCCACCTGCTGCCCGAAACAGTGGCGCTGATGGCGGCACTGGCGCTGGTTGTGCCGGCCGGGGCGGGCTGGCTGCCCATTCAACGGGCAGTGCGCATCCCGGTTCAGCAGGCACTCAGCGGCATCTCGCCGCTGCAAGCCGCCCTGCGCGAGGGACGCCTTCTACGGGCGCTGCGGCGGGTGCGCGGCCTCTCGCGCCCGCTGCTCATTTCACTGCGTAACACCTTCCGCCGCCGCAGCCGGTTGATTCTGACATTGATCACGCTGACGCTTGGCGGGGCAATTTTCATCGGCACGTTGAACACGCGCATTTCCCTGCAATCCTACATTGACCGCCTGCGGTATTATTTTCTGGCCGACATCAGCATTACCTTTCAGCAGCCTTACCGCCTCAGTCAGGTAGAAGCCGACCTGCTGGGCCTGCCGGGCGTTCGATTGGTGGAGGGCTGGAGCGGAGCCCGCGGGGAGCTGGTGCTGGCGGATGGCAGCGGCGAAAGCTTCTCGATCATCGCCCCGCCGGCTGGTAGCCGGATGGTTGAACCGATTTTGATCAGCGGACGCTGGATTGAACCGGGCGATCACCATGCCCTTGCCGTCAGCGAGCGTTTTCTGGATGTGTACCCCGGTTTGAAACCGGGCGATACCATTCGCCTGCGCCTTAACGGGCGCGAGCGGGACTGGGTGGTGACCGGCATCTTTCAACTGGTGGGACGCAGCGCCGGTTTGCTGGCTTACGCCAACGGCGAGGTGATTCAGGCCGAACTGGGGCAGAGCAACCGCACCACCAACTTCCGCGTGCTGGCCGAGCGGGACAACCTCACCCTGGAGGAACAAAAGGCATTCGGCCGGCTGGTGGAGCAGGAACTGGAACGGCGGGGATACCGGGTCGAAGAAATCACCGCCGGCCTGCGCCTGAAGGAAATCTCCGCCAACGGCCTGGATCTGCTGACCACCGTGCTGCTGTTGCTCTCCGGCCTGATTGCCGCGGTCGGCGCAATTGGGCTGATGGGCACCATGAGCATGAATGTGCTGGAACGCACCCGCGAAATCGGCGTCATGCGCGCCATCGGTGCAGGTGACCGGCAGATCATGAACATTGTGCTGGTGGAAGGCATGCTGATTGGACTGATTTCGTGGGTATTGAGTGCGCTGGCCGCCCTGCCGATCAGCCGCCTGCTGGCGAACACAATTAACTACGCTCTGTTCGGCGCACAGGCCCCGCTTAACTTTGCGCCGTGGAGCTTGCTGGTCTGGTTGGGAATTGTGCTGGTGCTTTCGACCCTGGCGAGTGTGCTGCCGGCCCGCACCGCCGCCCGCCTGACCATTCGAGAGGTACTGGCTTATGAATAACCTTGCTGGGAGGATGACCATGAAATCCAAAACAGGCCTGATTTTTGGAATGATTGTGCTGCTGGTGCTGACCGGCGGCTGTACCGCCGTTCAATCGGTGCTTTCGCCCACCCCCACCCCCGCGCCGCCCCCCTCGGTAGAAAGCCGAGGCGGCATCATCGCCGAGGCGCGGATTGTGCCGCGCGATGATGCGATGCTGTTCTTCAACACCGGCGGAACGCTGGCGGAGGTGCTGGTCAGCGAAGGTGAGCAGGTGCAGGCCGGGCAGGTGCTGGCGCGCCTCTCGGAAAGCGCCCAGGCACAGGCAACTCTGGCTCAGGCTAAAGCCGAACTGCTGGCCGCCCAGCAGGCGCTGGATACCCTCAACAAAAAAGCTGCCCTGACCGCCGAACAGGCGCGGGTGGCCATGCTCGAAGCCGAACGCGAAGCCGTGCAGGCCTGGCAGGCTTTTGACCGGCTGGATACCCGCGCCACCCGCGACCGGATTGACGACCTGCGTGAGCAAGTTGCCGATCTTCAGCAGGAACTGCAAGACCGCGAGGAAACCCTCGGCCGCTACACCAACCTGGCCGCCGACAACCCCACCCGCAAGCGCGCCGAGGACGATGTGGAGCAGGCCCGCCTGCGCTACAACGACGCCAGCCGCGAACTGGGTTTGCTGACGAATGAGGTCGAACTGGCGCGCGCCCGCTGGGATCTGGCCAACCAGCGGTTGGAGGACGCCCGCCGAACCTACGAAGCCCGTCAAGAGTTGAAACCCGACCCGGATGAACTGGCCCTGGCGCAGGCAAGGGTAGAGGCGGCTCAGGCGGCCGTTGCCGCTGCCGAGGAAGCCCTCCGCCGGCTGGAACTGCGCGCCCCCTTCGACGGAACGGTGGTGGAGGTGCGTTACTCGCCCGGCGAGAGCGTTGCGCCTGCTCAAACCGTGCTGGTGCTGGCTGATCTTTCGGAGTGGTACGCCGAAACCACCGACCTGAGCGAGAAGGACGTGGTGCGCATCCGCAGCGATGAAGAAGCCGAAATCACGCCGGATGCCCTGCCGGAGGTGCACCTGCGCGCCAAAATCGAGCGCATTGCCGATTACCCGCAAACCCGTGGCGGGGATGTGGTCTACCGCGTCCGCCTGCGCCTGCTGGAAAGCGACCCGCGCCTGCGCTGGGGTATGACCGTGGACGTGCGCTTTGCCGAGGAACGCTGAAAACCGGCTGGCTACGGGGCGTAAATTACCCGGTAGACGCGGTTGCCCTTATCATCCGAGATGAACATCTCGCCGTAGGTATTGAAGACCACATCCGCCGGGCGGCCCCACGTGGCAGCATCCCCGCAGGGTTTGCCCGGTGCGCGCCAGCCAGTGGCAAAAGTCTGGCTGCCGACCGGTTTGCCGTTCTCCAGCAGCACCCGCTCCACCTTGCAATCGCGGATGTTGGCGGCGGTGGTGTTCCACGAGCCGTGGTAGGCAACGAACAGGTCATCCGCGTAGTCGGGCGGAAAGTTGCCGGTTCTGCCCAGCGTCATGCCCAACGGGGCGGAGTGTGCCGGGGCAGTGAAAAGAGCCGGCACAGCCTGCGCGCAGCTAAAACCGGCGGGCAGGTCAATTCGCGTATCGCGCACTTCCTGCGTGCCGTACTGCTACACGCCCACACCGGGCGTGTAGCAGTACGGCCAGCCGTAGTGCTTTCCGCCCTGCACCTCGATGACGATTTCTTCCGGTGGCAGGTCATCGCCCAAGCCGTCGCTGCCGTTGTGATTGGCCCACAGCCCGCCGTTCGGCGCAACCACCAGCCCAACGCTGTTGCGCAGTCCCCACGCCCACAGCGGACGTCTGCGGGTGTCGGGGTCATTGGCAAACGGGTTATCGGGTGGGATGCTGCCATCCGGGTTGAAGCGCAGGACTGCCGCGCGGCGCGGGTCGCTTTCTTCACACACGTTGCAGGATGAACCGGCGCTGACGTACATCTTGCCGTCGCTGCCGAAAATGACCGTGCGGCTACTGTGGCCGCTCGGCCCGGGGATGTTGTCGGTGACCCGCTCAGGCGCGCCGAACGAGCCGTCCGGCTGGGGGCCGGCCAGCCGTTCAACTTTATCGCCTTCGGCAACGTACAAATAACCGTTGTAGAACGCCAATCCGTGCGGCAAATTCAGACCGCTGGCAATGACTTCCGTGCCGTCAGCCAGCCCGTCGCGGTTGCGGTCGGGCAGGCGCACCACCTGCCCGGCGTTCATCAGGCTCAGGTAAAGGTGGCCGTCCGGGCCAATGGCCATAAAGCGCGGCCGGCTGGCGAGGTTCTCGGCATAGATGCGGATGTGAAAACCCGGCGGGACTTGAATGCGGGCGGCGGCTTCGTCCGCCGGCGGCAGCGGCGGTCCCTTGGAGATGAGCGGCAGGTAGAGCGTCGTCCCACCGCCCTCGGCGAGCGCCGGTGCAACCACGCCGGCGGAAAACGACACGAGCGCCAGCAAGCCGATGACAAATTGGATGATTTTTCTCATACTTCATAAAATACTACCTTTAATCGGGGAGGTCAAGGAGGAAATCCGCCCCGCGCAACCCCCTATCCATCTGCTTTTAACAGAGTGAGAAAAGCCCGCTGTACTTTGAACGGAGAAGAAGGTGGTGAATTGACAGACTGCTCCAAACTTCTCTATACTACAAATGGTGGAAGAAAGCACAATAGTGGGAGGGGAAAAATGAACCAAACCGAAATGTGGCCGGTTGCGCTGGGGGCCCTGCAAGCCCTCGCCGGTCACTACAGACCGGCGATGGGGCAAATCATTACACAACTCAATTTGCCGGCAGGCTGCACCGCCGTTTTGTTCCCGGCGTTCTCGTTCGATCCCGAACCGGTGACGGCCGAAAAGATTCACCTTAGAGGGGCTTACACCGCCGTCTCCTTGTTTTCGCAGCGTTTGCGCGAAGCAGCCGGACTCGGCCTGATGGAGGAGGTAGAAAACGCGGAAGGAGCATACCGCTTGACCCCCTCCGGCCGTGAGGCAGCCGCAAAAATCATCCAAGCCGCCTATGAATGCATGAGCGGATTACAGCCGCTGCCCCGCTCCGAAATGGAGCAGCTGGCCGCTTTGTTACACCGGCTGGTGGATGCCTGTTTGAAGGCGCCGCCACCCCCGGAGAAGTGGTGCATTCAACTCTCGCGGCGGCTGGATGGCGGCGAAGATGCTCACCCGTTCATCCGCATTGACCAGTACCTCAGCGACCTGGCGGCTTACCGCGATGATGCCCATCTGGCGGCCTGGCGGCCGCTCGAATGCAGCGGACAGGCCTGGGAAGCCTTCACCCTGGTGTGGCGCGCGGAAGCCGACACGCTGGAAGAATTGTGCGTCAAACTGGAACGGCGCGGTTTCAGCCGCGAGGAGTACCGCCAGGCCCTCGATGATCTGATTCGGCGGGGGTGGCTGCAAGCCGAAAAGGAGCGCTACCTCCTCACGCCTCTCGGCGGGCAAATCCGTCAGGCGGCTGAAGAACGCACCGATCAGTATTTCTACGCGCCGTGGCAGTGTTTGAGCACGGATGAGGTGGATTTGCTCCGCAGCCTGCTTATTCGCCTGCGGGAAAACTTAATCGGTCGGGGCGGCTGAACCTGTGGCTCGACAAAAAATCAGCGCGCCTGAGGGGCTTCCTGCCCGCTGAGCCGGCTGGTGGATGGCGGAGATTGAATCAGGCGCAGGGCGCGCTCATAGAGGAAGTAGTCCCACACCCAGTTAATCATCACCACCAGCCGGTTGCGGATGCCAATCAGTTGAAAGACATGCACTACCACCCACATCAGCCAGGCGATGAAACCGCGCAGGTGCAGTCGTCCAATTTGCGCCACGGCCTGATTGCGCCCAATCGTCGCCAGCATGCCCGGATCGCGATAATGGAACGGCTGGAGAGGCTGACCGCGCAACAGACGTCCCAAATTTTCCACGGCGGTATCGGCCTGCTGCATGGCTACCGGCGCAACCATCGGCAGCGGTTTGCCCCGTTCGTCTTCCAGAAGAGCCGCATCACCGATCACAAACACCTCCGGGAAACCGGGTAATTGCAGGGTAGGCAGCACCCGCACCCGCCCGCCCGTTCCATGTTCGACCGGCAGGTTTTGCACCAGCTCAACCGCGCGGATGCCGGCAGCCCAGATCAGCGTACGGGCGGGCAGTTTTTCACCGTTTGCCAGCTCAATCACCTGGCCGTCGTAGGCATCCACCCGCGCGCCCAGCCGAACCTCCACGCCCTTGGCACGCAAAACCTTTTCTGCGGCAGCCTGTAAATCGGGCGGCATGGCCGGCAGCAGGTGATCGGCGGCTTCCAGCAGCACAACCCGCGACCCGGACACATCCAGATTGGGAAAGTCACGGCTCAGCCCCAGGCGGATCAATTCGGCAAGGGCTCCGGCGGTTTCCACGCCGCTTGGTCCGCCGCCCGCAACCACAAAGGTGAGCATCGCCGCGCGGCGCTGAGGATCGCTTTCATGACTGGCGCGTTCAAACAGGCTCAGCACATGATTGCGGATGCCGTCGGCATCCGCCAGGGTTTTCAGCCCAAAAGCATGGCGGGCCAGGCTTTCCTGACCGAAGAAATGGGTCTGCCCGCCCACCGCAAGGATGAGAAAATCGTACTCAACCTCACCTGCGCTGGTCAACAGGCGGCGGTTGGTCAGATCAACCTGCTGAACCTCGGCCAGCAGAAAGCCAGCGTTCCTCTGGCGGCGGAGAGCCGAACGCACCGGGAAGGCAATATCGCCCGCCGAGAGTCCGGCCGAGGCCACCTGATAGAGCAGGGGCTGAAAAAGGTGGTAGTTGTTGCGGTCAATCACGGTGACTCGAACCGGCAGACCAGCCAGGCGCCGGGCGGCGCGCAACCCGCCGAAGCCGGCCCCGACCACGACCACATGGGGAAAGGAAGATGGAAAGGTTTTCATCGGGAACTCCTTTCTTGAGTCCGTTGATTTGTGAAAGTGATAACTATCACTATTATACTCTTTATTATCCGAAATACAATCCCTTGTACATAATTACACCTACCGCCCTTACGGTTCCGGCTGTTTCACGCATCCAACCACCGCTTTCCCCCATCCGACAAATCCGGTATTATAATTCTGGTAAATGGACAAGACGACCTCTCTAAACAAATGCGCCCGCTTGCGGGTGAATGGCTTTTTCTGGATGCTGATCCTGGCTCTGCTCGGCGCATGTGCCCCCAAACCCCTGGAATTGGACGAAAATCAAGCCGGCGACCTGGCCTGGCAGGCTTTGCGACCGAACACCTCTTCCGGTGACCGCGCCGCCTGGCAAATCAGCCTGATCGAACAGGTGAGTGGTGCTGAGATTGCCGAAAATTTCAACGCCGAGCCGGCTGCCGGTGGTTGCGTGCCCGGGCCAGCCTTGCCCGCCAATCGAGAAATTGCCGCACAAGGTACATACTGGTACGTTCAGTTTCAGCCAGTCCCTGCCACACCTGAGCCGGTGGATGCTGAAACGATCTCCCCCACCGCTCCACCACGTATCCCCGAGCCGTTTCTCTACCGGGCCGACCTTCTGATCGAAGCGGACAGCGGCAAGGTGATTGCCCGTCGCCTGTATTGCGTGATTTACTAGGGCTGGTTTGAGCCGGCCTTCTCAAACAAGTTCAGAGTGAATTTAAAAAAGGACATTTCATTGCGAGCCGCCGTCAGGCGGCGCGGCAATCCCCCGCAGAGCCCCCGCACCGGAAAGAGTCGCCTCGTTCGAGGTCGAATGACCGGGGATGGAGTGAATCTCATCCCCAAACGGGCGTTTTTTAGAAAGCCATAAGAAGCGATTTCTCACCCCTTGTCAGAACGGCTGGATGTGGTTTAATCAAAATGGATTAACAGCGCGTCATCATTGAGGACGGAACGAGTGATTGAGCAAATCCTTGGCTTTGGACAAAACTTCTGGGCGGCATTGAGCAGCGGCAGCGCCAGTTCTGCTCACCTGTGGTTGTATGTGGTCATCACCTTACTGGTCATGGTCGAAGGGCCGATCTCCATTCTACTGGCTGCCGGGGCGTCCTCGGCCGGTTTTCTCAATCCGCTGCCGGTGTTCATAGCCGCCACGGTTGGCAATTTGATTGCCGATGCCCTGTGGTATGGGTTGGGTTACATCGGCAAAATTGACTGGCTGCTGCGCCGGCGCGGCTGGTTTGGGGTGGATGCCGAAAAACTCAACCTGTTCCGGCAGGTCATTCACCAGCAAGCCGTCAAATTGCTGATTTTTGCCAAACTGACCAACGGCTTAATCGTACCGGTGCTGATTGCCACTGGACTGGCGCGTGTCCCGTGGCGCAAATGGTTCCCGATTATTCTTGTGACCAATCTGCTGACCAGCCTCGTCATGGTAGCCGTGGGTTATTACATGGCTTCCAGCCTGTTGCGCGTCCAGCAAGGCCTGCGTTACGCAGCCTTTGCGGCGACACTCCTGTTTTTACTGGCAGCGTCTTTTTACGTGCGTCATCTGCTCAGCCGTAAGGATGTTGTGACCCTGCTCGACAAAGCCGAGCAGTGAAGGGAGGGCAAGATGCGCGTTGTGTTGTGTACGACAACCTATCTACCGGAGTTGAACGGGCAGGCGATTTTCACCGCCAATCTGGCACACGGGCTGGCTGCCCGCGGGCATCAGGTCTGGGTGGTGCGCCCCGGCACGGCTTTGCGCTTTACCCAAATTTCCGACGGGAATGTGAAAGTCATCTGTCTGCCAGCCGTTCAATTGAGCTTTATTCACAAAGACCTGCGGCTGGCAGTGAGCTACCGGCGGCTTTTGCAGCGTTTGTTCGAGCAGATCCATCCGGATGTGGTGCACGTCCAGGACCCCTCTCCCTTCTGCCAGAGCGCGGTGCGCGAGGCCAGGCAGCGCAGCATACCGACGATTGCCACCCATCACCCCGGCCCGGAGATCAGCGCACCCTATTTCGCCCGTCTTCCCCTGCCTTTCAAGCGCGGCGTAGAAGCCATTGGCTGGCGTTTTGTCGCCCGGCACCTCAACCGCGCCGATGCGGTCAGCGTTCCCTCGCGCAGTTCTGCCCAAATGCTGGCAGCCCACGGCATCCGCCGCCCGGCTCAACCGGTTTCCTGCGGCATCCGCTTGAGTGAATTTACCCCGCCTTCGAAAGTGGATCGAGAACAAATCCTGAGGGGATTTGGTTTACCGGCAGACAGGGTGATCGGCTTGTATGTGGGGCGGGTGGATGTGGAGAAACGGGTGGATGTGTTAATTGAAGCCCTGGCAACCCTGCCGGATGAGCAGGTTCATCTGGCAATTGCCGGAAGCGGGGCCAGCCTGCCGCAGATCAGGCGACTGATCCAAAAGCGGGGTTTGGAACATCGTGTTCATTTGTTGGGTAACGTTCCTCACGAGCACCTGCCCGCCCTGATTTCGGCCAGCGATATTTTCCTCATGCCCGGTGATGCCGAATCCTTCAGCATTGCCACGCTGGAGGCAATGGCGTGCGGCAAACCGGTTCTGGCAGCCCACGCTTCGGCGCTGCCGGAACTGGTCACTCACCTGCAAAATGGCTATCTTTTCCAGCCCAAAAACCCGCAATCGGCCGCCGAAGGGTTGAAATGGCTGCTGGAAAACCGCCCCCGCTGGGCGGAGATGGGACAGATCAGCCTGCGGCGGGCCGAGCAGCACCGCCTGGAAAACACCCTTACCCGTTACGAGAACCTGTACCGGCAGACTCGGCCGCAGACCGCAGTTCAACCCGGCGCCGTTCCAGGGCCCCACCGTCCGGCATTTCGCCCATTGCTGATGCTGGCCGGGATTGTGTTCGTCCTGTTCTCGCTGTTGTATGTATCTGCACCGCTGACGGCTTCGGCTCAGGTTGGGACGGAAAGCCTGCCGCCCATCACACTGGAAAGCCTGCGCCGATTAATCATCTTAAAAATCGAGGATGAAAACAGCCTGTACGCCAACGGCGGATTGATTCAGGCACTGTTGGAAAAAGGCGAGTCGGTGCAGTTTGTTCTGCTGAAGCCCAAACACAAGGCTGAAGACACCCAACCTTCCAGCGAAGGTACACCTTCAACCAACCAGCCGGACGCCATCAGCGCCCGCGAGCGCATTCGCGGTTGGCTGGATGAATTGGGTATCCCGCCGGAAACGGTGGATATCTTTGAAATTGAAGAGGACGAAATCAACCACTGGGTTCAACAGATGCGCGAAAAGTGGCAGTCATTTGAAGTCCAGATCATTCCAATTTCGAAATGAGCGCAGAACTGCTGCGGGAAGATTGCAGCGGTTAAAATATGACATTTTTACGCCGATTAAATGACAAAAGACCGCTAACAAACCTGAGCGGATATGTTATGCTTACCGCTGAAAGTACATGATTTCACAAACAAAAGAAAGGAAAGCAGCCATGGCGTATGTGATTACCGATGATTGCATTCAGTGCGGCGCCTGCGAAGCCGAATGCCCGGAAGGCGCAATTTCTGAGGTGGACGGCCTGTATGTGATTGATGCCTCCAAATGCCAGGACTGCGGCGCATGCGCCGATGTTTGCCCGACCGGCGCTGCCCAGCCTGCCTGAACTTTTACTGGTCTCTCCTTCTTGAGAAATCAGAGCGGCGGAATGACCGCTCTGATTTTTTAAACCCACCGAAGGACACCCAACTGAAAGGGTCAACCCAACCAATGGCCAGAGGCTAACGGTCACGCTGACTTTTCAGCGCACCGTTCAGGTTCCAAACCAGCGCGTGAAGGTTTTGTTATACAAAGCATAAACAATCAGGTTGCCGATGCGCCAATCCACCGTGTAAGCCTTTTGCGGACAGCCATTGACACACCGGTAGCAGCGAATACACTCACCGGCAATCACCGGAAAGGGTTTAAGTTCAATGTTGTGGACCGGGCATTCAAATTCGCACCAACGGCAGCGGTTGCATTGAGCTGGATTGAGTTTTGGTTTTGGCATCAGCAACCGAAGGGCGGAATCTGTGCTGATAAGAGCCACGAAATCATAGAAACCCCCGTGCAAGCGGAAGGTGTCCGGCCGGCTGGTGGCAACCGGCTCGGTGCGGCCGTTCGCAAGACTCTCGGCAATCTCGCGGGCAAACCGGCGCGCCTCAGCCAGGTCTTCCGCATTCGGACGGTCGGGTAGTCTCCCATAAAGACAGGGTGCGGGGTGACGGACCGTGCCGCGGGCTAGAAAACCGCCCAGCACGCTGGCACCTTTTTCACGTAAGATTGAAGACAGATCATACAATACCCGCCCCGGCGCCGTACCGGAGGTTGCAAAAACAAAGGCGGGTTTTCCAGGTATGGGCGGCAGGCTGTGTAAAAAATTTTTTATCGGCGTCGGCGCCTGACTGGAAAAACAGGGGCTGCCAATCCCAATCACATCTGTCTCGACGGCGTCCCTGGGGGATGCTCTTTTGAGGGAGAGGGTGCGAGCGGGGTAACCCGATTCACAAAACACCTCCGCCATGGCATTCGCAATCCGACGGGTGTTACCCGTCTGAGAGAAGTAAATCAGGGTTATGTTCATTTGGTTTGACCAGACTTTCCGGCATTGAGAGGGGGGAGAACAAACAGAGGACCTTACCGATGCAATGCTCGCATTCTTGTCTAAACATGTTTCGCTAATTTATTTTAACAACCTTTACTGCTAATATCAACAATCATTCCAAACAACTCCACCGCTGTACACTCTGGCAAACTGCGGTATACTGTTTCTCGGCATGAGTCTGATTACCGTTTCTGGCTTAGGCAAATCCTACGGCGCCCTGGATTTATTCAGCGACCTGTCATTTGCCATACCACCCCGCGCCCGCATCGGGCTGGTCGGCGCCAACGGCGTCGGCAAGACCACCCTGCTGCGCATCCTGCTGGGATTGGAAGAACCCTCCGCCGGCAGTGTCCAACGGGCGCGCGGGCTGCGCATTGGCTACCTGCCGCAGGAAGCCCGCCTCGATTCGCAGCGCACCCTCTGGCAGGAATGCCTGACGGTGTTTGACGACTTGCTGAAACGGCAGGCAGAACTGGCCGAACTGGAAACCGCCATGGCCGACCCATCTCAGGCCGAATCGGCCATGGAAGCCTACGGGAAACTGCAAGCCGAGTTTGAGCAGCTGGGCGGGTACACCTTTGAAACCCGCACCGCCCAGGTTCTGAGCGGTTTGGGATTTCGGCGCAGTGATTTCAACCGTCCTCTGGCGCACCTCTCCGGCGGACAGCGCACCCGCGCCGTGCTGGCCAAACTGCTGCTGGAAAACCCCGACCTGCTCCTGCTGGACGAACCGACCAATCATCTGGATATTCAAGCCATCGAATGGCTGGAAACCTACCTGCGTGAATGGGAAGGCGGTGTCGTCATCGTCTCGCACGACCGCTATTTTCTCGATCAGGTGGTCAACACCATTTGGGAGATGACTCCCGCACTGGAAATTTACCCCGGCAACTATTCGGCGTATCTGGTGCAGCGCGAGGAACGTTATCAGCGCCGGTTGGAGGAATATCAGGCACAACAGGAATTCATCGAGAAAGAACTGGATTACATCCGCCGCAACATCGCCGGTCAGAACACCCGTCAGGCGCAGGGACGGCGCAAACGGCTGGAAAGGCTGCTGGAAGAAGCCCGGCTTGCCCCGCCCCGCCAGCCACGCCGGCTGCAATTTCAGATGCAGGCCGCAAACCGCTCGGGCGATCTGGTCATCCGCACGCGGGGGCTGGCAGTCGGTTATCAGGATGAGGGCCGACCGCTCTTTTACGCTCCCGATTTGATCTTGCGGCGGGGGGAGTGCGCTGCCATCATCGGCCCGAACGGGGCCGGAAAAACCACCTTCCTCAAAACCCTGCTGGAACAAGTCCCGCCGTTCAGCGGTGAGGTGTTGCTGGGCGCCAGCTTGAAGATCGGTTATTTTGCGCAGGCGCACGAAGGCCTGAATCCCGAACATACCCTGATGGATTCGATTGCCGAAATCGTCCCGGACTGGCTGCCGGCTCAGATTCGCGACTATCTGGCGCGCTTTCTCTTCACCGGCGATGATGTCTTTAAGACAGTGGCAATGCTCTCCGGCGGCGAGCGCGGCCGTCTGGCGCTGGCGCGGCTGGCTCTGCAGGGCGCCAACCTGCTCCTGCTGGACGAGCCGACCAATCACCTTGATCTGCCTTCCCAGGAAGCCCTCCAATCCCTGCTGGCCGATTACAACGGCACCATTCTGCTGGTTTCTCACGACCGCTATCTGATAGACGCCCTCGCCACTCAAATCTGGGAAGTGCTGCCCCAGGAACGCGCCCTGCGCGTCTTCGAGGGCAGTTACAGCCAGTACAAGGAATGGGTGGCGGCGCAGGCGGCTGCCGAAGCCGCCCGGCGCAGTCAGGAAAAGGCCACTGCAGCCGAGCGGCAGACCGCCCGCAACGAGCCGTCCCGCAATCAGCAGCAGCGCCGGCAGGCGGTCATAGATGCTTTGGAAGCCGAAATCAGCGAGTTGGAAAAACGGCTGGAGGACATCAGCCGCCGTTTAGAAAACCCGCCGGCTGATCCGCTGGAAGTCAGCCGTTTAGGGGAAGAATATCAGCAGGTGCAGCGCAAACTGGATGAGCGCCTGGAACGCTGGACAGAACTTCACCAGACGGTTTATTAAGTACCCCAATCGCGCAGGTAGAGAAAATCGTATCCGATGGTTCGGTTGCTGAGTTTGGCAATCGGCGGCAAAATGCGCTTGAATTGATTACGGCGCATCCGATCCACCACCTTATGGACAAAGGAAGCATCGAAACCCGCTTCGATACATTCCTGAGGCGTATAGCGTTGATCCACCAGCAGGTAGAGCAGCTGATCCACTTCGGCGTAGGTGTAGCCCAGTTCGCCCTCGTCCGTCTGCCCCGCCCACAGGTCTGCCGAGGGGGCTTTGCGGCGGATGGACTCCGGCACGCCCAGGGCCTCGGCTAACTGGCGCAGCTGGGTTTTATACAGGTCGCCAATCGGGTTGAGGGCGCAGGCCGAGTCGCCGTACAGGGTGGTGTATCCCAGCAAAATCTCGGTCTTGTTGCCGGTGCCCACCACCAGACCGCCAAAAGCCGCCGATTGGTCGTAGAGAATAATCATGCGCTGGCGCGCCATGATGTTGCCGCGGCGCATATTATCCATATCGGGAAAGCGCTGGAAAAGCGGTTCGACCATTGGGGTAATTTCCACCGTGAGCGATTGCACGCCGGTGGCATCAATCACCTTTTGGGCGTCTTCCAGCGAATCAGGCGAGGAAGTGCGGTAGGGCATACGCACGGCCAGTACATTCTGCCCGCCAAGCGCCTCGGCTGCCAGAAAACAGGAAACCGCCGAATCAATCCCCCCGGAAAGGCCAATCACAGCGCGCGAAAAGCCCATGCGGGTAATTTCACTGCGGATGAAGCCGGTTAAAATACGCCGGGCAAGGTCGGTGTTAATCGTCAGGTCAATCGGTTTCATGGCCATTCTCTTTTTATCTGCCGGAGGTGCGGCTGGTGAGGATGCGGTTCAGTTCGCGCTGGACGAGGGCGGTGCGTTCGTCGCGCAAAAGCGGCAGACGGGCGCGGGTGCGGTGCAGTTGATTGAGGTCTAATTCTGCCAGCGTGACTCCCTCTTCAAAGTAGGGGGCCTGCACAATCAATTCCCCGTTCGGGTCAAAGACGGTTGAGCCGCCCCAAAAATTCAGGCCGTCCTCGTAACCCACCCGGTTGGTGTGTGCCACAAAAGCGGTAAACAAACTGGCGTAGGCGTGGTTGATGTGCTCCACCCAGCGTGCCGATTCGAGAATTGGCGCACTGTTCAGGCCGCGCCCTGGCGAAGCGGAGGTAAACAGAAACAGGTCGGCGCCGTCCAGCCACAGCAGGTAAGGCGGCGAAGCGTGCCAGAAGTCCTCGCAGATCAGTATCCCCGCCCGCCCAAAACGGGTTTCAAACGCCTGAATCGCATCTCCCCAGGCGAAGAAACGCCCCTCGTCAAACAGCCCGTAGGTGGGTAAATACACCTTGCGATGAACGTGGCATACTTCCCCTTTGGAAAGATAGGCGGCAGCGATGTAAAAACGGTTACGGGTGTCTTCTTCCACGAAGCCCACCAGTAAGTCAATCTTGCGAGAGGCTTCCAGCAGCGGTTGGAAGAGCGGGTCATCGGCCTGCGGGCGGTGAGCCACCGCCGCGGTCAGGTCTTGCAGCACATAACCGGTCAGTGAAAGTTCGGGGAAGATGAGCAAATCCGCTCCATCCTGAGCGGCTTGCCGGGCAAGGGCGAGGTGTTTTTCGAGGTTTGCTTCCGGCTTGCCCAGCACGGTATTGATTTGAGCCAATCCGAGCGTCAATCTCATGGGTTGCTTTTTCCTAAGTAGAAGGATGAGGGGGGCGTCTGGCAGAGAGACGGCGGCGGTTGAGGGCTTTGGAAAGACGGATAACCTCAATCACCAGCGCGCCGAACAGGCCAATCACGGCTAACAGCGTACCGACAGCCAAATCCAGCCGAATGTTTTGAAAGGTGGGTACGGCATCGGCACGCCACGAGGAAAAGATTAAGGTGTGCACACCCAGCACAAAACCGAGCAAACTGGCGCGTGCCCCCGGTATTTGAAGTTCGATAGCTTTCTTCTCCACCGGGCGGGCAATCAGCAGAAGGACGAACGCCGCCAGATAGGGCAGCGGCAAACGGTAAGTCAGTGTGCCGTCCGAATCGAGCACCGGCAGCGCCCAGGGATACTGATCGGTCAGTGCCATGCCGTAAGCGCATCCGGCTACACCGCAACCCAGCCACAGGCTCACCGCCAGGGGGATGAGCAGAAGAATGGTGAGATCGGCCGCCTGCGGGATGGATAGACGACGGAGGATGGTCAGAAGGGGAATCATCAGTAGAACCGCCAGTAAGGCAGTGGGAAAAATCAGCCCGCCTTCCCAAAAACGCAGCGCCGCCTGCCAGTCCCCGGCAAACAGGTGCGGGTTGAGCCAGACGAAACCGGCCCGCCCGCCGATCAGCGCCGTCAGCAGAATCAGCCAGCCGTTCAGCAGCCAGGCAAACTCCCTGCGCGGCGGCGCGTCCCGCCAGACTTGCAGCAGACCCAGCGATGCGCCTATTCCGACCATCAGCGAAAAGAGGTTCATCGTTTTGGATTATAGCACTATGGAAGGAGAGGAACAAACCAAATATGCTGTTGTAGAAAGGGGTAGATCAACACCTTTCCGCGAAATTTTCCGCCCGCCAGCCGATACCTTTTATCCCAAACGCATCTGGATGAGAGGCGATTAGTTCGCCTCATGCTATAATCCCAGTAGCAATGTGTGCAGCCGAATCTTCCCCCGATTTCCAGCCGCAAAATAGCCCCGACTCCCTTCCAACCCCGCCGGAAGGCGAAGCAGCCTCCCCCTCAGCCGAAGTTCACCTGCGGATGCAGGTGGAAGTGCCCGCCCATACTACCCTGCACCTGACCATCGAAAGCCGCTCACCGGAGGGCAAAAGGCTGGAAAGCCATACGCTGACCTTTGCGAACCCGCCCTTACCCCTGCCGGACTGGCTTGAAGCCCCAACCGGAGAGGTTCAACCCCACCCCAGCCGGTGGGAAAGGACGACAGCTCATCTGCCGTCCTTTCTGCTGGGGCTGGCCTTGCTGGTCTACCTCGCCACCCGCCTGATCGCTCTGCCGGATTTTCCGGTCTACTTCTTCACCGATGAAGCCGTCCAAACCGTGCTGGCAGCCGATCTGGTGCGGGATGGTTTTCGCGGTTACAACGGCGAATTTTTACCGGCCTACTTCCCGAACGGCTCGATGTACAACCTGAGCCTTTCGGTTTACGTGCAGGTACTGCCCTACCTGTGGTTCGGCAAATCGGTGTGGGTCACCCGCGCCGTTCCGGCCGTCATCAGTTTGCTGGCAGCCCTTTCGGTTGGCCTGTTGCTGCGCAGGGGGTTCGGCAGTCCGTTTGGCTGGGGGGCGGCTCTGCTGCTTGCCGTAATGCCGGCCTGGTTTTTACACTCCCGCACGGCCTTTGAAGTCGGTCTGGCGGTGACCTTCTTTGCGGTCTTTCTGTACGCCTACTGGCGCTACCGGGAAGGTCAACCGGCGTGGATTTACGGGGCCGTCTGCGCAGCAGCCCTGACTTTTTACAGCTACAGCCCGGCGCAAATGGTGATCATCAGCCTGTCTCTGTTTCTGCTCATTTCCGATTGGCACTACCACTGGCAGCAGCGCCGCCGTTTGTTACTGGCGCTGGGACTGGTGGCCATGTTTGCCCTGCCCTACCTGCGTTTCCAAATCGAACACCCCGGCGAAATGACTCGCCACCTGACCCTGCTCAATTCCTACTGGCTGTCCGACCGCACCCCGCTTCAAAAAGTGGGTATTTACCTGAGCGAGTACGTGAGCGGGCTGAATCCCCTGTACTGGTTCATTCCGCAGACCGGCGAGTTGATTCGCCATGTGATGAAGGGTTACGGTCATCTGGGCTGGATCAGCCTGCCATTTGTGACGGTGGGTTTGGGGCGGACGTTGCAAAATCTGCGCCGAAGCGAGTACCGGCTGATTCTACTGGCTCTTTTGGCTGCTCCCAGCGGAGCGGCACTGGTCAAACTGGGTATCACCCGGGCGCTGTTCATGGTCATCCCGGCGGCATTATTGGGCGGGCTGGGACTGGAAAGCGTGATTCACTGGCTCAGCCGCCGCTTGCAGAAGCGCTGGCCGCGTCCCAACTGGACGGTCTGGCTGAGCCTCGTTCTGTTCCTCCTTCTTACCATTGCCGCCTTTTCCATGCTGCAGGATGCCTTGAATCACGCGCCATTCTGGTCAAGTGATTATGGGCTGAGCGGGTTACAGTGGGGCGCTCGCCAGTTGTTTGCCGAAGTCAGCGACTACCTCAGCCAAAACCCCGGCGTGGATCTGGTGGTTTCGCCTTCCTGGGCAAATGGTACCGATGTGATCGCGCGTTTCTTCTTCGACGACCCGTTGCCCTTCCGGCTGGGCAGCATTGAAGGCTATCTGAACGATTATCAGCCGCTGGCCGAAAACACCCGCTTCGTCATGATTCCGGAGGAATGGCAAAAGGTTCAGGAAAGCAACAAATTCACCGACGTTCAGGTGGAGCGCAGGTTGAATTACCCCAACGGCAAAACCGGATTCTACTTTGTGCGCCTGCGCTATGTCGAAAATGCCCAAGACCTCTTTGAGCAGGAACGGCAGGAACGGCGCGCCTTGCAGGAAAAAGCGCTGCGTTTGAATGACGGGACACTGCTGAATGTGCGCTATTCCCGACTGGACATGGGCGAAATTGAACACGCCTTCGACGGGCAACCGGGTACGCTGATCCGCACGCTGGAAGCCAATCCGCTCGTCCTCAACCTGTTTTTCGATACACCGCAGAGCCTGAAAGCGCTGACGACGCGGATCGGCGGGGTGCCGGGCAGGGTGGTGGTGTGGGTCTATCCGCCGGATGGTCAAAATCCGCGCCGGTTTGAGGCCGAAAAAGAAGAAACCCCCGATCCGCGCGAAGTTACCGTGCTGTTCGATACAGAACTGACCGCCAGTCAGATAGACATTGAGATTTACAGCACCCGTGACGGCGAAAGCGCCCACGTCCACCTGTGGGATGTGCGATGGCAATAAACCAGCTCCCTCCCCGGCGCAAGCGTTCATTCGGCTTGAAGGTGATCGCCTTCGCCAATTTGTTCATCGGGCTTGGCGGCTGGCTGAGGCTGGCTGAAACGCTCCGCAATGCGGATTTTTACAGCCGGCTCGACCTCCCGCTGGGAATGGGTTACTTCATCGCCAGCGGTGTGTTCTTTGGCATATTGGGGTTCCCCGCCGCGGTGGGTCTATGGCTGGGTCGCCGCTGGGGAGTCGGGCTGGCTACCCTGACGCTCGTTCTCTGGCTGGGCTGGGACTGGTTTGAGCGGCTGGTTTTTGCCCGCTCGCCGCAGTGGTTCAACCTGCCGTTCAGTTTGGCGGCTTCGGTGCTGCTGGTTGCGCTGGCGGGTTGGGTGTTATGGAAAGAATGGAGAGCCACATGAATCACAACGACATGGAAATTGAAGCCAAGTTTTTTCTGCGTGATCTGTCCGCCTTCCGCCGGAGACTGGAAAACATCGGTGCGGTACAGGTGAAGCCAAGGCACCATGAACTCAACTGGCGTTTCGACCTGCCGGATGGCAGCCTGACCCGCGCTCACCGCGTCCTGCGCCTGCGTCAGGATGGCCGCCCCCTGCTCACCTACAAGGGCGCCGGTCAAGCCGGAGCCGAAGTTGCCGTCCGTCAGGAAGTGGAGGTGGAGGTCAGCGATGCGGAGGCTTGCCGGCGGTTGTTGGAAGCATTGGGCTATCAGGTCAGCATGATGTATGAAAAGTACCGCACCACCTACCGGCTGGGAGAGGCTGAAATTGTGCTGGATGAGATGCCTTTCGGGCTGTTTTGTGAAATCGAAGCGCCGGATGCAGACACGATTCACCAGATGGCCCGGCGACTTAACCTGAACTGGGAAGCCCGCATCGCCATGGGGTACTACACCTTGTTCGAGCAGTTGAAAACCGTCAGCGGCCTGAGCCTGCGCGATTTGACCTTCGAGAACTTCCGCCAGAATCCGGTTGACCTGCGGATCATCGGCATCACTTATGCGGACGCGTGATCACGACCTTTTATTTCGTTCCGGCAAGATCAGGTTCAACCCATAGACGCAACCTCATCAGGGCTTTGTTGGGGTGACGTGGAAACACTGCCCAACCGATTTGTTTTGAGCATTAAAAGATTTTTTACCTGTTCTTAATCCATTTTTTGTGGTTTGCTAATCTTGGGCAGGTAAGATAAGATCAGGCCTTGGCTGCGTTTTAGCCACAGAAACCGAACCGCAAGGCACATTCTGGACGGGAGGAAATCTCATGCACATTCTGGTCACCAATGATGACGGCATTCACGCGCCGGGGCTGCTGGCGCTGGCGCAGGCGGTCAGACCGCTCGGCAAGGTCAGTGTGCTGGCCCCTGACCGCAACTGGTCGGCTTCCGGGCATGTCAAAACACTTGACCGGCCGTTGCGAGTCAAAGAAATGCCGTTGGAAGACGGCACCTCCGCCTTTGCCACTGACGGCGCACCTTCGGACTGCGTGGCACTGGCAATCTGCAATTTTTTGGGCGAAAAAGTGGATCTGGTGGTTTCCGGAATTAACCCCTACGCCAACCTTGGGCATGATGTCACCTACTCCGGGACAGTTACCGCGGCGATGGAAGCAGCCATTTGGGGACTGCCGGCGATTGCTTTCTCGCTCGATTCACCCAAAAACCACCTCACCCTGGCCGATTTTCAGGCTGCCGAGCAGGTTGCCCGCCAGATCACCCGCGCCGTCATTCAGAACGGCCTGCCGGAAGGGAATTTACTGAATGTCAACATTCCCTTTTTACCGATGAATCAAATCAAAGGTTACCGTCTGACCCGGATGGGACTGCGCGTGTATCACGACAAACTCGATTCGCGGGTAGACCCGCGCGGCCGCCCGTATTACTGGATCAGCGGGGACTCGCCAACCGGCATTCCCGAACGGGGCAGCGACATCGGCGCCGTGGCGGATGGTTTTGTTTCGATCACCCCTCTTAAACTCGACCTGACCGCCTACTCCCTCTTCCCCGAATTGAATCAATGGGAGTGGGATCAGGAAATCGGTCATCCTCTTTTGGAGTCGGCGTAACAGAAAAACGCACACGGCACTGCAGCCACCCAACGAACAGGATGGCTGCAGGAATTTTATTCAATTAACGGATTTCTCCCTTATCCAAACCACTGGCCGGTTCTACCGCCGGAAAAAATCCACTCCAATTCAATTAACCGATCAGCTGCCTTCATAAGCCCTTTCTAAGGCAGCAATATCAAATTTCTTCATTTGGAGAAAGGCCCTGGTCAAGCGTGTCAACCGGATGGGGTCATTTGTCTGCTGCATTTCATACATAATTGTTGGGACGATCTGCCATGATACACCAAAACGATCCTTCAGCCAGCCGCACATCTCCGCCTCGGGATCAGCCGAAAGTTTTTCCCAATAATAATCAATTTCTTCTTGCGTTTCGCAATTCACCACAAACGAAATGGCTTCATTGAAAGTGAAACCATGCTCATAGGAACTGTCTATGGCGGCAAACGACTGCCCATGCAGGGTAAATTCGGCAAATTTAACCGTGCCGGGCTGATTTGGTTCTTCTCCTTTTTCATAATGTTGAATTTCCTCCACACCGCTGTTCGGAAATATTGAGGCGTAGAAACGAATGGCTTCTTCTGCCCGGCCGAACTGTTGACCGGTAAACATCAAAAACGGGATCATTCTCTGGCGGATGGGCCGATCTCCCGAAAACAACATCATCTGCCACGATACGCCGTATTTATCCTGCAACCACCCAAAGCGTTCACTAAATGGATAACTTCCCAGTTCCATCAGCACAGAACCTTCCGGCGAGAGTTTTTGCCAGACACTGTCAACCTCCGCTGCGCTACTACAAGCCACCAGGAAAGAAATTACCGGCGTGAATTTAAACTCCGGGCCGGCGCTCATCAAATGGAACTCGCTGTCCCAAAGATCGGCTGCATAAATTTTCACAGTGCCGGAGGGGGTCTCAGTAAAGGTGGTGACACTGCGAAGAGACGAATCTGGAAAAGCGTGCAGGTAAAGCTTTGCTGCTTCGCCAGCTTCCTGGTTATACCAGAGAAACGGAACAATTTTACGGTTTATCGGATTCATACCTTTTACTCCTTTGGTGGTCCGGTATTGCCGGTAAGGGATTCATCTGAGAGGTGAGAGGATGCGTGATCAGGACGAATCTTAATTTGGATTATATACATCCATTTTATCAGAATATTTGTTCTAGTCAAGAGGCAACTTTTCATCAAATTTTCATGTTAAGAATCATCTGATGGTGTTTCTTCGAGCTGTTTTTTCATCATTGAAAATCCATTCGGACATTGTAACCTCCTTTGTCTTTGGAGATACATTCTCAACATCAACGAAGTTTACTTGCTCACTAACATGCTTTATACAGATCGTTAATCAAAAATTGATACTTACTCATCAATATAGTAAGATAAGGTTATCCGTATGGACATTGATTGTTCAAGTAAAGTTTAAGTGAGTGAGGATGAGAAATGAAATGGTCGTTGAAAATTGCACGGGTGGCAGGAATTGATATTCAAATCCATGCCACTTTCCTGTTGATTTTGGGCTGGGTGGCATTCAGTTACTATCTGGTGGGGCGTTCGCTCAACGCGGTAGCCGTGGGGGTTGGCTTTTTACTGGCGTTGTTTTTGTGTGTGGTGCTGCATGAACTCGGCCACGCCCTTGCCGCCCGTCGTTTTGGCATTCAAACCAAAGACATCACCCTGCTGCCCATCGGCGGTGTAGCCCGACTGGAACGCATGCCGGAAAAACCGATGCAGGAATTGTGGGTGGCGCTGGCCGGCCCGCTGGTGAATGTGGTCATCTCAGCGGTGTTGTTCATCGGGTTGCTGTTGACCGGCACATTGCAGCCAATCGGTTCGCTGAGCATGACCGGCGGGCCGTTCCTTGAAAGATTGATGGTGGTTAACCTGTTTCTGGCGGGCTTCAACCTGATTCCGGCCTTCCCAATGGACGGCGGACGGGTGGTGCGGGCTTTGCTGGCAACCCGCCTGCCCTACACTCAGGCTACTCAGGCAGCCGCCACCCTCGGTCAAGCCCTGGCGTTTGTGTTTGGCTTCATCGGTCTGTTTACCAATCCGTTTCTGGTGTTCATCGCCTTCTTTGTCTATATCGGCGCAGCCCAGGAAGCCAGCATGGTACAGATGAAATCGGCCCTCAGCGGGATTCCGGTTTCGCAGGCAATGGTCACCGATTTCCGTACCCTGCAGGAAGGCGAGCCGCTCAGCCGCGCCATTGAACTGCTGATGAGCAGTACCCAGCAGGACTTCCCCGTGCTTTCGGGTGACCGCGTAGTGGGAATTTTGACCCGCAAAAGTCTGGTGGATGCCCTTCAGCGGCTGGGGCAGAACGCCCCGGTTTCGGCGGCGATGGACTGTAAATTCGAAAGCGCCCACATCAACGACATGCTGGAAGAAGTCTCGCGCAAATTGCAGGAACGCGAGTGCCACACCCTGCCAGTAGTAGCCGACGGGCAGCTGGTCGGGTTGGTCACCATGGAAAACATTGGTGAGTTTTTGATGATTCGCTCGGCGCTGGAAAAGCGCGCTGCAGCCGCCCGCTAAGAATACCCGGCGGAATTCAAGCACCTCATCCGTAAGGGCGTTGTAAGCCCTTACGGATTTTGATTCGGGTCTTGGGATGTATAATCTCATCAGAGACCATCATTTGCGATGAAGAAAAACACACTTCTTGACCTGCTGCCCCTGTTTCTCTACCTGCTGCTGGCCCTGACCCTGTTCTGGCAAGCTCTGAATAACACTGGCGGGCAAATCGGTTATCCGGTGGACGACGCCTTCATTCACATGGCAATTGCCCGCCATTTTGCCGAAGATGGACACTGGAGTGTGGATCTCAGCCCCTTCACCTCGGCCAGTTCCTCCCCGTTGTGGACTTTGCTGCTAGGAGTCATCTTCCGGCTGGGGGGTGTGCGCGACTGGGCTGCCCTGCTGCTCAGCCTGCTGGCAGGAGCGGCCGCCCTGCTGATGGCTCAGCGCCTGCTGGCAAACAGCGGGCGGCGGCTGGTGCAGGTCGTGCTGGTCATTCTGGTGCTGCTCTTCACCCCCCTGCCGGTGCTGGCCTTAACCGGTATGGAACACGCCCTGCACGCCCTGCTGAGCGCGGCGGTGCTCTGGTCAGCCTCTGAACTGCTAGCCGCGCCAGAACGGTCAAACCGGCCGGGTTGGGGTTTGTTGGCTTTATGTGCGCTGCTGCCCGTCACCCGCTACGAAGGCCTGTTTCTCCTGTTCTGGGTGGGGCTTGCCCTGCTCTGGCAAAAACGCCTGCGTGCCGCAGTGACCCTGGCTGCGGCGGGTGCTTCGCTGATGACCCTCTACGGACTGATTTCGCTCGCCAACGGCTGGGCATTTTTCCCCAATTCGGTGCTGGTCAAAAGCGTGGTGGATGTGTCTTCTGCCGCGGGGCTGGCTCAATTTCTAACCCAGGGAATTTACAACCTGCTGGATACGCCGGCCCTGTTCGGGCTGATTGTGGCGGTGCTGCTCGCCTTTGGGCTGGGCGAGGGTCTCGGACTGCTCAATTCGCCCCAGCGCTGGCGGGTGGGTTTATTTGTGGGCATGTTCAGCCTGCATCTGCAACTGGCCAGGGTTGGCTGGTTCTTCCGTTATGAGGCCTATCTGGTTTTTACCGGCAGCTTGCTGCTGATGGAGCTGCTGGGAGTGCTGCTCAAATGGCTGCAAAGCCGGCCGCAGGAGCGCTTCACGCCGTTGAACGCAGCCGCACTGATGCTCACCCTGCTTTTGCTGCTTCCGCTGGCTTACCGCGGCGGTAACGCCTTTTCGGCATACCCCCTGGCCGTGCGCAACATTCACGAACAGCAGGTACAAATGGCGCGCTTTGTCAGCCGCTTTTACAACGGCCAGAGGATTGTTGCCAATGACATCGGCGCAATCAGTTATTACGCCGATATACACCTGATTGACATCCTCGGGCTGGCTAACCGCCAAACCGGCCGCTGGTGGCAGGAGGGCAGCTGGAATTTCGCCAACGTGGATGATCTCGCCCAATCCGAGGGGGCAGCGCTGGCTATTCTCTACCCGGAGTGGTTTGACCTGTATTCCAAACCGGCCGGCTGGGTCGAGGTTGGCCGCTGGCGGATCGCCGACAACATCGTCTGTACCAGCGATACGGTGGCATTCTACGCCCTGCGTCCTGCACAGGTGAATGAAATCCGACAAAACCTGCGGGACTTTTCGCCCGAACTGCCGGAAACCGTCCAGCAGCAGGTGATCGCCCCGTAAGCGCCGTTGTCATCAGGGGGATGGTTCAGGCATCGGGGGGCGGAAGCTGCCAGCCGGTTTGGGCGGCCCATTCCTCGGCTGCCAGAATAATCAAATCCACGGCGGGGTCTTTGACATCCGAATAGGTGTGGCGGTCAGGCATGTGGGCAGCCAGACCCCATTTCAGGCGCGCATAGGCCTGAGCAAACAAGGGGTGCGAACGTAAAAATTCGCGGAACAGCAGCGCATAGCGCTGATTGGGCGCACCTGCAAGGCGCACATGCAGGTTAACCTCACGCCAGCCGGGCGGCGGTTTGAACAACCACTTCCGCCAGCTGGCTTCGTCTTCATCCCGGCCGGGCGGCAGGTGATCACCGGTAACGTCGGCGCGGTGAATGAAACCGGCTGTGGTCAAGGCGTTCATCACGGTTTCGTCCAGCGCTTTTACCGTTACTTGAATATCGAGGATATCCTTGGCGTCCAGCCCCGGCACGGCCGTTGAGCCGATGTGGTCAATGCGCAGTGCCGTATCTCCTAACACCTGCCGCAAGAATGCGGCAATTTGCTCAAATTCTGTCTTCCATTCACTTTTGTAAGGGGTGATTTCGACGGTCATGGGTTGATTATATTCTATAATTCTGCCCATGAAACGCAATTTATGGTACCTGCTGTGGATTGTGTGGCTGGCTGGCTGCCAGATTTTACCGGAAGTTTCCTCCTTTCGTCCGATTTATCTAAACAGCATTGAGACTCCCACGCCTTTCCAGCCCCAAACAAAGATCAATGAACCACAGCCGATAGCCTCGCCATCCCGGCGGGTGTGGCTGGACGATCATCTGCCTCCCGGCTTGCGCGGGGCGGTTCAATTGCCGAACGGCTGGCAATTGAGCGAGCATTCTGCAGATGCCGATGTTCAGCTGCGGCTGGGGGAGGAAGGACTGCCGGCCGGCCGGTGGGTGTACGCGCTGGTTGCCCGCTTTGCTACGGTGGAGGACGGGATCACCTCGGTCAGCCTGCAGCGGGCGTGGTATGGATTGGACGATCCGGCTTTTCCTCTGCTGGTTGAACCCGATACGCTGGCAATGTTGACCGGCTGGTGGGGAGCGCCCGGCGAGTCAACCGTTCGGGTTGTGCCGCTTGGGGGAATGACGCAAGCGCTCTGGCAGCAACCCGAAGCGCGCGGCATTGTCCCCTTCGAGCGCCTTGAACCCGAACTGAAAGTGCTGGCAGTGGACGGTCTCTCACCCCTGCAACGCGGTCTGGATGAAGCCGGTTACGCGCTGGCCATTCCCTATGCCTTGAGCGGTAGCCATGCCGGGGAACTGGCTGCCGGCATACCGCCCGGCAACCGTGATGAAAACCGGATGACGGTTGTGGCGGTGACCGGTGTCACGGCACTGGTGCGCGCCACCGCGCTGTATCTGCGCCTGCACGGGGTGGAATACGCCCTGGGCGAAGTAACCGACTGGCTCAAAGAAGCGGACATTACCCACATCAACAACGAAGTGGCCTTCCGGGAGAATTGTTCGCCACCTGAGGAGGGGTTGAACGAAACCGGAGTGATCATCTTTCCGTGCAGCGACATCCGCTGGATTGAACTGCTGGAAGCCGTCGGCACCGATGTGGTCGAGATGACCGGTGATCACTTTATTGACGCTCAGCCGGAGGATGTGCTGTTCACCCTGCAAGAGTACCACCGGCGTGGCTGGCAGACTTACGGCGGCGGCGCAACACTGGAAGAGAGCTGGCAGCCGGCGTTGTTTGATCACAACGGCAACCGCATCGCTTTCATCGGCTGTAACGCCAAAGGACCGGCTTACGCCAAGGCTTCAGCCGAGTCCCCCGGCGCAGTGTTGTGCGATTTCGACCGGCTGACCGCCGAAATTGCCCGCCTGCGGGCGGAGGGCTACCTGCCGATTGTAACCTTTTCGCACCTTGAATACGAAACCTTCAGCGCCCGGCCGCAAGCGGTGGAAGATTTTGAGCGCGTCGCTCAGGCGGGGGCGGTGGTTGTCTCCGGCAGTCAGGGGCACCTGCCGCAGGCTATGGAATTTTACGACGGCAGTTTTCTGCACTACGGGTTGGGCAACCTGTTCTTTGACCAGTATTCGATGGGCGAACCATTCGAGCGCGCCTTCGTTGACCGGCATGTTTTCTACGAAGGGCGGTACATCGGCACGCAACTGCTCACCCTGCGCTTCGAGGATTTTCTGCGCTCGCGTCCGATGACCACCGAGGAACGACAGGCCTTGCTGGAAAGCATCTTTGCGGCAAGCGGGTGGTAAAAAAGTTGAGGCGGTTGAACCCCCAACCGCCTCGGAAGAGTTTGGCCGGGCCGATTGTTTACGGGGGTGGAATTTCACCCTTGACGTATTCATTGTGGATACACAGCATGTCCACCTGCCAGTCGGGGGCTTTATTGTGCCAGGCGAAATAGGTGCGGATTGCCCAGATACTGCCATCCGGGATCATGTCGGCAAGCAGCAAAATCGGCTGCCGGTCATTCTCTTGAATATCGCCCCTTTCGGCAGAAACACCCACCAAACCGCAGGAATAATCGTTGACCGGGATGCTGGTGCGGAAGCGCGGCTCCGGCAGAGCCAGGTAATTGAAATGCTGAGTCACAAAAGCCGGTTTATCGGTTGCCAGATACGAACCTCGCTTGAGGCAGAGCACATTGACATTCCAGGTTTCGTTAACACCGTGGGTGGCAAAATCCACAACGATTTTCCACTCCGGGCCGCTGCCGTCCAGATACGCCTGCCAGACCACCGGTTGAACGCCGCTCTCCTGAATATCACCGAACAAAGCAGCCTGCCCCACCACCCCGCAGAAGAAGTAGTCCGCTGTTGAGAGTCCGGTCAGGTGCTGTTTTCCGCCTTCCATGCCGGTGTATTCCCGGTACACAAAAGCGCTATTCTCCGTTTTTCGGTCAAGACAGAGCAGTTTGATATTCCAGCGTTCTTTTCTGTCACGGTGAGTGCGGAAGTCAGCCGTCACCCACCACGAGTCTTTTCCGAGCGCCGGGCTGTACTGCCGGAACAGATATGCTTTGAGGATATCCCCGGCATCGTCTTCCTGAATGTCTCCCTCCACGGCGGAAATACCGATGATCCCGCACACATAGCGATCAGAAGAAATGCCGGTGTCCTTTTGTTCACCGCCCATTGCCAGTGAGAAGGACGGCGTGTAGGCCTGTAAATCATTGAGCACGGAGAAAACAGGAATGGTGATGAAGCCCGGACGCAGGTAGACCAGTTTGAAGGCGTTGATGTAACCACGTTTGACCTCGGTGCTGGTTTGCCCTTCAGGGTTGGTAACGGTCAGGCTTACATCGTAGAGGCTGTTTTCGGTGAAGGTGTGGGTGGGGTTGCGCTCGGTCGAGGTAGTGCCGTCGCCAAAATCCCACAACCAGCCAGTGATTTGGCTGCCTTTGGAAGTATCGCGGAACCTGACGGTCAGCGGCGCGCGCCCACTGGTGGTATCGGCGGTAAAATCGGCATCCAGTTTCTCCTTGACGATGACCCGGTCGGGGTTGGTTTTGAGCGCACTTCCCTGCGCATTGCTCACCCGTAAAGTCACGGTGTAACCCTCCGGATTGGGGACATTATACACGTGAATGGGGTTGCGCTCGGTGGAGCGTTCGCCGTCGCCGAAATCCCATTCCCATGCAGTCGGGTTGCCGCTCGAACGATCGGTAAATTCAACGATCAGCGGAGCATCGCCCTGCCGGGGGGTAAAGGTGAAATCAGCCGCCAGCTGCTCGCCCACCACCAGCACTTCCGAAACGGTTGAAGAACCCAGCGGATTGGAAACCGTCAATTGAACTTCATAACGCCGGGCTTCCATGAAGGTGTGGGTGGGATTGCGTTCGTTGGAGGTTGCCCCATCCCCAAACGACCAGGACCACTGCGAGGGGTCGCCGGTAGAAGTGTCGGTAAACTGGACGGTCAACGGTGCGCTCCCGCCGGCGGGACTGAATGTAAAGCGTGCCACCGGAGGGTTGACCGCCGGCATCAGAATGGCCACCCCGCTGGTTTCCGGAACGTTCGGCCATTGAAAGACAATCCGCGAACGGGGCGGAATGGCGCTGAAATCCAAATCCTGCAGGTTGAGCTGGATTTGATATGGGCTGGTGCGGTAGGGGAATAACTGAATGGACTCAAGCCGGTTGCCGGCTTCATCCACCACGTAGGCACGCGGAGAGTTTGCCTCCACGTAGTTATAACCGGTCAGGGTCAAAATACCGTCTTGAAAGATCAACCGCCCGCCCACCTGAATCAGTTCGATGCGCTCCGGGATGACCTGACACACCCACGGTGTCGGAATTTCTTCCTTTGCCGGCTTACCGGAGAGGATGTTCTTCAAGCGGCCGATGATGCTGCGGCCGATGAATTCGTTGACGGTTGCCCCGGCCTTGGAGCCGAGAAAATCCACATTGCAGCGGAATTCCGTCCCGGCAATGGCGGTCATCTGCTGCATGTTCAACCGGGCTTCGTTCATCACGGTTTTGACTTCATCCGCCATCCGCCCGGCGAGGGTACCGCCGCTGCGTTCCAGCGTGCGCACAATTTCGGTGGCAGCAATTTCCCAGTTACCGGGCATGCGGTCCATGGCGTCCACGATTCCGTTGATGCTGTCCAGCGTTTCTTGGTCCAGTCCAATCTTCAAGCCATCCTCGACCACCCGCAGCAGGTCATCCACGCGCGAGAGTGTGGCTTCGTCAAAACCGGCCTTGACCCCCTGGCGAATGGTTTCGTTGAGTTCACGAACCACCTGGCGGGTTTCCGGTCCAACTTCCACACCGGTTGCCAGAGTCTGGTTGACGGCGTCAATGCGGGCGAGGGTATCCGGACCCAGTTCACTGCTGGTTTCTACATTAAGATCAACGCCGAATTGCGAAGGAATATCCACACATGCTGATAAACAGCAGACTACGATCACGAGTGAAGATAACAAGCGTTTCATGGATGCCTCCCCTCCCACAAGCAGCCATTTCGAGCACCAACCCGGCTACCTTTGAAGGTCTGATTCCCTCCAGGGTTTAATCGGGCATTATACAGGACAATTTGTGAAGTAAATATGGTTTTCTTTGATTATAGAACTTAAGAATTGGAAATTCAACGGGGTATGTGAGAAGGGCGGTTTTGACTAAATTTGCGACCGTTTTTCCCCACACGCATTCCACTACCCCGAACGTCATGAAACTTGCCCACAGCGCTGGGAGTGAGGCAGGAGACCGCCACGCCGCCTGCGGCGGCGCGCAATGACGTAAACCCTTTGACGTTACTCCGAACGCAACAACACTCGCCAGTGCAGGAGAATCTCCCCCCCCGCCTGCGTAATGGCTTTACTCGACCGCCGCGGCGCGCTTCTCCCGCCGGGCTTTGAGCGTCTCCCACACCGCCGGCAGCACCGAGATCAGCACAATCGCAATGATCACCAGCGAAAAGTTCTTTTCCACAAACGGCAGCCCGCCGAAGAAGTACCCGCCCCACAGAAACAGGCTGACCCACAGCGTCCCGCCGACGATGTTGTAGGTGAGAAAGTAACCATAGCGCATCTTGCCAATGCCGGCGACAAACGGCGCAAAAGTACGTACAATCGGTACAAAGCGCGCCAGCAGTATGGTCTTGCCACCGTGTTTTTCGTAAAATTTTTGGGTGCGTTCCAGATACTCCCGCTTGACCCAGCGGGTATCCTCTTCAAACACCCGCGAACCAACCTTGTTGCCGATCCAGTAATTGGCACTGTCACCGATTACGGCGGCAGCCATCAGCAGCAGCCAGAGCGGCAGCACTTCCAGCGAACCCTTGGCGGAAAAAGCCCCCGCCGCAAACAAGAGCGAATCGCCCGGCAGGAACGGCGTCACCACCAGCCCGGTTTCGATGAAGATGATCAAAAACAAGACGCCGTAGGTGCCAATCCCCACACTGCGGATGATCACATCCAGATAATGGTCAATGTGCAGTACAAAATCAATTGCCAGCCGAATCCAATCCATTCCAATTTTCCTGTTTTATAAAGGTATCGTCCGTCGGGGCGGGCGAATTATCGCCAGACACCGCAGCAGCCATCATCCGCCTGGTTTCAACCTGCAAGCGGCGGTTTAATCCCACCAGCAGAAATAGATTGAGCAATGCCATGCCCGGCAGCGCCAGCCAGAGCGGATTAAAAGTCTCCGGCGAGGCCGGCAGACGACTGATCAGCGGTAATTGGGGAGTGACCGGTACGGCGCTCAGCACGCCGAACAGATTCCAGAAGGCATGCAGCCCAACCGCCAGCAGGTAAGCGCCGATCAGCCGGCCGAGATAACGGCGCTGCGCCCAGAACGAGGCCAGCCCCCAGCCCAACACGGCCGTCGCGGTGGTGTGCAGCAGCAGCGAGCCGACCCGCGCCACCAGAATCAGCACCCCGCTGCCCTCACCGGCCCCGGCCAGCGCGCTCAAATTTTCCCACAGCCCAAAGGCTGCCCCGCACAACGCCCCACCCACAAAACCCTGGGCGGGAGTCAGGCGGTCGCCGGCGTATAACCACAGGGCCAGCGGTTTAAGCAGTTCTTCGAGCATCGGCGTAACCCCGGCTACCAGGCTGATCAACAGGGCGACGATGACCGGGTTGGAAAGCACCTGATTGGCAAGGGCTTCCAGCTGCTGCATATCCATCTGAGCCGGGTCGAATTGTTCAAAAAATTGTTGCAAATCCGCCAGCAGTTGCGGCTGCGTATTGAGATAGACGCCCAGCACAACCACGAAAACCGCCAGCATGACCAGCGAAAGCACCAGCGTCAACGGGATGGTCAGCGCCAGCGAGGTGGAGAGAATCTGCCAGCCGCGCCCACGCGGCAGAACATCCAGCCCGCGCCGGGCAATCTCGACCAGCCACCAGGCCGGGATGGCTGCGCCAATCACCACCAGCGGCGGCAGAAACAGCCACACCAGCGGCGAAGTCTCCACAATCCGAAAGAGACCGACCAGCGGCAGCCACAGGATCATCGCCAGACTGGCCAGCGCCAGCCGGCGGCGGCTGGCAGCAGCTACGGCAGCCGGCGGGGGCGGTGTTCGCAACAGGGAGGATAACCCCAGCAGCATCACCACCCCAACCAGCCCGCTGGTAAAGGCAATGTTCAGAAAAGAAACCGCCGAACCCGCTGGCAGAGCGAGCAGGGGGGTGGTCATGGCCAGACCGAGCAGTAGAAACAGTAGCGCCACGCCAAGCGAGAGGGCCGCGCCGCCTCCAAACAGCACCATCAACAGCCAGAAACGCCAGCCGGGTTCGACTTTGCTCTGCATCAGGCGGTTTACTGCTCTTCGATGATCACCGAAAGAATTTTATCGCCGGGCGGCAGGTCCTGCGGGGCGGCGCTGGCCGGGTCACGGGCCGTCAGAGCTTTGGCCACGTCCATGCCCTCAATCACTTCGCCAAAGATGGTGTAGCCGCCGTCCAGTTGCGGCAGGGCTGCGTAAGTGATGAAGAACTGGCTGCCGTTGGTATCCGGCCCGGCATTGGCCATGCCCACCAGACCGGGCCGGTCGTATTTCAGATCTTCGCTGATCTCATTGGCGAATTGGTAACCGGGACCACCAAAGCCGGTGCCGGAAGGATCGCCGGTCTGCGCGACAAAGTCAGGCAGGACGCGGTGGAAGATCATCCCGTCAAAGTAGCCCATCCGTGCCAGAAAGACGAACGAATTGACCGCCAATGGGGCTTTATCGGCAAACAGGCGGATTTTGATGTCGCCCTTCTCGGTTTTGAGCGTGGCGGTGTATTGTTTGTTTTGATCAATCACCATGGGCGGGCAGCGGTCAAACTGAATATCCCGCAGCGTGGCGAGTTTGAGGATGGCATCCAGCGTGGCCGGGTCATACGGCACCTGATCTTCGGGGACGAAGATCAATTCACCGTCAATCAAGACGAACAGGGAAGGGGTGCCGGTCAGCCCCATGTCCATGCCATTTTGGAAAGTGCCTTCCACTTTGCGGACGACTGCCTCGGAATTGAGGTCTCGGCCGAAGCGGGCGGCATCCAGTCCGATGGAAGCGGCCTGCTCATTCAGCCACTTTTCAAAGTCGGCTTTGGACTGAGCCGTCCACACCTGCCAGTTAGCCTGATCGAACAGAAAGTCGTGCATTTCCCAGAATTTGCCCTGCAAGCCGGCGGCCTCGGCTGCCTGAGCGGCCAGCAGCGCCTTATCGTGCGAGGTCAGCGGAAAATGGCGGAAGACAACCCGTACCTGATCGGGGTTGGCTTGCTCAAATTCCTTCAAGTAGCCAGCTGCCAGCGAGCAGTACGGGCACTGAAAATCGCTGTATTCAATCAGTGTCAGGCGGGCATTCTTTGCGCCGCGCGACCAATCGGCATCGCTGACCGGCGGCAGTTTAACCGATGCCGGGTCACGCGGTTCGGGGAACAGACTGAACAGGGTACAGGCCATCGGTGTGCCTTCCGGCATCGGGCGGGGTGTGCGAGTAGGCACGGCGGTCGGCTCGGCCGGGGTTGAAGTGGCAGCCGGCGCACACGCCGAAAGCACAAGGGCAATCAACAGGACAATCCACAACAAGGGGTGTTTCTTCATCACTGAGTACCTAAAATAACCTTTCTCATCCAGAGTTTGGGGCGGTTTGCGTCCGCAAACGTGACAGAACGTGCTGGCGCAAGACCGATTGTACCGCATCCGGCGGTTGTGCGGCATCCACGATGATCCAGCGCTGAGGTTCAGCCTGAGCCAGCAGACGGTAACCATCGCGAACGCGCTGGTGGAATTGCTCACCGCAGGCATCCAGCCGGTTCCATTCACCTTCTTTGCGTTTGCGGTGCAAACCGATTAACGGGTCCACATCCAGCAAAAATGTCAGGTCGGGCTGCAGGCCGCCGGTGGCAAAGTGGAGCAACCGACGCAGGGTATCCAGATCGGTCCCATGGCCGTAACCCTGATAAGCGAGGGTCGAGTCGGCGTAACGGTCGCACAGCACAATTTTGCCCTGTGCCAGCGCCGGACGGATGACTTCCTCCACCAGTTGGGCGCGGGCAGCCAGAAAGAGCAGAATCTCGGTGCGCGGGTGCATGGCGGTGTTGGCGAGGTTCATTAAAATAGCCCGTACCTGTTCGCTGATCGGCGTGCCGCCCGGTTCGCGCAGGGTGAGCACATCCCAGCCCTCAGTGCGCAGGTAGTCGGCCAGCGGGTGGATTTGGGTGGTCTTACCGGAGCCTTCCGGTCCTTCAAACGTAATGAACAAGCCCAGCAGCGTCCCTTTCTTTGTTCAGGGGTTTGGGTTGAATTGTACTCCAATTTCGTCCGGCTGGCTGAATCAACCGGCTGTACAGCCGTTTCGAATTGGCTTTCGTTGGGTGCAAGGCAGCCGCGCATCTCCCCCCACCGCATGGTTAACTGCTTTACGGGAAACCGCCACGCGACAGTCAATCTCATCAACCAGACAACAGAAAGAAACCTCCCCCAAAGCCGCACATCGGTTCGGGGGAGGCAGACGCATCCAACCAGCCGTTGACCCGCAGGCCAAAACCGACCTTAATAAATGTCCTTCACCGTATTGTAAACATTGAACTTACCGGTTGGAGTGACCAGATTGGGAATGCGGGCAATTTCTTCAAGGGTCTTATCGTCATAGACGACAATTTCACCCGTCCGACCGGGATCATCGGCGCGCCCCCACACGCTCACCCACACCTGATTTCCCTCCATGTTGTACTCAAAGTGAACCGCCCGCCCGTAATCGGCTACCTGCCAGCATTTATACGGCTCGACCGGGTTGGCTTTGGCAATCACACATACCGTCCGCTGAATTTCCTCATCCGGGTTGAGGGTGTGGTCCACCCAGATCCAATCACTGTTGGGATGAGTTTTGAGGAACAGCGAACCGGCTCCGGGCAGCGGAATGGTGCGCACCACTTTCCAGGCGTATTCGGGGTGATTGACCGGATCGGTACCGATGGCAACCAGCGCGCCTTCACCCAGATGCGAGGTGCTCCATACCGGTCCAAAAACCGGGTCAATCCAGTTGGCTCCGCGCCCGGGGTGGGGTATCTTCTCGGTCTCCACAATTGCGGCAACTTTCTCTTCCTGCACATCCAGCACCACAATCTTATTGGCATTGTTGGCTGCCACAAGGAAATAGCGGCCGCTGGCATCCCATCCACCATCGTGGAGGAAGCGCTCGGCGTTGAGCATCTTAATCGCCGGGTTCTGCACATCGGTGTAGTCCACCAGCCAGATTTGACCGGTCTCCTTGACATTGACCACCCACTTGGGGCTGAAATGCGAAGCGACAATACTGGCAACCCGCGGCTCGGGGTGATATTCCTGCGTGTCATAGGTGTAACTGCGCGTGCTGACGACTTTAAGCGGTTCCAGGGTCAACCCGTCCACAATCACAAAATGGGGCGGCCAGTAACAGCCGACGATAGCGTAGCGGTCGGTGAAGTCGCCTTCCGGACCGTTGTACTTGCTCACCTCCACCGAGCGGGCGTCGTAGCAGGTTTTAACCTCGGCAACCACAGCCGGGGGGTCCATCCACAGGTCAATCAGCGCGGTTTTACCGTCGCGCCCGATGGTGTATACATACCGTCCGGTGGCCGACATGCGCGAAATGTGGACGGCGTAACCGGTGTTGACAGTGGCCACCACTTCGTAGGTATCCCCATCAATCACTGCCACCTGACCGGCATCACGCAGGGTGACGGCAAAGAAATTCTCCCAATTGCGGGTGTGCTGAGGCTCGGTCGGGCGGTCTTCGGGGGCAACCAGCACCTTCCAGAAGCCACGCATCTGCTCCATGGACATTTCCGGCGGAGCAGGCGGCTCGTTCTGGATGTACTTCGCCATCAATTCGGCTTGTTCGGCAGTCAACACACCCTGCTTGCCCCAGTCCGGCATACCCCGCGGCGTGCCGTTGAAGATGATCGAAGCCAGGGCCAGGGTACCTTTGGGCAGGGTCTTGTCGGGGGTCAACGCCGGGCCGGTGGCGCCATTGCGCAGCACCCCGTGGCATCCGGCGCAGCGGTCGAAGAAGATCTGGCGGGCCTGCTCAAATTCTTCGGTGGTCAAGACGGGGGCTTCGCCCAATTCAACGGCGGGGGTGGCCTCCACGCCGCCAGTCGGCGGGGTTTCGCCTTTCAGGCCGGCCAGATAAGAAACAATGGCGTTCAGCTCGGCTTCATTGAACTGGGCCGCCAGTGCGGCGGTCATCAGTCCTTTCTGGCAGGGAGCGCCGTTGCAGTCCGGCGCCAGAAAGACATCCGGGTTAACAATGGACTCGTGCAGATAATCGAGGGCGGTTTTGGCAGTACCGGTGTAAGCAGCATCTTGAATGCGCTCGGCAGCCGTCAGCCCGATTTGAGAAAGGTCGGGGCCAATCACCCCGACTGCGCCCGGCACGCCGGGGATGACGTGGCACGCCCCGCAGCCGCCTTTTTGCAGCAGAGCGGCGGCATCCAGCTCGGCCGGCGCTTCTTCGGCGCGGGTGGCTTCCGGCTGGGTGGGTAGGGGCGGTGGGGTGGTTGGGGCAGATGTACAGGCCGCCAGGAGTGCCAGCAGCATGACCAAACCTGCCCACACAAAAAGCAGATGGCGTTTCACGGTTCACCTCCTTTGGGGAAACAGGGAAATCTCCCGCCATTCAACAGGGCGGGGTGATTCCATTATCGGTCAGCGAATGGTGAAGTTCTTTGCGCTGGCGCAAACTTTACCGCCGCCGTGGTCGCTTCCGAATTATTTGCTTTCCGCGCTGGCGCGCTGCTGCGCCCAAACCCGGCTCAACCGTTCCCATTCCGGGATGCCGAGCGTTTCAGCACGGCGCTGCGGGTCAATCCCGGCTGCTTCCAGCAGGGCTGCTGCCTGCGCCGGCGGGATGGCCAGCCCGGCCGAAAGACTGTTGCGCAGAGTTTTGCGTTTTTGGGCAAATCCGGCTTTTGCCAGGCGGAAGAAATCATTCAGCTGATCAGGCGGGATGAGCGGCCGGGGATACAGATCCACCCGCAGCGAAACCGAATCGACCTGCGGCGGCGGGTAGAACGCCCCGGCAGGAATACGCAGCACCGGGCGCGGCTGCCCGTAGACCTGCACCGAAAGCGCCAGCAGGCTCAATTCCCCCGGCGCGGCGCAAATCCGCTCGGCAACCTCACGCTGCATGGTCAGCACCATGCGGGCCGGGCGTGGACGGTTTTCCAGCAGGTGACGGATGATCGCCGAGGTGATGTAATAGGGGATGTTGGCAACCACCAGATAGCCCTCCTCCCGTATCCAGTCCGAAAGACGCACCTCCAGGATGTCCCCCTCCACCAGCGTCACATTCTCGAACCCGCCGAGCGATTGGCGCAGCAGCGGAATCAGGTTGCTGTCCACCTCCACCGCCACCACACGGCGCGCCGCCGCCGCCAGCCATACCGTCAGGCTGCCAACCCCCGCCCCAATTTCCAGCACCTCGGCATCCGGCGGGATTTCGGCGGCTTCGATCAGTTTACGCAGGGCGCTGCTGTCCACCAGAAAATTTTGCCCCAGCCCCTTGCGGGGGGTCAGGCCATGGGCGCGCAGCAGCCGCGGCACATCCACCGGGACGGGATTCAGGGCAGGATCCATGGGATATTGGCCGGTACCGGGGTGAGGAAATAGACTTCGACATAACTGGCCCACGGGACGTAATCGGCGTCCGAGTAGCCCAAATCAATCCAGTTGCGCCCGTCAGGGTAGCCGCCGCCGGTATCGGCTACCACCGCCGAACCGTAGCCGGGAATGTAGACCCGCTGACCGCGCATCCACGAGTACCACGCCCGGGTGACGGCCACAATCCCTTTTTGCAGGGTTGCCCCGCTGGCGGTCGTGTAGGAACAGCCGGCCTTGAATCCGCAGGGGTGGTATGAGGTGGCAAACGCGGTCACTTTGCGCCAGTACTCAATCGTTCCTTCCGGCGTTTCCAGCGTGCGCACCACCACCTGCGTGCCGTAACCCAGCACCTGATCCACCGGTTGTTTGGCAACCCAGCTCGCCTCACTCTGGCGGCTGATCTCGATACCATCCTCGTAGCGCACGCGCACCCGCGAAACTTCCACCCCCAGTTCCCCGGCTCTGACCACCGAACGCTGATCCAGTTCGGTGTTGGGGTCGGGTTGGTAGGTGGACTTGAAGGGGATCGGTTTCTGTTCCAGCAGTACTTCCTCACGCACCCGCACCACGCGGATGATCCGGTCGGGTGGGATGGGCTGGTCTTCGGCGGGGATGCTGTAATCCTGATTCTGCAGGGGTATATCGGCTTGCGCCAGCGCCTCGCCGACGGTTTCGGCGTTGACCGGGTAGAGGTGGGTTTTGCCGTCGGCGATGATTTGCACAGTGCGGGCCGGTTCAATGGTCAGGCTCAGCGGCTTGCCGGTGAGCGGGGTGTCAACCGGCAGCGAGAGCTGGTCAGCCGCCCGCAGAAGAATACCGGCTTCGTTCAGCGCACCCAGCAACGTGGGCTGTGCCGAAATCAGTTGCAGGCGTTGACCGTCGAGGATGACTTCCACACGGGTTGCCGGGCGGTAAACCAGCAGGTAGGCAGGGGCATCCGGCAAGGGAGAAGCCGGGTCGAAGGGCGCACCGTTCCATTCCAGCCGGTCGGCCGGGAACAAGCGCAGACCGGCCTGCGCCAGCAGGTTGGCCGGGATGCGTTCGGCGGTTGTCAAAGAAAAAGTTTTGCCGGATGCCGTGTCCAAAATCTGCACCGGCCGGGCGTGGTCCACCCGGACGGCCGCTTCCCAGCCGAGCGCGGCGTTCAAGGGGGGAGTAATCCGGTCGGCTTCATGGATGGGGAGACCGCTCTCAGCCAGCACAGCACGCACCGAAAAGGCACGGCTGAATAGGCTATAAGGTTGACCATCTACCACCAGCGTAACCGGCCGCTGCAAGCCGAAGAAAAGCAGAACACTGCCAATCAGCACGCACAAACCGGCTGCCAGAGTCCATCGTTTGGTAAGGTGGTTCATTCCTCTGATTCTAACAGAGTTTTGCGGGAAGAAAAAACCCCCGCGCAGGGAGCGGGGGGTGTGCCGAGAGCCAGAATCGAACTGGCGACACCGCAATTTTCAGTCGCGTGCTCTACCAACTGAGCTATCTCGGCGATTGCGGTCAAATTGTACCGCTGGTAAGGTGTAATGTCAAGAAAAAAACTGGCTGCCTAACCGCCGGCAATGGCGCCTAAAATAATGAACGGCTCTTCTCCGGTTGCTACCGGCGGGGCTACCGGCTGGTCAGGGTCGGCAAAAGAGACATCTTCCCGGCAGGCAAAAAAACGCAGGTAGGGGCGGCGTTGCCGGGTGTGCGCATCGCGGATTGTGCCGCGCAGAGCCGGGTAAAGCCGTTCGATCTCATCCACAATCCGGCGCGGCGTGACCGGCGGCGAGAGATCCAGGTGGACTTCGCCACTGAGGTTTGCCAGACGCCGTAAATGAGCCGGCAGGATGACGCGTATCATGGCAGGGTTTGCACCTCAACCGAAAGCACGGCCGGTAAATCGTGGACGATGGACTGCCAGTGATCCCCGCCATCCGCTGAAACATACACCTGCCCGCCGGTGGTGCCAAAGTACACCCCGCCCGGATCGAGTTCATCCACCGCCATGGCGTCTCTCAGGACGTTGACGTAGCAATTTTGCTGGGGTAAACCGTGGGTGAGCGCCTCCCACTCGTTTCCACCCGTTCGGCTGCGGTACACCCGCAATTTTCCTTCGGGCGGGTAGTGTTCCGAGTCGCTTTTGATGGGTAAAACGTAGAGGGTATCCGGCTCGTGCGCATGAACCGCCACCACAAAACCAAAATCGCTGGGTAAGTTACCGCTGATTTCGTACCAGTGTTCTCCGGCATCATCACTGCGCATCACATCCCAGTGTTTCTGCATGAACAAAACCTGCGGACGGGCGGGGTGCAGGGCAATCCGGTGAACGCAATGACCAAATTCCGCCTCTGGGTCGGGAATGTAATCCGATTTCAACCCGCGGTTGATGGGCAACCAACTTTCACCGCCATCATCACTGCGGAAAGCGCCGGCTGCCGAAATGGCAACGAACATCCGCCGCGGGTTTTGCGGGTCGAGCAGAATGGTGTGCAAACACAGACCGCCCGCTCCGGGATGCCAGTCGGCGCTTGTGCCGTGCTGGCGCAGCCCGTTCAATTCTTCCCACGTTTGCCCGCCGTCCGTCGAGCGGAACAGAGCGGCATCTTCCACCCCGGCAAAGACCGTATCGGCGTCCAGCGGAGAAGGTTCCAGATGCCAGACGCGGCGAAAGGTCCACGGCTTGATGCTTCCATCAAACCACTGGTGGCTGCCGACCTCGCCGCGGTATTGAAACTGATTACCAACCGTCTGCCAGGTTTTGCCGCCATCATCCGAGCGGTGCATGACCTGTCCGAACCACTCACTTGCCTGTGAGGCATAAATTCGATTGGGATCAACCGCCGAGCCTTTGAGATGGAAGATTTCCCACCCGCCAAAGTGTGGCCCGTCCACCTGCCAGTTTTGCCGTTTGCCGTCGGACGATAGAATAAAGGCTCCCTTCCGGGTGCCAACCAGTACGCGGACACTGCTCATTTTGGATCTCCTTTTGAAGTAAGCCCGTCAGCCAGCGGCGGTTGATACGACCTTACAATTGTTGACTGATTATATCCTATTTTATCAGAAAATCTGTTCTAGTCAAGGGGTTTTGCGGAATTCAGCCAGCGGTCAATTTGTTCGGCTGTTTCAAACGGTCTGGGCAGCATGCTCAACGGGGCAACACATCCGAAAAACCACCTGCCGCTTCCGGCAGAGACGAAGGCGCTGTGGAACGGGTCAGCGGGCGGACGGCCGCCAGTAAAAGCACCATGCCTGCCACCCCACCCAGCGTCAGCAGGGTACTGGCGGTCGGCGAAATGGTATTGAGCAGCACTCCCTGCAGCCACGGCAGCACCATGGCGCCGATACTGGCCATCCCGTTGATGATACTCATCGCCCGCCCGGCCTGTTCCGGGAAGAAAGCACTGCTCAGCGAGACCGTCGAGGGGAAGATGGAGGCAAAACTAAAACCGGTCAGCAGGATGCCGGCGGTGCTGAGCGGCAGGTTGCCCCTGCCCAACACCATCAGCAGGCTGCCGGCCAGCGCTCCGCCCAGACTGAGGGCAAGGATGCGCATAGCACTCAAACGCATCCCCAAGCCGACCGTCACCAGCCGTCCGGCGGTCAACGCCAGCCAGAATGCCGATGCCGAAAGGGCAGCCTGCTCATACGGCAGGTTAGCGGTGCGCTGCATGTACACCGTAATCCAGCCGCCAAAGCCGTTTTCTACGCCGACATACAGCATCAGCAAGAAAGCCAGCAGCCAGACCAAACGGCTGCGCAGCAAAAAACGCATGCCCGTTCCGGCATTTGCCTGCGGCGTACGGGCGGGAGGCGGAATGCGCAGCCAGCCAAACAGAACCACCTGCAAAGCCAGCAAAGCGCTCACCAGCCACAGGATTTGCCGTCCGTTGCCGGTTTGTCCGGCAATCAACCCAACCAGCGCCGGACTGAGAAATGCCCCCACCCCAAAAAACAGGTTGAGCAAATTGAGCGCCGAGACCGAACGGTCAGCGTACACGCGCGCGATCAGCACATTGGTGGCCAGTACAATTGCCCCGCCGCCCAGGCCGGTCAGGCTGAACAGCAGCAAACTAAGGGAAAAAGTGTGGCTAAACGGCAGCGTTGCCACGCTGACCATCAGCAGCAGGGTTGCGGCCAGCATCAGCGGCTTTTCGCCAAAGCGGTCACTGAACGGCCCGCTGAGAATCTGGGAAATCAACGAGCCCAAAAAGTAAAAAGTGAAAATCTGCCCCATCCGGCTTAAATCCACCTGATTCAAGACCGAAAGTTCCGGCAGCAACGGCCCAAAAGAAGCAACTGTGACGCCCAGCGAAAAGAAAAACAGGCAGCACAGCCCTAAAACCATCCAACGAGAGTGTGATTGCAACGCCTTGACCTTCCAATGAATTTCAAACGGCTTCATCATACCCCATTTTTCGCCTTTGTGATACCATTTAACCCACTTAAGATGCCCACCCTTCAAGACCTCTTACGCAAACTACCCCCTGAAACCCGCGAAGTCTTCCGCATCGTGTGGGAGTCGCTTTCGCCGACCGACCGCAGCACCCTGCAAGCCCTGCTTGGCGGTCTGCCGCCGGATGCCAATCTGTTGCGCGTGCTGATGCGCCTGTCAGCCCATCAGTTCCGCACCGCCTTTGGGCACAAAAGTCGGATTGCCATCGTTGGGCCGGCCAATGTTGGCAAATCCACTCTGTATAACCAGTTTGTCCAGCAAAAAAGCGACCGTGCCGAGGTTGGCCCACTGCCCGGCACGACCCGCACCAATCAGGAAGCCGATACGGGTCTATTCACCATCCTGGACACCCCCGGTGCGGATGCAGTCGGGCAGGTGGGCGAACGCGAACGGGAAGAGGCTTT
The DNA here is from genome assembly GCF_001306055.1 of Bellilinea caldifistulae. Classification (GTDB taxonomy): domain Bacteria; phylum Chloroflexota; class Anaerolineae; order Anaerolineales; family Anaerolineaceae; genus Bellilinea; species Bellilinea caldifistulae. The sequence continues at coordinate 64,045 of NZ_LGHJ01000006.1, read as the reverse complement.
ACTGGCCGCGGCTGAGGCCGATGTGCTGATCATCGTCTTCGATGCCATTCAGGGCATCAAACAAACCGAGCTGGATTTGTACCAGCGCTTGAAAGCCCTGAACAAGCCTTACGTGGTCGTTTTGAACAAGATGGATCTGGTGCGCCGCCAATCAGCAGCGGTGATTGCCCGCGCTGCCCAAAACCTTGGCCTGGAAAGCGCCCAGGTACTGCCGCTGGTGGCGAAGAACGGCGAAGGTCTGCCGCAAATTCTGGCGGCCATCGCTGCCCTGCAGCCGGAGATCACCGCCGCGCTGGGGCAGGGCTTGCCGCACTACCGCTGGCAGCTGGCGTGGCGCTCGATTGTCAGCGCTGCCTCGGTGGCTGCGGTGATTGCGCTGACCCCGCTGCCGATGATTGATTTTGCCCCGCTGATTGTCACCCAATCGGTGATGGTGCTGGGGATTGCCCGCATTTATAATTACCGCATCACGCTGGAACGCGCCCGCGAACTGGCCGCCACCTTTGGGCTGGGATTGCTGGGGCGCACTCTGTTTGGCGAATTGAGCAAGCTGGGCGGTTTGCCGGGGTGGCTGCTGGCCGCGGCAATTGCCTCGGCGGTGACGGTGGTCATGGGCTATGCCGCCGTGATCTGGTTCGAACGCGGCGAGAAGCTTTCTGCCGCCGCACTGCAAAACCTGACCCAATCGCTGACCGCCATGTTGCTCGAATCCCTGCGTGGACTGGGCAGGCGGCAGCCCACCAAAACCAGCCTGCAGCAGCGCATTCAACAAGTTCTCAATCAATCTCCACTCGGAGAAGATCGCAGCCTGCTCGATGACCACCTCCAGGATCAATCTGCAAACCCTGACGAATAGCCGCTTTGGCGTCTGGCTGGCGCTGGCTATTAGCAAACACACCCCGCCGTGGCTGGGGTATCGGATTGCCGATTTCGGCGCAGCCATCACCGCCGCCCGGCGCCACAGTCCACTGGTGCGCGCCTTGCGTGCCAATCAGTGGGTCATTTCCGGCGGCGGTCTCAGCGAAAAAGAGTTGCGGCGCGCCGTGTATGAGGTATTACACCAGCACACCCACGGGTTATATGACTTCTACCACAACCTTGACCGTCCGCAGGAAGTTCTGCGCCGCACGGATTTTGACCCATCCTTTGCCGGGCTGTTCGAGCAGGTCAAAAGCGGGCAGCACCCGGCGCTTTTCCTCACCCCTCACACCAGCAATTTTGACCTGGCAGGGCGCTCGCTGGCCCTGCGCGGGTTGAACTTTCAGGTGCTTTCCTTTCCGCGCCCGCCCTCCGGTTATCAGCTGCAAAACCGCATCCGCACCGAAGTCGGCATCGAGGTTACCCCGATGGGCATCGAAGCGACCCAAAAAGCCAAACAACGCCTGCGCAGCGGCGGGGTGGTGCTGACCGGTCTCGACCGCCCCCTGGCGGATGCCCGCCTGCGACCGCGCTTCTTTGGACGGCCGGCGCCTCTGCCGGTTGCCTATGTGCATCTGGCGCTGCAATGCGGCGTGCCGATGTACGTGGTGGCCTGCGTCAGCCCGCGCCCTCACTTTTACCGGCTGGTGTGCAGTCCACCCATCTGGCCTCAGCCACACCCCGACCGCGACAGCGAACTGCTGCTCAATACCGAAGCGGTGCTGGCCGAAGCCGAGAAGATCATCCGCGCTTATCCGCGTCAGTGGGCCATGTTCTACCCGGTCTGGCCGGAAGTGCAGGTGTGAAGTCCGCGTCAGAGGGACGCGACGGTATCGCCGCCATGGCGGGCGGATTGACCTCCGAAGACATCCGGGCAATTCCATGGGCATACCCAACCGGCGGGTCGGATATTGTGTACCTGGTTTGACGGGTCACACAGCCAGCCAGGCCGCCAGCGCTACCAGAGCAATCGGGATCAAGCCGTAGCGGATGACAGCCGCCATCACTTCCCCTTCGCGGTCGCTCAAACCGACCGTGCTGCAACCGACAATCACCTTGGCCGGGGCCATGATGCTGCCCAGTGAGCCACCGGCTGTCTGGGCACCCAGTATTAACGGCACGGGCAGTGCGAGGAGTTCGGCAGTGCGCATTTGCAGCACGGCAAACAACACATTGGAATTGTTGTTGCTGCCGGTGATGAAGGCTCCCAACCCCCCAATGAACGGCGCAATCAGCGGGTAGGCGGCAGCGCCAAAACTGCGGCTCATGCCCAGCGCCAGCAGGTTGGTCATGCCAGCATGTGACATGATCACCGCCATGCCCACCATTGCCAGAATACCCAAGCTGGAATTGACCGCTCCCTTCACGGTCTTTTCGCCAATTCTGGCGGCTGCACCCGGCCGGTAATAACCCGCCCGCCGGTAGATGAAGTAGGAAATCAGCGAGGCATACAGGAGAATGGAGCCGGTATGTCCAAACAGGCTGATGGAGCGTCCCGGCCCGGCGGGAGTGACCCATCCCAGGCCAGTGCGCAATTCCGGAAAGTTGAGGTTCAGTTGAATCTGGTCGAGGAAGGCGTTGAGCGGCTGGATGAGGTTGATCGCAAAAGTCAGCACCACCAGAATGGCGTAAGCCGAGAGCGAAATTTTCAGCGAACGGGGTTTCCCGTCCCCGCCGTTCAGGTGAGCGAAATCGGCTGCCGGCGTGGATTGCGGGTTGCCGCGGTAGAGGGGCAGGCGGCATAAACCCATTCCGACCAGCAGTCCCAGCATGGCGCTGCCGGTAGCGCCCAGATTCCACAGCCCGTTGACCGCCAGTCCGTACTGGCTGAGCGCCATCACACTCCCCAGGACGATCACCGCCGGCAGGCTGCGCAGCAGGCCGCGCCAGCCGCCAGCCACCAGTGCCACAATCGCCCCGCAGGCATACGCCGAAAGTCCCAGCAGCCAGGCCGAATCGGGCGCCAGCAGTTCGCCGGGCAGGCCGGTAACCGCCATCAGGGTTTGGAAGGAGGTTGCCAGCGAGCCGTAATTGACCGCCCAGCCGTGGCCGATACACGCCATCACCACCGCCTGAACCGGGTTGAAACCCAGTCCAACCAGCAGCGGTGCCGCCACGGCCACCGGCACACCGAAACCGCCCATACCCTGTAAAAACGAGGCGAACAGCCAGCCGATCAACAGTCCTTGCATGGTGCGGTCGGCGGTCAGGCGCGGCAGACTGACGCCAATCATCCGCACAGCGCCGGCTTCATCGGCGGTGTGGTAGAGCAGCAGCGCCGTCCAGATGATGTACAACACATCCAGACTGAGCAGGACTGCTTTGGCCTGGGTGTAGGCAATCAAACGCGGGCCGGCGGCAAAGAAGATCCAGGCAACCAGTACGGCGGTAACCCAGCCGGCTGCACCAGCACGACTGCCACCCCACTTGAAGCCCAGCATCAGAATCAAGACGACCAGCACCGGCAGCAGCGCCAGGGTCCAGGTGAACAGGTTCAGTTCCATGGGTAACGCAGCCGATTATAGCACCTTGGCGGGATGAGCGTTCAAAATTCGGGGATTTTAGGGTAGAGAAAATTGTTTCCCCGCCCTGCCTCCCCATCGGCGTAGTGGAGGATTGCCACGCCGCCTGACGGCGGCCCACAATGACATGGCCTTGTTCACGTCATGTCGAGCGCAGTGCAGGTGGGGGCCTTGCGGGAGGGGCGGTTTTCTACCCGCCTCAATCGCGGAAGATGCGCACGCGGCGGTGTGGTTCTTTGCCGTAGGAATGTGAGACCAGCTGCTGGGCGCGCGCCATCTCATGCTGCATCCGCCGGATGCTGGCCGGTGCGGGGGGCAAATCCACAAACCGTTGACCGTTCAGCACATTTTGGATGGCCACCTGTGTTTGGGCAGCAATGATTTCCCACTCGGCAGAGTTGCTATCCATGCTCAGGTTATACAGTTCCCCCAGCGACTGTTCCATCTGGTTGATGGTATTGGCGCGCAGCACATATATTGGCATTCGCCGTTCTTCCGCCTCGACCACCGGCTGCTGACGCGAGCGGTAGTAGGTACGCAGGGTCATCAACACGTCTGCTTCGTCCAGATTCTGCACCACCAGCGCCGGCACACCCAGCCGTTTGGCAGCCTGCGCCAGCCGATTGCGGGCCACGCCGTAGGGGTAAATGCGGATGGTCTGCAGCGGAGCCGAAGGCTGGGCGTTCATCTCGGAAGGCAGCAGCATTTCTTCGTTCACCATCTGGCCGGCAGGCGGGGTTGAACGCCCGCTTTTGCGGTTAAAAGGCTGGGTATCGCTGCCGTTGGCGTAGGCACGCCGGCTGGTTTGCGGCAACGGACGCGGGGCAGCCTGCACAGGTGGCGTTTCGATGTGAATTTCACCGTTTTCATCGCGGTAGCGGATTTCGGGAGGCAGCGGGTAGCCGCGCACCAGCGAATCCACCGCTGCAGCCACATCCTTATGAACGTGCATGCGGTCGCGTTCCTGAATCTCGATCAGCACATCGAAAGTAGGCGGCGAGCGGCGCTCCAGCACGGTTTTCTGAGTACCGCGCCGGCGGGCTTCTTCATCCGAAAGCGTCACCGATTCGATCCCGCCGATCAGGTCGGACAGGGTCGGGTTGAGCAGCAGGTTTTCAAGGGTACGGCCATGAGCCGTTGCCACCAGCTGCACACCGCGTTCGGCAATCGTGCGGGCAGCCAGCGCTTCCAGCTCGCGCCCAATCTCGTCAATGATGATCACTTCGGGATTGTGGTTTTCGACCGCCTCGATCATCACCTCATGCTGCAAGGAAGGCTGGGCCACCTGCATGCGGCGAGCGCGTCCAACCGCCGGGTGCGGCACATCGCCATCCCCGCCAATCTCGTTGGAGGTATCCACGATGATTACGCGGTGTTTTTCCGCCAGAATACGCGCCGATTCGCGCAGCATGGTGGTTTTACCAATGCCGGGACGGCCGAGCAGCAAAATGGACTTACCCGATTCGAGCAAATCCTGAATGATGTCAATCGTGCCGTAAACCGCCCGTCCAACCCGGCAGGTCAGGCCCACAATGTGGCCATGCCGGTTGCGGATGGCTGAAATGCGGTGCAGAGTGCGCTCCAAACCAGCGCGGTTATCGGCGTCAAATTCGCCAATTTTGTTGACCACGTGGTCAATGTCCTCGCGGGTGATTTCGTTTTGATCGAGAACCACCTCGCCCTGCACAAACCGCGCCAGCGGCACGCGGCCCAAATCCATCACAATTTCCAGCAGGTTATCGCTGTCGTTTGCCTTGACAACCGCCTGACGGATGTGAGGCGGCAGGACATCCAGTAATGCATGTAAATCGTCGGTTATTCTTCTTTGCGTCATATCAACAACTAATTCAATCTTTCTCTTAAGTCATATTGTACCAGCGGCAGGGAAGTTTCACCACCGATTTGTTCAACCAATGCCGGCTGGTGCTTTTCCAGGCTGCCGTTGCGGGTGACAAAGATGGCCTTGCGCTGTAAACTGGTCAGGTGCTTGACCAGCACGGCCTGCCGTTCGCCGCTTTCCGCGCCCAGTTTTTCCAGCCCGTTTTCGAGGTAGGATTGATAGGCGCGCACCACCACATATACCGGGCGGCCGAGCACAAACGGCATGGCGGTAATCAAACCGCGCAAAGCCGCCGCCACATCTTCCACCGCGGGGTGGAGGATTGGCTGAACGACAATCCCGCGCGGGCCGAAAACCGGGGCAGCGTAGCCGAGGATTTCCTGCTGTTGAAAAAGCACCCATGACTCACTCAGCGAGTGCGGAAAGGCTTCGGCGCTTTGAACCAGCGGCGGGATGAGGGTTTGCACCAGATTGCGCACCGCCAGATGATCCAGCTCGCTGGCAAATTCCCAACTGGCATTGCTTTCACCGGGCGGCAGGGAAAGGACTCGCCAGATGCGCTGCCAGGTGAACACGCTAAACCCGGCCCGGCGCAATGCCTCGAACAACGGGCTGTGTTCTTCAACCTCGGCCAGCACAACCTGACTGCCGTGCGCCCCGGCCTGATGGACGAGACCTTCCAGCAAGGCGGTCAGCCGTTCCGGCAGGGCAGCCTGAGCGGGGAGAACGAAGGAAAGCCGGGCGGTGTGGCTGCTTTCATAACGCACCTGCCCAATCAGCGCTGGACTGCCACCGGTAGCACTCAACACGCAGGTGGTGCTGCCCTTATCCAGCCGCAGATGATCGAGCACCGCCCACGCGCCAACCGGGCTGCCGCGCGTCAGCGCCAGAGTCGTATCCAGACATTGCGCCTGATCGCGGTAGCGGAACAGGTTCAACAGGTCATGCCAGGCAAACAGTCGAATCTCTATCTTGCCAACTCCAAAAAATAGCGGTGAAAGCGGTCATCATCGCTCAATTCGGGGTGGAAGGAGGTTGCCAGCCAGCGCCCCTGCTGCACGGCAACAATCCCGCCGTCCGGCAATGCCGCCAGCACCTCGGCGCTGCCGTTGGCCTTCTCGATCAACGGCGCGCGGATGAACACCGCCGGGAAGGGCGGGTTAATCGCATCCACCCTGGCCAGCGCCGGTACATCCAGCAGGGTTTCAAAGGAATCGACCTGCCGCCCAAACGCGTTGCGCCGCACGGTGATGTCCATCAACCCCAGCACGGGTTGATCACGGCCGACTTCGCGGGAAAGGAAGATTGCCCCCGCGCAGGTACCCCAAACGGCGTGCTCCCCGGCAAATTCACGCAGCGGCTGCATCAGCCCAAAGGCAATCGCCAGTTTGCTGATGGTGGTGGATTCCCCGCCGGGGATGATCAGACCGTCGAGGCCGTCGAGGTGTTCGGGCAGACGCACCTGCACGCTTTCCACACCCAGTTTTTCCAGTACGGTTTGATGCTCGATAAAAGCACCCTGTAAAGCCAGTACTCCGATCTTCATAGCCACCGTTGTGAAGAAAAAAGCCTTACCAACCGCGCCCGGCGATCAGTTCATGTTCGGGGATGGCGGAAATTTGCCGCCCGACCATTGGTTCTCCCAGATTACGGCTGATTTCGGCCAGAATCTTCGGTTCGTTGTAGTGGGTGACGGCCTTGACAATCGCCGCCGCCCGGCGGGCCGGATCGCCCGATTTGAAAATCCCGGAGCCGACGAACACCCCGTCCATGCCCAGTTGCATCATCAGGGCGGCATCGGCCGGGGTGGCAATCCCGCCGGCCGCAAAGTTGACCACCGGCAGGCGGCCCAGCTGGCGGGTTTCCAGCACCAGCTCATAAGGCGCGCCGATTTGTTTGGCAAACGCCATCACTTCCTCATCCGGCAGGTTTTGCAGGCGGCGGATTTCGCCCATCACCGCCCGGGCATGGCGAACGGCCTCAACCACATCCCCGGTGCCGGCTTCGCCTTTGGTGCGGATCATGGCGGCTCCTTCACCAATGCGGCGGAGCGCTTCACCGAGGTTGCGTGCCCCGCACACGAACGGCACGGTGAAATTGTGCTTGTAGATGTGATGCTCCTCATCGGCCGGGGTCAGCACCTCGGACTCGTCAATGTAATCCACGCCGAGCGCTTCCAAAATTTGCGCCTCGACGAAATGACCGATGCGCACCTTGGCCATCACCGGAATGGTGACGGCATCCATGATCTTGAGGATCAGTTCCGGATCGCTCATTCGGGCAACCCCCCCTTGCGCACGAATGTCCGCCGGAACCCGCTCCAGCGCCATGACGGCCACCGCGCCGGCGTCTTCGGCAATGCGCGCGTGCTCCGGTGTGACCACATCCATAATCACACCGCCTTTCAGCATCTGGGCAAGGCCTTTTTTGACCTTGAACGTGCCCTTTTCCTGATCCATTCGACCTCCTGTTAATCCTTACGGTTTTCTATCGAGATTCTACCACGCCCGCCGATGCCCTGCAACGATGTATAATTAACCCCAGTTTTCCATGATGTTAAACCCCGCTCTGTCCTCTTCTTCCCGCAGTCGCGAGAGCTTCCTTTCCAAAGGGTTGGATGTGCTGCTGATTGTGCTGATTGCGGTGGGTCTGGTTTACCGCTTTGCGTGGGTTAACTGGAATCAGGATGCCCAACTGCACCCGGACGAGTACGGCCTGACCAACACGCTGAGCGTGCTACGCATGCCCACCAGCCTGAGCGAATATTTCAACACGCGCATCTCGCCGATCAGCCCCTACAACAAATACAACCCGGATGGCAGCCTGCTGCAAAACGGCCCGGATAACCGGATGCGCTGGGGACAGCTGCCAATGATCCTGATTCGCGCCGCAGCGGAAGCAACCGGCAACACCGGTTACAGCGAGCTGCGCCTGCTGGGGCGGCGGCTTTCGGCATTGGCGGACGCGCTGGCGGTTGGTCTGCTCTACCTGATCGGGCGGCGGCTTTACAATCACCGCATCGCCCTGATCGGCGCGGCGCTTTCGGCGCTGGCGGTGATGCAGATTCAGCAATCCCACTTTATGACGGTGGACAATTTCGGCACTTTCTTCACCATGCTGGCGCTCTACGCCGCGGTGCGGATTGCCGGGCAGCCGCCGCTGGCCCGCCAAAAGCCCGAAAGCGGCTACCGCCTTGTTCCGTCGGCGTTTGGCTGGTTTGGGTTGTTTGGGGCAGCCGCTGGCATGGCGCTGGCTTGCAAGGTTAACCTGCTGCCGTTGACCGGCATGGTGGCAGTGGCGGCATTTCTGGCGATTGCCGATCTCAAACTGCGCTTCAAGAGCGACTTAAGCCGCATTTTCGGTGGCACAGCCCTGCTGCTGGTGCTTTCCGCCTTCACCGCGCTGCTGGCTTTCCGCATCACCCAGCCGATGTCCTTCCGCGCCCCGCAGGGCGACACCACGTTTTTCACCCTGCACCTCAATCCCGACTGGGTGGACAGCATGCAGGTTGCCCAGATGGAATCCAGCGGAATCGGCGGCGGCCCGCCCGGCGAACAATGGGCTGCCCGGCCGGCGATTCTCTTCCCGCTGATGAACATGGTGGTGTGGGGCATGGGGCTGCCCTTTGGTCTGACGGCGTGGCTGGGTTTTGGGCTGGCGGCCTGGCAGGTGCTGCGCAAAGGGTTGCTCTACCGCGCCCATCTCATCCCACTGGTGTGGGTGGGCGGTTATTTCCTTTTTATGGGCACCCGCTGGGTCAAGTCCATCCGCTATTTTTTGCCGATTTACCCCTTCCTGGCTTTGCTGGCGGCTTTCCTGCTGTGGACGGTCTGGCAGACGGCCGGCAGGCGCGCCCAAACCGGCCTGCCCCTGCGGCGCATAGCGGCAGCCGCTTTCTTCGGGCTGGTGCTGGGCGGGACGCTGATCTGGGCGGATGCTTTCGTCAGCGCGGTTTACCGCCAGCCGCACACCCGCCTGCAAGCCACCGAGTGGATCTTTCAAAACATCCCCGCACCGGTGCATCTGGAACTGGGAACCCCGCAGGGCAGCCGTTTTCAGCCGGTTTCCGTGCCGGACGGGCTGAGCATTCCGCCCGGCGAGTCGTTTACCCTGACCTTTACCGCCCGCGAGAGCGGGACACTGCGCGGGGTGACCCTGCCGCGCCTGTACAACCCCGCCGATCAGCCGGCGCGGTTGAGTCTGGCCCTCTACCGCGAGGGCAGCAGCCTTGACCTGTTGGCCGAGACCGGTCTTGCGGTACCGCCGGCGGGGGGGCAGGCGCGCGGCAAAAGCGTGCAGGCCGGCCTGCCGGGAGGCGAACTGCAAGCCGGGCAGGTGTATACCCTCACCCTGCGCAATGATTCCCCTGAGCCCATCAAAATCTACCGCCTGACGCTGGCCAACGAGTCGTGGGACGAGGGGCTGCCCGTGCCGCGTGCCACCTACGACCCGTTCGGCGATTTTTACCGCGGTGTGACGATGGAAGTGCGCTGGTACGATGATGAAAACAAACGCCAGATGTTCTACGAGCGTCTGGCGGAGGTGGACTACATCATCCTGCCCAGCCAGCGTGGCATTTGGAGTGTTGCCCGCTTGCAACTCACCTACCCGATGACCATCGAGTATTACCGGGCGCTGTTCGATGGGCGGCTGGGCTTCGATCTGGCGGCCGATTTTCAAGCCCCGTGGCGCATCGGCAACCTGTATATTTCGGATGTCGGCGGTCAGGTGAGGTGGGGAGCGCCGCCGCGCTTGCCGCTGTTCAACTTCAACTTCTTTGCTGCAGAAGAGGCTTTCAGTGTTTATGACCACCCGCCGGTGTGGATTTTCGTCAAGAGCGAGCGTTTTGACCCGGCGCAGGTGCGCGCCATTCTGGGCAAATTTGACCTCAGTCAGGTGGTGGTGCAGTCACCGCGCGATGCCCGCCCCAAGCCGATTCGGTGAGGGGTACCACCTTGTCCTGACCACCCCATTTATGTTAGATTCAACAACAGAATCGGGAACTTTTTTCCAGCCTCATCGGTCTTATAATAAGCCTGAGCAATCGGGTTTCGTATGGTGATGCAATTTTTCCGAATCGAGGTAACCCATGGCAGAAACCGAAATGAACGATAGTGAGATCATCGAAGAACCCCGCCCGCGTCGGCTGCATTTTGAATGGCTGCTGCCGGTCTTTTTCCGTCCCGGCCGCACCATGCAGGCCATCAGCCGTGAGGAAAAGGGCGTCTGGCTGGCACCCTTGCTGGTGTTGAGCGTGCTGGCATTGATCGTTTCGCTGGCCGGCGGACCGGCCCGCGCCGCCGCCGCCCAGCCGAGCGGCGAACTGCCGCCCGATTTTCAATACTGGCCGCCCGAACAGCAGGAACAGTACTTTCAAAGCCAGCAGAACCGCGCCAGTCCCATGGTGATCTACGGCCTGCCGGCGTTGGGCGCACTGGCCGGCATCTGGATCGGCTGGTTTTTGCTGGGCAGCATCCTGCATCTGGCGCTGACCATGGTCGGCAGCCGCGGCAGCAACACCGCCGCGCTCAACCTCGCCGCGTGGGCGAGCATGCCGTTTGCCCTGCGCTTTATCGTGCAGGCGGTCTACATGCTGACCACCCAACAGGTGATTCAGGCACCCGGTCTTTCCGGCTTTTTGCCGCCCGAAGCGGTGGGCTTTGCTGCCTTTCTGCGTCCCATGCTGGCTCATGTGGATCTGTACACCCTGTGGATGATCGTCCTGCTGCTGATCGGCGCGGCGCCCCTGACCGGACTGGGCAAGGGCAAAACCTGGGCGGCTGTCATCCTTTCGGTAATTTTACTGCTGGCATTGCAGGCCCTGCCCGGTTACATCGCCAGCCGATTGAGCGGGTTGAACCCGACTCGCATGTTCTTCTAATCATTTCATTGGGTTGTCATGACGCAAGCCAACAGCGCCTACATCCAAATCCGCGATCTGCGCAAAACCTACCTGATGGGAAAGCAGAAAGTGCACGCCCTTGCGGGGGTCAGTCTGGATATTCCCCGCAACACCTTTACGGTGATCATGGGACCGTCCGGGTCGGGCAAGAGCACCCTGCTCTACCTGCTGGGCGGGCTGGACCGTCCCACCTCCGGGCAAATCATCATGGATGGGGTTGCCCTCGACAAAATGGACGAAAACGAACTGGCGGTCTACCGCCGCAAGAAAATCGGCTTTATCTTTCAATCGTTTAACCTCGTCCAGACGATGAACGCACTGGAAAATGTGGCCTTCCCGCTGCGTTTTGCGGGTGTGCCAACCAGCAAGCGCCGCAAGCGCGCCCTGGAACTGCTGCGTCAGGTTGGGCTGGAGAACCGCGTTCACCACAAACCCACCGAGCTTTCCGGCGGGCAGCAGCAGCGGGTGGCCATCGCCCGCGCCCTGGCCAACTCGCCGGATATCATCCTCGCCGACGAGCCGACCGGCAATCTCGATACTGCCAGCGGATTCGGAATCATGCAGCTGCTTTCCGAGCTGCACCGCAGCGGCAAAACGGTGATTGTGGTTACCCACGACCCGCGCATTCACACCTTTGCCACCCACTCGGTCTATTTGCTGGATGGCAAGGTGGTCAGCGAAGCCGAATTTCAAGCCGCTGCCTCCTTTGCATTTCAAACCGCACCCGAAGAAAGCGAACCGACAAAATGAAGAAGATTCCATTCATCCTCTGTCTCTTGATCTTGCTCATTGGCATGACCCTGCCGGCCGCCGCTCAAACGCCGGTTTTGACGGTCACCGCCGACAATTCCGCCAAAAGCGGCATGCCCGGTGCGGTGGTGGTTTACACGCTCACCCTGACCAACACCGGCAGCAGCCCGTTGAACCTGACGGCGGCGGATCCCGATTCGCTCAACGGCTGGCCAGCCTCGGTCAACCTCACCGACGCCTCCCTCGACCCCGCCGAAAGCACCACCGCGATTGTTTCGGTGGCCATACCCGCCAGCGCCAGTGATGGCAACATGGACGTGACCACAGTGCGCTTTCTGGATGGAAGTAACGAGGTGGGGAGAATCGGGTTAACCACCACCGCCCGCCGTCCCCAGCCAACCGCCGCCGGCCGCCCGCTGCTGGTGCTGGATTCCTACGGCGTGAGCGGTGATTCGGAGATCACCCCCGGCCAGGAATTTGAACTGCGCCTGACGCTGGTCAACCGCGGGCAGGACTTTGCCCGCAATGTACTGATCACCTTCACCGGTAGCGACTTTCTGCCGGTGGATACCGGCGGTGTACGCGCCTTGAACGAGGTGGATCCCGCCGAAAAAGTCAACGTCTTCCAGCCGTTGATTGCCAACCCGGCACTGAGCGGCCAGAGTGTAGCCACACTCACTGTCAACCTGACCTACACCAACCTGGATGGCAGCGAATCCTTCACCGAGGCTTTGACGATTACCATCAACTTGAAGAAACCCTCGTCCGGCGGGCCGGCCCGTCCGACAGCAACCCCCACGCTGATCAGCCGGCCGCAGCTGGTGGTAACCGCCTATCAAACCGATGTAGATCCGCTTCAGCCCGGCGCCATCTTCGAATTGAAGCTGGATATTCGCAATTTGGGAACGGCCAATGCCCGCTCGGTTACGATGGTGCTGGGCGGCGGGGCGGGGGTCAACGATCAAGGCACCCCGGTGCCGGGCACCAGCGAACTTTCGACCTTTGCGCCGCTGGGGGCATCCAACCTGATCTTTTTGGGAGATGTGCCGGTTGGCGAAACGATCAGCGCAACCCAAAAATTGATCGTCAATGTGACCGCCAACCCGGGGGCTTACCCCTTCAAACTTTCGTTCATCTACGATGACGAAAAAGGCATGCGGCAGGTCAACGATCAGGTCATCACCCTGTTGATCTACCAGTTACCGCAGGTGGAAGTCGGCTTTTACCGCGACCCGGGCATTTTCTACACCAATCAAATGTCCATGCTGCCCCTGCAGGTGACCAATCTGGGACGCAAGACCGCCGTGCTGGGGAATATGCGCGTCACCAGCCCCAATGCCGACATTACCAACAATGTGACGCTGGTGGGCTCGCTGGAACCGGGCGGCTACTTCACCCTGGACGCCAACATCATGCCCTTCCAGCCCGGCCCGCTGGACATTGAAATCAGCATCAACTACACCGACGACTTCAACCAGCCGCGCACCATCACTCAAACCCTGACGGTAGAAGTGATGGAAATGCCAACGCCGGAATTTCCGACCGACGGCTTCCCGCCCGAACCGCCGCCCCCCGCCGAAGAAACATTCTGGCAGAAGGTGCTGCGCTTCCTGCGCGGGCTGATCGGACTGGACAGCGCCGAACCGACTCCGGTGCCCTCTTTCCCGATGCCGGGCGAACCCATGCCCGGAGAAGGAATCCCGCCGGGTGAGCCAATTCCGGTGCCGGTTGAACCCCTGCCGCGCCCCAAAGGATGAGGTTGAGCAATTGGGCGCTGTTTTAGCGGTTTGAATGAATTGGAGGTGTGAGCATGCGTTTTCTGGATCTGGTCAGGTTAATTTTCGATAATCTGGGCCGGCGCAAGGGCCGGGTTGCTCTGACCGCCATCGGGGTGGTGATCGGCACTGCCTCGGTCATCCTGCTGGTTTCGCTGGCCATCGGTTTACAGCGCAGCGCCACCAGTCAGTTGTGGGGCATCAGCGATCTGAAACGGATTGATGTTTACCCCGGCTGGAGCGAGGTCAATGTCGGGCCGGGGCCGGTGGCGGTTGACCCGGTCACGGGTATGCCGCCCGGAGTCAAAATCCTCACCCCCAAGACGGTGGAAGAAATTCGCGCCATGCCGGGTGTGGCGCTGGTCAGCATCCGGCAAAATTTGAGCGGCGGGGCTCTGCTGAAATACGGGAAGATGGAAACCTGGCCGTGGATTCAAGGGGTAGATGTGGACGATCTTTCAGCCTATGAGTACAAAGCCCAGGTCGGCACCACCCAATTGGAACGCGGCACGGCGGTGGTCGGTTCGTGGGTGTTGAAGAACTTTTACGACCCGCGTCTGCGTCCCGGTCAGGAACCGCCTCCGCCGCCCACCCCACAGGACATCGTTGGTCAGCAGGTAAAACTGGAAATTACCAAATGGACGGAAGACGGACAGGCCATTACCCGCACCGTCACCTTGCGGATTGCCGGGGTGCTGGAAGAAGCCCGGGCTGAGCAGGACAATGCCATGTTCGTGCGCTTTGATGAGTTGATGAAGTGGGAAGAATGGGTGCGCGGCAAAAGGGTTAATTTCAACAAAGAGGGCTATAACCAGTTGCTGGTACGAGCGGAAGATCCCTCGCAGGTGGTAGACATCGCCGACCAGATCAACGCCCTCGGTTATCAGGCATCCACGCCCCAATCGTTCGTGGAAGGCATCAACAGCTTCTTTGTTGTCCTGCAGCTGGTCTTCGGCGGGATCGGCGCCATCTCCTTGCTGGTGGCAGCCATCGGCATTGCCAACACGATGACCATGGCGATTCTGGAACGCACCCGTGAGATCGGCTTGATGAAGGCCATCGGCGCAACCAACCGCGATGTACTGAGCATCTTTTTGGGCGAAGCAGCCGGCATTGGCCTGATCGGCGGAATTGGCGGGGTGATTCTGGGATGGGGCGGCAGTTATGCCATCAATTTTCTGGCAACCACCTTCCTGGCCGGGCAGTCCAACCCTTATGGCGGGCTTGGGCCGGGAATTGCTGCCGCAACACCGGTCTGGCTGCCGGTCTTTGCGCTGGTGTTTTCCACTCTGGTCGGCTTGCTTTCGGGATTGTACCCCTCTCTGCAAGCCGCCACGCTCGTGCCGGTCAATGCCTTAAAGTACGAGTGAGGCGGTTTGGCGCGCCCTCTTTTAATAAAAAATCTCTGGATCTGGCCTGCCGTTGTGATTAACGAACTGAGCGGGATTCTGATATAATTTCACTATCCTAATCCTCAGGAGGGCGTCCCATGAAAGCATCCGTCCAGCAGCAGCATCTGGCACACGGTTTGGCCATTGTTTCCAAGGCAGTTTCCCCGCGCAGTACCCTGCCAGTGCTGGCTAACATACTGATTGCCAGCGACGATGGCCGGCTGCGGCTTTCGGCTACCAATCTGGAACTGGGAATCACCTGCTGGATACCGGCCACCATCGAAGATGCCGGTGCGATCACCGTACCCGCCCGCACGTTTCAGGATCTGGTCAACACCCTCACCGGCGAGCGGATTGACCTGACCCTTGACCCGCGCACGCAGACGCTCAACGTGCGCAGTGGCAGCAGCAACACCGATATCAAAGGGATTGATGCACAGGAATTTCCGCCCATTCCCGTGCCGGACCTGTCCGAAGGGGTCAGCCTGAATGTCAACGATTTTAAGGAAATGATTCAACAGGTGGTATTTGCGGCGTCCACCGACGAAGCCCGCCCGGTTCTTCAAGGCGTGTTGCTCAACATCAAAGAAGATCAAATCACCATGGCAGCCACGGACGGCTTCCGCATTTCGGTGCGCAAGGGACTGCTCAGCAACCCGGTGCGGCAGGAAATTTCGGTGATCATCCCGGCGCGCGCCCTGACCGAACTGGCGCGCATCGCCACCGATGGCGAACAGATGCTCACCATGAACGTGCCGCCGGGACGCGGACAGGTCATCTTCCACGTCAAAGATGCCGAACTGGTTTCTCAATTGATTGACGGCAACTTCCCGGATTACCGCGCCATCATTCCGCGTTCTTACAAGACCCACACCGTGCTTTCCACGCCGGCGTTCCTCAAAGCCTGCAAACAGGCCGAAATCATTGCCCGTGAGGGCAACAATGTGGTGCGCCTGAACATTCTGCCGGGCAGTGATTCGCCGGGGGTGGTGGAAGTTTCCGCTCAGTCCGAAGAAACCGGCGCCAGCCAGATTCAGGTGGACGCCAACATCGAGGGCAGCCCGCTGTTGATTGCCTTCAATGTCAAGTTTCTGCGGGAAGTGCTGGATGTGATCAAGACCCCGTCGGTTGCGCTGGAAACCAATCAGAACAACACCCCCGCCACCATCAAGCCCATTGGCGATGATGATTTTGTGCATGTGATCATGCCGATGCACCTGGGTTAGCCAGAAACGAATACGAGCGTGGCAATCTCCCCCAGAGCCATTGGGGAGGCGGGGTGGGAGACTCCCCTGCACTGCAAAGTGTCAATACGTTCGGAGTGACGTTAAAAAGGGCATTTCATTGCGAGCCGCCGTCAGGCGGCGTGGCTGTTTTCTTTCTCCTCTGTACCTCCTGACCCCGTGATAAAATCAAGCCATGCCGCTTGTTCTCCTGCTGCTGGTGATTCTGATCCTCTTCCTGCTGGCGGTTGCGGCAGTGCTGACCCAGCGCGCCATCCGCCCGCGCTGCTTCCCTTACCTGAAAACCTATCAAATTGAAGTCGAGAACGGCAAACTGAACGAGGCCGAATACTGGTCGTGGGAAAAGCAGGAAGTCACCATCCCCTCCCCGTTCGGCTACCGGTTGAGCGCCACCTACCTGCCGCTGCGCGGAGCAGAACGAACCGTGGTGCTGGTTCATGGCATCACCTACACGCGGTTGGGGTGCATCAAGTATGTCCCCATGTTCCGCCGGCGGGGGTTCAACGTACTGATCTACGACCAGCGCTACCATGGTTTGAGCGGCGGCAGCAACTGTACCTTTGGTTTTTACGAACGGCATGACCTGCGCGCCGTTCTGGATTGGGCGCTGGCGCAATTACCGCCCGGCGGACGGGTGGGAACGATGGGCGAGTCGCTCGGCGCGGCGGTCTGCCTGCAACACGCGGCCGTGGACTCGCGTCCGGCTTTTGTCATCGCCGATTGTTCATTTGCCGACCTGAATGCCCTGCTCCGCCTGCGCCTGCGGCGGGATGTGGGCCTGCCGGCATTCCCCTTTCTACCGCTCGCCAGCCTGATCGCCCGCCTGCAGGCCGGTTTCTGGTTCGGTCAGGTATCGCCACTGCGGGAGGTACCCCGGCTGAACATGCCGGTGCTGTTCATCCACGGTCAGCAGGATGACTACATTCCCCCGCAACACAGCCAATGGCTGTACGATGCCAAACGGCACGGCTGGCGCCGCCTCTACCTTGCCCCCAACGCCGGTCATGCCGAAAGTTACTGGAACAACCGCTCTGCCTACGAGGAGACGGTGGATTCATTTTTGAGGGAGACTGGCGTTCTTCCCCCTTTGTGAGGTAAACAAACTCCTGCCACCGGTCAGCGGCCGGCGGTGATGCGGGGATTTAATCCGTATGTAAGAAACGCGGTTCAGTACTCGACCACGCGCGGCAGTTTCTTGGCTTGCTCCACCCAGTCCTGCACCTGTGAAAGCACCGGCAGGCGGCGCACCAGTTTTTTCTGCTCATTGATCTCGGTCATCTTTGCCAGCAAATTCTCGGGGTTGCGCTGAGCCAGTTCAACCACCGTATCAACGCCGGCTTCTTCCAACAGATCGGAATACTCCTCGCCAATCCCCTTAATGCGGAACAAATCCGCCAGATTGACCCATTCCAGGATTAATTTTTCGCTGATGCCGGTCGCCTCGGCCAGCGCTTTGCGGCCTTGCGGCGTTTTGCCCTTTTCCAGCAGACCTTCCAGTGTCGTCACGCCGGCCTCCTGCAATTTTGCGGCGTATTTTTCACCAATCCCTTCGATTTTTGCCAGTGCAGTCATCACAGCCTCCCTTGTACGATTTTATGAGTTTTTCAGAAAATTCTTCAGGCCTTTGGTCACATCATCCAGCTTACCTGAACCGGAAACGACCGCGTCAATCTGATCGGCAATCGGTGCGGGCAGTTTCTCCTTTAAGAAACCCAACACCACTTCAACCGCCTGTCTGGCTGCGGGTTCGGGAATACCGGTCTTTTGCACCACCAATTTCACTAGTTCGTCCATTCGATTGTCCCTTCTTTTATTATTCTAAATTCATTTTACTACCTAATATCAAAATTAACAATAACTTAAACGAATGTCACTTCAAGATACATTCTTCGGCAGAATGATCATTTGTGCCGGGACGAAATGTCACATCTCATTCACCCGCCTCCCCAACGGCTCTGGGGGAGATTGCCGCACGGCCAGCAACGGCTCCTCAAAATCGTTGAAATTCCTTATCCCGACCTGAGGTCACACAACAAAAGCAGACCGGCGTCATTCCTGCGCCGGTCTGCTGAACTGTCATATTCGTGTTTTCCGCTTAACTACCCCGCAGCGGCCTGCTCGGTTTCTTGCTCGTGGATCAGTTCTACCTCAATTTGAATGTTGATTTCCTCGCCGACCAGCACGCCGCCGGTTTCCAGCGCTACGTTCCAGACCAGCCCCCAGTCCTTGCGGTTGATTTTAGTGCTGGCGCTAAAACCGGCTGTGGTGAAGCCAAACGGGCTCTTGACTTTGCCGTTATAAACCACATCCAGCACCACCTCGCGGGTCACATCCCGGATGGTCAGATCGCCGATGATGCGACCGTGCGAGTCATCCAGCACCTCGATGCGCTTGCTCTTGAACATCAGGTAAGGGAATTGATCGGCGTTCAAGAAGTCGGGGGAACGCAGGTGAGCATCGCGCTGCGGCTCGCGGGTGTTGATGCTGGCGGCCTCGATTTGCACTTCAACCGATGAATTTTGCGGATTTTCCTCGTCAAAATTCACCACGCCGCTGAAGCGCTCGAACCGCCCGCGCACATTCGAGACCATCAAATGCCGCACCGAAAAGTTAATTTCAGAATGAGCAGAATCAATTTTCCAGGACATCTCCAAACCTCCTTATGTAAAAAATTGTTTGATTTGATAATACTTCAATGAATGTATTTCAATATTGAAGTATTTTGACAAAAAAAAAGAGTTGTCAACCTCCCCGTTTGCCCAGTTTGCGCAGCAGGTCGCCCAGTTGATGTTGTTCCTGCGGCGTCAGCACCGAAAACTCCTCGGCAACCGCCTGAGCGTGTTTGGGGAAGATCTCCTCGATCAACGCAAGGCCGGCGGGGGTCAGTTCCACCCGGCTGATGCGCCGGTCGTGTTCATCCGCAACACGCCGCACCAGCCCGCGCTTTTCCAGATTATCCACCACAAGGGTGATGTTACCGCTGCTTTTGAGCAGTTTGCCAGCCAGTTCGCATTGCGGCATCGGCCCCAGGTGATAAAGGACTTCAAGCACACCAAACTGGGTAATGGTAAGGCTGCCGGTAGTACCGCGTGCGCTCAGCCGGCTGGCAATCGAATCTACTGCGCGGGTCAGTTTGACCCACACATCCAGTGCGCTGGCGATTTGCGGGTCACCCTGGTAATGAGTTGGCATGGCTTCCAATCGTTTGATGTTGAATAATTTAGACTTAATATATCCGCTTTAAGACCGTCTGTCAAGGGGTTTTTCTAAAAAAGGCGATAATTCCCTTTCATTCCTATCAGCATCTTTTTACGGATCAAGAATTCTTGCAACTTCATCAAGCTTTCTGCGTATGTAATATGGGCAGTTGATACTCAGGGAGAATACTCATGCAAATCTTGATTGTTTACGACTCGTTTTTCGGCAATACCGAACAGATTGCCCGGCAAATTGGAGAGGCACTCGACAAGACTCATAAGGTTGAAACCGTCCGAGCAGGGGATGCAACCGCCGAAATGACCACCGCAGCCGAGTTGTTGATCGTCGGATCGCCCACCCGCGGTTTTCGCCCCTCGGAAGACACGGCCAGATTTCTCGATCTTTTCGGCCGCGGTTCACTGGACGGGAAAAAGGTGGCTGCTTTCGACACCCGCATTCCGGTAGAAACCATCCAATCCGGACTGCTGCGTTTCATTGTCAACAAAGGCGGTTACGCTGCCCCGGCCATCGCCAAAAAATTGGAACGAAGCGGCGCCAGGCTGATTGCCCCGCCGGAAGGCTTCTTCGTCAACGGCACGGAAGGCCCGCTGAAAGAGGGCGAACTGGAACGCGCCGCAGCATGGGCCAGAAGCCTGATTTCCGGTTAAAATAAACTTACGGGTGCACACGAATTGATCCTTCCCTCTCTCACCCTTAGCGGAGGCTGTATCAAAAGACTGCAAATCCTTCTTCTGGTCACCCTGCTGGCCGGGGTGTTCCTGCTGGTTTTGAACCTGCTGGAGTTCCTTGCGCTGACGGACATTTACCACGATTACGTCAGCCCGCAGGTCATCCTGCAAATCGGCGGCAATCCGGGCGCTCTGCCGGAATGGTCAGCCGCCAGCGATGAATGGGTAATTGTCAGGTTGAGCCGTTTTACCAGTGCAGCCTACCTGCTGGTGGCTCTACCGGTCCTGTTCCTGTGCTGGCGCGCGCTCCAAAAACCAGCCGGCCCGCCAACCGCTCCCCAAAAATAACATCGGCCGGCATCCCTCTTCAACTTGCTTTTGGGAGATTTAAATGAGTTCCCAAACCGGTTTTATTTCACACTTAAAGTGGCCTTTCTGGAACGAAACCCAGCGCCGCCTGCGCACCGGTTGGCGGCTGATTCTGCAACTGGGGTTGTTCGCCGGCCTGATGTTGCTGGCCAGTTTAGTGGTTAGCCCGCTGCAAAAATGGTTCTTTCAACTGTCGCCCGTTCTCGGCAGTGCCGTTCAAGCCGCCTGGTTGAGCGCCGATTCCACCCTAAACTGGCTACTATTATTGTTCAGCCTGTGGGTGGCGGCGCGCTTGCTCGACCGGCGGCCCTTCCGGGCCTACGGCTTCCACCTCAACCGGCAGTGGTGGGCCGACCTCGGCTTCGGTCTGCTTCTCGGCGCGTTGCTGATGGCGGGCATCTTCCTTGCAGAATACTCGCTCGGCTGGGTGAGGGTCACCGGTTACCGCCAGTCGAGTTTTCCGTCCTTCACCGCGGGCGTGGTTTTCTACATTTTTCACTATGTCTCTGTGGGCATTCAGGAAGAGTGTCTCTCGCGCGGCTACTGGCTGCGCAATCTGGCGGAGGGTTTTCACCTGCCGAAGGGGGGAGCACGCACGGCGCTGTGGCTGGCTTACATCCTTTCCTCTTCCATTTTCGGCTTGCTGCACCTCGGCAACCCGCATGCCTCGCTGGTCAGCACCCTTAATCTGATCCTGGCCGGTTTTCTGCTGGGTTTGCCCCTTGTCCTGACTGGTGAACTGGCGCTTTCGATCGGTTTGCACATCACCTGGAATTTCTTTCAAGGGGTGGTATTTGACCTGCCGGTGAGCGGCGTGGGTAGCGCGGTCAGTTTTCTGGTTGTTGATCAGGCCGGCCCTGACCTGTGGACGGGTGGCAGTTTCGGCCCGGAGGCCGGCCTGATCGGCCTGTTGGCGATGCTGGCGGGGGCGGGGCTAATTCTGCTTTGGGTCAAAGCCACGCGGGGCAAGGTAGAATTCAAGGACGAGCTGGCGGTTTATTCCCCACCTTCACGAAAAGTTACCGATGATCACCCTCCGGCCCGCCTTTGAAAGCGACTTGGCCGACCTGTGCCGATGTTTCCCGGCACACGGTCAGACTCTGCAGGAAGCCGTAGCGAACCGTGACTGTTTTGTGGGTCTTTGGGAAGGTGAAATGGCCGGTTTTGCCATTTTCGATTATTCCTTCTACCGGCAGGGATTTGTATCGCTTCTTTTCGTGCTGCCTGCCTACCGGCGCAAAGGGGTGGCCAATGCGTTGATGGCCTTTCTGGAACAGAACTGCACCACACCCAAATTGTTCACCTCCACCAACCTCTCCAACCTGCCCATGCAATCCCTGCTGGCCGGGCGCGGCTACCGGTTGGCGGGTGTTATTCACTACCTCGACGAGGGCGACCCGGAACTGGTGTATGTTAGAATACTGGATAAATCATAACCTTATCGGTTTTATGCCCCAAAGGATGGTGCCATGTTGCGTCGAATCAAGTCCCTTTTTTCTTCCCCTTCCAGCCCCCCGGCAACCCCGGCCGACCAATGGACGGCCGTAGACGCGTACCTGACCAGCCTGCTGCTCCCCGCCGACCCGGCTCTCGATCAGGCATTGCGCGTCAGTCAAACGGCCGGTTTGCCCGCCATTCAGGTTTCCCCGTTACAGGGCAAACTGCTCCATCTGCTGGCAAAATCCATTGGCGCCCGGCGCATCCTCGAAATCGGTACCCTCGGCGGATACAGCACCATCTGGCTGGCGCGGGCGCTGCCGCCGGACGGCGTGCTGATCACCCTCGAACTTGACCCCAAACACGCTGCCGTCGCCCGCGAGAACCTGGCCGGAGCGGGCGTTTCCGAACGGGTGGAAATTCACCTCGGCAAGGCGCTCGATTCGCTCGCCCGC
Source organism: Bellilinea caldifistulae (assembly GCF_001306055.1). Taxonomy (GTDB): domain Bacteria; phylum Chloroflexota; class Anaerolineae; order Anaerolineales; family Anaerolineaceae; genus Bellilinea; species Bellilinea caldifistulae. The sequence goes on along the minus strand of NZ_LGHJ01000006.1, from coordinate 41,555 downwards.
CTGGCAGAGGAAAACCAGCCACCCTTTGACCTCATTTTCATTGACGCCGATAAACCCAACTACCCGGCTTATTTCGAGTGGTCGCTCAAACTCTCCCGCCCCGGCACGCTGATTGTGGCCGATAACATCATCCGCAAAGGGCGGATCATCGAGTCGCACAGCGGAGATGCCAACGTGGAGGGAATGCGCCGCTTTCTGGAACGGGTCGCCGGTGAACCGCGTGTGAGCACCGCCGCCTTGCAAACCGTAGGCAGCAAGGGTTACGACGGTTTCGCCCTGATTCTGGTCGAACAGTGACACCCCCGTCCGGCGCGCCCCTCCCGCCAATGTTGTTTGAAATTCTCCGCCACCCCGATGCTCCCCGCAAGGGACATGCCATTCTACGCGAAGCCGTGCGCGGGGTGATTCGGGACGGGCGTCGTTTGTTGATGATTTATTCGAGGGTCAACACCGATTACAAGTTCCCCGGCGGTGGGCGCAAGGACGGCGAATCCCTGACTGAAACCCTCCGACGCGAAGTTGAGGAGGAATGCGGAGCAACCATCACCGACATTGACACCTTTCTCGGCCGGGTCATCGAATACGATTTGCCCTACGAAAACGGTTATCAACTTTTCTGCATGACCTCGTATTACTACCTGTGCCGGATTTCCGATCAGTATAAACCGCTGGACCTGGATGACTACGAACAGCGGCTGGGCTTTCAGCCGGTTTGGGTGGATATTGAGGATGCCCTGCGCGCCAACCGGGCGGTCTTGAACAACCGATTTTCGAACATCCCTAAATGGACAGCGCGCGAAACGCGCGTGCTGGAATTCCTCCGTCAGCACCTGATCACCGGCTGAAGAAAGCCTGTCCAAATTTGTATGACAAGTTACATCCAAGAAAAGGATAGATGATACATTCCCCTTCGGGGGTGTTTCCATCATAATCTCAATGGGCTATAATAGAAAAATCTTTGCAAAACAAAGGCCGCCATGATACCACACAGCCTGTTTTCCACCACATTCCGACTCGCCTCCCAGGTGCTCCTGAACCTCAAACCGGCGCACATCACCCGTCTGCCGCAACCCCAACCGGGCAAGTCCTACATGCTCTACGCGCATGTGCCATTCTGCGAAATTCTTTGCCCGTACTGTTCCTTCAACCGTTTTCCGTTCAACGAACGCAAAGCCCGTCAGTACTTCAGCGCCTTGCGCGAAGAACTGCGCCTGACTGCCAAACGCGGTTATACCTTTGACACCCTGTACATCGGCGGCGGTACGCCCACCATCCTGATGGATGAACTGATTCAGATCATTGACATGGCGCGCGATTTGTTCGGCATCCGCGAAGTTTCCTGCGAGACCAATCCCAATGATCTGGACGATGAACTGGTACAGGCGCTCAGCAGCCGTGTGCAGCGCCTTTCGGTGGGAGTGCAATCTTTCGATGACAACCTGCTGCGCAAGGTCAACCGGCTGGAGCGTTTTGGCAGCGGCGAACAGATTTTACGCCGCATTCAGCAGGTAGCCGGGGCGTTTGATTCGCTCAACATTGACCTGATCTTCAACTTTCCCGGTCAGGACGAGGCCGTCATCGAGCGGGACATTCAGATGGCGCTCGAATCGAAAGCCAATCAACTCACCTACTACCCGCTGATGACCTCCCCCTCCGTCCGTCAACAATTGAAAAAGACCATTGGTGACGTCACCTTTGACCGCGAAGCGGCCCTCTACGAGTTGATTGTCAACCGGCTTTCCCCCCATTTTGACCTGTCCACCGCGTGGACGTTCTCGCGCAAGGGACGCAATCTGATTGATGAATACATTGTCAAAAGCGAGGAGTATGTGGGGGTCGGGTCGGGGTCGTTCAGTTACCTGAACGGCTCGCTGTATGTCAACACCTTTTCGCTCAATTTTTACCAGCAGTGGGTTTCCAGCGGTACTGCGCCGATTGCCGGAAAACGCCGTTTCAGCCGGCTGGATCAGATGCGCTACCGCTTCATGATGGAACTGTTTGGCCTGCGGCTGGATAAAAAACAGTGGCAGGCTGACTTTGGCGCGCCGGTGGAGCGCTGCCTGCCGGTCGAAATGATCGCCTTTGAAAAAGTGGGCGCTTTTCAAACCAATAACGCCGATGAAATCACCCTCACCCCGCGCGGGCGCTACCTGCTGGTGACCCTCATGCGCGAATTTTTCTCCAGCATCAATCGCGTGCGCGATCAGGCACGCCGGGTTGTACTTGCCAGCGAGCCGCAGGTTTCAGCCGAAACACGCCTCTCCGACGCCAAAGCCTGAAATCCTACTGAATCGGGATGGTTTCTACCATCACGTTCCCCTCGCCAACCGTCTCGGTCAATTCTTTGAGCAGGTGAGGGGTGATACCGGTGGTATCGTTGGGAAATTCCAGCAGAACGCGGTTTCTGCCCTCGAACACATAAAAGGCGAAGCGGTCGCGCCCCGGGGCAGCCCGTAAAATCCCATAAACCCGCTTCAAGCGTTGCACATCCCGCTCACGATCGCCGCTGGAACGTAAGATGACCTTGACCATGCGGATTTCGCCGCTTTCTTCGGAGGGAATGCCCTCCGGCGGGAGCGGTGGCACCAGATAGCGCAGCCCGCCATTCATCGGCAAAGGCGGTTCAGTATTGGCCGGCTGGGACGGTGCAGCAACGCCATCCCCTGCCGGTTTTGCAGGGCTGGCTGGCTTCTTCGCAGCCGGAGCAGGCGGGGCAGACGGTTGGTCTTTACTGCTCGCCTTTACCGCCGGCAGGGAATTGAACAAAAACTCGTCCTCAAAATCGGGCGGGGGTGGCGGTATATCCCCGTCTGCCTCCCCAACCGGGTAGGATGGGCGTGGTTCGGAAACGTGCGAGGGGGTTGTTTCTTGGGGAGGTGTAGCATCCTGGGGAATCTCGCCCATGGAAGCGGCAGGCAGACCGTTTTCTTCATCCGGCAGGTAACACAGGTACGGGTCAATTTCCTGGCCGTTTTCCTCGTATTCAATGAACACCTCGCTGACGCGGTCGGCCAGAATCTTCGGCTCACCATTTTCGTTTTCCAGCCGGCCTTCTACCAGCAGCACCCGGTCGGGTGTGACCAGCGATGCGCACTGCTCCCACACGCGCGGAAAGGCGGTCACATCCACCGTTCCCTGAATGTCCTCCAGCGTGAAGAAGCCCATCCAGTCGCCCTTCTTGGTCTGGTGATTGCGGAAACGGGTTACCATACCGGCTACCACCACCCGCTCTTTGTTGGGCAGTTCACTCAGCTGCGCGCTGAAGCAGATGACCTTACGCTGCAGGGTGGGTAAATAGGGCGTGAGCGGGTGGTCCGAAACATACAGGCCGATCAGTTCACGCTCCCACTCCAGCTGTTCGCGGCGGTCGAGGGCGCTGCTCTGCGGCAGGATGATCTCTTCTTCCACACCGGCAATGCTGCCAAAGAAGGACATCTGCCCCATGTGCAGGGCACGGAAGTGGCTGGCGCTGACCGAGATGATCTGGTCAAGCGCTTCCAGCAACGCCATGCGCGGGCCAAAGACATCCAGCGCGCCCACCCGCACCAGACATTCGAGGGCGCGCTTGCCCACTTTTTGTAAATCGGCGCGGCGGGCAAAATCATTCAGGTCTCGGAAGGGTCCCTCGCGGCGGGCCTCCAGAATCAAATCCACGGGTGCCTGCCCAACATTCTTGACCGCCCCCAACCCAAAGCGGATGGCCGGTTTCTGCCCGGGCCGATCTTCAATAGTGAAATCGTAACCGGAAGCGTTGATGTCCGGTGGCAGGACATCAATGCCCATGTTGCGGCAGTCCGCCACATAAAAGGCCACTTTGGCGGTATCGTTCTTGGAAGCCGAAAGCAGGGCGGTCATGTACTCGACCGGGTAGTGAGCCTTCAGGAAGGCGGTTTGAACGGCGATGATGCCGTAATCGGCGGCATGGCTTTTATTGAACCCATAACGCGCAAACTCTTCCCAATCCTCGAAAATCTGGGCGGCGGTTTCCTGCGGGATGCCGCGCTGGGTTGCGCCTTTGATAAACTTTTCGCGGTGCTTTTCCAGTTTATCTTTCTGTTTTTTGGCAATCGCCTTGCGCAGGTCATCCGATTCGGACAGGGTGTAACCCGCCAGTTCCACCGCAGCCCGCATGATCTGTTCCTGATAAATGGGGATGCCGTAGGTATCCTCGAAGATCGGCTTCATGGCTGGATGGCGGTAGGTGACTTCTTCCTCCCCATGCATGCGGGCAATGTAGCGCGGGATGAATTCCAGCGGGCCAGGACGGTAAAGCGCCACCATGGCGATCACATTATCCACATTGCGTGGCTTCATCTGGGTCAGGTAACGGGTCATGCCCGTGCCTTCCAGTTGAAAGACACCCGCGGTGTGTCCCTGGCTGAGAAACTCGAAGGTGTAGGGGTCGTCCATCGGAATGTTTTCCAGGGTGTACTTGACCCCGTGGCGCTTTTCGATCAGGTCACAGGCACGCTGCATGATCGTCAGGGTCGCCAGCCCCAAAAAGTCCACCTTGAGCAGCCCCAGCGACTCGACAACGGACATTTCAAACTGGGTGACGGTCTTGATGGGTGACTCTTCCGAGCCGCTGGTTGGGCGGTGCAGCGGGATGTACTCGATGATCGGCTTGTCGGTGATGATCACACCGGCGGCGTGGGTGCCGGCGTTGCGAATAGAGCCCTCCATGTGGGCAGCGGTGTCAATCAGTTCTTTCAGGTAGGGCGTGCTGTCGTAGAGGGCTTTCAGCTCGGGAACCTGTTCCAATGCCTCGCGGATGGTGACCGGCTTTCCGGGCACATTGGGAATCAACTTGCTGACCCGGTCGACTTCCGTGAGGGGAATATCCATTACCCGTCCGACATCGCGCACCGCAGCCCGCGCCCCCAGCGTGCCAAAGGTGATGATTTGCGCCACGCGGTCATCCCCGTACTTGCGGGCGCAGTATTCCAGCATCTGCGGGCGTTGATCGTCCTGAAAGTCGAGGTCAATATCCGGCATAGAAATGCGCCCGGGGTTGAGAAATCGCTCAAAAATCAAACCGTGCGCCAGTGGTTCGACATTGGTGATTTCCAGAGTATAAGCGACGATCGAACCGGCTGCCGACCCGCGCGCATTGTACCAGATACCCTTTTCGCGGGCATGGCGGCACAAATCCCACACAATCAGGAAGTAGGCGTCAAAGCCCATCTCATGAATGACCCTCAGTTCATATTCGAGCCGCTCGCGGGCCTTGTCATAGAGCGGAGAGTGATGATAACGACGCTGCAGACCTTCTTCGCACAGGCTGCGCAGGTAAGTTTCTGCTGTACAGCCGGGCGGCACCTCGAACACCGGCAGGTGATAGCCCTTGCTGGAAAGATCCACATTCACCCGTTCGGCAATCAGCAGGGTGTTGTGCAGGGCTTCCGGCACTTCCTTGAAAATTTCTGCCATTTCCTGAGGTGTACGCAGGTAGTAGGTGTCATCGGTCATGCGGAAGCGGTTTTTATCGGTGATCAGCGAACCGGTCTGGATGGCCAGCAGAATGTCCTGATAGCGGGCGTCCTCCGGTTCAATGTAATGGACATCGTTGGTAGCCACAAATCGCGCCGGGTAGCGCGGGGCAAGCTCTTTCAGGGCGCGGTTGATGTCTTCCAGCTCGGGGATTTGATGGCGCTGTAACTCAAAAAAGAAACGATCCTTGCCAAAGACCTCGTAATACCAGTCCACCTGTTTGCGGGCGGCTTCAATGCCTTTTTCCAGAATCAACTGGGGTATCTCGGCTGCCATGCAGCCGGAGGTGGCAATCAGCCCCTCGGCATGGGCGGCTAAAAACTCGTGGTCAATTCGCGGAGCGTAGTAAAAGCCCTCCAGCTGGGCTGCGCTGGCAATTTTGAGCAGATTGCGGTAACCGGTTTCGTTTTCGGCCAGCAGCAACAGGTGAGTGGGGGATTTATCCAGTTTGGGGTCGCGGTCGCGCATCCCGCGCGGGGCGAGGTAGGCTTCCATGCCGATGATCGGTTTGACACCGGCGGCTTTGGCGGCGTTGAAGAACTCAATCACCCCGTACATCGTGCCGTGATCCGTGATCGCCACAGCCGGCATGTTCATCTGCTTGACGCGCTCAACCAGCTTCTTGATATGCGAGAAGCCGTCCAGCAGCGAGTACTGCGTATGAACATGAAGATGGACGAAAGACATGCACGCTCCTTCGTGAACAGGGGTGGGTCTGGTGCGAGAAAATTATAGCATGTCCGTTTGGGCTGCACGGCTGAGGTTTACTTAAAACTTGGCGGGGTGTTGGATTCGTTAATGTAACGGGGGTTTGGGGATAACGTTTATCTTGCCGTCAGGCGGCGTGGCAATCTCCCGCAGAGCCGTGGCGGCAGCATGGCGGGAGACCTCCTGCACTGGTGAGTGTCACTACGTTCGGAGTGATCTTAAGAAGGACATGTCATTGCGAACCGCCGGTTGATTTCACTCCCTCAGCAGTTTTTGGAGGATGGGCAGAGCGTTGCGCAAGGCGCGCGCCCGGTGACTGATTTGATTCTTGGTTTCTTCGCTCAATTCGGCCATGGTAGCATTCCACTCCGGCATGAAAAACAATGGGTCATACCCAAAGCCATTCGTGCCGCGTTCTTCGCCAATGATGAAGCCATCACAGCGCCCCTCGGCAAAGTTAACCTGCCCGGCGGGAGTGGCAATCGCCACCGTGCAGTGGAAATGCGCCCGCCAGCCGGGATCGCCGGGAGGGTGAGGAATGCCACGCAAGCGCTCCAGCAGATAGGCGCGCCGGTCGGCATCGGTTGCAGCGGGTTGCGGGGCAAAGCGTGCCGAGCGGATGCCCGGCTCGTTGTTCAGCGCCTCTACCTCCAGCCCGGAATCATCCGCCAGACTGACCAGGCCGCTGGCTGCGGCAAAGGCGCGCGCCTTGAGGGCCGCATTTTCGGCATAGGACGCGCCGCTTTCTTCCACTTCGAGCACCAGTCCCACCGCCGCCGGAGTGACCAGTTCCAGCGGCAGGCCGCTCAATATCGCCTGAATTTCGCGCATCTTGCCGGGGTTGTTGGTTGCAATCAATAGTTTCATGGTAATTACTTGGATTTTTATTAAATTAATCTTAATAACTTGACTAGTCCGGTAGGATATGTTATAATGAAGCAACCCGGTATTATACCTGCGATTATTGACCTGTGACCCATCCACGTTATCCTCTGCGGATTAATATTGGCTTTTTATTCAATCAGCCAATCGGGACAAACCGAGATTTTACATTCGACTTCCCGATCGTTTCTTTATCTGCCGATTTTGAGGTCACCCAGTTCAACGGCACTGCCCACATCAGCCGTACCCCGCAAGGGCTGCTGGTGGAAGCGGATTTTACCGGTTTTCTGATTCAGGAATGCGTGCGCTGTCTTGAAGAGTTTGCTCAACCGCTCCACACCCATTATACCGAGTTATTCACGTTCCGTTTCCGCCGCAATGTGGAAACCGAACTGGTCGTTCCTGATGATGGGTACATCAACCTTGCACCGCTCACCCGTGACTATCTTCTGCTGGAACTGCCCATCAAACCGATTTGCCGCCCCGACTGCAAAGGACTTTGCCCGGTATGCGGCGTCAACCTGAACGAAACGATTTGCGAACATCATGTACAGGTCTTGCTCGAATAACCGGCGTTCAGGCAAGGGATGGATTTGCAACACTTTGTGAGGTTTACCTTTCGTACTCAACTTTGTTTACCAGATTGGGAAAAAACTGCCCGGACGGCTGCTGGCGGCAGCCCGTCCGCGGACAGCAGGCAGGCTGCGCGTGAACTTCCTCACGACGCAGGGGGAAAACTGTGTCCAACGTGGACACCTTCATCAGCGGGGTTATGAAGTCAGGAGGACATCGTGAGTAATCCGAGCCGACGTAAAAAGAGTACTGAAAAAATTCGTTTGTTGCTGGAAAAAGCCGACATCCAGGGCTACCTGACCACCGAGGATTTAATCGAAGTCTATCCAGATGTGGGTCAGGACGTGGAACGCTACTACACCATCGTCAGCGCACTGCGCCGCCGGGGGGTCGAGTTTTACGAGCCCGATGCCGAACTTTCGCAAACCGATGATGATACCCCCCTGGAGGGGGAAAGCGACTACAGCAACTATCTTTCCGGCGAATCCTTTTCCAGCGACGATACCATTGGGCTCTACCTGAAGGAAATGTCGCGCGTGCCGCTTTTGAGCGGGGACGAGGAAGTCGAACTGGCCAAACGGATCGAGCGGGGACGCCAGGCAAAGCGCGAACTGGAAAAACTGCCCGCCCGCGGTAACACCACCCGCCGCCGCCAGCTGGAAGCGCTGATTAACGACGGACTGCAGGCACGCGAACACCTCATTAAAGCCAACACCCGTCTGGTAGTCAGCATCGCCAAACGCTACATGGGGCGCGGCGTTCCGTTCCTGGATCTGATTCAAGAGGGCAACCTCGGCTTGATGAAAGCCGTCGAAAAATTTGAGTACAAGCGCGGCTTTCGTTTTTCCACTTACGCCACATGGTGGATTCGCCAGACCATCAGTCGTTCGATCGCCGATCAGGGGCGCACCATCCGCGTGCCGGTTCACATGGTGGACCGCATCCGCCAGTTATATCGCCGCACGCACGAAATGGAACAAAAACTGGGGCGCGCCCCGAACAACGAAGAACTGGCCGAAGAACTGGGGGTTTCCACCGATAAAGTGGAGTGGATGATGCGGGTTTCGTGGTTACCGGTCTCCCTCGAAAGCCCGATCAACGATGATGATGAAGAATCGGAATTGGGCATGTTCGTCGAGGATCAGGTGACCCCCTCCCCGATTCAGACGGCCTATACCAACATGCTGCGCGAGAAGATCGAGGCCGTGCTGGAAACCCTGCCACCGCGTGAAGCGCGCATCCTGCGCCTGCGCTACGGGTTGGAAAACGGCCACCAGTACACGCTGGAAGAAGTGGGACAAAAGTTTGGGCTGACCCGTGAGCGCATTCGCCAGATCGAGGGCAAAGCCCTGCGCCGCCTGCGCCACCCGCGCCGGTCGAGGCAGTTGAAAGAGTATTTGCTTTGAAATTAATCAGCCGTTTTTCCCGAAAGAGATTTCGGGTAGAATGCGCTATTTTTAGAAATTTTGTATAAAATTAACTGTAAGCAACCAAAAGTACAGTTAATTCTATGCACATTCTTCGAAAACCAAAATTTCCATGTCTTTCGACGTTGGATTTGGAGATTGAATCACCCCTCAAGCGTTGAGGTTGTAAATTCCTATCAAAAAGACAACCCGCCGGTGCGTTGGCTACCGGAAACAGGCTGGCAATTTGATCAGCTCCCTCCGCCATAAAGATACGCCTTTCCTGCCTTCCTGAGACACCTGACACCGGCGGGCGGCTTTGCCCGGGTTGTTGAGAAAGCCGTCCGCTAAAATCCAACCCCGCCCGGCAACTCAGGTTACAATTGCATGGATGAAGACTGCCTCGCCCGGCGAATTACCCGACCTGAAAGGCCTTGACCTGCGTCCCGCGGTGGAAGAAACCTGCCGGCTGCTGCTGGAGCTTTCCTCTGCTGAGCAGGTGCTGGTCTACGCCCGTCAGGGCGATTCCACCCTCTACGACCCGCTGTACGCACTCGGGCGCTTCTCGCGCCCAGAAAAGGCCGCTTTCTGGTCCACCTCGCCGGATACCACAACTGACCTGCTGGCAGAGGCTCTTCACCGCCGCTTCGATCCACTCTGGGTCAACGAGGAAACCGCCCGCCATTCTCTGCGCGCTTCCATCCTTGACCACCTGGAAGGCCGGTCCTATCTGGGGCTAACCCTCCATAATCGCTCTCAGCCGCTGGGATTCCTGCTGCTTGGCTGGGAACAGAGCAGTATCCACCTGCCGGAACAACGCCTGCGCCTGATTCGAGCGCTGGGGCGTTCGCTGGCGCTGGCGTTGGATAATGCCCGCCTGTACGAACTGGCCTCCCAGCAAGTCTTTCAGGCCATCCGCCTGCAGGAAATTGGGGCGGCCATTTTACAGCAAATCGAATTGAAAGAAGTGCTGGCGCTGGTCACCCATGGCGCCATGCAGTTGACTTCGGCTTCGGGGTGTGTGCTGCGCCTGCATGAACCGCCCGCCGGGCTGACGGTGGTTCACCAGAGCGGCAACCCGCCCCTGCTGGGTGAAGACGACTGGCAACCGGTTCAAATGCTCACCCGCCGCGATCCGCTGCTGGTCAACCTGCCACCCAACCCCCCGCTCATCGCTGACGATCTGGCCCTGCTGGCTTTGCCGCTGGCGGGTGAGGATGGACAGGCCATCGGCGTGCTGGAACTGTACCACAAACGCCGTTACCTGAGCGCAGCCGACTTGCAGATTGCCCGCTCGTTTGCGGCCCAGGCTGCCATTGCCATCCAGCATGCCCGCCTGTACCGGCGCATTCAGCAAACCGCCGTCGCCGAAGAACGCGCCCGGCTGGCGCGCGACCTGCACGATTCGATCAGTCAGGCGCTCTATGCCGCCTCGCTGTACACCCGCGCCGCCGAAAGGCAGATCAAAAGCGGCAATCTGGAGGCGGTCCAGTCTCATCTGGATGAAATCGGCATAACCCTGCGCAGCGCGCTGACCGAGCTGCGCCTGCTGATCTTTGAACTGCGCCCCCCGATGCTGGAACAGGCTGGTTTGAGCGGTGCGTTGTTTCACCGCTTGAAATCGGTGGAGGAACGCGCCGGCACACAGGTCGAATGGCAGAGCAATTTGAACACCCCTCTGCCGCGCCGCCTGGAAGAAAACCTGTACCGCATCGCTCAGGAAGCCCTCAACAACAGCCTAAAACACGCCCGCGCCGGACAGGTCAGCGTGCGACTGGAAGAGCAGCCCGGCCTGATCCGCCTGCGAATTGCGGATAACGGAGCCGGGTTTGTGCCCGGCAGTGGTCAGAGCAGCGGCATGGGGTTGAAAATCATGCAAGAACGCGCCGCTCAAATCAACGCCCGTTTGAGCATTGAAAGCGCCCCCGGCGCAGGAACGGTCATTTTGGTGGAGGTTCCTTATGGAGACGATTCGGGTACTGCTGGTGGATGATCATCCGGTGGTGCGCAAAGGCATTCGCGCCATGCTGGAAAGCGAAAAAGGGATGCAGGTGGTGGGCGAATGCTCCGATGGCGAGCAGGCCGTGCGCCAGTACGCCGCTTTGCGCCCGGATGTGGTGCTGATGGATCTGGTCATGCCGCAGATGGACGGCATCGAGGCCATCCGCCGGATATTGGAAATGGACGGGAACGCCCGTCTGCTGGTGCTGACCAGCTTTTCCACGGATGATAAGGTATTTGCCGCATTGCAAGCCGGCGCAGCCGGTTACCTGCTCAAAGATTCCGATCCGGATGACCTGCTGCGCGCCATCCGGCAGGTTCATCGCGGCGAATCTTCCCTGCACCCGGCTGTGGCGCGCAAATTGCTCAGCGAGATGACCCAACCGCGCCTACCGGCTGAGCCAGACCCGCTCACCGAACGGGAAAAAGAAGTGCTCGCCTACATTGCTCAGGGCCTCAGCAATCAGGAAATTGCCGAGAAGATGGTGGTCAGCAAAGCCACCGTCCATTCGCACGTCAGCCGCATTCTGGCCAAGTTGCAGCTGGACAGCCGCACCCAGGCGGCCCTGTACGCCATCCAGAAGGGCTACATCACCCTGCCCAAAACGACGCAGAGTTGAAAGGGAGCAATCTCCCCCACCACCAGCAAAGTTTCTTTACGCCTTTCGCCTCTTGACACCAGGGCGCAAAGGTTTGGAGCATGATTCCTCCTTGCGGCTTTGCGCCTTTGGGTGAACAGCGGGCCAATTTGCCGCACAGGGCCAACTGAGCCCCCACTGCATCCGGCACAACCTGATTCCAGGGGGCTACAACCTCATCCAAACGCCGATCAATTAGAACACTTTTTCTCAACCAAAATATGGAAATCGCCCCGTGACGATTTCCATATTTTGGATTAAGCCGTTTCCAAAATCGGGTGGATGACTTATCCAGCCCCCGGTTGTATCCTTAGAGCGTACTCAACGATTGGAGGATTTGCATGAAACATGCTCTGGTTCAACACTGGATGACCAGCCCGGCCATCACCTGCGACCCGGCTACCCGCCTGCATGACGGATTGCGCATCATGAACCGCCACCAGATCCGCGCCATGCCAATTGTGGATGGCGGGCGGCTGGTGGGTATCGTCACCAAGCGCGATCTGCTGCGCGCCGATGTGACCCCCGTCATCCGCGATTCGTGGGAGCAGTACCGCATGGCCGGCAACCTGACCATGGATAAAATCATGACCACCGGAGTGATTACCACCCGCCCGGATGTGCCGGTGGCAAAAGCCGCCCGCGTGCTGATGGAAAACAAAATCACCGCTCTGCCAGTGCTCGACCGTCAGCAAAACCTTGTGGGTATGTTAACCTCCTCCGACATTTTCCGCGTGGTGATTGAAGAAGTGCCGCTGCTGAACGAGACCATCCGCGTTCACGAGTACATGACCGCCGATGTTCAAACCGCCGAACCCACCACCACGCTACTGGCGGCTCAACGCATGATGGCGGTCAAACGCATTCGCGCCCTGCCGGTGCTGCAAAACGGCCTGCTGATCGGCATTGTCACCCGCACCGACCTGCTCAGCGCCGCCCCCTCGGTGGTGACCACCCAGGGTCGGCTGGAAGTCACCGAAATGGTGCTGAACACCCCCTTGCAGTTCATCATGACCACCAAACCGATCACCATCGGCGAGGAGCAGCCCATCACCGAAGCCGCCCGCCTGATGCTGGCGAACAAAATCCACGCCTTACCGGTGCTGGATTCCGATCAGGACTTGTGCGGCATCATCACCGAAACCGATTTGTTCCGCCTCGTCGTCCACAAATTCCTAGGCTAATCCGAGAGGTACCCATGACAAACGCAACCATCACCACCGAAACCAAAGAACAGGAAAAAAGCCGCGAAACCTGCAAGCACTTCGTCCCCGATATGAGCGATAAGCGCTGGAAACTGGTGGCCGCCACCATGAAAAAGAACAACTACAACCCGCGCGCGCTGATCGAGGTGCTGCACGTCGTCCAGGATTCCTTCGGCTACATTGACTATGACGCCATGGCTTATGTTGCCCGCGAGTTGAAAGTTCCTTTTTCCAAAGTCTACGGCGTGGTGACTTTTTACCACGGTTTCATGAGCAAACCCGCCGGCGAGCATACCCTCGTGCTTTGCACCGGCACAGCCTGCTATGTCAAAGGCAACGACCAGATCACCGACTGGCTGAAAGAGCGCTTTGGACTGGACCCCAACCAGACCACGCCAGATAACAAACTGTCCTTCATGGCGGCTCGCTGTGTGGGCGCTTGCGGTCTCGCCCCGGTCATGATTCTGGATGGCCAGATTGTCGGCAAGTTGAGTGTGGAAGAAATGAAAGCCAAAATTGAGGAGTGGCTGAGCGATGACAACAACCAATGAAATCAACCTCGAAGAAATCATCCGCAAACAGCGCGAAGAATTGGAACGCTACCAGCACATCATCCACGTGTGCGGCAGCACCGGCTGCGTATCGTCCGACAGTCAGGCGGTACTGGCAGCCTTTGAGAAAGAAGTCAAATTCCTTGGCTTGGAAGACAAGGTGCTGGTCAAGCAAGTCGGCTGCATGGGATTGTGCGCCGCCGGCCCGGTCGTTTCGATCAAACCGGATAACCTGCTTTACAAAACCGTCAAAGTTGAGGACGTGCCGCAGATTTTGCGGGCTTTGCTCAAAGGCGAAGCGGTGGAAGAACTGCGGATTGACACCAATCAACCCTTCTTCACCCGCCAGCACAAGGTGACGCTGGAAAACTCCGGCGTGATTAACCCCGAAAAAATTGAAGATTACATCCTCCACGATGGCTACAAAGCCCTGCTGCAAGTGATCACCGCCATGAGTCCGCAAGGGGTGATTGACGAAATCAAAAAGTCCGGCTTGCGTGGGCGGGGCGGCGGTGGTTTTCCCACCGGCAACAAGTGGCAAATTGTCCACGATGCCCCCGGCGGGTTGAAGTACGTCATCTGCAATGCCGATGAAGGCGACCCCGGCGCCTTCATGGATCGTTCGATCATCGAATCCGATCCGCACGCCGTGCTGGAAGGTATGGCCATTGCCGCTTACGCGGTCGGCGCCTCCCGCGGGTTTGTGTACGTGCGTGCCGAATACCCGCTGGCGGTCAAACGGCTGCGCACGGCCATCCGTCAGGCCGAGCGGGCTGGCTTTTTGGGCGAAAACATCCACGGCAGCGGCTTTTCCTTCTCCGTCGAAATCCGCCTGGGAGCCGGCGCATTTGTGTGCGGTGAAGAAACCGCCCTGATCAGTTCCATTGAAGGCGAGCGGGGTATGCCGCGCCCGCGCCCGCCTTACCCGGCCATCAGCGGGCTGGATGGCAAACCCACCCTGATCAACAACGTGGAAACCTACGCCAACGTACCGGCCATCATCCGCAATGGCGGAGAGTGGTTTGCCTCCATCGGCACCGAAAAGAGCAAAGGCACCAAAGTATTTGCCCTGACCGGCAAAATTGCCAACACCGGCCTGGTGGAAGTGCCAATGGGCATCACCCTGCGCGAGATCATCTTTGACATCGGCGGGGGCGTGCCGAACGGACACCGCTTCAAGGCCGTGCAGACCGGCGGGCCTTCGGGCGGTTGTATTCCCGAAGAGCTGCTGGATACACCGGTGGACTACGAAAACCTGACCCGCCTCGGTTCGATCATGGGTTCGGGCGGGATGATCGTGATTGACGACACCTCCGATATTGTCAGTGTGGCGCGTTACTTCATGGAATTCAGCATGGACGAATCCTGCGGTAAGTGCGTGCCATGCCGGATTGGGACGGTCAAAATCTACCACATCCTCAACAAGTTTTTGGAAGGCAACGCCACCGAAGCCGATCTGGAACAGATGGAAGCCCTGTGCGAAATGATGCAAACCACCAGCCTGTGCGGATTGGGCAAATCGGCGCCCAACCCGGTGCTGAGTTCGCTCAAATACTTCCGTCACGAGTACCTGAGCAAAATCCGCCGCAGTGAGCAGTCCGAAGAAGTCAACGCAGCAGCTGCCCTCGGCCAGTAAGTCTCCTCCCTGCAAGGCTGGCAGCCATCTCTGGTCGGCAGAGGGCTGCCAGCCGCCACCTTTGAACCGTGAACCCGGCGTATAATAAGCGGAACAAACCCATGGACACACCCAAAACCGTATTGCATGTTTGTATGGGGTCAGCCTGTCATCAGGCCGGCGTGTTTGAAATTCTGCCCGTTCTGCAAAGCCTGATCGAAGAATACGGCTTGCAGGATCGGCTGGAATTGAAGGGAGCCTTTTGCCTGGGCACCTGTGCGCGCGCGATTGTGCTGAAATTCGACGAAGACTCCATCCTGGACATCAACCGCCGCAATGTGCGCGAAAAATTCATCCGTGAGGTGTTGAGCAAAGTGGGAGTTGCCGAGTCATGAAATCGCTGTGGGAATTGTTATGGGATTACGACCCGAACGGGCTGGTGGTGATGACGCCGCAGATGATCATTCAGGTGGTCAATCCGGCGTTTTGCCGTATGTTCCGCGCCGAACCGCAAGATTTGATCGGACGGAATGCCGCCGAGGTGCTGGAAGATGTCAGCCATTTTCAGCAGGTGTGGCAGAGCGGGCAGGCAATGGTGGGCATCGAGCGCGAGTACCCGCAATACGACCTGTATGTCCGCAAGGTCATCTTTCCGGTGCGTGAGGAAGGGGTGGTAGCCGGCATCATGGTAGACCTGACCCACGAGTGGAAACAGCGCAGCGAAATGCAAAACCTGCGCCGCGAAACCATCCTCAAAGTTCATGCCGTGGTGGATAAGCAGATGAGCGTGGCTCAGAAGATTGCCGGCTTGCTGGGCGAAACCACCGCCGAAACCAAAGTCAGCCTGCTGAAACTGCTGGAACTGGTCGAAAAAGAACAGGGATGAACGGCATCTTCCTCGATATTTTTCAAAAACAGCTCAACAAAGCCGGTGAAGAACTGTGCGGCGATCAGGTGCGCACCCTCAAAACCCCAGAACGCACCACGATTGTCGTTTCAGACGGTCTAAGCAGCGGGGTGAAAGCCAGCATCCTCGCCACGCTGACCACCGAGATCATCATCACCATGCTGCGCGAGGAAGCCGCCCTGCGCGAGGTGATTGACACGGTCATCCGCACCTTGCCGGTAGACCGCGAGCGGCGGATTGCCTACGCCACCTTTACCATTCTGACGGTGGATCATCACGATTATTCATTCCGCATCATCAATTTCGACAACCCACCGCCGTTTTACTTCAAAAACGGCGTTTGTACGGCGCTGGAGATGGAACAACAAAAGATACTCAATAAAAAAATTACCCTCTACCGCGGACAGCTGGAACTGGGCGACTTTTTGGGACTGGTCAGTGACGGGGTGCTGTACGCCGGTTTGGGCACAACCATGAACTTCGGCTGGGGCTGGGAGAACATCGCCCGTTACATTCAGGATGAAGTCTATGCCCGGCCGGTATATGCCGCTCACACGGTGGTCAACAGTGTGATGAGCACCACCTACCGTTTATATGGCTTTCGGCCGGGTGACGATTCAACCTTTGTGGGCATTCTGGCGCGCAAACGCAACGCGTTGATGATCTTCAGCGGGCCGCCGATTGATGATGGGCATGACTATGTGTATGTAGACCGTCTGCTGGCGTTCGAGGGCCGTAAAGCCGTCTGCGGCGGAACGACGGCCAATATCGTTGCCAGCTTTCTGAAAACCAGTGTGGAAACACGCCTGGAAACGATGCGGGCGGACATCCCCGCCATCGGCCGCCTGCCGGGCATTGATCTGGTCACCGAAGGGATTTTGACGATGGCGGCCGCGCTCGAGCTGCTGCGCGCCAGCAAAGGCTCGCTGGAAAATCTTGCCCCGGATGAAAATGGGGCCTACCTGCTGACCCGTGAAATGCTCAACGCCGATGCGATTTACTTTCTGGTCGGCCAGTCCATCAATCCGGTCTATCAAAACCCGCTGCTACCGCGCAACATTTCGATCCGCCGTTATCTGATCGAACGGATCGCCGAAGTGTTGCAATCGTATAACAAAGACGTGCAGATCGAGTATTGCTAACCCCCTCTAAAGCGTCAATCGCCGGGGTGAGGGGGGCACCCAGGCGATTGACACTTTTAATATAGCATGAAATTCTTAGAAATTTATTAAAATTGGCGGGTTTTTCATTGCAATTTCATTGCAAAAAATTTCACTGGTGGCAACCCCGCTACATGGCAAAAAAGGGGAGACATCAACCGGTTTACGTCAGTTACTGCGAGCAAGCGCTAGCGAGGACGGCAATCTCCCGCAGAGCCGGCGGGGAGACCCCTCACTCCGTTCGGGGTGACATTAAGGGGTTTACTTCATTGCGAGCGAGCGCTAGCGAGCGCGGCAATCTCCCACAAGACCGGCGGGGAGACCCCTCACTCCGTTCGGGGTGACATTAAGGGGTTTACGTTATTGCGAGCAAGCGCTAGCGAGGACGGCAATCTCCCACAAGACCGGCGGGGAGACCCCTCACTCCGTTCGGGGTGACATTAAGGGGTTTACGTCATTGCAAGCGAGCGCAGCGAGCGCGGCAATCTCCCGCAGAGCCGGCGGGGAGACCCCTCACTCCGTTCGGGGTGACATTAAGGGGTTTACTTCATTGCGAGCAAGCGCAGCGAGCGTGGCAATCTCCCACAAGACCGGCGGGGAGACCCCTCACTCCGTTCGGGGTGACATTAAGGGGTTTACTTCATTGCGAGCAAGCGCAGCGAGCGCGGCAATCTCCCCCAAAGCCTTGGCGGAGGCACGGCGGAAAATATCCACCTGCACTGCACCAAGCGCAGGGCGGTGCAGGTGTTGCTGACGCTCGGCATGCCATCCACATCGTAAACACCACCCTGAACAGGTTGAACATAAATGCGAAGACTTACAGCCGGTTGACAAAGCGCTCGATGCGCCGCAGGGCTTCCTCGATCTTCTCGTAAGCGGTTGCGTATGAGATACGGCAAAAGCCCTCACCTCCCGCCCCAAACGAATGCCCCGGCACAATTGCCACCTTTTCCTCTTGAAGCAGACGCGTGGCAAAAGTCTCATCATCCAGCCCGGTCACGCTGACTTTGGGGAACGCGTAAAATGCCCCTTTGGGTTCAAAAGTGGGCAGACCAATGCGGTTGAGTTCCGGCACCAGCATCCGCCGGCGGCGGTCGTATTCCTCGACCATTGCCATGACCGACTCATCCTCGTCCTGAATGGCCACCACCGCCGCATCCTGCGCGATAGTGGGAGCCGACATGACCGTGTACTGGTGCACGCGCAGCAATCCCTGCAAGATCGGGGCAGTCGCACAGGCATAACCGATCCGCCAGCCGGTCATGGCATAATCCTTGGAAAAACCGCCCAGCAGAACGGTGCGTCCGCGCATGTTCGGCAGGGTCGGGAAGCACACATGTCGGTGGCCGCCGTACACCAGCCGGTCGTAAATCTCGTCCGAAATCACAATCAGGTCGTATTTCTCGGCAATCCGGGCAATTTCCAGCAGACGTTCGCGGGTGGCTACCGCCCCGGTGGGGTTATTGGGAAAACCCAGCAGGATGGCTTTGGTGCGCGGGGTGACGGCTGCCTCGATGCGGGCGGGGTCAACATCGAAATTATCTTCCATGCGGCAGGGGATTTCCACCGGCACACCGCCCGCCAGAAACACCTCGGCCTGATAGGACACAAAACACGGCGTAGGGATGATGACCTCGTCGCCGGGGTCGAGCAGGGCGGTGGCGGTCAGGTAGAGCGCTTCCGAACCGCCGACGGTGATCACCACCTCGTTGACCGGGTCGTACTGCACCCCGTATAAGCGTTCCAGATTTGCCGTCAGCGCGCGGCGCAGTTCGATGGTGCCGGCGTTGGAGGTGTAGTGGGTGCGCCCCTGCTGCAGGGAGCGGATGCCCGCCTCCACTACCGGCCGCGGCGTGTCGAAGTCCGGTTCGCCGATTCCCAGCGAAATGACATCCTGCATGGTCGCCGCAATATCAAAAAAGCGGCGGATGCCGGAGGGTTTGAGTGAGGAAACTCGCTGAGAAAGATAGGTTTCGCGCATGGTGACTCCTTGTTGGGAATGGAGAGGGTTTGATTGGGACAACGTTCTTTTTCCAGTCCTCGTCATTGAGAAATTTTCCATCAAACGGCGTGGATGCGCCACTCGTCGTACAACTCGCCGTAAAACAGCTCGAACACCCGACCGTCTTTGACCCGCACGCGGAAGCGCTTACCGCCGGGAATGCGCCATTCGGCCTCGATGGCTTCAATTTCCAGCCGTTCGCCCTCCCAATGCAAGGCTACCGGCCGTTCGGCATACTCATACCCCGAATGGCACTCGACCGGATCGCTCATTCCTTCAGCCATGAGTTATCCCCCACGTTCAGGCGGGCGGGTTTGCCCTCCACCACCACCTGCCGGCCGATGAGCGAGTCGCTGATCACCTTGTTTTGCAGACGGGCGGCCTCGTCCACAATGCTGTTCTGGATGATGACATCCTCCAGCACGCAATCCTTACCGATGGACACGTG
Organism: Bellilinea caldifistulae; assembly: GCF_001306055.1. GTDB lineage: Bacteria > Chloroflexota > Anaerolineae > Anaerolineales > Anaerolineaceae > Bellilinea > Bellilinea caldifistulae. Next base: position 21,969 of record NZ_LGHJ01000006.1, on the reverse strand, counting down.
CGGCCCGACCACTGCCCGGCGAATCTGCGCCTCCGGATGGATGAAAACCGGCGGCACGACCGTCACCTGCGGGCGCTCGGCGGCGGTTGCGGAATTGTCGTAGCCATGATCGAGCAGGTAGCGGTTGGTTTCCAGCACCGCGTCGGGGATACCGGCGTCCAGCCAGACTTCCACCTGACGCGTGCGCATGCGCGCGCCACGCTCCAGCAGGATGTTGACCGCATCCGCCAGAAAGAACTCGTTTTTCAGGGTCAGGTTACGGGAAAACTGCTCCTCAATTGCCGAGAGCAAATCCTCGGCGCGCTTGAAGTAGTAAAAGCCGACCACCACCAGATTGTTGCTGAAGTCCTGCGGCTTTTCCACCAGACGGGTGATCCAGCCCTGCTCATCCACCACTGCCACGCCGAAACGGCGCGGGTCCTCCACCGGCTTGACCCACGCCAGCCCGTCCTCTTCCACCTGATCCAGCCGCGAAAGGTCGGTTTCAATCAGCGTATCTGAAAAAGCCATCAGCATCGGGCCATGCAGGTACTCGCGCGCCAGATAAAGCGCATCCGACTGCCCGCGCATCACTTCCTGAATGACATAGTGGGCTTTCTTTTCGGGATGATTCTGGCGCATGTGCGCCTCGACCTGCTCGCGTTGGTTCGGGCCGATGATGAAGATGTATTCCACCTCCAGGGATTTGGGCAGGCTGTTGAACTGCTCCAGCACGTAATCCAGCACGGTTTTGCCGGCAATGGCAATCAGCGGTTTGGGTTTGCTCCAGGTGTGCGGGCGCATGCGGCTGCCCAGCCCGGCCATGGGAACGGCGATTTTAAGGGTGTTAGCCAAAACGACCTCCTGTCAAGGGGGGTATCCATCTTATTGTATCACTGCCCGCCAGCGATATGGAATGGAAAGAAATCCCCGAATGGGCGGATGATTGACGGTTTTTTGCTCATTCCCCCTGCGCTACCTCCCCCAAAATTGTGGGGTAATTTTGGGGGAGGTATCAAGAACCTAACTCAAAGTTCCAGGCGTTCGGCCATCAATTGGGCTACACTGCCGAGCGTGGCGGCATCGAAGGCAAAGCGCGCCCCGGCGGCGGAAAACAACTGCGGCAGGCCAACCGAATTGCCCAGCGCCAGCGCGCTGCGGTAGGCGCTTACCGCCGCAGCCTGATCGTTGAGCGCGTTGCGCCAGACCTGCCCGGCGCCCAGCTGAGCCAGCCCGTACTCCACATAATAAAACGGAATCTGGAAGATGTGTAGTTTACGGTGCCAGCCCGTCCGGCGGACATCCTCCAACCCGCTCCAGTCCACGCCGACCATGAAACGCTGCCAGAGGGCATCCCAGGCTTCATCACAGGCGGCCGGGTTGAGCGCATCTTCCGGATGGGTGTAAGCCCAGTGCTGAAAACCATCCACCACTGCCATGTAAGGCCAGAACAGCAGGCTGCGCTCCAGATGCTCATCGAAAGCACGCCGGGCGTCTGCTTCGCTGTAAAAACCGCCGTGCTGCTGGCTGAGATAAGGCCCGGCCAGAAACTCCATGCCCATCGAAGCCACCTCGGCAAATTCGATGGGTGAGCCGCGCAATTGCCCCAACGGAAGGCTGGCGGCTTCAAAGACATGGAATGAATGGCCGCCTTCGTGCAGCAGGGTTTGTACATCGTCATGCAAACCGACGGCGTTCATAAAAATAAACGGGCGCTGCTGAATGGGGAAGGCGGTGCAGTAGCCGCCGGGGGCTTTGTTCTTGCGGTTTTCCAAATCCAGCAGGTTTTCGCGAATCATCGTGTCGAAGTAACCACCCAGCGTATCATCCACCGCATGGAAAACTGCGGATGTCTTGTGTTTCAACTCGTCAATCGTCTGGTAGGGGCGCAGCGGCGGCAGTCCCTGCGGGTCAACATCCAGATCCCACGGGCGCAGGCTGGTTAAGCCCAACTGGCGGCGGCGTTTTTCGTAAATTTTAGCGGCTATCGGCACAATCACCTGTTCAATCGCATCCCGGAAGGTCTGGCAATCGGCGGGGGAGTAATCGTGACGATGGAACTGCACCCAGCGGTAGGCGCGGAAATCGGGCTTGCCGGCGTTGGCAGCAATCTGCTGGCGCAGTTTGAAGAAGCGCACCCACAGGTCGTTGAATGCCTCACGGTCAGCCAGTTGACGCTCGGCCGCCAGCCGCCAGGCCTGCTCGCGCCGGGTACGGTCGGTTTCCTGATAAACCGGGCGTAACTGGGTCAGGGTAACTTCTTTGCCGTCCCATTCCACGGTCTGCTTGCCGGCAATCTGATCGTATTCCAGCCCCAGTTTTTGCTCTTCCGAAAGCAGGGGCAGGTTTTCCTCGCGGAACAATTCGGCGTCGTCGCGGTAATTGCGTAGGGGGATCTCAAAACGCGCCGGTTTGAGGCCGCTTTGTAACAGGCGGGCTTTCAGTTTCTGGTCGGCGGCCATCGCTTGCGGGTAAATCTCGTCCAGCGCCGCCCGAAAGCGGGCTTCGGCTTCTTCATCGGCCGTGTTGACGGTGACGGCAACATTCAAACGGCTGAACAATTCTTCCAGCGCATCGCCCAAATCGGACCAGTCGCGCAGCCACTCATCCACCGTCGCAGCCGTCAGCGGACGTTCGATGAGATCGCGGGCGTACGGCTCAAATTTTTCCCACTTCCAGTCGAGAAAATCAGCAGGCGGGTTCTTTAATTCACGGAACATGCGGACTCCTTTTTAATCGGGATAGGGGTGAACGGAACAGGAATGCTCCTTGCAAGTGTACCAGAATTTTGGCGTACTGAAAAATAGCGACGTTCTACCCTCAGGTGCAGAGGAGCAAAGGGTAGAGATGGTTGTTTCTTTGCGCGGCAGCGCCTGTGGGAACAGGTTTTTTCTTCCCATCCACATTAGCGGATGTTGCCGCCAATTTGCTTGCCATAGAGGCGGTGAGCCTTGTAAAAATCCACTCCTATATCACGCAGTTCGCGCAGCATGCGTTGATTTTCTGCGCCAATCTGCACAATTTCCACATGCTGAAAGCACCCGCCCTGAATACTCTTGTGCATTTCGCTGAATAGAACGGCCGTACCGCCCAGTCCGCGGTATTCCTCCACAATGCCCATCCCATTGATATTCAACCAGCGGGTGCGTTTCAGTTCCAGCCACCAGTCCAGCCAGCCTAATGGCAATAAACGCCCGCCGGTACGTTGCAAGGCTGCCGAAATATCCGGATAAGCCAGCAAAAAGCCGATTGGTTGCTCATCCTTGAGCAGGATTTTAATCAGTTTCAGATTTGCAAAGAAGAGGACCTGCCGCAGGATGTCCTCGATCTCGGCCGAGTCAATCGGCGCATTGCCGGGTGTGTCCATAATTGCCCGGTTGTACATTTCACTCAGACGCGGAATCAGCCGGCGCAGGTCGGCGCGGCTATGCAGCTGCGCAATGCGAAAACCGCGCTTTTGAATCACCCTCTCGGCAATCTGATGAATTTTGGAGGGAAATTCTGCTTTCCCGCTTAAATAGCCGGAGAGGATATCCTCCCGCGGCTGAAAGCCGCAGGCTTCCAGCAAAGCGGGGTAATACGGCAAATTGTAAGGGATGCCAAAAGCCGGGCGATGCTCAAAGCCTTGGACCAGCACCCCCATGGCATCCAACGGAGAAAAGCCCTTCGGCCCAATCAGCCGGTCGGCTCCTTGTTTCAGCGCCCATGTTTCGCCAGCAGCGAACAGGGCTCGTACCACCTCCGGATCATCTTCAGCCTCAAACAGGTAGAAAAACGCAGTCCGTTCATGGTTGTGCTGATTGTAGGGGCGGTGAAATAAGACTGCCAGGCGCGCCACTGCCGGCCCCTGCTTCTGGCGGCAGGCCAGGAAAAAAGCCGCCTGTGAGTGGCGGTAAAACGGGTGTCGGTGCGGTTCAAGCATCCGGCGGATATCAGACTGCACCGGCGGCACCCACTGCGGCACAGCCCGATACAACCGGTACGGTAATTGCAAAAATTTTTCCACTTCTGCACGGCAGGACAGATCAATTTGCTGGATAAAAGTCATTGGCAGGAAACACCACCTATCACAAGGGAAAATCGGTAGCGGATTTCGGATTGCAGAGACACCCTGAATCTACTATACTCTAAACAAGTCCAAAGGCAAGCCCGTTAGCACCCGGGAGATTGTTGAGATGGAAGAGCGCAGAAAACTGAAGCGGCGGCACATCATCTATTACCTGCTGGTATTCGATCAGGACAGTCATTCCATGCTGGGGCATCTGGTGGATATCACCCCGGCGGGGATGATGGTAATCAGCGAACAGCCGCTGGAAGTGGGCCGCCTGTACAACCTGCGGCTGCTGCTGCCTTATCAGATTGCCGGTAAAAAAGAATTGCTCTTTCAAGCCCACAGCAAATGGTGCCAGAAAGACTTAAACCCCGATTTTTACGATACCGGCTTCGAATTGCTGAACGTCGGCGAGGAAGATATCCGCACGATTGAATGGCTGATTGAACAGGCCGGCTTTCGGGATTGAACCCCTCCAATCCCTCTACCACCCGCTGGACGAACCGGCGGGTGGGTTTATAATTGACCCAGTACGCTATTCAACCAATACGAGGGAGTAATGACCATGTTCGAAACCGAACCCGAAGAAATGCCCGAAGAAAAACCCGAAAATGAATCCCGTCCGGTAGGCGAACCGCGTCTGGATATTCAGGAAAAATTCCTCAAAACCCGCACGATTTTGATTTTTGGCGAAATCAACCAGAAGATGGCCGAGCGGGTTACCCAGCAGTTATTGCTGCTTTCCGAACTTTCGGACGAGGACATCAAGATCATCATCAACTCGCAGGGCGGGCATGTCGAATCGGGCGATACGATTTTCGACATGATTCGCTTCGTGCGCCCGCGCGTCAAGGTGATCGGCACGGGGTGGGTGGCCAGCGCCGGTGCGTTGATTTACGCCGCGCCGCCGGTGGAACTGCGCTACTCGCTGCCCAACACGCGCTTTTTACTGCACCAGCCGATGGGCGGGATGCGCGGCAGCGCTCAAGACCTGGCCATCGAGGCTCAGGAAATCATCCGCATGCGCCGCCGCCTGAACGAAATTTTTGCCCGTCAGACCGGCCAGCCGTTGGAGAAGATCGAGCGCGATACCGACCGTAACTTCTGGATGAGCGCCGAAGAAGCCAAAGCCTACGGGCTGGTAGGGCATATCATCAGCAACATCAGCGAAATCAAATAAAATTCCCGCCGGGAATCATTGAAACCAACCCATGCCGCTTTCCGATCACCCAACCATTCGCTTTTTGCAGGAACTGGTCCGAGCCGAAAGTCTCAGCGGTCAGGAAGAAGCCGCTGCCGGGCTGGTCGAACGGACCTGGCGGGATCTGGGCTTTGAAGATGTCCACACCGACCGGCTGGGGAACGTCCTCGCGCGACGCGGCAGCCGCCGTTCGGGATTGCGGGTACTGTTCGACGCGCATCTGGATGTGGTTCCGGCCACTTCTCCCCAGGAATGGCGCTTCCCGCCGTTCAGCGGCGAACTGTCCGATGGGCGGGTTTGGGGGCGCGGCGCAGCCGATACCAAAGCCAGTCTGGCGGCGATGACTTTCGCTCTGGCCGGCCTTTCCGCTGATGACCTGGCCGGGGAAGTTTATCTCTCCGCCAGCCTCGGCGAAGAAGTGCTGGAAGGTGCAGCTTTCTCGGCTGTGTTGGAGGCAGTCCAGCCCGATCTGGTCATCATCGGCGAGCCGAGCGACTGCCGGCTGGGAATTGCCCAGCGCGGTCGGGCACGGCTGGCCTTCACCGTCTCCGGCAAAGCCGCCCACAGTTCCGCTCCGGAAGCCGGTCAAAACGCCATCGAAAATGCCGCCGCGCTCATTGAGCGAATTGCCAACCTGCCACTGCCGACTCACCCTCTGCTGGGACAGGGGCTGATGACCGCCATACAGGTACAATCGCAGCCTTATCCCAGCCTTTCCACCACGCCCTACCGCTGCGAAGTGGTTTATGACCGGCGGCTGATGCCGGGCGAAACGATCTCCGGCCTGCTGGAAGAATATACCCGTCATCTGGCCGACCTGAGCAACTGGCAGGTAGTCATCCCTGAAGAGGGCTTTACCACGTACACGGGGGTAGAACTGCGCCAGCCCGACTTTCACCCGGCCTGGGCGCTCGACCCGGCTTCGGCATGGGTGGGGCGGGCGGTGGAGGCGCTCCGCTCGGCCGGGTTGCCGGGCGAGACCTTTGCCGTGCCCTACTGCACCAACGGCAGCGCCAGCGGCGGCGAGCGCGGCATCCCCACGCTGGTCTTTGGGCCGGGTTCAATTCATCAGGCTCACCGCGTGGATGAGGCAATTGAGGTGGATGAGGTTTTGCGCGGCGAGCGCGGCTACCGTGGGCTGATGAGCGCTTTGGGGAAAATGGGCTGATTACAGCCTTCTACCAAACCAACGAGAAAAAAACAGGCAGGCGGGGGTGTTCCCTCACCTGCCTGTATTGTGTACCGAATAAAGGCGCTTACTTCACCAGCGGCAGTTCGGCGGCCGCCCAGGCGTTCAACCCCCCGCCCAGATTGACCACATCCGTGTAGCCATTCATGCGCAACGCCATCATCGCCAGCGCACCGCGATGACCGGATTTGCACAGCACGACGATACGGGCATCCTTGCCGGGCAGTTCCGCCAGCCGTCCCCACAACTGGTTGATCGGAATCAGTACTGAACCTTCAATGTAACCTTCCTCGTTCCATTCTTTTTCGGTACGGACATCCAAAACGAATGGTTTGCTGGCTTCGCCAAGCGCGGCATTCAGGTCGGCCGCTTTGATGGTGCCAAAACCTTCCGGCAGACCGGCGAAGAAGGCTTTCAGTCCCTCCAGCCGCAGGGCATCCACCGCCGGAGCAGTAGCGGCGGGTGGCTCTGCCGGCAGCGAGCCGGTCACAACCGGTAATTCGGCTTTCTTCCAGGCGTTCAGGCCACCGCCCAGATTGACTACATTGGTATAACCAAGGAAGCGCAAAGCCGCCAGCGCAAACGCCCCGCGATGGCCGGAGGCGCAGTAGATCACAATTGGCTGATCCTGCGCCGGCAGTTTGTCCAGATTATCCAGCAGCTGGCGGACGGGAATGTGAACAGCCCCTTCGATATAACCATCTTTTTCCAGTTCGGCAGTTTCACGCACATCCAGCAGGAAAGGCGGTTTATCAGCCAGCTGTTCATTGAGTTTGGTAGCCGAGATGGTGTAAAAGTCCCCGGGTAAGTTGGTCAGGAAATCGCCCCACAGGGCGTTCCAGTCCACCACGCCTTCCACGGCAAAACCGGCTGCCTTCCAGGCATTCAGGCCGCCCCCCAGGTTAACGACTTTTTCATAACCCAGCAGGGCAAGCCCCATTTGAGCAATCGCCCCGCGGTGGCCGGATGCACAGTAGATCACAATCTCGGCATCTTTGGCGGGTAGTTGATCCAGTTTGGCAAATAATTCCTCAAAGGGAATGTGGGTGCTGCCGCCAATAAAACCGTTCTTTTCGACCTCGGCTTTGTTGCGCACATCCAGCAAAAAGACCTTTTTACCATCCGCCAGGTCGCTGTTCAGTTTGTCCGCTTTGACGGTGCGGAAGCCCTCCGGCAGGTTGCTCAGCCAGTCGTTGAGCAGGTCAAAAAGCGCCTGATCTTTGATTTGCGGCATGCTACCGGCGGCCGGGGCGGCAGGCAGTGAGCCGGTAACCACCGGCAGTTCGGCTTTCTTCCAGGCGCCCAAACCGCCGCCCAGATTGCGCACATTCTGATAGCCCAGCAGTTTCAGGGCAGCCAGCGCGTATCCGCCGCGATGGCCGGAAGCGCAGTAGATCACAATCGGCTTGTCCATCGCCGGCAATTTATCCAGATTCTGCAACAACTGGCGAATTGGGATATTCACAGCCCCTTCAATGTAGCCGTCCTTTTCTACTTCGGCAGCTTCGCGCACATCCAAAAGGAAGGGCGGATTATCAGCCAGATCCTCATTCAGTTTTGTGGCGCTGACGGTGCCATAACCCTTTTCAGCCGGCAGTTCGGCTACCAGACCGCTCCACAGCGCGAGAATATCCAGTTCGGGCTGCGGTTCGGCGGTGGGTACCGCGGTGGGCTCGACAACCGGTGGGGTGGTCGGTTCAACCACCGGCGCGGCAGTGGGGGTAGCCGCCGGGGCACAGGCGCCCAGCAGCATACTCAGGATGATGATGAGAATTAGCGGTAAAGCAATTTTTCGGTTCATCTTTCTTTCCTCTCACTAAAATAGTTTTTATTGTCCCGGAATGGGAGCGGGTATCTCTTCCACAATCACCCGCTGGTTGGCGTTCAACTCCTCCGGTTTGACCTTATCAGCCGTCAGGAAAATAGCCGCATTTCCATGACAACTGTTGCAGGACTGATTTTGAGGCGTCTTGCGCTGGATGTTATGGGGGGTAGCGTACATCCACGTCGGACGCAAATCAAAATTGGGCAGCAGATTTTCGCCGTAGTACTCAAAACTGGTCGGGGCAACCGGCACATGCCGCAGCGGCACATACTCGTAGGGGCGGTTTTGGTTATCCAGGGGATTTTTACCGATAAAGAAGGTCAGGTAGGTGGCTTCGGTGCGGAAGAACGGCTGGCCGGTCTTATCACTGATGGCCACATGACAGCCATCGCAGGAGGTGTAACTGACCGAATGACACACCTGACAGGATAATTTTTCCCCGTGGATGGTATGCTGCAAGATGGGGTCGTCTTTTTGCCCAACCGTGGTGTGGCAGGTGGTGCAGGCCGGTGACTGCTCGCCCCAGTAGCGGTTGCCGCGCGCATCCGCCGGGGTGTTGTGGAGCGACTCGCCGCTGTGGCAGGCAACGCAGTTCATCCGCCCAACCCGGAAGTGGACATCGCCAGGGATATCCTCGTGCTTGCCGAGGTACTCATCTCCCACCCGCGTGCCGTGGCAGGCCGTACAGGTACGCGTCATCGGCGGTGTTTTGACAAAATTATGACCATCCAGAAAGCCGCCGCCGAGGTGCTGCGGTTGGGTAATGTGACAATCGGTGCAGGAACTGTGGCATTTCGAGCAGTGATTGTTGTAGGCTTCCTGCAGGGCGGGGTGGTTTTCCGGTACGCTGCGCGATTGCATGGCAACCGGGTAGCCCGACAGTGAGGCATGCAGACTATCCGGGAAGGTGGCCATGATTTCGGCGTGGCAGCGGTCGCAGCGGCCGACACTGTCGGTGTAGGGGTTAGCAATCAGATTAGTATGGGCAGTGTCCTTGTCGGGTGATTGGGTTCCGCCATGGCACTGCACGCAGGTAAACTGTCCGTGCGTACTTTCCAGAAAACTGGCGCTAACTAAAACTTTCTCCCAAGGCTCCAACGGAGCCACTTCGCCCCCTCAGCCAGCCCCTTCCGATTCTTCGATGACCTCTTCCTCCGGTTTAGCCGTTTGAATCAGGCGGTCTTTGTCGGTGTGGCATTCGACGCAGTAATTGACCTGCGGCTGGGAGGTGGCGGTTGCAGCAGGAGCGGTCGGCCGGGCAGGGACCTCACTGGTGGCGGTTGGGGCCGGCTGAGTAGCCCGCGCACAGCCCGCCAGCAGAATCAAGAACCCTGCCAGCAATCCAAGCCAGATGCGTAATTTTCCCATAATTTGCTCCTTTTACGGGGAATACACTTCCTTATAAATTCTAAGGTTTGTTTAATCTGTCAGTTAGTGAATATTGTCACAATCCATCATTGGAACTCATGATAGAATTGGATAAGTTTTCCTTATAAAAAGAGAGTATGTCATGTTTGACCCCCACCAGTTGCGCGTTTTTATCGTGGCTGCCGAAACGCTCAACTTTTCTCAGGCAGCCAAAAAACTGAATCTCTCCCAGCCCGCCGTCACCCAAACCATTCAGGCGTTAGAAAATCAATTGGGCGAGGCTTTATTCGTGCGCAGCGGGCGAAGGTTACAGCTAAGCCAGACGGGTGAAAGTTTCTTACCGGTTGCCCGCCAGCTGGTCACCCTCAACCTGCGGGCGCGCGAGGTGGTGGATGCCAGCCGCGGGCAGATCAGCGGCTTTTTAACGATTGCCTGCAGCACCACCCCGGGCAAGTACGTCCTGCCGGTGGTGGTGAGTGACTTTTTACGCCATTATCCGCGGGTCAGCGCTCAGTGCCTGGTGATGAGTCGAATAGGTGCGCTGGAGATGCTGGAGAAAGGGGAAGCCCATTTTGCCTTTTCCAGCAGTATTGACGAGTTCGATCACCACTACGAATTCCGCCCCTTCATAACCGACCCCATTCACCTGATCGTGCCGGCGAATCACCCGTGGGCGAGGCGCGGGGAAATCGAAGTGGAGGAACTTAAAAACGAACGCTTCATCCTGCGCGAGGAGTGCGCCGGCACTTTCCGCGTAGTCAAAGAAACGCTGGCGAGGCACGGCATCAACATCCACGAATTAGCGCTGGTGCTGCGCATGGGCAATTCAGAGGCGATTGCGGTTGCCGTTCAGCGTGGCGTGGGGGTGGGTTTTGTTTCTCAGATGGTGCTGCAAAACCTGATCCTGCCGGATGTACGCACTGTGTCCATACGCGGCGTTCATCTTGAACAGCAAATTTACATGACTCGCCACCGGCTCAATCCGCTCAGCAGCGCCGCAGCCGTCTTTTGGGATTTTATTTTCGCCCACCAGCAGGAAATTCAGGCGGAGTTAGGCAGCCGTTTTCAGCCCGTTAGCGAGTAATTTTCAAGCCTGTTTCTTCCACTCCCCCTCTAACAACGCAAAGACCATGTCATCCTGAAAATGGTCTTTGATCAAGTCGTGGTCACGCAGGACGCCCTCTAACTTGAAGCCCAGTCCGTAGAGCAGGTTTTGCGAGCGGGTATCGCGCGGGTCAACCAGCGCTTCGATGCGGTGCAGGTTGAGTCGGTCAAAGCCGAATTGCAGTACGGCTTGCAGCGCCTCGCGCATGTAGCCCTGTCCCCACCATTTTGGGCTGAGGTCGTAACTGATCTCGGCCCGCCGGCGAGACTGATCCCAGTGGTGAAAACCGCACGTTCCGATTAACCCGCCGCTCTCGCGGTCAAACACCCCCCAGCGCAAGCCCTGACCGGCGCGGCGCATGGCATTCAGTTCCTCAATCCAGCGGAGGGCTTCCGATTCTTCTTGCATGGTGGGAATATCGGTAAATTCGGTCACTTCGGGGATGGCGTATAACGCCAGCAAACCGGCGGCGTCCTTCGTTTGGAGCGGGCGTAAAACCAGCCGTTCTGTTTCGAGCAACAGGATGTCATCCGATAGAGATTCGTGTTTCATAAGTTGAGATTATACTGCTAACCGCTGAAAAGGGATTGAAATAATGAAAATTTTTTCAATCCCATTGCGCCCTTTCTTTCCGGCGTTAAGCGATTAAGGGTAGGGGTTGTAAAACGTGGGGGTGGGCTGGACGGGATAGGGATAGCCTTCAACCGGGGTGGCTTGCGGTGGCGGGTAGCCGGGCTGAGGCGTCGCACCCGGTTGGGGGGTTGCCCCCGGTGGCAGAGTCGGCTGAAGCACGGGGGTGACACCCGGCGGCAGGGTAACTACGGTGGCCTGCGGCGGCGGCTGACCGGGGTACACCCACGAAGTCGGCGTAGGCTGAACCCCGCTCAACTTTTGGCTGATGTCGTTGACGTACTTGATCGCGCCCTGACAGGCTGGCTCCAACTGAGCCGAAACATTCTGCCAGGTTAACGGCTGACCCAAACTGAGCGCTTTGCGCACCGCCGTAGCCAGACAGCCCGGCCCGGCGTTGTAATTGACCAGCGTAAACCGCCACAGGTCTTCATAGGTCGCCACCGAACCGGCCGTCTTGCCGGTCAGGTTGTTCAAAACCCGCCCCACCTGCTCGCAGTTGCCGATCATCCCCTCAGCAAACACGCGGATGCTGAAATGCGCCTGTGAAAGGTCAATCCCCGCCGGGCAGTCGGCACAGGCAGCGTTGACCTTGCCCACCAGGGCACCCCGCAGCAGCGCCCGCTCATCTTCCTTGATATTACCGAAACCGAGATCACAACGACTCTGGTGCAGCACCAGCGGACAGAACTGGTCAAAGAAACTCGGATTCCACAACAAGACCGTATCGGCGCCTTTTTCGGTCAACTGTCCAAGACCGGCTTCTTTGTAATTGCGGTAGATGCCCGGCCAGAACTGGCTTTCGCGGCTGAAAATGTTTTTCAGCAGTTGAGCCGGCACACCCGTATCCTGCGCCACATTCCAGATTTCCTCATCGAAGCGGTTTTGCCAGGCCACCACCTGCTCATACGCTGCGCGCACACCGCATTCGCTGGCGGTCAACGGGGTTGCCAGTCCGCCATCGCGGCATTCGCTGGCGTCCACTTCGCCGTTGGCAATCAGCATCCCCGCCAGATAATACAGGCTGACTGCCGAGTACAATTCCTGCGGGTCTTGCGGCGTGGTCAGCCACGGGGCCGGCCCGCCAATCGGCGGAAACGATCCCCAGATATCGGAACAGGAAGCCAGCGCACCGCCGCGCCACTGACTGCTCAACACATCCACGTAGTAGAGCGGTTTGTCCGTGGAAACTCCCTCCGGCGACATAAAATCTCCCTGCGGAATGACCCGCACCAAGGCGCTGAATTTTGGGCTGGAATCGCCAAAGCTCGAGTCGGCCCAAAACTCGACCGTCACCCCTCCCTGACCGGTTGGCTGCAAGGGAATGGCACAGGCATCCCCATTGCAAACAAAAGGATTGCCGTTGAGCGTTCCCTGAATGCTGATGATGGTCTCATTAGGCAGCGGCTCTTCGCCGGTCAGCAGCAATTGAGGCAGACTTTCGCAACGATTACCGGGCGGCTGGGGGGTACAACCGGTCACACTGACCCACACCGCCGGCAGGGGTAGTTCCACATTGACTTCTTTGCTGGCCGGATAACTGGTAAAGTGAAACAGGTACAAACCGGGGCAGGATTGCAGGGACTGATCCGGTGAGGTAAGCGCACAGGGTTTGGTGGCCAGCCATTCGTTGTAGAGGGTCGTCCCACACCACACGCGAATCTCATCGGCAATCGGCAGGCCTTCGTGTTCCACCAGAAAACGGCAGGTGATCTCGTTATTTTTCCAGCGCACCAGCCACCACTCGTGGCGTTCAAAGTTGATTTGGAGGGTGGTCAGGCGTTTGGGCGCTTCGGGTGTCGTTTCTTCGGCGAGTACCGGCGCAGGCGCAGGGAGTGCGGCTGTAAACAGCCCACCGGCAAGCAATACAATCATCCCCAACACCGCCAGCCGTTTCATGTTGACTTACTCACTGCTCTCCCTGCACAGAATGTGCCAAGGCTATGGGATGGATGACTCCGTCTTGGATTAGTTTATCATAAAGCACAAGGTTTACGAACACCCCCACCGGATACCTTTCCAAAACGAAAAGACTCACGGGGTTGGGGTGGGGGTAACGCTGGGCGATACAGTGATCGAACCGGTGGGGGTGATGCTGCCGGTCGGGGTTGGCGTCAGGCTGGTGGTGGGGGTCAGCGTCTGGGTGAAGACGGGGGTTGGTGTAATCGTCGGGGTGAGGGTGGGCGTGCGGGTGTTGGTCGGAGTCGGGCTGATGGTCAGTTCGTATTCCAGGGTCAGCAGACGGTCGGTGTTCGGCACGGGAGTCAGCACAAAATCAATCGCGGATTGCACCTGAACCGCCACCCGCTCCGGCTTTGGCAAAAAAACCACCGGTTTGAGCGCCTGCGGGATTTCCCACGTTTCCAGATCATCCTTGCCCAAACGGAAAAAACCGAGATGACTGGCATCCCCCAACCGCAGGGCGAAGGGGATTAAGACTTGCAAGTCCGGCAGGGTCAGGCTGCTTTCAACGCTGTTGCGGTAATTTTGATACAGTTCGGGCAGGCGCACGAGTGTTCCGCCGGAAACCATGCGCTGAACAATCAGACGCAGGATTTCCTGCTGGCGCAGGTTGCGGTTTTCTTCATCCTGACCGATGCGATAACGCAGGTAACACATCACCTGATCGCCGTCCAGCAGGTGACGGCCGGGCGGTATATCGTTGCAGATTTCGGGCATCTTTTCGGCAACGGTCACTTCCAGCCCGCCCAAATCGTCAATGAAGTAAACCAGGGCTTCCAGCCGCACGATTACGTAATCGTCCGGGCGCACGCCAAAGTTGTATTCCAGGGTATCGGCCAGCATCCGCACCCCGCCAACAGCATAAGCCGTGTTGAGGCGCTGCATGGTATACCCGGGAATGTAGACGAACAAGTCCGGCGGCAGAGAAAGGACACTGGCGCGCCCAAGCCGCGGTTGATAAAACACCAGCGCAACAGCATCCCCGCGCCCAGCGTAGGGGGTGCTGTAATCCAGCCCCACCAGCACCAGCGTGCGCACCTCCACCGGCAGGCGGATTTGGGAAAGCGGCGGCGGGATGGGGGTGATCGGCGTCAGGCGCGGGGTGGGGAAAACCGCCCGCGGTGTGCGGAAACCCGGCAAGGTAGCCGTCGCCGAAGGCGGTTGAACGGGCAGCGGCGAAGCGGTTGCCGAGGGGGTAGCCGTCAATCTGGTAGGAGGACTCACACAGCCAGCCAGCAGCAGCACCATCATCAGCAGGGCGGCTTTGCGGCGCAGGAAGAAAGAAAAGGACAACATCTTTCTGAATTATAGCAGGCCAAAGGGCAGGAGTGAGGTTTTGGATTGATGACGAAACAAAGCCGCGGGGATTGATTCAAATAAAGTTATAATATTATTGACTAAAAAGGTAATTGATTTCTGAATTTTCCGCAGTACAATCAATTTTAGGACGTTGTTTTTCCCCTTTCTTTTTTCCCAGGAGGTATTTGCATGCGTTTCCAAAAATGGTTTTTACTGGCGGTTGTCTTACTGGTTGCGGTTGCTTTGGCGCTGCCCGGCGGCGCGGCGATAGCCCGCAAGCAGGTCTTTCGAGCCAGCCTTTCACCGGACAATGAACTCCACGAAGTGGTTGGTTCGACGGCACGCGGTTCGGCTGTGGTGGTCTCCAACATGGACGGCAGTTTTAATTTCACCGTGATTGGGCGCCGGCTTTCCGGCCCGGCAACCGGTGTTCACCTGCATGCCCCGGCGGATGCAACCCAGACCGCACCGATTTTCATCAGCCTGTGCGGTTCGCCTGCGCCTTCGGTGGTGGGTGATTGCACCTACGATGCCGACGGCAACCTGTACATCACCGGCGTGATCGGCCCGGCGCAGTTGATGGCCGCCGGCGTAACCGGCGCGCAGTTCAACAACTACCTGCGCAGCGGACTGATTTATGTCAATGTTCACACAGCCCTCAACCCGATGGGCGAAGAGCGTGGTCAATTGCTGGAACCTTAAACATTCTCCAATTCCCCACCCCAAAACACCCGTGCAGCATCCCCGGCCGGGTGTTTTATTTTTCCCCATTCCTCTCAAAGGATTTTTAACCGAATCCTGGTCAAACAAGTTGCTATAATAGGGGTAATCTCAACTTGAAGGCGGAGGAAAACTCATGCACATTCTGGTTGGACTGGAAAACAATGTTGAAAACCGCTCGCTGGCATGGGCGCTGGAACATCCCGGTTGTTTTGCCTACGGCACAGAAAGCAGTGAGGCCGTCATGAATATGGCGCTGGCATTTCTGGAATATAAACGCTGGATTGCCAGTCACACCGCCCAATCGTGGCTCGACGATGTGCATGATGTGGATGTGCGGCTGGTGGATGTGTGGGAAGTGTACGAAATTGACGAAAACTTCGATGTCAAGCCGGACGGGCGTTATTCGGTCAACGCCTGGTTCCGCTACGACTGGAAGCCGCTCACCCGGCTGGAAGTGCGCCGCGGGCTGGATATCCTCTCCTTCAGTCGCGCCGACCTGCTCAAACTGGTAGAAGGCCTATCCGACACCATTCTTGACCGGCCTTACCCCGGTGAACGCTGGAGCATCCGCGGGGTGCTGGGGCATGTTGCCAAAGCCGAATGGTGGTACCTCGACCGCCTGGGGCTGGCCGGCATCAGCCGACGCGAGTTGCCGGAGGATGTGTTTGAGCAGTTGGATGCGGTGCGCCGCAGACTGGTGGAAACGCTGCCGACGCTGGAAGGTGAAGTGAAAGTGGTGGGCAAGGACGGCGAATTTTGGAGCCCGCGTAAACTGCTGCGCCGCGCTGCGTGGCACGAACGCGATCACATCGCCCACATTCAAAAACTGCTTTCCGGCACGCGCGAATTGGGTTAGAAAAACCGCCACGCCGCCTGACGGCGGCTCGCGGCGACGGATTAGCGTTTAATGTCATGCCGAGCGGAGCGACACCTGTACCGCACTGCGCTTGGTGCAGTGCAGGTGGACATCTCCCAGCCAGCCTCTGTAACGGCTTTGCGGGAGATTGCCTCGCTCGCTTGCGGCGACGGATATGCGGTTAATCTCGCCCCGAAAACTGGTTTTGAGCGGGGTTCTATCCGACCACTTCCACCAAAAAGTAGGTCTTTTTACCGCGCCGCAGGATGAGGAAACGACCTTCCAGCAGATCATTGACGGTCACCAGACGTTCACTTTCGGCAACACGATGATTGTTCAGGTAAATTCCGCCCTCACCGATGGCGCGGCGGGCTTCACCCCTGGATTTCATCATCCCGCTGCCAACCAGTAAATCTACGATATTCAGGCCTGTCCCGCTGAACTGGTCTTTGTTCAAGCGTGCTGAGGGGACATCGGCAAAGATATCCTCAATCTCCGCGGCCGAAAGCCCCTCCACCGCGCCGCCAAACAACACCTGTGCAGCCTGTTCAGCGCGCGCCAGGGCAGTTTCGCCGTGCAGCATGCCGGTCATCACCCGCGCCAGCGTACGCTGGGCATCGCGCTGTTCGGGTTTTTCTTCCAGCGCGTGCTGCAATTCCTCGATTTCCGGCTGGGTCAGGAAAGTAAACACTTTCAGGTAGTGAATCACGTCGCGGTCATCCGTGTTCAGCCAGAACTGGTAGAAGCGGTAGGGCGAGGTGCGCCGGGGGTCAAGCCAGACCGCACCGCTTTCGGTCTTGCCGAATTTACTGCCATCGGCTTTGGTGATGAGCGGGTAAACCAGTCCATAGGCCGTCCCGCCGGTTACACGGCGAATCAACTCCACCCCGGCGGTAATGTTTCCCCACTGATCCGAGCCACCGGTTTGCAGCAGGCAGCCGTAGGTGCGGTACAGGTGCAGAAAGTCGTAGGATTGCAGGAGCATGTAACTGAACTCGGTGAAAGAAATGCCCTCTTCGCGCTCCAGCCGGGCGCGCACCGAGTCCTTGGCAATCATGTAATTGACGGTGAAATGCTTGCCAATGTCCCGCAGGAAGTCAATCAGGTTGAGAGGCAGCAGCCAGTCGGCGTTGTTGACCAGCCGGGCCGGGTTGGTTTTGGAGTCGAAATCCAGAAAACGCGCCAGCTGCCCCTTGATGGCTTCGGCGTTTTCTTCGATCTGCTGACGCGAAAGTAGCGGGCGTTCGCTGCTCTTGCCGCTCGGATCGCCGATCATGGTCGTGCCGCCGCCCGCCACCGCAATCGGGTGATGACCGTAACGCTGCAAGCGCGCCAGCGCCAGCAACGGCACAAGGTGACCGATGTGCAGGCTATCGGCGGTCACATCAAAACCGTTATAGACGGTGACGGTCTGGGTGGCAAGCAGGTTCTGGACGCCTTCGATACAATCAAAGACCAGCCCGCGCCATTGGAGTTCTTCAAATGCGTTTGCAGGCATGGTTCACCTAAACAGAGGGATTTTTTGCGGCTGCCGGGCAGCCGTCTCTAATTCTAACACAACCCCGCCTGCGGATGAGGATTTTCAACGATTTGAGGAAATCGTCTCAGCCAGCGCGGCAATCTCCCCCACAGCCATGGCGGGGGAGATTGCCCTGTAACCTTACTCTCTTGCCAAAGCCTGCCGCGTTGCGGCACAGCGTTCGCAGGTCGGGTCATCGCACAAAAACGCCAGCGGGTCTTCCTGCAAGGCGGCCACCAGCAGGCCGGTCATCTCGGTCAAAGGTAAAGCGCGCACCCGTGCCGTTCCGATCATAGTCTCGCGGGTGACGGCTTGCAGCAGCGGGGCGGCTTTTTCAAACCCCAGCGAACAGCCCGGAAAACCCGGACACTCCACCACGCCGCCGGGAGTCAGCGCCCAACGCACGAATTGCCGCCGCCCGGCCAGTTTTTCGGCGTAATGGATGCTGGTATTGACGGTGTGATCCACCCCCAGCAGCAGCACCCAGCCCTCTTCTTCGTTCAAAACCCGGATGGGCGCCAACGGTTCGGCCAGCGTTTGAGTGGTAAGCGTCTCATCCACGCCCACTCCGGCAAACGAAAGGATCGGATGAGTTGAACGCTTTGCCTGCGGGTGTTTACGGAGCACCTCCGGCAGGATGCCCATCAGCGGGTCGGCCGGCAGGTCGGGGGTGAAGAAAACCGCCATGGCGTTTTGATCGCGCCCGCTGCCGTATTGGATGGCATTATCGGCCGGGCCTTCTTCCGGAATCAGCATGGTCTGGTAAGTGTGGGTGGGCATCATCAGATGCGGGAAGACGCCGAGCAGGGCACCCAGCAGCGTTTCGGCCCCGCCGCGTACCTCCCCAAACGACTTCAACGAGGCATGGGCAATCACCGGTTTACCGGCTGGCAGCCCCAGCCGCTGTAATCCCTGCACCAGTTCACGATAGGAAAGTGGCATGGCAGCCTCCCCCGTTCGGTGGGATGGGCTGTATCTCCGCCATTAATCCGTCTCAACGCGCCGAAGCACCTGTTGAACAATCGTTTCAAGGTTGTCCTGAGCGGCGGCAAACACAGCACTATGAATATTATACGCCAGCAGCCCGGAAGCGATGGCTTCCACCAGCCCGCTAATTCCGGCCTGGGCGGCTGCCAGCGGCAGAGAAGACCGTGCCAGTTGGGGCTGGGTGACGAAGAAAACTCCTCCCCCGCCTTTCTGCTCACGCATCACCGCCACGGCAGCCTGCGCCAGCAAAAACGGCGCGCTCAGGTTGATTTCAAGCGCGCGCTGCCAGTCCCACTCGTCCAGCATCAGCAAATCGGCAGAAGGAGCAGCTTGCAGGCAATACATCAAAACATCCAGCCGCTCCCAATCATGGAGAACATCGTCAATCAGCGCCCGGGCTGCCAGCCCCTTGCCGGTATCCCCCACGTAGGTGCGGCAGACCGAACCGATTTGCTCGATCTCCTGCTTCAACTCTTCCAGATGCAGGGGCTGTAAATCATGGGCGGCAATCTGCCAGCCGGCAGCCGCCAGACGGAGGGCAATCGCGCGGCCGGGGTCACGGCCGGCTCCGCAAACCAGGGCTACCCGTGGGGGGACGGATCCATTTTTACGGTTCATGGCTGCTCCTTTACCTGCCCATCCGCTGGTTCGCACACTTGCGGCACAGGCGGATTGTCGTTGGCGTTCAGGCGCAGGTTGAAGTAGGGGGATGGGTCGAAGGTGTTACCAATCTCCAGTTCGTTGAGGAAGTGACCCTGCCCGTCATCTTTGACAATCGAAAAATGCAGATGCACCCCTACCGGCGCGCCGGGCGTGCCAGAAAAATTGCCCTGAAAGCCCAGCAAAGTGCCCTGCTCGACAAACACCTCGCTCGTGCCGGGCGGAAATTGCGGCGCAATCTGGGAATTGCCCTGTTCGTCCGCCAGATGGGTGTAATACGTCCAGATTTGACGGCCTGGTTGGAGCGGGTCTTGCGGGATGCGGATGATGACGGTGGATTTCCAGTCCGAAAGGCGGGTCAGGTAGCCGTCGTAGGCAGCGTACACCGGCGTCTGCCCCGGTGGGGTGCCGCCGAAAATATCCAGGCCGGTGTGGCGGTGGCCGGGGCGGAACGAATCATCCCACAAAAAACCGATATAACCATCGGTGGGGAAGGCAAACGGAGCGCCCTCGCAGCGTGTACCGGCGCGCACCATCCAGTCGGCATAATTCTGCGGGTTACGGATGAACTGTACCACACGGGTGGTGCGATTGGCCGTGCGGCGCGGATTCAGAAACCAGAAATAACCCACCACCAGTCCGGCAATCACCGCCCCGCCCAGCAAAAGCGGAAATACGCGCTTCATGCCGGTTGAGTCAGGCGTCCCTGCATGGACCACGGTCCCGTCCAGGTGATTTCCACCGGCAGGATCTTACCCCGCAGGTCGGCTTCACTTTCGACAAAGACCAGTTTATTGGTGGGGGTGCGTCCCTTCCAGCGCCCGCGTACCGGTTCTTCGAACAATACATCCACCGTCTTGCCGAGGTAGGCAGCGTGGATTTCGGCGGCAATCGTCTCCTGCAATTCTTCCAGCAGGCGGAAACGCCGCCATTTTTCCTCGTCCGGCACATCATCGGCCATGCGGCGCGCCGAAACCGTGCCTTCGCGCGGCGAGTAGCGCGCCAGATGCGCCACATCCAGTTTCAACTCCGCCAGCAGGTCGTAGGTGTGCTGGAACTGGGCTTCGCTCTCGCCGGGGAAGCCGACAATCACATCGGTGGCGATGGAAACGCCGGGGATGCGGGCGCGGATTTTCTCCACCAGCCGGCGGTACTGCTCGGCGGTATAACCGCGGCGCATGTTGGCCAGCACCTCGTCGTCGCCGGCCTGCACCGGCACTTCGATGTGCGGCATGACCTTGGGCAGTTCGGCAACCGCATCCAGCAGGTCATCGGTCATCCAGTTGGGGTGCGAGGTGAGGAAGCGGATGCGCTCCAGCCCTTCAATTTGTTGTAGCCGGCGGAGCAACCCGCTCAGGGTGGGGTAGTCGGGATTGTCCTTGCCGTAGCGGTCGACAATCTGCCCCAGCAGGGTAATTTCTTTGACACCCTGCGCCACCAGCGCGCGGGCTTCGTTCAAAATTTCCTGCGGCGGGCGGCTTTTTTCCACCCCGCGCCGGTAGGGGATGATGCAGAAGGTGCAGGCATGCGAGCAGCCGTACACCACCGGGATGAAAGCCGAAACCAGATTGCCGCGTTCTTCGGCCGGCAGGGTCAGGTCTTCGTCCTGGAGTGCGTAACGCAGGGCGACCTCGGCCTGTTCCAGATCGCGCCCATCGCGGCGCAGCAGGTACTCCACCAGCGGGCGCGGGTCAGAAGGCGGCGAAAAGACATCCACATACGGGAAGCGCTCGGCCACCTTGGGGTTGCCCTTGACCCCCACCAGACAGCCCATCAGGTTAATCACCAGATCGGGGCGCTGCTTTTTGATCGGGCGCAGTGAACTGAGCCGGCCGTAAGCTTTATCTTCGGCGGACTGGCGCACCACACAGGTATTCAACACGATCACGTCAGCCTCTTCGGCGCGCGATGCGCTGTGATAACCGAGGTGTTCCAGCGCCGAAGCCACCCGCTGTGAGTCGGCCACGTTCATCTGACAACCTTCCGTCCAGATGTAGTATTTCATGCGCCAAATTATATCAGGGTTTTGAGATGCAATTAAGGGTGTTTTTGTCTGATTTAGATTCGCTTCATGGAGGAATACTTTTTCAAAGAAACTACTTAACTTGCAAAGTGACCGCTATCGGGTCTGGGTGGATGCACAACGCGGCGTTGGATTACGCCTTGAAATGTTAGATGCGCCTGACAGACCGCAGATCGCCCGCTTTATTCAGGTGGAGGAAATTCGCTTCGACATCCCCTTCCCTGCCCGAAGCCGTCAAATCGTCCTTCAGAAAGGCTACTCACCGGGGTTGGGTGAACGCCCCGCGGAGAATGTGGAAAGATTCCATGGTCAGCCGCTGGAATTCCACTACCTGACCCGCGATGTCAACAACCCGTCCAGGAGATTGTTGAAAAACAAATAACTGGGATTGACGAAAAGGGGAAAACCTTAATACAATCGAACCAAACCACTTTGGAGATCAGCGGGATGGAAAAGCAGCGTTTTGAAGAAACCGGCAAAGGATCATTTTTTGGGGACTATCTGTACGACCAAGTTGTAGCAGCCGATCATTTTTTGCGGAAATTGAATGAATTGATCGAGTGGAAACACTACACCCGCAAGTTAATTCGGC
>NZ_LGHJ01000015.1 GCF_001306055.1 Bellilinea caldifistulae | reverse complement strand
CATGATTCACGACTGGTGGCCAGGCTGACTGCGGTGGCCAGGCTGACTGTGGCATGAATCACGACTGGTGGCCAGGCTGACTGTGGCATGATTCACGACTGGTGGCCAGGCTGACTGCGGTGGCCAGGCTGACTGTGGCATGAATCACGACTGGTGGCCAGGCTGACTGTGGCATGATTCACGACTGGTGGCCAGGCTGACTGCGGTGGCCAGGCTGACTGTGGCATGAATCACGACTGGTGGCCAGGCTGACTGTGGCATGATTCACGACTGGTGGCCAGGCTGACTGCGGTGGCCAGGCTGACTGTGGCATGAATCACGACTGGTGGCCAGGTGAATCACTACGATCTACTTTATTCACTTACGGCGGTGGTTGAATGGTTGCTTGCTGCTTTGTGTTAGTTTCAATCCGTTGTTCTGAGACGATTTATCGAAACTAAGTGTTTCAGGGTAAGCCATTGCCCTTGCTTTCAATCATCTAGTTTTTCTCCCTGCTCCCCCACAGCGAGCGTGGCAATCTCCCCCAAAGCCGCTGCGGAGGCAGGGTGGGAGAGATCAACTTTGTAAACGTCATTGCGAGCGAGCGCAAGCGAGCGCGGCAATCTCCCCCAAAGCCGCTGCGGAGGCGAGGGCTTGACTTGTCTCAACCGCTCATGGTATGCTTCTTGCACCCATCAGCGCGTCCTACCCCTCCTGACCTGTAAAAAAATTCTTTATCGTCAATGAAAATCCATTCGCCATTCCGAAAACCATTTTTTCGGGGGATAATCCTCTTCATCGTGCTGGCCGGGCTGCTGATGCCAGCCGCGCTGGTCTTTGGTCAGGAGCAACCACCGCTTTACCTCCCGCTGGTGCTGCGCGACTACCCGCCCCCCCCCACGCCAACACCCAAGCCGCTACTGCCGCCGCTCAGCACGCCGACCAACACGCCAGAAATAACGTTCTCACCGCAAAGTTTCCTATTTTTGCCGTTAATTAGCCGCTACGACCTGCCACCCGCGCCGCCTTACGCAACCAGCATTTATATCCAGAACCCCACTGACCCCGAACTGTTCAATTTGGGTTGCGCCCAGGGCCAGCGCGACCAGAACCTGCCCGGCCAGCAGGATAACCTGGTGGTTTTGGCGTTCGGCAAGATGTGGAAGGTGGGAAACGAATATTACCTGCGCACCTACACCAATCCCAGCACCGGCACGCGCACCAACCTGACCTTTAAGCGGGTGGAAGAACTGGCGCAACAGTATCTGCTGGGTTACCGCTGGTGCAGCGACGGCATCTCGCTGCTGGCGCTCGGCATCGGCAGCAACAACTACGACGACATGAACATTGACAACGACATCAACAAGTTCTCAGCCGATCAGGCCGCACTGCGCCAGACCGCTTACGCCTTCGGCCAGCGCTTTGCGGATACCACCTACAACCTGAACGAGTGGATCCGCGCCAGCGGCTACGCCAGCCGCCTGTGGGTGATGGGCGCGCTGGATATCGAGTGGGCCGGACGCGAATCGGACGGCAGATACTGGTGGAATACCCCCTATGTCACCGGCGGATGGGTGGAAGGCTTCAACGCCAACAGCCGCGGCCGGGAGATGTACCTCAATTACGGCGCGTGCGTCGGCTGCCCGATCACCCCAAGCCTGAGTTGGGTGTTTTCGACCACCCGCGATGCCAACAATGTGGTAATGGATTGGAGTCAGGGGGATGTCTATTACGTTTCGTGGGGCGCCCCGCCGGCCCTGCCGCTGCCGGAAATTTACCGCAATGACGGCTATCTCGCCCGCCAGTGGCAGGCCGTCAGCCTGTACGGCGCGCTTTACAAAGGCGGCAAGATGACCTTTGCCGGGGCGATGACCCAGTTCCAGTCGTGTCAGCAGAAGAAATCCGCAGAATGCGCCACTCTTGACAACACCCCCGATGAGGGCTGGTCGCAGTTGTACGACTGGCTGAATCAAGACCCGCGCACGGCTCAGCAAGTCCTGCGCTGGGTGACCGATATCCGCTGGCAGATCCGCTGACCGGTGCAGGAAGGAGAATGGCATGAGATCACCCACGAGAAGACCCATCCTTTGGCTCGCTGCCCTGCTGGGAGCGCTGTTGCTGGTGGGCGGCAGCATCCTTTCGGCACGCGGGCAGTTCAACCCGCAGCAGGGAGATAGCGGCGGCGGCTGGCTCACCACCCTGCTGGAGCAGATCAGCGAACGCAGCCAGAGCGCAGTCAACCCCGCCGAACAAGCCCTGCTCGAAGAAAAACTCAACCGCCTGCAGCAGATTCAGGAAGCCCGTCAGTCAGCCGGTTTGCTGGCTGCACCGACCCTCACGTTGGGAGTCTGTCCTCCGCCGGAGTCAACCCCGGCCACGGTCGAGCAGCCGGAAGGGATTTTTGAGCTGGAAGACCAGGGCGATTACGAAGACCTCGATTTCATGGCAGTCAACGGCTGGAGCGGAAGCGTCAACGGCAATTTTGTGACGGTGATGGCCGGGCGGCGTTTTTCCGAGCCGGCCGGCGGGATGCTGGTGCTGTTCACCGTCAACGCGCCCATTCAGAAAGAACCGGCCCCCGTTCCAAGCAGCCTTCTCCGCATCATGGCGGCCGATAGCTACCGCCTGACGCTCGCCGACGAGCAAGGCAGGGTGTTTTATTTTGACGTCGCTGCTCGCCGTTGGTTAACCGCGCCGGATGAAGTCGTGCCGACTTTACCGCCGATTCCGACCTTCACTCCCCAGGCCGTCCCCTGTCCCTGAGCCTTTTATTAAGCCGTTGCGGAGGCGGGAGGGGGAGACTCCCCGGCACTGTAAAGCGTCGCTTCGCTCGGAATGACATTAAAAAGAGCATGTCATGGCCAGCGAGCGCAATCGAGCGTGGCAATCTCCCGCAAAACCATAGTGGGGGCAGGGCGGGGCGCTTAAACCGGCTTCACATCATCCTTAGGCTGGGCAAGCGGCCTGGTGGCAAAAGAGCGCACCTGCCCGTCAATCCACGCGCACACCCGGTTCTTACCGCTTTCTTTGGCCGTGTAAAGCGCCTGATCGGCGCGGTTGACCATCAATTCAAGCGTATTGCAACTGGGATCCAGCGTGCTGACCCCCAAACTGACCCCCGAAACCACCATTCCGCCCTTCTCATCGGTCAGACCGCGCGCTACGGCATCCCGCAAGCGCCAGGCAACCTGCATGGCCTGCTCCAACCCGGTTTCTGGCAGCAGCAGGATGAACTCATCTCCGCCAAACCGAGCCGCCAGATCGGCCTTGCGCAACTGATTGCGGCACTGGTCAGCAACGAACATGATCAACTGGTCGCCCACCAGATGCCCATACGTATCGTTGATCAATTTCAAATCATCCAGGTCCATCATCACCAGCGAAAGGTCTTTGCCGTACCGCCGGGCGCGGTAAAACTCCTTGGAAGCCAGTTCAAAGAAATGCCGGCGGTTGTACAAACCGGTCAACGGGTCGCTGACCGCCATGCGCTGAACCGATTCAAACAGACGGGCATTGTCAATGGCCGCCGCTGCTTGATTGGCAAACGCCCGTGCCAGTTTGGCGTGGTTTGGGGTGTAAATACCCGGCTGGCTGTGGTCAATCGTTAAAAACCCGATCACATCATTGCGCTTAATCAGCGGAACGCCCATCCACGAACGCACATGGGCAGAATCTCCCCAGTGTTTGTAGCGGGGATCTCGCTGAGCATCTGCGAGGATCAGCGGCGAGCCTCGCTTGACGCTTTCCAGCAGCAGCTCATCCTGAGCCGGAAAGCGCTGGCCGATCACCTTCTCTTTATGGGGGAAGCCGCGCGCCGCAACCACCCGTAAAGTACTCCCTTCCTTGAGGAAAAGCGCGCACGAGTCATACGGCACAACCCGCTCCAGATTTTCGAGGACTTGATCGAGCACCTGATCGAGGCGCAGCGCCGAAGAAACTGCCGCAGAAGCCTGTTGGAGCGTTTCGGCTTCCCGTGCCCGGCGGGTGGCTTCTTCCAGCAGGCGAGCTTTCTGAATGGCAATCGCACTGTAGCGCGCCAGCGTTTCGGCCATCCCGATCACCGCCGGCTCAAACTTCTTTTCCGGCGAGAGCATGAAGTAATTCAGCACACCGAGGATTTCCGTCTCGGTCAAAATGGGAAATGCCAGAAAACCATAAACACCGGTATTTTTAACCTCGGGTCGGGCCGAGGGATGTTTGGAATAGTCCTCTACCAGTATCGGCTTACGTTCTTCAATCGCCTGCCACGAAATCCCCGTGCCACGCGGCGATTCGCTCACCCGCACCAGGCGATTGCTCGGATCATACACACTCAGGGTGACCAGGCGATCTCTTTCTTCCTCGTATAAACCAATTAATCCAGCATCCGCCCCCAGCCATTGACAGCCAAAAATATTAATTTGCTCAACGGTAGTTTCAATATTCAATGAGGATGCAATTCTCTCCAGAATCTGGTTGATCTTTTGCTCATGTTCCAGCATTTGACGGCTCTGCCGGTAGAGACGCGCATTGTAAAGCGCCTGTCCGGCCTGAGCCGCGAACAATTCCAGGGTGCGGGCATGTTCCGGCCGGTAAAAATTCTCCTCGCATTTATCCAGTGAAAGAAAGCCCAGCACCTCATTCCGGACGATGATCGGCGCACCCACCCACGAATGGATGTACTCGGTCGCTTCCACCCGCACCCAGCCGGGGTAGGCATGGGTGTCCTGAATAATCAGTGGCTTGCGGTTTTCCATCATCCAGCGAAAGTTTTCGGTCTGATCCACATCGAACACGAATTGCCGCACCATTTGCAGCACATGGGCACCAAACCGTTCATAGCCGCGGCTGCGGCTGATCACCGCGCGCTTGCCTTCCAGCAATGTGATATTGCCCGAATCGTAAGGAATCACCAGCCCAATGCCTTCAAGGATTTTATCCAGCACTTCATCCACATCCAGACTGGCGCTGAGCGCCAGTCCAATCTCGCGCAGGGCTTCGGCCAGTTCGCGGTTTTGCCGCTCGATCTCGGCTGCCTGCAAAAGACGTTCTTCGGCTCTTTTGCGCTCGGTAACATCCCGCACCAGACACAACACTTCTTCGGCTGCCTGTCCGCCCGATTTCAGCGGGGAGAGGTAGATTTCAGCCGCAAAGGGATGGCCGTCCCAGGCCAGAGCCGTGGCTTGCAGGGTTTGAATCTGGCGGGTTTCCAGCACCAGCAGGAGTTGCTGTAACACCGCATCGCGGTCTTCTTCTAAAAACAGGTGACAGAAGCCCACCCGATCCTCAATCACCCCGCCCGGCAGGGCGAACTTTTCCAGCGCAATCGGGTTGGCCAGCAACATCCGGCCCTGCCCGTCCAGCACGAAAATCACCTCCGGAGAGGATTCGATCAACTGCCGGTAACGGGCCTCGCTGTCTTGCAAAGCCTGCTGTGCGCGGTAGATGGTGGTCATATCGCGCAGCAACACCATGCGGCCGGCATATCCCCGCCGCTGGGCTTTGAGCGGTGAAATGCGCAAATCAAAATAGCGGTCTTCGCCTTCAATGGGCAAGTGAACCACTTCGTGAACTTCCAGGGTGTTGGCGTAGCGCTGGGCAATCGCCAGCACCGGCTGGAACAGTTGCCGGGCGGGTTTACCGATTACCCCGCTGGCTTCCACCCCAAACAGACGGCAGGCGGCCGGGTTCAAATCCACCACCCGGTTTTCCGAGTCCACCACAATCAGCGCATCTTCCAGCACCTCAAAGAGCAGGTCACGCGCCAGGGGGGTTAAATCCAGCAGGCGGAAGCGAAAAACCCCGATGACCAGCAGCACCCCGCTGATCGAGAAGAAAATCGGCGTCAGGTCGAGATGCAAAGAGAGCTCAAAGGCCGGCGAAACAACGAACAGGATATTGGAAAGCCACGGTATAAGCACCGCCCCCAAGAGGATGAAAGCCTGTTTGCGGTACAGACCGCGCATCCACCACGCCGAAAGCAACAACAACACCGACCCGACTGCAATCAACGCGTAGGAATAAAGAGTATGAAACCAGAAATAAGGTCCCGGGTCAAAACCAAGGTAAAGGAACCCGCCCGCTTCTACCCACGGGCGGGCAGGAGAGCCGTAATAGAGATGATGAAGCGAATTGGTAAAAATGAGCAGATGGGCAAGCAGCGGCTCAATCGCCAGCAAGCCGATCAACCAAGGGGTGACCAGCCGTCCTCGCCCGCTGTACTCCAGACTGAACACCAGCCAGGCAGCCGGCACCAGCATGATGCCGGGGTTAACGGCAATATCCAGCCATTCCTTCCACGGGGAAGCGGTCATCAGATTCTGAGCAGCATACATCAGTGACCAGTAGGTACTGCCCAGCAACAAAAAGAACAACGGACGCGCCCCCAGGGCTGCCGAAAGGCGGCGGGCAACAAACCAGGCCAGCCAGCCCGTCAGCAGACCAGCCGTCAGAAGGATGAAGAACGCCGGGGGAAATTGAAGATTGTCCAAGGCGGTTAAAGTTATTATAGCGAGTTTACACCCCTCTTCCAAAATTTTTAGAGAAAATTTACGCTCAATCGCCGTATTCGATGATCAGCGTTGGACGACCGATCTTGTTCCAATCTTCCGTTTCGGATGCGCTGAAATACTTGCCGCTATGGTAGGCGCTGTCGGCGCTGTACACCGCAAAACTGATCCAGCCCACCCGTTGATCGTAGGCTTTGGCGAGCGCGTAGGAAACATCCCATTCGCGGCGTGCGCCCGGCCAACTTTGCCCCGGTTGGTCGATGTTGTACGGAGGCACCTGCAGCATCGCCACATTTTCAAAAGCCGGCGGGGCGTTGTTCCATGTGATGGTGTCTTCCTGCCACGAGTTCACAACCGTAAGAATCTGAATGTAGGAACTGCGCGCACAATCCGGGTCGGGATTTTGATCCGGGTCGCTGCAAATTTTCCCCGAACCGCCCCAGTGATGCAGTACCAGCCGCGCCGAGCGAATCACCTTGCCGGGCGGCAGCCGGTCGAGCGGGAAGGTCAGGTAATATTTGGAAAAACACGGCCAGTCGGCAATATCCGCCTGATTCTGGATTAGCGCGCTGTTTTCGTTTGCGTAATTGCGGTTGCCCCACACATTCCAGATGTGGTAATCATCACCCGGACATTGGTTGCTGATCGTCCCGCCCACAGCCGCATCCGGCACCACCGCGCCATTTTCCCCCTCACGGATCAACAGGCTGGTCAGGTTGCGCACGGAAGGCGGCGCATAAGACGGTAAGCCGAACCGCAGCACCCCCCAGGTTGCCGGCTCATCCCGTTCGGCTGCTTCCGGCCAGATAAACGAAGTACCGGGCGGGCCGGCGCGGCTGTCACGGTCATGCGAGATGAGCGCCATGCGCCACCGGCTGCCCTCTGCCGGGCGGCTCAGCCCCAAGCTGGCGTAAGGGATGCGGAAGGTAATCCGCCAGCCACGGTCATCTCCATCGTCATTGAGGGCATCCCCCCGCCAGCCGGTTTCTACAGAGAAGGAGATATTCTGGCTCTGCCAGCCGCTGCCGGTTCCGCGATAAACGGCTTTGTAGGGCAGTGGCAAAGTTTCACCATTGCCCAGACCCTTAAACTGGGCCACAAAACGGTAGGACTGACCGCCGGGACGCTCCGGCGCATTGACCGCCGTGTTGAGCAGCAGGGTGGCGGCGTCCCAGTATTCCAGCGCGCCGCTCGACGGGCTGCTGTTATACCAGATGCGCCGGTCGAACACGCCGAAGTCCACCACCAGCTCGCTATCGGTGTAGCGCACGCGCACATCGGTGTAGTTTTCAGCCGGCCCCACCCGCCCAAACCACAGGATGGCGCTTTCCACAAAGCGGGTTGTGTAGGGCGCATTCACCGTTCGAAAGTGAGCATAAGGATCATAGTTGCGAAATACAATCGGCAAGTAAAGAGTTTCTCCTCCATCCTCAACACCGTAAACCGGCCGTGGGGAGAAAAGCCCGCCGATGAAACAAAGCACCAACAAAATCGAGAGCAGTCTGATTTTCATCACCAGCGTTCCAATCCATTCAAAAAGGGGGCGGCACGGCGCCCCCTCTCCAAGAATCTTTCTGGTTCGATTATGCCATAAAGATGTACTTTTTTACTAAACAATTTTGAAAAGTGGCACACTACCCACCAGATTTCTCTGCAAGCAAGGCAATTCTGGTTAACGGATCAAGTTGCGTTTGCTTGCTCTTTCTCAGCCTGTTGTTCCGGTTTGCGCCACAGGTAAACCGCCAGTCCAATTCCGCCCAGATTCAGCAGCATCCCCACATACACGTCCCACGGGCGGTAGTTGAACTGACACTCGTGATTCCCGGCTGGCAGCCAGATGCTCAACCACGGGGATTGCCGATCGAGTGTTAATCGTTCTCCATTACATTGGGCGCTCCAGCCAGAAAAATAATTCTCCAACACCATCAATGTGCCCGGCTGATCATTTCGGCAGGTTACCGAAATATGACCGCCAAGCGCCTTGGCTTGACATGCCTGCTGGAGATTTCCGCTTTGCACAAAAGCATATTCGTTCTGAGGAAACGCCAGAATATGAATTCCTTCAACACTCCTCACATATACTGGTAAATTGACTGCCTCCTCAGAGCGCGCTCCTTCGAGATGAGGCTCCGGCATCCAGCGATTTTTCCAGTGCCATGGGCGGAAAACGCCGGTTAACTTCAATCCCAACTCAGCCGCATCCGGCTGCCAGAAATGCTCTCCCAGCGGCATTCGTATCCATTGAGCCGATGATGGGCTCAGGTTTTGCAGGACTTCGGGCAAGTCCTTCCCGGCCGGGGTGGTTACCAGCCAGAGTCGGCTGAAATCGTGGGCGGATTTAAGTGACCAAAGCAGAGGAATGGCAATCACCACCCAAAAAAGATTAACGTGGAAAGAAAAATCTGGCGACCACGAGAGGGTTAACTTTGGCATGGAGTGAGATAACAGGTCATTCAACGCCCAGGCCGCCAGCGCCAGGATCAATGGCACGGCCAAACCGGCAATTAACGGCGGGTTGCGAATACCGCTTAAGAATTCCGGCGCAAGAGAAAATATTACTTTGAGGCTGATCGCACTCGCCGCCAGAAACACCAGAATCAACGCAAGTAAAAAGAAAAAATACAACTTTCTTTTCTCGCCCGAAGGGGGTCTGAACAGCCGTCCCAAAGCAAGGCCGACCGCCACCCAACCAATATAATTCGAATACAAATAGGGATAAGGCTGCTTACCCAGCACATTGGATCGGTAAAAAGCATCCTCCCGCACCACCAGATTCAAAGGCAAGTATTCCAGAGGTTGCGTCGTGGTGAAATAGGCATCGGTATCTTTTGCAAAGTTCGGCAGAAAATGCAGGAGAGGCACCAAAAATACTGCACTCAATAAAATTGCCAGAACACCGCCCAGCAGAAACTTCCCCGCTAACGCATTCAAGCGAAAACGGTCATCCAGTAAAAAGACCAGAAAGGCTGGGAGGAGGGTTACCAGCATGCCAATTTGTAAGTAGCCTTGCCCGGAAAGGAGAAGAAATGTCAAAGTCAACCCAAACCCAACCACGGCCCGATTTGTCTTTTTCAATACCAGATCCAAGCCGGCCGCAAGGACTAAAGAAGCGCTCGCGGTGGACATAACCAGCGGGAACAACCCCAATTCCATCCGTCCCGCCAGATGTCCACCGGCAACCGCCATCATCGCGCTCCACAACCGCGGCACCAGGCTTAAATTCAGACTGCGAGCAAGCCACCATTGCGCAAAACCGGCCAGCGCCAAGTGGAGAATCAAATTGGTCTTGACGCCATTAATCGGCCCTTGAAGTAATGTTGTAAGAATGGTGAAGGGATGCAAAGGTGCACCGTGTAATTCGGCAAAGGCAGGATAGCCGCCGTTGATAAAGCCGTTCCATAAAATACAATCTCCGCATCGGGTCAGTAGAGACCAGATATAATGTGGCAAAACCACCATCGGGAACTCTGCTCCCCACGGCCACACCCGCGGATTTGGATCAAGGTAATTCCTTCCGATCCACACCGCCCACCCAATAATGACGATCCATTCCCAGACAAACCTGTAGCGTTGGTTAAGGTTCTCCCAGAAACGCAAAAAGAATCTCATACGCTAGCCCCCGAAACAAATTCCTACCAAGATTTTAGCAAACAGAGAAAATTTGACAATCCCTCAATTTAAAATACACCGTAAAAATAATGTCTCTTTTATCCTTTTCCGAAAAAATTGCTTTGATAAATCGGCAAGGAGATTTCGTGATAAGATGTTCAATGAACAGCCCTGATTATCCATCTTGACTTTATGGAGGGTAAAAAAGCCATGCAAGCCATGCAACTGCTCAAACCGGCGGCGGTGGAAGAACTACCCTTGCAGCCAGTGGATTTGCCCATCCTCAAGCCCGCCAGCGGAGAAGTGCTGGTGCGGGTACAGGCTTGCGGGGTCTGCCGCACCGACCTGCACATCTGCGAAGGGGAATTGATCCCGCCCCGCTACCCGATCATTCCCGGCCATCAGGTAGTCGGGTTGGTTGAGATGCTGGGCGAAGGGGTGGAAGGATTGGAAATCGGCCAGCGGGTGGGGGTGGCCTGGCTGGGTCAGGCCTGCGGCAAATGTGCCTTTTGTTTGCGTGGCGAGGAAAACCTGTGCCCGCAGGCGCGTTTTACGGGTTTCCACACCCACGGCGGTTATGCCGACTGGATGATCGCCGATGCCCGCTTTGTGTTTCCCCTGCCGGCCGGGCTTTCCGAACGGCAGGCAGCCCCGCTGTTGTGCGCCGGCATCATCGGTTACCGCGCCCTGCGCAAAGCCGGCCTGCAACCCGGTGAACGGTTGGGGCTTTTTGGCTTTGGCGCAAGCGCCCATCTTGCCATTCAAATTGCCCAATTCTGGGGCTGCGAGGTGTTTGTGTTCACCCGCTCGCGCAACCACCAGCAGCATGCCGAGGCATTGGGCGCCGTCTGGGTTGGCCGACCGGATGAAACACCGCCCCAGCCGCTTGACCGCGCCGTCAGTTTTGCCCCAGCCGGGGAAATCGTCCCGCCGGCGCTGGCCGCCCTGCGCCCCGGCGGCGTGCTGGCGATCAATGCCGTCCATGCCAGCCCCATCCCCGAACTACCCTACGACCTGATTTACGGCGAGCGCGTGCTGACCAGCGTGACGAATGCCACCCGCCGCGACGGGCTGGAGCTGCTCGATCTGGCGGTCAAAATCCCCCTGCAGCCCGACACGGTCACCTACCCGCTGGAAGATGCCAATGAAGCCCTGCTCGACCTGAAATACAGCCGCCTCAACGGCGAGGCGGTGCTGGAAATTGGCTCACTATTGGGTTGAAGATGTCCTCCGCTTTGTTGGCCACCAAACTCCATCCCCCGCCGCTGCGGGTGAATGCCGTGCGTCGCCCGCGGCTGGTGGAGAAATTGAACCGCGCCCTGCAGGAAAGCCGCCGCCTGACCCTGATTTGCGCCCCGGCCGGCTACGGCAAGAGCACCCTGGCTGCCGAGTGGCTGGCTTCGCTGCGTAGTGGAATCAAATTGGGCTGGCTTTCACTGGAAGAGGATGACAACCAACCCGTCCGTTTCCTGCGCTACTGGCTGGCTGCTCTTCAAACCCTTGATCCGTCCCTGCCGACGCAGTTCTTGCCCCTTGTCGAATCCGGGAACCTGCCACCCCTGCCGGGACTATTGGATGAAATCCTCAACCGCCTGAATGCGCTCCCTCATCTCAGTCTGCTGGTGCTGGATGATGTACAATGGCTCAGCCACCCCCAAATTCAGGAAATACTGGAATACCTGATGGATCACCAGCCACCCAACCTGCATCTGGTTATGCTCAGTCGTGCCGACCCCGCCCTGCCTCTGGCACGTCTGCGCGCCCGAGGCCAGTTGACCGAGATTCGCGCCGGTGATCTGCGTTTCACTCCCGAAGAAGTGCGTCTTTTTTTCGAGCAAATTGCTCAAATTTCGCTTGCCCCGCAAAGCCTGCTCACTTTGCAAGAACGCACCGAAGGCTGGGCCGTCGGTCTGCAACTGGCCGCCCTCGCCATGCAGCACCACCCTGACCCCGCCGCTTTTCTGGAAAGTTTCCGCGGCAGCCATCGCTTTATTCTGGATTATTTAGCCGAAGAAGTGCTCAACCAGCAGCCGGATGACCTGCGCTCCTTTCTCATCCGCACCAGCCTGCTGAGCCGTTTCAATGCTGATCTCTGCCGGGCTTTGACCGGTCGTGAGGATGCTGAATTGATCCTTGGGCGTATCGAGCAGGCCAACCTGTTTCTCATCCCCCTGGACGACCAACGCGAGTGGTATCGCTATCACCACCTGTTTTCCGAATACCTGCAAAATCTGTTGGATCGGGATGATCGGGCAGATTTATGCCGGCAAGCTGCCCGCTGGCATGCCGGTCAAAGCCAGAGTGAACTGGCTGTCCGCTATGCTTTATCCAGCGGCGACATGGCCTTTGCTGCCCAAATCATTGAAGAAGCCCTGAGTAAAGATGAGACCTGGTCGGGAGGAAATTTAGCCGAGTGGTTGGGATGGCTGGAGCGGCTGCCGCCGATGATCTTCACAAAGCACCCCGATTTGAGCCTGCATGCCTCGCGAGTTTACTATCTGGCAGGCCAGCTCGAAGAGGCTGAAGCACACCTCGCCCGAGTCGAAAGCAGCCTCAGCACCCCATCCGAAGCAGACCCTTACCGTCAAAATCAACTGCGCGCAATGCTCGCCCTCTACCGTGGAGCAATTGCCTCGGCTCGCAATAATCCTGTCGAGGCAATTCAACAGATTACTTTTGCCCGTCAAACCCTGCCGCCCGACCAGCACCTGCTCCAGGCTCGCGCACTGTACGGGCTGGGCATGGCTTATGCTTCATTGGAAGAAAATCAGCAGGCAATTGCCTGCTACCTGCAAGCCAGTCAGTCCGCTCAGGCCGCCGGGGTGCTCTTTCTGGCAATTCACGGGCTGTGTGCTGCTGCACAGATTCATTTTCAAAACGGCAACCTGGATGAAGCAGAAAAATGGTGTCAGAACGCCGTTCAAACCGCCGGTAATCAACGCCTGCCGCCGCTGGGCTGGGCACTATCGCTGCGGGGCGGCATTGCCCTGGAACGCTGCCGTCTCCAACAAGCCGAAACCCTGCTCAACGAGGGCATTTCTCTTTCCAGACAAGGGGGCATCCGCGACGATCTGGCTACGGGTCTCGCCTTTCAGGCCCGCTTGTGGGAGACGAAGGGCAATCCAACGGCGGCAATCGCCACACTGGCAGAAATCCGCGCTTTGCTCTCCAACTCTCCCCATCATCCGATGATGAAAATGGCGGAGGCCTATCAGGCTTACTTACAAGGTCTCACCGGTCAACTGGATGGCGCCCTTCAGTGGACAGAAAACTTTCTCGTTCATCCACCGCAAACCAGCACTGATTTTGAGTGGCTGTGCGCTGCACGGATTTTGCTGACCGCCAACCGGCAGGAAATCTTCTTGAACCTGATCCACTCGATACTGGACAAAGCCATCCAGAAAGGACACCGGCCGTCCGCCATCGAAGCCATGATTCTGCTGGCAGAGAACGAGGCCGCCCGGCATCGCACCCCGGCCGCGCTGGAATGGCTGGAAAAAGCGCTGCAAATGGCTGCCCCATACCACCATGCCCGCCCGTTTGTGAGCGAAGGACAAACCCTGCGCGAATTATTATCCAAAGCCCGACCGGCTGCCCCCCGGTTTGTGGACTCTCTACTGGAACTCACCGATAAACCACTCGCCCCAAAATCCAGCCCGGAAGATGAGTTGCTCAATCTGCTCAGTGAGCAGGAAATTCGTGTGCTGAAATTGATCGCCGCCGGAAAGTCCAATCGGGAGATTGCTGCGGAATTGGTGATCAGCGTGGGAACGGCCAAGTGGCATGTCCACAATGTTCTACAAAAATTGGGGGTTACGAACCGCGCTCAGGCGATCATCCGCGCCCGCGATTTGGGGTTGTAAAAAAATCCGGTATCCGCTCAACAAGCCGTAAACACGGCTTGTTTGACTTTAACCTACCCACCCAACCTATCCGCGGATAGGGGACAAACCCACCCCCTTCGGCTACACTGAGACTGTCGAGTGACAAAATAGATTTTTCAATCAGCCAGGAGTAACCATGAAAATTAAAACATTTACGATCAGTCTGTTAACCTTTTTACTGGCGGCCTGCGGGAGTCATGCTTCATTGAATACGCAGGACGAGAAAATCTGGCAGGCAGCCGAAACGATTTCGGTCTTTCAGCCGCCCGCCGGTTTTGAGCCGGAAGTCACCGTTGAGTTTAAGGACTACACCCTGATTTCCTTCAGCGGGAACAGCCCACAAAGCCACCTCTACCTGATTCAATCGCAAAACGAGCAGGACGAAACCAGACTCTCCGGCGTCCTGAACGATCTGCTGCCGGGTGCAAGCGACTTCAAACAACGCACCACCGTGCTGGAAAACCGCCCGGTAATCATCCGAGGTGCGCAAAGCACGCTCATCATCAGCGAGGGCACAAACGGAGACCAGCTCCGCTATCGTCAGGCAATGGTGCAGTTTGCGGGGAATGGTGGGCCGGCTCTACTGGTTTATTCCGAACCGCTTTCACGCTGGAACGAAGAAACCCTCAACGCCTTACTGGCTTCCTTTGAGTAGGCAGGAAATGACCCCCTCTACCCGCTCACAGTTATATTCCATCCGTGTCAGGGGGCAGTTAGACGAACGCTGGCTGCGCTGGTTTGACGGCTTGACCATCAGCCGCCAGCCGGATGATGAAGTGACCGTCATCCAGGCCGTACTGGATCAAGCCGGCTTACATGGCGTTCTCAATCGCATCTTCGACCTCGGCATAGAATTGCTCGATGTGAAGGCTGCCCCCATTTCATCCGACCTTAATCCCGAAAGGAAATAATAATGAAATCTCCCATCCGAATTTCTCCACCGGTCACCATTGGGCTCATTGCCATTTGTCTGGTAACCGCCTTTTTTAGTGTGTTGCGCGGCTTCTTAGCCCCCGAAACCCGTTTGCTGCTTGAAGCCATTGTTTTGATCACATTGTTGATCATTGCCTTGCTCGCCAGCCTGATTGCCCTGATTAACGGGATAAGGGTCTTAATTTTCAAATCACTTCGGCTTAATCGCCAGCAAGTTGGAGGACAAATGATCTTTGTGGTACTGATTCTGTTCATACTGACGGCTTTTCTGCTGGGTTCGCAATGGTCAGCCCATACCCCACCCATCATCGGCGTGGATGGTAAGCCCCTATCCGGGAGTATCGCCGTGTTGGAGAAAGTCAAATTGGGCGGAACCGACCAATGGGTCATCATCCGCGGTCATGACATCCATAAACCCGTCTTACTCTTTCTTTCCGGCGGGCCGGGCGGCAGTGAAGCCGGGCGGGTACTGCGCTTTAACAGTGAACTGGAAAAACACTTTGTGGTGGTCATCTGGGAACAACGCGGTTGCGGCAAATCCTACCCGGCTTACTACCCGCCTGCCAGCCTCACCGTTGATCAATACGTCAGCGACCTGATCGAACTGACCGACTGGCTGCGTCAGCGTTTTGAGGAGGAAAAAATTTATCTGGTGGGGCATTCGTGGGGCACGATTATCGGTGTTCGCGCGGTGCAGGCTCGCCCGGATCTATTTCACGCCTATGTCGGCACCGCCCAAATGGTCAACTTGCGCCAAACCGACCAGATGATTTACGACATCGTCCTCAGCCATGCCCAAAAAATTGGCGACAGCGCCTTCGTGAACACCTTGCAAAAACAGGGACGCCCCCCATACTTTGGGAAAAGCCCCATTCAACCCTACGCTACCCTCTTTGGTCGTGAATACGCCTGGTTTGAGGTACCCCGCATCCGCAGCGAAGACTACCGCCAGAATGGTGACGCCATTTTACTGATGCTCAAACAGCCCGAATACGGCTGGCTGGACCGGGTTTACTACCTGTTGGGCTTGATGAACACCTTCAATCGGGTATATCCGCAATTGCAGGAAATGGATTTTCGGGTGGATGCCGCCCGATTGAAAGTGCCGGTTTACCTGATTCAGGGCCGCCACGACATGAACAACCCCTCGCCGCTGCCGGAAGAGTACTTCGAAGCGCTTCAAGCCCCCCTCAAACAGATGTTTCACTTTGAGGAATCCGGTCACGGCATGATCTGGCAGGAAGCCGACCTGTTCCACGACCTGATGGTCAATACGGTGCTGGCCGAAACTTATCCCCGCTGAAGGTGCGTTTCGGAACACGGATTACACAAAACACTCCTGTCCCCCACCTGCCTCTCCCCATCTCGCTACGGCGATTTTTAGGGGAGGTGCAGGTGGGGGCATTTGGCCTACCAGAACAGTTTTGCCCTTAAACCGAATTCACGCTAAAATAGGAGGTAAGAGAAAAGGAAACTGTCATGATTCCAAAAGTCGGCCGTGAAAACACTTTCCGGGTCAGAAGATATTTTCGGTTATTCCCGCTCGTTTTCTTTCTAACAGGAGTACTGGCATTATTACTCAGCGGGCGGCGCAAATCCCTCACCCATCCCTCCCAACCCATCCTGCTGGAAGAAGTCCCCGCCGGTCGCACGCCCTCCGCTGCGGATGACCTGACCCTGATTGAGGGAATTGGCCCAAAGGTGGCAGCCGTTTTACACGCCGCAGGCATCACCCGCTTTGAGCAGCTGGCTGCTTTGCCGCCAGCAGAATTGAAACGACTGTTGATCGCCGCCGGCAACCGTCTTTCCGACCCGGCAACCTGGCCCGAACAAGCCGCTCTGGCCGCCAGCGGTGACTGGGAAGGATTAAAAGCGCTCCAATCCTCGCTAAACCGGGGCAGAAGAACGGGTTGAACTTCCCCACTTCATCGCCGGGGAATGGACTCCCTTTTATTGCTTCCGGCAGGTCACCATGAAACTAAGGTCAGGTCTTCTCATTGCGCTTGTGCTGCTTCTTCCGGCTTCGGTACATGCCGAAAGCGGCGATCACCCGCTGTATTTACCTTTCATTTCACGTGGGTTGAGCGCCCCGCAGTTAAAATGGGCTTACGGCGGCTGCTACAATTCATGGTGCGAAACCGGCTGGTACTCCTCACCGGCGGTCATCAACCTTGATGGTGACCCGCAAGCCGAGATCATCGCCTCGGCATACACCCTCTGGGCGCTGGATGGCGAAACCGGTCAGTTACAGTGGCGGGTTGACCCCAAAGGCGGCCGCACCTGGCCGGGCATCGTCCTGGCCGACCTGGAGCGTGATGGCGCCGCTGAGATTGTAGTTGCCCAGGGCGGAGGCTGGGTGACGGCTTACACGCTGAGCGGAACTTTGAAATGGGAACACCAGCCTTCCTCCGCCGAGCTACGCGGCTTGCTGGCAGCCGATCTGGACGGTGACCATTCCAGCCTCGAATTGATCGTCACCGCCGCCATCGGCAGCCGTACCAGCACATGGGTGCTGGATGCGAACGGCAACACCCGCCCCGGTTGGCCGCAAATCACCTCCGAAAATTCTGGCTACGCCTGGGGAGTATTCAACGACAATCCCTCAGCCGCCAATCTGAGCGGAGACGACCACCTCGAAATCATCGTGCCAACCGATGTCCATTACATTCTGGGGCTGAAGCCCGACGGCAGCCCACTGGCGGTTGATCCTGCGGCCTACCCCAACCATCCCGTTAAAGTTTGGGGGCGGATTGGCGTTTGGGAAGACCTTACGGTCGAAACCCGCTCGTGGGGCTATTGTCAAAACGGTCGCCCGCGCTCCGAAAATTACCGCCCCAACTTTGCCAACTCACCAGCATCCATTGCCGACCTGAACAACGACGGGCAGATGGAAATTGTGGTTGTCGGGAATGTGTATGACTGTTCCAAAGATCCTTACCAATCCCGCTATTACGGACCGTTTATCTTTAACGCCGACCGTACCCGTTTCAACGGGGGTGGTTTCGACTGGCGCACCACCCCTGTCGACACCGGCACACCGTTGAGCGAAGATTACAACCGGATCGAATCGGCACTCCCCAACCCGGTGCTGGCCGATTTAGACGGCGACGGACTCAAGGAAATTCTGTTTGCTTCGTACGATGGTCATCTGCATGCCTTCTGGCTGGACAAAACCGAGCACGGCTCCTGGCCGTATTCGGTTTACAACCCTGCCGAGGGTTTCTACCAGTTTGCCTCAGAACCGGTTGTTGCCGATCTCGATGATGACGGTTCAGCCGAGGTCATTTTTACCTCGTGGCCTCAAAAAGGAAGCAACCGTACCGGAAAATTACACATTCTGAACGCCTTTGGTATGCCGATTTTTACCGTTGATCTGCCAGCCGGCCGCAACGGCAACTGGAACGGTGCTTTGCCGGCACCGACACTGGCCAATGTGGATAACGATAACGACCTCGAAGTTGTCCTCAATACGGCTTATTCCGGCGTGGTGGTTTATGATTTACCCGGTACGGCTCAGGCTCGTCTTCTGTGGGCGACCGGACGCGGAAATGTTCAACGCACCGGTGCGCCTTGAATCAAATTTTTAATCATTCCGGGTCAGTCAACGCTCAGCGAAGAACGCTCCCCAAGAGAACCCCGGTTGTAAAAAATGACCGTATCCCTCTCAGCGCTTAAGTGCTATTATGATAAAGTAAGTCTATTTTATCAATGTTATGTCATCGCTTTGACATAACACCTTTTTCTCTTGAGGAGGTTCGGTATGGTCGAAGAAAGTGCTAAGAACAAGGCGCGTACTGTGCGCGTCCAGCTTCGCTTCCCGGATAGTGTAGAGGGTGAAAAAATACCACCTGTTCGGGTCTATTTGTTTGACCGCCAGGGCAGCCTGATCGATTCACAGCCTTACACCAAAGAAACCATCAACCTGCGTCTCCCTTCCGATCAAAATTTCCGCCTGTATGTCGGCCCCGATTTGCTTGGCGAAGAGAAGGTTATTCCGAAAGACCTGCTCCAGCAATTGATCAAAGCCAAAGCCGTATTGCAGGATGTCCTCTCCCCGTTGCGCCCCTCATTGTTAGAAATCGCC
The DNA here is from genome assembly GCF_001306055.1 of Bellilinea caldifistulae. Taxonomy (GTDB): domain Bacteria; phylum Chloroflexota; class Anaerolineae; order Anaerolineales; family Anaerolineaceae; genus Bellilinea; species Bellilinea caldifistulae. The sequence continues at coordinate 122,540 of NZ_LGHJ01000015.1, read as the reverse complement.
ATTTCCAGAGGCGTTTACCTGTGCTGGTGGAGATACTGCGTCGTTGTCCGCGGCAATGTCCGCAAGCAGTTTGCACCGGGCAGTTATGCCACCATTTGTCAGGGCACTGTCAAAATCTACGAAGTGGACTTTATGTGTTACCTGCAGCGCATCCCCTTCCCGGAACTGGAACGCCTGCGCGATGACCTGCTGGATCTGCTGCGCCGGCCTCCTTTTCCCCCCGTGCCGGATCCGATTCCTTTCCCCTTCCCGGAACCCAACCCGCCGATACCTCCCATCCCGCCCGGTCCGGGACCGGATCCCGCTCCTTTCCGCCAGGCCATGCTTCTTTCTCGCCCACAGGAAGGCAGCAATCCCTCCCCGACCGCTCTTTCAGATGTGAGCGCCCGCCTTTCGGTGCTGAAAGGTGAACCGCTCCAACGCTACCTGATCGAAAATAAAGTGACGCTGGCACCGTATCTGTGCCTCGTCCTGCCGGATCACTGGTATTGTCTGCGCCTGCTGGCTGAGGTGCCCATCCAATCGGACGGCTCGTTTTATAAAGAATTGTGCTTCTGGTGCCCATCCGATATACCCGACCTGTATTTCCGCGTCACTCAGAACATCGGTGGCAGCGAACGGTTGGTGTACAGCCCCTCAATCTCCTGCAACACCTACTGGAATTACAACGGTACACCCTCCATCCAGATCACCGTGACCGACCCGCAGGCAGTTGCCTGTCTGGAAGACCCCGACCGGCCCATCCCCGGCGATGAGTTGTACGTCTGGCCAACGGCCATCGGCAATACCGACCTGCGCAACATCACCGACCTGGAAAGCAACCCGCTGGTCAGCAGCGCTGCAACCGGTCTGGTCAACGGTACTAACCCCTGGGGCGGTACATTGGCTTTGCAGATGAACTTTGATCCGCGTCTGAAAACGCTCAGCAATGTACGGTATTACCGCTGGTCGTATAAATTCGAAGGCGATGCCGACTTTACCCAGATAGATGCCACCGTCACCCACCGCTACATGACAATCACCTATTCTCCGCTCACCATTCATCTGAATCCGGTGGTTCTGGGGCCCAAGACGGTTAACGGGGTCACCAATCTGTATGAGGTCCCCGACCCTTCTCCCGGTGACGGATGGGTCAACATCAACGATCCGTACGACCGCCCCTTTGCCTACTTCGACAGCACCGGCAATAAATTACCACCATTTACTTACAACGATGTGCTCCCCCGCCGCTCCGGTTTGGTAACCCTTTTGCTGGAAATGTTCGATGCCAGCGGTAATCTGGTGGCGTGTTCCAACCTCGGCGGCAGTGGACCTTTCAAGTTCGTCTTACCGGACCTGAGCACCCCCAACACCTACACCAGCGTACTGACTTCCAACAACATCACCCCGCAAGGACAGTTGATCTTCCGCGTACGGGTGGACAACGCCGACACGGTGGCTCAGTTACAAAATGTACGTACCCCGCTCGGCACAGCAGATTCGTGCGGCTTTTTGCGCTTCAACACGCTGAGCGATCCGGTGACGGTGGAGTATGTTGCCCGCCATCCCCACAATTTTCTGACGTGGGGATTGGGGATTTCGCGCGGTCTCTGCGGTGGAGTGGCTTCCACCAGCGGTTCAACCAGCTCGCCGGCCTTAACACCCCCGCCGCCGGCTGCCTTTGCCAACAGCGCCAGTTACCTGCTGCGCAATCTGGGCGGTTCGTGCACGGCCTGTAACGATGGGGCTGCCTTTGCCGTCAACCTCTCAACCTACGCCACCGCCACGGATGGTTACGGACGACAATCGCAATATGACCGTCACGCAACGATTGCCTTTGCGTTGATCAAAAGTTAAGCCCAGCCGAACTTAACACCCCCCAACCGGCAGTAGGGAAGGTTAACCGTCCTTCTGCCGGTTGTGCTTTTCTGGCTGGATCCTGTGAATGAAGCCGCAGCCTCACGCGGCTGAACGGGAGAGAATTTGTTCCACAATCTCCTCCACGCTCAGCCCGGCATCCACCACCAGCGCGTCAGATGGTTCTTCCAGCGTTGCAAACTGGCTTGCCAGCAGGCTGACCGGCATGTAATGCCCGGTGCGCGCCGCCAGCCGCTGACGGCACAGATCATAGCCGGCCCGTAAATAGACCAGACACACCCCCTCCGTTCCTCTCAACAACGTCTGACGATAAGCCTCTTTCAGGGCAGAGCAGGCCAGCACCGCCGGACGGTGGTTTTCCAGACAATCCACAATCAACCGATGCAGCTTCTCCAGCCAGCCGGCACGGTCTTGATCCGTCAACGGGATACCGGACGACATTTTGGCAACGTTCTCCGGGGGGTGAAAGTCGTCCGCATCGTAAAACGCCCAGCCCAGCCGCCCGGCCAGCGCTCTACCGACCGTCGTCTTACCACAACCAGCCACACCCATGATCAGGAAAAAGCGCACTTTCATGGTTACACCTCGCCGGAAAGCGGCGGTGGGCAAGCAATCCGCAAGGCAACCCCAGCCGAGTCATATTCCTCCGGCTGATGTAAAAAGGCATCGCGGCGGCCTTGATTGAGCATGGCAGCCACCCCCAACACCAGCGCATCCAGCACATCATCCGGCTGTACCTGAGCGCGGCGCGTTTCGCAAAGAAAAGCCAGCGCCGCCCTGCGCGCATCGGGCAGCCATTCTTCCAGTATCGCAGCGCGTTCCTCCCATCCAGCGGCTTCCTTTTTGGAGTAGCGTAAGGGTCTATCCCCGTTCAGTCGTTGAAAGCACAATTCCGGGTGAGACTCAAACACCCGCCCGCCCCACGTCGGGTGGGCCTGTAAGAACCAATCCACCTGCCGAATTTTAGGAATCAGATGATAAGCCTGCACGGAGAGGGAGCGGGAATAGCGGCTTAATTCGATCTGGCACGCCTGCCGGTAGGTTTCGGCCGTCAGCGCTGCCCGGCAAGGCGCCGGAAATACGCTGCTCTTGCGGCTTTTCAGCGCCGCCCGCATGGCAGTGTCCAATTGGCGCACCACATCTCCCCCGCTCAAACCGATGGGGATGTCCACCCAACTCTCCAGACAACCGGGGTGAGCAGCCAGGGCTGCCTCAAATGAGGAAAACACCTCCAGGCTTACCTCACCGGGTAGTCGGCCGATTTGTGCCACCACCCAGCCGGCCCGGCAGCCATCCAACCCAAGATACCCGCCTGCTGGTATGTCCTTCATCGAGGTTAATTTTAACGCGAACACGCGCAACCCGTCACCCTGAAACTCGCCGAACCTTGCCCGCGCAGTGGGGGAATCGGGAGACCGCCACGCCGCCTGCGGTGGCTCGCGGTGACGAAAACCGGTTAATATCATTCTGAGCGAAGCGAGGAATCCCCACCCCGCCTGCACACCCCAAAGGCACTAACAAAAACCTTATTCAAGCCCCTCTGGTCTTTGCTTAAAGCATCCAAAGATGCAACAAAATCATTTTCACCTTCCAGAGGATCACCGCGTTTGAAAGGGCAACCTCCTGCACCTCACTGGAATTCTTCATCCCAAATTGGAGGCATCTAAAAAACATTCCGGGATAAAATAGAAAAGATGACCGCCGGATTTTGGTTGATTTTGCTCGCCATGGCGCTCTACGGGGCGCTCCATTCGCTGCTGGCCTCCCGCCGCGTTAAACGCTACGCCGAAGCACGCTTTGGGGAGCGCATCCGCCGCTACTACCGGCTGATTTTCTCCGTGTTGGGCGGCGTTACTCTGTTGCCGCCGCTGGTGCTCACTGCCCTGCTGCCCGACCGGGTGATTTACACCATTCCCTTCCCATGGTTCATACTGACCGGTTTGCTTCAATTGGCCGGTTTGATCGGGCTTGTTTACGGCGTTTCCCAAACCGGGGCAATGCGTTTCATTGGACTGGATACCGCGCTGGATGCAACCGCCCTGCAGCGCCCGCCGCATTTTGTAACCAACGGTTTGTACCGCTGGGTGCGCCACCCTCTCTACACCTGCTCGCTCTTGTTTCTGTGGCTGATGCCGGTGATGAGCTGGAATCTGCTGGCGTTGAATCTGGGGGTAACCCTGTACTTTATTATCGGTTCACGCTTTGAAGAGGATAAGCTGCTGGACGAATTCGGCGATGCCTACGCCGAATACCGCCGCCGCACACCGGCCTTTCTGCCGCGTCTGTTCCCGCCGCCGGAGTGAGCCGCCGTGCCGCCGCTGTTGTGGCTTTCGGCTGCCTTTCTAAGCGGGGTTGGGCTGAGCGCCATCCTGCGCCTGCCGGCCGCCTTCTGGCTGACCGCCGCTGCCGCCAGCACGGGGTTGGCTTTGCTGGAAGGCCGGCTCACCCGCCGCTTTTCCGGCTGGGCCAGGCTGCGCTGGTTTTTACCCCTGCCGGCCGGGGTGATTTTGACTGCCCTGCTGCTGGGAGCATGGCGCTGGCAGATCGCCCAGCCGCATTTTAGCCCCGCCGATCTGGCTTTCTACAACGACCTTGGGAAAGCCGAACTGAGCGGCTGGATTGCCAGCGACCCCGACCGACGTGAAAACGCCGTGCTGCTGACCGTGCAGGTCAGTTCGCTTCGCTTGCAAGGCAGCGGCTCGCCACTAAAAGTCAGCGGGCGCGCCGTGCTGCGTCTGTCGCCCGGCGGCGACTGGCGCTACGGTCAGCGTGTGCGGGTGTGGGGCAGTCCGGCAACCCCGCCGGAGGATGAGACCTTTTCCTACCGCGCTTATCTGGCGCGCAAAGGCATCTACACCTACCTGACTTACCCGTTTGTCGAAGTTCAGACCGGGCAGGCCGGCAGCCCGCTGCTGCAAGCCGTGTACTCCCTGCGCCGCTTTGCTTACCGGACTCTCAACCAGCTCTTTCCCCAGCCGGAAGCCGCCCTGCTGAGCGGTATCCTGCTCGGTCTGGAACGCGACCTGCCGGTCGGGCTGACGCGTGCCTTTCAGGATACCGGCACCGCCCACATCATCGCCATCTCCGGCTTTAACATGACGGTGCTCAGCGGCCTGTTTCTGGCCTTGTTCGGGCGGTTTTTGCCGCGCGGCTGGGCATCTGCCAGCGCGGCCCTGGCAATCACATTCTACACCCTGCTGGTGGGGGCTAACCCGGCAGTGGTGCGCGCCGCTGTGATGAGCAGCCTGGCGCTGTTCGGGCGGCTGATTGGGCGCAGGTCAGCCGGGCTGACCCCGCTGGCCTTCAGCGCAGCAGCGATGACCGCCTTCAACCCGTGGCTGCCGTGGGATGCCTCCTTTCAACTTTCCTTCGCCGCCACACTGGGGCTGATTCTCTACGCCGAGCCGCTCCAGCACACCTTTGAAGGCTGGCTGACCCGGCGTTATTCGCCCTCACTTGCCCGGCGGATTGCCCCGCCGGTTTCCGAGTACTTTCTCTTCACCCTGGCTGCCCAGCTGACCACCCTGCCGGTTGTGCTGGCACAGTTCGGGCGGATTTCGCTTTCGGCGCTGCTGGCCAACCCCCTCATCCTGCCGGTGCAGCCGCTGGTGATGCAGTTGAGCGGGCTGGCGCTGATTGCCGGTATGCTCTGGCTGCCGGCCGGTCAGGTGCTCGGCTGGCTGACTTACCCCTTCGCAGCGCTGACCATCCGCATCGTCGAGGTGCTGGCTGCCCTGCGCGGCGGGACGCTGGATTTCGGTGCGGCCGGCTGGGGGATGGCCGTTGGCCTGTACGCCCTTTTGTTTGGCTTCACGGCCTTGATCAAAATCAACCCGGCCCATCCCATTCGCTGGCTCGACCGGCTGCGCTCCGCACTCAAACCCTCGCTGGTGCTGGGCGGATTGGGCATACTGACCCTGCTGGTCTGGGGAGCAGCCCTGCGCCGACCGGACGGTAAACTGCATGTCATCCTCCCGCATCTACCCAACGGACAGGCGGTTCTGTTGCGCACACCTGCCGGGCGGCAAATTTTACTGGGCAGCGCCCCTCAGGCCAATAGCCTGGCGGGGGCATTGGGACGCGAAACCGGCCCCTTTTCCCGCCGGTTGGATGCGGCGGTGCTGCCTTTCCGGCAGGCCAGCCTGCTGGAGGGAATGCCGGCCGCTCTCGAACGCTTGCCTTGCAGCAGCCTGTACTGGGCGGTGGAACCGCCTGCCAGCCGCACCGCCAGCCGCCTCCATCAAACCCTCAGCCTGACGCACACCCCTCAACAACAGCTTGCAGCCGGAGACCGCCTGCAACTCGATCATGACCTGATTCTGTATGTGCTGCAAAGCGACGGTGAAAGAGCCGCCCTGCTGATTGAGTACCGCGATGCCCGTCTGCTGATGCCGAACGGTTTTAGCCCGGCAGTGCTGCGCGCGGCCAGCCCGCTGGTGAATGGTGCCAGCCTGCTGCTGGGCAGCCTGGATGGCAAGGATGCACCGCTGGACGAGTGGCGCTCGCTCAATCCGGCCGTGATTCTCCTGCAAAGCCCACAGGCGGAAGGGGATGGGATGATTTCAACCGCCGACCACGGGCGCACGGAGTGGATCAGCGACGGGCGCGCCATCTGGCTGCGGGGAGCGCGGCATTAACCGCCCCGGGCGGAGTTCTTCCAATGGAACATGCGCAACGCGGAAACGATCAACACCAGCCCCAGAATTACCTTCAAGGTATTGGCCGGCACAACCCCCGCCAGCACACCGCCGAGGATGGAACCGATCACCGAGCCAAGACCCATCGGCAGGACAATGCTTACCCCTTCCGAGCGGCTGAACCACAAGCCCTTGCGGGCGTAACGCGCCAACCCCACCATCACCGTGGGCAGGCTGATGATCAGGCTGGCACTGCCGGCGGTTTTGACACCCACGCCAAAAATGAAAATGAGGGTAGGGATGATCAGCTCTCCGCCGGCCACACCCAGCGTACTGCTGACCACGCCGATCAGGCAGCCGGCTGCAAAGCCGGTTAACGCCTGCGCCCAAGCGGCATTACCCACCAGCCCGGCTTCGGAAAGCGGAAAGAAACCCTCCACAATCAGCAGCAGGCCGATGGCGGTCAACAGCAGACGCATCCAGCTTTCCAGTGCATGGGGCGTAAGGCGGGCGGTCAACCCGGCGCCGAGAAAAGCCGTCAACATCGCCCCGCCGATCATCGCAATCAGAATCAAGACCAGCGACTCGAGCGGCAGAGCCGGCAGGGTACGCAAGCGCACCATCAGCGAGACCAGCAGCGTAACCAGGCTGACCGCCAGATTGATCGGCACGGCCTGGTGGGCGCTGCGCCGCAGCAACCCGACCAGCACCGGCAGCCGGAACTCAGCCCCGCCCAGACCGATCAGCCCGCCCAGCACGGCGATGGGAACGGCAATCAAAAACGCCGAGAGAGATTCAGCCATCCTTCTCAGCGCTCCCACGCGCTGAAATCCCAACCGGCCAGTCGTTCGCGCAGCTCCCGGCGCTGGTGCAGGTTGAACTTGACCAGCAGGTTGCGCATGTGGGTTTTGACGGTATCCGGCGTAACCCCCAGCCGGGCGGCAATCTGACGGTTGGTGTAGCCCAGGCACACCAGCGCGGCAACTTCCTGCTCGCGCGGGGTGAGCAGCTTCCAGCACTGCCAGGCCTCCTCACTCTGACGGCGATACTGCAAGCCGGCCTCGATCAGCGTTTGCAGGATCTCCTCCGGCGGGCGTTTTTCCTGATCGGCCAGTTGGCGCAGGGACTGTTCCAGCCGGGCATCCAGAGCGAAGGTGCGCTGCTGCTCTGCCTCCTCCCTGAAAAGGTTCAACAGGCGCTTCCAGAGGTTCATAATCTTATTTTATAGAATATATGTTCTAATGTCAAGTGAATTTAACCCATTTCAATATAGATGCGCTTGTTGATCTTGCCTTTGCTTTTGTAATCCACCACACGGATGCGGCCAACCTCAGCGGTATTGGCAACATGCGTCCCGCCGTCGGCCTGTAAATCCAGCCCGACAATTTCCACCGTGCGGATTTCCCGAATCTCCGGCGGCAGCAGGTTAATTTTGGTGCGGATCAGGTCGGGAATCTGAAAAGCCGTTTCGCGCGGCAAAATCTGCACACGGATCGGCCGGGCAGCCTGCACCTCGCGGTTGACGGCCTCCTCAATTTCGGTAATCCGCTCGTGTGTCAGGGTTTCAAACTCAAAGTCCATCCGCCCTTTGAGCGGCTCCATTTCGCCGCCGGTGACCAGGGCGCCGTAATCGCGAAAGACCACCCCACAGAGGATGTGCAGCGCGGTGTGGGTACGCATCAGGGCGTAGCGCCGCTCCCAATCCAGTTCGCCATGCAGAGCATCGCCGGGCTGCGGCAGGCCGGCTTCCCCGCCCAGCGTGTGCCAGATGCCATCCGGTGTTTTTTTCACACGGGTGACCGGCCAGACCTGACCGTTTACAGCCTTCAAAAGCCCCATGTCGCACGGCTGGCCGCCTCCGCCGGGGTAGAAAGCGGTACGGTCGAGCAACACCGCCCGGCTGGTTTCATCCACGCTTTGCACGCGGCATTCAAAAGATTTCAGGTAACTGTCGGTAGCGTAAAGTAATTCGGTCATGGCATCTCTCCTTCACCGGTGGTTAAATCATCCACTGCCAGCCCAGCGCAAACAACAGCGCATTGACAACCGTGTGAGCAATGACGGCCGATTTCAGTCCGCCATAAACCCGATACAACCAGAAAAAGCCAATCCCCGCCAGAAAAGCCGGCAGCCAGAGGAGTGGGCGCAGTTGCAGGGTGGCAAACAAAGCCGCCGAAGCCAGCCCGGCCGCCCACGTTCCCATGCGCGGCTGCCAGCGTTGAATCAGTTCCCCGCGGAAGAACCGCTCCTCTGCCCACGGAGCGACCAGAACCCCGATCAGCAGCGTCACCCAGCGAATCAACGGGGCAACCTCCAGCGGATGGGTCATTTCGGAAACGGTGATCGTGGTTTCCAACCAGCCCCGTGTGATACTGAAAAGGTATGCCCCCAACAGGGCAATGGCAGCCCCTCCCAGCAACCCGCTCAGCCATTCGGGAGGCCGGGACGACGAATCCGTCCTCTCCCGAAGGGGGTGATTCTGCTCGGCCGGAATGCCGAGAAAAGCCAGGATCAAGGCCTGCCAGAGGAACAGCCACGGCTGACCGGGGAAGAGCGGCGAGCGCAGACTGATGGCCGGCAGGGATTGTTCCAGTCCGCTGAAGCGCAGCGCCAGCAGCCGGTCCAACCCAAAATAAACTGCCGCCGGTAACACGTAAGCCAGAACCAGCGTCAGCAGGATCGGATTCAAACCGGGCCGCGCCAGTACGCTGCGCAGAATAAACCCCAGCGTCCCCACCGCAAACCCCAGCACCAGCAGAGTCAGGACAGAAATCAGCACCACCACCGTCTCGGCGGATGCCTGCGGCTGGCGCTGCACCAGCCACAGCAAACCAAGCGTCAGCAGGATCAGCAAGCCACCGCCGGCGGCAAAGGCGAGGGCCGCTCGCCAACGCTGCACTGCTCCAGGCAGGGTCGAATTCGATTTCATGGGTTAATTGTACACCGCAAACGGACAGCGGCGCGCCATTCAATCGGGCACGCCGCTGAGCAGAGCGATTTTCAGGTTAGCAGCCGCCCAATTCCACTGGGGTCAAACACGGTGTGCGGGTAATGGTGGGAGTGCGGGTGCGGGTCGGCAGCAGCGTTTCCGTAGGCGTGGGGGTGATGGTTCGGGTTGGTGTGCTGGTGCGGGTTGGCGTGCCAGTGAAGGTGCGTGTGATCGTCGGCGTCAACGAAGGTACCGTGGCGGTGGGTGTTGGAGTGTTGGTGCTAGTGGGTCGCGGAGTAAATGTGTGGGTAATTGTCGGCGTGTTCGATGGTGTGAAGGTCAAGGTGATGGTGGGAGTATTGGTAGGCGTGGGGGTGTTGGTGCGCGTGGGAGTAACCGTGAAGGTGCGCGTAATCGTTGGTGTCGGAGTAATGGTCGGTGTGTAGGTCGGCGTACGCGTGTTAGTTGCCGTGAAGGTCAAGGTGGGGGTAAAGGTATTGGTCGGCGTTGGCGTAATGGTGCGCGTCGGGGTATGGGTGAAAGTGTTTGTAATGGTCGGCGTGCGGGTCGGTGTGCCGGTATGGGTGGGCGTCCAGGTCGGTATGGGAGAGGCCGGACGCAGGTAGTAGCCGTCAATCACCACTGGCGGATCATCCTCATTGCCGGTGATGCCCGGGCCTGCCCAGGCAACCGAGACATGATCCAGCCCTGTACCTTCTTTGTGGAGGACCTCAATCGGCAGCCACGAGCCAGCAGTTAGATAGACCGTGCCGGACCTCTGGCTGCCGTACAAATCCCATTGGTGGTAATACGTCCAGCCGGGCACCGAGGCAATTAGCGAACCATTCAGATACAGCACACTATTATCATCACTGGCAATGTAGAAGCGGTAATAACCGGTTTGCGGCGCGCAAACATCAGCCCGCAGGCGCTGGCCGTAGTTGTTTGCCCAGTTCTGGGGAGCCTCAAATTCGGGCAGGGTATCATGATTGTTCGGCGCTCCGGGGTAGCGCGGGTTACTGGTTAAATCACTCACCGAGGTGCCGGGGATGCTGCCCCACCACTCGCGCAGCACGCCCGTACCGCCGCACGGGAAGTTGGTCGGCGTAATGGTTGGTGTGGCGGTCGGCGTGGCGGTATCGGTCGGCGTGGGTGTGGAGGTGTGAGTAGCGGTATTGGTCGGAGTGGGGGTATCAGTCGGGGTATTGGTGGGGGTGGGAGCAACCCCCAGCGCGCCGCCCGGGCGGGTTTTACGGAAGGCTTCCACATAACCTTCCCGCTGGGCGTAGATCATGGCCGTCGGCCAGATATTGTTGAGGAGGGGGGTGATCAATTCGTGACGGTAAGTCAGCCGCACGAAAACCCGGTCACCGGGTCCGCCTGCATCATCAACATATCGTTCAATAGCGGTCTGATTGAAGGTCTCGCCGCTTTTGGTGCCAATGGCACGTTCACAGAAAATTGGAAAGCGGTAGTCCTGCAACCGTCCGGGGTCATTGGGTTCGTAATAAATAGCCGTATAAGGATTGCGTTGAAAACGGGCAAACACCCCCCCGCCGAGATCTTCCTCGCGAGTCGAACAAATCATCACATTCAGAAAGCCCTTCAGGGCCGGGTTGCCCCGATGCACCATATCGAAGTCGGAATGGTTCCAACCGTAATCGAGGTAAGCCAGATAGTCGCCGGAAACTGCCGGGGCAGGGTCCCAGGCAACCCCGGTTGCTCCGGCAATGGCCGCATCGCGGATAGACGCCAGCCGCGCCCAATCTTTGAGCGCACTGCTCATCTCATCCCACCCGTCTACAGTTTCCGGTACGCGGCAATTGCCGCTGTGAAAGGCGGTCAGTCCCAGAGCCGCGGCGGCCTCATCGCAATAAGCAGTATTGAAGTCACCGCTGACGGCGTAACGCACCCCAAAGCGGGCCCCATTTTGCAGGGCAAGCCAGGCTTGCAGAAAACGCCCAAATTCGATAATTCCAAAAATCATCATCAGGAGAATCGGCAGCGCCAGCGCAAATTCAACAAAGCCCTGCGCGCGCCAGCGGCGCAACCGCAGGGGAATTTGAGGTTTACTAAGAGGTAATCGTTTCATGGGCGTTCCTTCCTGATTCTAGCCCTTTTTACTGGTTAATTCGGGTGTATATACGGCTGGCAATGTCCTCAAAAATGGCCTGTAATTGAGAAGCATCATTAGTATAGAAGTAATTGCCGCAGGATTGCAAACTTGATACACCATCACAGAGATCCGTACGGCGGTCACCATCATCACCCACAGCAGCAATGTATCGCAAAAGCGGTTCGCCCAAATTTACAGCCCCAAAGCCGACCGCGTACATGGCTACATCGGTGCCCAGCGGCTCCTGTGGGTTAGCGGAACTGGTCAATCCAATCGCATCTACCATATCACGGGCATAATCCGTGACCGAGTAGGTGTAGCTGCGCAGGCTCGCCACCACATGCGTGGAACCCGGCGGGCAGGTGGATGAACTGGTATCCACACAGTAGCGCGGGGTGAAGTGACGGTCAATACAAAGTTTCTGCCACCACGAGTTAGCGTCCCGGTCGGCAAAATGGCCGTTGCAAAAACCGCTTTTCATGACCGCCGGCACATTCCCGCCAGTGTAGGGGGTATCGCCGGGACCGGTCGAGGCATTCGGCGGTGTATCACTCAAATTGGCCACACCGTCCGTGAACAACACCACTACCCAGATAGCGTCCCGTCGCCCGTATTTGGTCAGCAGTTCGTTGGCCATCCGCAGCCCACAGCCGATGCAGGTAGAAAGCGGCGAAAGCGATGGACGGATGGTGTGATCGTTCAGGTCGGTTAAGACGGGGAATTTGGCAAGGTAAGCCAGCGAAGCATTGTGGTCATCCATGGTGAAGATGTCATCGGAGTTCCAGTCGTAGGCATCCAGATAAGCATCATGATCACAGGGTACACCACCCCAGCCAAACGGATCGGGTGCGCCTTCATCCACGCTCCACCAGCGGTCGGCCAGCACGGCCGGGTTGGTCGTCCAGGGACAATCTACCCTATACAGGTCAATATCATTATCGGCATCCCGCCCGTCCCCATCACGGTCTTCGGGGTTGACCGGGTTAAAGGCGTAGTCGCCGGGGTCACGGTCGGGCCCCCACGGAGCCCACATCCTCGCATAGGGCGGGTCATCATGAACATTGACGTTGTTCCACAGAGAATTGCGCGCAACCGTCTTGAGGCTGGTAAAATCCTGCTTCAATTCAGCCCGCGAATCGTAGGTGATGATGGCAATCCGGTCATACCCTTCGTAGATGGTGTTGATCAACGCATTTGCCGCATTTTTCAAGTACCACATCGGCAGGCACGCTCCGGCAGGCGGTGAAGCGCCAGCGGTGCGGGTATTCGGGTTGCACCCCGTATCCGGATCGTAATCATTGGGGATATAGCCGCCCGTCTGACTGGACATGGATTCGGAAACATCCAGCACCAGTACAATATCCACCGCCGCCGCCTCGGAGATCGTCTCTGTGGATAAATTCACCGGGCCGAATCCCAGCAACCCCAAAAAGTACAACGGCGCACGCTGGGTGGCTTTTACCCATACCAGTTTACGAAGAAAGGCGGCCTCATGACAACGGCGATTCAGATCCTCCGGTAATCCATGGTCTATCTCATAATCGCCGTTTTCGTCGCAAATGTGAACTTCCAGGTCTACCACCGCCATATCAATGTTGTTCAATTCCAGTACTTCTGTGGCAGCGCTTTCGAATTTATCAAGGTGAGTTTCGCCGCGTTTGTACTGGTTGGCTGCCGCAACTGCCGCGGCATCCACCGCCCGTTTGAGATGGTTGTAGGTCACATACAAAGAACCTGCATCAATGGCCAGGCCAACAAAGAAAAGCAGGGTCAACATGGCCACCGCAAAGATGACCAACACCTGCCCGCGGGAAGGCTGCCGGGTAGAATTAAGGTGAGCGGTATTTAATCGCCGGAAACGGAAAAATTGTGTACGCATGGATTTGCACCGGGTTTGGAATAAAAGAAGTTATAAGCGGAATATTCAATACCAGTTGATGGCAATAAAAGATCTCCACGGCAACCATTCCCTCATTAACATCAGGCGAACCAATTGCCATCACCTCGCTGAGGGTAAAATGCGGCTCGGCACGCACCACATTTCCCTGGCAATCTTTTTTATAATTTTCATTGGCGCCAGACCAGACATGCATGATTCTTTCGCCACTCCCACGCAGATCAAAGACCGAAACAACCATGTCATCGGTAGAGGCGTTCATAGTAATGTAAGAATTCAAGCCATTCGGTGGTTCCGCCAGATAGGAATCGGTCTCACTAAAAAAGGTGGATGGACTCAAAAAGCGCTCCTCACGGGCAGCCTGACGGGCCACTTCGCGGGTCAGATCCAACACATCCAGATAGCGGCCGATGAAAATGGCAATTTCTACAACTCCCAGCAAGATGATAAACAAGACCGGCAGCACCAGCGCCAGTTCGATGAACGACTGTGCCCGCCCGGCGCGGAGTTGCCGGTGGGAAGAGGCTGGGGCTGGCTGTTTAATCAATCCGGACATGCGCTTGATCCCCCAATTCTAAAAGAAACCTTCCATCAGTATTCATATCATAACGAATACAACGGAGAAAGTCAATCAGGATAAAGGGAATCGAACCACTTTTTGGTAAAACAGCAAACGATTTTGTAACCATAAGCAAACAAAAACGCCCGCCAGCAGAAAACCCCTGCCAACGGGCGGCCGGTTTGTGAGATGATGGCAAATAGTTAGCGACTGGCGCTCTGGGTTGAGCCGACCGCCAGCACCGCCTTCAACTGCGCCTGCCGAGCCAGATCGGTGGCGGCTGCCAGAATGCGCAGGGCCTCTTCGGGGTTGTGAAAGCCCATGCTGTTTTCGGCGGCGATGAAGTCCCAGCGTAATTGAGCGGAACGGTGCAGGGCACGGGCTTCTTCAATCAACTGCGGATCGGCACCGGGCGTTTCGGCGGCGGCTTTGATGGCAGCAATGGCTTCCACCAGCGCATCCTCGCTTGCCGACATGGTCACCCATACCTGATTTTGAATGGCCGTCACCCGCCCCACAACATAATCCACATCCGTGTGGCAGGTGCCGCACGAAGCAGCCGGGTTAAAGAGCGGGCTATGAACATTGTGATTGGAAAACTTGACCGCTCCATCACGAGTGTAGGGCATGTGGCAATCGGCGCAGGCCACCCCGGCGTTGAAATGGGTGCTGCCAGCGGAATACAGTTCGTATTCGGGGTGCTGCATTTTGATCATCTTCGCACCGCTTTCGGCGTGAGTCCAGTCCGAAAAGTCAATTTCGTTGTAAAACTCCTCGATCTTTTCGATGGAAGTGCCCTTTGCCCACGGGAACACCAGCAGCTTGCCTTCCCCCGCAAAGTAGTACTCCACATGGCAGTTGGCGCATACCACCGTGCGCATTTCCTGGCGGGTGAAGGTGCGCCAGTCCTTGCCCTGTGCCTGTAGGGCGGCTTCCAGGGCCGGGTTGGTGACAATCAGACGCATAGTGCCGGCTTCATGACAGTTGGCACAACCGATCGGCTGGTCAATTTGTTTGCCCAATTCCGAGAAGGGCGTACGGGCAAATTCGGCGGCACCCATTTCCGCCCACAACATGGGTGTATTGGCCGATTTGCAGGAATAACAGGTGCCCGGGGTTTTCTCGTTGACCCGCCCGGTTTCGCGCACATCGGTCAACGACCAGCGGTGACCCCGGTCTTCTTTGTAATCTTTGCTGAAAGCCATGCCAGCAAACAAGGTACGCAAGCGCGGATCCACATCCAGTTTCTGCACCGGATCGGACCCGCCGTAGGGCGTGCGGGCATTGTTGGTTTCGGTCTGGAGGAAGGTGGTGTACTGATTGGGGAAATTAATTCCCCACACCGAGCTGTCCGGCTCCATGGCGGCAATTTCGATCAGATTGGGTACCCCGCGGGTCTGTAAGGGCTGATTTTTCATGAAAAGCAGCAGCGCAACCAGCGTGCCAGCAAGAATAACAATGATCACACTTAAGACAATCGGAATGGTTTTGGGATTTTTGAACATGTTCTACTTCTCCTGAAGCGATTGTGAATGAGGATCGTAAATACCCTTGTCCTGGTAGGGAAGAATGGAAATACCCCGTTCACCGTGCGCCACACTGCGGTGACATTCGAAGCAGTAACGCCCCGAATCCATCTGTCCATCCGCAATCCGAGAGACGGTCTCCTGATGACAGTAAATGCAGTTGGCCTGGATGATCTCCTTCGATTCGGTTTTGGCACGCAGCGGTTCCGGGATGTTGCCGAGGGTGAAATGGAAAACATGATTCATGCCGGATTTGGCTTTGACAAAATACTTGGGAATGAGGGCGTGCGGGGTGTGACAGTCATTACAGGTTGCCCAGGCCTGATGGCCGGCATGATACCAGCCTTCGTAAGCGGCATCCATGACATGGCAGTTGTTGCAGGCAGTGGGGTCATTGCCGAGGTAGACCGTAAATTCAGTAGCATACAACCCAACACCTACCACCACCAGTAAAGCCGCCAGACCAATGATGAGGGGGAGTTTTGTCATGTTTCCTCTCCGAGCCAAATATGACCAATTACTCTTATTTTAACCGATTTTAAGGATGATTAATTTGACATTAATCAAAAACGAAAAAAAGATCAGAAATCATCCGTTTTGATCGCAGCAACACTTACCAGTGCAGGTGGGAGTCTCCCCCACCCCCGCAACGGCTTTGGGGTGATGTTTACAAACTCACGTTGCCTCACTCAGCGGGCAGCAGCCTGCGCCAGCAGGTCAGTATGACTGAGCAGGCGGATTTTCCCCGGCGGCCAGTAAATCAGCACCGCCCGGCCGACCACATCGCTCATCGGCACAAAGCCCCAAATTCGCGAATCCGAGGATCGGTTGCGGTTATCCCCCAGCACAAACAACGAATTGGGCGGCACCTCCCACACCCCGCTATAGGCTGGTGGCTCGGCAAGGTAAGGCTCAATCAGCGGAATGTCGTTGACGTACACCTGCCCGCCTTCCACCCGCACCCGATCACCCGGCAAACCAATGACACGTTTGATGTAATCTTCGGGCGGCTGGCGGTTGTGATGAAAGACGATGATATCCCCGCGGTGGGGTTCTCCAAAGCGGTAAGCCAGTTTATACACCACCAGCAGTTCCCCCTCGTTGAGAGTCGGCTGCATGGAGATATTTTCCACCCGCACCCGGTCGGTCACCGCACTGATGGCCAGGTAAAGCAGCACGGCGAACAATACGGTCTTGAAAATCTCGGTGATCAAACCGAGCAGGGTGTTTACCGGCTGTTCCGTTTGGGGCGTAGCCTCAACCCCGGGTGAAATTTCCCCGCTGGAGTAACGTTCTTCGGTCATAACATCGGCATCTTATCACAAATTCGGTATAACGGGGAGAATTTGCAAAAGTCTTAAGCCAAAGCCGGGATTTACCGATTAACGGCCGGCAGGTAGGCGGAAAATAGCCGTTCTGCCATGATCAGTCGCACCGTCAGACGTAGTGGGGGATAGGCGCGCTCTGTCGGGCGGATGATGATCTCCCCATCGTACTGGCCCGTCCCCAGCCCGCCGGTCAGCAGACGCACTTCCACCCGCTCGCCGGCACGGCTGGCTTGCAACCACGGCAGGTTTTCTTCCACGCTCCAGCCGTCCCCCGCCATGTACGAAGGCACAACCAGCGCCGAAAGCAGCGGCGGAGGAGATGAGGGAGCAGCCAGCACGGTCAGGGCAGCGGGTAGCAGGCAGCCATCCCACTGAGAAACAGCCGCTTCGCGCAGCGGGGTAAACTGACTGCCGTCGAACGCCGAAAAGCGCACCCACACGCCCTCGCCGCGGTAAGTCCCGCCGGGCACCTGCCAGATAAACGGGCTCCCGTTAAAACGCTGCGGGGCAGTGAAGATGGTCACGGTATCTACCACCACCTCAGCGCTGCCCGTCCGCCGGATTTTAAAAATCAAAAAGGGATTATTTGAATCGGGCGTAAAGGTAAAAGGAATCGGCACTTCCATGTAGGCATTGGCGGAGGGGAAATCACTGCCTCGTATAACGACCTCCCCGCTCTGGTAAGTACCGGCAATCACACTCAGGCGGACTGCCTCCCCATCGGGTATGGAATTGACCTTCAGCCGGAAGTAAGCCATCATCGGTTGTTGGGTGAAAAACGATGTCGTCCACACCCACGCCATGTTGGGGTCGCTGCCGTCATTCCGGTTATGCGGCAGCTGCACGGCTCTGCCGTTCAGCGCGGCCGGGTCGCTCAGTTGGGGCAGCGGATTGTTCTTGCCGGTCTTGAAGGCATCTCCCAGCCAGCCGAGGCTGAGTTGAATGTGGCTGCGTCCTTGCGGATCAAGATCATAGAGCTTCACCGACGGGCGGGTGGTGGAAAAACGCTCCTCCCCCAGGGGCTGACCGGCGGGCAGACTGCCGAGATAAATGCTGTCGTCCACGGTCAGGCTGCGTCCGTAGGCATCCCGCGTGCGGGCATAAACCCGCTTCCAGCCTTCCCCATCAGACAGGGTGAAGGAAAAGCGCGACTGGTAAGGCTGCACAGCCGCCTGATTGAAGCAGGCATCCTCGGCAACCTGCATGGAAACGGCCGGCTGCAAGGCGGTGAACGTATCCCCGCCCGGACGGTCGTACAGGTACAGGTCTACCTGCCGGCTGGCCGTGCTGAGCGCTTCATTACCGATCACCAGCGGCGCATACGGGTTGTCGCTGCCAAAATCCTGCGCCAGCCAGCCTTCGCCGTTCTGGCTGTAACCGATGCCAACCTCGCGGTGATCGGGGTTCAATAGCTGGTCAGCGTGTCCGGTTTCGCTTTTGAGCCAGCCTTCCACCGCCGGTGCCGGCGGGATGTAGACGCACCAAACATTTTCGGCGCCCGCCGAGCCGGGGTAGCCAAACGCCTGCGCACGCACATTCGGAAAATTGCCCAGTGTGTCGCGGTGAGCGTCCTCGCAATTGGGTGCGGCAGCTTTATCAGCCGCAAACCAGCGCGCCGATTGAGTCAGCTGCCAGTTCCACCGCAGGGGAGGAATGCCGCGCGCCGCCCGCTGCAGGTTGGTGAGGTAGACCACTTCACCTTCCTGCCGGGCAAGCGCCTCCGACTGGGTAACGGGAGTGTAACCGCTCTGGGCAGCCACGGCAGCAACCGTACCGCCCAACCCGAGCAAAATCAGCAATAAAATAATCCATCGCCGCATAGTCAACTTTTTCGTTGAGCGATTTTATCATTAATATCTGTAAAACTGAACGACCATTCTGCCATTCCTCATCCAGTTTGGAGATTGGCAGCCCGTTTGAGATTACAGGCCGGCCATTTTTTGCTATGCTGTATACAGGGTTTTCCAAAAAAATTAGAGCGGGAGCAGGCCAATGCCAAACGAGTATTTTTCCATCCCCACTGCCGCAGAACTGGAAAAGAAACGCGGCTGGCAGGTTCATCGCCAGAACAAAAATCGCTTTGCGGTGGTTCGTTTCCATTACCTGTTGCGCGGCCCGTTCCAACTGGATGAGCCCGTGCGGAAAGGGGAAGTGATTGCGGCCGCCAAACCTTTGCGCGGCGTGCGCGAAAGACGCACCTTCAGCGCCGAATATGAAGTTTCCATTGTAAAAATGAACGATTTGATTCGCGAGGCGGTGCGCCAGTCGGAGGAAATCCGTCAATACGCAGCCAGCCTGACCGTAAAACTGGGTATCGAATCGCTCGCCGGTCTTGCAGCCTTCGCAAAAGCGGAAGCAGCCAACCGGCTGGTAAAAAGCATCCAGCAGCGATTGGAAATTTCCATCAGTGAAACCTATCGGGAAAAGAAGGTCATCACCAGCGAGTATGTCATAGACCCTCAGGAGTTTGAACCGGATACGACCCTGGTGTTTGTGCGGGCGTATAAAGCCGTCGAATACCGCCTTTACCTGCAATGTCTGGATTATTTGATGGTAGAGTACACCACCTCCCCCCTCAGCCCATGGCTGATACGGCGCAAAATTCCCGAAAATACGGGCGACGGCCAGCCGGTCAACGTGATTCGCCTGCAGACCCCGCTGTGTACCATCCGCTACTGGAAAGCCATCCCCGAATCATCCCTTCTGATGGACGAGAAAACTTACGTTAACGAGGTTGCAGACCCGGACGAGGTGCAAATCGGCGAGTTAACCGATGGCCGGCGTTACCCCTACCGGGAAATGCCGCCGCGTCCCACCCTGTACGACCTTGCCGAACGCGTTTTCCCGGCGCGGATACGGAAATAATCGCCTATCACCTCGATCTATTGAATAAGATAACAATGGTTCTTTTAGTTTTTCGCAATTCGATGCTGAATTGGGAGCATCAATAAGAGAGATGATATGAAGACAATAAAGAACATTCCCAATCAACTTCGAGATACCTTGCTTGTGTTTATCGGAGCTTCAGGTGTTCTAATCCCGGTTTGTCCCATCAACATGCAATATACATTGCGGGATTCGGGGGTTTTCCTTTACATTGGATGGCGCATACTTAATGGGGAATTACCATATCGAGATGTGTGGGATCATAAACCTCCGGTAATTTTTTACATCAATGCCTTAGGACTTTCCTTAACCGAGGGCTCTCGATGGGGTGTATGGCTGCTTGAATTTATAAGTTTGTTTATAGCTGCCTATATTGGTTATAAAATATTACAGAAAATATTCGGTACATTAACCGCAATTTTCAGTACGCTGTTATGGTTGTTGACACTGGTTTATGTGATTCACGGAGGAAACTTCACTACCGAATATGTTTTACCCTTGCAATTCATTACACTTTGGCTTGCTAAAACCACATTTGAACATCCGACTTCTCAAAATTGGAAATGGTTTCTGATTGGATTAATTGGTGCTACTGCTTTTTTTACCAAACAAAATACCATTGGGATTTGGATCTCAGTTATTCTATTTGTAATCGTCTATAGAGTTGGGCAAAATCAACTCAAAAAACTTCTTTTCCACTTATTATATTTCTCGGGCGGCTTTGTAGTCATTTGTATGAGTTGGGTTACATTTTTTTGGTTGCGGGGTGGTCTACTCCACTTTTGGGAGGCTGCCTTCCAATATAATTTGGTTTACTTTTCTTCAGGCATCGATTCTGCAGGACCGATAAAGCCTCTTATTGAAGGAATTTGGCCGCTTACCAAGGCCGGTCTGTTCCAATTTGCAGGAATTGGCTACCTGATTGGATTATTGATGATTTATTATAAGAAACAATTTATCGGCAGTTGGCTGCCCCTATTAGGAATTGGGTTGATTGATTTACCTGTCGAGTTGATTTTAGTAAGCATTTCGGGCAGAACGTATCCCCATTATTACATAACCATTCTACCTGTTCTGGCTTTTTTTGCAGCAATCACCATTTGGACTATTCTCTCATCAAAATTAGTCTGGGATATTCCTGAATTTGCAAAATATCTTTTGATTATAGATAGCATAGGTTTATTTGTGTGGATATCTTTTGCGCCCTATATGTATGAACTAGCCTTCTTCCGGTCTGCGAACGAACAACGTGAGATTATAACTACAATTCAATTCAATACCAACCCCGAAGATACTGTTTTATTATGGGGAGCAGAAACAACCATCAATTTTTACTCCGGCCGTAGAAGTCCATCTCGCTTTGTTTACCAGTATCCACTATACAACCAAGGTTATGTCACTGAAGAAATGATAGTCGGATTCCTGGATGAAATAATCAAAGAAAATCCTCGCTTGATTATTGATACACACAATTCTTACACACCTTTATACAAATTTCCTATTCAAACCAATGCCATCCAACAGCGGATAGATTATCTCAAATGTCAGTATCATCTATCGGATAAAATTCCCCTGGGGAGTTGGACTGTTTATGAATACATGGGAAATGATTGTAGTCCCTGAAACAGAAAGTCTATTTCCTCATCCTACCCACACCCATAGCAAAAACAATAACAGCAATATAACCTGACCAAATACACCCAAGGTAAAACCAATCAATCGTTTTACGGGTGTATTTACCCACCAACCCAGCATGGTAAAAATGGGAAACCCAGACAAAATATAACGATTATAAGATAACAAAGGGTCGTAATTTACACCTATGCCCAGCACCATAATTAATAATGCTACCTGATACAATGCCCAACCAATGGAAATTCTTCGACCGGTCCAAATAATGCTTGCAATAGTCAGAATCAGAGCTATGGAGTTAATTAGCCAATCGGGGGCAAGAAGATGATGAGGTAACATTGCAACCCAATTGAGTAGATTGTTCCACGGAGGGGCAGGATAACGATCAAATTCAGTCGTGAGGATAGTGATAATTGGAGGAAAGTTCTGGTTGATCCGCCAGGCCCAAAATAATCCGATTCCCAGTGCAGGCATTCCCGCGACGAGAAGGGCCACACAACGCCATGGATGAGTGTTTTGACGAATAAAAATCACCGCTTCTGCCAGTAGGATCAATGATAATGGCAAGGCAGTGCTATGGGTTAGTCCCGCCAGCCATGAGACAATTGCACAACCAAACCAGTAGCGTTTTTCGGCCAGCAAAATCGCAAAGAGTACCAAGGCTAACCCTAAACCCTGCGGATAAAGCGCAAGAAAGAAGAAGCTGCTAGGGAAGACAGCCAGCGCCATTACAGAACGTCTGGCAATTGTGGAATTAAATTTTTCCTTAATCAGGGCATATAACAGGACAATTGCTGCCAGATACGCTAATGTGCTTACCAAATAAAGACACTCCAACGAGCCAAGACCAGTCAGGCGGAAAAGGATCCTGGCCGTTAATGGGTAAAGAGGGAAAAAAGCGCTGGATTTTTCAATAACATACCCCTTCTCAACGATAGTTTGATAATAAACCGTATCCCATCTTTGCCAGATTCCAAAAAACATCCCACGCCAGGACTCGGTGATGGGCTGCAACCCTTCATAGAAAACCATTATTTCTGCAGGTGGTTGAGGCCGGAGTTTCCAGATCCAAAAACCGAATAACGTGGTCAATAGGCGTGCTGCCAGCCATACCGGCAGAGAAAACCGCAAAGCTTCTGGTAAGCGTGTCCATCCATCTCGAAGATGTTTTACCACAACACAATTCTAACTTAATCCTATCTTTGGAGTATCAATCTTCAAACCGAATTTTTGAATAAAAAAAGTGTGCAGAGATAGCAAAAAAGGCTTTATCAATAGGTCAACTTAAAAAATTTTGTAGCTTGCATAAAGCAAAGAGAGTTGGTTGAGGATGGGGCAAGTGACGCTTGAATCTCATCCTCTTTTCCTGTACAATTTTGACAGGAAACCTATTCAATTTTTTTTTCGTGTCCCCGGACCTTTGTTTGCTTGACATCGAACCCGATCACAGAAAGGAATAAGCCAACCCATGGACGTCATTAAGGTCAAAGCAAACTCTCGTACAGCCGCCGTTGCAGGGGCAATTGCGGGTGTCATCCGCGAGCACAAACGCGCCGAAGTGCAGGCCATCGGCGCAGGGGCGGTCAATCAAGCGATTAAGGCTCTGGTGCTCGCCAAAGGCTATCTGGCGGAGGATGGTATTTCGGTGGTGTGTGTGCCCGAATTCGTGGATGTGGATATTGACGGCAAGGTGCGTACCGCCATCAAGTTGATTGTAGAACCGCGCTAAGTCTCAACCGCTCAATCGCTGGCCAGCGCCACTTCTTCGGGGGAGAAAACCACTTCCTCTTTCCCGGTCAATTTGTCCTGTACTTTTTTCAGGATCAAATCCAGGTGGCGAGGGTGTGCCACGTAATCGAGATTGTCTGCCGGCACAGTCAATACCGGACAGAGGGTAAAGGCGGCAATCCATTCTTCATACAACTGATTCAGTCGGGCAAGATATTCACTGCTGATGCCGCGTTCGTAATCTCGCGCCCGCTGCCGGATGCGGTTTTGCAGGGTTTCCACCGAGGCACGCAGGTAAATTACCAGATCCGGCGGGGGCAGAAATTCGGCAATCGTCTGATACAACGCGTAGTAGGTTTCGTAATCCCGCTGGGAAAGGTAGCCCTGTAAGTAGAGGTTACGGGCGAAAATATCCGCATCTTCGTAAATACTACGATCCTGAATCACCGAGCCTTCACAGCGCAGAATTTGCTGATGGATGCGCAGCCGATGGGTGAGAAAGAAAACCTGCGAGTGAAAACTCCATGCGTGCATGTCGCGGTAAAAATCTGCAAGATAAGGATTTTGGGTGACCGGTTCGTAAAACGGCTGCCAGCCCAGGCGCTGACAAAGCAGATCAACCAGCGTGGATTTTCCCACCCCGATATTCCCTGCAACGGCGATAAATTTTTTCATCCTCCGCTCCGCCTGCTCAGGATTATTTGGTCAATTTGCCGGCCAGTTCCAGTTCGATGACTTCTTGAAAGACCTCAAAGGGCTGCGCGCCAATTAAAGCCACACCATTGATGAAGAAAGTGGGGGTGGATTGAATCCCCAGCTGACGGGCATATTCGAAATCAGCCGTTACTTCGCTTTCGTAACGTTTTTCATCGAGGCAGGTTTTGAATTGATCCAGATCAAGGCTCAACTGGCTGGCGTAGGCTTCGTAAGCCTGCCGGCCCAGCCCCTGTTCCGCAGCAAACAACAAATCATGGTACTCCCAGAAGCGTCCCTGCTCATTGGCGCAATTGGCAGCCTCGGCGGCTGCCCCCGCGTTGGGATGAATACTGTACAGCGGAAAGTCGCGGTACACCAGGCGGATTTTATCGCCGTAGGTTTCCTGCAGGCGCGGCCAGACTTCGACATGCCAGCGGGTGCAGAAGGGACACTCAAAATCGCTGAATTCAATAATCGTAATCGGTGCATCCGCCGGGCCGATGGCAGGGTTGTTATCCTCCGTCACCGGGTAACGCACCACCTCGATCGGTTGATTGGGATCACGGGTGGGGCGCGGCTGACCCGGTACATCCAGACCGACTTCCTGCAAAACCGCTTCGGCAGCCTCGGCCCGCGAGAGCGCATCGCTGAGCGCCTGATTGGTCTGTGCCAGCGATTGACCCCAGATCAGGTAACCCGTCAGGATGCCCACGCCGAAAAACAAAACCGCAATCACAACCACCAGCGGAAGCGAGTATCCCGGGCGTGCCGGCTTTACGGTCTCTTCCGCTGGCAAATCTTCAGATGGAGAGATAGGATTTTCTTCACTCATGCATGAAATTATACCATGCCGGTCAGAAAATCCAGATCAACAAAAGGATGGGTAATGCGAGCAAGCCTAAAACCAGCACAATCGCCAACACCACCACCCCGACGGTCAGGCCCAGCACGGTGCCCAGTAAGCCAACCACCAGACCGAAGATGCCACCGACTAAACCCACGACGAGACCGATGATCCCGCCGATCAGATCAAACAGAAACTTGAACATCTTTGCACTCCTTTCCCTTTTTATACGCACACCGCCGATTAAAGTTGCGGGAAGGGCGCACGACCTGACCGTCTTGCTGAGTGAGGGCTGGGGTATAATCCCTTGCGTGAGCGTTCCTGATTTTCTTCAGCGAGATGAACGATGCTGGTAATCTTACCCGCGCTGAGTTGGCTGGTAATCGGCTTGATTTTCTGGCGGCGCGCCCCTTTTCAAAATGATCTCCGCCTGAACCTTTTGCTGAGCTGGGTCGTATGGGCAGCCGGGCTGACCGCCCTGACCGAACTGGCTGGCATGCTCGGTTTACTGAGCCGTCTGCCACTGGCGGCCGGCTGGGGAATCATCCTGCTGACCGGGCTTGCCCTGCTGCGCCGCTCGCCGCGTTCCCACCAGACGCCCGGTCTGCCCGGCTTGCTGCGCTCGCTTCCGCGCTCGGACGCTTTATTACTGGCCGGCCTTGGGCTGGTCGCCCTGCTCACGCTGGTCATTGGGCTGGTGGCTGCACCAAACAACTGGGACTCGATGGTTTATCACCTCAGTCGGGTGATGCACTGGCTGCAAGATCAATCGCTGGCGTTTTACCCCACTCACATTCTGCGTCAGTTATACCTCAACCCGTGGACGGAGTATGTTCACGCCCACCTGTACGCGCTGAGCGATTCGGACCGCTTTCTTAACCTCGTGCAATGGTTCAGCGGGATTGGCGCGATGCTGGGGGTTTCGCTGCTTGCCCGACAGTTGGGGGCAGGCAAAACCGGGCAGATTTTGGCAGCGGTGTTTGCCGGTACACTGCCAATGACCGTACTGCAAATGACCAGCACTCAGAATGACCTGACCGCAGCCTTCTGGCTGGTATGTGTGGCAGTATTTGCGTTGGAAGACCTGCGTTCTCCCAACCGGACGGCCCAAACCGCACTGGGACTGAGTCTGGGGCTGGCGGTTCTGACCAAATCCACGGCTTATTTGTTTGCCTTTCCGATCATGGCTGCCTATGTGATTCGCCGCTGGCAGCAGAGCCGGGCGGCGTTTGTCCGTCCGCTGATGGTGGTGGCTGCCCTTGCCCTGCTGCTCAACCTGCCGCATTATGCCCGCAATTTTACCGCGTTTGGCAGCCCCCTCGGCCCTGCCGAAGAAACCCGGCTTTACCGCAATCAGCGTTTTGGTGTGGATGTGCTGCTCTCCAACCTGAGCCGCAATCTGGCGCTGCATTTCGTTACGGTCTCGCCCCTCAATGAGGCGCTGGAAGGCGCCGTCATCAGCCTGCACAACGGCTTAAAACTGGATGTCAACGACCCGCAAACCACCTGGCAGGATCATCGTTTCGCATTGAAGCGCTTTGTGGTCAACGAGGATTTTACCGGTGCGCCACTGCATGTGCTGGCCTTGATGGCCACACTGGTCATCCTTGGGTTACGGCGTAAAAAGCTGCAAAACCAGGAGGTCTGGATCCATACGGGCATCTTACTGGCGGGTTTGCTGATTTTTTGTGGCTTTTTGCGCTGGCAGTTGTGGCACGCCCGTTTACACCTTCCCTTACTGGTGCTTTCCGGTGGGATAATTGGGCTTCTACCACAGGTGATACCGATGCGCTTCAGCCGCTGGCTGGGGGTCTTGCTGCTCATCAGCACCCTGCCCATCTTTTACTTCAATCAGAATAAACCGCTGGCTCAGGACTGGAACATCTTCAACCTGCCGCGCCGCGAGGTGATGATCATCCGCAAGAATCTGGTCGTCCCGTATATCGAGGGCGTCAATTATCTGACCGGGGAGCGCCGCTGCACTCAACTCGGTTTGTACTTGCCGGACGAAGAGTGGGAATATCCGGTTTGGGGGTTATACCGTGAGGCGGAGATTGGCCCATTCCGCATCGAGCATGTGCTGGTCAACAACCCCTCCAACCGCTTACCGCGTCAGCCCTTTGAACCCTGCGCGATTTTTGCTACCCAGCCCTTGCCCGGCGGCGAGACCGTGCAGCTGGAGGGCAAACCCTTCCGTCTGACATGGGAGATGCCGCCGGTGCGCATTTACACGGAAGAGTGAAGCCATCCACCTCCTCAAAAAACAGCGTCAGCCGGGCGTTGGGTGAGCGTCAAGCAAAGCCCGGTCTGTTTGGGGTAAAATTGGGGTTACGAACGACATGACTTCCCGTCAGCGCTGCCTGATTTTCTTCATCATAGGGCTTCTCATTGGGGCAGGGAGTGGCATACTGCCTGCCCGGGCACAAACCTTGCCTCAGGGCCGGGTGGAAATTACCGCCATCAGCACAGAACTGTTTCCACGGGTGCAAATCACTTTTGAAGCCTTTGATGCCCAGGGTAATTTTCTAAGAGAGCTCAAACCCGAAGAGATTCAGATTATCGAGGGGAACGAACAGAATGACGCGGCAGATTTCCGCCCGGTGGAGTGGTTGGAATTGCTCCAGCCGGGGCTGGATGTGATTGTGGCGATCAATTTCGGGCCGGAATTGAATACCCGCTACGCCGGTGTGCGCCGGTACGAAGCCGTACTACAACGCTTGCAGGAATGGGCGGGCGGTGAAACTACCGGCAGCGACCGTCTCAGCCTGTCCACCAACAGCGGATTGCAATTGATCCGCTCAGCAGATCAACAGGAATGGTTAACCGCCCTGGAAAATCTCGCTCAAGTCAACCTGCTGAACGAACAAGCCGGTCTTACCGCGATTACCCGCGCCATGGACCTGGTCACCGACATCAGCGGGGGTACCAAACCGCGCTGCGTGGTCCTGCTGGTCACACCGCTGTTGCCCGCCTCCAATCTGGACGGTGTTCAAAACCTGATAGACCGCGCCGGGCGGCTGAACGTTCCCATTCACGTCTGGTTGACCACATCCGCTCCATCCATTGCTGCAAATCCGGCAATGTTCGATGCGCTCAGTCAACTGGCAGGCCAGACCGGCGGCGAGCTTTCGATTTTCACGGGCAGCGAAAGCCTGCCGGAATTGGAAGGTTACCTGAAATCCTACCGCTACCAATACCGGCTGGAATACGAATCCCGCCTGAACAGCAGTGGCAGTCACCCAATTGCCCTCAGCATTCGACAGGGTGAGGAAGAATTACGCTCCACCAGTCAGCCGGTGTTTCTCAACATTCAACCGCCCAATCCGATCTTCCTTTCACCGCAAACACAGGTTGAACGCCGCTTTTTCCCGCCCAACAGCCGCAACGGCGACCTTGAACCCGATGCACTCACTTACCGGGTGATTATTGAGTTTCCGGATGGTTATCCGCGCGCCATCCGCGCCAGCCGTTTGTTGGTCAACGGTGAACTGGTGCAGGAAAATACCCGCCCGCCGTTCGATCGTTTCACCTGGTCGGTGAGCGAGATTGAAACCGAGCAGCAGGTCGAAATGCAGGTTGAGGTACAAGACTCGCTTGGGTTGACCGGGCGCAGCATCCGCATGCCGGTGCGGGTGAGTGTAGAAAGCCGCCCGCCCAGTCCCTGGCAGGCGGCCCTGAGCGGCAACCGCCCGCTGGTGCTGGGCGCCATTCTGCTGAGCGGGCTGCTACTGGGTACTATCCTGATGTTTGCCGGACAACAAAACCGTCAGCAGGCCGCTGCTCAAAGGCGAAACAACCGCGACCCATTGACTCAGCCGCTGCCGCCACCACTCCAAAAGAAACGCGGCACAATCAATCCGGCTTCCATGGCACGCCGGCTGAGTTCCGCCCGCCCGGCGGCTGTACCGGTATCATCAGCGCCGGCCTGGCTGCTGCAGGTCAGTGAGGATGGTGTGGGGGTGGTGGAAAGCCGGGCAAACCCAGCGGCGCTGAATCTCCTCCCCCTGAAGCGAAGAGACAACCTGATGGGGAGCGACCCGCTCCGTTCGCAAATTTGTATTGCCTCTGCCAGCGTTTCGCCGGTGCATGCCCGCATCGTGGTCAATGAAAAGGGTGAATACTGGATTTACGATCAGGGTTCGCTGGCAGGCACATGGGTCAACTATGTGCCGGTGACGGCAGGTGGCTGCCGGCTGCAACACGGCGATTTGATTCACCTGGGATTTGTCACCCTGCGCTTTGAAACCGCCAAACCCAGCCCTCAACCCGCACCCATAGCCCGCCCGTATCAGGAACAGGAATGATTCGCAGCCAGCAAGCCCATTTGCCGGTTATCGCCCTGACCGACCCCGGTATGCGCGGGAAGAACAATGAAGACCGCTTTGGGATCGTGGCGCTACAACCGACCGAACCCGAGTCGCCGCCGGCACTGCTGGCCGTACTGGCAGATGGGATTGGCGGACACCGCGCCGGTGAAGTCGCCGCCGAAATGACCGTTAACCTGATCGCCGGATATGTGCTGGAAAATGGTGACAAACTCCCCCCCACCGCCCTGCTGGAACAAGCCATCACAACCGCCAGCGCCACAATCTATGAACAATCCCGGTCCAATCGCGAAAAAAACGGCATGGGTGCAACCTGTGCGTGTGTCTACATCGTGGGAGATCGTTTGTACACCGCCAGCGTGGGGGATTCGCGCATTTACCTGCTGCGCCGCGGCAGTATTCACCAGCTGACCACCGACCACACCTGGATTCAGGAGGCGTTGGAACGCGGCCTAATTTCCCCCGAACAGGCGCTTCATCATCCCAACAGCCATGTCATCCGCCGCTTTCTCGGCTCGCCAACCCCGCCGCAGGTGGACTTCCGTCTGCGGCTGAACGGCGGCGAGAGCGATGATCAGGCGCGGGACAATCAGGGGCTGCGCCTGCGGGAAGGCGACCGTTTGCTGTTATGTTCCGACGGCTTGACCGACCTGGTGGGCGACGAAGAAATTCTGGCAGCGGTGGAAAGCCAGCCGGCCCGTCAGGCTGCCGAAAGCCTGATTGACCTGGCAAACCAACGCGGTGGACACGATAACATCACCGTGATCCTGATGGAAGTTCCGCCGGGCAGCCTGGCACAGCCCAAACCGGCAGCCCGAAGGCGCTGGTGGTTGTGGGGGTGCATTGGCCTGTTGATCGTCGCCTTGCTGGGAGGATTGTTGGGTGGCGGGGCGCTGTGGCTGCTCAACCGGCTCGAACCTTCGCCCACCGTTACACCGTCCCTCACCCAGCCTCCGCTTCCCTCCCCGCCCGTTCTGCTTCCCACTGCTGGCCAGATGCCTTCCCCCTCCCTTCCAGCCGTGTTGATTCCGGGCGAGACCGGTACACCCGTGGTTCCTCCCGCGCTCAACCAGGGGGCAACCCCCACCCCATGGCCTACTTACACCCCCTCCTCATCGTAAGAAAGGAAATCAACCATGCGCCAGGCTGTTCGGACTTTACCATCCGGTTATGAAGAACGCGGTCGTTTTACGCTGAAATCCCGCAGCACCCTTTTGATGCTCAACCTGTTTGGGCTGGGTCTGGTGCTGGCTTCGGCGTGGTTCTTTATTACCATTGCCTCCTTTCTCCGTCCGGAGGCCGAAGGGCTGGTGTTTGTTTTCCGTTTGGAGGGGCTGCAAAGTCTGCTGTTCTTACTGCTGCTGATCGTGACAATCGTCCTGACGCTGATCCTGCACGAGGCAGTCCACGGGCTGGGTTTCTGGCTGCTGGCGGGGGTAAAACCCAAATTTGCCTTTCGCGGCACGTATGCCTATGCCGCCGCGCCGGGCTGGTACATTCCCGCCAATATTTACTTCTGGATCGGCATTGCCCCGCTGGTCGTCCTCAGTCTGTTGGCGATTGCTTTGATTGCCCTTGTGCCGCTTTCGGCCCTGACCTATGTGATTCTGGCTGCCGTGATGAATTTTTCCGGCGCGGTGGGGGATATTTGGGTAGCCATCCAGTTGCTGCGCGCCCCGCGCGGTTCACTGGCACTCGATCAGGGCGATGACATTACCCTTTTCGCCCCATCCCGTTCATCTGCCGATTGACCAGCCAGACCCCCAGCAGAATGATCATCCCACCGATGAGCGTGGCCGGGGTAAGCACTTCACCCAGCATCAAACCGGCTACCGCAACCGTCACCAGCGGTTCAAGGTAAAGGAACACCCCCACCTGCGCCGAGGGCATGGCTTGCAGGGCATCGTACCAGAAGATATACGCCAGCCCCGAACAGGCAATCCCCAAAAACAACACGGCTGCCCAGCCATCCACGGTTAAGTGGCTCAGGTCGGCAAAGCCGGGGCCGCTGAGGAAGAAAGCGGAAGAAAACAACCAACCGAACCCCATGACAAAGAACATCATCAGCGCCGCCGGGTAACGGCGCAATCCATCCCGCGAGAGGGTCGAAAAGATCGCCCAGTTTGGCGCGCTGATCAAAATCAGCAAATCGCCGGGCGTTCCAAACCGGCCGAGTGAAAGGGCACGCCAGTCCCCGCGCGAAACCACCAGCAGCACCCCCACCGCCGCCAGCAGGATTCCGCCCAGCCGCACCGGCCCGAGCGATTCACGCAAAAACAACCAGCCCAGCAGCGCCATGAACACGGGGGTGCTCGCCACAATCCAGGCTGTGGTGGTAGCCTGAGCGGTGATTAAACCGGTGGACTGCAGCCATTGGTGAAAGGTGATTCCCAGTCCACCCAGCAAGGCGAAGTAAGCCAGATCGCGCAGGCCCGGCCGCCGATACGCTCCCCTCAACCTCACGGCTAAGCCGAGGATTAAGACCCCGATGCCAAAGCGCGTCCACACAATCGTGACCGGGGCAGCATCGCGCAGGGCAATTTTGGTAGCGATGAACGATCCGCCCCAAACGCTCACCGCAAACAATACTTTGAGGATGACAACCCAGCGTCGGGCTGGTGGAGATGCGACGGTCATCCGGCGGCCTCTTCCACCAGCCAGTATTCCTTTCCACTGCTTTCACGCGCCATCAAGCGGGATTCGATCAAACCGCGCCGCAGCGAGGCGGTATCCTCATGGTAACGAGCCAGAATTTCGTTGACTTCCTTTTCGGTGTACCGCCGGCCGGGCTGAAAGGCTTTGGCTACATAGCGCAGCAACACCTGAAACTTTTTCTCCTGCGCCGGCAGGGATTTAATCCGCCCGCTGGCATCGGTAAAATTCTGGATGATCTTGCGTTCGTACGCCTCGCTCTCGACATCCGCCGAGAGATGCGGCAGGTTTTCACTCTTCAACAGTCGTTGCGCCATCGCCTCCAGCGTATCGGTTTTAAGGGAGTAAAAGTAATAATGACCATCGGTGCGCGCTTCCACCAGCCCGGCTTTGGCCAGTTTGGCAAGATGATGCGAGGTGGTGGAGGGGCTGATGTTCAACAGGGCAGCCAGTTGCTCAACGGTGTGAGCTTCCTGCGCCAGCAGACCGACAATCTTCAAGCGCTGAGCATCCGCCAGTGCCTTGAAGAAGGTCAACAGTTCTTCGGTTAGCGTTGCGTGATCCACGGCAAAAAATCCTTTCGGTTTAATCAAAACATTTTTATAATTATCAAAACGATTTTATGCACTTTTAGGTTTTTGTCAAGGTATTTTTATGCCCCAAAAAGACGGTTTTGTGATAGAATAAGCCTCGCACAGGGGTTCAACCCAGCCTCATTGGGGCGTGGTGCAACGGCAGCACACCAGACTTTGGATCTGTGGATCCTGGTTCGAATCCGGGCGCCCCAGCCTGTAAATTTCAACCTCATGACTGTGGACAGCGACTCTCCTGACCCTGAAAGCGATACGCACCAACGGCAAAGCCCCGCGGCGGCGGATTTTACCCTGCCCTCGGGGCGATCTTTTTCCTTCTCTTCAGCAATGGGGGTGTGATGCAGCCTGATCCTGCGGTGTCTGTGGTCATTCTGGCTGCCGGTTACGGCAAACGCATGAAATCCAGCCTGCCCAAAGTACTGCACCCGCTGGGAGGGGTGCCGCTGATCGAACACAGCCTGCGCTCAGCCGCTCAGGTCAGCGGACAACTGCCCGTGCTGGTGGTCGGCCACGGCGCCGAACAGGTGCGCGCTGCGGTTGGCGCGCGGGCACGCTACGCCCTGCAAGATCAGCAACTCGGCACCGCCCACGCCGTCCGCATGGCGCAGCCGCTACTCAAAGGAAAGGCCGATTGGGTGGTGGTGACCGCTGGCGACATGCCGCTGATCACCTCCCAAACTTTGCAGCAGCTGGTGGACTTGCAGCGCAGCGCCGATGCCGCCCTGACCATGCTGAGCGTCATCCTGGACGACCCGCACGGCTTTGGGCGGGTGGTGCGCAGCCCGGATGGCGATGTGCAGGCAATCGTCGAGGAAGCCGTTGCCCCGCCCGAAGTTCTGGCTCTGCGCGAACTGAACGCCGGGGTGTATTGTTTTGACGGCCAATGGCTGTGGGATGCCCTCGAAGAAGTGCGCCTTTCCCCCAAGGGGGAGTACTTCCTCACTGATCTGGTGGAGATTGCCCGAAAGCAGGGACGGCGCGTGCAGGCCGTCACCGCCCATGACCCCCACGAAGCGCTGGGAATCAACACCCGCGCCCATCTGGCGGAGGCGCAGGCTGTCCTTCAGCGGCGCATTGCGGCGCGCTGGATGGAGGCTGGCGTTACCCTCGTAGATCCTTCCTCAATCACCATCGAAATAGACGTGACCATCGGCGCGGATACCATCCTCTACCCGCAGTGTTATCTGGGCGGGCAAACCCACATCGGCGCCAATTGCCAGATGGGTCCGGGGGCCGTTTTGTGGAATACACAGGTTGGGAATGACTGCCGCATCGCTGCCGCCTGGCTGGAAAATTGCACGCTGGCGGATGGTGTGCGACTGCCTCCCTACACGGTGCAGCGCGGTGGGTTCATCTCCAACGCCGAAAGCGAGGCCTGAGATGAGCCTGAACGGTCTGGTCGGGCTGGTTGTGGTCTTACTGGCGCTGGATTTCATCGCTGTGTGGGTTCGGGCAGCGCTGGTGAACACTCGCCTGCCGCTGCTGATGCAGGTTTCCGGTCAGCGCCCACAGGTCAGCGTCGAGCGCGAAATCGCCCTGATCGAAAAAGTTGCCTACCGGCTGGGACTGCGGCTGGTCATTTCGCTGGCGCACGTCCTGCTGGCAGTGTGCGGCGTGCTGATCGGACAGACTCTCTACCCCAACCTGAATTCCCCGCTGATCTGGTTGGGCGTCTTTTTTGGCGGCGGACTGCTGCTGGTCATACTGGAAATCAGCGTGGAGGGATGGGTACGGCGGGATGCCGAACGCTGGCTGCTGCGCCTTTACCCGCTGGCACGCGGGCTGGAGGTGCTACTGCGCCCATTTTCATCTCTGCTGGGCGGGCTGATGGGTCAGCCGCTGGCGCTGGATGCCGCTCACGGCGGCATGACCGAGGACGAGCTTAAAACATGGGTGGAGGTCGGTCAGCCGAGCGGTGGGCTGGAAAAAGGCGAGCGCCAGATGATTTACTCCATCTTTCACTTTGGGGATACCCTGTGCCGCGAGATCATGGTGCCGCGCATTGACATTCTGGCGCTGGAGGTCAACACCCGCGTCTCGGAGGCGGTACAGGCGCTGGTGACTTCCGGACATTCGCGCGTGCCGGTTTACGAGGAGACCATTGATAACGTGATCGGGCTGCTCTACGCCAAAGACCTGCTGCGCGCCTCGCTGGAAGAGGACGAACCGGAGAACATTCGCCCGTTTTTACGCCCGGCCTACTTTGTGCCGGAGTCCAAAAAGGTGGATGACCTGCTGCGCGAGATGCAGATGAACAGCATTCACATGGCGATTGTGGTGGATGAATACGGCGGCATGGCCGGGCTGGTGACCCTGGAAGACATTGTGGAAGAAATTGTCGGTGAAATCCGCGATGAGTACGATCAGGCCGAGGAACTGCTTTACCAGCGCATTGGCGAGGATGAGGTGCTCTTTCATGGGCGGATTGATCTGGATGACTTCAACGAGGTGCTGGGCACTCATCTGGTGACCGATTTAGCCGATACGCTGGGGGGTTACATATACGGCGTGATCGGACGCGTGCCGATTGGCGGTGAGCAGGTGCAGGTGGAAGACTGGCTGTTGACCGTCGAGCAGGTCAGCGGGCGGCGGATTCGGCGCGTGCGCGCCCGCCGGCACAACCCCGCCGCCGAGGTTGAAAACCCGCCCGGCGAGAGCGCAAGTTAAGCCAGAACCTCCTCAACGGTTTTGCAGGAGATTGCCGCGCCGCCTGCGGCGGCTCGCGGTGACGAAAACGCGGTTAATGTCATGTCGAGCGTCAGCAACACTTGTACCGCACTGCGTTCGGTGCAGCGCAGGTGGACATCTCCCGCACTGCCTTCGGTAAAGGGCAGGTGGCAATCTCCCACCCACCTTTGCGGGAGATTGCCACGCCGCCTGTGGCGGTTCGCAATGACGTAAACCGGTTAATGTCCTCCCAAAGGGCTCAGTTGCAGCCGCCCAACTCCCACGGCGTCAGACATAGGGTGGGTGTGGAGGTAATGGTCGGCGTGCGGGTAATGGTCGGCGTGCGGGTCACCGTACGAGTAGGGGTAATGGTCCGCGTGGGTGTAATCGAAGGAATGGGGGTATTGGTGCGGGTTGGTCCGGCAGTAAACGTGCGGGTGATGGTGCGGGTGATGGTGGCGGTACGGGTATTGGTCGGCAGGGGAGTCGGGGTGGGGGTATTTGCCGAAATGACGAAGGGCACCACCACCACATTGGACTTCTTGCTGGTGTGGTTGTTGCGCGCCAGAACCACCAGGGTGTAACTGCCGTTGCGGATCAGCCCACCGCCCTGGTCCCACGAATCCACCAGCGGGGTGCGGGTGATGCAGCGCCGGCGGCTGCCGCTGCCGGTATGCCCGAAGATGCAGAACCACGAATTGGCATCCCGCGACCAGTGTACCAGATTGCCAGCGCTGTCATACACGAAGAAGTACACGCCCAGTGAAGTATCCACACCACTATCATTACCGTTAATGATGGCGCGTGCCGAGAAGGGTGTGCCGCCCGGATTGATGATGACCTGAATGCTCGGCCCGGGGTAACCGGTCACCTGCTGGACGCAGGAGAGAGTCGGACCGACGGTGGGAACCACATTGTAATAAATGCTACCGGTAAAGTCGCTGGCCCAGTAGAAGTTGTGATAACGACTATTACCCGACACAGCCCACGAGACCGGCGTCACCGTCATGCGCGGGGTGGGTACGCCGGTTGCCACCGGCGGGTAGTGGTTGAAATCGGGCAAAATCCAGAAGGAGAAATTACTGACCGCCGGATTTGGCTGCCCATAGACCCAGCGCAGGTAGTTGCTGCCATATGGACTGATCAGGTTGCGATTGGGGGTGGGGGTGAATACATGACCATAGGGGTAGGATGCCACGTTGGGCGGGTCATAAATCGGCTGATTGGCGGTGTTGCCGGAGTAATAATTGAAGATGTGTCCGCTGGGCTGGCTGTGAACCGGGTTGTGCCACTCGCCGGTCCAGTCCATTAACGCCCCGCTCATGTAGATGTTGTAAGGACCCGTGTTTTGCAACTGCGATTGAATGATATAACCGTTGCCGGGGCTGCCGGCGACAAAGGATTGGAAGGTAAGTGGTTCACCCAACACCACCAGGTCCTCGCAGCGCGGCAGGCTGGTGGGGGTCGGGGTGTAGGTCGCTTCCGGGGTCACCGGCACCAGATACTGCCCCTGAATGACCACCGGCGGGTCACCCGGCTCGGTGATGCCGGGACCGGTCCAGCCAACCGCCAGATTGTCCCCGCCTGCGCCTTCTTTCTGGATCGCTTCGATGTAATACAACTGCCCGGCCTGCAAAGTAATGGGAGCAGAACGCTGGGAAGCGTATTTAGTCCATTCCTGGCTGCTGGTATAGCCGTTTACATAAGCAATTCGGACGGCCCCGGCCGGATTCTGACTGGAACTGAGGTACAGCTCGCTCGAATCATCGCTGGCGATGTAGAAGGTGTACTCCCCGGTCCACGGGGCGCACAGGTAGGCGCGCATGCGCTGACCGTAATTATCGCCCCAGTCCGTCGGTGCCTCGAAAGAAGTGCGATAATCGAAGGCGGTGGCGTTGCCGGGGTAGCGTGGGTTATTCGTCAGATCGCTCAGGCTGCTGCCGCTGATACCGGTCCACCACTGGCGTAGCACCGAGCCGTTGTACTGGCAGAAAACCGGCGTGGGTGTGTTGGTCGGTGTGGTGGTCGGCGTTTCGGTGGCAGTCGGCGGAGGAGTGGGGGTAAAGGTGGCCGCCATGCCGATGCTGCCCACCAGACCGGTCACCCGTGAGGTGCGGAACTTTTCCACAATCCCTTCGCGCATCGCCTGAATGCGCACGGTCGGCCACCACGAGTTGAGGAAGGGGGTGATCAATTCGTGGCGGTAGGTCAGCACCACCCGCACGCGGTCACCCGGACCGCCGGCATCATCCACATAGCGCTCGGTGACCGGGTTGGTAAAGTTGCCGGCCGCGTCAATGTTACCCCGCACCCGCTCGCAGTAATCCGGAAAGCGGTAATCATCCAGACTGTTGGGGTCGTTGGGGACAAAATAACGGGCGTTCGGGTTGAACTGGAAGCGGGCTGCCTGATTGCTGCCAACCGGTTCGATCCGGTTGGAGCAGGTGGTCACATTGAAATACCCCTTCAAAGACGGATTACCGCGGTTGACCATGTCGAAATCGGCATGATTCCAGCCGTAGTCGAGGTAAGCCAGATAATCGCCCGAAACGGCTGGCGCCGAATCCCAGGCGATGCCAGTTGCCCCGGCCAGCGCCGCATCCCGAATGGAAGGCAGGCGCGCCCAGTCCTGAAGGGCGTTTTGCATCTGTTCCCAGTCCGGCGAGAAAGATTCGGGGACGCGGCAGTCGTAGTGGCCGTCGGCAATATCGGCATCTTCCAGCGCCAGCGCCTGGGCAGCCGCCTGACAGTAAGCCGGGTTGAAATTACCGGTAATGGCATAACGCACTCCAAAGCGGGCGCCGTTTTCGAGCGCCAGCCAGGCCTGCAGAAAACGCCCAAATTCAATGATGCCGAACACCAGCATCAGCAGGATGGGTAAAGCCAGCGCAAATTCAACCAAACCCTGCGCTCGCTGGCTGCGCCGCTGGAAAAAGTAGATTTTGAGTGAGAATTGGGGCATTTTCATCGGCATCCCTCGCTTTCCGCGAAGCGCATCACTGCGTAATTCGCGTGTAGATACGGGTGGCAATATCCTCGAAGATCGGAACCAGATCTTCGGGGTTGTTGGTGTAATAATACTGACCGCAGGAACGGAAGGCTGGCGCCGTAGCACACGGATTGGTGGTGCGGTCGCCGTCATCACCGACGGCGGCAATGTAGCGCAGGAGCGGTTCACCCAAACTGACTGCACCGAGACCGATGGTGTACACCGCCACATCATTGCCGCGTGGCTCGTTCTGATTGGTCGAGCGGGTCAGCGCCAGGGCATCGGCCATGTCGCGGGCATAATCGCTGACCGAGTACTTGTTGTTGCGGTTGAAGGAAGGTTGGTTGTTATTGCGAATCCAGGTTGAACCCGGCGGGCAGGTTTGTTCCTGATCGTCAATGCAATAACGCGGGGTAAAAGTGGTGTCAATGCACAGGCTCGGCCACCAGCCCTGATTCAGCCGTCCATCACAAAAGCCGTCGGGGTAGGCAAGCGGCACGAGACCGCCCGTCCACGGCGTATCGCCCGGGCCACTGCCGCCGCTGCCGGCGGTATCGCTCAGGTTGACCACTCCATCGGTGAACAGGACTACCACCCACACAGCCCCCGGACGGGCATCGTTCAGCACCAGATTGGCAGCCCGCAAGCCGCAGCCGATGCAGGTGGAAAGCGGCGAGAGCGATGGGCGGATCGGGCGTCCCTGACTGTACTGCACCGGGTATTTGGCAAGGTAAGCCAGCGCCGCGTTATGATCGGCCATGGTGAACACACCGTCGCCGTCCCAATCGTAGGCATCCAGCAGGCCGTCATCATCGCAGGGCACCCCGCCCCAGCCGTAGGGGTCGGGACCGCCTTCGGAAACGGCCCACCAGCGATCGGCCATGCGCGGGTCGCTCATGTTGGGGCAGGTATAGCCAACGACGGTCGGATTATCGGCATCGGAGCCGTCACCGTCGCGGTCTTCGGGATTGACCGGATTGACGGCGCGGTAATCCACCCACTGCTTCCAGATGCGGCGGACGGGCGGGTCGTCATGCACTTTGATGCTGTTCCACAGGTAATTGCGGGCCGCTTCGAGGTCGTCGGTCAGCGCCACCGTCACCCCATGCAGGTTGGGGATGGGATGCAATTCGGCACGCGAGTCGTAGGTGATGATGGCCACCTGATCGAAGCCCTGGTACATGCGCGAAATGAGCGCATCGGCGGCATTTTTGGCGTGCCACATCGGCAAGCAGGCGCCGGCCGGCGGCGGGTCGGAGCGGTTGACCGGACGGGTGCGGGTGAGCGGGTTGCAAGTCGCATCCGGGTCGTAATCATCCGGCACAAAACCGGGGGTATCGCTGGCCATCGATTCGGAAATATCCAGCACGATCACCAGATCCACGGCTGCAGCTTCGGCAATGGCATTGGTGGTCAGGTTGAC
Source organism: Bellilinea caldifistulae (assembly GCF_001306055.1). GTDB lineage: Bacteria > Chloroflexota > Anaerolineae > Anaerolineales > Anaerolineaceae > Bellilinea > Bellilinea caldifistulae. Next base: position 83,256 of record NZ_LGHJ01000015.1, on the reverse strand, counting down.
CGGCCCGAAACCCAGTAACCCCAGGAAGTAAAGCGGGGCGCGCTGGGTGGCTTCTACCCAGACCAGTTTACGCGGCGATTGTCCGGCACTGGTATCCGGGCAGCGGGCGTAAAATTCGGCCGGCAGGTTGCTGTCCCGGTTGGAATCGCCATCCGCATCGCAGATGAACACCTGCAGGTCGAGCGTGGCGGTGTCCACATTGTGCAGAACCATCACCTCTTCGGTGGCGGCGGTCATGCTGGCCAGATTTTCGCCGCGTTTGAAGGTGTTGGCGGCCGCCACCGCCCCGGCATCTACGGCGCGTTTGAGATGGCCGTAGGTCACATACAGCGAACCGGCGTCAATCGCCAGGCCAATGAAAAAGAGCAGCACCAGAAACGCCACCGCAAAGATGACCAGAATCTGGCCTTCGGAGCGCGCCGGGCGGGCAGGCTCACGGTCTGGGGGTTGGCGTCGGCTGCGCCGCGGGGAGGGACATGAGGGTGTAGGCATGGATTCGGAGCGGATTTGGGACAATTTGAGTGAAAAGTGGGAGATTGAGTACCTGTTCATAGCAGTAGTAGAACTCGACGGCTACAAAACCTTTGCTGGCCGGCCCAACACTATCGTTGAGACCGCTGATCACCCGGTCACGGGTGTAATAGGGCTCGGTGCGGACGATGTTTCCACGGCAATCGGTACGCCAGTTGCCGTTGTGGTTGGTATCCTCATCGTGGTCGGAAAGCGCCCAATAGCCGGTGTTCGGCCAGACATCATCGCGCGGCCAGACATGCGTGACCGTGCGGTTGGACACGGTATACACCGAAATGACCACATCATCGGTGGTCGGGTTGAAGGTTACATAGGGATTCAGACCGTTGCAGAAGGGATCGTTCGTTCGGCAAGAGTCACTCCCGGCCGGCGGCGAGAAGATGCAGGCAGTGGTGTAGTAAAAGTGGAAGTAATTGGGATCACTGCAGGTCATGCAGCGTTCGTTGATGTTGTAAAAATCCGCCCCCACCGGCCGGGCCGGATTTTGGGGGGCATTGCAGTTCTGCCCGGACGGCCAGACCGAAGGCGGGGAATACTGAAACGGATCGCGCACCGAAGCAAAGCGGGCCGCCTCACGGGTCAGGTCCAGCACATCCAGATAGCGGCCGATGAAAATTACCACTTCCACCAGACCCAGCAACATGATCAGCAAAACGGGCAGAACCAGCGCCAGTTCGATGAACGACTGGGCACGTCCATCCCGCCACAGCGGACTGCGGCGGATCGGCTTTGGGAGGATTTGAAGGAATTGGAACATACGGCTCCTATCTTCCGCGGCAGAAAAGGTCTTTTCCTGCTGCTTTTACATTAAGGCAGTGCGGTATAAAAGTCAATAGTTTTTGGTTAGTTTTTGGTGTTTTGTCATCCGCTATACACTTTTTTGTAACCGTTTTTGGACAATTCACGGTTTGTCCATCACTTTTGACCGCTTTTTGAGTATAGCGCAGGCTGAGCCAAAAAATTGGCGCTGAAAGGCAACTGTAAAGCGGTTGTAACCCATTTGTAAAGTAATCATCATCGAAATCGGACATAGGACACTGCACCAGGGTGCAGATTCGATGCCAGAAATTGCACCTTTTGACAGATTGACGGGCGGCTTTGTATGTTCTACACTCACTCTGTAATAGAACATAAATTCTATTTCGGGAGGGAAAATGAGCCGAACCGTCAGCCCATCCAAACGCCCCCGCAACGGCGGCAAACTGAGCGAGGAAATTCGCATGATGCGCCTGCTGATTCGGCGCGCCCAGTCGCTGGCGGATGACGGCATCTCGCTGGGCGAGTTGCTCTCGGTGTTGCAGACCGTTTCGCGCGCCTGCGCCAGCCTGGCAACCCTGCTGAAAACCGAGCAGTCGCTTGCCGAGCAGGAAACCAGCGGCGATCTGGTTCGGGCAACGCTGGAGGAGATTCGCACCGAAATGGAAGCCAATGGCATCCACTCCCTGCTCAGCGAAAGCCAGGACTGATGCCCTCCCAGCCGGGCGGGCTGGGTTGTGGACGACCTTCAACCCCGGACGGCATCCCCTCGCGGAGCGGAACCTGCCGCCGGCCCCCCTCTCAGCCCGCCCCCATTTTCTTTTCACAAGGAGGTTTATGCAATCGGAGAAAAAAGACCCTTCCCTGATCACCCTGCGCGAAGCCCTGCAAGACCCGTGCTTGTTTGCGCGGGCATTCGGCAAAATCCGCCTGCGTTCCTATCAGGCGGAAGTCATTCGGGCAGTTGCCCGCTCGGTGCTGTACCGCCAGGGGTTGACTTTCGTGGTGCTGTTCCCGCGCCAGTCGGGTAAAAACGAGGTGCAGGCGCAGCTGGAGGCCTACCTGCTGACCTGTTTGCAGGACTGCGAGGCCGAAATTGTCAAAATTTCGCCGACCTGGAAACCGCAATCGCTGAACGCCATGCGCCGCTTGCAGCGCGTGCTGGAACGCAACAGCCTGCTCAACGGGAACTGGATGCGCGAAAGCGGCTACATCTACCGCGTCGGACGGGCGCGGATTTTCTTTTTGAGCGGCGAACCCCACAGCAACATCGTCGGGGCAACCGCCAGCGCCCTGCTGGAAGTGGACGAAGCCCAGGACGTGGAAATCGAAAAATTCGACAAAGAAATTGCCCCGATGGCAGCCTCCACCAACGCCACCCGCGTCCTGTGGGGCACCGCCTGGACCAGCCAGACTCTGCTGGCACGCGAACTGCGTTTGGCGCGCCATGCCCAGCAGCAGGACGGCGTACAGCGGGTCTTCATCGCCAGCGCCGATCAGGTTGCCGCCGAGGTACCCGCCTACGCCCGGTTTGTCGCCGAACAGGTGGCGCGCCTCGGCCGCCAGCACCCATTCATCCGCAGCCAGTACTACAGCGAGGAAATTGACGGGCAGGGCGGACTGTTCCCGCCGGAACGGCGGGCGCGCCTGACCGGCAGTCACCGCCTGCTCGACCAGCCGCAGCCGGGGGAAATCTACGCCTTTTTGCTGGATGTGGCCGGGGCGGACGAAACCACCGGTACACCCGCTACGGGCGAAAACCCCCTCAATGCAGCCCGGGATGCCACCGCCCTGACGATTGTAGCGGTCGACCGCAGCACCTGCGCCGACCCGCTGCTGCGCGCCCCCACCTACCGCTGCGTTCGACGCCGCCTGTGGGTGGGCACCCGCCACAGCGACCTGTACACCGAATTACGTGCTCTGGCGGAAATCTGGCGGCCTTGGCGGGTGGTGGTGGATGCCACCGGCATCGGAGCCGGGCTGGCGGATTTTCTCAGCCGGGCTTTGCCGGGCCGGGTGATTCCCTTCACCTTCTCGACCGCCAGCAAGAGCAAACTGGGCTGGGATTTTCTCTCGCTGGTGGAAAGCGGACGATGGAAAGAAGCCGCCGATGCCGAACAGGACGAAGCCGGCCGGTTGTTCTCCCGTCAACTGGACTTGTGCCAGTACGAGATTCTGCCCGGCCCCGAAAAACGAATGCGCTGGGGCGTACCGGATGGCAGCCGCGATCCGCTCAGCGGTCAGCCAGCCCACGACGACCTGCTCATCTCAGCGGCGCTGGTCAGTCTGCTGGATGATCAACCCCTGCCGTCCGGCGGTGAAACGCTGATTGTGCCGGGCTGTGACCCGCTGCGCGACCTTGACCGCGGTTTTTGAACCCCTGTCTTCTGAAACGAGGTGAAGATGAAAGAAACTTTCTGGCAAGGGCTGCGCCGCCGTCTGCTGGCGGATGAAGTGCGCCTTCAGGTGCGGGCAGCCCTGCAAACCGAAACTGACAATACCTTTACCCTGGGCGCTCGATCCGCTTCCGCCCCGCCTCATGAGCGCCCGTTTGCCGAAAGGCGCGAGGCGCTCCAGCAGGCGCTGGAAGCCTGGCGGGTCAATCCGCTGGCACGGCGGATCGTCGAACTGACCACCCAGTACGTGGTCGGCGGCGGAATCACCTTTGCCTGCGAGCACCCGGCTACCAGCCGATTTTTGCACCAGTTGTGGCATCACCCGCTCAACCAGTTGAGCCTGCGCCTGCCCGAATGGTGCGACGAACTGACCCGTAGCGGTAATCTGTTCATCCTGATTTCCACCGACCCCGCCGGGATGAGTTACTTCCGGGCTGTGCCGGCCGCCCAGATTGACGAGATCCGCACCCGCCCAAACGATGTTGATCAGCCGCTGGAGTACCAACCGGTCCCCGGACTGGATGGCCGCGAGGTACAGGCCTGGCCGGCCTATCAGCCCTTGGAGGATGGGCCGGACGCCGGCGGCCGCTTTCCGGCGGTAATGCGCCACTACGCCATCAACCGGCCGGCGGGCTGCGTGTGGGGCGAATCGGATCTGCTGCCCCTGCTGCGCTGGCTGAGTCGTTACGCCAACTGGCTGGAAGACCGCGCCCGACTGAACCGCTACCGCACGGCGTTTTTGTACGTGGTGCGCTCGCGCTTTACCGGCGAAGGCGAACGGCTGGCACGCCAGCAGCGCCTGAATGCCCAGCCGCCGGCCCCCGGTTCGATTCTGGTGACCGATGAAAACGAGACCTGGGAGGTGATTCAGCCGCGCCTCGAAGCCGATGACGCCAACACCGACGGGCTGGCGATCAAGAAGATGATTGCCGCCGGAGCCGGCCTGCCGCTGCACTTCCTCGCCGAGCCGGAATCCAGCACGCGCACCACCGCCGAAGCCGCCGGCGGCCCGACCTACCGCCGCTTTGAGCAGCGCCAGGCCTTCTTTCTGCAGGTGATTGCCGATTTACTGCGGATTGCCGTACAGCGCCGCGCTCTGGCGCAGGGCCGCCGTCCCGGCGGCGGACGGGTGGACGGGCAGGCCGTCATCCGTGTGCATGGCGGCGACCTTTCAGCGCGCGATAATGTCGCCCTCGGACTGGCCGGCAACCACATTCTGGCGGTGGTGGGGCAGCTGCGCGACCGCGGCCTGATTGACGACCGCGAACTGCTGCGGGTGGTTTACCGCTTCATCGGCGAGACGGCCGAGGTGGAGGAACTGCTGGAAGGCGGCAAAGCCGCTCTGCCCGCCGGGCCGGCCGGACGGCAGAGGGGCGGCTTCCCCGAAGGCAAGGTGGATTTAACCAGCGGCGAGCCCAAAAACGGAGGTCTGGAATGAACCCGCCGGTTCAGATTTCACCCGCATCCACCGTGATGGATTGCGCCGCCCGTCTGCAATTGAACGGCGAGGCGTTGGGCGAATTTGAAATCCTCGCCATCACCGCCGGGGAGGGCAACGGCTGGCACTTCACCGCCGAGGTGCTGCGCCAGTCCCTGCCGTTGTGGGACGGGCGCGAGTGCTACCTTGACCATCATCTCGGCGAGCGCAGCCTGCGCGATCTGGCCGGGGTGGTATATGACCCGCAGTGGGACGAGGCGCGTCAGGGCATCCGCCTGCGCCTTAAACCGCTGGGGCCGGCGGCTGCGCTGCTGCGCGCCCTCGGCAGCGCCATGCTGGACGAATCCGTCCGCCCGCAGGTCGGTTTTTCTGCCGATTTGCTGTTCACCGCACGCGGGCGGCAGGTCGAAAAAATTGTGCGTGTCCTTTCGGTGGATTGTGTGATTCAACCGGCGCGCGGTGGTGCCTTTCTGCGCGCCCTCAACCAGCAATCCCCGCAAACCCATTTCACTCATTTTTCAACCGATGGAGGAAACCTGATGAACGAACTCAACCCAACCCCAATCCCCGCTGATGCGCCAGGGACGCCCGCCGCCCCACCTCAGCCATCGGCTGCCGCGCTGGAAGGGGAATTGTGCCGCCTGCTGCTCGACCAGTCGCTGGCTGCCGCCCACCTGCCGACCGCCGCAGCCGAGCGCATCCGCCGCCAGTTCAGCGGGCGGACGTTCGACCCGGCCGATTTGCAGCGCACCATCGAGGACACCCGCCAGATGGTCAGCGAATTGACCGCCGGCCAGTGGGTGAACGGCCCGGCGCGCATCGAAGCGATCTACTCGCCGGAGGATCAATTGAAGGCGGCCGTCCATGATCTGCTGGGTATTCCCAAGCCGGCTGCTCTGAACGGCCTGAAAGCCGCCCGCCTGAGCGGCATCCGCGAGCTTTACACCCTGCTAACCGGTGACTACAACTTCTACGGCGGCTACTACCCCGAACGAGTCACCCTTTCCACCACCGCCACTCTGCCCGGACTGCTCAAAGACGCCCTTAACAAAATGGTAGTGATGGGCTGGGAGGAACTGGGGCGCAGCGGTTACCGCTGGTGGGAACCCATTGTCAGCGTGGAGCATTTCAGCAACCTGCACCCGATCACCGGCGTGCTGGTGGGGGAAGTGAGCGTCCTGCCGGGTGTCGCCGAAGGGGCTGCCTACACCGAGCTGGCAATCCGCGATTCGGCGGAGGTGGGCGAATGGGGCAAGTACGGCGGGTTTGTGGCGCTGACGCTGGAGATGTTCGAGCGCGACGAAACCCACAAACTGCGCCAGTACCCGCGCAAACTGGCATCGGCTGCCCTGCGGCGCATTTCGGCGCTGGTCGGCAGCATCTTCACCGCCAACAACGGGGTTGGGCCGCAAATGGCGGATGGCAGCGCCGTGTTTCATGCCGCCAATCACCACAATGTGGGCACGGCGGCCCTTTCCGGCGAGGCTTGGGAAGCCGCCAGCAAAGCCATCTACGAGCAGCCGATGCTGGTGGCTGAGGGCGGCAGCGCCCCCAAACTGGCGCTGGATGCCCGCTACCTGATTGTGCCGCGCAGTCTGCGCCTGACCGCCATGCGCATTCTCTACCCGGCTTTCGAGCGGGAAACCGGCATCTTCTCCGAAAACCTGCAGCGCGGCGAGATGGGCGATGTAATCACCTGCCCGGAATTCGGCGACCCCAACGACTGGGCAGCCGTTGCCGACCCGAAACTGGCCCCCGGCATCATCCTCGGCGAACGGTTCGGCTTGCTGCCGGAGATTTTCGTCGCCGACCGCGAGACCAGCGGGGCCTTGTTCACCCACGATGAAATCCGCATGAAGGTGCGCCACTGGGTGAGCGTGTTCGTCGCCGATTACCGCCCGCTTTACAAAGCCAACGTCGCCTGAACATGAACGAGCCGATGGCTGTACCCCGACCCGTTACGCCGCCAGCCGAGCGCGCCCTCGGCGTGGATGTCTCCCACTGGAACGACTTTGTGGATTTTCGGGCGCTGAGTGGCGCGGGCGCGACTTTTGCGGTGGTCAAGATCAGTCAGGGCAGCCAGTTGCGGGACGGGCGGCGCATTCAGCACGCCAACGCCGCCCGCCGCGCCGGCCTGCTGACCGGGGGTTATCACTGGTGCGACCCAACTCACGACCCCGACCGTCAGGTGGAAAACTTCCTGCGCGCCAGCGAAGATGTGCAACTGGACTTCTGCGCAGTGGATGTGGAGCAGTACTGGCTCGATTGGGAGGAGTGGGCCAATCACAACATCACCCGCATCCTGCCTCCGGCGCAGATCAGCCGCTGTGCCCGGCTGGTGAGCGAGGGCATCGCCCGTCGCACGGCCAAACCGACCCTGATCTACACCCGCACGACCTTTGTGCAGGCCTACGCAGCCCCGATGCTCGACTGGCTTTCCGGCTGGGACCTGTGGCTGGCACAATACCCCTACCCGCGCGGCAAATTGAGCCTGGACTGGCAAACCCTGCGCCGCCAGCACCTGCCGCAGATGTTTGCCCCGGCTTTACCGGCCGGCGCTGCCGACTGGCGCATGTGGCAGTTCAGCGGTGATCGTTTTGTCCTGCCGGGGGGCGGCGGGCAGCCGCTCGACCTGAACTGGTTCAACGGCAGCCCGAACGACCTGCGAGCCTGGTGTGGTCTGGCAGCGCCTGCCAACCCGCCGCCCCAGCCTTCACTGGAAGAGATGGTGCGCCGTTTGTGGGCGGCCCACCCCGATTTGCACCTTGAAAAAAGCAGACAATGTTAAGTTGACGCTCGGGGTGACATCAACCGGTTTCCGTCATTGCGGGCCGCCACCAGGAAGCGCGGCGATCTCCCGCCAGACCCATCCCTTTCTTCAACCACCTTTCTTTTCAATATAAAGGAGGAAAAATCAACATGCAGCCCATTCTTTCTCAACTGGAACGCCTGCTGCGTTCCCGCAAATTCTGGGCGCTGATTGCCGCCCTGGTGACCATCGCCGCCGGTTGGAGCAGCGGCGAATTGAACGGCTGGCAGGCCGTTCAGGGCGTCATCGCCGCCCTGGCGGTCTACTCCACCGGCGTCGCCATCGAAGATGCCGGCCGCAGCCCGGAGCCGCGCCGATGAATCAGCGCCCCAGGCAGCCCTCCCGGCCTGATCGGTCGCCGGCCGCGGCAGAACTCCCGCCGTCCATCCAGCTGGCCTGCCGCGCCCTCGGATTGGAACTGCCGCCCCTCGCTTACCGTTCGGACGGCAGCGGCGGGTGGACGATCATCGCCGCCGACGGGCGCAAATTCCACTGGAATGCGGAGACCCGCCCATGAACACCACCAGCAGCCTGATTACCGAACTGCGTCTGATTCTGCGCGACCTGCCGGCGGTCATCTGGAGCGAGGCCGAACTGACCCACGCCCTGCGCCAGGCCTACCACGACCTGCTGGCCGCCAGCGGTGAGGACTGGCTGATCAACGGACTGGACGGCGAGACCAACCCGACCACCCTGCCGCCGATTCTCGCCAGCCTGCTGCTGCGCGGCGCGCTCGGCTACGCCCTGCTGGGGCGGGCAGCCGAACGGCTGGACGCCTTCGATTTTCACGCCGGGCAGCAGGCCGCCGCACTGACCACCGCCCGCATCCTGCTGGATCACTTTCAAAAAGGGCTGGCCGGCCTGAACCGCTACCGCCTGCGCCGCCTGCAATCAGCCGAAAACCCGCCCTACCCGCCCGCCGAAGACCCGCTACAGCCCGGCTGGCCGATGGAGTAACCGCCATGTTTTCCCTCAGCATCATCCTGCCCGATTCGCCCGCCTGGGTGTTGCAGTCGAGTGTCCCCCAGCCGCCGTTGGAGGGCCTGCGCTGGCTGGAACAGCACCCATCCCAGGACGGCGGGGAAGTGATCGAGTGCGCCGTGCTGGGACTGCATGGGGCGGGCATCCGCGAGTGGCTGGAAGGCTTGCAAGCAGTCCTGGCGGCGGTGAGCCGGACTCCCTTTGCCGTGCTGGAACGGCGGATTGAGCCGGCAGATGAGCCGCTTTACGCCAGTTTGTACGAAGGCTGGCTGGAAAGCGACCCGCTCAACCAGAGACCGGCGCGCGGCGGTTACAGCCTGCGCCTGTACCTGCGCCGGGCCGCCGACTGGCGTAAACCGGCCGCCGCCCTGCCGCTCACCAATGCCAACGGCGTTCAACGCGAAACCGGGCTGGCGGTGTACAATCACCACGACGGCGACCCCGCTCACCAGAACTTTGCCGATATCCGCGCCGCCGACCTGAGCGGCGGCCAGCCCGCCCCCCTCAGCCTGCGCCTGCGGTTGCTCGAACCGATGGGGGAGACTCTTCGACAGGTCATCCTGGCCGCCGGCAGTCGCCTGACCTGGGGCGGCGAGGCTTTTCTCCACTCGCTGGAGGGGGAGAGCGCCGCAGCCGGGCCCGACTGTACCGCCAGCAATGTGCTGAACAGCGGTGCTGCCAGCGGCGGGGCTTACCGCCGGGTGCAATGGACGCGCTCCGATTCGGCCAGCCTGCTGCGCTGGACGCTTTCGGCTGAGCGGCTGGGGTTTTGTGCCGGGCGGCTGTTCCGTCCGGTGCTGCGGCTCTTCAGTCCGCCGCCGGAGGGGGTCTACCTGCGCTGGCGGCTGCTGGACGGGAATGCCAATCCGCTGGAAGAAAGCCCGGATGTCGCAGTCCAAACCCAGCGCTCCCTGCAAGTGACCGGTGGCCTTCACCTGCCGCCGGGCTGGCTGCCGCAGATCACCCCGGCCGCGCTCACACTCGAACTGCGCGCCGAAAGCCGCGATACCAGTTTGAAAACGCTGGAGGTGGATTTCGTTCACCTGCTGCCCACGGAGGGCTGGCTGGAATTGCACGCCCTCAACGGCGCCTCGGCGAGCGAGGTCTGGGTGGACGGCGAAAGGCAGATAGCGTACAGTCGTTCTTCCGCCGGGGAAACCGCCTTCACCCACGCCCTTACCGGCAGCCCGCTCCATTTGCTGCCCGGCAGCGATTACCGCCTGTACCTGCTGTGGGAAACCGAAAGCGGCGCACCGCTCACCAGCCGCTGTGAGGTGCAGGCCTTCTACGCCCCGCGGGTGAAACTGCCATGAACGAACCGCTCACCATTCGGTGGTTTTTGCGGGACAATACCCCCAGCCTGCCGCCGCCTTTCCCTATCCGGGTCGAACGGCTGGTGTGGGAAGAACCGGGCGGCGCCGCCGTTGCCGTGCTGCGCGCCGATTGTGGCGCTTGCTCGCTCCTGGATGCGGCTGAATGGGCCGCCGATGCGCTGCGCCGCCCGCTGATCCTCTACTCGCCTGCCGGGGAAGCCTGCTGGAACGGCTTTATCGGACGGGTGGAAATTCTCAACGGCGCGGCCGGGCTGTACTTTGACCTTTCCCATCTCGCCAACCGCGTGGCAGCGGTCTACAGCCCGCTGGTCAATGAGCCGCCCTTCACCGCCCGGCGCACCCGCAGCGACTGGGTGGAGGACCGCCTCAGCCAGAGCCGTTACGGGCGCAAGGAACGCCTGCTGCACCTGAACGAGGAACAGCCGGAAAGCCTCCTGGCTGCCTGCCGGGCCGCCTTGCAGGGCAGCGCCCTGCCGCAGGGGCAGGCGTTCCTGCCGGCGCGCCCCTCGCCCCCGGCAATGCGCCTGATCGGGCGCGGCTGGTTCAGCACCCTCAACTGGGCTTACCTGCGGGTAGGTGGCGGGGTGGAGGGCTTTGTGGAGGCCGCCCAAACCACGCAAACGCTGGGGCGCTCGGCCACCAGTGATGCCCTGCTGGCGCAAAGTTTTCAAACCGCCGATGGACCGCTTTACCTGCTGGAAGCCGGGCTGAATCTGAGGCGCAGCGGCACGCCGGGCGATGAGATCACCCTGACGGTGTGCGCCGATCAGAACGGCGTGCCCGGCGCCGGGCTGGCTTCCGTCGGTTTACCGGCCGCTCTGATCAGCAGCGGGCGGATGTGGGCGCGCTTCCGCTTCGAGCAGCCGCCCCTCTTGCAGGCTAACACGCCTTACTGGCTGCGCATCGGGCGCAGCGGCGCGCTCAACACCAGCCATTACTACATCCTCTATCGCGAAAGCGGCGATCCCTACCCGCGCGGCAAGATGCTCCAGTGGAACGGCTCGGCCTGGGTGGACACCTCCGGCGGGCTGACCGACCTCAATTTTTACATCTCTGCCGGGCAAAGCCGCCGGACGCGCGTGCTTGAGCTGTGCGCTGCTCCTGCCGGCGGGCAGTTCCTCCGCAGCGTTCACCTGCGCGCCGAACTGGACGGGGTGGTTCCCTTTGCAGACGAGGGACTGCGTCCGTGCGGCGAGGTTTTGCTTGACCTGCTCAGCCGCGGGGATACCCAAGGCCGGCGGCTGCGAGCGCTGGTCAACGCCGAGCGCGACCTGATCATCGAGCCGCTGCCGCCCGAAGACAACCCCGCCTGGCTGCTGGGGATGGATGGACGGCTGACGGCTCTCAGCGGACGGCCGGCCCGCCTGGGTGAGCCGCTGACCGGCGAATGGGCGCGGCTTTCGGGCGGCGGTGCGGCGCGCCCGCTGTTACTGCGCCGGGTGGTGTGGACGCCGCAGGCCGGCCTGCGGGTGAGCGCCGTCGGCGGGGAGCCAGCCTTCCCCCTGTCCCGGTCATAAGGAAGCCACACCCGCCCTGACTTTGGCACAGGGCGGGTGAGAAATTCCACCCTCCCGTCTCCCCCAAAATCGCAAACGATTTTGGGGGAGACGCAGGTGGGTGCCTTGCGGGAGATTGCCACGCCGCCGTCCAAAATCATCGGCAGGGTTGAAGTGACATAACAAAACTGAAAACCCAAACAAACCGCGAATTTGTTAGAATGAAGTTTGCAGGAAAATTGTTTTCAGTAAAATTTCGCCGGAGGTGAAACGGCGGGGTGCGGAGGTTGAGCATGATGGGAAGAAACGCACGCAAAGCGGGACTGCGCCGTCTGCTGCAGACGCTGATTGTCGTCCTGCTGCTGCCAACGCTGGTGGTCAGCGCGGACGCAGAAACTCAACTGGGGACAACCTATTTGCTTTCACACGGCTTGCCTAACGAGGTGGGTAAACCTTATGGGCTGGGGAAAGACGGTAATTCCCTCTACACCAGCCTATCGTGGGACGATACAAGCGCCGCGGTCGTATTCGCATCCAGCGCAAGCAATCTCAACCTTGACGGCGGTAGCGACAACGACGGCGATGTCTTCTGCGTCAATGAACTCACCAATCAGCTGCGCGGCTGTTTTGATATCTTTCTCCAATTTTCCGACACGCCGTCGAATCCCTTAATCAAGATCACAAATTATGCTTCTTCAGAAAATCTGGATGGGGATGCTGTCTTCCCCACCGTGTCGAGAGATGGCAAGTACATCGTGTTTCAGTCCTCGGCCGAATATTCGGGCTACGATCAACCCGGCCAAAAAGAAGCGGATATCTTTTTCACTTTTACCGATAAAACAAAACGGGAAACAAATGGCCTCTTCCGGGTATCCGCAACTCCGTCAGGCCAAGGCGATGCCGGTTTCCATTCCGGCAATGTGGAATGCGCCTTAAGCGGGTCAACGCCGGTTTGTTCAACCCAACCAAACGGCACTGTCAAAGCCAAACTCTCCCACCCCCATCCGGTCGCTGATGCGACGTTCATCTCCAGCCAGGGGGTGTATGTGGTTTTTGAATCCATGGCGGATCTGGGCGAAAACAGCAACGATTACGTCAAGGACATCTTCATCCGGCAGGTAACCGACGTTGGAGAAAATCTTACTCAGGAGTTTGTGCATACCCTGCTCAGCCGCGGCTGCGGCGGAGCGCCGGCCAACGGCGATTCCTACCACCCCGTCTTCGTGCCGGGGACAAACGGGCGCTACGTGGTCTTCGTTTCCCGCGCCACCAATCTGGATTGCAGCGTTCCCGCGGAAAATTACCCGCCCGACAACCCCAACGCTCCCCTCCACCAGCGGCGCGCCAACATCTTCCTGCTCGACCGCGACAATGGCTCGATCCGCCTGATCTCGAAAAACACCAGCGGTTTACCGGCTAACGGCGCCTCCGAATACCCGGCGGTGACCTACGACCCCGGTCAAGACAAACTGTATGTCGCCTTCCAATCATCCACTAACGACCTCATCAATCTGTCCTCCCCTCGGACAGTGACTCGGATTTACCTGTACCAAGCCGAACTCAACGAGGGCAATTTATCAAATCCGTCAATCCAGCTCATTTCGGTGAGACCGGATGATAAGCCCACAGAGGGACCGTCCTATCACCCGTCCATTTCCGAGGACGGACGGATTGTTTCCTTCACCTCATATGACGACCAGCTGGTTGAAGGCGACCTGAACAACGCCTGTGTGATTCAAAATCTGGAAGGTTGGACAAGCAACAACTGCCCGGATATTTTTGGACGCAACTGGCAGGCCGACCAAACCTGGCGCGCTTCTCTGACGGCAGGCGGTCAACCGCCGGAACTCAACTCCAACTTCAGCTCGTTGAGCGCCACCGGCCGCTGGGTTGCTTTCTCCTCCGGCGCGGATATGCTCTCGGAAGGTGAAGCGGCCGCTTACCAGCAGGTCTATCTGCGCGATCAGGGCAACCCGCCCGGCAACCCCAACATCCAGCCCTCTTTCCACGATTTTGGTGTTGTTGAATACGACAGCGAACCTGAAAAGCTCTTTAATGTCTATTTCTTCGGATTGAATGGAGGAAGTGTCACCGTAACCGGGGTGGATATCAACCTCAATAAATGTGAAGTCGCCGATGAGCGAGATTGCTTTGAAGTCATTGATAATGAATGTAACGGTCCTCGAAATGACAATACTTTTTGTACTTTTAAGGTACGCTACCGCGCCCCGGCTGTCGAACAATCCTTACAACGCGGCAAAGTCCGATTTTCCTTTATACAGGATGCTACCAATATACAGGATGCTACCAATCTTTTCCTGGAAGTTGGTCTGCGGGCAGCAACGCCCTTTTACCAGCCCGATTTGCTCGAACCCGAAGCTCAAACGGTTTACTACAACGGCGATCCCAACTACCGAGAGATTGTCGTCAAAAATAAGGGAAACGTCCCCGAAACATTCAACATAACCTTGACGTTCGATAAAATTTCCCTGTGGGTGACCGATTTACAGGGCAATCCAATCACGCAGGTCGGTCCGCTCCAGCCGAATGAAGAGCGCACCCTGCTGCTGTGGGCCAAGTCCGGAGATTGGGGGCAGAGCAACGAGGAATATGTGGAAGAAGGGCAAATCGAGCTGTCTTCTGTCACTAATACGGCTAAGTCTGTGACACAGGATATCGAAACAACCTCGCTGGTGAAACGCTACCAGCCGACCGTTGAAACCTTCAACCCGTTGGAGTGGAATCTTGATTTCAACACAACCGCCTTCTTCACCTTCACCGTGCGCAACGACGGCAATATCGGCGACACCTTCACCGTCTCCTTTGCGAACAACGAATTCAGCCTGTGGCTCGACCCGGCCGATGCCTCTAAAATCACCAGCCTGCCGCCCGGCGAATCGGCGGATGTGCGGGTGTGGGTGCGCGCCACCCAGCCGAATCACACTGACGACGACATCCACGTGATATTCACCTCGCAGGGCGATCCATCCAAGAAGGACGAACGCACCGTGCAGGTTACCTCCGGACCGGCCTACATCTACCTGCCGCTGGTGCGCAAATAAAGCCAGCCGGTTTGCCCCGACCCTCTCCCCCGCCGGATGCAGCCCGCCGATGGCGGGGGAGAGTCTTTCTCCCGCCAGCGGCGGGCGGATCAACTCCACGGGGTTAATTTGTTCCACATCAAAGCCGCCGGGGGAATTCTGCGGTATCCTTGACAGATGGAGGAACAACCCCTATGGAAAAAACCCCAACCGAAGTCTGGAATGTGGCCGAATTAATCGAAGTTCAACCGCAGGCGGTCGTCAGCCGCACGCTGATCAATCAGAAAAGCGGCACGGTCACCCTGTTTGCCTTTGACGGCGGGCAGGGGCTGAGCGAGCATACCGCCCCGTATGATGCTCTGGTGCAGCTGCTGGAAGGCGAAATGGACATCCACATCGCCGGGCAGCCCTACCGCCTGCACGGCGGACAGATGCTGCTCATGCCGGCCGGCCAGCCGCACGCCCTCAAAGCCAACCAACCGGCTAAAATGCTGCTGATCATGATCCGCGCCGCCCCCGGTGACTCGCAATGACATGCCCTTTTTAACGTCACTTCGAACGCAGGGACACTTTACAGTGCAGGGGAGTCTCCCGCCCCCCTGCAACAGCCTTGCGGGAGATTGCCACGCCCATGGTATATTTTGATTGGGTCATCGGACTATTTTCATTATCCCCAACTTCGGTTAATATAAAACTATCCACATTGACCAAAGGAGGATTTTTCAAATGGGCGTCAAACTGACCTGGTTTGGACATGCTGCCCTCGGTCTGGAAACGGGCGGCTATCGTTTGCTGGTGGATCCGTTCCTGAGCGGCAACCCGGCTGCCAGCGCCTCGCCGGAAAGTGTGACCGCCGACTTTGTGCTGATCACCCACGGGCACGGCGACCACGTCGGCGATGCGGTGGAGATCGCCAAACACAGCAACGCGCTGGTCATCAGCAATTTTGAAATTTGCAACTGGATCGCCAAACAAGGGGTTAAGACTCACGCCCAGCACCTGGGCGGCGGTTTTCACCACCCGTTTGGCTACCTCAAATTGACGTTGGCGCTGCACGGCTCGGCTTTGCCGGATGGCAGTTACGGCGGCAACCCGGCCGGCTTTCTGCTGACGACCAATGAGGGCCAGAAAATCTACCTGGCCGGGGACACCGGTTTATTCGGCGATATGCGCCTGATCGGCGAAGAGGGCATTGATCTGGCGGTACTGCCAATTGGGGATAACTACACCATGGGGCCGGCGGATGCCCTGCGAGCAGTCAAATTGATCTCCCCCCGGCACGTCGTCCCGATTCATTACGACACCTTCCCGCTGATTGCCCAGGACGTTCAGCGCTGGGCGCAGCAGGTCGAGCAGGAGACCGGCAGCCGGGTTCACATCCTCAAACCGGGAGAAAGCCTGAGCCTGTAAGGGCGGCTCGCGGCGACGGATACGCGGTTAATGTCATGTCGAGCGAAGCGACACTTGCACCGCACTGCGTACGGTGCAGTGCAGGTGGACATCTCCCGCACTGCGTACGGTAAAGGGCAGGTGAGAATCTCCGCCCAGCCTCCGCAACGGCCTAGCCGGAGATTGCCGCTCTCGCTGCGCTCGCTCGCGGCGACGGATACCCGTAAACGTCATTCCGAACGAAGTGAGGAATCTCCTGCCCTGCTTTGCGGGAGATTGCCACGCTCGCTGTGGGGGAGCAGGGAGAAAAACTAGATGATTGAAAGCAAGGGCAATGGCTTACCCTGAAACACTTAGTTTCGATAAATCGTCTCAGAACAACGGATTGAAACTAACACAAAGCAGCAAGCAACCATTCAACCACCGCCGTAAGTGAATAAAGTAGATCGTAGTGATTCACCTGGCCACCAGTCGTGATTCATGCCACAGTCAGCCTGGCCACCGCAGTCAGCCTGGCCACCAGTCGTGAATCATGCCACAGTCAGCCTGGCCACCAGTCGTGAATCATGCCACAGTCAGCCTGGCCACCAGTGGTGAATCATGCCGCAGTCAGCCTAGCCACCAGTCGTGATTCATACCACAGTCAGACTGGCCACCGCAGTCAGCCTAGCCACCAGTCGTGAATCATGATTCAGAACCAAAGGTAAGTTCGGCGGGCTAATCAAGGTAGGGTTTTCGTGCGTTCGCTCCGCTCCGCTTCACTCACGCACAAAACCCGCCCGCCTCACGGCGTCCTTTGCTACCGCCCTTGCCCTCCGGGCTGCGGGCTAGCAAATGTCCGCCATTGAAAGCTTGCGCCCTGTGGGGGGCAAGCCCCCCACAATGCGCTTGCCCCCTGCGGGGGCAAAGGGTAGGTCAAGCCTCCGCCCGCAAAGCTCCGCTTGCGGGCTTCGGCTTCACGTTGATAGGCCGGCACAATCCAAAGGCAAAACACCGATCTGCCAGCAAACATTTACCAGACCAGCATTATTAGCCGCCCCAGTCAGACTGCGCAAATATGCAGAATACGCCAAAACAGTACGCCGACTAATGCCAAGGGCACAAGCAATTTGGCCAGTCGTGTAACCCTGCGCAATCAACGCCAATACCTGACGTTGCCGCTTGCTAAACTCAATCCGGCTAATGCGTGCATCCACTGGGCTTTACCTCATCCCAAACCTTATTCCCGACTTTCTCACCCATTATCAAAATCAGACTTTCCCTATCCAGCCGGCCCAAACAATCAAGCACATCAGCAAAAAAATAAGCAACGTTGAAAGCAGGGATATTACCCCGCCCCCTTGCCTCTCTCATTAGGTCAACCTGTGCCGCATAAAGAACAGCAAGGTTTTTAACCGCATCATCCAAACCATCACATTTGCCAAACATGCTTCACCTCGAAAAATGGGAATAGACGAACAATATCAATAATCTAGCACAACCCCCATATATGGCACAAGTGACAATAGACACCACCACATATAGTGGTAAAACTCCATAGGGCTTACACCTTGCGGAAACACAAGAACCCGCAAAGGACAAGCCCTATTCTTGACAAGGTAAGGGGCGGGTTCAAACGCCGTTGCTCCGCTCCGCAATCGGCTAAACCCGCCCCAAAAGCAATTCCGCTCAGCGGGCAAAGCCCGCCTCGCTCTGCCCCCCCGCCTCAGTCCCCCGCCCCCCCAGGGGGGCTTCCCCTTGCAAAGCCTCGCATTCGCTCGCTTGTTGCTCGCTCATAATCGCTCGGCTTTGCGCCTCACGCCAAGAACGGGACGGGCTACGCTCACCGGCGGGCTAACGCCCGCCGGTCTGCGCTTCGCCCTGCGGCGGGCTACGCCCGCCGCCCCGTTCTGATTGCCTCGCTCGCTGCGCTCGTAAAGAATGACGTAAACCGCTCCGCAACGGCCCTGCCGGAGACCGCCACGCTCGCTGCGCTCGCTCGCGGTGACGTATAAGCGGTTAATGTCATGTCGAGCGTCAGCGACACTTGCACCGCACTGCGTACGGTGCAGTGCAGGTGGACATCTCCCACACTGCGTACGGTAAAGGGCAGTTGAGAATCTCCTGCCTTGCTTTGCGGGAGATTGCCACGCTCGCTGCGCTCGTAAAGAATGACGTATACGCGGTTAATGTCATCCCGAACGCAACGGCGTTCTTGCCCCCTCGACGGAAGGGGTCACTTCAAATCGCGCGGCCGCCAGAGATTTTCCAACCCGGCAATGATCTGAGGCGTCAGCGCGCTCCACGAACGCACCGGCACTTTCAGGTAAGCAATCGCACTGGTGGGCAAGCAGTCGAGGTGGTCGGTCAGCAACTGCAGCAGGCTTTCCAGACCGGGGTTGTGTCCGATCACCAGCACGGTCTGCAGGCGATCATCCTCATCTTTCAGGTCACGCAGGGCTTCCAGATAGGCTTCCGGTTCCCCAAGATACAGGCTTTGGATGTACACAATTTCACCCTTGTACCCGCACTTTTCGGCAACCAATTCGGCGGTGCGGCTGGCGCGGACGGCGGTCGAAGAGAGGATCAAATCGGGAACAAGGTTTTTGTCCTTGAGCAGTTTTCCCATTCGGGGGGCGTCTTTTTCGCCACGTTTGCTCAACGGACGTTCAAAGTCGGGCATTTCTCCTTCTTTGAAACTGGACTTGGCATGCCGCATGAGGAGCAGATTCTTCATAATTCCTCCCACAGGTTGATTCAACCGGCGTGTATGTGGGTTCGTGTTGATAAAAATTAGTATAACACAGCGGGGCAAGAGATTGAAGGTTTGGTCAATTGTTAAAAAAAATTTAGTGGATGGACATTTCGCTTCCGGGAAAAGACCCACAAGATAACTAAATAATCTTGAAAAAATATAAAAATAATTCAATTTACTATTGACAAAATTAAATTATCAATTAAAATAATTGCAGATAAACATGGCAAAATTCAAGCCAGAACAGTTTGACCGAACGATCCAACAGGAGGAAGCATGAATCCCATTCTCAACCGCTGTCCGGTGTGCTCATCGCAATTACTCGTCACCCGGTTGTATTGCGCCCAATGTGACACCACCATTGAAGGACATTTTCACCCGTCGGCCAACCCCTTTGCTCCGTTGAACAGCGAGCAGTTGCAATTTTTGCTGACCTTCATTCGCTGCGAGGGCCGGTTCAACCGCATGGAGGAAGAATTGGGGCTCTCCTATCCCACCCTGCGCAACCGCTTCAACGAAGTTCTGCGGACGCTGGGGTTTGAACCGGGACGTGAAGAAACCCCGGTGCGCCTGACCGCTGAGGATCGCCTGCGCATTCTGGACGAGCTGGCGCAGGGGTTGATCACGCCGGAAGAGGCTCACCAGCGGCTGCTGGGTAAACGTGAGGAAACGGCTTGAAAGGCCGGAAAGGAAAAGGTGTAGCATGGCAAACGCCGAAGAACGCTTGAAAATTCTCCAATTATTGCAGGAAGGAAAAATCACCGCCGATCAGGCTGCCCGTCTGCTCGAAGCGCTGGAGACCGGTTCGGCTCAGGTAAAAGGCGCTCCGCGCCCGCCCGTTCCGCCCACCCCGCCGGGAAGCGCCGGACGCTGGCTGCGGGTGCGCGTGACCGATACCGACACCGGCAAGACGCGCGTCAACGTGCGCCTGCCGCTCAATCTGGTCGCTTCCGGCATCCGCATGGGAATGCGCTTTGCCCCCGAAATTGAAGGACTGGATGTCAACGAATTGATGGCTTTCATCCAATCCGGCGAGAGCGGACATCTGGTAGATGTCTACGATGACGAAGACGGCGAACACGTCGAGGTGTACATCGAATAATGCCGCTTGTTTTGCGGCGGCGTCCCAAAGCACCGGACAAAGCCGGTAGGCGACGCCGTTCGAAGCAGGCATGGCTGGGATATAAAGGTTCTTTTTCATGCAAATTTTGGAACAGAAAACTCCCTCTCACTGGCTGCGGATTTTCATCCCCATTTGGGTCGGGCAGGTCTTTTCCCTGCTGGGCAGCGGACTGGTTCATTTTGCGCTGGTCTGGTGGATGACCGAGAAAACCGGCTCGGCTGCCGTGCTGGCGAGCGCCTCGCTGGTCGGATTGCTGCCGCAGGTCTTCCTTTCTCCGTTTGCCGGCGCGCTGGTGGACCGCTGGAACCGTCGCTGGGTGATGGTCGCCGCCGATGGTTTGGTTGCCCTGGCAACCGTTGGACTGGTTGTTTTATTTGCCAGCGGACAGGTGCAATTGTGGCATGTCTATGTGGCTCTGTTCATCCGCTCACTCGGCGGCGCATTCCACTGGCCGGCCATGCAGGCTTCCACCTCGCTGATGGTGCCCCAGCAGCACCTTGCGCGCATTGCGGGGGCCAATCAGGCGTTGAACGGTCTGATCAACATCGGCGCGCCGCCGCTGGGCGCGTTGTTGATCGCCACCTTGCCCATCTTTCAGGTGCTGGCCATTGATATTGTGACCGCCGGGCTGGCAATTCTGCCGCTTTTATTCATCGCCATCCCCCAGCCCGTCCGTCAAGATGCCCACCTTGCGGTCACGCCGAAAACGGTATGGGCAGATGTGCGCGGCGGTTTCCGCTATGTGGTTTCGTGGCCGGGAATTTTCACCCTTCTGCTCATGGCGGCCATGGTCAACTTCTTGCTCAGCCCCGGCTCGGCTTTCATGCCG
The DNA here is from genome assembly GCF_001306055.1 of Bellilinea caldifistulae. Taxonomy (GTDB): domain Bacteria; phylum Chloroflexota; class Anaerolineae; order Anaerolineales; family Anaerolineaceae; genus Bellilinea; species Bellilinea caldifistulae. Next base: position 62,399 of record NZ_LGHJ01000015.1, on the reverse strand, counting down.
CTGCTGGTAACCCGCCACTTCAACGGCGGCGCTTTGCAGCTGGCGTGGATGCAATCGGCTTGGGGGGTGGGGGCAGTGGCGGGCGGCCTGCTGCTGAGCGCCTGGGGCGGTTTTCGGCGCAAGATCATCACTTCCATGCTCTCCCTGATGGGAATCGGCGTCGGCGTGTTGATCACCGGGGCAGCCCCGGCCTGGGGCTACTGGATTGCGTGGAGTGGCATGTTGATTTCCGGCATCATGAACCCGCTCACCAACGGCCCGTTGTTCGCCCTGCTCCAATCCAAAATTGAGCCGCACATGCAGGGACGGGTTTTTACTCTGGTCAACAGTCTGGCACAGGCGATGATGCCGTTGGGAATGATGATCGGCGCGCCGGTGGCGGAGTTGCTCGGGCTGCGGGCGTGGTATCTGTTCGGCGGTGGGATGTGCCTGCTGATGGGTTTCATCGGCTTAACCGTCCGGATGATCAACACGCTGGATGATCAGCAGCCCGGCGGGAAGATCATCGTGGCAGCTGCCGAGCCGTCTATCGCAACGGATTAATCCTCCTTCAATTTTTTTCTTACGCTACCGGGGCAGAACGGACACCTGCCCCGGCATGCCGTTAAGGAAGAACCTTAACAATTCTCTAATCATTTTCTTATCTTGTTGTAGTAGGATAGCATCCGTCAAAAACCCCACATTCTTTACATCTTTGCACAAAAGGAGTGAAGAAGTATGAAGCGTCTGCTGCCGATTTCACTGGTTTTGCTGCTGATTGCTTTGTTCGTGCTACCGCTTCCGGTGCAGGCTCAGGATGAAACCCCTGCTGCCGGGCTGACCATCTCTACCACCTACCCAAGCCAGATCATCGGCTTTGGCGAAGTGGTCACCCTCACCCTTAAGCTGCGTGCAGACAGCCCGCAAATGGTCAATCTGGAAATGGCGGGGCTGCCGGAAGGCTGGGAAGCCAGTTTCCGCGGCGGCAACCGGATTGTGGATGCGGTCTACCTGGATGGCGAAACCACCGTCAATGTGGATGTGCGCATCGAACCGCCCGCCAACCCCGAAGCCGGTAAATACACCATGAAGGTGGTGGCAAAGGGCAAAACCCAAACCGCCGAAATACCCATCATCCTGACGGTCAAGGAAAAACTGCCCCCGCGCCTTTCGCTGGACATGGACGGACTGCCGATTCAGCGCGGCACACCCAGCACCACCTTCCGCTACACCGTGACCCTCAAGAATGAAGGTGGTGAAGACCTGACCGTTGCCCTGTCGGCCGATCAACCGACCAACATGCAGGTACGCTTTGAATCGGCTGGCCAGACCGTCACCGAAATTCAACTGGCGGCCAACGAAAGCAAGAACCTGACGGTCGTCGCCGAACCGCTCATCACCCTCGAAGCCGGGCGTTACCCCTTCAAAATCTACGCCCGCGCCGGTGATGTGGAAGCCAGCATGGATCTGGCTGCCGATGTGATCGGTGAAGGGCGTCTCTCCATCACCACCCCCGATGGGCGGCTTTCCGGTCAGGCGACTGCCGGACAGGACAATCCACTCAAGATCATCCTCAAGAACACCGGTACGGCTGCGCTGCGCGGCATTCAACTCAGCTCCATTGAACCCAGCGGCTGGTCGGTTACCTTTGAGCCCAAGGAAATCGTCGAAATCCCCGCTGGCCAGCAGGTGGAAGTCACCGCCACCATCAAACCTGCCGAAAAAGCGGTTGCCGGTGACTACCTGCTGACCATCAACGCTCGCCCGGTGGACAGCAAGCAGCAATCCGCCGAGTTCCGCATCACCGTGGTGACCTCGACCCTGTGGGGTGTGGCTGGCATTGCCCTGATTGCGGTGGCGGTAGCGGCGGTGGGCATGGCGGTTTCCCGCTTTGGGCGGCGCTGATCCTCGCTTCCCGATTTCTTTCTCTGTGGAGGTGAGTATGAGCGAGACCGTCCTTGAAACCCGCGACCTGACCAAAAAATACAACTCCTTCGTGGCGGTTGATCATCTCAACCTGCAGGTTCAGGCTGGCGAGGTGTTCGGTCTGCTCGGTCCCAACGGTGCGGGGAAGACCACCACCATCCTCATGCTGCTGGGCCTGACCGAGCCGACCTCCGGCTCGGTGCGGGTGCTGGGACTCGACCCCACCCGCCAGCCGCTCAGCGTCAAATCGCGGGTTGGCTACCTGCCCGATCAGGTCGGTTTTTACGACGAATTGACCGCCCGCGAAAACCTGACCTACATTGCCCGTCTGAACCCCATTCCCACTCCGCAGCTGCCGGCGCGCGTGGATGAGGCCCTCCAACGGGTCGGCCTGCGCGAGGTGGCGGATAAACGGGTGGGCACCTTCTCGCGCGGTATGCGCCAGCGGCTGGGCGTGGCGGATGTGCTGATCAAAAATCCGCGCCTGATCATCATGGACGAGCCCACTTCCGGTCTGGACCCCGAGGCTTCGCTGGAATTTCTGGAAATGATCCGCGCCCTCAAACGGGAAGGCATCACCATCCTGCTTTCCTCCCACCTGCTCTATCAGGTGCAGGCGGTCTGCGACCGGGTAGGCCTGTTCCACAAGGGCCGCATGGTACTGCAAGGCACGGTCAACGAACTGGCCGAGCGGGTGCTGGGCGGAGCCTACCGCATTCAGTTGCAAGCCGAAGGCGACCCGCAGGCCATTCAGAGTGCTTTACAACGGGTGGACGGCTTCCGCAACATCCGTCAGACGGGTGAGAACCTGTACACGATGGAAGCCGCCCGCGACCTGCGCCCGGAAGCCGCTCAGGCGGTTGTCCAGGCCGGCGGGCGTTTGTACAAACTGGATGTGCAGACCCAAAGTCTGGAAGAGATTTACAGCGCCTACTTCAAGGAGGTGGAACATGGCACAGTCCAATCCAGCCGTGTCCGCTAAACCGCAAAGCGCCAGCCGCCCCGTTCGCGAAGGATCGCCGTGGAAGGGCATGTGGGCGGTGGTTGGCAAAGAGATGGCCGACCACCTTTCCAGCGCGCGCATGGTGGTACTGGAAATTCTGGTCGTCCTGGCGGCGATTGGCTCGATTTACGTAGCCACCCAAAACATCAGCCAGAATGTCAGTCAGGACCGCTTCCTCTACCTGCGCCTGTTCACCACGGCTCAAGATCCGCTGCCGGCTTTTGCGGCGCTGCTGGCCTTCTTCATCCCGCTGGTGGCCATTGCCCTGGCGTTCGACTCGGTCAACAGTGAATTTAGCCGGCGCACCCTCTCACGGGTGCTGGCTCAGCCAATCTATCGCGATGCCCTGCTGATGGGAAAGTTTCTGGCGGGGCTCTTCACCCTGGCGCTGGTATGCACGGCCCTCTGGCTGCTGATCTTCGGCTTGGGCATTTTACGCCTGGGGGTTGCCCCCGGCGGTGAAGAGGTGGGACGCGCCCTGTGGTTCCTGGTGGCCACCATCTTCTACGGCGGAATCTGGCTGGCGCTGGCGATGGTCTTTTCGGTGATCTTTCGTCAACCGGCAACGGCTGCGCTGACCTCAACCGCGGTGTGGTTGTTCTTCACCGTGTTCTGGAACATCATCGCCGGTCTGCTGGCGCAATCGCTCAGCCCAATTCGCTTTGGAACGCTGGGCGAACTGCTGGCACAGGCCAACCTGCAACTGGCACTGGCGCGCTTTTCCCCCAATACCCTGTACGCCGAGACAATGATTGCCCTGCTCAACCCGGAGACTCGTTCGCTGGGCATTTTACTGCCGACTCAGATGGAAGGGGCTATTTTGGGTTCGCCTCTGCCGCTTTCCCAATCGGTGGCGCTGATCTGGCCGCAGCTGACCGGTCTGATTGCCGCGACCATCGTCCTGTTTGCACTGGCTTACATCCTCTTTCAGCGGCAGGAAATCCGCGCCTGAACCGCTTTTGTACCCTTCCCCCAATTTCGGACCGCGAAATTGGGGGAAGGGATTGTTTAAGGGGTTTTATGTCGCTGCGATCGAGCGCAAGCGAGTGTGGCAACCCCCCGCAAGGCCGTCGGGGGGATGATACCCACACCTGCATAGAAAAATATCCCCCGACGAACGTAAAAAGGACTTTTTACCCCATCCAGATGCGCAAAACCGCCAGAGCAGTGAACACCAGGGTCACGCCCACCGCTACCAGCGCCACCCGCCGGCGGCTGCGCTGATTCACCAGACTGACGCCGTTGAAATCGGCCTGCACCGTCCAAATCGGCCCGGCCGACCAGGCAAAGGCCAGCCCGCCGATCAGCCCGCCCAGGTGTCCCCAGTTATCAATGCCCGGCGAAGTACCCAGCAACAGGTTAATCGCCGCAATCATCAGGGTTGAGGTCAGCAGGCTGCGCGCATTGCGAATCAGCTGGCGGTTCTGGTAAAGAAACACCGCCTGGGCAGCCAGCAGACCGAAGATGGCCGTGGAAGAACCCAACGAGGGACGGGGTGTCATCATAAAAGAAATGACATTTCCAGCGTAACCGGAGATCAGGTAAAGCAGCAGGAAGCGGATGTGACCGTAGTAGCGTTCCAGATTGCTGCCAAAAATGAACAAGGCATACATGTTGAAGGCAATGTGCAGGATCGAGCCGTGCAGCCACATCGGCGTAATCAGCCGCCAGTACTGCCCGGCGGTAATCAACGGGTTGACTTTGGCGCCATAGGCCGCCAGCAAATCCGTGCCGAAGGTGGTCTGGGTCAACAACTGCCCCAAAAAGGCCAGCACACAGGTGGCAATCATAAAATAAGTCACGTAAGGCGGTTCCGAAGTCGGCCGCCGGAAGATGCGTACCGGCCCGCTGGGCGGGGGTGGCGGATATTCGTCATTATCGTACGGAGTGTAAGGTGTGTTATTCATAACGAATAGGTTCGGGGTTTTACTTTGAGATGTTCGGCGGTGAGGATCGCCAGGATTTGTTCGATGGTCTTTTCCAGTTGACCATCCGCGTTGACCACCGCGTATTCAAACTCGTTCAACCGCTTCATTTCTTCCCGGGCGGTTTCGATGCGCTTTTTCAGGGTTTCCGGGGTTTCGGTATGGCGGGCAGCCAGACGCGCTTCCAGTTCCTCCATGCTGGCGGGCAGCAGAAAAATCATCACCGCTTCGGGGAACAACTGACGCAGCCGGGCAGCCCCCTGCACATCCACCCGGAAGATGACATCCTTGCCGCTCTGCATCGCATCGGTGACTTCGCGCCGGGGAATGCCCTTGTAATCATCGTACACCCGCGCGTACTCAATCAATTCATGATTGCGAATCATCTCCTCGAAACGCTGCGTGCTGACAAAGTGGTAGTCCACACCGTCCACCTCTCCAGCGCGCGGTAGACGGTCGGTAGCAGTCACCACCACATGCAGGGGCAGGTTGCGTCGTTTGAGTTCCTGAATCACGGTATCTTTGCCGACCCCCGAAGGGCCGGAGATGACCACCAGCAGCGGACTTTGACCGGGCAGCAGCGAGACGGGCGAATGCGCCATGGGGGTTTAATTTCTCCTGTGGGTAGAGGCTCTTACGGTTTTCTTACATTGGGTTGATTATAATAGAGAAATTGAACTCTTTGATGAGTGGAGTGTGAGAATGCCTGCCTACGAGTATCGCTGTCTGGACTGCCGTAAACGCTTTGAAGTCTTCATGTCCTATTCCGAATATGGCACGCGTGCGGTAACCTGTACCCATTGCGGAAGCGCCCGTGTTCAGCGGCGCATCGGCCGGATTCGGGTTGCCCGCTCGGACGAGAGCCGCCTGGAAAGTCTGGCAGACCCGGATAATCTGGCCGGTTTGGAAGACGACCCCCGCACGCTGGGGCGCATGATGCGTCAGATGAAGAGCGAACTGGGCGAGGACATGGGGGATGTGTTCGATGAGGTGGTCGACCGGCTCGAAAAGGGTCAATCGCCGGAGGATATTGAGCGCGACCTGCCCGAACTGGGCAGCGACGAGGGCGGCGACTTTGGCGGAATGAGCGATTTGGACTGATGGGGTGACTTCACGGTTCGAGCATGGCGGTCAGCGCTTCGTAAGAAGTGACCCACGCAATCCGGTTGATAAACACGGCCAGCGAGGGGCTTTGGGCGCGCAAAGCGCGCACCGCCGCAGGGACGGGGTCTTCTCCGGCCGCTCCGCCGGGCTGATCGGCGTAGGCGCCGTAAAAGGCAAAGTAAGCCTGATTCAGCCGCCGGATGCGGTAGCCGTTCTCCCAAAAGACACGCCGGCGCTGTTCCATGTAGTTTTCTGCCTCCTCGATCTTCCCTTCTGCCAGCAGAGCATCTACCGTCACGCGCGTTTCGCGCATCTCGGCCCGAAAGTCGAAAGCAGGCGGTTCTTGCGGCTGCGACGGCCGGAGCGGAGGAGATGGCGGCGCCGGCGGGGGAACCTTCTCTGGATAGAAGCGTTCGATCAGCGCCGCCCCAATCTCTTTCCCGGCAATCGAGGCGGTTGTTTCGTTGATGGTGCGCATCTCCGGCGAGGCGTAGTACAAAGCCCCCAGCGGGCGCAGGGTGAGCGTGTTGTGAATCCACTCGTGGGCAATCACCTCGGCCAGCCAGTTCAAATCGGTGGTACTCATCACCATGGTCGGGTAGGTGCCCACCCCGCCCACCGGCACCACCAGCGCCGAAACATTCAACCCCTGTTCGACTTGTCGTTCCAGTTGTACAATTTGATCCAGCGAGAGATCGGCAACCAGCGAGATGTCGGCATCCTGCCGAATCACCTCACGCGGCGAAACGATCAACGCATACGGCAAACTGGTGACATGATAGAGCGGCGGCGGGATGGGTTGACCGCCCAGCCCCAGCCCCAAATCGGCAACTACCAGACTCAGCTGGTACTGCATCACCGACTCCGCCAGCGGCGCAAGGCGTTGGTTGATTTCTATAGTCAGGGATTCTTGCTCGGCCAGCAAGCCGGCCGCAGCCTGTTCGGGGTTGAGAATGTTGGGATCAGCGTAAAGGGCGTTGATCTCGCTGCGCACCTGATTGAGCCGTTCAACCCTTTCCAGATAGCGCAGCACAACCTGACGCTGCTGTTCGATGCTCAAAAAGCGCGGCAGGTTGAGGGCAGCCTGCTGCTGTTTCAGACGCAAGGCGTCCAGCGTCCAGGAAACATAATCAAATTCCATCCAGCGGGTAAAGCGGCGCACGCGCTCGACCGGATCGGCGGTGTTGTACTCGCTGCGAACCTGAACAAGGGCAAACACCACCAGGATCAACAGGTTACGCAGGATCAATCGCAGACGATTCGGGATCATTGCGCGGAATTATACCCGATGGTTATGCACGCCCCTGAAAACAAAACCCGAACGTGATAGACTCGTATAAAGATTGTAGAAAGGTAGTATTGCTATGAAGAGGAAAACGGTCATCTGGATCATTATCGGTGTGGTTGCAGCCATTGCTGCCTACTTTGTCTACCAGTCCTATCAGCAGGCTCAGGCTGCCCAGAATTCGGCTTTTCAGACCGAACTGGTGCGGCGGGGTGAATTGACCGCACTGGTGGGTGCCACCGGCACCGTCCGCGCCAATCAGACGGCCGTGCTGGTCTGGCAAACCAGCGGTCAGGTGGGGCAAGTACTGGTGGAAGTCGGCCAGCAGGTCGCTCAGGATGAGGTGCTGGCCGAGTTGAAGAAAAGCTCCCTCCCCCAATCGTTGATTCTGGCAGAAGCCGATCTGGTCAACGCCAGGAAGGCGCTGGAAAACCTGCTGGAATCGGATGTTGCCCGCGCTCAGGCCCAGTTGAATCTGGCGCAGGCGCAGGAAGCCTACAAGAAAGCCAAAGATCAACGTGCCAGTAAAGATTATCAACGCGCCAGCCCCCTGACGCTGGACGAAGCCCGTACCAACCTGGAACTGGCCAAGATCGAGGCAAAAGAGGCCGAGCGAGTTTACGACATGTTCGACCACTTAGAGGTGGACAACCCGCAGCGTATGAACGCCTATTCGCGCTATCTGGCCGCCCAGCGCAATTTGCAGCGCGCTCAGGCGAATTTGAATTATCTGGAAAGCCTGCCGGATGCCCTGGAAGTGGAAAAAGCCGATGCCAATCTGGCAGTGGCAGAAGCCAACCTCAAAGAAGCCGAACGGGAATGGGAACGTCTGAAAGACGGTCCCGACCCGGATGACATCAAAGCCGCCGAAGCGCGCATTGCCGCAATCGAGGCTACCCTGGATCAGGTTCGGCTGCGGGCGCCGTTCGCCGGCACAATGACCGAGGTCAACATCAAACCCGGCGATCAGGTCAACCCCGGCACGCTGGCTTTTCGGATTGACGATCTTTCCCGCCTGCTGGTGGACGTGCAGGTGCCGGAAATTGACATCAACCGCATTCAGGTCGGGCAGCCGGCCCGGCTCACTTTCGATGCGATTCTCGGCAAAGAATATAGCGGCAGGGTGGTGCAGGTCGGCCGGGTTGGCACGGCGGTAGCCGGTGTGGTCAACTTTACCGTGACCATTGAACTGGCAGACGCCGATCAGGCCGTCCGACCGGGTATGACCGCCGCGGTCAACATCGTCGTGGATCAGATCGAAAACGCCCTGATCGTTCCCAACCGCGCCGTCCGCTTACGGGATGGTAAGCGGGTCGTTTACCTGCTCAAAGACGGGGCTGCTACCCCCGTGGCGATCACCATTGGCGCTATTTCGGATGCTTACAGTGAGGTGCTGGAAGGCGAAATTAAGGAAGGTGACGCAGTCATCCTCAACCCGCCAGCCCAGATTGAAGCCAATGGTCCGCCGCCCTTCGTCCGGAGGTAATCCGATCATGGAAGACTGGGTCATTCAGGCTACCGATCTTCGCAAAGTCTATAAAATGGGCGAGGTGGAAGTCCATGCGCTGCGCGGCGCAAACGTCAAAATCCGCCGCGGCGAGATCGTTTCGATCATGGGGCCTTCCGGTTCGGGTAAATCCACCCTGATGAACATCCTCGGCTGTCTCGACCACCCCAGCGGCGGGCAATACGTTCTGGATGGCGAGGATGTTTCACACCTCAACGATGATCAACTGGCGGTCATCCGCAACCGCAAGGTGGGGTTTGTGTTTCAGTCCTTCAACTTGCTGCCGCGCGCCTCGGCGCTCTCGAATGTTGAACTGCCCCTGCGCTACGCGGGGGTCACCCGCGGGCGCGCCGAACGCGCCAAACAGGCGCTGGAAGCGGTGGGACTGGGCGACCGCCTGCATCACCGCCCCACCGAACTTTCCGGCGGGCAGCAGCAACGGGTAGCCATTGCTCGTGCGCTGATCAACGACCCGGCCATCATCATGGCCGATGAGCCAACCGGCAACCTCGATTCGAAATCCGGCAAGGAAATCATGGAACTGTTGCTGCGGCTGAACAGCGAGCGCGGCACCACCGTGATTATCGTAACGCACGACCCCAAAGTGGCCGAACAAACCGGGCGAATTATTCGCCTGTATGACGGGCTGGTAGTGGAGGATGGGCTATGAACCTGGGACAGGCAATTCTCGAAGCGCTGGAAAGTCTGGCAGCCAACAAATTGCGTTCTGGCCTGACCATTTTGGGGATTGTCATCGGCGTGGCGGCGGTCATTGCCATGCTGGCAGTCGGCACCGGCGCGCAGGATACCATTACCGGTTCAATCAGCGGGCTGGGCAGTAATCTGCTGTTCGTGTTTTCCGGCAACTTCAACGAAGATGTCCGCAATCCCCAGCCGCTCACGCTGGGCGATGCCGAAGCGATTGGGGATGTCTTTCAGGCTCCCTCGGTGGCAGCGGTTGCTCCCGCCATTCAGAGTAACGCCACGGTCACTTTTGGTGGGGAGCAGACCCGCACGCAAATTACCGGCATCACACCCGAATACGAGACGGTGCGCAATTACCGCCTGCTGGAAGGTGAATTTATCAACAACGAACACCTGCTGGGGCGCGCCTCGGTGGCGCTGCTGGGGCCGGATGTCGCCGACCGTCTCTTTGGTCGGCGCGAGGGGATTGTCGGCGAGACCATCCGCATCGAGGGGCAGCCCTTCCGCGTGCTGGGCGTACTGGAGCCCAAAGGCGGCAGTTCCTTCGGCAGCCAGGATGACCTGATTCTGGTGCCGTTTACCACGGCTCAAAGTCGGCTCATCCGTCGAACTCGTGACCGGGTGGATTTGATTCTGGTGCAGGCAGTCAGCGCCGAGGCGGTGCCGCAGGCCACCGAAGAAATCGCTCAGATTTTGCGCACCCGCCACCGCACCGAACTGGGCGCAGATGACTTCACCATCTTCTCCCAACAAGATTTTGTGGCCACCGCTCAAACCATCACCGGCGTGTTGACCGTCTTTCTGGGCGGGATTGCCGCCATTTCTCTGCTGGTGGGCGGCATCGGCATCATGAACATCATGCTGGTCTCGGTCACCGAACGCACGCGTGAAATCGGCTTGCGAAAGGCCATCGGCGCGCGCAAACGGGACATTCTGATTCAGTTCCTGACCGAATCTTCGCTGCTTTCCCTGTTTGGCGGACTGATTGGGATTGGATTCGGCTGGCTGATTGCCTTTGTGGTTGGACAGGTAGCGGCGCGTTCCGGGACACCCTTCACACCGGTGGTCGGCATCAATGCCATTTTACTGGCGACCATCTTCTCGACCGCAGTCGGCTTATTCTTTGGGCTGTATCCCGCCAACCGGGCGGCCAATTTGGAGCCGGTCGAAGCCCTGCGCTACGAGTGAGCGCAATCAGCAGGCTTAACAGAAGCGTGGCGGTCTCCCGCAACGCCGTTGCAGAAGCAGCAGGGAAGCATTGACCAGCGGTTGCCCTTAAAAGCGCACCGGTAAAGCCTTCAAACCGCGAATTACGTAGGTGGGGCGGTACACCAGCAGCGCATCATCTGCCAGCCGCAGGCGGGGCAGGCGTTCCAGCAGGGCCTGAACCGCCACCTGCATCTCCAACCGCGCCAACGGTGCACCAACGCAGTAGTGAATGCCCAGCCCAAAGGTCAGGTGAGGGTTGTCGCTGCGGGTGATGTCAAAACCATGCGGATCGGGGAAGCGTGCCCCATCACGGTTGCCGGCCCCGTAGAGCAAAGCGACCTGTGTGCCGCGTTTCAAGAAAAAGCCCTTGTACTCCACATCTTCACGCACCCAGCGGCGAAACAGCTGCAAGGGGGTATCGTAGCGCAGCATCTCCTCCACCGCAGTTTTGATCCATTCCGGCGAGCGGCGCAGTTGTGCGTAGGAATCGGGGTGTTGGAAGAGCGCCAGCATCCCGTTGGTAATGGCATTGACGGTCGCCTCATGGCCGGCGTTGAGCAGCAGGATGCAGGTGGCAATCAGCTCGTCCTCACTCAATCGGCTGCCCTGCTCCTCAGCCGCCACCAGCGCGCTGATCAGGTCATCCTGCGGCCGCAATTTACGCTCTGCCGCCAGACCGCGCAGGAAAGCGGCAAACTCACTCACGGCGCGGTTGGCGTGGCGGGCATCCTCGGCGCTGGGGGAGAGTTCATACATCGCCACAATCCGATTCGACCACGGGCGCAGGCGGGAACGGGCTTCCTGCGGCACACCCAGCAAATCGGCAATCACCAAAACCGGCAGCGGCTCGGCAAAATCGGCCAGCAGGTCCATCTCACCGCGTTCCACAACCTCATCCAATAAGCGATGGGCGGCCTGTTCGATCAGCGGGCGTAGCGCCTCGACCCGTGCCGGGGTGAAGGCTTTGTTGACCAGCCCGCGCAGACGGGTATGGTCGGGGGGCTCTTTTTCCATCAAGGAGTTAGCGTGCAGCCAGCCGAATGGGGTTTGCGGATCGGGTTTGGGAGCCTCGTCCAGATCCCGTCCAAGCCGGCGGTCGCGCAGCAAGCTGACAATGTCCTCATAAGCGCTGAAAAACCACAGGTTCCACTCCGGGTCGAACAGGATCGGCCGGGCGGCGCGCAGCCGGTCGTAGAAGGGGTAGGGATCGGCAATGAATTGCGGAGAAAGCAGATCAATTCCCAAAGCGCGCAGCGAGTGAGACACGGCAACCTCCAATACAACCAAATTTACTCCAAATTATAACGAACCTGATGTGCAAAATTGGACTTTTTCTTGACAACCCCTTGCCGCAAGGCTATACTATAGATGCTTCAACACGGGGAGCCCGGGGCACCGGGCTGAGAGGAGGGCTGAGGCTGCCCTCGACCCGCTGAACCTGATCCGGGTAATGCCGGCGGAGGGAGAAATCACACGGCTTGCGGCTGCTCCCCTCCTCACCGGCGAGGAGGTTTTTTGTTATGGAATACACACGCGCGGTGATTTTTGCCAACGGCGAACTGGCGGATGGCGAAGCCGTCCGCGGCTGGCTGCGCCCCGATGACTACCTGATCGCTGCCGACGGCGGGCTGCGTCACCTGCAAACTCTGGGGCTGCGTCCGCATCTGCTGATCGGCGATCTCGATTCGCTGACGCCGGAAGAAACGGCTGCCCTGCAACAGACCGGCGTCCAAATCGAACGCCACCCTGCCGAAAAAGACGAAACCGACCTGGAACTGGCCATCCAGTACGCGCTGGGGCAGGGCTTCAAGCAAATGCGGGTGGTGGCAGCCCTCGGCGGGCGGCTCGACCAAACGCTTGCCAACCTGGCGCTGCTGGAAATGCCCGGCCTGGAAGGGGTGGATATCCGGCTGGATGACGGACGGGAAGAAATCCTGATCATTCGCGATCAGGCGGTGGTGGAAGGTCGGCCCGGCGATACCGTATCGCTGCTGGCGATGAACGAATGCACCAAGGGCATCGTGACCAGCGGCTTGAAGTACGCCCTCAACCACGAAACGCTGTGTCCCAACCGGACGCGCGGCATCAGCAACGAGATGACCGACGAGCGCGCCGAGATCCGCCTGCTGACCGGCCGTCTGTTGTGCATGCACACCCGCCGGTCGTCGAGCGCCGGTTAAAAAACGCCGCATTTCTCTCGGCCTCCCCTCTGCCGGAAAAAAAGATCACCCGGGCTTTTGGATCAATTCTTTTTTTGGAGGTGTACCGATGAAAGCAACTGGCCGTTTTGTGCTGCTGGTCATTATGGTGGCGCTGGTACTGGTGGCCTGTACGCCGCAAACCCCGGCCGCCCCGATCGAATTACGGGTACTGACCCACGACTCGTTTGCCGCCAGCGAGGAGGTGATTCGCGCCTTTGAGCAGGAAAACAACGTCAAGTTGACCTTTTTGCCCTCCGGTGATACCGGCTCGGCGCTCAATCAGGCGATTTTGACCAAAAACGCTCCCCTGGCGGATGTGTTCTACGGCGTGGACAACACCTTTCTCTCCCGCGCTTTGAAAGAGGAAATTTTCGAGCCGTACAACTCACCCCTGCTGGCCCAGATTGAGGATGCCTTCAAACTCGACCCCCAAAACCGCGCCCTGCCGGTGGACTACGGGGATGTTTGCATCAACTACGACAAAGCCTACTTTGCCGAAAAAAATCTCCCTCTTCCCCAATCCCTGGCCGATTTGACCAAACCGGAGTACAAAGGGCTGCTGGTGGTTGAAAACCCGGCTACCTCATCCCCTGGACTGGCATTTTTGATGGCGACGATTGCCGCCTTTGGCGAGGACGGCTACCTTGACTTCTGGCGGCAGTTGAAAGCGAACGGCGTGGTGGTGGTCAACGACTGGGAGACGGCTTACTACACCAACTTCTCGGCTTCCTCCGGGCGCGGCCCGCAGCCAATGGTCGTCTCTTACGGCTCCAGCCCGCCGGCCGAAGTCATCTTTGCCGAACAACCGCTGGAAGAAGCCCCAACCGCCTCTCTGGTGGGTGAGAATATGTGCTTCCGGCAGATCGAGTTTGTCGGCATCCTCAAAGGCACTCAACAACGGGCGCTGGCCGAGAAGTTCGTGGACTTCATGCTGGATGTGCGTTTTCAGGAAGACCTGCCCCTGCAGATGTTCGTCTTTCCCGTCAACCGTAACGCCCAACTGCCGGAAGAATTTGTGCGTTATGCCCAAATCCCCGCCAAACCCGCCACGCTGGACCCGGCGCTGATTGCCGAAAAGCGTGAAGCCTGGATCGAAGCCTGGACACAGGTTGTCCTGCGGTGAATTTCTTCTCAACTGCCCCTGCCGCCCGCCGATCCCCTGAGGGGCAGCCGCCAGCGTCTGCCATCTGGCAGGCGCTGGCTTTGTGGCTGGCACCCCTGGCCTTTCTGATCATTTTCTTCTTTGTACCCCTGGGCAGCATCCTGTCGGTCTCAGCACGGGGATTGATCACCGATGGGCTGAGCCCGGCTGCTGCCGAGCGGCTCGGGCGCGCCCTGGGTTTTACCTTTTATCAGGCGGCTCTTTCCACGCTGCTGACCGTGCTGGTCGGCCTGCCGGGCGCTTATGTGTTTGCCCGCTTTGATTTCCCTGCTAAACGGCTGTTGCGCCTGCTTTCCACCCTGCCGTTCATTCTGCCGACCGTGGTGGTTGCGGCGGCGTTCAACGCGCTGATCGGCCCGCGCGGCTGGTTCAACCTGCTGGCCATGGAGTGGCTCAACCTGCCCGCCCCGCCGTTCAACCTGCTCAACTCGCTGGCGGCAATTTTGCTGGCGCACGTGTTTTACAACACCACCATCATCCTGCGGGTGGTGGGCAGCGCCTGGGAACAACTCGACCCGCGCCTGGAAGCGGCGGCGCGGGTGCTGGGCGCCTCACCCTGGCGCGCTTTCCGCGAAGTCACGCTACCGCTGCTCAGGCCTTCGCTGCTGGCAGCCGCCTTGCTGGTCTTTCTGTTCGACTTTACCAGTTTTGGGGTGATTTTGCTGCTGGGCGGGGCGCGCTACGCCACGCTGGAGGTCGAAATTTACATTCAGGCACTGCATCTGCTCAACCTGCCGCTGGCCGGGCTGCTTTCGCTGGTGCAGCTGCTCTGCACCCTGCTGTTGACGGTGGTCTATACGCGGGTTGCCTCGCGCCTGAACATTCCGCTCACCCCGCGCCTGCACGGCGAGGGTGCGGCTGCGCCGGTCTCCCTGCGTCAAAAATTGCTGGTCGGAGGGGTGGTGCTGGTGTTATTTACCCTGCTGGTGCTGCCGCTGACGGCGCTGGCCGCTCGTTCGGTGGCGCGCCTCGAACCGGCACGCGGTCAGCGCGGCGGGTTTGAAAGCGGCCTGACCCTTGATTACTACCGCGAGCTGTTCGTCAACCGCCGCGGTTCGCTGTTCTACGTGCCGCCGATTGAGGCCGCCCGCAATTCGCTGCTTTACGCCGGCCTGACGGTGGGCATTTCGCTCGCTCTGGGTTTGCCGGCCGCGGCTGCGCTCAGCCGCCGCTCGCCGCTCAACCGTCTGCTCGACCCGCTGCTGATGCTGCCGCTGGGGGCTTCGGCGGTTACCTTGGGCCTGGGTTTCATCCTCACCTTCAACCGCCCGCCGCTGGAAGCGCGCTCCTTTCCCCTCTTGATACCGATTGCCCACAGTCTGGTAGCGTTTCCGTTCGTCGTGCGCACCCTCACGCCGGTGTTGAATTCAATCCCGCTCAACCTGCGTCAGGCAGCCGCCGTGCTGGGCGCTTCACCTTTACGCGTCTGGTTAGAGGTGGATTTGCCCATCCTGGCGCGGGCGGCGCTGGTGGCGGCCATCTTTTCTTTTACCATCTCTCTGGGGGAGTTCGGCGCTACCAGTTTTCTGGCGCGCCCCGAATACCCAACCCTGCCAGTGGCGATTTTCCGCTTCATCAGCCAGCCCGGCGGCTTGAATTACGGACAGGCCCTGGCCATGTCCACTCTCTTGCTGCTGGTTTGCGGGCTGGGCATTGCCTTGTTGGAGCGTGTACGCCTGCCGGAGGAACGCTCCCTCTGAGAAAACAATCATGGTATAAACAAAACACCATGCTCACCGTCGAAAACATCCACAAACATTACGAAGGCAAGCCGCTGCTGCGCGGGGTTTCGTTTGAAGTCGGCGCGGGGGAAACGGTTTGCCTGCTGGGGGCTTCCGGCAGCGGCAAGAGCACGCTGCTGCGCATCATCGCCGGGCTGGAAGAGGCCGAAAGCGGACGGGTGCTGTGGGAAGGCCATGACTTGCGCGGCGTGCCGGTGCATGAGCGCCGCTTTGGACTGATGTTCCAGGATTACGCCCTCTTTCCTCACCGCAGCGTTGCCCAGAATGTGGCTTTTGGGCTGCGCATGCAAAACCTGCCACCCGCCCAGATCGAACAGCGTGTGCAGGAAGTGCTGCGGCGCGTCAACCTCAATCAATTTGCCGACCGACGGGTAACCGACCTCTCCGGCGGCGAGCAGCAGCGGGTTGCCCTGGCACGCGCCCTGGCCCCTCGTCCCCGCCTGCTGATGCTGGATGAACCACTCGGCGCGCTCGACCGCGCTTTGCGCGAGGAACTTGGCCAGTTTTTGCGCGAGGTGTTGCACGAAAGCGGCGTGCCGGCCATTTATGTGACCCACGATCAGGAAGAAGCCTTTATGATTGCCGACCGGCTGATTTTACTGCACGAGGGGCGGGTGGCTCAAGACGGCAGCCCCAGCCGGGTGGTTCAGCAGCCGGCCAGCGTGTGGGTGGCGCGTTTTTTGGGGCTGACCAATCTGCTGCCCGGCCGGGTCGTTAACCGCCAGCCGCTCACTGTGCAAACCGAAATCGGTGTGTTTTGCCCCGTGGATTGTGCCGAGCCACCCGCGCTGAATGAAGCGGTTACCTTGCTGATCCGCCCCGGCGGGCTGACAGGCGCATCCGCGGACGAGCAATTCAACACCTTCACCGCCGAGGTGCGGGATGTCATCTTTCGCGGCGAGGGCTACCGCCTGACCCTCGCCAGCGGGGGGCATAACCTGTCCTTCCATGTCCCGCAAGCCTTGCCTGCCGGCTGGCAGGGACGGCTGGCCGTTCAGCCGGAGGCGTTGTGGTGTTTACGCCAGGGAGAGCACAATGGCGATGACTGAAACGGTGATGGTGGTCAAGCAGGATACCAGCGGCAGGGAAGTCTGGCAGTACGAAGGTGAAGTGTTGCGGCGTTCGGGGCGTGGTGTGCTGCTGCAAGCCTACTTTGACCGCGATGACCGGCTCTTCCACGGCGTCTGGTTGTGCAAGGGCGACCGGTTTATCGAAGCCTACTTCACCCATCGCTGGTACAACATCTTTGAAATTCACCACCGCCAGGGGGATGCCCTGAAAGGCTGGTACTGCAACATCACCCGCCCGGCGCGCCTGCTGGACGGGCGGGTGGAGTACGTCGACCTGGCGCTGGATCTGCTGGTCTACCCCGATGGCAGCAGCCTGCTGCTGGACGAGGACGAGTTCGCCGCCCTGTCGCTCGGCGAGGAAGACCGCCGGCGCGCTTTGGGTGCGGTGCGCGCCCTGCGGCGCTGGTTCGCCGGCCACCAGCCGTTTCGCCTGAGCGAGCAGTTCCGGCTTCTGCTGCGCTGAATCAAACCTCTCGCTCGGCGGCTCGCAATAACGTAAACCAGTTAACGCCACCCCGCTTTTTCATGCAGGCGGGAGTTCTGGGGCTTTGAGAAAGCCCCAACCCGGTGGGCTGCTCCGCTCCGGTTGACCCGGCTCATTCGGCCAGCAGACTGGCCAACGCCAGCAGCCCCAACCAGTAGGAACGCCACCCAAAACCGGCAATGCTGCCACGACAGACCGGCGCCAGCAGCGAAACCTGCCGAAAATCCTCGCGGGCAGCCGGGTTGGAAAGATGCACCTCGATGACCGGTATCGAAATTGCCGCAACCGCATCGCGCAGGGCAACCGAGGTGTGGGTGTAGCCCGCCGGATTGAAAACCACTCCCTCTACCGTCTTGCGGGCGGTGTGCAGCGCCTCGATCAATTCACCTTCGTGATTGGACTGAAAACAACCTACCTCCAGATTCCACTCCCGCCCGGCCTCAATCAACCGCTGGTTGATCGCCTCCAGCGTCAGGCTGCCGTACACCTGCGGTTCTCGCTCCCCCAGCAGGTTGAGATTCGGCCCGTGCAGCACCAGCACTTTTTTCATCCACACACCTCCTGCAGCACCTCTTCAATCGGGATGACCACCCCGGCCTGAACGGACTGCAAGTCGCCTGCCTGACCGGTACCGGACGGCAGGCTGAAACGCAGTTGACCCGCCCGCCGTTTCTTGTCCACTGCCAGCCCGGCGCGGATTTCCTCAGTGTCCAAGCCAAGCGGCACCTCAACCGGCAGCCCCAGGCGGGTGAGAATTGCTTTGATTTGCCCGCTCAGACCTTGCCGGGCAATTCCCAGTTTTTCGGCAAGGCGGGTTTCCACCACCATACCGATGGCCACCGCCTCTCCGTGGCGTATTTGATAGCGGCTGGCTTTTTCCAGGGCGTGGCCGATGGTGTGTCCGAAGTTGAGCACCTCGCGCAGGCCCTGTTCAAACGGATCCGCCTCGATCACCCGCACTTTGACGGCCGCGGCGCGGCGCACCAGCCATTCCCAGCGCCCGGCCAGCCCATCCAGACCCTCGGCACAGGCTTCCAGCAGAGCCGGGTCGCCGATCACCCCATGCTTGACCACTTCCGCCAGACCGCTGCGCAGCTCGCCGATGGGCAGGGTGGATAGGGCAGCCGGGTCAGCCAGCACCATCCTCGGCGGGTGAAATGCTCCCACCAGATTTTTTCCCTGGGGCAGGTCCACGCCGGTCTTTCCGCCGATGGAAGCATCCACCATCGCCAACAGAGTGGTGGGCAGGTTGACCCAGTCAATCCCGCGCAAAAAAGCGGCGGCAGCAAAGCCGCTCACATCGCCCACCACGCCGCCGCCCAGGGCAGCGACCAGACTGGATCGGTCCAAACCCCCTTCAACAAACTGCGCCCATAAATCGGCAGTGGTTTGCAGGGTTTTGTGGGCTTCTCCGGCCGGGATGACGCAGCGCCG
Organism: Bellilinea caldifistulae; assembly: GCF_001306055.1. Taxonomy (GTDB): domain Bacteria; phylum Chloroflexota; class Anaerolineae; order Anaerolineales; family Anaerolineaceae; genus Bellilinea; species Bellilinea caldifistulae. The sequence continues at coordinate 43,663 of NZ_LGHJ01000015.1, read as the reverse complement.
CACGTGCCAACCGGCGGCGGTCAGTCGTTTTGTCAGTCCATCCGCGTACAGAGCCGCGGTGTGATCATCGCAGACCAATCCGGTAGTGCGGTTGCGCCCAAGCTCACTCAAATAATCCGCCGCCGATTCGAGAATGCCGGTTTGGACGATCATCCGGTAGGGCTTGCCCATCCCGCGGATCGGGAAAATGCCGATGGCGCACAGCGCTTCCCAGCCGCTTTCCTCCGCAGTGCGCCCATCGGTGGACAGGCGGTTTTCGAAGGAGTCATAATGCTCCCGTCGGGCTTCCAGTAAAGCTGTCAGACGCGCCTGCCAGCCTTCCGCACCTTTCAGCAGCGGTCGGGTATGATTGGCGCCGCCCAGACGCTTGAAGAGAGTCTCCTGGCCGGACGTCAGGCAGAGGATCGTCCCATGGCGCTCTGCCAGCCGACGGTTGTCCGCATCGAGCAGCGCACCCCCGCCGAGCGCCGCCACACCCGCCGGTTGCCCCAGCAAATCGCGCAGGGCGTTTTTCTCACGCTGGCGAAAGCCGCTCTCCCCCTCTTCCTCGAAAATTGCCGGGATGCTGCGTCCGCTGGCCTGCTCAATGCGTTGATCCAGATCATAGCACGGCCATTCCAGCCGCTCGGCCAGCCAGCGGGCAAGCGTGGACTTGCCCGAACCGGGCGGCCCGTAAAGAAAAAGCCAGCGGTGGTTGTTCATGCCTGACCCTCACTGCGCCAGAAGACCGGGTCGTCCTCGCGCAGGTGAACATCACCCAGACGACCGCGCGGCAGGGCGGCAAAGCGCGGCAGCATCTCCGCCAGCGAATCACCGCCCAGTTTTTCCAGCAGCGCATCCGCCAATACAAACGCCAGCATGGCTTCCACAATCACCACAGCGCGCGGCACCGGGCAAAAATCGGAGCGTTCGTAGCGGGTTTCGACCTCCCGGCCTTCGGCCAGATCCACCGAGCGCTGCGGGTTGAGCGTGGTGGCAATCGGCTTCATGGCTGCCCGCACCACAATCGGCTGACCGGTGGTGATGCCGCCTTCCAGTCCGCCGCTGTTCACTCCCGGTCGGTAGAGGTCGGCGTCGGCCAGCAGTATCGGGTCGTGCACCTGCGTGCCGGGTCTGGTGGTGTTCTCGAAGGCCGGCCCGATTTCCACGCCTTTGATCGCCGGTATACTCATCACCGCTGCGGCAATCCGGGCGTCCAACCGGCGCTCCCAGTGGACGTAGGAACCCAGGCCAGGCGGCACGCCGAGGGCAATCGCCTCGATCACCCCGCCAAGCGTGTCTCTGGCTTGCATGATCTCGCGGATGCGCGCCTGCATTGCCTGAGCGGCGGCTTCGTCCGGGCAGGCCACTTCACTGGTCAGAGCGCGCTGAATGCGCTCCTCCAGCGGCAGGGCTTGCAGGTCGGCGCGAATCTCGCCGATCGAAATCACATAGCCGCCAATGCGGATGCCGAACTGAGCCAGCAAATGCCGGCAGATGGCCCCGCCGGCGACCCGGGCGGCCGTCTCGCGGGCGGAGGCGCGCTCCAGCGCCGGGCGCAGGTCGTCGTAACCGTACTTCAACACCCCGCTTAAATCGGCATGGCCGGGGCGGGGTACGGTGAAGCGCTGGATGAGTTTGTCCTTCCAGCGCGAATGGTCGCGGTTTTCAATGAATACCGACAGCGGCGCACCGGTAGTCTTACCGTCCATCACCCCGCCCAGCAGGCGGGCGCGGTCCTGCTCAATCTTCATGCGCGGGCCGGCTCCGTAACCGTGCTGACGGCGCGCCAGATCGCGGTTGATGGTGTCTTCATCCAGCGGTAATCCGGCCGGCATGCCTTCCAGAATCATCGTCAATCCCGGCCCGTGCGATTCACCAGCGGTCAGTAGTTGTAATCTCATTCCTGCTCTCCATTGGGTTGGCTTGAAGGTATGGTTTGCGGCTGGCGGAGGGCAGCCCACAGCGCCTCCGTCGGCGGGGTGATTCCCGTCCAGCAGGCAAAGGCCAAACGCGCCTGCTCCACCAGCATCCCAAGACCGTTGGCGGCCGGCAGCCCCTGCTGACGAGCGCGGCGCAGCAGGACGGTTTCCGCCGGGTTGTACACCAGATCGTAGACCACCGCCCGAGGCGGCAGGTCGAGTTCGGGCGGGTAGGGACATTCATCAGTCTGAGGCGACATCCCAACCGGCGTAGCGTTGATCACCGCTCGCGCCGCCCGCCAGCGCGCCAGACGGGCCGCTTCCAGGGGGATGGCCGCAAGGCTACCCGGCAGGCGCAGGGCTTTCAAATCGCGGACGACCCGTTCGCCCTGCTCAATCCGGCGGGTTGCCAGAACCACCCGCCAGCCGTGACTGATCAGGCTGTAAGCAACTGCGCGAGCCGCCCCGCCGCCGCCCAGTACCAGCGCCGTCCCCGGCTGATTGCCGCCCCCCCCCGCCTGCCAGAGCCGTTCAAAATCCGTCCAGAAGCCCTGCGCATCGGTGTTTTCACCGATCAGACGGCTGCCGTCGGCGTAGAGGGTATTGACCGCCCCCACAGCGCGGGCGGTGGGGGTCAATTCGTCCAGATAGGGTAGCACGTTCTGTTTATGCGGGATGGTCACATTCAAACCGTGCAGGCGCAGCGCCGGTGGGGCACGCAGACCCTCCACCAGGGCGCGCAGCTGCGCCTCGCCCTCCGGCAGCGGTGGGACGGCATACAGGCGGTATTCGCCCCGCAGCCCGGTACTTTGCAGGGCCGCCCGCTGCAGACGGGGCGACAGGCTGTGACCCAGCTGCCCGCCGATCAGACCCAGCCGCCAGTAAGAGATGCCTTTCATCACGCTCATCCGCTGTTTTCTTCCTCCATCCGAATTCTACCTCCCAGCCGGAGTAGCGTTTCAGCAAATTTCGGGTAGGATTCTGCCATCATTTCCGCTCCCTGCACGGTTACTGGCTGATCGGCAGCCAGACCGGCAATCGCCGCCGCCATGGCAATCCGGTGGTCGCCTTCCGCCGAGACGACTGCCCCGCCCCGCAGCCCTGCCTGCCCGTCAATCGTGAAACCGTCGGGGTGTTCCTCGACTTTTGCGCCCAGCGCATTCAACAGGCGGCACAAGGCGCGGATGCGGTCGGATTCTTTGTGGCGCAGTTCCCCCGCCTCGCGAACGTGGGTCACACCGGTGGCGAAAGCCGCCGCCACCGCAAAGACGGGGAATTCATCAATCATGGCGGTGACCCGCTCGCCGTGAATCTCGATGCCCCGCAAATCAGCGGAAGATACGATCACATCCCCCACCGCTTCACCGCCCTGTTCGCCGCGCGGGATGATTTCAATCCGTCCGCCCATCTCTTGCAGGGCTGTCAGCAGGCCGGTTCGTCCGGGATTCAGCCCGACTCCCGCCAGGGTGATGCGCGAACCGGGAGTGATGCTGGCAGCCACCACCCAGAAAGCCGCCGCAGACGTATCGCCGGGGATGGTCAGGTCAAAGGCCGGCAGGTCGGTTGGGTGTGGGTGAATGGTGACCGCCCAGCCGTCCGCGACCGGCTGGCTTTCGATCTTTACCCCCAACGCGCTCAACAAGCGTTCGCTGTGATCGCGCGAGCGGTGCGGTTCGATGACCGTGACAGGGCCTTCGGCTGCCAGCCCGGCCAGCAACACACACGACTTGACCTGAGCGCTGGCTAGGGTCAAAGGGTGGGTTAAGGCGCGCAGCTGCTGCCCGGCCGCCCGCTGAGAAATGGTCAGCGGGGCGTGTTCGCCGTCGGGCGATTCAATCGCCACCCCCATGGCACGCAGCGGTTGGAGAATGCGCCCCATCGGGCGGCGGCGCAGACCGTCCGAGCCGTCCAGCACGGCGGCGGTGTTACGCGCCGCCAAGGCGCCGGCCAGCAGGCGCAGCGTGGTCGCCGAATTGCCGCAGTTCAAACTCTGGTCGGGGCTGCGCCAGGCCTGTCCCCTGACCGTCAGGGTTTCGCCGTCCAGTTGCCAGTCCACGCCGAGCTGCTGCAGGGCGTTGAGCAAAGCGCGCGTAACGCCCGAATCCAGAAAATGGGTCACCCGACTTTCGCCTTCAGCCATGGCGGCCAGCAAAGCCGCGCGGTGCGAGATGGATTTGTCCCCCGGCAGGCTGACCTCGCCGGAGAGGGGATGACCGGGGAAGACGGTCAGACGGCTCATCGTTCATCCTCCGCTAACGCACGGGTCAGTTCCACCCGCCGACGGGCGGCCTGCTCCAGCTCGGCGGCCAGGGCGGGGTAATCTTCTGCTTCCAGCAGCCGGCTCAGGTAGGCCATCTGACGCTGCAAACGCTGCAAGCCACTCAACAGGTTGGGGCGGTTGTACCGCAAAATATCCAGCATGATCGAAAGGGGGGTTTCCGCCAGGCGGGTGGTGGAACGGAATCCCGGTCCCACCAGCACCCCGGCCTGCAGCGGCGTAATGCCGGCCAGGGCAGCCGCCGTCAGGTAAGGCAGGTGGCTGGTGGCCGCCACCACGGCATCATGTTCCTCCGCCTCCAGCCACACCGGACGCGCTCCCACGGCATCCACCAGTTCTTCGGCCAGCCGGCGGGCTGCCGGGCTGGTGCGTCCCAGCGGGGTGAGGGCGAAGGGCGCGCCGTGGTACAGGCCGGCCTCGGCTTCATCCAGCGAGGAGCGTTCCTTGCCACACATCGGATGCCCGCCCAGCGGGTCAAAGCGCGGCGGCAGGCCGGCCATTTTTTCCACCACGGCGCTTTTGGTCGAGCCCAAATCCAGCACCACCGCCGGGCCGGGATGCAGACCGGGCAGATCTTCCAGCAGGCGTAAAATCGCCGAAAGCGGGGTTGCCAGGATGATCAGGCCGGCCTGCGGCAGGATGTCGGCAAACGAAGTGCCAACCCGGTCGGCCAGTCCCATGCCGGCGGCTTGTTCGACCACCGCCGGGTTGTGATCCACGCCCAGCAAGCCGGCGCAGCGGCCGCGCAGCGCCAGCGCCAGTGAGCCGCCCATCAACCCCAGCCCCACAATGGCTACCGTCTGGTGTGCCAGCGAACGTTCAAAATGCGGGTCTTCGGCCATTGTCACGCTCTTGGGGAAGGGGCTGGCCCAACGGCGGGGCAACCGTGCGCCCGACCGCCTCGGCGACTGCGCGCACCTGCCGTACCAGCTCGGCAAACCGTTCCGGTTTAAGCGACTGGCTGCCGTCAGAAAGGGCCTCTTCGGGGTGGGGGTGGACTTCGATGATCAGGCCATCGGCTCCGGCAGCGATGCCGGCACGGGCTACCGGCGTGACGAACTGCCACAAGCCGGTGCTGTGGCTGGGGTCGAGCAGGACCGGCAGGTGGGTGAGCGATTTCAGCACCGGCACGGCGTTGATGTCGGTGGTGTTGCGGGTGGCGGTTTCAAAGGTGCGGATGCCGCGCTCGCACAAAATCACCTGACGGTTGCCGTGCGAGAGGATGTACTCGGCGGCCATCAGCAATTCCTCCACCGTGGCACTCATACCGCGTTTGAGCAGCGCCGGTTTGCGGGTTTCGCCGATGGCGTGCAGCAGGGCAAAGTTCTGCATGTTGCGCGCTCCAATTTGCAGCACATCGGCAGCCTGACTGACCTGCTGCACCTGTTCGGTGGCCAGTACTTCGGTCACAATCGGCAGGCCGGTGGCTGCCCGCGCTTCGGCGAGCAGTTCCAGCCCCTCGGCGCCCAGCCCCTGAAAGGAATACGGCGAAGTGCGCGGCTTGTAAGCCCCGCCGCGCAGGGCGTGAGCGCCGGCTTCGCGCACGGCGTGGGCAATTTCCAAAATTTGACCGCGGCTCTCTACCGAACACGGGCCGGCAATCAGCACCACGGCATTGCCGCCCACCTCCCGCTCGCCAATTTTGACCTGCGTATCGGTATCGCTGAATTCCCGCGAGGCCAGTTTGTAGGGCCGTAAAATCGGCAGGACGCGATCCACCCCCTCTAACAGCATGAATTGATCCTTGGAGACGGAGCGGTCATCGCCGATGGCGCCGATCACCACCCGTTCGGCGCCTTGCGAGAGGTGAACGCTCAACCCCTGACTGCGCACGCGGGCAACGACATTTTCGACTTGTTGCGGTGTGGCATCCTTTTGCATGACGATTAACATGAAAACCTCCTTTGGCTTAAGATACGGCTAAATCCGGGCGCAGGCGGGCTGCCTCTCCCAGATAAACATGACGAACGGCGGATTGGGGCAAATCACAATTCCAGTGAATCAGCACCCGAATACAGCGCGGCAGGGCGTCCGGCACGGGAATTTCCTGAGCGCACATCATCGGCACTTCTGTCCAGCCCAGTTGACGGGCAGCCTCAGCCGGAAAGGCCGAGGTCAAATCCGGCGTAACGGTAAAGACCATGCTGGCGGCTTCAGCCGGCTCAAAGCCGGGGTTAGCCTGCTGAATGGCTTGCAGCAGGCGGCGGGTGGCTGCCAGCACTGCTTCGGGCTGATCGTTTTCGACCGTTACGGCTCCGCGGATTCCGCGCACAACCATGGTTCAACCTCCGTTGAGGAAAATCAAAAGGCGGCGCCGGTTGCGCCGCCTCAGGTGTGGATGAGTTCCCTTCCCCTTAAGCGTCACGCCCGGCAAGCCGTGCGGCGTTGCCGTAAAAGAAGTAGGCGTAAAACCAGGGGAAAAATCGCATAGGAATCAGAATTTGTGCGAGATTATGCAATAGTCTATCTTAATTGGGGGGTTCGAGTCAAGAGGCTTTTTTTGGAATTTGTTTATAGTTTTGTTAAATCTTCAACGAGCCAGTGCCGTACAGCCGCAAAAACGCTTCCACCACCTGCGGGTCGAAATGCTGACCGGACTGCTCCTTGATGTAGTCCAGCGCCTCGCGAATACTCCATGCCCGGCGGTAGGGCCGGTCGGAGGTCAGCGCATCGAACACATCCACCACCGCAAATATCCGCGCCGCCAGCGGGATCTCCTCGCCTTTCAAGCCGCGCGGGTAACCCGTTCCGTCCCATTTTTCGTGATGGCAGTAGGGAATCTCGATCGCCGGCCGCAGGTATTCAATCGGATAGAGCATCTGGTAGGCATAAATCGGGTGCTGGCGCATCAGCAGCCATTCGTCATCGTCCAAAGCACCGGCTTTTTGCAGGATGGCATCCGGCACGCCCAGTTTTCCGATATCGTGCAGCAGCGCGCCGCGCCGATAGTGAATCAATTCCTCTTCGCGGACGCCCATCGCGCGCGCCAGCCGCAGGGTCAGATCCGTCACCCGCAGGGTGTGATTTTCGGTTTCATGATCGCGCAGGTCCATGGCGCGTGACCAGCCCTCGATGGTGGCTTCATAAGCCGTTTGCAGTTCGCGGTTGGAGTTTTGCAAGGCGACAAAGTTTTGGATGTTGTTGATGGCGATGGCTGCCTGATCCGCGAAGGTCTGCAAATCACTGACCCAGTCATCATTCGGCTGAAAATCACGCCGCGCAAACAATTCCAACACCCCGATCAGGTCGCCTTTGGAGACCAGCGGCGCCGCCGCTTGAAAGCGGAAGCCCTCTTCATCCAGCAGGTAAGCCGCAATTTCATCGCGGGTTGCCGGCAGGTCGGGGTAGGTGAGAATCGTCCGCTGCAGGGCAGCCACGCCGGCGTGGCTTTGCCCCAGTTTGAGAGTCTTTTCGATCCCACGGGTTTTGAAGCCGTAATCGGCGGCATGTTCGAGGGTCGAATTTTGCGGGTTGAACAGGAAAATTGAAGCAGCGTCCATCTTTAACTGGTGGGAAGTCTGCTCCAGGACAATTCGCAGGACGGTTTTGAGGTCCTGCCCTTCGATGATGGAAGTGTCAATGATGCGCAGTGAGCCCAGTCGGGAGGCATTTTGCTCGATGCGCCGGTACAGTTCGTCACGGTAGATGACGCTGGCAACCACTTCGCCAATCCCCTGCAGCAAGTTCACCTTTTCCGGCGAGATAGCCTGATAACTGCCAATCGTCAGGATGCCGAGATTCTGATAATCTACTTCCAGGGGTATGCTGGCAATCGCCTGACAGCCGCAGGCCGGCGCAGGGATGCCCTTTTGTGTCAGATGACCCTGATGATTTTCGAGGTAGGGCTTTCCTTCTTCCAGTACCTGCTGACGGATATGTTCCAGCGGCGATTCGGTTTGTCCCTGCAGCGGCTGCCACACACCGCTGGCAGCCACGATTTCGATCCGATTGGTTTGCGGGTCAATCAGCTCCAGCATGGCCGCCTCCACCTCCATCAGGCGGTTGATTTCGCCGACGATGCGGTTGAACATGTCCTGCGGGTGGATGGCGCGGGTCAAGGCGCGATTCACCGCGCTGATCGCTGCCAGCAGCGCGCTTTGCTGGCGCTGCTCGGTGATGTCGTAAAACACCCCAATCATCCCCAAAAATTCACCCGAAGCCGAAAAACGCGGCTCGCCGTGATCGCTGATCCAGCGGTACTCGCCGTCGGCGCGGCGCAGGCGGTATTCGGCGATGAACGGCAGGCACAACTGCATGGATTGCCGGTAAGCCTCAAGGAGTGTTTCCCGTTCATGGGGGTGAATGCGTTCCTCCCAAACGCGGTTCAGGTCGTCATCCTCGCGGCAGCCCATAAATTCGCGCCAGGCGCGGTTAACGTAGCCGTCCTTCCCGTCGGCTTTGGTCATCCAGATCATCACCGGGGCGGCTTCGGCCATCAGCGCAAAGCGCTGCTCGCTTTCGCGGGCGGCTTCTTCGGCCTTGCGCTGTTCGGTGATGTCTTCTTTGATGGCAATGAAGTGGGCAATTTCGCCATCCTCGTTGCACACCGGCGAAATGACCGCCTGTTCGACGTACAGGCTGCCGTCCTTGCGCCGGTTGGTCATCTCGCCCCGCCAGACCTGCCCGCACAGGATGGTGTTCCACAGGTTTTCGTAAAAAGATTGATCCTGCTTGCCGGATTTGAGGATGCGCGGGTTTTGACCGCGCACCTCATCCAGCGCGTAACCGGTCACCCGCGTAAAAGCCGGGTTGGCCCACTCGATCCGCCCGTCCCGGTCGGTGATCACCACCACGCTGGCAGCAGATTCCAGCGCGGCAGATTGCAGGCGCATTTGCTGCTCCATTTGGAAGCGCTTGATGGCTTTCCAGACACCGTCCATGAACAGAGCCAACCGCAGGGCATCTTCCTGATGATAGGCTTGCGGGCTGTTGGCAACCCCCAGCAGGGCGGTCACCCGTCCATTTTCCAGCGCCGGAACCCCCATAAACCGCTCCAAAACTGGGTGATCGGGCGGCATCTCTTTTTGGAGAGGGTTGGGCGGGTGGTAATCGTTGACCCAGACCGGTTTTTTCTGCCGGATCGCTTCGGCCCACATGCCGCCGCTGATTTCTTCAAACATCCGGCTTGGGATTTCCTCTGCATTCTCCATGGGTGGAGAGACCACACTCATCACAAACCGTTTCTGATGTTCATCGTACAGGAACAAAAACCCCAACCGGCTGCGGGTGATCTGCAGGGCTTTCTCCAGGGCGGCTTTCAAAAAACGTTGCAGCGAAGGATGCGTTTCCTGAAAGAAATCCCAGGCGGATTGCAGGTACTCCATCTGACGCTGGTTCTCGTGCCACAGCCGCTCGCGCCGCAAGCGGTTTTGCAGCAGCACCCCCAGCGCCAGATTGCCCAGCGGGTAGATCAAGAGTACCGGCAGGCTGATGATGCGCACCACTTCCAAAGCGCGCTGTAACGGCAGGGTGAACATCAACCCCAGCATGACCAGATGGACGATCCCCCCAAATACCCATAATTGCCAGAGCGGGATGTTTTCCACCTGCCGGCCGAGACGGTAACGCCACAGCAGCCCCAGCCCGCCGGTTGCGAAAATCACCAGAATACCGGTCAGGGCGGCAGCCCCGCTAATCCACCAGCGGTAAACCGCGGTGATGAGCATAGCGATGAGCGTGGGGATGAACCCAAAAAACAGCCCGGCGGTGCTGAGCAGCACCGACCGGGTGTCGAAGATGATCCCCGGCGCAAAAGTCCACGGCGTGGACATCAGCAAGAGGCCGACCCCGCCGAGGAAAAGGCCAGCCAGTATCTGCCGCAGCCGCTGGTTGCCAATCTCTTCCCGGCGGATGAGGACATCGAATATCAGCAGGGTTGCCAGCAGCAAGGCAATGTTTTGAATTAAGGTGAGAAAAATGTTCCCCTGCATTTCGTTCTTCCCAGTCACCGCTCCGATAATACTTGCCCTGATCAGACAAGATAAACCAGTCTCATTATAAGGCTTTATAAGAGGTATTTCATAAATTTTTTGTGAAAGTTTCTTTTCAATTCGTTTACAGATTTTGGGCGTTCTCCCCCAAAGCCATCGCGGAGGCGGGGGCTCCACCCATGGTCTGTCATGGCGAGCGCATCGGCTGCCGAGCTGGTAGCAGCAGTAGATGCCGTGATGGCGGTCGTCGAGGAAAACACCGCCGCCACCGAACAGATGGCTGCCGGCGCCACCGAGGTGACCGGCGCCATCGAGAACATTGCCTCGGTCAGCGAGGAGAACAGCGCCGCGGTGGAGGAAGTTTCGGCTTCGGCGGAGGAAATGAGCGCGCAGGTTGAGGAAGTGGCCGCTTCGGCCCGTTCTCTGGAAGAGATGGCTCAAAACCTCAAGGAAATCGTCCGGCAATTCAAGTTGCAGCAAACCAGCCGCAGCGACTTGCTGGATGAGATTGAAACCTTCCAAAAAGCCCATCTGAGATGGGTGGAACGGGTGGAAAAAGCCGCCAGCGGCGCCGAGACCCTGCGTGTGAGCGACGTGCCTGCTCACACCGACTGTGCGCTGGGAAAGTGGTATTACGGGCTGGGCAAACGTGAATTTGGCGCTCATTCTGAATTCAAAGCGGTGGAGGCCGACCACATCCGATTCCATGATTTACTGCGTGAATTTGCCGCAAATCAGAAAAACGGTCATCATGGCGCCCAAATGCTCAAAGAAATCAAACAGGTTGCCAAGCAAGTGGACGAAAAGTTGGAGAGCCTTAAGCGGGTAATCTGAATTTTCCCCTGTATAAAATAACCTTTCCATCCACCGGAGCGGGTCGGGTTGAGCAATGGCTTACCCGACCTTGCTCGTTAAATTGGCGGTAAAGCGGTTCTTTCCCATTACAAACCGCCTCACCTGAATTACTGCTGCGGTATAATTCCCACCATGAAAACCCTTGAACTGCAACTCCATCGCGAATGGTCGCCGGCCCTGCAAGAGGACTGGAACGCCCTGCTGGCCGAAAGTCCATCGCACTGTCCTTTTTTGCGCTTTGAGTATCTCGATATCTGGTGGCGGCGGCGCGGCGGCGGTGAATGGCCGCCCGAATCGCAACTGGCGCTGATTACCGCCCGGCGGGATGACCGTCTGCTGGGTATTGCCCCGCTGTTCTGGACGCCCGATCATCTTGGCGAGCCGGCGCTGCTGTTTTTGGGCAGCATCGAAATCTCCGACTATCTCGATTTTATCGCCCGACCCGAAGACCTGCCCGCCTTTTTGGATGCTCTGCTGCCCGCCCTGCAGGAATTGCGCACCGAACAACCGTTTAGCGCACTGGATTTATACAACCTGCCGGAGGAATCGCCGACCTTTGATGCGCTGGAAGCCGCGGCTGCCCGGCACGGCTGGTCATTTCTCAAAGAATTCTGCCAGCCGTGTCCCACCATTCCTCTGCCGGATGATTGGGAAACCTACCTGGCCAGCCTGGATAAAAAGCAGCGCCACGAAATCCGCCGTAAACTGCGCCGTGCCGAAACCCTCAGCCCGCCGGCGCGCTGGTACATGGTCAGTGAACGTGCCGCGCTGGATGCCGAAATCGAAGCCCTGTTTGCCCTGATGGAGCAGGATGACGAAAAACGTGTCTTCCTGACTCCATTGATGCGCGAGACCATGCGCGAGATGATTCGATGCTCGTTTGATCTGGGCTGCCTGCGGCTGGTCTTTCTGGAAGTTGGCGGGGAAAAAGCCGCCGCCTATCTGGCGTTCGATTATTTGCAGCAGGTCTGGCTGTACAATTCCGGTTTTGACCGGCGTTTCAACGATTATTCACCCGGCTGGGTGCTGCTTTCTCATTTCATCCGCTGGGCGATTGAAAACCGCTACCGCGAATTTGATTTCATGCGCGGCGGCGAGGATTATAAATACCGCTTTGGGGCGCGTCAGCGCTGCGTGATGCGCGTGCGCCTGCAACCACCTGCCGCGTGATGGAAACGGACGCCATTCTCAACGCCCTGCGCAAGGTGATTGACCCCGAAATCGGGCGCAACATCGTCGAGATGGGCATGGTACGCGATCTGACCCTGCATGGGGATGGACGACTGTCCTTCACCCTGGCGCTGACCGTGCCAACCTGCCCGATGAAGGATCAGATGGCTTTCAACGCCAGACAGGTGCTGCGCCCACTCGGTTTTGAACAGGTGGAGATCACCTTTGGGACAATGACCGATGAAGAACGCCGCGCCGTGATCGCCAGCGCCACCCCGCAATTACCCAAACTCAACGCTTTCAATCAGGTTCAACGGGTCATTGCGGTGATGAGCGGCAAAGGCGGGGTGGGCAAATCCTCGCTGACCGCCCTGCTGGCGGTGGAATTAACCCGGCGCGGCTGGAAAACCGGCATCCTCGATGCCGATCTTACCGGCCCGAGCATTCCGCATTTCTTCGGGCTGCCGGCGGGCGGACTGCGCGGCAGCGAGCAGGGCATTTTACCGGCGACTACCCGCCAGGGCATTCGGGTGGTTTCCACCAACCTGTTGCTGCCGGAAGCCGATCAGCCGGTGATCTGGCGCGGTGCATTGATTTCCGCCACCATTCAGCAGTTCTGGACTCAGGTGCTGTGGGGCAAACTGGATGTCCTGTTGGTGGACTTGCCACCCGGCACTTCTGACGCGGCTCTCACCGTACTGCGCACCCTGCCGGTCAACGGGGTGGTGCTGGTCACCGCCCCGCAGGGACTTTCGGCGCTGGTAGTGCGCAAAGCCGTTCACATGCTGCAAACCCTTCACATCCCCATTTTGGGGGTAGTGGAAAATTACAGTTATTTTCGCTGTCCGGCGGATGGCGGCGAATACGCCGTGTTTGGGGCCAGTCATGCGCCGGAAATTTGCGAGGCGGCCGGCGCGCCACTGCTGGCACGCCTGCCGATTGACCCGCAATGGTGCGAACGCTGCGACAGCGGCCGCGCCGAAGAGGTTCACCTGCCGGAACTGAGCGCAGTCGTCGAGCGCATTCAGCAGGTCGAAGCCGTGCGAACCCCACCCCGCCCGGTTTAACCGCTCCACATCACCAGCAGAATGCCGCTGCTTAACACGGCAAACAAAACGGCTGCCAGTCGGTCGGCGCCGCTCTGCAGGGCAAAATACAACCCAAAGGGGGTCAAAATCAGCACCGCCAGCGCCAGCAGGGAAAGGTACAACCGCTTCTGGCGATGATTGGTCTGGTTGTTCATCGGCTGAATTGTACCTCAGAAAACCGGTTGATGTTCCTGTTCCATTCCCTCGCTTGCCCGTAACTTTTCGCGGAAAAATACGACTAACCGGATAGATAAACACAAATTTTATTGAGGAGAATAATCACCATGAACATTCAATCGAATTTTCGGATGGGAACGCTGGCCGTCCTGGCAGTCTTCATTCTGCTGGGGTTGTCGGCTTGCGCACCGGCAACGGTGGATGCTGCCAACACCCCTCTGGCAGCCGCACCGCTTAATGCCGAATCGGCTTCATTTGAAACGCGCCTGGCACGCATCGAACTGAACGGCACACTGGAACAAATCAATCCCCAATCCGCCGTTGTGGATGGCCAGACCTTCCGGCTGGATGAGCAGTCGGTGGTGGTTTCCGCGCTCAAACGCGGTGACCGGGTTCAGGTCAAAGCGGTTTTGCTGCCCGATAATTCTCTGTATGCTCAATCGCTCAAACTGGATTTATCGGCTTCCTCCCCAAGCAGTTTCAAATTCTACGGTTTTGTGGAAGAGATGGGGAACGACGCCTGGCGGATTTCTGCGGTTACGGTTCAGATTACCTCCACAACGGCGATTGCTGGGGGCATCGGCCCGGGAAGTTTTGTCGAGGTGGAAGGACGCATTCTGAACGGTCAATTGCTGGCGGATAAAATTGCCACGGAAGACTCATCCAAAAGCGGTTCAACCGTTACCCCCGGCGCGCCGGTCAGCGGCGAGGTGGAATTCTACGGCAAGATCGAGTCCATCCAAAACGGCGTGTATGTAATCGGCGGGCGCACGGTACGCACCCAGACCAATACCGAAATCAAAGGCGCGCTGGCGCTCGGAGCGATGGTCAAAGTCCATGCCACCTTGCAGGCCGACGGTAGTTATCTGGCGCGCGAGATCGAGCTTTCCCAGGGAGATGATGCTGGCAAAACCAGCACCCCCGGCGCGCCGGTCAGCGGCGAGGTGGAATTCTACGGCAAGATCGAGTCCATCCAAAACGGCGTGTATGTAATCGGCGGGCGCACGGTACGCACCCAGGCCAATACCGAAATCAAAGGCGCGCTGGCGCTCGGAGCGATGGTCAAAGTCCATGCCACCTTGCAGGCCGACGGCAGTTATCTGGCGCGCGAGATCGAGCTTTCCCAGGGAGATGACAATTCCGGCAAGAGTGGAGACGACAATTCCGGTAAAAGCGACGATGATGACAACTCCGGCAAGAGTGGAGACGACAATTCCGGTAAAAGCGGCGATGATGACAATTCCGGCAAGAGTGGAGACGACAATTCCGGCAAGGGCGGCGATGATGATTATGGCAAAGGCGATGATGATTACGGTAAAGGAAAGGGCAAGTGAGTAATTTCTGCCTGTGGACGGGTGAGATGGTGCGGATTGCCGGGTGGTCTTTTCCCAACACCCGGCAGCGCCCTTTTCACAGCGGCTGGAAGTATAATATCCCCAGTACAGAGAACACCTTGATGACCGGAACTCCGCCAACCGCTCAAAACCGTCAGGCACAAGAAGCCGCCGAACTGCTCCGGCGGGCTAAGCAATTTGAGCCACAGGCGCTGACAGCCATTCACGATGCGCTTTATCCGCAGGTGTTTCGGTATGTGTCCTACCGCGTGGATGATCCGCGCACCTGCGAGGATATCACCGCCGAAGTTTTCCTGCGTTTGTTGAAAGCCCTCCAAAAAGAGGATCTGACCATTGACAACCTGCGGGCCTGGCTGCTGGGAACGGCTCATCATCTGGTGCAGGATTTTTACCGCAAGTCCTACCGTCACCCCACCACACCAATTGAACACCACGAGCACCTGCCAAACGGTCACAACCCGGCGGAGGAAGCCGAAAAAAATGCCACCCGTCATCAGATCCGCCGCGCTCTTCGGCAGTTGACCGACGAGCAGCAGCATGTGCTGACATTGCGCTTTTCTCAGGAATTATCGGTGCATGAAACCGCCCGGGTGATGCAAAAATCGGTCGAGGCGGTGAAAGTTTTACAGTATCGAGCCCTGGCGGCCTTGCGCCGTCAGTTAGAAAGGGGCGCTTAAGCCATGAAGTCCGGCGAGACCGCTCAATTACTGGAAGAATGTTTGCAGAGAATGCAAATCGGGGAACCGCTGGAAAGGATTCTGGCGGATTATCCCGAACGGGCGGAAGAACTGCGCCCGCTTTTGGAAAGCGCCCGCATGGCTCAAGCCAATGCGCTCTACCTGCCGCCCGTCAGCGGGAATCAGCGCAGCCGGGCGCAGTTTCTGGAAGAAGCCGCCCGGCAGGCTCGTCGGCAGCCGAAACGTGCCTTTGCCCTGCCGCGGTTTGCCCCGTTGCTGCTTTCGGCGGTGATGCTGGTGCTGGTGGCGGTCTTTGGGCTGGCGCTGGCTTCCGGCCGCTCCCTGCCCGGTCAGCCCTTGTATGGGATGAAACGTTCGGTGGAACAGGCCCAGCTGGCGCTGAGCGGGGATGCCCTGGGCCGCATTGCCCTGGAAGATACCTTCGATCAGCGCCGGGCGGAAGAAGTGCGCCGGTTGATCCTTGCCGGTAAAGAGCAGCCGGTCGAGTTCAGCGGATTTCTCACCCGCCGTATTCAAGACGGCTACGATCAATGGTCGGCTGGCGGGATTGATTTCAGCCTCAGTGGTTCGCTGCAAGCCGCTGCCGGTTCGATGGCAGGCGGGTATGTGGATATTCGCGGTTTTGTGCGCGGCCAGCAGGGTTTGGAAGTCACCGACATGCGTCTGCGCCTTTATCCAATCGGCGGCATACTCCAATCCCAAACCGAGCAGGAGTGGATCATCGAAGGCGTGCGGGTGCGCCTGCCCAGTCTGGCGGAGCTGGAAGGCACGCCGGAGGTGGGAAAGCCGATTTCGGTCACGGCCATCCGGGTGGGTGAAAATGACTTTCTGGCGCTCAGCGCGCGCGCCGGCCGCCTGAACCCGCCCCAAACGCCGACCTTTACCCCCAACCTTATCACCCCCACCCTGACCGAAACCACCGTTTCAACCGCCACGCTGACGCCGCAGTCTTCGCCAACCCCACGCCCCATCCTCACCGCCACCCAATCCGATGACTCGGGCAAGGCAACCGATGACGACTCGGGCAAGGGCGGAGATGACGATAATTCCGGTAAAGGGGGAGGCGACAAGGATGGTTATAAGGACTGATGATGGCCCTCCCCTGGCCAATTTTGAACATTTGGAAGGCGGCGAAGGAACTCAACGCTGATAGAGGCCGGTCAGAGAGGCCTGTTCGAGGATGTGACCGCGCATCAGGTTGTTGAGCCGGGCGGCATTCAAACCAGCCGGCAGGTCGGGGGCTAAATCCAGCGCATACAGGGTGAAAATGTAGCGGTGCGGCTTGCCGGGCGGGGGGCACGGCCCGCCGTAGCCGATTCGCCCAAAGTCGTTGCGCCCCTGGGACGCGCCGCTGCTCAACCGTTCGCTGGTCGGCAGGCCTTCCGGTAAACCGGTCGTCTGGGGTGGCAGGTTGTACAGCACCCAATGGATGAAGGTACCGCCGGGCGCATCCGGATCGCTGACCACCAGCGCCAGACTGCGCGCGCCAGCCGGGACACCGCTCCAATCCAGTTGCGGGGAAAGATTCTCCCCCTCACAGGTGAACCGGGCCGGGATGTTGGCTGCATCGCGGAACGCAGGACTGCTGATTTTCATCGAACTACCTCCTTCGAGAAGCGAATGAACCGGTGAAATCCTCCCCGGTAAAAGCAAAGCGGCGCACAACGCCGCCGCTCCTGCCGCGCTGAGCGTGCAGGCGGCGTTGACGCCGTCGTTATTCAGCCAGCGCCAGCCGCGCACCCGCCGGGTGGGTGTGCCGCAGGAATGCAGCGGATGGCGTTCGGTCTCCCTGGCACACTGCGGACAGGTGTAAATGGCCTGTACGGTTGCCCCCAGCAGCGAATCGACCAGACTGCCCAGCAGGCCGGCCAGCGTGACCAGACCAAAAACAGCCATCGCCGGGAGCATCACCTCCGCCGGCGGGAACAGCACCGCCAGCAAGCCGATCAAAGCCGCGCCGCCCAGGGCGGCTAACGTACCCAGCGGCGTCAGCCCGCCGGAAGTCCCCCTTTCCACCGCCTTGCCGGTGGTAATCAGGCGCGGCAGAGTCGGACTGAGAACGCCCAATTCGGTTGCCCAGGTATCGGCGTTGGCGGCTGCCAGCGCGGCAGCCGCAGCCAGCCACGGCAGGGGCGAAGCGGGAAAAACAGCCTGGACCAGCGCCAGCAGCCCGGCAATTCCGCCGTTGGCAGCCACCTGAGCAGCATCCCGCCGGCTGCCTTTGGAAAACTTTTCCTCCACGCTTTGCTTGCGGCGACGGAACAGCCGCGAAAGCAGGCTGGATGAAATAAAGAAGCCCAGCAGCAACACCGCCCAGGGCAGCCCGCCCAGTCCGAAGACAGCCGTCCCCAACAGGGTGGCGGCCAGCGCTCCGCTGCGGCTGAGTGAATGTACCGCGTAAGCTGCCAGCGATATGATCAGCGCCAGCCCAAAACCGATCCCAATCTGAATCATGGAAATGGAGAGGCTCACTGCATCTTCCTCAACCGAGTAAAATAACCCCCGCGGCAATCAGCAGGAGCAGGGGGGTAAACGCAGAGGCTATCCACAACAGGAAAGCCACAGGACGGTCGGATTCGCGCCGGTAGAAATAAATGCCGCCCAGCAGATTGACCAGATAGATCAGCATGCCCAGCACCGGCAGGAGCAGTAACTGCTCACCGGGGACGGGCGGGAGCGGCTGCCCCTGAGCATCGAAGCCCAGCGAAACCGAAGGATGGGACGGAATCGCCAGCGCCACAACGATCAACAGCAACACGGTCAAAATCAGCCCGGCAATTAAGAACCAGCGTGCCGGACGGTTATCCCACACCCGTCGGGCAAAGGCAGCCGGCTGAGCCGAATAAGGCGGCAGCGGAGTCAGACTGCCCAGCTCGATCATGCGCTGGAAGGCGCGGTTGAAAGCCCGTCCATCCTGCGGGGAGATGGCATACACCCTCTGACGCGCTGCCACCAGCAACAACCCGCCGGTTTCCGAAGCCATAAATTCCACCGTACCCAGTTCGGCAACCTGCCGGCTGCCCAAAACGGCGCCGGGAGCAATCAAAGGCGGCAGGGGCAGGTTAAAACCCAGTTCATTGGCGGGGCGCACCCACTCAATTTCCGGCAGGGGAATATCCTCGGCACGCAAGCCCCAGCGCAAACGCAGGCCATCCCGTTCCAGCCGGTAAAAAGCGTTCATCAGGGCGTAGCCGCGGTAAAACACCCACGGCAAAGGGGCGAACAACACCACGCTGCCCAGCAGCAACAGCACAAAGCGCCCCTCCTGAGGTTGATTGAACGCCAGAATCAGGCAGCCGACACTGCCAGCCAGCAGAACGAACCCCAGCAACAGATGAAAGATCAGCCCGCGCCGGCGGGGAGGAAAGAAAACCTGACTTTCATCATCCTTGCTCATGCTCATAAAACCTGGCGAAGCGTATCACACACCCGTTCTACCTGGGCCTCATCCATCACCCCGGAGAAAGGCAGCGCCAGCCCGCGCTCTCCCAAATCCTCCGTGACCGGATAATCCCCCGGCTGATATCCAAACCGTTCCACCATGTAGGGCTGCAGGTGAATGGGCAGGAAATACGGGCGCACCGGAATACCCCGTTCAGCCAGCCGCTGAGCCACGGCGGCGCGGTCAATCCCGCGCGCCAGCCGGATGACATAGACGAACCACGATGGGCGGGTGGTGGTTTCCTCCAAAGCGGGCGGTTCAACCCCTGCAATCTGCACCAGCCGCTGATGGTACCAATCGGCCACCCGTTGGCGTTTGCCGAGCAATTCTTCCAGCCGGTTCATTTGCGCGATGCCCAGCGCCGCACTCATCTCATCCAGGCGGTAGTTGTAACCAAGATAGGTGTGCTGCAACCAGGTATCCCCCGGGGCGCGCCCCTGATTGCGTAACGCGCGCATCAACTGTCCGGCAGAGTCATCATCGGTTACAATCATTCCGCCCTCGCCGGTGGTAATTTGTTTGTTGGGGTAGAAAGCAAACACGCCGTAATCACCCAGCGTGCCGGCTTTGCGGCCTTTGTACTCGGCGCCCAGCGCCTCGCACGAATCCTCAATCAGGCGCAGGCCGTATTGATCGGCGATGACCCGCAACAGGTCGTAATCGGCCGGCTGACCGAATACATCCACGGCTAAAATGGCTTTCAATTGTCCATTGGGATGAGTGTGGAGACCGCGGCGCGGCAGCCAGCGCTGAGCGGCTTTACCGCCCTGCATCAAATCACGGGCTGCTTCGGCAACCAGGGCCGGGTTGATATTACCGCTGCGTTCCTCAACATCCACAAAAACCGGCACGGCATTTTCAAACAACAGGGCATTCGCCGAGGCGACGAACGAAAACGGGGTGGTGATTACCCAATCACCGGCTTGAATACCGGCTGCCCGCACGCAAAGGTGCAGGCCGGCCGTGCCGGAATTTACCCCGATGGCGTGACGCCAGCCGGTATAGTTGCAGAAGGTTTGCTCAAAGGCTTCAATTTGCCCGCCCATGCTCAGGTGGGGGGTGTTCAGCACATTCAATACCGCCTGCCGTTCGGCATCGGTCAAATCCGGGGAGGACATGGGGACAATCGGAGGTGGATAGGGGCTCATGCCAATGATTTTACCGCAAAGTGACGCAAGGGAAGAAACCAACCTTTGAGAAGGATTTTCTTCGGAAGGCGTGGGCTAAAAGCCTCCGGCTGGCTGGGCAGGGGAAATTGCCGCGCTGCCTGACGGCGGCTTGCGGTGACGTTAATGTCACCCTGAGCAAAGCAAAGGGTCTCCCGCCCTCCAACCTCCGCAACGGCTTTGCGGAGATTGCCACGCTCGCTGCGCTCGCTCGTGGTGACGTTAATGTCACCCTGAGCGAAGCGAAGGGTCTCCCGCCCCCCAACCTCCGCAACGGCTTTGCGGAGATTGCCACGCTCGCTGCGCTCGCTCGTGGTGACGTTAATGTCACCCTGAGCGAAGCGAAGGGTCTCCCGCCCTCGAACCTCCGCAACGGCTTTGCGGAGACCGCCGCGCTCCGCTCGCTCGCAATGTCAGGTCGAGCCTCAGCGACACTTGCACCGCACTGCGTACGGTGCAGTGCAGGTGGACATCTCCCCCCTTGCCCCCGCAACAACCTTGCGGGAGACCGGCGTTTTCCCCGGCAACACCGCCGCCCTGACAATTTCGTAAACCCGTCCGCAGCCCGCAGTGGCTTGCCCGCTCTTTGAGCCTGTGCTAAACTGATAACATGTCCACTTCCGACTCGGCTTTCGAGGAAGTCTTTCGCGCGCTGGAAGAAGGCGACCGCCAGCGGGCGCGCGACCTGCTCACTCGCCTGCTGCGCCGCGACCAGTCCAACCCGCAGTACTGGCTGTGGATGAGCGCAGTGGTGGAAACCCGCAAAGAACGAATTTACTGCCTCAAAGAAGCGCTCAAACGTGATCCCAACAATCAGGCTGCCCGGCGCGGGCTGACCCTGCTGGGCGTGCTGCCGCCCGACCCGGCCCTCATCGTCCCGCCACGCCTGCAACGGCGTCAGTGGCAGGTCAAGATCGAAAAACCGGCCGTCCAGCGCCCGCCAATTTCCTACAAGCGCCTCGCGCTTTACGGGCTGGCAGCCGCGGCGGTCATTGCCATCTTCCTGCTGGTCTTGTTCGCCCCGCAGCTGCTCCGTCCGCGCGAAATCAGCCAGCGTCCAACCATCTCCTTCCGGCCGGTCATCGCCGAAACCAGTCAGCCGACGGCCGGTCTGCCAACCCTCACCCCAACCCTGCGGTTACCCACTCCGCCGTGGGAAGGTTTACAGGCCACCTACACCCCCACCGCCGCCTACGTGCGCACTCCCCACGCCGTCATTGAGGCTTACGCCATCGGTCTGCGCGCTTTTGAGCGCGGCGAGTGGGCGCGCGCCGCCCAATACTTCCAGCAGGCAATCGAAGCCGACTCCACCGCCCCCGACCTGTACTACTGGCTGGGAGAAGCCGAGCGCCGCAGCGGACAAATCGGCGCCGCGCTCAACGCCTACAATCAAGCCATCCGCGCCAGCCCAAACTTTGCCCCGGCCTTTTTAGGGCGGGCGCGCGCCGGGCTGGCGGGCAGCAATCCCAAAATCGAGGACATCCGCAAAGACCTGCAAACCGCCCTCAGCCTAGACCCCAATCTGGCCGAGGCCTATCTGGAACTGGCGCAACTCGACCTGAACGAAGAACGCTACGAAGCCGCCCTCCAAAACCTCGACCGCGCCGCCGAACTGCTGCCCGACTCCCCGCTGGTGTACGAATACCGCGCCCGCGTTCTGCTGGCACAGGGGAACGCCGAAGCCGCCCTGGCCGATGCCCAACGCGCCAATCAACTCGATTTAACGCTCCTGCCGGCTTACCTGACACTGGGTGAAGCCCAACAGGCTAACGGGCTGTACCGCCAGTCCATTGAGCCGCTGGAGATTTACGAACGCTTTGCCCAGCCACCCGAACCGCGCGTGTATGCCCTGCTCGGAAAAGCCTACCTGGAAAGCGGCGAGGAAGAAAAAGCCCTGCGAGTCTTTGACGAAGCCCTGCGCCTTGACCGGCTCAATTTTGAGGTGGTCATGGAACGCGGCAAACTCTACTTGAATCGCGGAGATGCTCAGGCTGCCCTCAGCGACTTCAACCGCGCCCTGACCATCCGCCCGCGCTCCTTCGAAGCCGCCCTGTGGCGCAGCCGGGCATTGCTGGCGCTGGAAGCCTACGGAGATGCCTACATCCAGCTCAACAAAATCGAAGGCGATGCGGTCAGTAACGAACGCAAAGCCCAGCTGTACTACTGGCGGGCAATTTCCCTCGAACCGCTCAATGTGCGGGCTGCCATCAACGACTGGCAGCGCCTGCTGGAACTGGGCGAAGAGGTTGTGCCGGCCGAATGGCTGGAGCAGGCCCGCCGCCAGTTAAGTGTGCTGGTCACCCCCACCGATACCCCTCCGCCCACCCGCACCCTTACACCCACCCCAACCCGCCAGCCCACCCGCACACCAACCCCCACCCGAACGCCGCCTGCCACCCGCACGTTTACACCCCAGCCGGCTTCTCCAACCTCACCTCCTCTTTCCACCCCCTGACCTGTGCGCCGTCTCGAAACCATCCTGCTGGTCAAAAATCGCCAATTGCGGCGGACAGCCCGGCGTACCCGGCTGCTGAACGGAGCGCGCCGCAGTCTGTGGGGGCTGCTGGCAGCCGGCTTGAGCCTGTTGGGCATGGCGGTGCTGGGGTTGTCCTTCTTCTACGCCCAATTGAGCGCCAGCCTGCCCTCGGTGTACGCGCTGGAAAGCCTGCTCGACCCGAACGACGGCGCACTCACCCGCCCAACCCGCCTGTACGACCGTACCGGGCAGGTGGTGCTGCTCACGCTGGAAAATCCGGGAATTACGCGCCGTTACCTGTACCTTAACCCGGCCCACGGTGAGGCTTTCAGCCCGCTGCTGGTGGAAGGAGTTGTTGCCCTGTTCGACCCGCTTTTCTGGCAGCGCAGCGGCGTGCGTTGGGACCACCTGGACGACCCCCGTCCTGTCACGCTGGCCGAGCGGCTGGCAGAGGACTGGCTGATGCCGCCGGATGAGCCACCCGGCTGGCAGCGCACCCTGCGCCTGCGCCTGCTGGGCGATCAAATCGTCAACGCATACGGAAAAGAGCAGGTGCTGGAATGGTACCTGAACAGCGCTCCCTTCGGTCACCTGACCTACGGGGCCGACTCGGCTGCCCAGGCTTTTTTGGGGAAACCCGCCAGCGCGCTCAACCCCGCCGAAGTCGCCCTGCTGCTGGCAGCCCTCGAATCACCCGCTCTCAATCCGCTGGATGCACCTGCCGCCGCGCTGGAAAATCAGCAAACCATCCTGCTGCGCATGCTGGGGCTGGGACTGCTCGATCAACCAACCTACCAGCAGGCCCGGCAGGCATGGCTGGAATTGCGCGCACCGCTGCCGGTCGAAAGCCGGGCGCCGGCCTTCACCGCTCAGGTGATCAACCGCATTGCCGAATGGCTCGGTCGCAGCCGATTGGAGCGCGGCGGACTGCGCATCATCACCAGTTTGGACGCCGACCTGCAAAGCCAGGTCGTGTGTACCATGCAATCCCAACTGGCACGCCTGAGCGATCCGCCAGCTGCTCTTTCCGGCGAGTGTGAAGCCGCTCGCCTGTTGCCGGCCCTGCCCCTGCGCACCCCCCGCTCCGCCGGTGTGTGGCAGGCCAGTGCCGTGATCCTCGACCCGCTCAACGGGGAAGTGCTGGCTTTCAGCGGGGATACCTCGCCAGCGGGGGAAAGTTCTCAGCAAAGCCCGCACCCGCCCGGCAGCCTGCAAAATCCGTTTCTGGCGCTGGCCGGTTTTGCGCGCGGCCTCTCCCCGGCTACGCTGGTGTGGGACATTCCGCTGACCGGCGAGGGAGAGACCGCTGATGAGCCGCCGGAGGAGTACGATGGGCCGCTGCGCCTGCGCAGCGCGCTGGTCAACGATGATTGGGCCGCTTTGCGAACCGTCTATGCTCAAATTGGGGCTGCCGCGCTGACCGCCACCGCTCACAACCTGGGCATCGAACAGTACCGCCTGCCGGTTGAAGAAGACACCCTGCTCAGCGAGGGTGAGCCGCTGCCCCTGCTGGAACTGGCCCATGCGTACAGCGTATTTGCCGCCTCAGGCACGCTCAACGGCGTGGTCAGCGATGAAACCGGCCTGCCGCAGCCGCGCTGGGTGCTGCGGGTGGAAGATTACAGCGGCAATCCCCTTTCCATGCCGGAACAGACCGCCAGCCGCACGGTGGTCAGCGCTCAACTGGCCTACCTTGTCCACCACGTATTCAGCGACGAAGCCGCCCGCTGGCGTACCCTGGGCTACCCCAACCCGCTGGAAATTGGCCGCCCGGCGGCGGCAAAAAGCGGACAGGCCGCCGGCGGACGTTCGAGCTGGGCAGCCGGCTACACCCCGCAAGCAGTGGCAGTCGTCTGGCTGGGCAGCGAGGTTGCGGATGCCCCGACGCCGGGGGCTTTCCCGGCGGCCGGCATCTGGCACGCCTTGATGCAATACCTGCACCGCAATCAGCCGGTGCAATCGTGGCCAATGCCGCCGGGTGTCGTGCGGGTGGAAGTCTGCGATCCCTCCGGTTTACTGCCGGGAGATGCCTGCCCCAGCCGGGTAAACGAGGTCTTTCTGGAAAGCAATCAGCCCGGCGGAATCGATTCGCTCTACCGCCGTTTCCAAATCAACCGCGAAACCGGTCGGCTGGCAACCGTCTTCACCCCACCTGAACTGGTGGAAGAACGCGTTTTTCTGGTGGTGCCGCCGCAGGCTCAGGCGTGGGCGCGGACGGCCGGTTTACCCCTGCCGCCCAGCGAATACGATCTGGTTCAGCAGCCCTCTCCCAACCCCAATGCTCAAATCAGCCAGCCGCGCCCCTTCAGCGTGGTGGGCGGTCAGGTAGAAATCACCGGCAGAGCCGCCGGAGAGGCATTTGCATCGTACAGCCTTCAGGTCGGGCAGGGGATTAACCCCACCGCGTGGATCAGCATTCAAGAAAGCACCACTCAGCCAGTGGAAAACGGCCGGCTGGCCGTCTGGGATACGCGCAATCTGGAAGGTCTGTACGTGATCCGCCTGCTGGTGGTGCGCCGCGATCAGCGCGTCGAGACCAGTCTCTTGCAAGTCACCGTGGATAACACGCCGCCGCAGGTACGCATTCCCTACCCGGTGGAGGGTCAGGTATTTACCGGACAGTCCACCATTACCCTGCAAGCCGAAGTCAGCGATACGGTTGGGCTGGCACGGGTGGAATGGCGGCTGGACGGTCGCATCATCGGCGAGACCAGCCAACCGCCCTTTGCGCTGGTGTGGGACGCCCGCCGCGGCGAGCACCGCCTCGAAGTCATCGCCGTGGATCTGGCCGGCAACCAGACCGTATCCGAGCCGGTTCAATTCCGGGTACGCTAATCCCAAAGCAAGCAATTTTACGTTCCGGAGAGAAAATTTGAACGAAGAAATCGTCCGTCTATCGGCATCGGAACTGGCCCGGCGCATCCGCCGGAAGCAAATTTCCGCGCGGGAAGTGATTGAAGCCCACCTTCTGCGCATTGAGCAGGTCAATCCCGGCTTAAATGCGGTGGTTGCTCTGTCGGCTGAGGAAGCCCTGGCGCAGGCAGTAAAGGCGGATGCAACCCTGGCACGCGGCGAAGCCGTTGGCCCCTTGCACGGCGTTCCCTTCACCGTCAAGGACTGGATTGATGCCGCCGGCCTGCCCTGTACCGGCGGAGAAGCCCGGTACAAAAACCGCATCCCGGTCAGAGATGCCAGCGTGGTGAGCCGGATGCGGCAAGCCGGCGCCATTTTGCTGGGAAAGACCAATGTAATGGTCGAGAACGAGGTGTATGGCCGCACCCACAACCCCTATAACCCCGCTTACAGCCCGTGCGGCAGCAGCAGCGGCGAAGCCGCCATCATCGCCGCCTGCGGCAGCCCGCTGGGGCTGGGCTCCGATTCGGGCGGGAGCATCCGGCAACCGGCTCATGCCTGCGGCATAACCGGCTTGAAACCCACCACCGGCCGGCTGCCGTTGACCGGTCATTTTCCGTTCATCAGCGCCATGAACGATCCGCGCACCACCATCGGCCCGATGGCGCGCTTTGTGGAGGATCTGGCGCTGGTGCTGCCGGTTCTCAGCGGGGTGGACTGGCAGGATGCCAGCGTCATTCCCATGCCGCTGGCGGACTGGCGGCAGGTAAAAATTGACGGTCTGCGGGTTGCTTTCTACACTCATCACGCCGAAGCCGAACCCACGCCCGAAACAGCAGCCGCCTGTCGGCGTGCCGCCCGGCTGCTGGCTGAACACGGGGCACAGGTCGAAGAAAACCTGCCGCCGCGCATTGAAGAAGCCTACGAGATCACCCGTCAGTATTGGGCGCGAGTCGAATCCGAGGACGATGAGGAATGGGTCAGCAGCAGCCGTTCGCAACTGGATGGCGATGAAGTCGCCCGCCATTTGTTCATTTGGGATCGCTTCCGCCGTGCGATGATCGGATTCATGGCACGGCAGGACGTGATTCTGACTCCGGCAGCCGAATTACCCGCCCAACCGCACGGCCAACCGGAAGGGCGCATCCCCTATACCCTGCCCTATAGCCTGACCGGTTACCCGGCAGTGGTTGTCCGCTGCGCAACCTCGCCGGAGGGAATGCCAATTGGCGTGCAGGTAGTCGCCCGCCCGTGGCGTGAGGATGTGGCGCTGGCAGTGGCGCACCTGCTGGAGCAAACCCTAGGCGGCTGGCAGCCGCCCCCGTTGTAGCCAAAAGGCGCGTTTTCCGGTTGTGAATTGTGGGATTTTTCACCGCAACCAAAGCCGGAAGGCTGCTGCAACCGGCTGCTTTCCGCCATCGTCGAATCACTTTGCCCTCTGTTCGTCCGATGAAAAAAATTCAGCCCGCCTGTGGGGTAAGGCGGGCTGAATGGGTTGAACGCAACCCGTTTACATCCCTCAATCCCGCCGGTGAATGCGGATGTAGAGGAAAATTCCCAAAAAGCCGATTACCAGCCCGCTGATCGAAGCCGCATACGAAAGGAAACTCAGCCAGAAGGAGGTTTCCCAGATGCGTAAAATCATCAGGAATGGAGCAGCGGCGCCGAAGAACAACAACCCGGCGCCGATTGCCATCATTCCCTTTGGACCCAAGCGGAGCATCATCGTTGTTGATTACTTATACAGCCAGCACGCCGCCGTGTGATCGGGGCCGACTTCAAATTCGGGCGGCACGTTCACATCGCACTCCCCGCGGATGATGTGCGGACAGCGCGGATGGAAGCGGCAACCGGTCGGCGGTTTAACCAGACTGGGCGGCTCACCCGGCGGCACTTCTTTGAAGGTTTCTGCATTGCGTGCATCCGGGTCCGAAGTTGCCGCCAGCAGAGCGTGGGTGTAGGGGTGTTTGGCGTCCTGCAACAGGTTATCCACCGGCGACTTCTCCACAATCTGCCCGGCGTACATCACAAAAATACGCTCGGAGAAGTAGCGCACCGTCGAAAGGTCGTGAGTAATGTAAATCACACCCAGATTGTGCGATTCCTGCAAACCGCGCAGCAGTTTGAGAATTTCCACCCGCACCGAGGCATCCAGCATCGAAACCGGCTCATCGGCCACCAGCAGTTTGGGTTCGAGGATCATTGCCCGGGCGATGACCACCCGCTGCTGCTGCCCACCGCTGATCATGTGCGGGAATTTGGGCAGGAATTCTTCCACCGGCGTCATTTTGACTTCGGTCAGCACTTTATGAATGCGTTCCAGCCGCTCCTTCTTGTCGCTGATACCGGCAACGATCATCGGCTCTTCCAGAATGCGCTGGACGTTCATAAACGGCGGCAGAGCGCCGTAGGGGTCTTGCTGGACATAGCCGACCTGCCGGCGGTACCAGCGCAGGGTCTTGGCATCCATTTGACTGATGCGGTACTTGCCCTGAAAGACCACATCGCCCTCAGTGGGACGGTTGAGGCCCAAAATTGTCTTCATCAGGCTGGATTTACCGCAGCCCGACTCACCCACCACAGCCACCGCCTCGCCCTGCTGCAGATCAAAGCTGACACCATCCACCGCTTTGACATAACCGGCATGGCCAAAACCAAAGCGGCGCAGCTCGAACCACACCCGCAAATTTTGAATGGACAGCAGCGGAGCATTGCTCAGCGCATCGGCGCCGGACAAGGTTTCCTGTTGAACAACGGCATCTTGAACGGTCATGCTTAACTCCTTGCCTCTTTTTCGTACAACCAGCATTTGACCTGCCGGCCATCCGGGTGCTGGAACATGGGCGGGTCTTGATCGCATTTTTCAAAACGTAGCGGGCAGCGGGCTGCAAAGCGGCAGCCGGTCGGCGGGTTGATCAGGCTGGGCGGCTGACCGGTGATGAATTCCGGTTCAACCGTGCTACGCAGTTTGGGCACCGAGGCCATCAACTTTTGCGAATAGGGATGCAGCGGGGCGGTGAAAAAGCGGTGAGCATCGCTCAATTCCACCATCTGCCCGGCGTACATCACCCCCACCCGGTCGGCCAGTTCGCTGGAAGTGGCAATATCGTGGGTGATCAGGATGAAACTGGTAGCAATTTCCTTCTTGATGCGCTTGAGCAGGTTCATGATGTTTGCCTGGGTCAGCACATCCAGGGCGGAGGTCGGTTCGTCCAGAATGACCAGATCCGGCGCTGTGACCAGCGCCATGGCGATGGCCGCCCGCTGGCGCATTCCGCCGCTCAATTCAAACGGATAACGGGTCAGAAAGTCCACCGGCACACCCACCCGCTGGAACATGTTGGCAGCCTGCACCAGCGCTTCTTCCTTGCGGACGCCGTGATGCACCATCATCGGCTCGGCTACCTGATCGCCCACCCGCAACACCGGGTTGAGGGCATTCATGGCAGCCTGGGGTACCATCGAGATCTTCAGCCAGCGGATCTGCTGGCGGTATTCCTCGTCGGACATGGATATTAATTCCGTGCCGTTGAGAAAGACCTTGCCGGAGTAGGTATGCACATTGCGGGGTAACAAACGCAGCAGTGCCTTGGCCATGGAGCTTTTGCCGCAGCCCGATTCGCCGATGATGACCATCGCTTCGTTGGGGTTGAGGGTGAAATAAACCCCATCCACCGCCTGCACCACACCGCGGGTGGCCCGAAAGTAGAGTTTCAAATCTTCGACACGCAGTAATGTTTTTTCTGGCATGATTGTGCTAAACCCCCCGCAGTCTGGGATTGAAGATCCGATCGAGTGCAAAACCGAGCATCGAGAACGCCAGACCGGTGATCATCAGCAAAACCGCTGGCTGCAACACCCAGTAATAATGCCCGTTGAACAAAGCCCCCTGCGCTTGAGCATCGTTGATCACTTTACCCCAGGTCGGCAGCACCGGGTCGCCCAGACCCAGAACCGCCAGCGAGGCCTCCAAAAACACATAACTGGGGATGCCGATGACAAAGCCCGGAATGAGCACCGGAATCAGACGTGGAATCAGATAACTGAAAATGATGCGTAGATTTCCGGCGCCGTAGGAACGGGCTGCTTCGATATAGGGCGCTTCTTTAATTTGCAGGAAGATCGCCCGGAAGGTCTTAATCGAAGAAGAGAAAATACTCAAGGCAACTACCGCCCCAAGGATGACCCAGATCGAACGCGAATACAGCGTACCGATCATAATCAGAATCGGCAGCACCGGCAGCACCAGATTAACCTCGGTGATGCGCTGGATGACCTCATCCACCGCACCGCCGAACCACGAACCCACCGCCGCAATGATCATGCTCAACACGCTGGTGCCGAGGGCGGCCAGAATGCCGAATGACAGCGCAATTGGAGCGCCCCACAGCATCGCCACCATCAAATCACGGCGCAGGTGATCGGTACCGGCCAGCCCATGCACCTTGCCGTAAATCACCAGCTTGGCATCCACTTCGGCATTGGGTTCAAACAGCAGGGCTGAAATTTGCAGCTCATACTGTCCCTTTTGAATGGTGGGCGGCATCACGTCCGGTGTAGCAAACAGACCTTGTATGATGGTCATGTCCTTGATGCGCCGCTTCAACCGTTCATCCAGTTCAAAGCGGTACTGATCCGAACGGCGTACCGACATCTGGCTCATGCGCAATTCACGGCCGTCCGGCGTGACCCACTTCATGGTAATGTGGGGCTGCTTGACATCGTACTTGGAAGTGAAGAAGATGATCATTTCCTGCGGGAAGTCGTCATACGGATAGTCAAAAACATAGTGCATGATGACTTCCTGATTGCTGCCAACGGTCTGAATTTCTTTTTTAACCCGCTCATCATCGGTGGTCAAGATGATGGTTTCGGGCAGTTTCTTGGCCGAAAACCAGTTCGTCCACGCCGGGGCGGCGTTGCGCGGGTAGTCGCCCCAGATTTCCTCCCCACCGCGCCACATCCGAATGGCTTCGTTGTAAGGAATGGTTACCACGGCATACACGGCAAAGATGACCAGCAGCACAATAATCACCAGACCGAGCACTGCCGAGGGGTATTGGCTAATATCACGGAAAGTATTTTTCAGCGCGTTCATGCTTTCGGGCCCTCGCCTCCGACTTTGACACGCGGATCAACCAACGCGTAGATGAAATCCAGTAAAAACACCGTAATCGCCAGCAGGTAGGCGTAAATCACCGTTTCACCGACGATCACCGGCGTATCAAACAGGCCAATTGCCCGGTAGAACAGGCGTCCCAAACCGGGCCAGTTGAACACCGTTTCCAGAATAATTGCCCCGAACCACAAACCGATAATCAGCAGGGCAAAGTTGGTAATGATGTTCGGCATGGTCGGCCGCAGAATGTACCGACGTTCAATCATCTGGGATGACAGGCCTTTGGCCTTGGCCATCTCCACGTAATCTTCACTGGAAAAAATCAAGAAAAAGGTGCGCCAGCTGTAGATGGTGATGAAAATCGAGCTCAAGAAGATTGCCAGCGTGGGCAAAATCATGTGCTTGAGCAGGCTGAGCGCATAACCGATGGTCGTGTCCGGCACGGGAGCATCCACCATGCCGCCGTACGGCAGCACATTCAATACTGCTGCAAAAATCAAGATCAGAAAGATGCCGTAGAACCAGCCCGGTGCGGCCGAAGTCGGCGCCAGGGCAATCACCAGCCGGTCAAGGAAACTGCCGTAGTGGCGGGAAAGCCCCAGGGCAATGAACAGGGCAAAGAAGAACAGCAAGATGTTCGCCGTCCCAAACAGCACCAGCGTGGGTGGCAGGCGTTCCAGAATGATCAGGCGCACCTGCTTTGAGCCGCTGTCGCTGGTCAGGAACTGCGCACGCCCCAAATTGAGGGACATGGCATCGGTCAAATACGTAAAACTGCGCAGAATGAAAGGACGATCCAACCCCAGCCGGTCTTCTTCAATTTTCACCATGTCGTTGATGTATTTTGCGCGCTCTTCGGCTGGCAGGCGGCGTAAATCCTGATTCATGCTGACCATCAGCGCAACCCGTTCACGGATTTCGCCGCGGCGAATGTTGTCTACTTCTCCCCCCATATTGGCAATGATAATGGTCAGATAAACACCGATAACGATGGTCACACCCAGGGTAAGGATTTTAACGAGCGTGTACTTGGCTAATCTGGATAAGGTGCTGGCTGTGGCTTTCTTTTCAAGGGAGGATGGGGAGGCCGTCACAGGGGACTGAGTCGCTTCCGTCATACGAATTCATCATCCTTTTTGAGGTAGGAGAGGGGCGAGGTGTTTCCCTCGCCCCTCCATTTGACTTTTCGGATAAGCCCTTACGGGGCGGTCACAAACTGGAAGGAGGCGAAGGACGGCACAGCAACCCGTTTGGAAACCACCACCACCTCAAGGCGGGTGGTGCCTTCCGCCAGTTTGCCGGTGTCTTCACCGCTCAGATTGACCTGGAACAGGCCGTCTTCCACGGCTTCCGCCTGACCAACCAGTACCAGTTCACCGTTGGCATCGAAGACCAGATATTTGACATTGTCAATATCGGCCAGCGGGTAGGGCTGCCCCTCGAAGTCCACGAAGACATCGAACGAGGCTTCGCTACCGGCGGTCACGCGGTCGTCACCATCCACTTCCACCTCGGCGATTGGCGGAGCGGAGAAGCGCAGCCATTTGTCGGCCGGTTCAGAGTAACCGTTGTAGCGGCGCAGCACAACCGTACCTTCCACCGGGAAGGCGCGTTCCAGATAGAACACATTCGTGCCGATCCAGAAGTGACCGCGCTGGCGGAACCACTCGGCCAGATTGGCGTAGCGGGCAGCTGCTTCGTCGGCGCTGACATACTCACCGAGGGTCGGAGCGTAGGGGATGAACCCTTCACTGCTTGCCTCATCCAGTTTGGCTTTGAGGATGTCAATGGTCGGGCCGGAGATGTAGGACAGCCATTCGACCTGCAGTTCATCAGCTTTCGCAGCCGAGAAGGCGGCTTCACCGGCGCCGTCGGCTTTCAGGCCGATGGCCAGAGCATGCCAGGCCGCCTGACCCTGAGCGTAGAACGGCCACCAGTCGCTCACGTTGAGCTCAGCATCCAGATTCCACAGGTCGGAGTAGGTCTCGATGACCAGCGGGTCGGTGGAGACGATCTTGACGCCCTTGAAGGACGACAGGAAGGACTCCAGGGTCGGCACCTGAGAAGCGTCGTAGTAGGGGCTGGCTTCCTTACCAAGATCAAAGGTGAGAATCATGCCCATCACCACATCGCCCACGGAGAAGGGGCTGCCATCGTGCCATTTGACCTTTTCGTACAGGTCAGCCGGGTAATAGACTACGCTCTTGCGCAGGGCGGTAGTGCCTTCGGGGAATTTCTCAGCCACGGTGATGAAGCGCTGCTGCTCGGCATCCCAGTCGGCCCAGGCGTCGCCCGGTACTTCGATGGACGGAGCAAATTCAAGCGTCAACCAGTCCAGGGTCTTGCCAACCGGCAGGCCCTCCTGAACCACCACTTCGGCTTTCTCAATGCGGTTCGGGTAGGTCAGACCAGTGAACGGATCGTACACCTGGCCGTATTCGCCCGTGCCACGAATCAGCATCTGGTCGTAGATCCAGTTGGTACCGCTGAGGGCGTTCCACGGCTCGACGAGGATGCTGGGCATGGCGACGGTCACGGAGCCGCCCACTTCACCTTCGCGGCGGATGGTGTACGGCCACAACTGCGAGCCGTAAACAGCGCCGTAGAGGTCGGAAGCCACTTGCAATTCAGCCCGCATGGGGGTGATGCTGGCGCGGTCGACCAGCCAGACGCGCACCGAGTCTTGCAGCGCCAGTTCGAGCGCTTTACCCATCAATTGGGTGCGCTCTTCAATGGTCTTGTAAGCGCGGTTTTCCAGGTCGAGGGCGACTTTGTCGAATTCCTCGCTGGGGGTGTAGGCCTGCCACAACGGCTGCGGCAAACCACGATTGGTGTAGAAGAACGAGAAGTTGTCACCCAGGTCGCGCGGTACAGCCGTGGTGATCCAGCCGCCGGTGTAGACGTGCCATTTGCCGTCATTGGGATTACCGCGGATCCAAATTGGCGAGGCTTCGGCGGAGGTCTTGTAATCGCGGGTCACGGTGAAGCCAATATCTTCCAGTTGATTGGCGACGTAATCACCAACCTGGCGGCGTTCGTCTTCAACACGGATCAGGACGATGATTTCAACCGGTTCGCCGTTGTACTGCCACTTGCCGTCCACAAGTGTCGCGCCCAATTTTTCCATTTCCGCAGAAATGACTTGCTGGGCTTTTTCTTTGTCGTAGGCGTACTTCAACTCAACTTTGCGCACGACTTCCGCCAGGCGGGCATAGTCCGAAGAGGCCACGTTGAACGGTGTGTAGCGCGGGACACCCAGACCCTTCATGATTTCCTGCACGATGTAGTCGCGGTCAACCAGCCAGTTCATCGCCTCGCGAACGGCCGGCACGGCAAAGGGGTTAAGTTTGCCGGTGCCTTCGAAGATGGGGCCAGCCGGGTTGAAGGTCAATTCGTTGTAGGAACCGAACGTGCGCTCCGATTTGAGTTCGGGGCTGGCGGCAACCTTGGCGGCCACTTCCGCATTGCTGACGGTGAAGGCATACAGATCAATGTCCTTGTTCTGTAAGCGGGTTACCGCCGCATCCGCACTCGGCTCCTCAACGACGACGATGGTGTCCACCCAGGCACCGTTGCGGTCAACGCGGGTGGGTTCGGGGGTCACGACGACTTCAACGGTCTTTTCGACCTCAACCGTCTTGACCACTTCGACTTCTTCCGTCACCACCTGGGTCACCACCTGAGTGCCCTGCTGGCAGGCCGAAAGGACCATGCTGGCAATGACCAACAGTCCAACGACCAGAAGTGTATAACGCTTCATGTTTCTCCTCCTTCTATATGGGATTTAGGATGATTGATCAGAGGCTTTCCTCCGATTTTGACGGCTCACAGAGTCTGCGGATTTGGACGGAATCCGCTGCGCATCTGTGAGTTTACAACTATCCTAATTGTAAATAAATCGGATGGAAAGTGCAAGCAATATAGCATAATCTGATGAGAGAGTCAAGAAAAACGGGTTGTTTTTGAACGTCAAATGAATTGATTAATCGGATGATTGGTTGTTTTGGAAGGGTTTTTGCCCCGCCCGCTGCGCAAACAATTCGAGGGAGATGTCGCCGTCAGGCGGCGCGGCGTTCATTGGATTAATGTCACCGCGAGCGAGCGCAGCGAGTGTGGCGGTCTCCCGCAGGGCCGTTCCATAACGGTTTACGTCACCGCGAGCGCAGCGAGTGTGGCGGTCTCCCGCAGAGCCGTTCCATAACGGTTTACGTCACCGCGAGCGCAGCGAGTGTGGCGGTCTCCCGCAGAGCCGTTCCATAACGGTTTACGTCACCGCGAGCGAGCGCAGCGAGCGTGGCGGTCTCCCGCAGGGCCGTTCCATAACGGTTTACGTCACCGCGAGCGAGCGCAGCGAGCGTGGCGGTCTCCCGCAGAGCCGTTCCATAACGGTTTACGTCACCGCGAGCGAGCGCAGCGAGCGTGGCGGTCTCCCGCAGAGCCGTTCCATAACGGTTTACGTCACCGCGAGCGCAGCGAGTGTGGCGGTCTCCCGCAGGGCCGTTCCATAACGGTTTACGTCACCGCGAGCGAGCGCAGCGAGCGTGGCGGTCTCCCGCAGAGCCGTTCCATAACGGTTTACGTCACCGCGAGCGAGCGCAGCGAGCGTGGCGGTCTCCCGCAGAGCCGTTCCATAACGGTATACGTCACCGCGAGCGAGCGCAGCGAGCGTGGCGGTCTCCCGCAGAGCCGTTCCATAACGGTTTACGTCACCGCGAGCGAGCGCAGCGAGCGTGGCGGTCTCCCGCAGGGCTGGGGGGGACCCCCGCCAGCGCTGGCAAGTGTCGCTGCTCTTGGGGTGATATTAAGTGGTATAGGGCGGCGCTAGCGCCGCTGCATTCGGCTTAACACGAGCAAACTTATCCCAACCTCAAGTTATTCTCTGGGCTGAAATCGCGGCTTCAAACCCGTCCGCTCACCGGTTATCCATTGCCCGGCAGCAATACAGCCGCCGAAAGCGGCGGCAGAGTCAACCCGCGCAAGCGCCCCTCTCCAACCGCAGCGCCTCCCTGCCCGATTGCATTCCGAAAAGCCATCCCCTCCGGCAGAACATCCGTTACCGGTAAATCCAATTCAAACGAAGCAGCCGCCGAGCGGTTGATGACGATGACCGCTGCCTCCCCTTCCTGCTGCCGCAGGTAAACCAACACCTGTCCGGCCGCATACAGCACCTCAAATGAGCCGTGACGCAGTACGGCATGTTGATGGCGCAGGCCGGCCAGCGTCCTGTAAAAATCGCGCAGGTCGTTGTCCCAGCGGTTTTCATCCCACGGGAAAGCGCGCCGGCAGTCGGGGTCTTTGCCGCCTTCCAGCCCGATTTCATCGCCGTAATAAATACAGGGTGCGCCCGGATAAGTGAATAAGAACAGCGCCGCCAGCCGTTGCAGCCGCTTATCTCCCCCGGCGATGGAAAGAAACCGGGCGGTATCGTGGCTATCCAGCAGATTCAACTGGGACTGCACGGCCGGGCGGGGATACTTCTTCAACAACGCCCTGACGTTTTCGGCAAACCGATCCGCCTGCGGCGTAAAGTACTGCGGGCCGTGTTCGTACCAGTGGCCGACCAGTTCCTTATCCATCTTCTCGCCGCCGAAGAATCCCCAGCAGGCGTAGGTGAGCAGGTAATTCATCACCCCATCGAACTGATCGCCCTGCAGCCAGCGCTCGGCATCCCACGGGATTTCACCGGTGATGTAGGCATCGGGATTGGTCTGCTTGACCACCTGCCGAAATTCCTGCCAGAAACGGTCATCATCCACGCAGAAGGGCACATCCAGCCGCCAGCCGTCAATGCCCTGTTCCAGCCAGTAGCGCGCCACATCGAAGATGAAACGCCTGACCTGCGGATTTTGATGGTTGAACTCCGGCAGAGCCGCCAGCCCCCACCAGCAGTCGTAGTTGGGTTTGCCCTGGTAAGCGTTCAGGGGAAAACCCTTTACGCGGAACCAATCCAGATAGGGTGACTGCGCCCCGCATTCCAGAATGTGATTGAACTGGAAGAACCCACGGCTGGCGTGATTGAAGACGCCATCCAGCACAATTTTGATGCCTCGGCGGTGGGCTTCCTTTAATAAGCGCCGCAGGGCAGCATCTCCACCTAACAACGGGTCAACCCGAAAATAATCGTGGGTGTGGTAGCGATGATTGGAAGCCGATTGGAATACCGGCGTAAAGTAAATGGCGTTCACGCCCAAATCCTGCAAATAATCCAGTTTCTCCGCCACACCCAGCAGGTCACCGCCTTTGAAGCCGTGAGGGGTCGGCGGAGCGTCCCACGCTTCGAGGTTGTTCGGCTTTTCCAAAATGGGGCTGGCAGCAAACCGGTCTGGAAAAATCTGGTAAAAGACAGCGTCTTGAACCCACTCGGGTGTGATAAAAGAAGCGGTCATCCTTCCCTCTCCTTCCTTGATAAACACGGGGATGGGTGGATTTTACCATCAAACCGGCACTCTCCCGACGGTGAACTGCCCCTGTTGTGCCCCTGCCTCCCCGACGGCTCTGCGGGAAATTACCACACAGCCTGAGGGCGGCTCACAATGACATGTCCTTATTCACGTCACCCCGAGCGTGAGCGAAACTCGCCACTGCAGGGGAATCTCCCGCCCTGCCCCAAACAGACCTGATTCAGGAAGAACGTCCCCAATTTTTTATTTAATTCGTAATTAACAGACAATCTCAAAAGAGTACAATAAGAATCACCTTCACCCTGTTTTTTCCCATCCCATCAAAACTTAAGGAGGAAAGAAATGCGTAAGAATCGTTTCGTTCTGGTGTTCGTGTTGGTGCTGGTTGCACTGCTGGCGGCTCAATGCGCCCCGGCGGCAACCCCCACCGCCCAACCAACCGGCAAGACCTACAAACTGGCCGCTATCTTCCCCGGCGTAATTACCGATGCCGACTACAACACGCTGGCCTATGTGGGCATTTCGGAGCTCCAGAAAGCCACCGGCATTGAGACTGCCTACTCGGAAAGTGTGGCCGTACCGGATGTTGACCGCGTCATGCGCGAGTACATTGATGCCGGTTACAACATCATCTGGACGCATGGCGGTCAATTCCTGACCCAGACGGTTGATCTGGCCAAGCAGTTCCCGGATGTCATTTTTATCGGTGAAGGTGATGCTCCGGTGGCCGATGCTCCCGCCAATTTGTGGTTCATTGACCGCAACTTCCATGTCGGCTTCTACGGCATCGGCGCGCTGGCTGCCAAAGCCACTCAGACCGGTAAAATCGGTTATCTGGGCGGGTTAGCGCTGCCCTTCTCCTATGCCGAAGTCCACGCCGTTCAGCAGGCCATCAAAGACCTTGGGCTGGATGTGGAAGTCAAGGCCGTGTGGGCGGGCGATTTCAACGACCCGACCAAAGCCCGTCAGGTTGCTGATGCCCTGATTGCCGAGGGCTGCGATGTGATCATGGGCTCGCTCAATCTGGGCATGTTCGGTCTGTTCGAGGCGGTCAAAGCCTCACCCACCAAGGTACTGGTCACCGCCAAGTACACCGACAAGGCCACCTACGCCCCCGACAACTACATGACCTCGCTGCTGTACGACTTTGCCGGCCCGCTCAAGGATATTTACGCCAAAATCCAGGCTGGCGAAACCGGCGGCTATTACCCGCTGGGCTTTGCCACCGGCGTTGCCCTGCAAACCCCGCTGAAGAACGTTTCCCCCGAAATTCAGGCGGAAATGGACACGCTGCTGGCCGACCTGCGCGCCGGCAAGATCGAAGTGGTCAAAGATACCAGTGAAATCAAGTAAAGTGCTTTGCCGTTACGGCTTTCATCGTCCATAAAAATCCATACGGGCAGGGGTTCCAGCGCCTATTCTAACGGCAGGAACCCCTGCTCACACTCCCCTGCGGAAGACCTCGGCAGGCTGAGCGGACTTTCATTGGCACGTTAAGAATAGATGGTTTGGCAGCATCTGAATTCTTCATTCACGGCAAAGGGCAACGTAATAACCCTGCGGTGTCGTGTAAACGGTTTACGTCACCATAAGCGAGTGCAGCGAGCGTGGCGATCTCCCGCAAAGCCGTTGCGGAGGTTGGGGGAGAACCCCCGCCCGCACTGGCAAGTGTCCCTTTGGTCGGGATGACATGGAGCAGTTTACCTCGCCGCGAGCCGACGCAGCCAAGCCATCCGCCCTGTCCAGTAAACAGCCCCCGCAGGCCTGAGGGAAGGAGAACATGGAAAAACAACCGATTCTGGAATTAAGGAATATTCGTAAAACTTTCGATAAACTGGTGGCGCTGGATGATGTATCCTTTTCACTGCTGCCCGGCGAGATTCACGGCCTGCTGGGCGGCAACGGCGCCGGCAAAACCACCCTGATGAACATCCTCTACGGCCTTTACCGCAAAGATCAGGGAGACATTTACCTGAACGGCGAGAAGATTGAAATTCACGGCCCGCGGGATGCCCTCAACCGCGGCATTGGCATGGTACACCAGCACTTTTTACAAATTTCCAATTACACCGTACTGGAAAACATTGTGCTGGGCACTGGCATCACCCATCGTTACACGATGAAACTGGAACCGGAAACCAGAAAAGTGGAAGAATTGTGTCAACGCTTTGGGTTGCCGGTGGATTTGAATGCGGTCATCTCGACACTGCCGATTGGCACCCGCCAAAAGGTGGAAATCCTCAAAGCCCTTTACCGCGGCGTGAAGATTTTGATTCTCGACGAACCGACCACCAACCTGACCCCGCAGGAAGTGGATGCCCTGTTCGAATCGCTGCGGGTGATGGTTAACGACGGCCTGAGCATCGTCTTCATCACCCACAAACTGCGCGAGGTACTGAGTGTGTGCGACCGCATCACCGTGCTGCGCGAAGGGCGCAACATCACCACCCTTGACCGCAAAGACGCTTCGGAAGACGTCTTCGTGCGCGCCATGGTCGGCGAGCAAATGAACATTGAAAAGAGCGTTTATTTTGCGCGCGACACCAAAACTTTTGGCGAGGTGGATACCACCGCAGCCCCCATCTTGCGTCTCAGTCAGGTCAACCTGATCAGCAAAGAGGGTGTGCCGCGTCTCAAAGATGTTTCCTTTGATATCTTTCCGGGGGAAATTTTTGGCATCGCCGGCGTGGCGGGTAATGGTCAGCGCGAACTGGCCGAGGTGGCTGCCGGGATTGTGCCGCCCACCAGTGGCAAGATCGAACAAAACGGCAAAGACGTCACCGGTTTGCCGGTCGCTGAACGGCTGCGCCGCGGCCTTTCCTACATCCCCGAAGACCGCCTGCACGACGGCTTTTTGCCCAAAGCCAGCGTTGCCCAAAACCTCATTCTGGGGGTACACCGCCAGCGCCCTACAGCGACGGCCGCTTCATCAACTGGAAAACGGTCTACCAGAAAACCCGCGAGCAGATTAGCGAGTACAACATCAAAACCGGCGGACCGGAAGAACCCGGCGGCAATCTCTCCGGCGGCAACATTCAGCGGGTGATGATTGCGCGCGCCTTTTCGATGAACGCCGATTTGCTGGTCGCTCACAACCCCACCCGCGGGCTGGATATTCCCTCGATGGACTTTGTCTACCAGAAAATTCTGCAGCGCAAAGCCCAAAAACAAGCCACCTTGCTGATCTCGGAAGACCTGGACGAATTAATGCTGCTCAGCGACCGCATTGCCGTGATCTACCGCGGCGAAATTCTGGGCATCCTGCCGCGCGAAGCGTTCGATAAATACGCCATTGGCCGGCTGATGAGCGGTATCCGCTCGACTGAACCGGCAACCCCGTGAGTGAGGTAACAATGAAGGCTCTTGGACGAACCATCCTCCCTTATCTAATCGCCATTGCCGTGGCCTTCGCAGCAGTGGGCATCTTCATTGCGGCGATGGGTTTTGACGTGGGGCGTGCCTACCAGACCATCCTGCTGACCTCCTTCCGCACCCCCAACGGCTTCATCCAGACCCTGCTCAAATTCATCCCTCTGACCCTGCAAGCGCTGGCTTTTACCGTCCCACTGACCGCCGGTAAATTCAACATCGGCGGCGAAGGTCAGATGATTGTCGGCGGGATCGCTGCTGCCGCGGTGGGGATTACCTTCTCCGACCTGCCGCCGGTGCTGCTCCTGCCGATGGTCATTCTGGCGGGGGTGCTGGCCGGGGCGTTCTGGGGACTGATCCCGGCCTGGCTGCTCTACCGCTTTGGACTGAATGAAATTTTGACCACCGTCCTGCTTAACTTCGTATCCTTTGCGGTAATTGATCTGGTGGCTACCGGCCCGTGGCGCGATACCACTGCCGGGCACCCCACTACCATCCCCATCGGGCAAGGCGGCTGGCTGCCCATGCTGATCAACAACCCGCCGCTGCACTCCGGCATCATCCTGGCGGTACTGGTGGCAGCCGGCATCTACATCTACACCAGCCGCACCACCGGCGGTTACGAACTGGTTGCCACCGGTGCAAATCCGCGCGCCGCCGAGGTGTTCGGCATCCATGTCGGGCGCATGTTCGTGTTCTCGCTGGTGCTGGCCGGAGCGCTGGCTGGGCTGGCCGGTTCCATTGAAGTCGCCGGCGTTCACCGCCGTCTGATTGAAGGCATGCAGTCCAACTTTTTGGTGCTGGGGCTGATCATCGGGTTAATCGCCCGCGGGAACAATCTGGCTGTGCCCTTTGTGGCGTTCTTCATCGCCGTGCTGGAAGTCGGCGCCAGCGCCATGCAGCGCACCCTGA
Organism: Bellilinea caldifistulae; assembly: GCF_001306055.1. Lineage (GTDB taxonomy): Bacteria > Chloroflexota > Anaerolineae > Anaerolineales > Anaerolineaceae > Bellilinea > Bellilinea caldifistulae. The sequence goes on along the minus strand of NZ_LGHJ01000015.1, from coordinate 2,473 downwards.
TGATCCCGGTCGAGATGGTCTTCATCGTCGAAGCGCTGGTACTGCTCTTCGTCCTACTTTCCGATGTGGTACGCAGGAGGTAAAACAACATGGAAACTCTGATCACCTTCTTGCGATTGGTGCTGCTTTCGATGGTGCCGTTTGTCCTGGCCAGCCAGGGCACCATGCTGGGTGGACGCACCGGCATTTTCAACGTGGCTCAGGAAGGCATCATGCTGCTGGGCGCATCATTGGGATTTCTGGTCAGTTATCAGGTCGGTAACAATTTTGTGGGTATGCTGGCAGCCATGGCGGCCGGCGCTGTATTTGGACTGCTGCTGGCTTACTTCACCACCACGTTGAAGATGAATCAGTTTTTCATCGGACTTTCGCTGTTCTTCATCGGGGTCGGCCTGTCCACCCTGCTGCCCAAGCTGATCATCGGCATCACCCTTTCGCCCCCGCTCATCCCCACCCTGCCGGAAGTGTCCATCCCCCTGCTGAGCCAGATTCCGCTGCTGGGGCCGATCCTCTTCAGGCAGAATGGACTGGTGTACTTTTCGATCGTGCTTTCCCTGTTGCTGTGGTACTTCCTTTATCGCACCCAGCGCGGGCTGGAATTGCGCGCCGTCGGCGAAAATCCCATGACCGCCGATAGTCTGGGCATCAATGTCGTGCGGGCGCGTTACTGGACTGCCATCCTCGGCGGGGCGTTGATCGGGCTGGCCGGGGCTTACCTGCCGATGGTGTACACCGGCACCTTCACCGAGGCGATGACGCGCGGACGCGGCTGGCTGGCGATTGCGCTGACCTTCTTCGGCGGCTGGAGTCCGCTGACCATTCTGACCGGCTCGCTGTTCTTTGCCGGGGTTGAGGTACTCGCCTTCCGCGCTCAGGTCATCGGGCTGGCTCTGCCCTATCAGTATCTGTTGATGGTACCGTACCTCGCCACCATCCTGATCATGATCCTCACCTTCCGTAAGGCGCGCGTGCCGGCTTTCCTCGGTCAGAACTACGACCGCGAAAAGCGCAATCTGTGAGCCATCTCGGCCGGGATGGCATGCAATCAAAGCGCATGGTTCCCGGAGGAACCATGCGCTTTTGGTTAACCTCAGGGAGTAGATACCGGCATTATCGGCTGGAAAGGCTCCATCATTAGCGTCCAGGTGTGAGTACCGGAACCGCCCTGCCCAAGGAAAGGTTTTTCCAGCATGTAGCCGATGTTTTGATCCGAAAAGCCCCAATCGAGGTAGAAAACCTCGCCGCGACCGTCCGCACCGCGATGAGTCATGCTGCCCGCCCCAACCAGAGGAAAATTGGCCGGATTTCGATCCGGGCAGGTCAACACACCGCTGCCCGACTGCCAGTTTTCCTCGATGATCAGGTGAACAATGCCGTTCTCACAATACCCGCTGGCGCTGGCGATCATGCTGCTTTCGCCGGACAGGCTACAATCCCCTACCGTGCCGTTGATGGTTACCGGCAGGGTGACGGGATTTTGTGATTGAATTATCACCTGTGGCTTATCCTCGCTCACTTCCAGCAGCAATACACCGTCGCCCAGGGTATGATGAAGAGAAGCCCCGGCGGCGTTAAAGTCAATATCCGCCGAAAACTTGAGCGAAAGCAAACCAAACCGGCCGGGGCATTCGGCCAGATTCATCCCCTCCGGAACCGCTTCAGGCCGACTGGTTGGAACGGCCGTCTCTGGAACGGGAGATGATTCGGTTATCCCCTCACCTTCGTCCGAAAATGTAACGTCATCCTCCGCCGGCTGTGACGGTTTACAAGCGCCTGCATAAATCAACAAACCGGCCGCCAGCGCCCATGCAAAAATCCGAACCCGCCATTTCATCATCCCCTCCTCTCTCCACAAACCAACCCACAACTTGATCATACAACTTTTTGAAAGAAACACAAATACGCAGTTGTCAAATTAAGACTTAAGAGAGAGTTGAAAAATCAAGCGTAATACGCCGAGCAGGCTGTTTGAGGGGTGGAAAAGCCGCACCCGATGGGGTATCCACCCTAAAATAAAGGGGCTGTGTATCTTGATTTGACCTCTTCACTTCCATTTTTTCTGGATTTTTGACCACCAGCGACACTTCACCCTCCGCATGGGAGTTCACCCTTGGATGGCGGCCCCAGCCGGGGTTTTGAACCCGACGCCAAACAGGAGCTTGACCATTCGTTTCAAGTTGAGCGCTATCGCCGTCAAAAAGGCTTGCACCGCAAAGCCCATTTTTCCCAAATACCGGCAGCGTCCCAACCCATGCCACTGTTTGGCTTCCCCAAATTTGCGTTCGATTTTGTAGCGCTGTTTCAAGCCTTGACGGTACGGTTGGGTCTGCTCCAAGGCCAGCCAGCTGTCTTTGTTGGCGTCTTTCTTCTGCGTGCGCGTCTTTTTCAAGCGAATTGCCGAGTGTAAGCCGTGCAGTTCTAAATAGAAGTGATTGTTGCCGTCATCATAGCCTTTATCCGCCGCATAGGTCTC
>NZ_LGHJ01000011.1 GCF_001306055.1 Bellilinea caldifistulae | reverse complement strand
CCCTAACAGACTGCACCACTTGGTGATTGCCGCGGTCAACGTCGTTTTCCCATGGTCAATGTGCCCCATGGTGCCTACGTTCAAATGCGGTTTCGTTCGCTCAAATTTTTGCTTCGCCATGTTTTTTCTCCTTGGCTCCTCTCTTAAATAACTAGAAGGGTCCTGGGAAAACCGGCATAAAGAGCCCTCAATGGGATTTGAACCCATGACCCCGCCCTTACCAAGGGCGTGCTCTACCGCCTGAGCTATGAGGGCTTGCCGTTCTCCAGAAACTCCCCTGGCTTGGGGATTTTCGGTCAGACGACCAGTGGGCAGTGAAGGATTCGAACCTCCGAAGGCGTGCGCCAGCTGATTTACAGTCAGCCCCCTTTGGCCACTTGGGTAACTGCCCATGCCCGAGCCGTTGCCGGCTCGCAAGTGAGGTTGTCTTTTCCAGATCAGCCTCACTCGCCAGCCCGCAACCTGAGCCGACGACGGGAATCGAACCCGTAACCTACCACTTACAAGGCGGTTGCTCTGCCGATTGAGCTACGTCGGCCTGAATTGTTAAGGGTCATAATAGCGCGCTAGATTATATCAGAGGGTTTTTAAGATGGCAAGGTTTACGCTGCTTTTCTAACCCATTTGCTCTCCCCAATCACGCTCCTACACCCGAATCTTACCACAATTTTGAAAGTTTTCACCGCTCTCTACCTTTTGCCGGTTTCCATGTATAATCAAAGCAGTGTAATGGAGGCTGCATGGAAATTACCTGGTATGGACATTCCTGCTTTCGCATCACGGAACGCAATCTGGCCAGCGTGGTGACCGACCCCTACGATCACCGCGCCGTGGGACACGAAGCGCTGAAACTCAAAGCCGATATCGTCACCATCAGCCACGCCGCGCCCGGCCACAACTACCTGAGCGGCGTCAAGGGTGAGCCATTCGTCATCAGCGGGCCTGGTGAGTTTGAAATCGGCGGCGTATTTATTACCGGTGTACAAACCAACGGCCACACGAAGAAAACGCAGGATGAACCGCGCAACACACTCTATTTGATTGACTACAACGGCATCAATGTTTTACATCTGGGTGCAATCAACCGCGTTCCCACCCAAACCGAGGTGGAAGCGCTTGGGCCGGTGCACATTGTGCTGGTGCCGGTGGGCGGTGGCAGTGGTCTGAATGCCGCCAAAGCCGCCGAAATCATCAGCCTGCTGGAGCCCAATCTGGTCATCCCGATGCACTACGCTACCCCCCAATCCACCATCAAACTGGAGCCGCTCAGCAAGTTCTTGAAAGAAATGGGCTTGACCGCGGTGTCCACCCAGCCTTCTCTCAAAGTCACTTCGGCAAACGCTCTGCCGGAAGAAACTCAGGTCATTGTGCTTGATCCGGTTGGTAATTGAGGAGAAAACCGTGGCTGTTAAATTGATCATGTCGTGGGATATTGCCCCCGAACGCGAACAGGAGTATTTTGAATTCGTGGTACGTGAGTTTATCCCCGGTGTTCAACGGCTGGGGTTTGAATTGAGCGATGCGTGGGCAACCGTTTACGGCTCACAGCCACAAATTCTGGTCGGGGCAGTTGTGCCTTCCCCGGCGCAGGCGCGCCAGATTCTCAACTCCGCCGAGTGGAAGAGCCTCAACAACCAACTGCAGGATTATGTCCGCAATTACCGGTACAAAATCGTCGAAGCCCGCAGCGGGTTCCAGTTCTGAGCTTGCTGAGCGCCTGCTGATCTGGTATCGCAACTACCGCCGTGTTTTACCATGGCGGGGGACAAACGACCCCTATGCGGTGTGGGTTTCGGAAATCATGCTTCAACAAACCCGCGTGGAAACGGTCATTCCCTACTACCGGCGCTGGATGGAGCAGTTTCCCACCCTTCAACATCTGGCACAGGCCGAGGAACAGCAGGTACTGAAAGCCTGGGAGGGGCTGGGTTATTACAGCCGGGCGCGCAGCCTGCATCGTGCTGCCCGTCTGGTGGTGGAAAAGTATCAGGGGCAGATTCCTGCCAGCACGAAAGAACTGATGCGCCTGCCGGGGGTTGGCCGTTATACCGCCGCCGCAGTGGCTTCGATTGCTTTTGGGCAGGACGAACCGGCGTTGGACGGAAACCTGCGGCGGGTGGCCGCCCGCTTGTTCAATGTCAGTCTGCCGGCTCGTTCGCCGGAGGGAGAGGCTCAAATTCTGGCTCATTTGCGCGCCCACCTTCCGCCCGGTCAAGCCGGTAATTTCAATCAGGCTTTGATGGACCTGGGCGCGATGATCTGCACGCCGCGCAAACCAGCCTGCGGCGATTGCCCGCTGGCGGAGTGGTGTCAGTCCAGGAGGTTGGGGGTTCAGGAAGAACGCCCCGTGCTGACCCGCCGCGCTGCACCCCCCTTGATTACGGTGACGGCAGCGGTCATCTGGCGGGATGGCAAAGTACTGCTCACCCGCCGCCCGGCCAACGGCTTGCTGGGCGGGTTGTGGGAATTCCCCGGCGGCAAGCAGGAAGACGGCGAAACTCTCGTCGAATGCCTGCGCCGCGAAATCCGCGAGGAGCTGGGGGTAGAAATTGAAATCGGTGAACCGTTGGGGGTCTATCGTCACGCTTACACCCACTTCAAAGTCACCCTGCACGCCTTCATCAGCCGCCTGCGGCACGGTGAACCCCAGCCGCATCAGGCGGACGATATGGCGTGGGCAGCGCTTGAAGAATTGAGTCGCTTCCCGATGGGTAAAATTGACCGTCAAATTGCCGCCGACCTGCTGAAAATCAGCCGTTCGCTCTTCCCGGCAGGCTGAAGCGCAGCTCTCCCCAAATAATCCATCCTTGCAAACCGCAGCGGAAGCGATCCTCAAACCGCCACCCCAAACCATAAGATTGGGCCGATTGGACAGCGGACATGCTGTTATAATTTACTTGATTTACAAAATTAGTCAATTATGAAGAGAGTTATCCCATGAAAAATAAACCCATTCTGCCGTGGGCGCTGGTGATTTTGCTCGGTCTGGCATTGATTTTCGTACTCATTCGCCAAAATCAACCTGCGGCGGTGTCGCAATTATCCACCTCCACCCCCACCGTTCCAATTCCTGTCCAGCCCTCCCCAGGCAGGAGCGTTTCTTCACCCGCCCAGACCACCACACCCGGCGGTGAAGAACTGCCCCCGACCCCCTCATCTCCACTACCTGCCCTCACCGCCACTAATCCGCCGCCGGCCGAAACGCCCTCAACCACGCCGACCACCCCCGCCATGACCGGTATTCAACCACTGGCTGCTCCGCCGATTCCCATCAACATCATTGACCATCGCGCCGCGGCGCTCTTCGATCAAATTCCGCCGGAATACCTGCGGGAAGCCGAAAAAATCCGCATGGTGTTCTTTGACCGGAGTGTGGGGTGGAACATCAGCAGCGGGCTGGATTGTCTGGCAGCCCCTTCCTGGGCAGCCAGTCCCTCTCATTGCCGGCGTTACTTCACCAGTCAGGTGGTCTGTGCAGCGCCATCGGATCAGGTCAAAACCTACACCAACCGCGATTCGGTTGTTCCTGCCGCCATTCGCTTTCCGGGCGGCAACGACCGCAGCAACATCGAATTTGTTCTCAGCGAAGGCGCTTACTGGTACGAGGAATTGCAGTACTTTCTCAATCAGGTACCCCAATACGCTGATCGTCAAATCATCACCTACGGGCATAATTACCTGCAAGTCACCAACGCGTCAGATATAGCCGATGTGTACTTTGACCCCAATTACGCGGGCCCGAATCTTTACGAACTGGCCGCGCTGGAAGAACAATACCCCGAAAAAACCTTCGTGTACTGGACGACTTCGCTGGCACGCAACATCGGCAGCGATGTTTCCCGCCGCTTTAACGATCAAATGCGAACATGGGCGCGCGCCAACAACCGCATCCTCTTCGATCTGGCCGACATTCTCAGTCACACCACCGATGGTCAGGCCTGCCTGAGCGATAGCGGAAATCCGGTCATTTGCTGCGAATACACCACCGAAAGCGAAGGCGGACATTTGGGGGCGGTTTCGGCCGGCAAATTACAGGCCGCCAAAGCCATGTGGGTGATGCTGGCCCAGCTGGCCGGATGGCAGCCCATTCAGCCGTAAACTTTTCAGGGTCATTACAACCCCCCAACAAAATTGAAAACCGCTGATTTTCAGCGGTTTTTTCTGCTACAATGGGGCAGGTCAAAATCCTTTACTTCATGGAGAATAATTATCAATGAAAATCAACCGTCTTGCGCCTTGGGGGATGGCGCTCATCCTTCTTGCCGCAGCGGTTTTTCCGCTGAATGTGCTGGCCGAGACCCAGCCGCCGGACGAAATCACGCCACAAGATGGCCCATATACTGTCTTTCTGCCGATGGTACGGCGCAGCAGCACAACTTCACCGACCCCCACCCCAAGCCCGACCATCATCCCCAACCCGCAGTTAGGTAATATCATTGATCACAACTCGATTCAACTTTTCGAGCAAATTCCCGATGAATACATTCAAAGGGCATCAAGAATCAGAAGTTTGTTTCGCCATGCATCAGTAGGCAGTAATATATGGGATGGAGTCAGATGTTTGGGTGATTACAAACAACAACTGAGCAATGGACAATGGGTAAGACCAAATTATTGCGATAGAGGATTAACTCCTCAAGAAATTTTTTATGACCAAAAATATGATTATCGTTCTTGGACATTTGAATTTCACTCTCCTCCTCCAGGGCAAAACCCCGGGTGGTGGAATAAGGTTAATTATTTTGTTCAGGCAGTAGACCAGCGTGCGGATCTTTATGATGTTATGTCCTTCAAATTTGGTTATGTGGATGCCGAAATCGGTAGCGATATTGATCAAGCATATTTTTCCCGGAATCCACTTGATCCTTACCCCGGTATAGAAGATATTGAAGCGCTAGCACAAAGACACCCGGATAAAATTATTGTCCACTGGACAATGGGATTGGCTGTTGCAATTGGAACACCCGACTCAACTTCATTCAACAATCAAATGAGAGAATACGCACGTCAAAACAATATTATGCTCATGGATATTGCTGACATCCTTTCCCACCGTCCAGATGGTAGCCCTTGCTTTGATAATCAAGGAAGAGGATTGCCGGCTCTTTGTACAGAATATACTGAAGAACTAAATGGAGGCCATCTAAATGCAAGAGGAGCTCAAAGAATGGCAAAAGCATATTGGGTCTTAATGGCTTACTTAGCCGGCTGGCAGGGCCCCTGATCTCTGACCCTTAACTTCATTCATTGAACGAGCCGTTCGTTCCCTGCTGCCCGCATCTCTCAAAATTTCCGGCAGCAGGGATTTTTGTTCCTTTCCGGGCGGTGATTTTGTGGTATATTTATCACAACTTCCGCCGTCAAAACGACCCCGCTCGTTGACCTTCGACCAGCCCAGACGCCAATCAGCCACCTGCTGTTGGCGCGGGTTTTTGATTTTACCTGATCCATGGAAGCCGAAACTCCCCTTTCCACCCAACCTTTAACCACTGAAATCCAGCGCCTTCACCAGCAGGCGCTCGACTTGCTGGACGCCGACCCCGTGCAGGGGTTGGAAATTCTCCAGCAGGTTTTTCAACTGGCGGGGAATCACCCAACCGCCGATCCCAACCTGCAGGCTGAACTGGCTGGCTGCACCATCACTCGCGGGCGGCTGCACTTGAAGAATGCGGCTTACACCGCCGCCCTTTCAGATTTTCAAACTGCCATGCAGGAATTTGAGCGGCTGGGTAAAAACTGCGAAAAAGCCCTCGCCCGGTCTTATTACGGCATTGGCTGCGCTCACATGGGGGATTTTGCCGACGCCCTCGAACATCTGTTTCAGGCCTTGAAAGAGGTGCAGGAATTGGGCGATCAGCTGCTGACGGCGGAGATTACCAACGATATCTGTTATACCTACGTCCTGCTGGGGCAGCCCGAGCTGGCCATCCCTCACCTGCACGAAGCCGTGCAAACCCTGCGGGCGTTGAATGAGCCCATGCGCCTTTCGTGGGCGCTGGACAGTCTGGCAATGGCATACCTGCATACCGGCGAACCACGCCGCGCCCTGGAATACGAAACCGAAGCCATCCAGATTGCCGAAAACATCCAGACCTGGCAGGATCAGGCGGTCTATCTCAATAATATCGGTGAAATCTACCTCGCCCAGGGGGATGACAGCGCTGCTCTCTCGGCTTACCAGCGCGCCCTCAGCGTTGCCCGCCGGCACAACCTCACCGCCGAAATAGCCATCACCCTGCTCAACCTCGGAAAACTCCATACCGAACGCGGCCACTACGATGCCGCCGAAAAAGACCTGAACGAAGCCCTCCTGCTGGCCCAGCAGACCCGCCGCCAGCCGCAGGTGATGGAAGCCTATCACGCACTGGCGGATTTGTACGAAAAAAGCGGAAAACCCGCCGCCGCCCTGGAAATGTACAAAAAGTACCACGCTGTTTTCCAGACCATTTACGATCAAGAAGCCGACCGGCGCATCAAGCACCTGCAGGTGCTTCATCAATTAGAAACCCTCCGGCGCGAAACAGAAGCTTTCCAAAAACAGGCGCTGGAACTCCAGCGTAAGGTCGAAGAACAGCAGCGCAATCAGGTCAAACTGGAAAAACTGGCGCGCACCGATTCGCTGACCCAAAGCCTCAACCGCCGCGCCCTATTCGATACCGGTCAGGCGGCCTTTCAGGAAGCCCGCAAAACCGGCCAGCCGTTGACCCTGATCATGTTCGATCTGGACAATTTCAAGGAAATCAACGACCATTACGGACATCTGGTCGGCGATCAGGTTCTCACGATTCTGGTGGAGCGCATCCGCCACCGGCTGCGAAGCAGCGATACCCTGGCCCGTTACGGCGGTGAGGAATTCACCATCATCATGCCGGGAATCACGCTGGAACAGGGTTTGCGCATGGCCGAACGGGTGCGCGGTGCGGTTGCCGAGTCGCCCATCCGCATCGGCGGCAACCGTCTGAATGTGACCATCAGTTTGGGGGTGGCCACGGCATCCCCTCCGCATTTTCCCCACACCTTCAAGGAATTGCTGCGCCGCGCCGATCAAGCCCTCTACGCCGCTAAAAACAGCGGGCGCAACTGCGTCAAAGCCTTTGAGGGCTAAAAACGCTTAGCGGGTCAGTTTTCGGTAGGTAATGCGGTGCGGCTGATCGGCAGCCATGCCCAGACGGGCGCGGCGGTCGGCCTCGTACTGGGTGTAGTTGCCATCGTAAAAGACCACCCGGCTGTCCCCTTCAAACGCCAGAATGTGGGTGGCAATCCGATCCAGAAACCAGCGGTCGTGGCTGACCACCAGCGCACATCCCCCAAAATTGAGCAGGGCCTCTTCCAGGGCGCGCAGGGTGTTCACATCCAGGTCATTGGTCGGCTCGTCCAGCAGCAGCAGGTTTGCGCCCTGTTTGAGCATCCGCGCCAGATGCACCCGATTGCGTTCGCCGCCGGAGAGCATCCCCACTTTTTTCTGCTGGTCCGCGCCGGTGAAGTTGAATCGCGCCACGTAGGCACGCGAGTTGACCTCACGCTCGCCCAGCCGGATGATTTCTTCCCCGTCGCTGATCATCTCCCACACCGTCCGCTGCGGGTCAAGCACATCGCGGGATTGATCCACATATGCCATCTGCACGGTTTCCCCAATCCGGAAGCTGCCCGCATCGGGCTGTTCCTGTCCGGTAATCATCCGCAGCAGGGTGGTTTTGCCGGCCCCATTCGGCCCGATGATACCGATAATTCCACCCGGCGGCAGGGAAAAACTCATGTCCTCGATCAGCAGGCGGTCGCCGTAGCCTTTGTAGACATGCTCGGCTTCAATGACCAGATTGCCCAGCCGCGGGCCCGGTGGTATGTAAATTTCCAGATCTCTGGCGGCTTTTTCACTTTCCTGACTGAGCAGCCGTTCATAAGCCTGAATACGGGCTTTGGATTTGGCGTGACGGGCGCGCGGTGCCATGCGAATCCACTCCAGCTCGCGCTCCAGCGTGCGGATGCGCTCGCTTTCCTGTTTTTCTTCCACCATCAAGCGGGTTTTCTTCTGTTCCAGCCAGCCGGAGTAATTCCCCTTGTAGGGAATGCCCCGTCCGCGATCCAGTTCCAGAATCCAGCCGGCGACATTATCCAAAAAATAGCGGTCGTGGGTGACGGCGATCACCGTGCCGGGGTATTCCTGCAAGTGGCGTTCCAGCCACGCCACTGTCTCGGCATCCAGGTGGTTGGTCGGCTCGTCCAGCAGCAGAATATCCGGTTTTTGCAACAGCAACCGGCACAGGGCCACCCGGCGGCGTTCGCCGCCGGAAAGCACCCTAACGGGAGTATCGCCGGGCGGACAGCGCAGGGCGTCCATTGCCATTTCCAGCCGGGCATCAATGTCCCACGCCCCCAGATGATCAATCCTTTCCTGCACCTCGCCCTGTTTCTCAATCAACGCGCTCATTTCTTCGTCGGTCAGTGGTTCGGCAAAGCGCTCGCTGATGCGGTTGAATTCGTCCAGCAGGCTCATGGCTTCCTGTACGCCTTCGGCAACAATCTCGCGCACCGTTTTATTCTCATCCAGCCGGGGTTCCTGCTCCAGATAACCGACCGTGTAGCCGGGTGCCAGCACGGTTTCGCCGTTGAAGTCCTTTTCCACCCCTGCCAGAATGCGTAGCAGGGTGCTTTTCCCAGAGCCATTCAAGCCGATCACCCCAATTTTGGCACCATAAAAATACGAGAGATAAATATCCTGCAGGACGGGTTTTTTATCGTAAAACTTGCTGACGCCGATCATCGAATAAATGATTTTGTTGGGTTCGTTTGTCATGGCGCTGCTCTCCTGAGGTTTATTTTATCGTCAATTGGGAATGAGGGGTGGGGGAGAGATTAATTTGTTTAAGTCATTGCGGGCCGCCGTCAGGTGGCGCGGCAATCTCTTACTTGTGCTGCCAGTATCACTAATTTCTCAGGCGGAGTTGACCGAGGACGTCTCATTCACTTCACAAAGTTTGTTCATTTTGGATTACAATCAAGCCGCTATGGATGTGAAATCGCTCACGATGCTGGAATTTCCCAAAGTGCTGGAACGGCTGGCCGGTTATGCCGATTTTTCCGCATCTGCCGGGCTGGCCCGCGCCCTGCGCCCCACAGCCGATTTGGCGGAAGCGCTTACCCGGCAAGCCATCACCAGCGAAGCCCGGCGACTGCTGAGCGTGAAATCCGAAGCCGGCATCGGCGGAGCGAGAGACGTGCGTCCGCTGGCGGAACGCGCCGCGCGCAGCGGCGTTTTACTGCCGGCCGAACTGCTGGAAATCAAATCCACCCTCATTGCCGCCCGTGATCTATTCCGCACCCTGGAAAGCAAGCAAGCCGAATACCCGCATCTGGCGGCCATCGCCCAACCCCTAGCACCGCCGCCCGGACTGATTGAGGCCATCTCCCGCACCATCTCGGATCGCGGCGAGGTGCTGGACAGCGCCTCCCCTAAACTGGCCTCCCTGCGCTCGGAGATAAAAACGGCTCATGAACGGCTGCTTTCCCGTCTCCAAAAAATGATTCAGGATCCAAAAAATACGCCCCATCTCCAGGAAGCCATCATCACCATGCGGAACGGGCGCTATGTCATCCCGCTGCGGGCTGAATCGCGCGGGCGGATTCGCGCCATCGTCCACGATCAGTCATCCTCAGGGGCTACCCTGTTTGTCGAGCCGCTCTCGGTGGTAGAACTCAACAATGCGTGGCACGAGCTGCAACTTGCCGAACGAGACGAAGAGCGGCGCATCCTCAGCGAGCTTTCCAATCAAATTGGAGAACACAGCCCCGCCATCATTGCAATTGTGGATGCCCTTGCCCGCCTTGATTTAGCCTTCATGTGCGCCAAATATGCCGAAGACCTCCACGCCGCCGAACCGGTACTGACTGCCTTCCGCAAAACCGGGCGCGAAAAGCACCCCGGCAGTGTGATTGTCCTTTATCAAGCCCGTCACCCACTGCTTGACCCCCAAACGGTGGTGCCGGTTGACGTGGTGCTGGATGAGAACACCTACGCCCTGGTGATAACCGGACCGAATACCGGCGGTAAAACGGTGACGCTGAAAACAGTCGGGCTGTTGGCGCTCATGGCCCAATCTGGCCTGCACATCCCGGCTCAGAGCGGTTCTACCCTGAGCATTTTTCGCAACATCTACGCCGATATCGGTGATGAGCAGTCCATCGAACAGTCGCTTTCCACCTTTTCGGGTCATATCACCAACATTGTGCGCATTTTACGGCGGATGGATTCGTTTTCGCTGGTGCTGCTGGATGAATTAGGGGCCGGCACCGACCCGCAGGAAGGCTCCGCCCTGGCGCGGGCTATTTTGGGCTATCTGGTGGAAAAACGGGTGACCAGCCTGATTGCCACCCACTACCCGGAATTGAAAGCCTACGCCCACGCCACACCCGGTGTGGTCAACGCCAGTATGGAGTTTGACCTGCGTTCGCTCAAACCGACTTACCGTCTGACCATTGGTCTGCCGGGACGCTCAAATGCGCTGGCCATTGCCGAAAGGCTCGGCCTGCCGCCCGAAATCCTTTCAGCCGCACGGAGTATGATCAACCCAACCGACCTGCGCGCCGAAGACCTGCTGGATGAAATTCATCGCCAGCGCGATCTGGCGCGCAAAGCCCGCAGCGAAGCCGACCGCTTACGCTCTCAGGCGGAAAATATGCGCCGCGAACTGGCTCAGCGGTTGGAAAAAATCGAAGAAGAACGGCGTGCCATCCTCGAAAAAGCCCGCCGCGAGCAGGAAGAAGAAATTGCTGCCCTGCGTGCCGAACTGGACGCCCTGCGCCGCGAACTGCAGCGTGCCCGTCAACCGTTGGATGCGCTCAAGCCCCTTCAAGAACGCCTGGAAGAATTGCAAAGCGAAGCCGAAAAACCGGTAGAACGCACACCCATCGAACCTGCCCGCCCGTTACGGCTGGGAGAAAAAGTGCGCCTGCGCTCGCTCCAGATGGAAGGGGTGATTACCGCACTGGGTCAGTCCGAGATTGAAGTCCAAATGGGAAACCTGCGGCTGCGCGCCCGCCCCGAAGAAATTGAACGCCCCGGCAGCCCGCCGCCGCCAGAAAATCCATCCCCCACGCCCCCCAGCACTGCCCGTCCGCTCTCTACGGGTCGTCCGGCAGCAGCCCGTCCGGCTGTGTTCACCCCATCCCCCGGCATGGAACTCGATCTGCGCGGACAAAGGGCCGATGAAGCCCTTGAAGCCTTGCAGCGTTACCTTGAATCGGCTTACCTGAGCGGTATGCCGTTTGTGCGTGTGATTCACGGCAAAGGCACCGGTAAACTGCGCCAGGCTGTGCGGGAATTCCTCAAGCAAAATGAATTTGTTGCCAGCTGGGAAACCGGCCTGGATAGCGAAGGCGGCGAAGGCGTTACGGTTGTCCATCTGCGGGAGGGCTGATTTTCTCCTCATTCGACCTTCTTTACAGAAGAACAAAGAGCGATCGTGTTGATCCCCATCCACGATCGCTCTTTCATGCGGATGACCCCTATTAAATCCGCCCAAACTGGCTTATTCGTTGCTCTTTTTATACCAGCCGGGCGTTGACGCAATGTGGACAAAGTGTGAGTAAAAAATTACAAAATAATCCGTGATTCCAGTCTTTCGCGTAGTCGAATATAGCGCTCAGAAAGCCCCAGCAGCCGCGTTTGATCGTCCAGAAAGCCAAGCAGGCCGCGCAATTCGCGCGAACGTTGCCGTCGCTCTTCCGGTGAGATGGGCAATCCCAAAATCAACTCCAGTCCGGCAATCTCCGCCCAGATGAGCCCCAATTCGCGCCCGCGGTGGATCAACTGGCGGGCGTGCTCAATGGACTGAGCCGTATCCCCCTCCCGTGCCAGTTGAGCGGCGATCCAGTAATAAATCAGGCCAAGCGCGGTCAACCCGTGTTGCTCAACTTCGTTCCTCAGGCCATTCACCAGATGCAGGTCAATCCCGCTATTTGCGTCCAGCGATCGGCTCAACACCTCTCCCATTTGGGCCGGCAGGCGGATGATCTCCAGCCCGGATTCGTTACTCAACTCGATGGATTTGCGCAGGAAAGGAAAGCCGTTTTCGGGTTGGCCGTTGAGAACCAGCGCAGTGCCCAGACGAAACAGACATTCCATGGCGCTGATTGGGTTGCGGCTGATTTCCAGACCACGCCGGTAATACTCCACTGCCATCTCGTAATCCCGCAAAAAGGTCATCAAATCACCCTGAATGCAGATTGCCCGGGCGAGGATGTCGTCGCTTTTCCCGCCTTCCACCATCCCAATGACCTGCTGACTATCCTGCCAGGCGTTTTTCAGCAGTCCGCGGTACAAATGGATGTTCCCGCGGATTGTCAAGATATAAGCCAGACGAAAATCATCACCGATTGCCTGCGCCATCTCGATGGCTTCTTCGCAATGCTGCAAAGCCGGCCCAAATTCCGCCAGCAGATATTCGCTCATCGCCAGCCACACCAAAGCATCAATACGGAAGACCAGCCCGGCCACCGAGAGGCTGCTTTCCAGCGCTCGTTGCGCTGCTGCCCGGGCTCGCTCCGGTTTTGCCAGCAAGATGTAATTGTAAGCCAGTTTTGCCTGAGCCTCGGCCACTGCCCGGCTGGTGCGCTGGTCCTGTCCGGATCCGGCCATTTCCAGCACATTCTCCAGCGAGTAAATCGCGTCCTGATGCCGCAGCAATTGGGCAAGGAAATCCGCCCGCCGACTACCGGCCTCGATCATTTCGGACTGACTGCCGGACTGCCGTAAAAAGGGAATGGCATGTTCCAGTTGAGCGAGCGCAAGGCGCGCCTGCTGGCGCAAACCGGCCACACGCGCCAGCCCGCTGTAAGCGCTGCCAATCAACAAGGGGGAGTAGCGCAGCTCGCCAAAGCGCAAGAGTGCCGCGTAGCTTTGTTCGGCCTGCTCTAAACGATTTTGCTGGCAGCAAAAATCTCCCCATTGCACATATAGACGGTACAGATGCTCTTCGGTCAATTCAGTTTCGATGCGCGGGAGCATCTTCTCCGCCCGCTGGAAGGCTATTTCGACGGCATGGGTCTGGTGGTGGGCAATGGCTTGTTCGGCTGCCAAAAGCCAGTACTGAAATGCGCGCAGGTTTTCACCGGCCAGTTCAAGGTGCGTGGCAATTCTCTCGGCAAAAGCGGGGCTCTCTTCCAGGGAAATATAGGCCTCGGCTACCCGTAAATTGAGCAATTGCTGCCGCGCCGGGCTGAGTTCAAACAGCAGTACTTCGCGAATCTTGTCGTGGATGAAGGCGTACTGGCGGGTATGGTCGTTGGAATAGACCGGACGGATTAAGTGCGTCCGTTCGAGTTCTTCGATAACCCGCACGCACTCCTCGATGTCCAGCTGAGCCGCCGCTTGAAGCACCCGCAGCGGAAAGGTATGGCCGATCACTGCGGCGGTAACCAGCGTCTGGCGGGTCTGCGGCTCCAACAAACGCAACCGTTCGCGCGCCAGGGCATGGATGCTGCTGGCCAGCGGCAGATGAGGAACGACCTTGAGCTGATTGACATCCAGATTGAAATCCAGCACCGCCCGTAAAGTTTCCAGCACAAACAGGGGATTTCCACCCGTTTCCAGTCCAAGGCGTTCGATAAATTCCGGGGGAGCGGATTTGCCCAACGCCAGGCGGATCAGCTCACCGACTTCATCGCGGTTGAGCAGTTCCAGCGTGGTTTGGTGAACCATCCACGGGATTTGCGACTGGCTGAGAAACCGCTCCAATGCCGGGTTGGGTTCTTCAGGGCGGGCTGCCACAATCAGCAACCCCCGCTGAGAAAACAGGCGGTGGTCGAGCAGGTACGCCAGCACATGGAAGGTGTGTTCATCACACCACTGGGCATCATCTACAAACAGCAATAGCCGCTGGCGGCGGGAAAGAATGCGGAACAGTTGTAAAAATGCTTCGGCAATCTGCTGGTGCTGGTGGCTGAGCGAAATTTCAATGGGCGGAAAGACATCCGGACGCAGAGAAGGCAACTCCGGCAGCAGGGTGGACAAATAACCGGCCCAAACGGCATCCAATTGCTGCCACTCCTCGACCGTAACCGAATGACGCAGCAAATCAATCAAAGGCTGGTAGGGCAATTCGGCCAGATGCGAGAACCCCGCGGCCAGCAGCAAGCGCGGCGCCGGCTGCAGCGATTGATAGAATTCGAACACCAGCCGCGACTTTCCGGCACCGCCCTCACCCCAAATAACTTCTACACCACCGCGCTGGAGTGCCAGTTTCAGATCTGCCAGCAGCTTTTTCCGCCCGACAAACGGCAGTTGCAGGGTAAGCATGTTATGCCACGGGTTGACCGTCGGGAACGGCTGGACATCTGACCCCTCCCGAACGTGCTGACAGAGATTGCTCAGGATGGTAGGCAGGTTTTCGCCCATCTCTTCATAAATTTGCCGGATGCGGTCACATTCGCTCAGGGCTTCGCTGCGCCGCCCAAGATCGTGCAGCCACTGGATCAATTGATAATACAGATCGGGGTTTTCTTCATCCAGGTGAATGGCTTTGCGAATCCAGTGAACGGCGTTTTCCAGATCACCGCTGACGGCACAATGTTCGCTCAATGTTTCCAGCAAATTCTGGTAACTAAATGACAGAGACTGGCTGGTAAAACTCAACCAGTGATCCAGTCCGTCGGTGGAAGGCAGATTCGCTCCGGCGAGGAATTCCTTGCCGCGCCATAAATTGACCGCCTTGACCATTTGCTGGTAAATCGCTTCCGGCAGGGGGGTGTGCATTCCGCGCTGCAGGTAAGGGCGCACCTGTTCCAGCAAGGCCTGATATTCGAGCAAATCCACATAAACCCGATCGGTATCCAGCCGTACATGATCCTGGGTGGCTACAATCAGAGCAGGGTCGGGCAGTTCGGATCGCAATTTACTGAGCGCTTCGCGAATGTGGCGGCGGGCGTCATCCTCGCTTTCCTCCGGCCAGAACAAATCCATGAGGACACTGCGCCCCACCGGGTCGGGCTGGCTTGCCAGATAGAAAAATAAAGCGCGCAGCAAGCGGCGCTTGATGTGGATTTCCTGCTCGTCGTAAAAAACTCGTGGAGAGCCCAGCAGAAGAACACGCAGTTGGCGAGCGTCTTCTTCCATAACCCGTTTTACCTCCACTCCGTCAAACAACCGGTATCGTCGTCACTCATACCAGTCTGCCTGCCAGTTGTAACGCCCGCGCTTGCGCCATCTGGAGTGTCTCACGGGCGGCGTTGAGGTTGACCTGAGTGACTGCGCCCAGCATTTGGGCCAGTTCAATCAAACGGGCTTCTCCCTCCAGTAATTCAACCCGTGTGGACGTACGCCCGCCTTCCACCTCCTTACGCACTGAAAAATGTTGATCACCAAAGGCGGCCAGCTGCGGCAAATGGGTTACGCACAAGACCTGATGCTGGCGTGCCAACAGCCACAATTTTTCACCCACCACCGCACCGACCCGCCCGCCAATCCCTTGATCAATTTCATCAAAAATCAGGGTAGGGATTGCATCGGCCTGGGTCAGCACCCGTTTGAGGGCGAGCATCAGGCGCGAGGTTTCGCCGCCCGAGGCAATTTTGACCAGTGGTTTCAAACCCTCACCGGGATTGGGCGCAATCAAAAATTCCACCCGATCCACACCGCTTTCGTCGAAAGCCAGCCGATCGTCCCCGCCGTTCAGGCTCAATCCCTGAGGGTCTGGCTGGTTGTGCAAATCCACGCTGAAGCGTGCGCCGGCCATGCTTAAGTCCGCCAGTTCCGCCTCAACCGCCCCGGCCAGTTGAGCCGCGGCGCTCTGCCGAATGTGCGAAAGGCGAGCAGCCAGTTCGGCCAGTTGCTGTCGCAGGGCTTTTTCTTTCTCTTCCAGTTCGGCAATCCGTTCGGTGGCATGGGCGATCGTTTCCAGCTCCTGCCGCGCCGAGCGGGCAAATTCCAGCACCGCCTCGATGCTGCCGCCGTACTTACGCTTGAGGCGATGAATCAAGTCGAGTCGTTCTTCTACCTGCTCCAGCCGGCGCGGGTTGAATTCAATCGTATCCAGGTAGCGGCGCAATTCACGGCTGATTTCGGCCAGCGTATCGTTGACCGCGAGGGCCTGTTCCGCCAGCCGGTTTTGATCCGGGTCAATGCGCGCCAGCCCTTCCAGCGCCGTAATCACCTGACCGAGCAAATCGGTCAAAGCGGGGGTGTCGGGGAGACCTTCGTCCAGCAGGCTCAGCGCTTCCTGGGCCAGCGAGGAGAGATTTTCGGCATTTGCCAGGCGGTTGCGCTCTTGCCGCAGGGTTTCTTCTTCGCCCGGTTGCAGGCGGGCTTCCTCGATTTCACGCGCCTGATATTCGAGCAAATCAGTGCGCCGGGCGGCATCCTGCTCGCTCTGGCGCAGGTTTTCCAGATCCTTCTGCGTGCGGCGCAGTTCGCGGTAAATCTGCTGATAAGCCGTCAGGGTCTCCTGCGAACCGGCAAAGCGGTCCAGCAAATTCAAATGCTGGCGGACATTCAGCAACGAAAGATGCTCGGACTGCCCGTGAATATCCACCAGATAACTGCCCAGTTCGCGCAGCAGGCTGATCGAAACGCTATGACCGTTGATGCGCGCCGTGCTGCGCCCGTTTTGACGGATTTCACGGCTGATCAGGATGGTCTCTTCGTCCTCCAGCAAATCCTCGCGCCTGAGCAAATCCAGGATGGCCTGGCGGTTGGATGACGGAATGAGAAATAGCGCTTCTACGCTGGCACGCTCAGCGCCGGCGCGGATGAAGGCCGGTTCGGCACGCCCGCCCAGCACCGCTGTGATCGCATCCAGAATAATGGACTTCCCCGCGCCGGTTTCTCCGGTAAAGGTGGTTAAACCAGCCTGCAGGGTCAACTCCAGAGATTGGATGATGGCAAAATTCTGGATGCGGATTTCACTCAGCATAAGGTTGCGTTCATTAAACTCGAATGCCGGTCAGTCGGTAAAAGACCGTGCTGGTCACCAGTACTACGTACAACACCTGCCAGATCAGCCCAAAAAGATTCAACATGCCCAGTCCCATCACAATACCCAGCACATTGATCAGCGGCAGAATGGCGCCACCGGCACCGGCAGCCAGCGTGGCGGTGTTGTACAACAGTCGGGAGCGGCGCTTGCGGGTCACACTGCGCACTGCCTCGGCAATGATCACACCGGCAATCGGCGCCAGAAAAATTGTAAAAAATCCCAGAAAAGACGTCAACAAACTACCCAAAAAACCCAGCAAACCGGCAACCGCCAGCGCAAGGGGATAATCCAGCCACTGGGCGGTTTCGAATTTCTTTTGCTGGCCGCGCAGGCAGTCGCGGCAGCGGTAGCCGGTTTCGGTCAGCACGGCACATTCGGTGCAGATTGGCCGTTCACAGCGGTTGCAGCGCAGCAAGGTCTCGCGGTTAGGATGATTGACGCAATACATTTTGGGTTGGGCATCTTCGATCATGATGAATCCTCAGCGGCGGGGTTTTGTTCCATGTAGGCCGTCAGGTTGCGGTAGAAATAACCATAGTCCTGAAAACGAACAAAGCGCGCCATTTCGGGCAGGGCATCTACCCGTACCGAATCGCCGTCCAGCATGGTGATGGGAGCCTGGCCGTCCACGCTCAAAACCGCCTCGTGATTGGTATTGACGGTTACCGTGACCACCGAGCCTTCTGAGAGGATAATTGCGCGGTCAAGCGAGAGATGCGGCGCAACGGCGACGATTAAGATGTTGCGTAAATCCGGGGGTAAAATTGGGCCGCCGACAGCCAGCGCATAGGCGGTTGAACCGGTAGGGGTTGCCACAATCAGCCCGTCGGCAATATAGGTTGCCAGCGTGTACCCATCCACGCTGGCTTTCAGGCGCACCGGGCGGACATACTGGCCGCGACAGACGACCACCTCGTTCAAGACGCTCCAGCAGCCCAGGGATTGATCGCCGCGCCGGTGCTCGGCGCGCAGCATCATGCGGTTTTCCAGCCGGTAGCGCCCATCCAGCAGGCGCGGCAGCATCTCTCGCCACTCGTCGCGCTGAACTTCCATCAGAAAGCCGAAGCGTCCTAAATTGATTCCCAGCACCGGAATGCCGAGCGGCGCGCACAAATGACCGGCGCGCAGCATGGTGCCGTCCCCGCCCAGCGCAATGAGCAGGTCAAACTGGCCGGCTTTCACCTGCTGGCGAAAAGCCTTATCCGACATGGGGGCGTGAATCACCTGTGCGACCCCGCGGCCCTGCAAAAAGCGGGTGATCTGCTCGGCTTCCAGCGGGGCATCCGCCAGAGACGGGTGATAACCGATGGCAATTCGCTGCGGAACGGGCTGTCCGTTTTCCATGAGATTATTATACCCTCTTGGAAAAAGAAATCCCACCCGCCCGTCAAACCCCGCAACGGCATTTTTTTTGAGGTGGAAAAATCGAGCCCGCAGAATTATCCCCACCCGTGACCTGACAATAAAATGCCGGAGGGGACTTCCCTCCGGCGCTCTTTTGAAATGGCCCGATGATGGTTGGCTGAGGTGATCAGGCTGCGGTAAAACCGCCGTCAATCACATAAACGCTGCCGTTGGTGTAACTGCTTTCATCCGAAGCAAGGAACAACATCAATCGGGCGACCTCATCCGGTAAGCCGTAGCGTTTGAGTGGAACCTGAGCCTCAAAACCGGCTTTGACCTGCTGACCGGCGCCGGGGGCTGCCATTTCTTCAATTGAGCGCATCATGCGGGTTTCAATGGGACCCGGGTTGATGGTATTGACGCGGATGCCCATGCTGCCGTATTCCAGTGCGGCGCTGCGCATCATGCCAATCACGGCATGTTTGCTGGTCACATAAGCCGAAAAGCCGGGCGAACCGACCACGCCGGCAACCGATGAGGTGATGACGATACTACCGCCGCCCGCCTGCAACATAGCCGGAATGACACTCTGCAAGCCGAGGAACACACCCCGTACGTTGATGGCCAGAACCCGGTCAAAAGTTTCCAGCGGGTATTCGTGCAACGGTTTGACCGTCCCTTCAATACCGGCATTGGCAAGGAAGACATTGACTTTGCCAAACCGCTCAACGGCTTTTTTGACCATTGCCTGATTGTCTTCCGGTGAAGTTACATCGGCAACGATGTAATCGGCATTTTCGCTGCCAAGTTCACCCGTCAGATCCTTTAGCACACTCTCGTTAATATCCGCCAGAAGCACTTTGCTGCCTTCGGCGACAAACAGCCGGGCTGCCGCTGCCCCAATGCCGCCCGAACCACCGGTGATAATCGCCACCTTTCCATCCAGCCTGCCCATATTACCCTCCTTGAATAAAATTGGATAAAATTTGTCTAGATATGTTAATTTTATAAAAATATGCCAGAAAAATCAAAACTCCATCCAATTTGTACAAACTTTTCGTTTCATTGGATGGGGTAATAAAACTGGTAAAATCAAGTGCATGCGTTATCGAAAAATCCCCTATCAAAAACGCTCCAGGCTGCCTTTCTGGCTGGTAATTGCAGGCGCTCTACTGCTGATTGGCTGGCTGGTCAGCCCGCTTTCGCCGTTTCACTCCCGCATTGCCTGGCGGGTGGAAATTGCCCGCACCTACCTTCGAGGTATCTTTCAGCCGATACAGGCCATGCCCACGGCGCTGCCCGTCCAGGCCGGTGCGCTGGAGCAATCTACCTTGACCCCCAGCCCGACTGCCCCGGCGGCAACACCGGCAACCGCCACCCCCACGCCGCTGCTTTCTCCTACCCCCAGCCCGACCCCCACCCCCATTCCGGCACAGGTGCAGCTGCCCGCCCCGCCTTGGGAGAAGCAGGATATCAACAACTGCGGCCCGGCCACTCTCTCCATGTTCCTCAACTTTTTTGGCTGGAAAGGTGACCAATTCACTATCTCGGATGTCATCAAACCCATTCCTCAAGACCGCAACGTGAACATCGAAGAGCTGCTTTACTACACCCGCAATTACGCCGGCTGGCTGCGCAGTGAATTCCGCGTCGGCGGGACGGTAGAACTGCTCAAAGGCTTCATCGCCGCCGGCTTGCCGGTGGTAATTGAGGAAAGTTTCTACTTCGAGGAATACTACTGGCCGAACGATGACCGTTGGGCCGGTCATTACCTGCTGGTTAGCGGCTACGACGATGCCACGCAAACGTTTACCGGCCAGGATTCGTTTTACGGCCCGAATAAGCGCATTCCCTACGCCGAACTGGACAGGAACTGGCAATCCTTCAACCGCGTGTACTTCTTTGCTTTCCTTCCCGAACAGGAGGAAATGGTCAAAAACCTGTTGGGCGAGGACTGGGACATTGCTCAAAACCGCAAAAATGCCCTGGAAACGGCCCGCCGCGAAACCGAGCAAGACCCGAATAACGGTTTTGCGTGGTTCAATCTGGGCAGCAATCTGGTGTATTTCGAATCCTACGCCGAGGCGGCTCAGGCCTACGACCGCGCCCGCGCCGCCGGACTGCCGCAGCGCATGTTACGCTATCAGTTCGGGCCGTTTTTTGCCTACTTCAACACCGGACGGGATGCCGACCTGCTGGCGCTGACCGAGTACGCCCTCAAAATCACCCCCAACTCCGAAGAAGCCCTGTTGTGGCACGGCTGGGCGCAATACCGTCTGGGTAACCGCCAAAAGGCCATCGAAAGCTTTCAAAAAGCCCTGGAAGCCCGCCCCGGCTACTTTGATGCCCAGTACGCGCTCAATTTTGTCAACCAAAACTAAGGTGTCCTATGAACAGTCGTATTCCTGCTTCCATTGTGATCCTGCTGGTGTTGTTCTGTCTGGGCAGTCTGACGGTGGTGTGCATCACCGCCGGCGTCCTGTGGCAAAACACCCTCCGGCCCTCCCCCACACCGCTCAGCCTTGCTTCAACCGTAGCGGTTTCCCCGCTGCTGGCTACTCCCGTTTCAACCCCTACGCCGTCCGACACAACCGAGGTTGCCCCTTCACCCTCGCCCACCCGCCCGATTTCCGCGGAGGATGCAGCCATCTTGAGGCAGATGGAAGAGATTGAACGGCAAGTTGCCGCGTTGCGGGGTTTGGCATTGCTGCAACCGGTTCAGCGCCGCCTGATGAACGCCGAAGAGCTGCGTCAGCACGTAGAAGAAAACTTCCTCAAAGATTACTCGGCGGAAGAAGCCAGACAAGATGCGCAGGTACTGTCGGTGTTTGGTTTGCTCAACAGCGATTATGATCTCTACTCTTTGTACCTTGACCTGTACAGCGAACAGGTAGCCGGTTTTTACGACAGCGAAACCAAGGAGATGTATGTGGTGCAGGGGGGTACGTTCGGTGGCATGGAACGTTCTACCTATGCACATGAATTTACCCATGCCTTGCAAGATCAGCATTACAACCTGCGGGAAGGGTTGAAAGTCAACCCCGATTACTGCAAGGAAGACAGCGAGTACTGCGCCGCCGTGCAGGCGCTGATTGAAGGCGATGCCAGCCTGACCGAACAGTACTGGCTTTACCAGCACGGCACGGCCCAAGACCGGCGGGATATTGAAGCCTTTTACGCCAGTTATTCCAGTCCAGTGCTGGACGCCGCCCCCTCTTTCCTGCGTGAGGATTTTGCCTTTCCCTACCGCGAAGGGGTGGACTTCGTCCTGACCCTCTTTCAGAAGAACGGCTATCCGGCCATTGACGCCGCCTTTGCCAACCCGCCGGTTTCCACCGAGATGATTCTGCACCCCGAAAAGTACCCGGACGACCGCCCGGTTACCGTCAGTCTGCCGCCAGTGGAAACCCTGCTTAACCGCCCGGTGGAAGAGCTTGACCGCGGCGTCATGGGTGAATGGTACACCTACCTGATTCTGGCACACGGCCTTCAAGAAAACTGGCGGATTGCCGACGAACTGGCCCGTCAGGCGGCAGCCGGCTGGGAGGGGGATGCCTACGCCGTTTTTTGGGATGAAACTGCCAATCAGCCGGTGATGGGATTGCTTACCGAATGGGAGAGCGAGCGGGATGCGGGTGAATTTCGGCAAGCCTTTACGGCTTACGCCCGCCTGCGCTGGGGCGAAGCTGACCAGCAAGACCTGGAACGCGGCTGGTTGTGGCAGGAAACCGCCGATGGGGTGGTCTTCTTCCAGCAGCGCGGCAACCAGACCCTGTGGCTGATCGTCCCGCGCGAAGCCGATTTATCCCTGCTCAAACCGGCTGGTTGGTAAACATGCCCCTCGATTTGGCGCGAATTCGGGCAATTTGCTTCGATGTGGACGGCACACTCAGCGACACGGATGACCGCTGGGCGGCGCATTTGGCGGGCTGGCTGCGTCCCCTCGCACGACAGCGCGCCTCACGCCTGGCCCGCTGGTTGATCATGGGGCTGGAATCTCCGGCGAACTGGGTGTATGGAATGCTCGACCGCCTCCATCTGGATGATGAAGCCTCCCGGCTGGTGGACTGGCTCTTTCGCCATCAAGCCGAAAGAGGGGGGAGCTTCACTCTCATCGAGGGAGTTGACAGGCTGCTGGCCGATCTGCAAGAACACTACCCGCTGGCGGTGGTCAGCGCCCGCGGCGAAAAGGCGACGCTGGCCTTCCTTGATCAATTCGGCCTGCGCGGGCATTTTCGGGCAATTGCCACAGCCCACACCTGCACTCACACCAAACCGTTTCCCCACCCGGTCTTATGGGCAGCTGAACAGATGGGCGTTGCCGCATCGGATTGCCTGATGGTAGGTGATACGGTGGTGGACATCCGCGCCGGCAAGACCGCCGGCGCTCAAACTGTGGGGGTGTTATGCGGCTTCGGTAAAGAGAACGAACTGCGCCGCGCGGGGGCTGATTTCATTCTGGAAACAACTGCTCAACTGGGCGACTTGCTGCGGGGGTGAGCCGCTTCCCATTCCTCAAATATCCAGCACCACCCAGGCCG
Organism: Bellilinea caldifistulae; assembly: GCF_001306055.1. Lineage (GTDB taxonomy): Bacteria > Chloroflexota > Anaerolineae > Anaerolineales > Anaerolineaceae > Bellilinea > Bellilinea caldifistulae. The sequence continues at coordinate 285,726 of NZ_LGHJ01000011.1, read as the reverse complement.
GGTCGTGGTCGCTGCCATCCCCGCCCAGTTTTTCCCGCCGGCCAATCCACGCCGCCGTCTGACGCAGAGCCAGTTTCTGGCTGAGCCAGATTTGATCGAACAACTCATAGCGGGCCGGCTGGCCGCTGGCTTTGTAGCGGTGAGTCCAGAGCGGGCTGGCGGGCGACGGGTTATCGCGGCGCGGCGGGCGGGTTTCCTGAGCGTTACTCAGCCCGTTGACCAGTTCGAGGGCGCGGCTTTGCACAAACGGCGCCAGACACTCCGATTCGGGCGAGTCATTCATATCCCCCACCAGGGCAAACGCACCGTTGGGGCGGGTGCGCTCGATGAGAATCCGCTCGGTCACTTCCGCCTGACGGCGGCGGGTCAGGTCAGCTCGCTGCTTACCGGTGATCGGATTTTCGTTCGGAGCAAGATACTGGCTTTTGAGATGGGTGTTGAAGAGGGTAAACAATCGCCTGCGCCGTTTAGGGTCGAGAATTTCCACTTCGAGCAGGTCGCGGCTAAAGATGGGCGAATCGGGTTCGTCGGGATGAGAGGCAAACCGCCACGAGGTCAACGCCCCGATGGGCAATTTGCTCAAAACGCCCACATCAATCAGGCGCGGGTCGTTGCCCTCCACCAAAGCCTGATAGGGGTACAAACTTCTCAGATAATCGCGGTTGAAATGCTGCAACGCCGGCAGGTCTTCCACTTCCTGCACCGCCAGAACATCCGCATCCATTTCCAGAATACGGCGGGCGATCAGGGTTGTGGCGGCTTCATCCTTTCCCTTGACCAGTCGCCCCATGAAGGAGCGGATGGCGTAATCCTGCGGATCGTCAAAAGTGTAGGTCACACTCAGGCCGGTATCACCAGCGAGAATGGCCTCAATACGCCCCTTGAAGTTGAAACGAGAAAACAGGTTATTCAGGTTAAAAGTACCGATTTTGACAATCATCCCTCACCGCCTCTCTCAAAAAAACCGATAACATCATTTTCTGCTATCATTTTACCTGCAAGCCGTTTCAAACGTGTTATAAATGAGGGTGAAGAAAATTATCTTCTAACATAGACAATGAAAATTCTTTCAAGAATACTTTGGACGGAGAATTCAGGAAATGTCGGAAGACCTTGAACTCGTCACAATAGACGAAGCAGCTCAGTTGGTTGGTAAGACACCTCACAATATTCGAGATTATATTCAACGCGGTCGCATCCGAAAATACAACGAATTGGGCCAACCGATAGAGCGTGCAACCAATGGGCATCTACGAGTTTCTCTAAAAGAGATCAGGATTTTTCTCTCTCTTGTAGAACAAGGGCTTGAAAAGCACCACCATGCAGGGCTTCACCCAGAACTTGGTTTTCATGATGTTCCTGAGCATAAGAGAACAAAACATGTTCATCGGCTTCATCCTTATTTGGGTAAATTTATTCCACAACTTGTAGAGTGGTTTCTGGCTCGTTATTTTCAGCCGGATGATGTTATTCTCGATCCTTTCATGGGCTCTGGGACCACATTGATCCAGGGCAATGAAATGAAAATGCACACAATTGGTATAGACATTTCCCCGTTCAATTGCTTGATTGCTCGTGTTAAAGCAGCAAAGTATGATATTACAAAAGCAAGTTACGAAATCCTGGACATCGAAAAGAAAGTAGCAAATTTTTCAGCCGAACTGAATCGCTCTGAGATTAACAAATGGTCACTCTTTCCTTTAGACACGATAGAGGATATTAAGAACCGGTTATTGGCAAATTGTAAAAGTGAATATCTCAAAACATGGTTTGCTCCTCGGGCTTTAATTGAAATGCTTTATTATCGGGACTTGATTCCAAATTATCATTATCAGGATTTGTTACGCGTTCTACTTAGCAGGGCGGTTCGCTCATCCAGGTTGGTACCTCACTACGATTTGGCTACTCCCAAAGTTCCGCTCCCTGTCGGGGAAAAATACTGGTGTAGGAAACATAATCGGTTTTGTTATCCAATAGACAACTGCATCACAAAGATCCATGCTTACAGTCGAGATACCGCACGCCGTATAGCAGAATTTGATAAGATTCGTTCAGACAGGAGTATTAACATCATTCAAGCTGACTCAAGAACCGTTGACCTGAAGGCTGAACTTGCCTCAACAGTGATTGCAGGTCGTCCAATTGACGGTATCTTTACTTCCCCCCCCTATGTGGGGCAAATTGATTATCACGATCAACATATTTACGCTTACGAACTCTTCGGTTTTCCTCGTCAGGATGAACAGGAAATCGGGCCGAAGAAAAAAGGCAAGTCGAAACAGGCACAATTTGAATACATAGAGGGAATTGCTGCTGTTTTCCGGAATGTATTACCTCTCCTAAAATCAGATGCAAAAATTTTTGTTGTTGCCAATGACCGGTTTAATCTTTACCCAGAAATCGCCAAAAGAAGCGGTTTGCGAATTATAGATGAATTCCACCGTGCTGTCACAAAACGCACAGAGCAGGGTGATGATCCCTATCAAGAAACAATCTTTTTCATGATGAAGGCTTGAAAAATGACGTTTTCTGCTACTCAACAAACCAAAATAGAAGAATTGCTCAAACAAAAAATCAGAAGGAAGTTGAGTAATTACTCGTCAGAATCGCAAGAATCACAATCAATGCCATTCCACGTCCGCCTGCTTGGTAAGGACCGAATGGCCTTATTTTCTTTTATACAATCCCTCAATACAACCTTAGGAACCTCAGTTTTTGAACAAGTAGCGGCTATTGTTGCTTCACCAAATTTTAGACGCGTTGTCAATCAGTACAGAGAATTTGATAATACGGTTAGCGAAAATGCCCAAGTTGTTATTCAAGAGATTATAGACAATTTACGGGCAGCAAGAGAAACTCCTGACAAAGCGAGAGAAATCAAAAAAATTCTTGACGTAGCCCAGACTGGAACGATCAAGACAATCCGACGCCCTCGTATAGATTTATTCCTTGAATCACACGATGGCACTGAATATTATTTTGATCTAAAAACAGCCAAACCAAACAGGGACGATATTATCGGCTTCAAAAGAAAATTATTAGAATGGGTAGCCATTCGCGGATCAGTAAATCGTGATGTTAAAATTTTTACAGGGATTGGAATCCCATATAATCCCTATGAACCTCAGCCTTATGATCGTTGGACTTTTCAAGGAATGTTTGATCTGGAGCGTGAATTAAAAGTTGGAAAAGAATTTTGGGATTTTCTTGGTGGAAAAGGAACTTATGAAGCATTACTGGAAATTTTTGAGAAAGTTGGCATAGAATTGCGCCCTGAGATTGATCAAAGATTTTCGGCTTTCACAGCTCAGTGACCGAGAGATATAATGATAACCTTCTTTAAATTCCGATAACAATAAACCATTACAGGTGAAACCCATGCCCATACCATTCCTCCCCTCTAACGTTCGCCGCAATCACGCCCTGGAACATGCCACCCTCCAAATTCTGGGCGAAAAGAATCCCCGTCTGCGTCTGGCCGGTTACTCCGATTCTCTCGGTTTCTGGATCATCGGCAAAGTGGATTTCGACGACTTGCAGGAAGCCATTTATCAAGCCGAAACCCGCCTGAACCAGGGCGAATCTCACCTTGCCATCCACCCCAACTGCGGCACCAACTTTGCCGCCAGTGGCCTGATCGCTGCTCTGGCGGCCTTCCTCGGCATGCTGGGCAGCGGCAATTCGGCCCGCAGCCGCTGGGAGCGTCTGCCGCTGGTGGCCGTGCTGGTCACGCTCAGCCTGATTCTCAGCCGCCCGCTCGGGCCGTGGCTGCAGGCGGTAGCCACCACCGATGCCCGCCTGAACGGTCTGCATGTGATGGGGGTTGACCGCTTTGAGCGGCGCGGTATTCCGCTGTACCGCGTTCACACCCGCTCCTGAGGGGGGCGTAAATGCAGCCAGCCCGCCCTGAAGCACAGGTGCTCCTCTTGTACGGCGATGACACGCAGGCAATCGCCGATGCAGCCGCTCAGCTGGAATCTGCCGCGCTGGCCGACTCCACCGTGGGGGACCTGAACATGAGCCGGTTTGACCTGGAAGACCGCAATACCAGCGAGGAACAAATCCAGTCAGCCATCTACGCATTGCCCTTTCTGGCCGAAAAACGGCTGGTCATCCTCCACCATCCTTTGGCGCGCTTTAAAACCGCCGAAGCCTGCCAGCGGCTGATCCATCTGCTGGATGGTTTGCCGCCCACAACCCGCGTGGTGCTGATTGTGCCGGATCGCTATCAGGGCAGTAAAGGCTGGGAAATTCTCGATGATAAAAAACGCGGCAAACCCCTGCTGGAATGGGCAAAAAAAGGCGGTCAACGCGTGGGGGTGCGCGAACTGCGCCTGCCTCGCCAGAGCGAAATGACCGATTGGATCCTGCGCCGCGCCAAACAGGAAGGTGGGCAGTTCACCCCCCGCGCCGCTGCTGAACTGGCTGCTCTGACCGGCAACGATACCGGCATCGCCGTTCAGGAAATTCGCAAACTACTCACCTACGTGGACTTCAAGCGCGCCGTGGAGGTGGACGATGTGCAGGAAGTGGCTGCCTCCGGCGGTCAGGCGGATGTGTTCAAAATGGTGGATGCCATCGCCACGGGAGAAAGCCGCACCGCCCTGCGCCATCTCAAAATTCTGCTGGAAGAAGAAGACCCCGTCCGCCTGTTTGGGATGATCATCCGCCAGTACCGCCTGCTGATTCTTGCCCGTGAGGCACTGGAGCAGGGCATCTCGACTCCCGCTGAAATTGCCAAACGCCTGAAAATTCACGCCTTCGCAGCCGAAAATATCATCCGGCAGGCTCAGCGGCTGAGCTTAACAAAACTGGAAGGCGCTTACCGCCTGATCCTGACCACCGACCAGATGATAAAATCAGGTCAGGCGGATTTTGAGACTGCCCTGCAAACCCTCATCGTTCAATTATCCACACCCCAACCTGTTCCTTAAAAGTATTCCCCTGCCAGTTTCATCGCCAAATGCCTTTCAGGGTTGAAAGGGAATTTTCATCACCATCTGGCACGAACCTTGTTACTCCAAACAGGGTCAGGGATAGATGAATGCCTTGTTCATTCCAGCGGAGGCGCGATGAAAATACCTCGTTTTGTTGTTCTCAATGGCCTTGTCCTGATTGCTTTGTGGATGATGCTGGTTTCGTCTCATCCGGCGCTGGCCGCCAGTGAACCGCCGGGCGAGCCGGTCAGCAGCCTGCCACCCGAATTGCAAACCGCCCTGGACCAGCGAATCAACGAAATCGGCATCCAATCCCTGGGGTTTCTGCTGTATGAACCGCGCGTGGTCGGTGTGGAATACTCGGCGGACGGCACTCAGGCACTGATCTGGTTCGCCTTTGTGGATCCCGAAACCGGCCAGTTCATCGAAGGTGAGCCGGGGTTGGCTGTCGCCCGCCTGAGCGCACCCGCCGAGGGACAAAAGGCTGTCCCCGCCTGGGATGTTACCCTGCAGGCCGATGACGAATGGGGCGAAACCCTGCTGGATGTGCCTCAAGACCTGCTGGGCGATGAACTGCGTCAGATGTACCTGACCCCCACTGAGGACAAGAGCATTCTGACCACCACCGTTTACCGCGGCTACAAACTGCCCTGGCCGGCGGGTGTCTCGCACCGCGTTTCACAGTCGGTCAGCCACAGTACCTGTGCCAACTGGGTGGACTGTCGCTACGCCTGGGATTTTGCCGAAGACAGCCCAAACCAGAACTGGCCAATTCTGGCGTCCAAAGGCGGCATTGTCAAGCGGGTAAAGTGGGATATTCCCACCCGTTCACCCTCCGCCTGCCCGGGTGACGGCACAGTCGGTAATTACATCGTGCTGGAAGACCGCAGCACCACTCCCTGGACGTACCAGTTATACCTGCACCTTGCCAAGGACAGCATTCCCGAACGCCTGCGCACGCCCGGCGCCATCGTCCAGCAGGGAGAATACATTGGGCTGGTGGATAACACCGGCGCATCCTGCGGCAGTCACCTGCATTTTCACGTCCATACCAACCCCAATTCGTACTGGGGCACCTCGGTGGACATCCGCTTCGACGATGTGACGGTCAACGACGGCCGCCCGCGCACCTGTTATGAAGCGGCCAACTGGTCTGCCTACGGAAACGAGTGCCAACCCAACAACCGCTACACCTCCGGCAACATCGGCACCAACCCGCCGGGGGGCTCGTTGAGCCTGCCGGCTCCCGGTGAAGAAGTGACCTCCCCAACCGTGCTGGTGGCCGGCACGGCGTGGGACGACCAGCAGGTGACCAATATCCAGATCATCGCCCGCGGGTTAGACGGAGTCTGGAAGGATGTGGGCAGTGGCTTTACCCAAAGCCCGTTCGCCGTCGAAGCCAATTTATGCGCTGCCGGTATACCCAACGGCCCGGTGGATATTGCTCTGCGAGTGTGGGACAATCACGGCAACGTGACCATCCAGCCGCAGGGGTTGCGCACCGTGTTGAAGAAGTACAACTGCCCGGCGGCTGCCCCAGCCTGCACGCTGACCGATAACAAAATCATCCTGTACAGCCAGCCCAATTATCAGGGCAGCTGCCGCGAGTACCTGTGGAACGGTGAAATCAGCGTGCCGGATCTGGCAACCGGCGGCTCGCCGGTCGGCAGCAACAACACCCAGTCCATCCGCGTGGGGGCTAACGTGCGAGCCGTGCTTTACGACGGCACCAGTTACGGCGGGCGCGCCGAGGCTTTCGAGCGGGATGACCCCAACCTGGCCGACAACCCCATCGGCGCCAAAACCGCTTCTTCCCTGAAAGTTCAGGCACGCAGTTTTACCAGCTTCTCTTCTTCGATCACTTACCCGGCCAGCGGGAGTTCCCTCCCGTCCACCGATTCGATCACCCTGTTCATGTCCTCGCCTTCGGCAACCGCTTTCGGCTTCACGCTCAATCGTAATGGGCAGTTGTACCAGAGTTACGACAACCTGCCCTTCCCGGCGGTTTCGATTGGCAGTTTGCCGCCCGGCAGTTATGCGGTGCGCGGTTGTGCCAAAGTGGCCGCCAGTGGGACTGACTGCGCCGACCGCACCGACTGGGTCAATTTCACCGTTACCAGCGCATCTTTGCCCAACAACAGCCTGAAAACCGCACCTTACAGCGACAGCCTCAACGGTAGCAGCAGTGACTGGCACGCCACCGGCGGCTGGCAAAACACCGGCAGTTACTGGCGTTACGGCAACGGTACCTCATACAGCGGGCAGGGCAGTCTGACCTCGCCGCCCATCCGTCTGCCCGACAATGGCAGCCCCTACCTGTATTTCAACTACCGCTACCGCACCGAATCGCCCGCCCCGTGGTGGGACCAGCGCCGTCTGCAAATTTCGGTGGACGGCGGGCCGTTCCTTGACCTGCCCGGCTGGGGCCAGTTCTCCAATGACCCCCCCACCCAAAATACATGGCTCAACACCCCCAATATTGACCTGAGCGCTTACCTGGGCAAGACCATCCGGGTCCGCTTTTACTTCAACACGCTGGATGGCAACAACAATCAGGGCGTCGGCTGGGAGATTGACAATTTTCAAATCCTGACCACCCAGCCCACCGGCGGTTGTGCGGTCAACCCGTCCAACATCAGCCTCTCTGCCCCGCGCTGGATCAATATCGGCGATACCATCGTTGGCGAAACGCTGTGCGTGCCCGGCTCGCAGTTGTTCTACCAGTTCTTTGGTTTCCAGGGCCAGACCATCCGCGCCGAGGTCAACGCCAAGGTAATTGGATCGCAGTTAGACCCGTACCTGTACCTGCTGGATAGCAGGGGCGGCTTGATTGCCGAGAATGATGACATCGTTTATCAGCAGAATCAGGACTCGCGAATTGACATTACCCTGCCCTATACCGGCACTTACTACCTGCGCGTCAAGGCCTGGGACCACCCCGGCGCGGGCGGTCCGGATTACTACTACGTTCTGCGCTTACTGGAATTTAACACCCCGGCGGAGTTACGCTTTATCATTCCGGCTTCAAACTGGATTGCCGGAGGTGCGTTTGAAGCGCGGGTCGAGGTCAACGCGCAGGCCAGCGGTATCGAAAAAGTTGACTTTTACTACCGTCCGGCGGATGCTGCTAACAACAACTGGCAATTGATCGGCAGCGACAGCAACGGCAGCGATGGATGGAGCATTCTCGTCAACCCTGCCAATTACGGCGGTATGGTCGGCGGAGCCATTTACGCTCAGGCACGCGGCAGCGACGGCCAGATCTGGGGCGACTGGCGCTTGAACCTGCAAATTGACGGCGGCAAGCCGACCGCTCAATTGAGCGGAAGCCTACCCGCTACCAGCGGCTCAACCGCTGTGCGGCTGGCATGGAACGCGCAGGATGACGTCTCAGGAATCAGCCGTGTAGAATTTCAGTATCGCGAGAACGATGGCGGCTGGCAGGACTGGAATGTCAAACCAACCGGCGAGAGCGGGGCCGTGTGGTTCCTCGGTCAGCCCGGCCGCAAGTACGAATTCCGCATTCGGGCGGTGGACCGCGCCGGTAATGTGCAGGACTGGCCGCCCGGCGGGCAGGTCACCACGTTGCCTTCATCCTGCGCGCCCGGCAATGGCGAACCGGATAACAATCAACACCAGGGGGCAGGCCTCTTGTCCTACGAAACCGCCCAGGAACACAGGCTCTGCCCGGCCGCCGACCGCGACTGGTTGCGATTCGAGGCTGAGGCGAGTAAATCCTACCTGTTCTTTGGCAGCTCCCTGGGCGGCGGGGCAGCCTTGAAACTGAGCATCTACGATGCTTCCGGCAATCCGCTGATCGAACAGACGGCGGCGGGTTTGGGCCAAAGCCTGAGCTTCGTATGGACTGCCCCGGCGGGCGGCAGTTATTACCTGCTGGCTGCCCCGCTGGAGGACGGCCTGTTCGGCGACGAAGTCCGCTACAGCATCTGGTACGGCGAGCCGCGCCAGCTGTTCCTGCCGATGATCAACCGTTAGTCATCCCTTGCATCAAACCAGACGGCGGTTGGAGAATGTCCCCTGCAACCGCCGTCTTTCTTTTCAATCATAGCCGAGGATTTCCTTGCGTTTTTTGCCCCAGCGCAAGGCATCGGCAATGCCTTCCTCAATGGAGCGTTGTGCCTTCCAGCCCAAGAGCCGCTCGGCTGTATCGGCATTGGCATACGCCCCAGCCACATCACCGGGACGCGGCGGCATCTCGCGCACGGGCAAAGGCTGACCGTAAACTTTCTCGAAAGCCGTCACCAATTCGCGCACCGTCACACCGCGTCCGGTGCCGAGGTTAATCACCACGTAACCATCCGGCGGGTCTCCGGCCCTGTGGAAGACCGCCTCGAATTCCAGCACGGCTTTAAGGTGCGCCTCCGCCAGATCCCACACGTGGATATAATCGCGGATGCCGCTGCCATCGCGGGTTGGCCAGTCCGTGCCGGTCAATTCAAAATAGGGCTGTTTGCCCAGTACGGTATCCACCATTTTCCCCAACACCAGTGAAGGGTAGCGCACATGGATACCGCTGCGGAGTTTGGGGTCGGCTCCAATCGGGTTGAAGTAGCGCAGGGCAATGCCTTTCATACCGTAGGCAATACAAAAATCGCGCAATATCATTTCCATCATGTACTTGGTGCGCGCGTATGGGCTGCGTGGCTTGAGCGGCGAACTTTCGGTGACCATGAAGCCCGGCACATCATCATAGATGGACGCTGAGGAACTGAACAGCACCTTTTTATAGCCCAGCCGATTCAACACCCGGAACAATTCCAGCGATTTGGCCACATTCTCGCGATAATACTCGTAGGGTTTTTCAACCGACTCCGGCACGATGATCAGCGCGGCGCAATGGACAGTTGCCTGGATATCGGGATGCTCGTTAAAAATGCGTTCCAACAAAGCCTCATCGGCAATATCCCCTTCGTAGAAAATGCGGTCACGTACAAACTCACGCTTTCCCACCGAAAGGTTATCCAGAATCACAGGGGTATGGCCGGCATCCAGCAAAGCCGAGGCGATGGTGCTGCCAATGTAACCGGCGCCGCCGGTAATCAAGAACTTCATGGTGTCCTCCGGAGATGTTTTATGGATTTATATCACAATTCAGCCAATCTTCAAGTTGAGCGCTGGCTTGAGATTTTTGCGGGCTTGCATCAGTCTGCCGGTCAATCCGCTGCCACAAACGGCACAATACCGGCTGCATCGCCGGTGAAATATCCGCTGCCAGGCGGGTCTGCTCCAGCGCATCCTGCCAGCGCCCCACATGAGCATAGGCCTCAATGAACGGCATTCGTTCGGCAGGGTCATTCGGGTAGTCCTGCAACGAAAAAGCCTGATCGCCGAGAGCAGCCGCCTGCTGCCAGTCGGCTTGCTGGCGGGCCAGGTCGCCCTTCTGGTAGTAGTAGCACCAGCCGTGCGCCGGTTCGCTGCCGTACAGAAAAGCCGGCGGTTGGGCGGGACGATTGGGCTGCGCCACAATCCAGCGGCTGGAAGAGAGATTCACCGCCGCCTGGCGGATCAACGCCGGCAGGAAGAGATTGTCCTGCTCCACCTCACCATCCACCACCCGCAGGCAGGCCGGCGGCTGATAATAGACCACCACCACCCGATCGGTGCTGCCAACGAATGTGGCTGCCAGAAAATCCACCGTCACCGGCAGTCCGGGCTGTAAGGCGGGCAAATTGGGTGAACCGATTCGCACCGCCGGATAAAACAAGTGGTAGCCCATTTGAAGCGAACGATTCTCCGGCGCGTAAATCCAGTTTAACGGCGCGGTCAGCGAGTTATCGCTATAAAAACGCAATGGCAGGTCGTTGGTCATCAAAAGCGTGCCTTTTTCCAGGCCCGGCGCCCGCCAGATCAGCTGCCAGAAAAAGTTTTGCTGCAATTCCCAGTCACGGCGGTAATCGTTGGCGGTCATAAAATCGCGTCCGCTGCTGAATGCAATCAAGCCAAGTGCCAGCGCCACCCTGACCCACGATTTGAGCGGTAAACTTTCGATCAGTCCAGCCGCCAGCAGCGCCGCACCGGGTAAAAACGCCAGCGTAAAGCGGTCATTCGGAAACCCCAGGCGCACCGGCAAGCCGGTCACATAGAACGGGACACCGGCGACCAGCAGCCAGAAAGCGGCGATAACGAGCATCTGCAAAACGGGCAAACGCCGTTGAGCAGGCTTGCCGCCGCTGCTCAACGGCAGAACGGCAAGCAGAGTCAGCAGAGCACTGCTCGTCACCACCCCGATGTAAAGCAGGCTGCTTAATCTGCCAAACGCAGCCCAAACCGGTAGACGGAAAGCCTCCACCCATCCGAGCACCGCTGCGGTACGGATTTGCAATGCTGCCGCGCCGATTTGGGCCAGCAGCGTACTCCAGAAATCCCTTTGAAGATTTTGGAACAGCAACGGCGCGTAATTGTTGGTCTGATAGGGGAAGAAAAAGGCGCGCCAGACAGCCGTCCCCACAAACAAAGCCAGAAAAGGAGCAGCATGAACCACGATGCGGCTGAGGCGGAACGTTCCCTCCCTCCCCGACTGGCGTAAAGCCGCTGCGTAGAAAAGGGGGCGCGCCAGTTCCAGCAGGAAGAAATACTCCAGGGTGAGCAGGTTAATGAGTGAGGTAATCATCGCCCCGCCGAGCCACACCCAGCGCCAGCGTCCGCCCTTCATCGCGCGCAGACCAGCGAACAACGAAAAGAAAAAGAATGCCAGCACCCAGAAAAAGTGACCGTACACCCGTCCAATTGCTTGCTGACCGAAGCCGGGGTAGACCGCCAGCGCCAAACCGGCCAGAGCTGCAGCCCGCGGTTGATCCTTCCACACTTCCCGCACCAAAAGCCAGAAAAGCAGGCCGCTCACCCAGCGCCAGAACAGGCCAAACAATTGCCACTGCCACGGCTGATTGCCAAACAGGCCGGCTGAAAATTGATACAACAGCCCCCAAATCGGGCGGTTGGTGGAAAAGTAGCGTGCCAAACCGGCCGTGCCGTAGGTTTCCGCAATCCAGGTGATGGGAAAGTCATCCCAGTAATAGCCCTGCCGCAGGAACAGCAAGCCATGCGCCAGCAGCACCACCAGCAGCAATGTCAGCGGGAAGAAACGCTCGGCCGGCAGCCGCTTAAGCCTGACCATCATGCCGGGTGGAATCCTCCTTGGAAGAAAGGATGCGGCGCACGAAGTAAATCGGGCGGTGTTTGACCTCCTGAAAGATAAAGCCAACATACACCCCAATGATGCCAAGGGTGATCATCAGCACTCCGCCGACGACCAGCAGGACGAACATGAGCGAGCTCCAGCCGGGCGCCAGGGTATCCTGCCGGCCGGTCAGCCAGAAGCTGAGCACATAAATCATTTCCATCAACGCCAGCAGCAAAAACACACCGCCCAGCGAAATACCCAGAAAGAGCGGCGCCAGCGAAAAGGAAAAGATGGCATCGGCAGCCAGTTTGAGCATTTTACGCAGGGAGTATTTGGAGCGGCCGGCAATCCGTTGGGCAGGCGTATACGGCAAAATAACCGTTTGAAAGCCCATCCACGCCACCATGCCGCGCAAAAAACGCTGGTACTCGCGCATCTGGCCCAACGCATTGGCAGCCCGGCGGCTGAGCAGGCGGAAATCGCCACTGCCGGGCAGGATGCGGGTGTTGCTCAGGCGGTTGAGCCAGCGATAAAAAGCATCCGAAGTCCAACGCTTGAACCAGCCGGCCTGTTGCGCCTCGACCCGTTGGGTCAGGACGACCTCATAACCCTGCAAGGCCAGATTCAACATTTGGGGGATCAATTCCGGGGGGTGTTCCCCATCCCCATCCAGGCTGATGACAAAATCGGCGCGGCTGTGATCCAGGCCGGCGGTCAGGGCGGCCTGATGACCGAAATTACGACTCAGCTCGATGACGGTCACGCGCCGGTCGGCAGCGGCAATCTCGGCCAGGCGTTCGGCAGTGGCATCCTTTGAGCCGTCATTGACATACAGGATATGAAAGGAATAGGGCAATGGGTCAATCACCGCGCTCAAACGCCGATGAAAAACCGCAATCGCTTCTTCCTCGTTGTAAACCGGAATGACCAGATCAACGGTGGGCGGGTTTTGTACAGGTGTGGAAGCAATCAAATCAGCCGGGATAGGGGAATGGCTCATCATTACCTGCCTTGACTCAGATAAACCGGAATGCCGTAATAATCACCGATGCACAGGGTCAGCCAGTTTTGCGGGTTGGGCTGTACATCCAGACCAAAATTATACCGGTAAGGCGGCACAAAAACTCGCGGTTCGCCGCGTTGAATCGCCTGCTCGATCAACTGTTCGCGGGCGTCAAATTCGGCGGCATGCAGGCGCATTTGCTCGTTCATCGCGCTCAATTGCTGAACCGAAATCCAGCCGACCGCAAGAACCAGAATCAGGGTCAACACCGCCGCGCCGATCGAAGGAGAAACCCCTTTTTGCTTCAGGCTGCCGCCTGCCCAAACCCCAAGCGCGAAACTGCTGAACACCAGTACCGTTTGAGGAACAAATAATGTGCGTTCCGGGAAATAACCACCCAAAAAAGCGGATGGGATGAACATCATCAGGGTAACGATCAAAGGAAAAAGAATCAGGAAAACGATTTCCCAGGTTCGGAGCCGCAAAGAAAGACTATTCTTCTGGAAAGTCAGGAAATGGCCGCTACTCATTCCAATCACAAAAATCAGCCCAAGAATCAACAGCGGAAAAGCGTTGCCGCTTTCCATGCCTCCAAACAGGAGGTGATAATTCTTAGACAATGTGGTGAGTGCAGTGTCTAAAATCTTCTGAATGTCTGTTGAAACACCGATGGTGTTGACTCGAGTGTTGTTGCCGGGTGAAAAGACCACCATTCCAAAACCGAGTATCACCCCTGCCAGACCGGTTAAAGCGGCAGTCGGTTTTTGGCTCTTCCTTTGGAATTGAGCAGCCCGCCATTCCAGCCAGCTCAACACAAAAAAGATGCTTCCTCCCAGAATAGCAATCGTTTCATGGAAACCCGCACTGAGAAACGAAAAAAAGAACAGGATTGCCAAATCATACTTACGTTGAGGATTGTTTTTCAGCCTGAGCCACACCCCAATCGCCAGCAGCAAAAAGGACAATCCTCCCGTAACAATCAGGGCGTGCAGTGACCAAATCACGGCCTGAAATTTATCGGAAGAGATGACAAAAACAAACCATGGTAAGCCCACCGGTAACAAAAGTTGAATGAAAGGATTTGCCTCTTTAAAAATTGCCCTCAACACCCACAGACTGCTGCTACCCAAACCGATCAACAGGATTAATGGGCCGAGCGGTATCGTGGCTTTTCCTGCCAGCAAGGCAGTGAAATTGAATAAATGGCTCATGAACCGCCCATTAATGGTCTGATAGAAGTTGCGAATCGCTCCTCCCCAACCGTAATCGCGCAGGACATTCAAGTAGCAGTAATCATCCGCATACAGGCGGTTATTCGCCGCAATCGAAAAGCTCAACCCCCAGCCGATCAGTACAACCGCCCCCAGCAGCAGCGGAATGAAGAGCGTGTAAACCCTGACCGGAAGGGCTATTCTTAACCCCTTTACCGCTCCGCCGGCGATCAGGTAAAGCAGAAAAGCAACACTGAGGGCGACATTGATCCACAAAGGAATTAAGGTTGAGTACTTTTGGAATTGGGTACCGATGGGGATTTCAAAAGTTCTGGCAAATTTCGGCTTGCCTTCCAGCAAATACTCGAACGTTTGCGAAGCAGTATTGACTTTGACAAGCCAATTGCCTTCGCCTTCAACGGAGAGTTTGAAATCTCCCCATCCACGCCCGTTCCACAGAAAACCCATTCCATCCTTCGGATCACTCAGCCAGCCCACCCCATCAGGGGTAATTTCCACCATACCCTTCCATTGGATGGTTTTATAGGACACATCACCGATACCATTATTGAGCCAGACGACACGGAGAATTCCGGGGGGGGCACCCAATGGGATGAATTGCGCATCAACTCGTTCTCGCAGAGCAAATAACGGCATGGCAGGATTGGGATAGCCAAAATACAGCAGGATCGTCAACAGGGCGGTTGCGGCAATCAGGCTACCAGTCCTTTTGATATCCCAATCTTCGAACAAACGGCGGTCGAAAAACCAGCCTGCCAGCAAAATCAATAATCCCGCTGCCAGCCCGCTGATGAGCAACAACATACGGCTGACAATCATGGGTGGTTGGAAAACGAACCAGTACAGGTTAAGGGAAAGACTCACCCAACCAATGAACAAAATGCCAGCGGTTGATAGACTGAATGGGAGCAGGGATGCTAAGCGCTTCATGGTCTTAAACTCGATGAGGAATAAATCTCAAAGTCATCATTCTCGAATAACAAAGGGAATTGATTGCGCGCAAAACCCGCCAAATCGGCGTAATCCGGCTTCCACACCACCAGATAATCCGCCCGAAAGGTTTTCAGATCCTCCAACAACCTCTGGGGCTGCTGCGGATTCCAGTAAGGCGCAAAGGCATTCCGCCCGGTGAATAGTGCCAGGGCGCGCGGCTTGAAAAAAGCGATGACATCCGGTGGTCGGGTCTCTTCCCGAACGTACTCGAACATTTGTTGACTGGCGGGCAAACCAATTCCGTTGTCAAATTCTTTCAGCGGGATGCGCCGATAATCGCTCAGGTACCCCTGCAACACTCCAACCGTAAAAATAGCCAGCGCCAGAAATGAAATTCCTTTTTGAACCATGCCGGAAGGGATAGGGTTGAATTTACTAAAAAAGATCGAACCTTGCTGCCACCCATACAGAACATAATAAAAAACGAAAAACGAAATCGGTAGGTAGAAGCGAAAGCCCTGATTATAAGGCCATACCGCGATCATTGCCAAATTACCCAATACGAACCACTCAACTGCACCCAGGTAGGGCAATCGAAAAACCAATCCCAGTATCAACAACGCGATGCCAATCATTGAAATCAAACTAACTTCACCAATACGGAGCATATCATTGCGCCACATTCCCTGAAAAAAGGAGATCATCGAATTGATATTTTCTTGCAAAATACTCCAGTTCCAGCCTCTGGTCTGGTCAAGATAATCGCCGGTGCTGGGTAACACCAGATTTAACATCATGGCCACCAGGAGCGGAATTCCAATCACAAACCAAAAATCACGGGTCTGCCAGCGGCGGTGCAGTATGGCATCCACCAGCACGGCTGCCAGCAATAGAAAACCGACACTGCGAGCAGTGATGGCAGCCGCAATGGCCAGCCCCACCATCCAGCCTTTGACCCCCGCTTTCGAATCACGCCATCTTTCCCACCATAACAAACTGAGCATACCCAGGAGCACAAACGGCATATCTGAAAGGATTTGATCCTTGTAATCCCAAAACCAGGGGTGCAGACCTGCCAGTAAAATCGCCAAAGCCCGCAACGGAGGCGGAAAACGGTCTTTCAGCCACTCATTAAATAAAGCCAGCGAACCCAGCCCGCAAGCCACACCGACCAGCTTGAAAATCGTTAGATTCAAGTCAAAGACGGCGTAGAGAGGCACTAACAGCAACGGCAGCAAGGGCGGATAAGCGCTTGGGCCGAGCACCACCGCCGGGTTGTGCATAATGCCGATCGCCGTGTAGGGCTGCCCCTGCGCCAGATTGCGGGCATGGGCGATATACTGGGCAAAATCATCTCCCCACGGGTGGCCGCTGCGCAGCGTGAGCAGGTAAAACAAACCGACCCCCACAAGAGACGCCAGGGGAAGATGGCAAATCAGCCTTCCTAATGTGTCCGGATAACGCCGAATGAACCACGCTACCCCATTCAGACTGATCTGAGCCAGCCATGCCAGACTGAGCGAACCGAGAGCCATCACCAGCACGTAACCGGCGGCGTAAAGCCCAAACGACAAATATGGCAGGTGAATTCCCTTTTCGTTTGCCCCTCCTTCCAGCAGAATCTCCCTCGATTGGCTGCCAACCTGCGCACTCAGGCGGAGAGGTGTCCGGCTTTGCACGGTCACCAGTAATTCTTGCCAGATTCGCCCATGCCAGCGGACTTCGGCAGGCTGACCCTGCCCGGCTGTCAACGATACTCCCCCCGGCGTGATCTGTGCAGTGGGCGGCAATTCAAGATCATTGAAGGATAGGTCAGCAAGGCCATTATTCAACCAGACCAGTTGAAACGTGGCTTCTTGTGAATCAAGCGGTTCGAAATTCAACCGCACTTCAACCGGAGCGATCAGCGAATGCAGGGTGGGTGCCGGGGCAATGATAAACAAGACCACTGCGAGGATCATACCCATCCACCAACCCTTTGTGGAGATTGCCCGCCAGCCGGTTGCGGTCATACCCCGTTCCCTTAATAACCACAGCAGCACCACCAATCCAAGGGCGATCCCTGCACTCAAACCCAATCTTCGCAGGCTGATCGCCGAACGGGGTTGAAAGATCAAAAAATACAGATTCACCAGCAGACTAAGCCACAGCAGTCCAAAATGGCCAGCCTGAACCAAATATTTTCGCATCAACCTCACCCGTCCTCCCACAAAGGCGAAGTTCGCAAAAGGGCAGCCAGAACCGCCAGACTGACGGCGGCGAGCAGAAGGATGCCTGCCTTGACCAGCCCGTAGTACCACCATCCGCCAACCGGCACGGTGATCTTCCGTTCGAGGATTGGTGGCGCATCAAATCGAAGGCGTTCTTCACGGTTTTGGTAACGAATGCGAATCTCAATTGGCTGATCGCTGCTGAAAATCAGGGTCAATGCCTGCCAGACACGCCCGCTCCAGCGGATTTTTGCCGGCGATTCACCTTCCACTGTCAAATGGATGCCGCTGCCGGGGCGAATTTCCGCCGTTTCATCCAGCTGGAGGTCTTTATAGGATACATCAACCATTCCGTTGTTCAAGCTGATCAGACGCACCTCGGCGGGCAAAGCAGAAAGCGAGGAAAATTCCACCTGCAATTCCACCGGCAGGGCAAACAACTGACCGGGAGGGGCGGGGTAGATCAGATGAAATATGCCAGAAAGCAATAATCCTGCCCGCCACAGCCTTTCCTGCATCACCCACCTGCGCCACCAATCAACAAGGGATTGACGCCCCCGCCGCAGGTACAGCCAGACCGCTGCACTCAACACCGCACCGATACCCGCCGCAAAAACCAGCCGGCGCAGACTCAAAACCCCCAAAGGCTGTAAAAAGAGCAGATAAACATTCAAAGCGAAGCTGACTGCCAGCAAACCCCCCAACCCCATACCAGCCAGTCTTTGCTGCTGATGCTCCAAAGCCGTTGCTTGTGTCATCTTGATTCAATCACGAAAATTCACTTTATGAATCATCAGGGGAGGAGGGTAGGGAGCCTCCTCCCCCTAACCGGAAGCGGATTTACCTGCTTCCAGTGCCGGTTGGCTAAGGTTGAATCTGACCAAACACTTCCGCCGCAAAGTTGAACACATCCTCTTGTTGGGAGGAAGTAACCTGACCATCCCCCCGGCCATACCAGTTTAATGTGTACTCAAAACCATCGGTTACCCCGTCACTGCGGCGTGCCTCAAACAGCGCAATTTGATCTACCCAATTATACAATAACTTCAAGGAATTGGCAGATATGCGCAAAGAACCGCGCATCGCAGGTGGGTTATTTTTACAATCCCTTGCATAAGCCCAACCGCTCTCGTAGATTTCCAGTACATCACAAAAACCGGCGATCCCGCCTGTGCGTTGCCAGAACAACAAGCGGTACGAATCAAGGTTCTCGGCGCGGGCTTCTGCCAGCGCCATTTGCGCCCAGACCGCCAGGGCGCGGCCCTCTTCAACAGCAGGCTGAGTGGTGCCCCGCCCCTGAAAGGTCAACCAGCCGGCGGGAGTTTCCATTTGGAACGAAGGCAGCGTGCGGATTAACTCCGCCAGCTCCAACGGTCGCTGTAAATTGGTAAAAGGCTGCGCTTCCAGTACACTCCCGCAAGCGCCGCTGGCCAGTCCGCCCAAACCGATTTGCAGAATGCGGCAGTCCTCACTTTGTGAGCCGGAAATCAAAATCAGGTACGATTGGCCCTCATCGGCGCTCTTAACCCCTGCCAGAAGCACCCGGCTGCCATCTCCGTTGGTGTGGTAGATGTACTGTAACCCCTGCACGGCAAAGACCACCCGGAAGCCGTTCACCACCTCCGGTTGACATTCCTCGCCAGCCTGAGACAGGCCCAAGCAGGAATCCGGCCATTCCACCGGCGAAACTTCGACCAGCACCGCCTCGGCCGGCGTGCCCAGTGAGAGCAGGTCTGCCAGTTGCCGACGGGCTGCAGCCACGGCTGCCTCCTGCACAGCCGCAACCGGGCGGATGCGCACGCCTTCCAGATCGGTGCGAAATTCAAAAAACTGATCACCGACCTGCAGACCAACCAGATAACCCGGCACAATTTCCTCCGTGCAGGCCTCCCCCTCATTTCCCAGGCCCAAACAGCCATCCGGCCAGTCGGCGGCTTCCACACGAATGACGCTCACCGCCGTCTCCTCCAGCCCCAAAGCCACTGCCAGAACCTGACGGGCCGCCAGCACGGCCGGCGGGAAGAAGGATGAATCGGGCGGCGGGGCGTTTTCCTGTTGCGGCGTTGGGGTCAGGCGAGTGGGATCATACCAGCCGGGCAGGGGAGTTTTTCGATCCACCGGCGGGGTTTGAATGGCTTGCGCACAAGCCGAAAGCAGCACCGCCAGCACCACCATCCACACCAGATTTTTACGACCCATACATCAATACTCCTGTCGCTGGATAATTTCGGCAACAGGAGTATTATAACCCGCTCGCAAATTTCGAGGTTTTTAACGGGTTGTTTCCTTCAAACCGGTCAGTTCCAGACTGACCTGCCAAAGACGACGGGCGATTTCCTCGTCTTGGGCAATTCGGGAAGGCTCAACCGCTTTTTTCCGATCAAAATACCTGCCGCTAACCCCTTCAACTTCGGGAGAAACGGCCAGGTAAATGGTCGTTTCAGCCCCCTGCTCGGGAGAAATTGCGCTCAGACGTTGGACAAGACCCAATCCCAGGCCGATCAATCCGCCGTTGTTTTTACCGAATTGGGTGGCCACAAAACCGGGATGCAGGCAGTTAGCGGTGACACCTGTGCCTTCCAGCCGGCGGGCGAGCTCGGAGGTAAACAGCACATTCATCAGTTTACTGTTGGAATATGCCCCCCAGCCGTTATACCCTTTTTCCCCATTCAGGTCTTCAAAGTTAATCCGTCCACCAAAGTGAGCCGCCGAAGAGACATTGATGATTCGCGCCGGCGCGCTCCTGATCAGCAAATCCAAAAGCAGGTGGGTCAACAAAAAATACCCCAGATGGTTGAGGGCAAAGGTCTTTTCCAGGCCATCGCCGGTCAATTCGCGTTTGGCGAAAAACGCCCCGGCATTATTGATCAGCACATGCAAATGGTCGTAGCGGCGACGGTATTCGGCAGCCACCCGCCGCACCTGTTCCTGCTCCGAAAGGTCGCCAATCAGAAAATCTACTTTGGGATTGCCGCTCTGTTGGCGAATTTCGTGAACGGTATGTTCCGCTTTTTGCGGATTGCGCCCGACAATGATGACATGCGCTCCCTGTTTAGCCAGTTCTAAGGCGGTCACTTTACCGATGCCATCGGTAGCGCCGGTAATCAGCACTTTTTTACGATCAATCGTCCAGGTCATTTTGACTACTCCTTATTTGAGACATTTCCCTGACGATGGGATTATAAGTAGTCACTGCCGCAGACCGCAACCTCAGCGCCGGATAAGCTTATACAAGCGGGATCACAGTTTTTCGGGCGGCAGGCGAGCCGGTGGTGCGGGCTGACACATGCCGAATAAAATTTTTCCCATCTTACGTCCCCACTCGCGGATGGCTTCCCAATCGCGCCAATCGCCGGGTTTGAGTGCGCTTTGCCCGCCGTGAGTGCCATGCAGCAGCGCCTCCTCAGACACCCGGCCGGCAAACAGCCCCACTTCCAGCGGTCGGAATTCCGGAAAGGTGCGACGGATTTCTTCGTAGGCCTGGCGGGCGGCTTCGCGATTCTGGGGCGTATCCTGACACAGACTGCCGCACAGTTGAAAGACCCCCATCAGGCGCAGGCGGAGAGTGGCGCGCTGGGCGCGTAAAAAGGCAATTGCCTCCGGCAACCAGCGCGCATGACGCACCGGGCTGCCCAAAATCACCGCCCAGTACGGACGCAGGTCGCGCACTCGCTGCACGGGAGCCACATCCACCCGTCCGCAATACTGCCCAATCTCGTAGGCAATTACCTCAGCCACCTCTGCTGTGGAACCCGACCGACTCGCAAAGGTGACCAGTATGGCATCTTTTGGCATCCAGTTCAACGCTTCCACCAACGCCCTCCGGCAACATTGTAGCCCAAAACACAAAAACGCGCCTGCTCAGGGAATCCATTTTTTCCCCGCAGATTAGAAGGAAGGATCAAACGCTCGCTTGATTTATTCAACCAGCCGCTGTTGAAGCGCAAAAGCAACTGCCTCAGTCCGGCTGGAAACTCCCAGTTTTGAAAGAATATTGCTGACGTGAAACTTGACCGTTGAGGGGCTGACCACCAGTTTGGCTGCAATCTCATTATTGCTCAAACCGCGCACCATCCAAATCAGCACATCCCGTTCGCGGTCGGTCAGTTCAAAGGCGGGTACAGGCGGGCGGGTGGCCGCCTGAATCAAAACCTGAGCCGCCTCCGGCGCCAGCGTGCTGCGCCCGGCATGGGCAGCGCGAATGGCTTGCGCCAGATCATCCGCCGAAACATTCTTGAGTAGATAGCTGATGGCGCCAGCCTGCAAAGCTGCCTGTACCAAGGCATCCTCGCGGAAACTGGTCAGTGCAATGACTTGAATGTGGGGATGCGCCTCCCGAATCAGGCGGGTGGCAGCAGCCCCGTCCATCTCCGGCATGACCAGATCCATCAAAATCACATCCGGCTGGAACGCTGCAGCGCGCTGCACGGCTTGCAAACCGTTTTCGGCTTCCCCGACCAGTTCCAAATCGTCGAACGCCATGAGAAAAGCGCTCAAACCGCTGCGCACCACGGCGTGATCGTCCACCAGCATCACCCGAATGGGTGCCGATTCGCTCATCGTTTCATCCTTGACCTGCTCTCGAACGCCTCATGTTTACTTAATTTTACCCGCAAAATGCCGGGAGAGGAACGAAAAACCTGCCGGGCATTAAAACCGCCGTGATTACTTTTTAACGGCGATCAGGGTGCCATCCCCGGCCGGATAAAGATGGGCGGTCACCCTCTCGTCCTGCGCGACCATCCGGTTGAAACTGCGTACCGCCTCGATGAT
This sequence comes from Bellilinea caldifistulae, assembly GCF_001306055.1. Lineage (GTDB taxonomy): Bacteria > Chloroflexota > Anaerolineae > Anaerolineales > Anaerolineaceae > Bellilinea > Bellilinea caldifistulae. The sequence continues at coordinate 263,497 of NZ_LGHJ01000011.1, read as the reverse complement.
CGGGCTGCTGGCTTCACCCGCCACACTTCCGCCCCACAGGGCATTGTGGGCAGCAATCACCCCGCCGGATGGCAGGTGCTTTAAGGCCCATTCGTAGTACTGCGGGTAACCCTCTTTATCCGCATCCATAAAGATCAGGTGATACGGCGCAAGAGCGGCTGCTTTTTTCAGCATCAGGCTGGCCTGCCCCACCAGTAAGCGGATTTTTCCTTCCAGGCCAGCCAGGGCAAAATTGCGCCGGGCGACTTCGGCATGAACAGACGATTTCTCGATGGTCACCAGATAACCATCCGCCGGTAGGGCTCGCGCCATCCAGATGGCGCTGTAACCAGCCAGCGTGCCGATTTCCAGAATCCGCCGGGCTTTGCACAAACGCACCAGCAGCGCCAAAAACGCCCCCTCTTCGGGGCTGACCGCAATCTGAGGCAGCCCCTGTTCGGCGCTCTGCTCGCGAATCTGGCGCAGGATGTCATCCTCCCGCGCAAACAGGCCAGTGATATACGCCTCAATTTCGGGTGTTGGTGGAGTACGGAGAGCCATATCAGACGACCTTTCTTCTTCAAGCACTGTTCCAGTCCGGTTTAACCTGCCAATGACCGGCGCCGTTCGGCTACTTGAGCGTAAAATGCTGCCAACCTTGGGCGCATCAAACCGGCTTCGGCGCGTTCAGCAATCCGCTGAGCGTTGATCTCGGCCGCCTGCCGAAGCAAAGGTGGATTGGAAAGCGCCAGCACCACCGCCGCCGCAATCGAATCTGCCTTTTGCCCCTCCACCAGCAGTCCATTGACCCCGGGTGTGATCCATTCGCGGATGCTTTCCAAATCACCTGCTACCGGGAAGCTCCCGCAGGCCATGGCTTCCAGCAGCGTATTGGGGGTGCCGTCGTGGGTGGTCACCGAGACAGAAACGGCGCTGCGGGCAAACAACCCCCATAACTGCGCCTGCGGCAGGGATGGCAATAACACCACCCGCTCATCAAGATGCAGCCGTTGTTTCCAGGTTTCGGCTTCGCGCTCGCCTTGCATACCCGGACAGACGAAGACCGTTTGCGGAAAGCGCTCCCAGATCAGCGGAATGGACTGAAAGAAGGCAGCCGTGCAGGTGTAGGCACGCACTCCGCGCGGATTGATCACCATTGCCTGATGGGGGGGAATGCGTTCTTCCAGTTCGGCGGGCAGCCCTTGGCAGGCTTGTTGCATCCGTTGCAGGTCAATGCCGCCGCTGGTGGGGATGAGCAGGGCAGGACGATCCGCTGGAAAACCCCACCCCAGCGCCAGACGCAGGTCACGGGCGGCATCGGCGTGCAGGCCGTCGGCTCGCTGCAAGACCGCCCGTGTCCACAAGGTCATTCGGGCGGTAGCCGGTGCATGGAGCGTCAGGTCGTTGCCCCAAATCGAAACCGCCAGCGGCAAGTCCTGGGGTGTGGCAAGCGCGAGGATGCCCTCAAACGGAATGCGCAGCGCATGAACCAGATCCGGCTCAAAATCCTGCAACGCCTGACGGAAGCGCCGCGCAGCGGCAGGCAGGCTGAGCGGGGCCAGCCGGTAGCGCAGCGGCAGCAGCACGCGGCGCAGACCTGTCACCCAGCGCCGCGCAGCGGAAGGGGAACCTTGACGGCTGTCAACCCGCCGGGAAGGGGAAGATTGCCCGCCCGCCAGCCCGCTGAATGCCACCGGCACCACCGCAAAGTGGGCTGCATCGGGCGGCGGCAGGCACGGAAAGGTGGAAACCAGCGAGAAGGTGTAACCCAGTTCACGCAGGTTATCCAGCCAGCGCAGGGTGATTGGACTGCGGCCATCGGCAACCAGCAGGATGTGCATGCTTCACACTCCGCCCGGATGGATTGGGTTTGATGGGTAACCACAATGGGCTGCCGCCAGTTCGACGGCCTGGGCGAAGGCGGCAACCATCGTTTCCAGGTTAACCCGCTCGCGCACAATTTGAAAAGAAACCAGCCCCATTTCTCGCAGACGGGAAGCATCCCCCAGCGCCTCGCGCAGCGCCTCACGCAGGGCCGACCCATCGCCGGGCGGCAGCAGCCAGCCATTCTGCCCGGTAACCAGATCAGACTGAGTGCCGTCGGCTTCGCCAACCATTACCGGCAGGGCAAAGGCCATTGCCTGCTGGATAGCCAGCCCGCCACTGCCGGGCAGCACAAACAAATCGGCCTGCCGAAAGACCGGCTCCAGTTGATCGCCGTAGAGGGCGCCCCAAAAGCGGGTATGCGGATAAATGCTGCGTGCCAGTTCTTCCAGCTGATGGCGTACCGGCCCGTCACCCACAATCCACACTTCCGGCTGGATCTCCTGCGGCAGGTCAGCACAGGCACGCAGCAGCAAATCTACCCGTTTGCGGGCCTGCAGCCGCCCCACATACAGCAGGCGCGGCCGGCCGGATTCAAACCGGGGCGGGCGTTGGGGCGGCGGCTGAACCGGGCGTGGCGCAACCGCGTTCGGGGCGACCACAATCCGTTGCGGGGGAAATCCCAGCCGGGCGTACTGCTGCGCGCCGCGCTGGGAATAGGCGATCAGCGCATCGAACCGCCCCAAAAATCGTGCCCAGAGGGTCTTTTCCCATGAGCAACGCCCGCTTTCAGCCAGTGGAGCGCCCAGCCCCCAGCCAATCACGGGGCGATGGTGGGCGCGCATCCAGCGGATGAGCGCCGGAGTACTGAGATAACGCGGGTTGGCCTCCACAATCAGGGCTTCCGGCTGCCAGCGTTCCAGCCAGGCGTGCCCGCCGGCCTGCCAACACAGGTAAAAACGCCCGCCGAACAGGTGCAGGTTGCGCGCCTGAGTCAGGTTGGCGTGCCGCAGGGCAGGCTGTGACTCAACCGCTTCGTCGGGACGCGGTAAACCGGCAAGTATCCCCAACCCGCGCGGGCAGGCCTGCCCCAGTGCTTCAAAGAAGGGAGCGCGGTAATTGGGCAAAATTCGCTGCTGCAGGCCCAAACGAAGCGGAATTTGGCTCATAAGGTCAACACCCGCACGGTCGAACCGTGGTTGTTCTTTTCCACCTCAATCCGCGCCGGAAAAGCATCCTTCAATTCATCCAGATGGGTGATGACCAGAATGCAGGCAAATTCATCTTTGACGGCGTTGATCGCCTCAATCAGCCGCTGGCGGCCTTCGGCATCCTGACTGCCAAAGCCCTCATCAATGAACAGGGTTTGCAGGCGGGCGCCGGCGCGATTGGCCAGCACATGCGAAAGCGCCAGCCGAATGGCAAAATTCACCCGGAAGGCCTCGCCGCCGGAATACATCTCATACGGGCGGATGCCGGCCGAATCACTGATGATAATCTCCAGTGTCTCCTTCATATCCTTCCGTTTTTTGTCTTTGTATTCGGCTTGCGTTTCAAAGCGGATGTTCATTCCACCGTTGGAAAGCTGACTGAGGATTTGATTGGCGCGCGACTCAATTTCAGGCAGGGCTTGTTCGATCAGCAAAGCCGGCACGCCGTCCTTGCCAAAAGCCCGGTCGAGTATCTTCAGGCGGGCAATCCGGCGGGCGCATTCCTCCCGTCTGACGTGATTCTCCTTCAGCCGTTCGCGGATGGCGAAGAGTACATTGACTTTCTGCTCGGCAGCGCCGATTTGCGTGCGCAGCCGGTTTTCTTCTTCTTTCAGGTCAAATAACTCCCGCTCCATTTCCGCCAGATCGGGCAGGTTGGCCGATTCGGTTTCGTACTTTTGGGCCGCTTCGTGGTAATCTCTGCGCAATTGTTCGAGATGCCGTTGATCTTCTTCAAGACTACTTTCCAGCTGGTGAATTTCGTTGAGCAGCGGCTTCAATTGGGCGCGCGCCGCCTCTAACTGGCGTAAAGCCTGCTCAGCCGGGCGGGCCTGCTGCTCGGCAAGCCGCGCCGCCGCGTGCGCCTGCGGGTCGTAGCCCAGCCTTTCCAGGGCAGCGTCAATTTCGGCGAGTTTTTGACGCGCCTCCAGCGCGTACTGACCGGCGGTCAGTATCTGCTCGACCTGTTGCAAACGGGGGGCGTACTGCTTCTGCCACTGGGCTTGCTGCTCCTCGATTTGCTGGATGCGTGCTTCCAGCGCGCTCACCTGCCGCTGGTTGGCTTGCAGCGCCTGATCGGCCGACTGAGTTTCGATTAACTGCTCTTCCAGCCGCTGTTGATCGCGGCGGGCTTGCTGAATCTCCTGCTGCAACAGCTGAACAGCCTGGCGGCCGGATGCGATTTCCGCTTCCAGTCTGGTAACCAGCGCCTCGCGCTCGGCGCGGCCGAGCGGCTGGCCGCACAACGGGCAGGTGCCGCTTTCTTCATCCGTGTGCAATCGCTCCAGCCGTTCCTGCACGGCTTCAATCTGCTCCTGCCGGTGAGTCATCTCCGTGCGCTGGCGGGTAATCCGGTCTTTCAATTCCAGCAGGGCGTTGCTAAGCGCCTCCCGCTGTTGAATGCGCTGGCTCAGTTCCTGCTGCTGGTCAAGCAGTTCCTTCCGCTTCTCGTTCAGTTCGGCCAGTTGAGCCTGCTGGCGGGCTACCTGCTGAGCCTGCTGTTGAAGACTGCGTAATTCCTCCTCCAGACGCGCCTGTTCCCTTTCCAGCACCGTCTGCGGTTCGGCGCGCTGCTGGTGTAATCGTTGAAACTGCTCGGCCAGTGCATCCCAGCGTTCCAGCTCCCTGCGGCTGGACTGCCAGCCCGCGTAAGCGGCTTCGATGTTCTCGGCTTCATCCAGAATGTGCTGCAGCTGTTCGGCTTCGTTGCGGCGCTCCTCCAGCCGCCGCTGGCTGGCGGCCGTTTTCTGCTCCACACTGCTCAATTGAGCCGCAAGCAGTTCCACCATGCGGCGCTGTTCCTTCAGCGCCGCTGCCAGCCGGTTGAGGTGATCGAGGCGCTGTTCGTGGGCCTGCCGCAGGACGGATAGCCGTTTCAGTTCTTTTTTCAGTTCCTCCAGTTTATTGCGCCGCTCACCTTCCTCGGCCACTTCGGCTTCCTGCTCCTGAATCTGCGATTGGATGCTGTCCAGCAGGTATTCCGCCTCCCGCAGGCGGCTGCGGGCGGCTTCGCGGTAGGCTTCCCAGACTTCCAATCCAAGTATGTTGGACAGGATGCGTTTGCGGCTTGCCGCGTTCTGTTGGGCGAATTGATCGGCTTTTCCTTGCAGAAAAAACGAGGCATTAATGAAGGTCTGGTAGTCCATTCGCAGCACCGAGCGGATGCGTTTTTCGGTTTCGGTCAACGAGTGTTCGGTCAGCGGCTTCCAGAGACCCTCGTCGTTGAGGGTGTAAAACTCCAGGATGGCGGTTTTTTCGCGAGCTTTGCTGCGTTGGACGCGGTAACGATTGTTTTCGTACAAAAACTCGTACATAATTTCGGCGGCATTTTCCTGATTGTTGATGACCGCATCATCACGGCGACGGGCTTCGCCAAACAAAGCCCAGGTAATGGCATCCAGCAAAGTGGATTTTCCAGCCCCGTTATGACCGGTGATCGAGGCCAGACGCAGGTCGCTGAAATCAATTTCTACTGGCTGGCGGTACGAAAGAAAGCCGCGTATTTGCAGTCGAAGCGGGATCATTGATCGGTTTCCTCCGTCGGCGGTGGCAGGCGGCTGATCAACACCTTGTCAATTCTGCGCCCGTCCATGTCCATGATCTCGAAAGAAAAATCCCCCCAGTTAAACCGCTGACCGGGGGCGGGGATGCTACCAAGTTGACTGAGGATAAAGCCGGCCAGGGTCTGATAACCAATCCGCTCCTCCTCCGGCAATTCCTCGGTTTCCAGCAATTCTTTCAGGGTGTCCACCGGCAAGAGGCCGTCCACCAACCATGAACCGTCCTCGCGCTGCGTAATTTGTGCCCCGCCGTCCGAACCGGGGCCGGGCAATTCGCCGACGATGGCACGCAGCACATCGTACAGGGTCACCAACCCAAGCAGTCCGCCGTATTCATCCAGCACCAGCGCCTCATGCACACCGGCAGATTTGATCAATTGCAACACCTTGAGGGCCGACATGCTGTCCGGCACAAACAGCGGCGGCTGCAACAGCGACTTGACCTCAAATGGCTCGCCGCTGACCATTTTGCTGAGAAAGTCCTTGGCAGAAAGGATGCCGCTGACATTATCCAGATTACCCTGGGCCGCCGGGAAACGGCTGTGGCTGCTTTGCAGAATGTCTTGCAAAATTTCCTGCGGGCTTTCGTCCAGATCAATCCACTCGATTTCGGTACGAGGGGTCATGATGGCGTCAATGTAGCGGTCTCCAAGCCGGAAGACGCTTTCGATCATGTCTTGCTCGGCTTCCTCAAAAACTCCCACCTGAGTGCCCTGCTCCATCAGCACTTTAATTTCTTCCTCGGTAACCGGTGGTTCAGTTGAGGGTCGGATGCCCATCACCCGCAGGCCAAAATCGGTGGATGCACTCAACAGGCGCACCAATGGAAAGGTGATGTTGGAAAGGAAGCGCATCGGACGGGCAACCGCACTGGCGGCGGCTTCGGGGTTGTTCATTGCCAGCCGTTTGGGAATCAGTTCGCCGATCACCAGCGAAAAATAAGTCAGCAGAATCACCACCACGGACAGCGCCAGACCGCTGCTGTAAGGCGCCAGAAAATCCACCCGTGCAATCCATTCCGCCAGCCGTTTGGCCAGCGTAGCGCCGCTGAGAGCCCCGGCGAGGATGCCGATCAGGGTAATGCCAATCTGGACGGTGGAGAGAAAGCGGTTGGGGGACTCAGCCAGTTCCAGCGCAGCCCGGGCGGCCGGGTCGCCATCTTCGGCCTTTTGCTGCAAGCGCACCTTACGCGCCGAAACCATGGCAATTTCCGAGAAGGCAAACAGCCCGTTTGCCACCAGCAGCAGAAAAATCAAACCGATTTCAAGAAAGGGATTGTTCATTCAGAATCAACAGAAAATTCATTCGTCAAAGATTCGGCCTGATGAATGATTTCTTCAGCCAGCCGTTTGAGCTCTTCAATGTGGTCGGGTGATTCACCTCTGGTTTCCCAATAGAGTTCCAGCAATTCCAGGGGTGATTTTGCGGCAATGTTTTCAATCTCGCTGATGCGTCCGCGGGCGGCAATGTGCGGGCGGCGCACCAGATGAAAATCAAACGCCAGTTCGGCATGGCGGCGCAGGCGCGCCTCGTCAATCAACGCGTCCCAATCACGCGGGTAATCCATGGTCAGGCGGACAATCGCATCCTTCAATTCCTCGCGCGGCGGCAGAGCGGCCAGAATGCGCTCCATCACCGGCGGGGTGCTGCCTTCCGCAGCCGCAGCAACATCCAGCAGGTTGACGCTGCAATCAACAAAACGCCTCCCATGCAGTTCACGCCAGTCCAGTTCGGTATGGCCCTTCTGGACACCGGCAATCACAAAGTATTTGCGGTCATCCGTCTCGCCAAAATCCACCCGCTCAATCGAGCCGGGGTAAACCACCGGCGGGTGACCGCCCTCGTTCAGGTTTTGGCGCAGGTGAATGTGACCGAGCGCCACGTAATCCAGCCGCTCATCCCGTACCAGCGAACCCGGCAGCACCAGATCATTGCCCAGCATGATACTGCGTTCTTTGCCGTAACGGGCGCCCTGCACGGTGGCATGAGCCGCCAGCACGATGGGCAGGTTGAGATCCACTTCCTTGAACCAGTTCTGGACAATTTCGTGCAAGCGCTTTTCGATTTCTTCGTGGATTTGATTTGGCTCGATGGCGCTGATCTGCAAATGCGCCATCAGCGAAGAGCGCGAAACCCATGGGATGGCCATGATTTGGAGGGGCAAACCGAAAAGATCATCCGGTTTCAGAAGGCGCGGCCGGTCAATGACCAGCACTTTATCCACTTCCAGAGTTTGATATTCCTGTAAGGCGTGCGCCCGCCCCAGCGCCGGAGAAAGGTCGTGATTGCCGATCAGCAGCACGCACGGAATGCCGGCGCGGCTGAGCCGGATGATGCGTTTGCCCCACTCGCGTTGAAAGGTGGGTGCCGGGGTGCGGTCTTTGTAGGCATCCCCGGCGAACAGGACCAGGTCGACTTTTTCGCGGATTGCGGTTTCAACAATCGTATCCAGGGCTTTCAAAAAATCCAGCACGCGCATCGGCAGACCGCTTTGTGGGTCGTGCCGTCCGTAATTGGCAATGTCTATGTGTGCATCGGCAAAGTGCAGAATGCGCAGCATGGCAAACTCCCCTCATGGCTGTAATCCGAGTAGATTGGCGAGTTCAACGGCCGGTGCGAAACCGGGGTGATATTCCAGCGCTTTGCGAACATCCTCCGCCGCCCCGGCGCGGTTGCCCAGCGCCAGCCGGGCGCGCGCCCGCCAGACAAAACTCTCCTCCAGAAACGGCTCAGCCGCCGCTTCAATGGTCGTGGTTGCCAACCCCTCTACATCCTGATAGCGACCGGTGTAGTAATAGGCAAAGTACGGGCCGGTTTGATACCACATCATCCGCCACGGGCGGTCTTTTTCCGGCAGAGCCGCCATCAGCGCAAAGGCCTGATCGTAGGTGCTGGCGGCTCCGGCGTAATCCTGCAGGTTGACCAGACTGGTGCCGCGGTTGAAATAGGCGAAGAACTTTTCCACGCCGTCCAGGCGCACGGCTTCTTCGGCAGCCGTCTGGGCGGCGATTTGAAAAGCCGTTTGCGGGTCGGCATACGGCCCCAGCAGATCCAGCAATTCGGCTTCGCGCTCCGGCGGGTAAATGACCAGAAAGATGTAATTGAACGAGCGCCATTGCCAGAGCAGGTCGTCGTAACTGACTTTGAAATCCGGTTGAAAATACGAATCCTGGGTGATGAAGACATTATTCGTGTCATCGTAGCCGGTGATGGTCGAGTAATGCCCCATCCAGCCCAGTTTGCCGTTGATATCGCGGATGACAATCCCTTTTTCAATCAGTGGCACAAAACCGGCCGCAATCAATTTTTTTAGCGTGTCCAGAGTTCCCCCATGGCGGATGAGGGCGTTCAGGTTGGTGTGGGTTTGCACATAATCGGCCATCTCGTACGGCATGACATTTTTATCTTTTTCAAACGGCTTCAGCAACGGGCCGACATCGGTGCGTTCGCCCTGCCAGCCCCAGTAAGAAAGCCCCATGGCAAGATTGGCCGGGGCGCAGTAATTCCACAAACCGTGCTGATCCTGATACCGCACGCCACTGAGGGTGATCCTTTCCGGCAGCGGAGTGGGCGTTTGAGTGGGAGTGGAGGTAAATTGGGGTGTGGGCGTTGCAGTGGAAGGTGCGGCAGTCGGGCTGGCCGTTGGTGTGGAGGTGCGGCTGAACGCCTGCATGGTGGCATCCACCATCGTGGCAACTGCCTCTTCCGGCACAAAAACGGCCTGTTGAGGCGGGTTGAGCGCGTAACGCGCCTGCACACGCAATTCGTTGAGGTTCGAGACTACCCGGCCGCGCAATGAGGGGACTGCAAACAACAGACCGCAGGCAAACAGTCCTGCGACGAAAATCCAGAGGATGGTTTTGCGTTTTGAAATCACGATTTGATTATAACATTTTCACACAAACCTAATGCGGGGGCAGCCGATTGCATGGTATAATTTTGGGCTGTTGATTTGTATGGACTTGCATATTTTGGATAAACAATACCAAATCGCTTCGATGGCCGGGCGGCGGATGTTTTGCCTGTCCCGGCGTGTCCACAAATAACCCTCAGACATGCAATCCCCTATTTAAGATAGAGAGTAAACAACCATGAACGAAACCATCAAACGGGAAACGCCCAATCATTTCAGCCTGCCGCGGCGCATCAACCGGCTGGGTCAGCTGGCTTATAACCTCTGGTGGGTGTGGAACCCGGAAGGCCAGCAGTTATTCCGCCAGATCCGCCCGCGCCTGTGGGATGAATTGGAACACAACCCGGTGGCATTCCTCAAAAAGGTGGAGCGCAGTTATCTGAACGCCGCCGCCAACGACACCTACTACCTCGATATGTACGACCGGGTGATGAAAAAGTTCGACGATTACCTGAACGGCGAGGACACCTGGTTCAAACAGCAGTACCCCCATCTCCTCAATCAGCAGATTGCCTATTTTTCCTTTGAGTTCGGGCTGCACGAATCGCTGCCGGTATACGCCGGTGGTCTGGGCATCCTCGCCGGTGACCACCTCAAAGAAGCCAGTGATTTAGGCTTGCCGCTGGTGGGGGTGGGTTTTATCTACAATCAGGGCTACTTTACGCAGGTCATCACCGAGGACGGCTGGCAGGAAACTCACACCAAACATCTGGTACTGGAAGACGCCCCGATTGCGCTGCTCAAAGACGACGAGGGCAACCCGATCACCATCTCGGTGGAACTGCCCGGCCGGAATGTGTTCGCCCGCATCTGGGAAGTGCGTGTTGGGCGGGTTTCGCTCTTCCTGCTGGATTCCAACCTGCCGGTGAACAGTGATGCTGACCGGCAACTGACCGCCCGTCTGTACAGCAACGATCTGGAAGTGCGGATTTCGCAGGAAATTCTGCTGGGGATGGGCGGTGTGCGCGCCTTGCGCCGGCTCGGATACCAGCCCCAGGTCTGGCACATGAACGAAGGGCATTCGGCTTTTCTGGCAGTGGAACGGGCGCTGGAACTGGTGCGCAAGGGAAAGACCTTTGCCGAAGCCGCTGCCGAAGTGCGCAAGACCAACGTCTTCACCACCCACACCCCCGTGCCGGCCGGTAACGATCAGTTCCCGCTCTGGCTGGTGGATAAGTACTTCTCCCAAATCTGGCCGGAATTGGGCCTGACCCGCGATCAGTTTGTGGATTTGGGTCGTCAGGCAACCCCGTGGGGAGAAAGCTTCTGCATGCCGGTACTGGCTCTCAAACTTTCTGAACACGCCAACGCCGTTTCGGAACTGCACGGGCAGGTTTCGCGGCGGATGTGGCACTTCTTATGGCCGGAACGGGCGGTTGAAGACGTCCCCATCCGCCATATCACCAACGGCGTCCACACCGGCACGTGGCTGGCGCGCCGCCTGCGTCTGCTGTTCGACCGCTATTTGGGGGCTGATTGGATGAAGCGGATTGACGACCCGCAGTTATGGTCACAGGTGGAGAACATCCCCGATGGCGAATTGTGGGCTGTCCGCCAGCATCTCAAGCGCAAATTGATTCTCTACATCAACGACCGCGCCCGCCAACGCTGGCAGAGCGGACAGTACCACCCTGCTCAGGCATTGGCCAGCGGCGTTTTCCTTGAACCGTACTCGCTGACCATCGGCTTTGCCCGCCGCTTTGCCACCTACAAGCGCGGAGGGCTGATTTTGCGCGATTATGACCGCCTGATGCGGCTGGTGACCAATCCCGATATGCCGGTGCAGATCATCTTTGCCGGTAAAGCCCACCCGGCCGATGAACCGGGTAAACTGCTCATCCAGCAGGTTTACCGCGCCGTCAAAGATTCGCGCATGGGCGGGCGGCTGGTCTTTTTGGAAGATTACGACATGAACATGGCGCGCTATCTGGTGCAGGGTGTGGACGTCTGGTTGAACAACCCCCGTCGCCCGAACGAAGCCTCCGGCACATCCGGCATGAAGGCCGCCCTCAACGGCGTGCTGAATCTCTCGGTGATGGACGGCTGGTGGCGGGAAGGCTTCAACGGCTTGAACGGCTGGGCAATTGGCGAGGACGCCGATCCGGTTGACCCCAACCAGCAGGACGAGATGGACGCCCGCAGCCTGTACGAACAGCTGGAGAAAGACATCATCCCACTGTACTACACCAACCGCTCGGTGGATAACATCCCCACCGCCTGGATTGCGCGCATCAAAGAAGCCATCCGCACCCTGGCGCCCCAGTTCAGCACCCGCCGCATGGTCAAAGAGTACCTGAGCGAGATGTACCTCGCCTGTATGGAAGAAACCGAACAAGAAACCGCCTGACAAAAGGGGGCCTGTATGCATTTTGATTTCAGCGCTCAAGCCTTTTTAATCATGCTGGGCATTTTTGCCCTGCGGGTGTGTGATATGTCGCTGGACACCATCCGGGTTTTGTTTGTGGTGCGCGGGCGGAAAAAACTGGCGTGGATGCTCGGCTTCATGCAATCCCTGATTTTCGTGGTGGCGATCAGTACCGTGCTTTCCAACCTGAAGAACCCGCTCAGCGTGATTGGCTACGCCGGCGGCTTTGCCACCGGAAATGTGGTGGGAATGTTCATCGAAGAGCGGCTGGCGATCGGTCACATTCACCTGACCATTGTCAGCCCCTCCCGCGGCGCGGCAGTGGCGGAGATTTTACGCAAAAACGGCTACGCCGTCACCGAAGTTTCCGGGCGCGGGATGACCGGCACGGTCACCTTACTGCACGTGGATGTGGTGCGCCGCAAACTGGACGAGGTCGAAACCCTGATTCTGGAAGCCGACCACGAGGCTTTTGTGACCGCCGAGGATGTGCGCCCGATTCGGCGCGGCTTCTGGCGGGCGTAGGCGGGATTACTGGACGCGGCGCACTTTAACCCGCAGTCCCTCCACATCCACCACTTCCACCCGCACGCCCTCCGGGAAGGACTCGCGCGGGTCAACCGCTTCGGCGCTCCATAACTCACCAGCCACCTGCACCATGCCGTGCGGGTCAATCGCCTTGGTGACAACCCCCACCTGCCCGATCAGGGCCGGCTTGCCCATCGCCACCGGTGTTTTGAGGGCGCGTAAAGCGTAGCCCATGAACGCCAGAAAAGTGACCGCCAGCACAGCACTGGCGCCGATCACCAGCGGCACCGAAACGGCCGGGAATCCCGGAATGCGCACCGAGTTGAACAGCACCAGCGCGCCGGTGACGAACGAGATCACCGCCGCAACGGTCAGCGCCCCGTTGGTGGGCGTTTGCAGTTCCAGAATGAACAGCACAAACGCCAGCACGATGAAAATCAGCCCGAACAGGTTGACCGGGATGATGCCGAACGAGTAGAACACCAGCGCCAGACATACCACCCCGATGAAACCCGCCACCCAGCCGCCCGGGTTGGAAAGCTCGATCAAAATGGCCTGTACCCCAATCGTCAGCAGCAGAAAAACGATGTTCGGGTCGGTCAGCAGGCGCAGGGCTTGTTCGACAAAGGTAGGCGGCACCTCACGCACGGCAGCAAACTGGGTGGAAAGCGTGACCGGCTGATCCAGCACAGTCACTTCAAAGCCGTCCAGCTGGCGCAATAAATCATTCAGGTCAGTGGCAATGAAATCCACCAGCCCCACCTCGAGGGCTTCCTGAGCCGAAGCGGCTTTGGCGGTTTCGATGGTATCCTCCGCCAGAGCAATCGCCTCCGGCGGACGACGGGCAGCCAGTGAGCGCACCGTCGCCCGCAGGATTTCCTTCTCCTTGGCGGCAATCGTCTCACCGATATCTTCGCCCTGCATGCCCACCGGGCTGGCCGCGCCGATGGCCGTTTCGGGTGCCATGGCGCTGGCGTGTCCAGCCAGCGTGATCAGCGTGCCGGCGCTGCCGGCCATTGCCCCGCGCGGAGATACATACACAATCACGGGAACCTCGCTGGCGCGGATGTCCTGAATGATCTCGTTCATCACGCTGATCGCCCCGCCGGGGGTGTTCAACTCGATGATCACCATTTGAGCGCCTTCATTGGAAGCCACCTGTAAGCCGCGCTGAATATAACCCTGCATCACCGAGGTAACCGGCCCGTCGGCTTTCAGCACCACCACCAGCGGGCTGGCGCCATCCCGTTGAGCCGCCGAGGGATAGAGTGTCCCGAAGAGGAAAAGCGTCAATCCACTCACCAGCAGGATCAACCGCAAAATGCGCATCATGCCCAACCTCCTGACCGGTAATCCGCCCAGTCCAGTAAGAAAATGGATTACCTGCTTCTATTATATCCGGTAACGGGGTGGTTTCTAATGCCCGGATGGCGAGGATGGTTCTACAAGACGGTTTTTCCCTGTTAACAGAATTCCTATAGAGCGTTAATGTTTTTCATGCACGGACAGAGTATGCTTACTAGCGGTTGCGGGAGATTGGCTGGCAGGGCTGCACTCATCTTCATCATTTATTTCAGCCAGTCAGTCACCAGCACCGGAAAATCCAGATTAACCAAAGAAAGGAGACCTTACCGATGTCGAAAATTATCGGTATTGACTTAGGAACAACCAACAGTGTGGTAGCCGTGATGGAAGGCGGTGACCCGGTTGTGATCACCACTGCGGAAGGATCGCGCCTTTGCCCGTCGGTTGTGGCGTTCACTAAAAATGGTGAGCGGCTGGTCGGTCAAACGGCCAAACGCCAGGCGGTTATCAACCCGGAAAACACCATCTACTCCATCAAACGCTTCATGGGGCGCCGCTACGACGAAGTAGAGGAAGAGCGCAAGATGGTGCCGTATCAGGTGGTGCGCGGCCCGGCGGGTGACGCGCGGGTCAAAATCCCCGTGACCGGGCGTGAGTACACCCCGCAGGAAATTTCGGCCATGATTTTATCGAAGCTGAAAGCCGACGCCGAGGCCTACCTGGGCGAGCCGGTCACGCAGGCGGTCATCACCGTCCCGGCCTACTTCAACGACAGCCAGCGGCAAGCCACCAAAGACGCCGGTAAAATTGCCGGTCTGGAAGTGCTGCGCATCATCAACGAGCCGACTGCCTCGGCCCTGGCTTACGGTTTGGACAAGAAAAAGAACGAGAAAATTCTCGTCTTTGACCTGGGTGGCGGTACTTTCGATGTGTCCATCCTCGAAGTCGGCGATGGTGTTTTCGAGGTCAAATCCACCAGTGGCGATACGCACCTGGGTGGTGATGACTGGGATCAGCGGATTGTCAACTGGGCCGTGGAAGAATTCAAGAAGGAGCACGGCATTGACCTGAAACAGGATCGGCAGGCCCTCCAGCGTCTGCGCGAGGCGGCCGAAAAGGCAAAAATCGAACTTTCCACCATGATGGAAACCGAAATCAACCTGCCCTACATCACCGCGGATGCCAACGGCCCGAAACACCTGCAGCTGCGCCTGACCCGCGCCCGCTTCGAGCAGATGACCAAAGACCTGCTGGAACGCTGCCGCGGCCCGTTCGAGGCTGCCCTGCGCGATGCCGGTTTGAAAGCCAGCGACATTGACGAAGTGGTGCTGGTGGGTGGTTCGACCCGCATGCCCATGGTGCAGGATCTGGTGCGGCAGTTGACCGGCAAAGAGCCCAACAAGAGCGTCAACCCGGATGAGGTGGTTGCCATTGGTGCAGCCATTCAGGCGGGTGTGCTGGGCGGCGAGGTCAAAGACGTGCTGCTGCTGGATGTGACCCCGCTGACGCTGGGTGTCGAAACGATGGGCGGTGTGATGACCCCGATCATCGAGCGCAACACCACCATTCCGGTGCGCCGCTCGCAAATCTTCTCGACCGCCGAGGACAACCAGACCGCCGTGGATATCCACGTGCTGCAAGGTGAGCGCACCATGGCGGCCGATAACATCACCCTTGGACGCTTCCGCCTCGACGGCATCCCGCCGGCTCCGCGCGGCATACCGCAAATCGAGGTGACGTTCGACATTGACGCCAACGGCATCTTGAACGTTTCTGCCAAGGATAAGGCGACCGGCAAAGAACAGCGCGTGACGATCACCGCCTCGACCAACCTCAGCAAAGCCGAAATCGAACGGATGATCGAGGAAAGCAAACGCCACGAAGCCGAAGACCGCCGCCGCCGCGAGATCGTCGAAGCCCGCAATCTGGCCGACAATACCATTTATCAGGTCGAGAAAGCCCTCAAAGAAAACGGCGAACGGGTGCCCTCCGACCTGCGCTACGAAGCCGAGAGCAAGATCAACGACCTGCGCCAGATCATGAACGGTGAAGACGACCGCCGGATGCGCAGCCTGAGCGAAGAATTGCAGCAACTGTACGGGCGCATCCTCCAGGCGGCTGCTCCGCAAGCGGCTGGGGCTGCCAGCGGCAACGGCCATCACGGGCAAACCAGCCCGGAAGGCGACGTGGTCGAAGGCGAATTCAAAGAAGCCTGATTCGGGTAAACGAAACTGACAAGGGGCTGGCAACCAACCAGCCCCTTGTTTTTTTTACCCTTCTACCAGCGTACCGCGAATTTCACCCAGCAGCGAAAGCCGCAGCGCCTCTGCATCCCACAAATTCAGCACCAGAATGGGCAATTTGTTTTCCATGCAGAGGGAGATGGCGGTACTGTCCATCACCTCCAAACGCCGGTTGAGCGTTTCGATGTAGGTCAGCCGGTCAAACTTGACCGCGTTGGGGTTGCGGTGCGGGTCGCTGTCGTAAACACCGTCCACTTTGGTGGCCTTAATCAGCACGTCCGCATCAATTTCGCAGGCGCGCAGGGCGGCTGCCGTGTCGGTGGAAAAGTAGGGGTTACCGGTGCCGCCCCCAAAAATGACCACCCGCCCCTTTTCCAGATGACGAATGGCGCGGCGGCGGATGTACGGCTCGGCAACCGCGCGCATTTCGATGGCGGATTGAACGCGAGTGACCACCCCGCACGACTCGAGGGCGTCCATCAGAGCCAGCGCGTTCATCACGGTCGCCAGCATGCCCATGTAATCGGCGGTCGCGCGGTCCATCCCCAAATCCAAACCGGCTTTGCCGCGCCACAAATTACCCGCCCCAATCACAATGGCGACATCCACCCCCATCTCGCGCACTTCCCGCACTCGCAAGGCAATATCCCGGGCGGCTTTCGGGTCAATGCCGCTGCCCTGCGGGCTGGAAAGCGCCTCGCCGCTCAATTTCAGCAAGATTCGATGGTATTTTAGTCCGTCCATAATTCTCCCGGGGGTATAAAAAAGCCAACCGGCAAGGTTGGCTTTTCTTCTTGATCAGGCTTCGTCCTGCGTGGTTTCACCCAGCGCCCAGCGGGCAAACCGCCGGATGACAATGTTTTCACCCGTCGAAACGACGGTTTCATTCAGCAGATCCTGAACGGTTTTGCTCTCATCGCGGATGTATTTCTGGCGCAAGAGGACGAACTCGTCTTTGAATTTAGCGAGAGAACCTTCCACAATGCGCGGGATGATCGCCTCGGGCTTGCCATCTTCACGCGCTTTGGCAGCCGCAATGGCGGCTTCTTTGTCCAGTACTTCCTGCGGAATGTCCTCTTCACGGATGTAGAGCGGTGAGGCAGCCGCAATTTGCAGGGCGATCTCGTGCGCAAAGTTGCGGAAAACCTCGCTGCGTCCGACAAAATCGGTTTCGCAGTTGACCTCTACCATCACGCACACCCGTCCGTTGCCGTGCGAGTACACATCAATGACGCCCTCAGAGGCGGCCCGGCTGGCGCGCTTGGCGGCGGTTGCCAGCCCTTTTTCGCGTAGAATATCCACGGCTTTGTTAAAATCACCTTCGGCGGCTTCCAATGCCTTGCGGCAATCCAGAACCCCCGCGTTGGTGGCTTCGCGCAATTTCTTAATCATATCGGTGCTGATCGTAGTCATACAATTTCCTCTTGGAGTAATTATTCTTCTTCGGTTTCTTCTTCGATCTCTTCTTCGTCATCTATCTCGACGACGCGCGGGCTCATCTTTGCCAGCGTGGCAGCCCCCAGCAGGTCTTCATCTTCCAGCTCATCCTCTTCCAGAATTTGCGGGCGCGGACCGCGCATGGCGGGTGCAACAACCGGTTTGGCCTCTTCGCCTTCCTCGCCGGTATCTTTGCGTAGGGCTTTGCCTTCCAGCACGGCATCGGCGATCTTGGAAACCAGCAGCTTGATGGCGCGGATGGCATCGTCGTTGGAGGGAATGACATAATCCACACCGCGCGGGTCGCAGTTGGTGTCCACCAGCGCAATCACCGGAATGTTTTTGAGGTTGGCTTCGTGCACGGCGGTGGCTTCGTTGGAAACATCCACAATGAAGAGCAGTTCCGGCGGGCGGGTCATCTTGCGGATGCCGCTCAGGCGGGTTTCAAGGCGCTTGATCTCGCGCTCGATCATCAGGGCTTCTTTTTTGGTCAGGCGGTTGATCTCGCCGCTGTCGCGCATCCGTTCGAGCCGTTCCAGTTCCTGAATGCGGTCGTAGATGGTCACCCAGTTGGTGAGGGTGCCGGGCAGCCAGCGCTCGGTGACGTAGGGCATCCCGCAGCGGATGGCCTCTTCCTGGATGGTCTCCTGTGCCTGACGCTTGGTGCCGACGAACAGCAGGGTGCCGCCTTCGGCAACGGTGTTGACAATCACCTGATAGGCCTGGGTCAACGCCTTGACCGTTTGTTGAAGGTCAATGATGTGAATGCCGTTGCGCTCGGTGAAGATGTACGGGCGCATGGCAGGGTGCCATTTGTTGGTGCGATGCCCAAAATGCACACCGCTTTCCAACAGGGCTTTCATGGAAATGATGGAAGCCATTTTTTACTATTCTCCTTTTTGCGTTATTCCTCCGCCTCTTTCAACCCGGCTCCGAACTGCCCTCGGGCAGCACGCCGAAGCCGGTCAAGAAGCGTGCGTGATAGAATGTTGCGTTCCCATTGGAACAGCCGCCCAATCATACCACGATTGAGCTGAATCGTCTAGAAAAATTGCTTGCGAAAACGTAAAATCCCAATGGTAAAAAAGACGGCCGCAAAGCCGAGCAGCACACCCGCTTCGGGAAGAATGCCCCGCCAGGTTTCGCCGCGCAGCAGCAAATCGGTCATCCCCAGCATGGCCCAGGTGGTCGGCAGGACTTTGACGATGGTCTGCGCCGCCGCCGGGAAAAGCTCCAGCGGGTACCAGCAGCCGCCCAGCAGCGCCATGACCATGCCCAGCATGATGCTCAGGTTGTTGGCTTGGGCTTCGCTGCGCAGGATGGTGCCCATGGCTGTGCCAATCGCCGCCGCCGCCAGTGCACCGCTCACCAGCAGAATCGCCAGCCCCAGCGGTTCCCTTCCCCATGGAACGCCCAGCGCTGCCACTGCAAAACCGATCAGCAAGAGCATTTGTACCATCGCCGTCAGCACCTGACCGCCAATGGTGCCCAGCAAAAATACCGCCGCCGAAGTGGGGGTGGTCATCAGGCGCGCCAGCGTGCCGCTGCTGCGCTCGTAAGCCAGCAATGCCGAAATGCCGAACAGCGGAATGAACACCCAGGTGATCATCTGACCGGCAGATGAATTGGCGCGCGGGTCATATTGCACCGGATCGGCTGTTTCGGCTCGGAGAATTTCCAGTCTTTGCGGGGTCTGTTCCTGAAAACGCTGCGCCAGACTGAGGGCGCCCTCAAAGTAAGCCTGGCGTTCCTCGGCTGAGGCAAACGGTTTGCGGCTTTCGGCCTGCTGCACGGCAAACTGAGCCGCGTTGATCTTCAAACTCACCTGCCGTAGAGCGGCCTGAATCGAACGCTGCGCGGAAATGGCATCCAGGTTGTTGGGCTGGGTGTAAAATTCCAGGGCTATTTCACCGTTCAGCAAATTTTCCTGTGAGGTTTGGGGCGGGATGAGCAGCCAGAAAACGATGGTGCGCTCACCGAATTTTCGTTCGGCTTCGGCACGCTCGGTCAATTCGGGACGGATAAAGGGGGATTTTTCCAGTTCGGCCACAATCTGCTGAGAAAGCGGCGTACCTGCCTCGTCTACTACCGGTAGCACCCGGCGAATATCGCCATCCCCGCCGGGGGTACCGCCTGCCAGCAGATAGGTGAATACAATCGGTAAGATGAGGAAGAACAGCCATTCGGCCGGGCTGGAAAAGCGCAGGATCAGGTCTTTGCGGATAATTGCGAGGATTTTTTGCATCGTTCACTTCTCCTTACCGTTACTGAACCAGATCGCGCCGGCGGGAAAACCGCAGCACGGCGAGGATGAACAGCACACAGCCCAGCGCAAACAATCCCAAAAGCGGTCTGGTCAGGTCGCTCAGCCCGCCGCCCAGCCCCAAAATGGTGAAGCCGTCCAGCGCCCACGCATTGGGGGTGATCCGGCTGACCAGACGGACGAAATCCGGTAGCATGCTCAGGTCAATAAAACTGCCGCCCATGATGCCAAACACCAGCATGATCGCCGAACCGTAGGTACTGACCTGCCCCGGGGTTCGAGCAAAGGCAGTGATGAGCAAACCCCAGCCGGTGGCGGCAAAAGTTGCCAGCAAAATCAGAGCCAGCACGCCCCAAAAGTCGCCCCAACGCAGGTTGAATAGCAGGCTGCTGCCGCCGATCAGAATCAGCAGCTGCATCACGCCGGTCAGGTAGGTGCCCAGCATCTTCCCTGCCAGGACTTGCGGGAGGGCGGTTGGGCTGGTCAACATCCGCTGCAGTGTGCGCTGACGGCGTTCCGCCAGAAACGAACGCCCTCCGTAGGTGACTGTGAACATCAAAAAGAGCAGCGCCATGCCGGGCGCCATGTAAGCCATCACATCGAAGCGGACGCTCTCCTGCTCCGGCGCGCCGATCACCTTCAAATTCAGCGTTCCGGCTTCCTCAAAAACACTCAGGTCCTCCTCCTGAGCCGACTGGAACAACTGGCGCATCTCATCGCCGTAGGCCTGCGCTTCGGCTGGTGAAACTACCCCGCTGGTCAGCATCTGAAAGACGGATACCATGCCCATCACCCGCCCTTCTTCCACACGACTGATAAATTCGCGCAGGATGGTTTCGATGATGGCTGAACTGTTGGGACGCGCCGGGTTGGCGTAAAACTGCAGTTTGACCGGCTCGGCAGCCATGTCTATGATGGCAGCCTGCTCCGGAATGACACTCTGCGTAAAGCCGGGCGGGATAATGACCAGCCCGGCAACCTGATCCTCATCCACGGCACGGCGGGCAGCTTCTTCATCTTCAACTACCTGCGCATCCAGCAACTCATCCAGTTCGGCCGATTGAAGCGTCTCGACCAGCGCGTTTCCCAGGGATTCACCGTCGCGGTTGATGATCAGGACGGGAATATTGGAAAGGCCGGAGGACTGCCCGCCCGGTGAAGCCAGCCGTCCGGTGACCAGCGCCATGCCCAGCGTGAGCAGAAAGGGAGCTGCCAGCATCAAGATGATGGCGGCGCGGTCGCGGAAGGCCAGCCGTAAATCTTTGGCGGCAATCAACAGGATTTTCTTCATCCCATCCTCCTCAATCGCGCAGGGCGCGCCCGGTTAACTGCAAGAAGACCGCTTCCAGATTCGGCTCCTGGATCTGAATGGTGCGGACTTTCAGATTTTCGGCGGTGCAGGTCTGAATCACCGCCGGTAAAATTTCCTCCGCATCGTTCACCAGCACCTGCAGGCTGTGATTTTCGGCAATCACCTGCTGAACACCGGGCATTCGCTGAAGGTGAGGAATGATACCCGCCACACTTTGATCCTCGCCAAACTGCAAGACGAGGGTTTCGGCCTTACCAACCATTCTGACCAGTTCGGCTTGCGTTCCAATCGCAATCATCTCACCGTGGTCAATAATGCCAACGCGGTGAGAAAGTTCCTGCGCTTCTTCCATGTAGTGGGTGGTGTAAAGGATGGTCATGCCGGCCCGCCGGTTGAGGTCTTTGACCGTGTCCAGAATTGCCCGGCGGGACTGCGGATCAATGCCGACGGTTGGCTCGTCCATGAAAAGCAAGCGCGGGCGGTGCAGCAATCCCACCCCAATGTTCAGGCGGCGTTTCATCCCGCCGGAAAAGGTCTTGACGCGCTGGTTGGCTTTTTCCTGCAAGCCGGTTTGTTCCAGTACCTCCTCGCAGCGTTGTTTCAGTTCGCGCCCGCCAAGGCCGTATAACTGCCCCCAAAAGTGGAGATTCTCGCGGGCGGTTAAATCTTCGTAGAGGGCAATTTCCTGCGGGACAATTCCGATGGTCTGGCGCACGGCATAGGGCTGGCGCACCACTGAATTCCCGGCGATCAGGGCATCCCCTTCGCTGGGCGGAAAGAGGGTTGAAAGCACCGAGATGGTGGTGGTCTTGCCGGCCCCGTTTGGGCCTAACAGGCTGAAAATTTCACCTTCCTGCACCTCAAACGATATGCCCTTGACGGCCGTCAGGTCGCCGTAGCGCTTGACGAGATTATTCACCTGAAGAATTGCGCTCATTTTTTTTCACCTTCTTGAGGATTGGGGTACAAATTGCGGGTGGGGATTAGAAGCAACTTTCCAGAATGTCATCCGATTAAAAGGTTCCAAAAGTTCATTTTCCGAATTAACAATATACATTATATTTACGAAGATCAATGTGGAACAGTTGCGCTGTTAACTCAAGTTTAACCATCCCAATCGAACGGGTGATTTTGGATGGTTTTCGCTACAAGGTGTAGCCTTGCAGGGTTGAAATATGTTATATTGACATTATTGACCCAAATAGATAGGTAATTTACAGGTGCAACCATGTATCCCTTCGATTCCCCCGATCAACTTAAAAAAGCCCTGCGCGACCAGCAATACATCGCCAGCGAAGAAATTGCCACCGTCCTGTACCTGAGTAAGACCCTTGGTAAACCGCTGCTGGCGGAAGGCCCGGCCGGCGTAGGAAAAACCGAGCTGGCTAAAGCCATCGCCGGTGCAACCGGCTACGAACTGATCCGCCTGCAATGCTATGAAGGGCTGGACGAAACCAAGGCGCTTTACGAGTGGGAATATGCCAAACAGATGCTCTACACCCAGCTGCTGCGCGATAAATTGCAGGATGTGCTGGCTAAATCCGCCAGCCTGCGTGAAGCAGCCGACCGTCTGGCGCAGGAAGAAGACGTATTCTTCTCGATGCGTTTTTTGCTGCCGCGTCCGCTGCTAAAGGCGGTCCTTTCCGAAAAACCCACCGTCCTGCTGATTGACGAGATTGACCGCGCCGATGCCGAATTTGAAGCCTTTTTACTGGAAATCCTGAGCGATTTTCAGGTCAGCGTGCCGGAAATTGGCACCCTGCAAGCGGTTCACCGCCCGCTGGTGGTGTTGACCAGCAACAACACCCGCGAACTGAGCGAAGCCCTCAAACGGCGCTGCCTGTATCTGTTCATTGATTATCCCACTCTGGAACAGGAGCTTTCGGTGGTGCGCCTGAAAGTGCCTGATTTAGCGCCGCGCCTGGCGCGGGATGCGGTAGAACTGGTGCAGCGCTTGAGAACGATGGACTTGCGTAAATCCCCCAGCATCAGCGAAACGCTGGACTGGGCGAAAGCCCTCGTATCACTGAACGCCAGCGCGCTGGATGAACGCACCCTCGAAACGACCCTGAGCGTGCTGCTAAAGCACGAAAGCGACTTGCAGCGCGCCCGCCGCCTGCTGCGGCGGACAGATGGGGACGATCAGCCGCCTACCCGCCTGCCGCCGCGCCCGCGCTGGCAGAATTGAGGAGGCGGACATGGAACGCCGCACCGCCCAATTCATCTCGGCGCTGCGCGCCAGCGGGGTACGCATCAGCCTGGCAGAGAGCGAGGATGCCTTCCAGGCGGTCAAGCGCATGGGCGTGCAGAATAAAGAGCGCTTTCGCCTGACCCTGCGCACCACCCTGATCAAAGACGCCCGCGATCTGGCCGTGTTCGACCGCCTGTTTCCGCTGTTCTTCCGCTCGGACGAACCGCCCCCGATGCAGGAGGCTGCCGCCCGACTGACCCCGCAGGAAGCCCGTCAATTAGCCGAAGCCCTGCGCCAGTTTGCCCAACACCTGCAGGAGATGATCGAGAAACTTTTGCAGGGCAAACCCCTCAGCCAGCAGGAACTGGCTCAGTTAAACGAGCTGATGAACCCGAACATGCCGCTCGACCTGCGCGACCAGAACTGGCTTGCCCGTCAAATGGAACAGTGGATGCAGTTCCCCGAACTGCGCCAGGCCATCCAGGAATTGCTCCAAAAACTGGAGGAGATGGGCTTCAACCGCCGCAAAGTGGACGAGCTGCGGCGCGCCCTGCAAAACAACCTGAACGCCTGGCAGCAGCAAATCCGCCGGCAGGCCGGCGAAAACATTCTGGAACGCATGGCCGAAAATCCGCGCCAGCCACCCTCGGAAGGTCTCTTGCAGCGGCCGTTCCAGATGATCTCACCCGAGGAGATGCGTCAACTGCGCCGCGAGGTGCAGCGGCTGGCGGCTGCCCTGCGCACCCGCCTCGCCCTGCGGATGCGCCGCGCCAAAGCCGGTCAGCTGGACAGCAAAGCCACCCTGCGCGCCGGGCTCAAATACGGGCATGTGCCGCTGGAACTGCGCTTCCGCGATCACACCCTCAAACCCAAACTGGTGGTGATCTGCGACATCAGCACCTCCATGCGCTACTGCTCCGAGTTGATGCTCAGCCTGCTGTATGCCATTCAGGATCAGATCAGCCACACCCACGCCTTCACTTTTATCAACCGGCTGGCTTATATCACCCCGGAGTTTGCCCACCTGCCGCCGGAACAGGCCATCGAGCAGGTGTTGCAGCGTATGCCACCCGGCTACTACAACACCGACCTGGGGCGCGCCTTGCAGGACTTTGAACGCGAGTACCTGCACATCCTCGATTCGCGCACTACCCTGATCCTGGTCGGCGATGGACGCAATAACTACAACGACCCGCGGGTGGACTTGCTGCAACGCTTTGCCCGCCGCGCCCGCACGCTGATCTGGCTCAATCCCGAGCCGGTCTGGCTGTGGGGCAGCGGCGATTCGGACATGCGGCAGTACGCACCGCTCTGCCAGCGCATCTTCCAGGTCTCCAATCTGGCGCAGCTGGCGCAGGCGGTGGATCAGATGCTGCTGCAGTAGGAGTGAAATTAAACTGTTTATGACGCTAACCGCCGGGTTTCTTCGGACTCATACACAAAAATGGAGAACCGCCAGCATTGAGATTGTTCAGCACGACTACAATCATATCTATATCTGGATTAAGCGATCATAGAACATAAGCATCATTTCAGCCTATTCAATGATTTGCATTGGTGAGCAATTCTTATATCTTATTTGCCCACTAACGTTTCGAAGAACATAAACAGGTTAGGGGGATGGTGGTGCTGGTATTCGTAATCGAATTGCTCCGGTAGTTGAGCTTGCATAGGTAACGGTTCGCGCAAGTCAGCCAAGAGCGTGTTACGCAAATAAGCAGTCACTCAGGGGCTATTGAAACGCTTGTAGACTTCCAAGAAACCTTGCATATTGGAATTGATCCATTTAAGGCGCATAGGGCTTACCTTTCTGATGTTGGGGATTGTATGCCCAAAGAATGAGGATTACATCATTGTTTTGCTTAATTTTTTGGATAGCCTGTTAGTTTTTTATATCATTAACAAATTGTTAACATAAAAATCCAATATAACCAGATTATGGAAGCCCCCTTGGAAGCTACCTGCTTTATAGAATAATACTTAAGAAAACTTTTATGGAGGAATTAAGATGAAATTCAAGTCGCTTCGAATTATGCAAACATACCACCTGATTAGTCTGTTGATAATATTGACATTGTTTGGTCAAGGCTCTATGTTATCACAGGAATCACAGGGTACATTCGATAAATCCGGTATCTCCTACGAGGAAATCATAAACCGGTTCAACTTAACTTCAGTTGATTACATACCAGTAGGTATTACTCCTCTCAAATTCAAATCACCGGAAGAGCTGGAAAAATTTCTAACTTTTTTCAAGAACTCTACACAGAAAACTACTCATATTTATTTCTCGGGAGAGTACTTCCCAGAAAGATTTTTAGTAGGCACGGAAAGCATCACATACAATGTAATCACGCGGAGCTGCTCTGTACCATTAGGATATGGTATTGCAAGATTTAATACATGGGGCGATATTCGAGTAGGAAGTTCAGGGTCATTTCGATGGATTGATAAAGTTCTTAGTACTTACACCGGCCTAACAGGTTTGACTATGGTAGCCACTCTCACAAACGAATATAGTTATGCCTACAATCAAACAGCCGCCCAGGTTTCTATCAAAGGTGGCGGTATTGTAAATGTCTATCTTATCATCGAGGGTGGGGTAAGGCTCTATTCTGTGCCAGTAAGTTGTTCTTTCACATACCGAGTTTATTGAATACAATTTAGAGTCGGCAATGGATATAAGGAGATAATTATCATGGAACAGACCGGTCTTCAAATGGTTTTTTTGCTGGTTCAGATGGTGAGCCTTCTGGCGGTGCTTGGCTGGATCATTCTTATCATTTACTATCTGGCGAACCAGAAACGCTTTAACCTATCCGCTACGGAAAAAGCTCTCTGGACGCTGATTGTGCTTGCCATACCTCTGCTGGGTGGACTGGCCTTTGTGGTGATCAAGCCCTATCAGAAAGACTGAAGCGAGGTTAGCGGCAGCGCGGCAGTCTCGCGCCCCCTGCACCTCCCCAAAAATCGCTTTTCGCGATTTTTGGGGAGAACGGGCGGGGGTTTAGTGCGGTGCAAGTGTCGCTTCGCTCGGTTTGACATGAACGGTTTACGTCACCGCGAGCCGCCGCAGATGGCGTGGCGGTCTCCTGCAAGACCTTTCTGAAATTAAGGAGATGCCTCGTTTTACCCGGCCTGACATTCATTTACGTCTTGACAATTCGGATAATTATCATAAAATTAGTTTAGTTATCGGTTTCAATTCGTCCCACTTTTGCCAGAAGGAGAAGTCAACATGTCCGGACACCAGGATACCTGTGGATGCGGCGGCAACTGCGGTTGCAGCACCGAGCACGGCGATTTAATCGCCCTGACCCGCGATGATTACATCGCACGGCTGGAGCAGTACCTGCGCGATCTGAAAGCCGAAATGGAAGCCGTGGAGCGTGAGTTGAACATGCTCAAGCAGATGGCTTAAAGATCTTCGCTATAAGTTTTCTCCAGATCAATCAGCCGCCTTTCCGGCGGCTTTTTGATTGCCCTTGCCCGTTCCCTTAACTTCGCTTGCCGTAGATCTCTTTTCGGGTTATTGCCCTCTCGCCTTAAGACTTACACCGGGCGAGGCGGGGCAAAGCGGGTTTTCAACCCCACTGGCCATCCTGTCCTGCCAAACCTTACCCTTCCTGTCCCCAAGCCATTTGTGGATTTATGATAGAATTGTCCCAACCGGGATTCATCATCTCCGAGCCTGACAGGAGGGTGTGGGATGGGCTGGTACGGAGCCATTACCCAAGGAACCTATTACGAAAGCATGCCCAAGGTGGAGCTGCACCGCCACCTGGAAGGCTCTTTGCGCCTTTCCACCCTGCAGGAGATTGCCCGTCAACAGCACATGCCCCTGCCCGCTGATCAACAACTGGCCGGTCTGGTTCAAATGCAGACTGGCGAGCCGCTCACCTTTCAAAATTTTCTGGCTAAATTTCAAACCCTGCGTTTGTTTTACCAGACGCCGGAAATCATCCAACGCCTGACCCGCGAAGCCGTGGAAGATGCCGCACTTGATCAGGTGCGCTACATGGAGTTACGGTTTACCCCGGTGGCACTCAGCCGCCAGCGCGGTTTTGGACTGCGCGAGGTGATGGAATGGGTATGCACGGCGGTTCAGCGGGCCAGCCGCGAATTCAACCTGCCGGTGCAACTGCTGGTTTCCATGAACCGCCACGAACCGCTTGAACTGGCCGAACAGGTCATCGGGCTGGCGGTGGATTTTCGCGAATCCGGCGTGGTGGGAATTGATCTGGCTGGCAATGAAGTCGAATTCAATGCCGGTCCTTTCCTGAGCCTGTTCCGCGAAGCCCGCCGCGAGGGGTTGGCGCTTTCCGTCCACGCCGGCGAGTGGGGCGGCGCCGAGAATGTCCGGCAGGCGATTGAGGACTTTGGCGCCGACCGGATCGGGCATGGCGTGCGGGTCTTGGAGGACGAAGCCGTTACGCGGTTGGCGGCCGAACGCGGTACAGCCTTTGAAGTGTGCATTACCAGCAATGTGCAAAGCGGCGCAGTGGCATCCCTCCAGCAACATCCGCTTTTGCAGATGCTGCGGGCTGGCCTGAACGTGACCATCAACAGCGATGACCCGGGCATTTCCGACATTCGCCTGAGCGACGAATACCGGCTGGCTTGCGAAGAACTCGGCCTAACCCGCCAGCAATTGCAGGAACGCGTCCTGGCGGCAGCCGGTGCGGCAATCTTACCACCAGCGGAAAAACAGGCGCTCATCCAACGCCTGAAAATCGAAATGGATATTTTAGAGGAAATCTGAATCGAGGCAGGTTTATGCACATTCTGGTTACCAATGATGACGGCGTTTTTGCGCCGGGTCTCTTGGCGTTGGCGCAAGCGGTACGCCCGTTCGGCAAAGTCAGCGTGCTGGCGCCCGACCGCAACTGGTCGGCCTCCGGGCATGTCAAAACGCTCCACCGCCCGCTGCGGGTCAAGGAAGTTCAGTTAGCCGATGGCACACCCGCCCTGGCCAGTGACGGGGCGCCCTCGGATTGTGTTGCGCTGGCGGTTCTGGGCATTTTACCCGAGCCGATTGATCTGGTGGTCTCCGGCATCAACCCCAACGCCAACGTCGGGCATGATGTGACCTACTCCGGCACGGTGACCGCGGCGATGGAAGGCGCGATCTGGGGGCTGCCTTCGCTGGCTTTCTCGCTCGACCGCAACGAGGAAAACAACCACACCCTGCACTACGAAACCGCCGCAGCCGTGGCTGCCCGGCTGGTGCCGCTGGTGATTGAGAACGGCCTGCCTGCGCACGTCCTGCTGAATGTGAACATTCCCAATCAGCCGCTGAGCGCCGTTCGCGGCTGGATGGTCACCCGCCTGGGATTGCGGATTTACCGCGACGAGTTGATCCGCCGCGAAGACCCGCGCGGCAAACCCTATTACTGGATCGGCGGCGACGAGCCGACCGGACTGCCGGAAGAGGGCACCGACATCGGCGCACTGGCCGGCAATTACGTTTCGGTGACGCCGGTTCAGCTGGATTTGACCGCCTACCAGGCTTTGGATGGGCTGCGCGGCTGGAAATTTCCGGATTTGAGATAATTCATCTTTCGGCTTGCCAAGCCGTTTCTTTTTGCTATACTTGATTCAGGCTGGTATCCCATTCAGCCCATCGTGTAAAAAGCACCTCATTCACACCTTACCTATCCCTGTAAAGGAGAATTGGAACATGCAAAATACCGTACGCGCCTGGATGAACGATCTGGTGGTCTTCGTTGATCCGGAAAGTCCGGTGCTGGATGCGCTCAGCACGATGCGCCGGCGTTACATCAACAGTTTAATCGTCAAAAAAACGGAAGAAAGCCCCGAATACGGGATCGTCACCTCGATTGATATCTGCGACAAAATCGTCGCTCAGGGTAAAGACCCCTCCAAAGTCAAAGTGAAAGAGATTATGAGCTCGCCGCTTATCACCATTTCACCGGAGATGACCATTGCCGAATGCGCCCGCGTTATGAAAGAAAAACGCATTCACCACCTGCCGGTGGCGGACGAGAGCGGCACCGTTATCGGCATGATCTCCGCCAACGATTTTCTGGTGATTGCCGAAACCATGGGACGCGGAGACGGCGAAAGGCTGCTTTCCTGACCTGCGGTTGCTTTCCAGAGCCGTCGGTTGAAAATCCTCGCCGGTAAGGGCGGCGGATTGGGTATAATAAAACCAATGCGCCGCTTTTTTATCGCAATCACCTTGCTGTTTTACCTGCTTATTTCGCCCGGCGGGGGATGGCTGGCGCGCCAGGGTCTTCAGGTCCACGCCGCCAACCCCTTCCAGATTGCCCCCACCAACCCGCCCGTCATTCAGCCGGTCATCACCGCCACACCCAACCCGGACGGTTCCGTCATCCACAAGGTCGAAAGTGGACAGTCTTTGTGGAGCATTGCCATTGCGTACGGCGTGACCATCGCCCAGATTCTGGAATGGAACGGGCTCGGGCAGGATGCGGTGCTGCTGGTTGGCGATACGCTGGTGGTGCGTCCCTCCTCCACACCGACCATTTCCCCCACCCCAAGCCTGACTCCGGTTCCGCCAACCCGTACGCCGTCGCTTACCCCAACGCCGGTCACACCCACGCTGACCTACACGGTAACGCCAACCCTGACCGAAACGCCGGCCCCGCTGATTGACTGGCAGCCGCCATCCTGGCTAAATGAAAGTACGCTGGGGATGGGGCTGATCGTCATCAGCGCGGCCGGTTTGATTTTTGTGCTACTGGCGGCTTTCCGTAAAAGATAATCAAATCGAAAAATCTTCGCCGCGCCAGATGCCATGCTCCGGCGGATGAACCAGCGGGGGGTTGATCAGCACCCGTTCATCGTCTTTGCCAATTGATTTGCCGTTGCCGCCGTTGGCTTCCAGTGCGTGGGTATGCAGCTGGCGTTCGAGCGCTTCCAAACGCGCCATCACCGAGGCCAGCGACTTGCCTATGGCATCCGGCAGCTGGTCATGGTGCAGGTCCGGGCCGCCTTCGACCGACTTGCTGCGCGCCACCACCTGACCGGGCACGCCGACCACCACCGAGTTGGGGGGGACAGAGTGAATCACCACCGCATTGGCGCCCACCCGGCTGCCGCGCCCAATGGTGATGTTGCCCAGCACTTTGGCGCCGGCCCCAATGACGACATTATCTTCAATGGTGGGGTGGCGTTTGCCCTTTTCGAGGCTGACGCCGCCCAGCGTAACGCCGTGGTAGAGGGTCACATGATCACCGATTTCGGCGGTTTCGCCGATCACTACCCCCATGCCGTGGTCAATGAACAGGCGTTTACCAATTTTCGCGCCGGGGTGGATCTCGATGCCGGTCAAAAAGCGATTGACATGCGAAAGCCAGCGTGCCAGTAGTTTGAAGTTGCGCTTCCAGAGGAAGTGGGCAACCCGATGCAGCCAGAGCGCATGGATACCCGGATAGGCAAGCAGAATTTCCAGCGGGCTGCGGGCAGCCGGATCGCGTTCCAGTGCGCTGCGTATATCATTTTGCATGGTCTTAATCCAATCAAACATGCGCTTTCCCTTTCTCCACTCAATCCGCCAAATCGGCGAACAGAGCCGTGCTTAAATAACGCTCCCCAAAGGACGGGATAATCACCACAATCAATTTGCCTTCATTTTCGGGACGGCGGGCTACCTGCAGAGCGGCCCAGGTGGCTGCCCCGGATGAAATGCCCACCAGCAGCCCCTCCATTGCAGCCATCTGACGGGCGGTGCGGAAGGCGTCCTCGTTTTTGACACGAATCACCTCATCGTAAATTTGGGTATTCAAAACCTCGGGGATAAAGCCGGCCCCAATGCCCTGAATCGGGTGCGGGCCTTTTTGTCCCCCGGAAAGCACCGGTGAGGCATCTGGCTCAACCGCAATTGCCTTGAACGAGGGCTTGCGGGCTTTGATCACCTCGCTGACACCGGTGATTGTCCCGCCGGTGCCAACCCCTGCCACCAGAAAATCCACCTGACCATCGGTGTCGCGCCAGATTTCTTCGGCGGTGGTGCGGCGGTGAATTTCGGGGTTGGCCGGGTTTTTGAACTGCTGGGGGATGAAGTAGCGCGGGTCACTGGCAGCCAGTTCTTCGGCTTTGCGGATTGCCCCGGCCATGCCCTCGCTGCCGGGGGTGAGAATCAACTCGGCACCGTAGGCGCGCAGTAACATGCGGCGTTCTTTGCTCATCGTTTCGGGCATGACCAGCGTGCATTTGTAGCCGCGCGCTGCGCAGACAAACGCCAGCGCAATACCGGTGTTGCCGCTGGTCGGCTCAAGGATGATGGTGTCCTTATTGATCAGGCCGGCTTTTTCGGCAGCGGTGATCATTGAAACACCGATACGGTCTTTGACGCTGTGGGCCGGGTTGTAGTACTCCAGTTTGGCGACAACCGTCGCAACCGCCCCTTCGGTAATCCGGTTGAGACGCACGAGCGGTGTGTTTCCGATCAATTCGGTGACATCGTTAGCGATTTTCATAGTGTTCTCCTGTGATGAAGTTAATCGGTTTAAAGAAAAAGCCAGCAGAAAAACAAAAGACAGCGGAGCAAGCCGCGCGCAGGATAGGGGATCATGCGGGACTGACTGCCACTGTCTGGTTCTGCTGGCGAAAGTTTCCGGTTTCGTCTCAGGCAGCGGCTGAAATCAGCCCCGCCTCAGACACACGCAAGTAAGCATTCTGCAACTCCAAATATTTATCAATTTCATCTTAATTATCGCCCTTGATTATAGAACGGATTGGCGTTTTGTCAAGGCTTTTATGGAGAATTTGATGATACAACCCTTTGTGAAGTAAGGCTGACCAACCGCTCTGCAATAATCTAACCAGTTCGTCGGAACGGGTTATAATTGCGCGGGTGGGGTATATGGGTTTCCTGCTCTGGCTTGAGGGCCGGTTCAGGATACTTCCAGCTCACCGATTTTTTTAATGGGAATTATTATTTTATTGAGAAAAAAGGTGAAACTGGCGGGAGGCGGGATGAATCCGTACCGGAGCGAGTACAAATGGTCTAATGTCTTTGCGATGATCCACAATCTCAAATTAGACCCCAAAATTTGCGACGAAGATTTTCATCATCGTTTGGTGGTGATCAGCGGAGCAACTTCTGGAATTGGGTATGCCGCTGCCAGAAAATATGCTTCTCATGGGGCAGACCTGTTGTTGATCAACCGCAACGAGCAAAAATCACAGGAAATTTGTGATCAACTTCGCCGTGACTTTAATGCGAATTGCACCTATCTCCTTGCCGATTTTTCGAAATTATCCGATATTCACTCGGCAGCCAAACATTTAGCCGCCCTCGAAAGAGATATTGACGTTCTGATCCACAACGCCGGCATCTACCTGACCAGAAGAACCTTGACGGAAGATGGTCTTGAAGCCGTTTTTCAGGTCAATTACCTCAGCACCTTTATTTTGAACAATTATCTGCTGGGCAGGCTGAAAACTCAAACCAGAGGGCGAATCCTTTACGTCAATTCCGAGGCCTATCGGTTTGCGGTGGCAGGGCTCAGTTTTGATGAATTATTCTGGGAAAAACGGCGCTATTCCGGTCTGAAAAGTTACGCTGCCGCAAAACTGGCCCAATTACTTTCGATGATAATACTTAATGAAAAGCTTGAGGGAACGGGGATTACCATAAACGCCATGCATCCGGGTAATGTCAAAACAAACAGCGGTCAAGAAAATGGATGGCTCTATAAAATGTTAAAGAGCGTGTTGATTGATCCGTTCGCCCGCTCCACCGAAATTGCCGCTGAAGCGCTCTACTACCTGGGAGTTTCCCCGGAACTGGACAACATTTCGGGCAAGTTCTTTAACCTCACCACGCTGGAGGAACCTGCCCCGCCGGCGCTGGATAAAAACGCTGCCATGAAGTTGTGGAAGATCAGTATGGAGCTGGGAGGTTTAAATGGAACGTAACCGCAAAAAAGTCGTTGTCGTGGGTGGCGGGATGGCGGGCTTGACGGCAGCCGCCTATCTGGCACGGGAGAAACTGGATGTGCTGCTGTTGGAAAAAAACGCGCGCATTGGCGGGTTGGTGAGCACCTTTGAAAGCAACGGCTTCTTTTTTGACACCGGCCCGCGGGCTTTGATCAACTCCGGCATTGTCAAACCCATGTTAAAGCACATGGGGATTGAATGGGACTTCTTCAAGAACCGGATTTCGATTGGAATTGAAGATCACTTCATCAGCATTCTTTCCATGGAGGATTTAGACGAATACCAGCGGATGCTGATTCAACTTTACCCCGAAAATGAGCCGGATATCCGGCAAATCATCGCCGCCATCTCTCAAATTTCCGAATACACCCGCGTGCTGTACGAGTTTGACAACCCGAATTTTACCGACCTGACCAAAGACAAAGCTTTCATCTTTAGAAAACTGATTCCGTGGACCTTTAAGTTTTTACACGCCCTGAGAAAGCTCAATCAATACAACCTGCCGATGGAGGAATTCCTCAAGGGTCTGACCACCAATCAATCGCTGATTGACATCATCATCCAGCACTTTTTTAGAAAAACGCCAACCCATTTCGCCCTGGGCTACTTTTATGTCTACCTTGATTACTTCTATCCCAGGGGTGGCACCGGCGCTTTAAGCAACCTCGTCGAAGAGAAACTTCTTGAATGGGGCGGCAGGATCGAACTGAATAAAAAAATTGTGGAAGTCAACCCGTCTCAATCCAAAATCATCGCGGCAGACGGACAGGAATATCCTTATGATTATCTGATCTGGGCGGCGGACTTGAAAACCCTGTATCGCAGTCTGAAGGTGAACGATCTTGACCCACATACCGCCGCCAAAATCAAAACGGAATCGGAGCGTAAATTATCTTCCAAAGGAGCTGAATCCGTCTTTATCCTCTATGCTGGCGTAAACCGCCCGCCTTCCTACTTTCGTCAGAATGGCGGGGAGCATGTGTTCTACACCCCTTCCCGGCAGGGGCTTGGCGAAACAAATCAGGCAGAAAGAATTCGCATCATTCGAGATTTTGAGCAATTATCGAAGGAGGAAATTCTCGGCTGGTTGGAAAGATACCTGAGCTTGAATACCTATGAAATTTCCATTCCGGTCTTGCGGGATGAAACCCTGGCGCCGGAAGGGAAAACTGGTTTGATGGTCAGCTGCCTTTACGATTACCAGATTCTGGAAAAGGTCGAGCAAGCCGGCTGGTATGATGAATTCAAAGAAATTTGTGAAACCACGGTGATTCGCGTTCTTTCCGAATCGATTTACAAAAACCTCCACGAGGATATCCTTTTCCGGTTTTCCGCCACCCCCTTGACCATTCAAAAAGTATCCGGCAGTTCAGAAGGAGCGATTACCGGTTGGTCGTTTGAAACATCCTCCCCTGTGGTTCACACTTTGAAAGACATCCCCAAATCGGTGCTGACCCCACTGCCGAACGTTTTTCAAGCCGGACAATGGGTGTATTCCCCGGCGGGTGTGCCAATTGCGATGCTGACCGGCTGGTACGCATCCCAAAACATCCTCAAAAAGGCGAAGAAAAACCCGGCATGATCTTGCTGCCAGCCTGCACCGGCATACACAAGATGCCTCTCGAAATCTGTCCGCTAAGCAAAAGAGAGGGCCGCCCGTGATTTTTGTTCTGGCTTTCAGCCGGCTGGTTTTGAACTTGCGGGAGAATACGCAATGATCGTCAAAATAATTCTTTTAGCCTTTATTTTTTTAGAAACTTCCAACGTGTTGGCTCTGTACTTTGCACCCGGTTCGAAAAGAGCCAATGCGGTGGGTGTCTTCTCCGCCTGGGAAAAATCCAAACAGATGCCGGATGTTCATGCCTTTATCCGCTATCTGGTTTACTGGGTGGCCGGGGCAAAATTGATTTTCCTTCTCCTTCTGGTTGTAATTGTCCTGTTTGGAGACGAGGCCCTCCAGCGAATCAGCCTGCTTGCTCTGGCAATCGGGACGGTCTCCTTTTACTGGCGATTATTCCCCCTCATCCGCTCTATGGACCGGGATGGGCAAATTGAACCCCCCAACTACTCAGCGAGATTGGGATGGATGATTGTGGGGTTAATTATTTTGTTTTTAGGGGGAGCTTTTTTGTAACCGGCCGGCGCCAGAACGCAAATCCCTTTTGCCAGGATGGATTACTGCCCCTCATTCCCCGCTGCACCCTCTAACCCCAACTCTCTAAGGAACAGTTCAACGGCCCGCGGGTCAAAGTGTCGGCCGGTTTGCTCAATGATGTAAGCCAGCGCCCGCTCTTTTGACCAGGCCGGCCGGTAGGGACGGTCGGAGGTCAGCGCGTCCCACACATCCACCACCGCAAAGATGCGCGCCGCCAGCGGAATCTGCTCGCCCTTCAAACCGCGCGGGTAGCCAGTGCCGTCCCACTTCTCGTGGTGGCAGTAGGGAATATCCAGCGCCGGGCGCAGATATTCGATTGGCGCAAGCATCTCATAAGCATAGAGCGGATGGCGGCGCATGATGACCCATTCCTCATCCGTCAGCGGGCCGGGTTTGAGCAAAATGGCATCCGGGATGCCCAGTTTGCCAATATCGTGCAGCAAAGCGCCCCGTCTGACGTGAACAAGCAGTTCCTCGCTCAGGCCGGCCTTGCGGCACAGGCGCATCACCAGTTCCACCACCCGCTGGGTATGTCCCTCGGTTTCCTTATCACGCAGGTCAATCGCCCGAGTCCAGCCCTCGATGGTGGCGTCATAGGCTTGCAGCAGATCACGGTTGGAACGCTGAACATCCTCATAGAGGCGCGCATTTTCGATGGCAATCGCCGCCTGTCCGGCGAGCATCTGTAAAAATTGCAGCCATTCGGCGTCCGTCGGCGGTGCGGAACGCAGGTACAGTTCAATCACTCCCTGCGGACTGGTTTTGGTTACCAGCGGAATGGCCATCATCGTGTGGTAACCGGCCGCTCGCAGGCGGTCTAAAAATTCATTCAAGGCGTCCGGGAAGCAGTCGCATTGCTCATGCAGCGGACAGGCGGGCAAAACCCGGTTGCCTTCAATGGCCTTGCCGGAAAGGCTTTGCCGGTAATCAAAACGCAGTCCAAGCGGAAAATCCACTCCGCTCCCGCTGCCGGCCGCGTAGGTCAGGCTCTGTTCTAACGGATCGTACAGCAGCACGCCAATCCCATCCAGATTCAACTGGCTGCGCATCTGCTGGATGAGGACTTGCAGGGTTTGATTCAGATCGAGGTTTGAGCTGATGGCATCATCAATGGTGCGCAGGGCTTCCAACTGGTGCAGCTGACGCTCTATGCGCTGGGCGGCCAGTTTACGCTCGGTGATGTCTTCAAGCGCGACAATCACCCGTTCGAGGGTTTCTTCATAACCATCGAGGGCGTTCCAATGCAGGTTGATGAAAATGCAACGTCCATCCGGCAGGATGTCGGAAGTTTCCCGCTGAAAGTGAGCCTGTCCGGCGGCAATTTCACTCAGTTCGATGATAAAGTCCTGCCACACCGCTTCAAAGTCGAGCAATTCTCCAAGCGATTGCGGCGGGTTTTCCTCATTTACGCCGTAAAGCCGCAGCGCAGCCCGGTTGTATGCCACAATTACCGATTGATCCATCAAATCCCGGACGATTTCAGGATGTTGGAGCAGAAAATTCCGCACATCGCTCACCCCGTTCCGCTGCAACGCCAGCAGACTGCGTTTAACTTCCGCAAAATTCTGCTCCAGCATGGCTACCGGCGAATCCATGAACAGAGAGCGGAAGCGTTCTTCACTGCTGCGCAGAGCATCATGTTCCTGTTCCAGACGGGCGCGGTGATAGGCATCCGCCAGGGCGTAGGGCAGGCGGTCAAGGTAATGCTCGGTTTTGGGGATGTAATCCTGTACGCCAAGGCGCAAAGCCTGCAGTGCAATCATCTCGTCGCCCTGACCGGTCACCAGCACAATGGGGATGGCGAGACGGCGCACCTCGCGTATCTCTTTGATCAGTTCCAGTGCATTCAGTCCACCGGGTAACTGATAATCCATCAGCAGGACATCCGGCCGGTTAAGCCGGTTTGCGTCGGTCAGCGCCTCCAAAACCTGCTGGCCGGTGTTAACCACTTCGAGGGTGATGTAGGGGGCGTTCTTCTCCAGATGGCGGCGGGTCAGGTCAATATCGGCGGGATGATGTTCGGCATACAGCACCCGCAACGGACGGTTATAGCGGCTGATTTGCTGGTGGTGATGCTGCAGGGCTGCTTCTATCACCGTCGGCAGCCGTTCCAGATAGTCATCGCGCTTGATGATGTAATCATCCGCTCCGGCTTTCAGCGCCGCAATGACGGTTTCCTCGTCCCCGCCGCCGGTGACCATCACAATGGCTACCGGCAGGTTGAGGCTGCGCAGTTTAACCAGCAGTGAAAGCCCATCCCCATCGGCAAGATTGCGGTCTATCAAGACCAGATTGCAGGGCTGCTGCTGTTCGTAAAGTAGTTCCAACGCCCCTTTTTGAGAAACGACAACCTCTATCTGAATAAAGGGAGCGTGTTTTTTCAAATAGCGGACGGTTAAATCGGCATCCTGCGGGTTGTCTTCGACGTACAAAACCCGCACAGGTCTTTTGGCAAGAACACCTGAACCGCCAATCATCTTTCTCAAACGCTCCGCAGGGCCGGCGGCTGGTTGAGCAGCGTCCAGTACACCTCAATCTGGGCGGCTACCTCCACAAATTTTTCAAATTCCACCGGTTTGACAATGTAGGAATTCGCTCCCAGGCGGTAGGCTGTTTCGATGTCGCGGTCTTCCTCCGAGGTGGTAAGCACGACCACCGGAATGGAGCGATAAAGCGGATGTTCCTTGTAGCGGCGCAGCACCTCCAGCCCGTCCACCCGCGGCAGTTTCAGGTCCAACAGGACGAGGACCGGGATGGGCGCGCCTTCGTCCCAGTGGCGGATCCAGTCAATCGCTTCTTCGCCATCCCGCGCCACCTCAATGGGATTCAGCACCCGCCGGCGACTGAAAGCCCGCCGGGTGAGATCCAGATCCATGGGGTTATCCTCGACCAGCAAAATGGGACGAAAAGGAACGGATAATGTCATTCGGGGAAACCCTCCCGCCAGTTCAATTCACCTTGCCGGAAGGTCACCCCCAACCGACAAAGCCTGTTTTGTAAATCATAGCATAAAACCGGGGAGAATTGAAATTCAAATTAATTTAACCGGTCAATTCGGCGGGCATGTAATTGCGAGCCGCCGTCAGGCGGCTTGGCAATCTCCCGCAAGACCGGCGGGGAGACCCCTCACTCCGTTCGGGGTGACATTAAGGGGTTTACGTTATTGCGAGCGAGCGCAAGCGAGCGCGGCAATCTCCCGTAAGGCCGGTGGTGGAGGCGGGGAGTTATGTGTTCCCCTGGACTGGCAAACCCGCCACCACCTTACTCGACATTCCCAAACCATTTCCACGCCCGATTGAGTTTAATCGGTCGAAGCCGCCATCCGCAGAGGAGTGCGCCGACGCACATTCCACTCGTTCAGCGCCAGCGCCAGCAGGACAACTACCCCGCCGATCAAAAGGCGCGGCAGATCGGCTTGCTCGCCGAAGAAAACCAGCGAAACCGCCACCGCCAGCGGAATTTTCAGGTCATTGAAAATTGCCAGCGTCCCGGCATTGACCTTGCGCGCCCCAACATTCCACAGGAAAAAGCCCACCGCCGAGGCAACCACACCCAGATACAGCAGCGTGAGCATCTGATTGGGCAGCAGGGTCAGCGTAGCCCAGGGCGTGGTGAACAGCGCCGGCAGGCCGGCCGCCAGTGTGCCGCCCAGATAGAGCAGCCCAAAAATCTGACCATCCTTGAGTTGAGGATGAGGGCGCATCACCTCGCGGTAAGCGACCTGACCCAGCGCAAAGCACAGATTGCTGATCTGCACAATCAAAAAGCCGCGCGTCAGGTCAGGGCTGAGCAAATTAGCCTGCTGGACGATAGCCGTACCGGCCACCGCCATCACGGTTGCCAGCAGACTGAACCCGTTCAGCCGGCGGCGATAGGCGTCGTTGATCAGCGTCACATACAACGGCGTAAAAATGGTGAACAGAGCCACTTCGTAGGCTTTGAGAAAGCGGAACGAGTAGATGTAGGTCACATACATCAACCCGTACTGAACGGCACCGATGAGCGCCAGCCGCAAGGCCAGCCGCCGGTCAACCCCGCGCAGGCGCAAAAACGGTAAAAAGGCCAGCGCCGCCAGCAGCAACCGGGCAAACGCCACAAAACTGGCATCCAGCCCGGTCAATTGACCCTTGATCAATCCAAACGAAAACGCCCACAAGAGAGAAACAATCCATAAATAAATCATGACCGTTACCTCTGTAAAAGAAGGAATGAATGGGGTGGGGAAGGGAAAAGGTACTTCCGTATTATTATATCGTAAAGAATGTCAGACATCCTTCTGGATTAATTCAGGTAAAGGATAGGAAATTGCTCTTAATTTTTAAAAAGGACGGGCTGAGGGTTGGGTATGTCTCGAAAAGACCATACAAGCAATCTGTAAATCTGCTTGAAATTTCAATCTTTTTTCCTTAAAATGTCTAATTATTCATGATGCGTCAACGGAGTTATCCATGAACTTCATCGCTTTTTCTCCCCACTACCCGCCCAATTACCTGCCTTTTTGGGCCAACCTGCGCCGTTTTGGGGTGAATGTGCTGGGGCTGGGCGATGCGCCGTGGGACTCACTTCGCCCGCAAGTCCGCAGCACGCTGACCGAGTACTACCACGTCTGGAACGCCCAGGATTACGACCAGCTCATTCGGGCGGTGGGCTACTTTACCCACCGTTACGGCAAAATTGACCGGCTCGAATCACACAATGAGTTCTGGCTGGAATCGGATGCGCGACTGCGCACCGACTTCAACATCCGCGGTCTGCGCAGTGAGCACATTCCGGCCATCAAACGCAAGTCGGAAATGAAAAAAATGTTTGCCAAAGCCGGTCTGCAACCCATCCGCGGGCGGATTTGCCACACCCTTCAGGAAGCCCACGCCCTGGCGGATGAGCTGGGCTTTCCGCTGATTGCCAAACCGGATATTGGGGTCGGCGCTTTTCAAACCTACCGGCTGCAAAGCCGCCGCGACCTGGAGGACTTCTTTGCCCGCAAACCGCTGGTGGAATACCTGCTGGAAGAACAAATCGAGGGTGAGATTGTGACTTTCGACGGCCTGACCAATCAGACCGGCAAAATTGTGTTCTCATCTTCGATGCGCTACGGCAGCGTGATGGACATTGTCAACAACCAGACCAGTTTCTGGTACCTGATCACCCGCCAGATCGAGCCGGATGTCGAAGCCGCCGGGCGCAAAATCGTTTCGATGTACCGCTTACAGGAACGCTTCTTCCACTTTGAATTTTTCCGCACGCCGGATGGCAGTTTGCGTCCGCTGGAAGTCAACATGCGCCCGCCGGGCGGCCTGACCACCGATATGTTCAACTTTGCCAACGACATTGATGTGTTCTACGAATACGCCAATGTGGTGGTCAACAATCGCTTCGATGCCGAAATCACCCGCCCGTACGCCTGCGCGTATGTGGGACGGCGCAACGCCATCCCTTACCGCCGCTCGATTGATGAAATTACCGCGGCATTTCCTCAGCAGGTGGTTTACCACGGCGTCATTGACGGGGCGTTTGCAGCCGCCATCGGCGATTACGGTTTCATCGTGCGCTCGCCCTATGAGGAAGAAGTGATCGAGATTGCCAGTTACATCATCGAGCAGGTCTGAGAGATACCCATGAATATTGAATATCACCGCTACTGGAGCGAGAACCTCCATCAGGACATGGAATTTAAAGTTTACGGACACGCCGGCAAGCCGGTTCTGGTCTTCCCGGCGATGGGCGGAAGGTTTTACGACTTTGAAAACTTCGGCATGATCGAGGCGGCCGGCTGGTTCATTGAACAGGGGTTGTTCCAGTTCTACACGGTGGATAGTGTGGATAATCAATCGTGGTGCAACTGGGGCGCCCATCCCTACGACCGCGGCTGGCGGCATGAGGATTACGACCGCTACATCATCCACGAGGTTGTACCGTTCATCCGCCAGCGCTGCGGCGAAGAGGCGCTGCTGCTGACCACCGGCTGCAGCATGGGCGGCTATCATTCTGCCAACTTCTTCTTTCGCCACCCGGATGTGTTCGACAGCGTCATCAGCCTGAGCGGGGTATTCAGCCTGCGTTTGTTCGTGGGTGATTACGTGGATGAGCGGGTTTACTTCAACTCGCCGTTATTGTACCTGCCCAACCTGAGCGATGAGTGGTACCTGGAAAAGTACCGCCGCAGTCAGATCATCCTGTGTGCCGGGCAAGGTGCCTGGGAGGAGGAGATGAACGCCGAACTGGCCGTCCTGCGCGGCATTCTGGAAGCCAAAGGAATCCCGGCGTGGATTGACCTGTGGGGACACGATGTCAACCACGACTGGCCGTGGTGGCGCAAGATGCTGCCCTACTTTCTGGGAAAACTGACCGAACATCAACAGCGCGGATAATGCTTTTTATCCTGATGCGAAACGATAATCCGCTTAATTTTTAACCACAGCGCTCAGATGGTGGTATAAACAGAAAAGCAGTCCATTCCCCCTTCTTTCCAACACCCGCAATCACAGATGACATCTCCCGGCGGGGAGAGGGGTGTTTTTGTTCTTAACTGCGGAAAAAAAACGCAAGGAGCACACCAGTGGATTTTTCCTTCATTGTCATTATTTTGCAATTGATTTTTCTGGAAGGCATCCTTTCGATTGACAATGCAGCCGTGCTGGGGGCAATGGTATCGGTGCTGCCGTCCGATCAGCCGATTCCGTGGCCAAAAGCCCTGAGCTGGCTGGGCAAGATTTTGGAAAAACCGCTCGGACATCAGCGCGAAGGCGCTTTGCGGGCCGGTCTGCTGGGCGCTTACATCGGGCGCGGGCTGATGCTGCTGGCAGCCAGCTACATCATTCGCAACCCGTGGCTCAAACTGATCGGCGCCGCCTACCTGATTCGACTGGCGCTGGACGATTTAGGAGCCGGTCACCACGATGAAGCCGATGATGACGGGCTGCGCAAGGTCAAACAGACCGGTTTCTGGATCACGGTCCTGAATGTGGAGTTAATGGATCTGGCTTTCAGTCTGGATAATGTGGTTGCGGCGGTTTCCCTGTCGGATCAGTTGTGGGTGGTGATGCTGGGGGTGTTCATTGGCATTCTGGTGATGCGTTTTGCGGCGGGCATTTTCAGCAGCGTTGTGCTGCGCTTCCCGGTGCTGAAAGCGGCCGCCTATGTGCTGGTGTTGAACATCGGTATTGAACTGGTGCTGGAAGAATTAGGGGTGATGGAATTTTCCGACTGGGCGCGCTTTGGAATTTCGGTGGCGACCATTCTGATTGCGCTGGCGTACGACCGTTTCCACTCTCTGCAGGTGGTTCTGCGCCCCGTGCTGGTGTGGCTCAGCCAGGGATTTGGGTTAATCAACGGGCTGATCAACTGGCTGCTGGTGCCAATTGGCGGGCTGTTGGGTCTGTTGTTCCGGCGCTCAAAGCGTGCCCAGCCCTCGGTGGATGTTTAGTCCAGTTTTTTCTCCATCCAGACCACCTGGGTGGTGCCGAAGTACTGGGTCGGCAGGCCGGCAATCTGATAGCCGAATTTCTTGAAGTAATCGGTGGTGTTGAGGCGCGCCTGACAGCCCAACACTTTGAATCCGCGCTGGCGGGCGGCTTGTTCCACGGCGTCCATCAACATTTTACCGATGCCCCGGCGTTGGGCTTTGCCGGCTACCGCCAGATGCGAAAAACAGCCCACTCCCGGTTCTTTTTCGAATAACTTCACCACCCCCAAGACCTCACCGGTTTGCGTATCTACCGCCATGAAGTGCTGGCTGATCGGCTCGTAGTCGTCCTTTTCGGTGCCGCGCGGCAAGCCCCACGGTTCGCGCAAAATGCGGTAACGCAGGTCGTAGTAGGCTTTGAAGTCCTCGCGGGTTTGTGGGGAGCGGATTTCGATCATCAAAACCTCCGGTGAATTAACGCAGATGCTGGCTTTTTTTATTGTAGCACAAGTTCGACCCCGCCCGCTCCGCCAATCTCCCGCAGAGCCGTTGGGGTGGCGAGAGGGGAGATTGGCGGGGCGGGAGACTCCCCTGCATTGTAAAGCGTCGCTGACGCTCGGAATGGCGTTAAAAATGGCATGTCATTGCGAACCGCCGCAAGCGGCGTGGCAACCTCCCGCTCACCCTTTGCGCAGGCGGGCCGCCAGGGCGTGGGCGCCCAGTCCCTCGGCCAGCGCCAGCCGTTCAGCCAGCGGGCTGAGCTGCTGCACCGCGGCGCGGTTCAGCCCCACCAGACTGACGATCTTGACAAAGTCCCACACGTTCAGCGGGGAAGCGTAGCGCGCCGAACCGCCGGTCGGCATCACGTGACTTGGCCCGGCGATGTAATCGCCCATCACCTCGCACGAATCCTCATCCAGGAACACCCCGCCGGCATTGCGGATTTTAGGCAGCCAGGCCCAGCCGTCCCGCACCACCAGATTGAGATGTTCGGGGGCGTAAGCGTTGCACAAATCCACCGCCTCGTCCAGATCGCGGGTGACGACCGCCCCGCCGCGCGCCGCCAGCGAAGCGCGGATGATTTCGGCCCGTTCCAGCCGGTCGGCTGCCGTATCGCCCAGCAGTTCATCCACCTGCGCGGCAACCGCCTCGGCCAGCCGGCGTGAGGGGGTCAGCAGCAGAGCGGTTGCCAGCGGGTCGTGTTCGGCCTGGGCCAGTAAATCGGCTGCCACGCGGCGCGGGTTGGCGCTTTCATCGGCAATTACCAGCGTTTCGGTGGGGCCGGCCAGTCCCTCAATGCCGACCACGCCGAACACCTGCCGTTTGGCAAGGGTGACGAACAGCCCGCCAGCCCCGACGATTTTATCCACCGCCGGCAGGCCGGGCGTGCCGAATGCCATTGCCGCAATCGCCTGCGCCCCGCCAAGCCGGTAGACGGCATCCACCTCCGCCAGCGCGCAAGCCGCCAGAATGACCGGATTGACGCTGCCATCCCGCCCCGGCGGCGTGCAGACCACCACCCGGCTGACCCCGGCGACCCGCGCCGGGATGACCGACATCAGCACCGAGGAGGGCAGCGGCGCGCTGCCGCCCGGCACATACACACCCACCCGCTCAATCGGGCGGATTAACTGGCCGAGCGTGCCTTCCGGATTCTGCTCGATCCACGAAAGGGCCGGCTGGCGGCGGTGAAACTGGCGGATGCGCTCCGCCGCGGTTTGCAGGGCGGCGCGCAGATCGTCCGGCAGAGAGTCCAGCGCAGCGCGGCAGTCCTCCGGCGGAATTTGCAGCCCGCCGCTCAGGTCGGCGCCATCCAGTTTGCGCGTCCACTCGCGCAGCGCCTCATCGCCGCGCCGGCGCACATCGCTCACAATCCGCGCAACCGCCTGCTCGGCGGTCAGGGGTTCGCCGAACAGGGCGGCAATCCGCTCCTGCACGGCGGCCGGCAGGCTGACCTCGTCCGGCGGGCGGCGCAGCAAAACGGTACGGCGGGCGGTTTCGGAATCGTAAATCGGTAAAGACATGACAGATACCTCCGGTCAGAATATAAAAAAAATCCCCCGCGGCACGGGGGATTGGATGGACGGGCGGAAAAAATCAACTCCCGCAGAACGCCCGCACCCGCCGTGCCGCCGAGCGGACGG
Organism: Bellilinea caldifistulae; assembly: GCF_001306055.1. GTDB lineage: Bacteria > Chloroflexota > Anaerolineae > Anaerolineales > Anaerolineaceae > Bellilinea > Bellilinea caldifistulae. The sequence goes on along the minus strand of NZ_LGHJ01000011.1, from coordinate 218,737 downwards.
GGGGATGATGAGCGTGGGCGTGGCTGTGCGGGAACATCATGGGGCTAGTTTAGCACAACCCCGGCGGATTTGTCAAATTTTGGGATCGCCCCACTTTTCAAAACTAAAAAGTCGCTTTGCTTGACACTGCTTAAGCCCTATGCTAAAGTAATTAATAACCTTTCTGACCGTGCCGGTCAGAAGAGGATTTGTTCTGAGGAGTTCCACCGTGACACGATCGCGTACCCAATTGATGGTTGACCGCCTGCGCGAATTGCAGGCTTCATCGCCGGATATCGAAGCCTCAGCCGTCGTCAGCATTGACGGTCTTTCGATTGCCTCGGCCCTGCCCCAGGGGGTGGAGGAAGACCGCGTTTCGGCCATGTCGGCGGCCATGCTGGCGCTCGGCGAGCGCATTGCCGGCGAACTCGGCCGCGGCGAAATTGAGCAGGTCTACATCCGCGGGCAGAAGGGCTATGTGGTGCTGATGGCGGTGGGGGAAGAAGCCGTGCTGACCACCCTGGCGCGCGAACAGGCCAAACTGGGGCTGATTCTGCTGGATATGCGCCGCGCCGCCGAAGACCTTGCCAAACTCATCTAAAGGCGCTCAAATACCATGGAACCCATCCCAAAAAGCGGCCTCTACTACCCCAATAAAATTGCGCGGATTGCCATCCTCGCCTACGAAGAGGTGATGGGCAAGAACGGCCTGAACGCCATCCTCAACCTGGCCGGCCTGCCGCACCTGATCAACAACTACCCGCCCGATAATCTGGAGCGCCAGTTCGATTTTGCCGATTTTTCCGCCATTCAGGGCGCACTGGAAGAGATGTACGGGCCGCGCGGCGGACGCGGGCTGGCTCTGCGCGCCGGACGGGCAACCTTTGATGCCGCCCTGCGCAACTTCGGCGCGCTGGCCGGAGTCGGCGACCTGGCCTTTAAGGTCCTGCCCCTCCACGCCAAACTGCGCATCGGCCTGCCCGCCATGGCGCGCATCTTCACCCAAACCAGCGATCAACTCAGCACGGTGGAAGAAAAGGACGACCACTTTGTCTACATCATCCACCGCTGCCCGGTTTGCTGGGGGCGGCACACCGATAAACCGGCCTGCTTCATCGCCACCGGTTTGTTGCAAGAGGGCCTCAAATGGGTCTCCGGCGGCCACGAATTCCGCGTGACCCAGACCACCGCCCGCTCGGTGGGTGATGAAACCTGCAATTTTGTGATCCTCAAAGAACCGATTTCCTGAACCAGCGGACGGCATCCCCGTGGAAGACGAAAAGGCGACCCTTCTGATTGTCGAAGATGATGTGGATGTGGCGGAAATGCTCAGCGCCTATTTTCAATCGCAGGGGTACGAAGTCCACGCCGTCCACTGGGGAGAAGACGGCTTGCAGGCTGCTCAATCCACCCTGCCCGACCTGATCATCCTCGATATCCGCCTGCCGGATGTGGACGGCTTTGAGGTGGCGCGCCGCTTGCGCGAACACCGCAAGACCAAAGATATCCCCATCCTGTTTCTGACCGAGCGGCGCGAACGCAGCGACCGGCTGCGCGGCTTGCAGCTCAATGCCGAGGACTACATCACCAAGCCCTTCGATATTCAGGAACTGCGCCTGCGGGTGCGCAATACCCTGCGCCGCGCCCGTCAGGGCAGCCTGACCAACCCGGTCACCGGTCTGCCCGAAGGCGCACTGGTGGACGAACACCTGCAAGCCTGGCTGGATGACCCGACCGCCGCCCTGTTTGTCGTTTCCATCCTCAATCTCGACCACTTCCGCGAGGTGTACGGCTTTGTTGCCTCGGATGACCTGCTGCGCGCCCTGGGGCTGATGCTGCAGGACCTGACCCGCGAGATGAGCCGCGCCGAGTTCTTCCTCGGCCATCTTACGCCGACCGATTTTCTGATCATCGCCCGCTTTGAAAGCCGCGCCGCCTTTGCCGAACGCGCCCAAAAGCGGCTGGAACAGTCCTTCGATTACTTTTACCGCGATCAAGACCGCGAACGGGGCGTGTTCCGCCAGCACGGTCTGGGCGTGCGCATCCGCGAATGGCAGCCCCAGCCGGGCTCACCGCTGCGCACCGCCGGGCAGGTGCGCACTGCCCTTCAGCAACTTGTCCAATCCCCCGCGCCATGAAAATTACCGTTGTCATCCCCACCTATAATGAAGCCGAAAACCTGCCCGTGTTGACCGAGCGCCTGTTCAGCCTGCCGATGCCCGAACTTTCGCTGCTGATTGTGGACGACAACAGCCCGGACGGCAGCGGCGAGATTGCCGAGCGGCTGGCCGCCCGCTCCGGCGGACGCATGTCCGTGCTGCACCGCTCCGGCAAACTGGGGCTGGGCAGCGCCTACATCCAGGGCTTTGAGCGCGCCCTCAACCTGGGAGCCGAGGCGGTTTGCCAGATGGACGCCGACTTTTCGCACCCGCCGGAGAAGATTGTGGAACTGGCGCAGGCGCTGGAAGAGTGCGATGTGGCGCTGGGTTCGCGGTATGTGCCGGGCGGCAGCCTGGACGAACGCTGGCCGTTCTGGCGCAGGGGGCTTTCGGCGTTCGGCAATTTTTACGCCCGCACCATTCTGGGCATTCCGGTGCGGGATGTGACCGGCGGTTTTCGCCTGTGGCGGCGCGAGACGCTCAAACGCATGCCGCTCGAACGGGTGCGTTCGAACGGCTACATCTTTCAGGTGGAGATGATTTACGCCGCCCATCTGCTCGGCTTCCGCGCCCGCGAGATTCCGATTCACTTTGCCGACCGGCGCTGGGGGCAGTCGAAGATGTCCTTGCGGATTCAGGTGGAAGCCGCCTACCGGACGTGGCTGCTGCTGTGGCTGTACCGTGACCTGCGCCAGAAGCGTCCGCTGGCCAGCCCGTGAGGGGAGTAATTGCGCATAGATTATGTGTACCCCCTCTCCATTCCACCGAAAAAATACCAATTTCAGGAGGGGGGTACGCAACAAAGATTAAAATTGTACGGAAAGGGAAATTTTTTGCCAGAAATGGTTGATTTTTAGCGCAGAAAATGATAGTATGGTGGCATACGGTTCGGATAAGTATCGGAAAAATTCCGAAAAAAGCAGGAGCGAGTCAGCAGTCCGAATCAACAAATGCCCGTAAGGGCATTAAGACCTCGCGGATTGCTCCAATCACAGACTTCATTGAACAGTCCGAATCAACAAATGCCCGTAAGGGCATTAAGACGGAGCGCCCCCGACCGACTGTGCTGCGGCCGATTCCGGAGTCCGAATCAACAAATGCCCGTAAGGGCATTAAGACGGAATAACAGTAGTACGGATAACAAGAAGGTTGTTTCGATTGTCCGAATCAACAAATGCCCATAAGGGCATTAAGACCCTGATATAGTCTGTTGAAACGTTCTTCTCCGAATATCGTCCGAATCAACAAATGCCCGTAAGGGCATTAAGACGGACAGCCTTTCAACGGGGGGAGGAGAGGTATCTTAACAAGGTCCGAATAAACAAATACCCGTAAGGGCATTAAGACTGACGAATGCGATTAACGCAAAAAAAGCGATAACCCAGTTTGGTCCGAATCAACAAATGCCCGTAAGGGCATTAAGACGTATCCTGGTTCTGTCTCCGTGTGTCTTACCCTGAGTCCGAATCAACAAATGCCCGTAAGGGCATTAAGACCTACCAGTGTTTTGTGGAGCAATAAATCTGCTGACTCCGTCCGAATCAACAAATGCCCGTAAGGGCATTAAGACCTTTGCAAAATCATCAAGTATTTCGTATTCAGCCATAAGTCCGAATCAACAAATGCCCGTAAGGGCATTAAGACGCATTGATTGTTAGGTCAGGGGGTAAAACAATTTTGCTCAGTCCGAATCAACAAATGCCCATAAGGGCATTAAGACCGAGGTCGAGTTTTGCTACACCATAGCCCACACCGGCAACAATATCATCGTGGATAAACTGGCGCGCGAACAATCGGGCGCCCGATTTCCGATCGGAAATGGAGGCCGCAAATGACGGAAAACAACCCCTACATCTCCCAGGAAATAATGGACTATTACTTCAAACAGTACGGCTTGTTTCTCCACAAATATGAGAACAGGCTCATTGAGCTTAGGGAACAATTGTCCAACTACCAGTTCATTTTTGCGATGCAGTGGTCTGGCAGGGGCTCGCCAACCATTGATGCAAGAATGATGTGGCCGCAATATTCACGCCTTCTCACCGAATATCACTCCCTGGCGTGCTTATACAACAATTTGCTGGATCGAATCTATCCAAAACAAAGTGAAGTTCCTGCGGAAAAGGAAACAGAAGAGCAAGAACAAAATACACCAGAAGAAGGAGGTACTGAAAATGAAGGAGATTTCATCGACCGACTTATACGAGGTCTTCATCGCCTGCGCCGCTGGCTGTCAGAGACGTGACGCGTCCGAATCAACAAATGCCCGTAAGGGCATTAATACCCCACCCCCTCCTGCGCCTCCCCAAAATCGCAGAAGCGATTTTTTATTAGGGGGAGGAGGCAGCCCGAACCAATTACCCCTGCCCGCCGCAAGCGACCGCAGGCGCGAGGGGGACGCCTTCAACCACACCGCACAAAGCACAACCCCCTTCCCACAATCAAAACTTTTGCCCAAACCTGCCGTTGCCATGTGCCCCGCACCCCGCCGGTTACCCGCCAGCGAGCAAAAAGCCTGCGTCAAAACCTCACCCGCGCCGAACGGCGTTTACGGGCGCACCTACGCGCTCACCGCTGCTTGGGTGCGCATTGCCGCGTCCAGCATCCCAGCGGTCAATTCAGTGTAGATTTCGGCGCAGCGCGCCGCCGACCGGTCATCGAAGGGGACGGCAGTCCGCATCCGGGACGGGTCAGGCGTAGTCCCCAGCCGTTTTACCGGGCGGGCGAACCGCCACCCGCACCTGCACCCGCTGCACCAGCCAGAACGCCAGCAGGTTCATCGCCAGCGCCGCCAGCAAATTTCCCCCCATGCCCACCCCGTTGAACAACAGCGGAGCCAGCTGAGTCCCCACCGCCCGGCCGAGCGCACCCATCGCCAGCGTACCGGCCATCACCGTGGCGCGCAGTTCGGGCAGGGTTTCGCTCATCAACGGCAGCAGCGAAACCAGCGAAAACTCAAACGACAGGTAAAACAAAAACAGACCGGTCAGGGCGCCCCAGGCCTGGCCGCCCAGCCCGTACATCACCCCGGCTGCCAGCAGGTTGACCAGCAGTCCGGCGCGCACCGACCAGACCTTGCCCAGGCGGTCCACCAGCCAGGCCGAAAGCCCCTCGCCGCCCATCTCGGAAAGCCCGATGAGCACCGCGGCGGCTCCCAGCGCCGCCAGTTGAAAGTTGAAACGCTGCTCCAGCCACAAACCGAACACCAGATTGACCGTCTCGTTGGCGGCCGTCAACAGCAAAAAGGTGAGCAGGCCGGCGCGCGCCGCGGGCGACTGCACCAGGCGGCCGAGCGGCAGGGAGGCAGCGGCGGCCGGCCCGGTCTGACCGGCCGGCCGGTCGGCCGGCAGAATGCGCCACAACGCCAGCAGGCTCACCCCGCCCAGCAGCGCCAGCGGCAGGAAAGGCGACTGCCACGCCCCGCTGCGCCCCAGCAGCGCCCCCACCAGCGGCACGCCGAAGATGAACGACAGCGACCACGACAGTTCGGTGATGCCCATCACCCGCCCGCGGCGTTCGTACGCCACCCGGTCGCCGAGGTAAGCCTGCATGGCCGGCAGGAAAATGATGTAAGCCAGGGCCATCAGCGGCAGGCTGACGGCGAAGCCGCGGAAATCCGGCAGCCAGACGACCATCAGCGCGCCGAACGTGAACAGCCCCATCCCCAGCAACATGCTCACCCGCCGCCCGTAGCGGTCGGCAATCGGGGAGAGAAACGGCCCGGCAAAGGTGATCAGCGAGCGGAGCGTCAGCACCAGCGAGACGGCCGGCAGCCCAACTCCCAGCCCGCTTTGAAAGAGCGACAGGTAGGGGTACACCATCCGGTAACTGGTGTTCAGCACGCTGCGAATCAGCGTGAACAGGACTACCTGCGGGGTCAGGCCGGGTGAATGCGGGGATTTCATACGGCTTTGCGGGGGGTAAAGCGAAACCACACGGCAATCTGCGCGCCGGTCAGCAGCGCCAGCCCCAGCAGCAGCCCAAAGGTCAGCCGGATGACGGGCGAAGCGGACTGCGCCACCGGCGACTGGGGGTGGAGGATGTTTTCGGCGCCGCCCAGCGCCAGCCAGAGCGCCAGCCCAAAGCCGGCGTTCGCCAGACCGGTCAGGCGCGGCTGATTCAGCACCGCCAGTCCGCTTTGTAACAAGACCGCCACCACCCCAAAGGTGAAGGGAATGCGCCAGCGCGGCTCATCCCAGAAAATGCCGCCCCAGTTTTGTTGCTGCACCAGCAGCGACATGGGCAGGTAGGTCAGCCAGAAGAGCAGGCCGCTGGAAGCGAGGGCGCGCGACCAGTCCGCCCAGCCAGCCGGGCGGATCAGCGCTGCCAGCCCGCACAGACCGGCGGCCGCAAAAAGCAGCTTGCCGCTCCACACCCACGCCCCGTGCAGCAACACCAGCCGCAAATTAGCGCCCAGCGTCCGTTCGGAGGGGCCAAGGGCAGTCACCACGCCGATCAACACCAGCGTCAGCGGCAGAGTCAGGCGCAATGGGCGGGTGGTGATCATTAATCGTCCGCGTTTGCGTCCTCTGGTCGGCGTGGTTCATCAGCGCCGCACCACAGCCGGATCAGATGCTGGTAAAACTGCACCATCCGTCCCACAGCGGCAACGCTGATGCGCTCGTTGATGCTGTGGATGCTGTCCAGATCCTCGCGGGTCATCACCAGGGGGGTCAGGCGCAGGACGTTTTCACACAGACCCGTGTAATAACGGGCGTCGGTGGCGCCCATCACCAGATAGGGGGCGGTGATGACGCCGGGGAAGACCTCGCGCACGGCGCGGCTGAGGCTCTCGTATGCCGGGCTGTCCGGTGAAGTTAGCGGGGTGGCTTCCCACGAGCCGTGGGGAATGACCTCAATCTGGACATTCTGATCGTTTACCGCCCGGCGGACATGCTCAACGGCCGATTCGATGGTATCCCCCGGCATGAGGCGCAGGTTGACCACCGCCTCGGCGGCCGGCGGCAGGACGTTTTCTTTGACGCCGCCGCGCGTCATCGTCACCGCGGCGGTGGTACGGATGGCGGCGTTGGTTTTCGGGTCTGCCGAAAGGCGGCGTTTGAGCAGTCCGTCAAACAGCCACGAGTTGGCAAAAATCAACTGGAGCGCCGGCGAGGCGGCGGCCCCGATGGCGCGGAAGGTTTCGCGCAGAAAGACGCTCCTTGCCGGGAAGGGATGGTCTTCGATGGCGGTAATGGCACGCGAAAGGATGCCAATGGCGGTGCTGGGCGGCGGGGCGGACGAATGTCCGCCGGGCTGCTCAACCCGCAGGCGCAGGGTCAGGTAGCCCTTTTCGCCAATGCCGATCAGCGCAACCGGCAATTCGACGCCCGGTAAAGTCCCCTGTACAATGGCGCCGCCCTCGTCCAGCACGGCTTCGAGTGACTCGCCGCGCTCGGCCAGCAAAGCGGCAATCCGCGCGGCGCCACGTCGCCCGCCGGCTTCCTCATCCTCGCCGAAGGCAAAGTAGAGGGTGCGTTCGGGTTGAAAACCGGCTTTAATCAACCCCTCGGCGGCTTCCATGAGGGCAATCAACTGCCCCTTGACATCCAGCGCGCCACGTCCCCACACCTGCTCCTCGGCGATCTCGCCGCTGAAAGGCGGGTGCTGCCACTGAGAAAGGCTGTCCTCGGCGGCCGGCACCACATCCAGATGGGCGCAAAACAGGATGGCGGGCAGTTCCGGGTTATTGCCGCGCCAGCGGTACAGCAGACTGAAATCGGAGACGATCTGGCGTTCCAGCGTGGCGTGAACGCGCGGGTAGAGCGTTTCCAGGGTGCGGTGCAGTTCGTAGAAGGCCATGGCGTCCGGCGGCTGGTCATCGTAGGAAATGGTCTTTGCGCGAATTGCCAGCGAGAGATGACCGGCGGCGATCTCGGCGTCCACTTCCGGCAGTTCAACCGGTTCAACCGGTTCGGGAAGGCGCATGAACAAACTGGTGCGAATCAGCAGAAAAGCCGCCACAAAGATCAGCAGCGCCAGCACGGGAAATAAAATGGGGAGCAGCATTGGAATGAACCTCCGGGGAAAAGATGCGGCGGTTGAGAGCCGGTCAGTAATCGCCGCTGGCGAGCAGTTCGTGCAGGCGGGGGTGATCGGCGTACACGCCGCGATATTCGGGCGGCAGCAGGGCGGCAATCCGGCACATCACCTCATCGGTCTGGCGGCGCAGGTCTTCTTCGCGGTTTTCGCGCGAGAACGGCGGCAGGCGGAAGGGCTTGCCAAAGCGCGCCACAATCTCACCCCGCCGCAGTTTGAGCAGGGCTTTGAGGGCAGTGTGCGTGCCGCTGATGCCCACCGGCACAATCGGCACGCGGGCGCGGTGCGCCAGCAGTACGGTGCCGGGTTTTCCTTCCAGCAGGGTGGCGGTTGTGCTGCGGGTGCCTTCGGGGGCAATTCCCAGCGCCCGCCCGGCTTGCAGCACCGCCAGCGCCTGCCCAAAAGCGGTGAAGTCGGCTTTGCTGCGGTCGAGCCAGATGCCTCCCGCCGTCACCGCAAACCAGCGGAAGAAGGGGTATTTAAGGTATTTATCGGCAACCAGGGCGGTAATATCGGGACGCACCGGGTTGACAAACAGCACCGGGATATCCAGCCGGCTGATGTGGTTGGTGGCGACGATCACGCCCCCGCTGGGGGGCAGGTTTTCGGCGCCGATGAAGGTGGTGCGGGTCAGGTGACGGATGAGGAAGGCGACTGCGCGCTGCAAGCGGCGGCGCGGCGGGGGTTGTTCGGCAGCTTGCGCCGGAGAATGCGGGGAAATGTTGGCGTTCATGCGCCTAATTGTATCACCGGCGGGTGAAGTTATGCAAATTCACCCGTGGCGCCCTTTTGTAGAAGAATCAGGGTCAAGCCCCACAAATGAGGAAAAGGCGGTGGATGCGGTCTGGCGGGGTTGAGAGAAACTTCTCAGCGCAGGCGAAATACCGAAAGCGCTTTGGCGTTGCCCCACCACAGTGTAAAAATTTCGTTGGGAAAGGGATAATCCTCGGGATGCCAGCGGTAATTGGTGATGAAGTAATCGGCCTGTTCGATTTCGGGGACAAAATACAGCCGTCGAGCCTGGTCGGCGGGTAGAATGGCGGCGTTGGCTTCACCGGGAAAATTGGCGGCGTGGACGCGGATGACCGGGCGCGGGTCGTATTCGAGGATGGCTTCCAGCCCGCGGCGGTAGGTCAGCCCCCAGTAGTCCATGTCGAAGCGCATTTTGACCGTCTGCATGTCCGGCCCGGCCAGCCGGTTGAAATACAGATTCTGGTAGGGATGGTGGGATGCCATCCACAACCCCGACGGCACAAAAATCGCCACCGCCAGAGCGGCGTTCAGCAGGCCGCCCGCCCGGGTGTGAGCCAACCGCCGTCCAAGCAGGCTGCTCAACCACTCCCAGCCGCTGACCGCAAAGATCAGCAGGGCCGGGTAGATGAAAAACATCTGCCGCCAGCCGTCGTACATCGGCGACCCCCGCAGAATCACCGCCCCGGCCGGCACTCCCAGCCACAGGGCCGCCAGAAGGGAGGGGGTCTGCTGGTCTGCCAGCAGAGAGCTGGGGCGGCTGAGCCACTGCCGAATCACCCGGGCGAATCCCGCCAGCATCAACAACAGGTAGGGGATAGGGGTGGTGATTCCAATCCACACCGGCAGATAATGCCACGGCAGTTCCTGCGGCGAGAGAAAATGACCCATATAGAGGACGGAAGCAAAATGGGGAAAATAGGACATGATTTCGAACGCCTGCGGGATTTCGCCGAGCGGGTCATGCCAGAAGACCGGATAAAACAGGAATACCAGAACTGCCGTAAGCAGCAGGTAAGTCAGACCATGGGTGGCGGCGCGGCGTGGGGGCAGCCGCCTGGCCAGCGCTTCCCGGACGAGCATCAGCGCGGTGAGGGCCAGCAGGAACATCCCCGGCAGGCGAATTGCAATCGCAGCAGCCGAATAAAAACAAACCAGAAGTAATCTGACCAGAGAAGGCTTGCTTAAGTACAAGAAAAGAGCCGCCATTGCCCAAATCACCGCAACCAGAAAGGGAATATCCTTGCTGTTGTAAAATGCGTCCGCAAACAGGCGCGGGCTGAACACCAGCAGGGCCGCCCCGAACAACGACAGCCAGCGGCGGGGGTACATACTTTCCAGCAGCAGGTAAAAACCAATCACCCCCAGAAGGAAGGTGAAAAAGTTCCAAAAGTGGCGGCTGAGATACATGAGGCGCGGTGAGGATTGATCCATCATCCGCACCAGAAAGATCTCAAACAGCGGCCCGTAATGGCGATCTTTTAATTCTAACAAGCGCTCGTCAGCATTCTTTAGGTAACGATAATTCGAAATTCCAATGTCCAATTGGATTGGTTCATCCCATGAAATGCCGAAATCCTCAACAATGGTGAAACCCAACCAAAGTAATCCTGTAAAAAAGATTAAGGCAACCAATTTTTTTAGAGAAAATTCCCTAAAGAGATTTTGCATAGAACTTTTTAACTCCTTATCGTACGTAATTGTATTAAAAACCCGCCGCCGATTTGCTGGAACAGCAAAGGATTATGCTCTTTAAACAATTCCTCGCCGGCGGAAAAACCGCCCAGCAGCCCCACGACCAGTCCGTAGAAGGCCAGGGCTGCCATCAGCGCCGTCAATGAGGGGCGCAGCCAGCGATGCCCGGTCAGTTTCCCCTGCAGCCATAAGAAGACCAGCCAGGCCGAAAGGGAGAGCAACGGCACAATTTCAATTTGAAAGCGCATGGAGGGGAAGAAATACAGCAACAAAATCGCTGTTTGGGCCAGCCCGCTGCCCAGCAACCCCAGCAGCAGCCAGCCCTCCAGTGGGAGGAATGCGTCTTTCCAAAGGCGTGAGAAGCGCCGGTGGCTCAGGTAGGGGCGCAGCCAGCCCCAAAGCAGTGCCCCACCGGCAGGCAGGATCACCAGCATCGGGAAAATGCTCAACCAGCCGGCTTGCGACTCGTGGGCGGTGTAGTGCTCCGGCAGGCGGATGAACCAGGGCCAGCTGGTTTCGGGGATGAAAGGCACGAAGATGTACGGAAATTCAGCCCGCCAGACGGCCGGCCGCAGCAGGTAATGATACAGGTTGGGGAGCAGGTAGCGGGTCGAAAATACCCACTCGCGCTGCGGAGGGTAACCGGGAATACCGAGCTGGTAACTCAGCCCGCTCTCCAACGGGTTGCCAAAGCGGGCGGCGTTGTAAGCCATCAGCAAGCCAATGCTGACCAGAATCGGCAGGGCAAAGGCGGCGCTGGCGGCGTAAAAGGAACGCATTTGCCCACCAAAATGGACGCGGTTCAGCCAGACCACCAGCACCAGCAGCCAGAGAGCCGAGACCAGCAAGGTCATCCGACTGCCGATGGCCAGCCCCACAGCCGCCCCCGCCGCCAGATACCAGACCCGGCTGGCTTGCGGTCGGCGGACGGCTTCGATCAGCGCGGCAACTCCCGCCAGCAGAAAAAACTGCCCGCTCAGGATGGACGCTTCATACACGCCCGGTCGGCCGGTCGGCCAGAGCAGGTACAGGTTCAAGCTCAACGCCGGCAGGAAAATCAACAACCAGCCGGCCTTCCGCGGCGAGGGGACGATCTGCCACAGGCGGTAGCCAATCCACGGCAGCAGGGTGACCATGCCGAGCAAAAATCCGACCACAAGAGCCTGATCCTCAATCACCCCGCCTACCACACTCTTGATACCTGCCAGAATCAGCGCCGGGGCAGGCCCCCAATAGAGGTAAAAGCGCCCCCGGTAGTAGGAAACATCCCACAAGTAACGAGCATTCTGGCGATTTTCAAACGGGTAGGGATCGGCGAGGCTGGATAAGGAAACATCCGGCTGATCCAGAAGCGACAACTGCCCGTGACGGAAAGCCTGCGCCAGGCGGTCAAAGTAGGTGTGGGGATACGGGAACCAGCCGGTCAGCGTCCCGGCAGTAACATACCACCAGACCGCCGCCAGCGAAAAGAAAATCGAAACGATCAGGGCTGCCCGCCCGCGCCGCTCACGGCTGGAGAGGATCGGCAGCCTGTAGACAACTTGCAGCCAGCCCTGAAGCCGGCGGTAAGCGGTTGTTGTTCGGAGAAGTGCCAGCCGCTCCAAAAGGAGTGCTTCTGCTTTTCTCAACGGTGGTTGGATAAGCGGCAGGAAATACACCCCCAATCCGCAAAGCGCCCCCAGCAGACCGGCGAGGAAGAGAATCGTCCGTCCTCTGCCCCAGCCGGGGTCGTTATCCAGACCGAACTGCCCGGCAAAAAGAGCGACAACAATCCAGAAACAAGCGAGGATGAAAATGACAACCGCCGAAAGACGACGCATACAAAGTAGCCGTTGGTTGCAAAAAGGGATGACCAGAACGCGAGCGGAATTATAACACTTGAAAGGCGGCAGCCGGTGAGTCGCTTTCGCGCGTGGAAGGGAATGGAAAAATGCCCGTCAAAAGGTTGACGATTTTCGGATTCTTGCTATAATTGGGATGCGTTCGAAAACTGCGGGCGTGGTTCAGTTGGTAGAACGTCTCCTTGCCAAGGAGAAGGTCGTGGGTTCGAGTCCCATCGCCCGCTCTCTCAATCCCCTGAAAAGGGGATTTTTTTGTGGGAACATCCCACCAGCAGGTGGCGTGGCGGTCTCCCGTACAGCCGTTGGGGAGATATCTTCCCCAATTCGCTGAAGCAATTTAAGGCGCAGCACAAGAGGAACGGTAAAGCCAGATTAAATGAACAGAGGGCATTTCTGCCCTCTGTTTTTTGTGGGATCACACGCTGGCTTCCAGCGTTTTTTCGGGTTCGCCGGAGGGGCTGTCTTCTTTGCGCAGGGTAATATCCTGATCTTCGTTGACATCCACCACCACGGTATCTCCCTCGCGGAATTCACCGGCCAGCAGGGCATCCGAAAGGCGGTCTTCAATTTTGTTTTGAATGACCCGCCGCAGCGGACGGGCGCCCATATCCGGGTCGTAGCCCAATTCCGCCAGCAGTTGAATGGCCGCATCGGTTGCCCGCAGGCGGATGTTGTTTTCAACCAGCCGCTCGGCCACTTTGTTCAATTCCAGCGAGACGATCTTTTGAATATCCTCGCGGTTGAGCGCGCGGAAGACAATCACCGAGTCGAGCCGGTTGATGAACTCGGGGCGGAAAACCCGCTTGAGCGAGTCGGTCAGCTTCTTGCGCATTTCCTCGTAGGATTGTTTTTCCTCTTCGGCTTCATCGCGCTGCAGCGGAAAGCCCAGATTGCTCTGGCGTTTGATCATGTCCGCGCCAATGTTGGAGGTCATCACGATGATGGTGTTGCGAAAATCCACTTTGTGGCCACGCGCATCGCTCAGGTGACCCTCTTCCATGATCTGCAGCAGCATGTTATGGGCTTCGGGGTGGGCTTTTTCGATTTCGTCGAACACCACAATCGAATACGGTCGCCGGCGGATCGCTTCGGTCAACTGACCGGCTTCTTCGTAGCCCACGTAACCGGGAGGAGCACCTACCAGGCGGCTGACGGTGTGGCGTTCCATGAATTCGGACATGTCCAGTTGAATCAGGGCATCTTCACTGCCGAACAGGAAACGTGCCAGGGCTTTGGTCAGTTCGGTTTTACCGACGCCGGTCGGACCAAGAAACACAAACGAACCAATTGGACGGCGCGGGTCTTTCAGGCCAGAGCGGGCGCGTCGCACGGCTTTGGAGATGGTCTGAATAGCCTCTTCCTGGCCGATGATGTGCTTGCGTAGTTCGTCTTCCATGTGCAGCAGCCGTTCCGATTCAGCCTGTGCCATCTGCATGACCGGCACGCCCGTCCACATGGAAACCACTTCGGCAATGTCATCGGCGGTGACCACCGGGCTGGTGCTGCGATCCCAGCCGGAGCGCAGGTTTTCCAGTTCGCTCTCCAGACGGGCTTCCAGTTCTTGCAGTTCCTGGGCGTCGTCGTAGCGGCCGTCTTCCAGCGCCAGATTGTGGTTGGCGCGCACCTCGCGCAGTTTAGCCATGATCTCTTTGGCGGTGGTGGCGGCTTTGCTCTTGTACATGCGCACCCGTGAGGAAGACTCGTCAATCAGGTCAATGGCTTTATCGGGCAGGAAGCGTTCCGTCACATAGCGAGCCGAAAGGCGCGCCGCGGCTTCAATGGCTTCATCCGAAATTTGCAGGCGGTGATGCTCCTCATAGGCGCTTCGGATGCCGTGCAGGATCTGGATGGTCTCTTCCACGGTCGGTTCGTTGACCATGATCGGCTGGAAGCGGCGTTCCAGAGCCGCATCGCTTTCGATGTGTTTGCGATATTCATCCAGGGTTGTTGCGCCGATCACCTGCAGTTCGCCGCGCGAAAGGGCCGGTTTGAGGATGTTGGCAGCATCCACCGAGGAGCCCGCTGAACCGGCGCCCACCAGCATGTGGACTTCGTCAATGAACAGGATCGCCCCGGAAGCCTTCAATTCATCAATGACCCGTTTGAGGCGCTCTTCAAATTGCCCGCGGTACATGGTGCCAGCCACCAGTGAGCCGACATCCAGCTGCAAAACTCGCTTTCCCAGTAACGGCGCCGGCACATCGCCTTCGACAATCCGCTGAGCCAGTCCTTCGACGATGGCGGTCTTGCCGACGCCCGGCTCGCCGATCAAGGCCGGGTTGTTCTTGGTGCGGCGCGCCAGAATCTGGATGACGCGCTCAATTTCCATTTGACGCCCGATGACCGGGTCCAGTTTACCCTCTTCTGCCAGGGCAGTGAGGTCGGTAGCCAGTTGATCCACGAGGGTGGTTTTCTGGCTCTTCTGTTCCTGCCGTTGTTGGCTCTGAGCTGCCTGACTGCTGCGGGAGGCGCCCGTTTGGGGACTGCCGCTGCTTTCTTGCAGCACACGGCGGGTTTGGCGGCGGATCTGTTCGGGGGTAATCCCCAATTTTCGCAGGACATCCATTGCCCGTCCCTCGGTGGAGCGGATTAGCCCCAACAGCAAATGTTCGGTGCCGATATAATGATGTCCCATGCGGCGGGCTTCGTCAATCGCAAATTCCAGCACCTGCTGGACTCCCGCTGAAAGGTCAATTTTTCCACCGCGATATTGCCCAATGCCGCTCAGCCGTTCGACCATTTCCTGCACCCGTTCGGGTTCCAATCCAAGGTCGCGCAGCACACGGCCGGCAATCCCGCCTTCTTCTTGAATGAGCCCCAACAGCAGATGTTCGGTGCTGATTTGGGACTGGCGCATTCGTTCGGCTTCCTGATGCGCCAGACTCAGCACGCGGCGTGCTCGTTGGGTAAAACGTTCCATGCTGGACAAGGTGTCATCCTCCTTAACCTGTCAAACCATTCATTCGCTTGAATGGGCCGATAACGATGGGGCAAATTCCCCGAAACGTGCTGCGGTGTGCAGCGGTCAATTGGTTTTCTTTTTTATGATTCTACCAGAGTTTAGGGGCTTGTCGAGTCACCCGTTTGAGGGATTGTACAAGGCTTTCTCCACCTTTTCTTTCTTGTCTTTACATTCCTTGCGGTAAAATCAAATCAATTCCACCCGACGGAGGTCTGATTATGGAATACCGACCGCTTGGACGCAGCGGGGTTCAGGTCTCGGCGATTGGGATCGGCACCAACCGCTTTGGCTCCGAAAAGATGCCCCAGGAGGAAGTCAACCGCCTGCTGGATTTTGCCGAGGAAGCCGGCATCAACCATCTCGATACCGCCGATATCTACACCGGTGGGCGATCCGAAGAAACCATCGGCGAAGCGCTGAAAGGCGCCCGCCGGCGCAAGTTCTTCATCGCCACCAAAGTATTCTTCCCGACCGGTGAAGGGGTGAATGAGCGCGGCCTGTCCCGTCATCACATTCTGGAGGCGGTAGAAGCCAGCCTGCGCCGCCTGCAGACCGATACCATTGACCTGTATTACACCCACCGCTGGGACGAAAACACGCCGATTGAGGAAACCCTGCGCGCTTTGGACGATTTGGTGCGCGCCGGCAAGGTGCGCTATCTGGGCTGTTCCAATTATGCGGCCTGGCAGTTAGCCCATGCCAATCTGCTTGCCGAGGTGCGTGGCTGGACGGCATTCACCGTCATCCAGTCCGAGTACAATCTGCTCAACCGCGAGGTGGAGCGCGAGGTTCTTCCCTACTGCCGCCAGTTCGGGGTCGGTTTTGTGCCGTACTTTCCGCTGGCGGGTGGCTTTCTCACCGGCAAGTACCGCCGCGGTCAGCCGGCTCCGCCCGGTTCACGCGGCGAAAGTTCAGCCTATGTGCAGGGCTTTATGAGCGACGCCTTTTACGACCGCATCGAACGGCTGGAGGGCTGGGCGCAGGATCACGGCCACACGCTGAACGAACTGGCCATTGCCTGGCTACTTGCCCAACCCTCGGTTTGTTCGGTGATTGCCGGCGCCACCCGGCTGGATCAGGTACAGGCCAACTTGCGCGCCCTCGAATGGAAACTCACACCGGGCGATGTTGAGGAACTTGCCGGCCTGCTGAAAACCTGATGCGGCTCACTCGCGGGAAACGGTTACGTAGATCATCGGGCGGCGGTGGGTTTCGTTGTAGATGTAATTGCTCAATTCCTTTTCGATGTCGCGGCTGAGGTTGCCGTTCAGGCTGCTGCCGATCAGGCCGGCCACCCGCTTGCGGGCTTCTTCCATCACCGTTTCGCTTTCGCGTGAGAGCATGAAACCGCGGCTGGTGATCTGCGGCTCGCGGCGCAGCCCGCCGCTGAAGCGGTCGAGCACCACGTTGACCAGCACAATCCCATCGCGTGCCAGAATCTCACGTTCGCGCATCACATCGGTATCCACCTCTCCCACGCTGGAGCCTTCCACAAAGACGTACGAGGTCGGCACTTTTTCTGCCAGCCGCAGGCTTTTTCCATCCAGTTCAAGCACCTGCCCGTTTTCGATGATGGCGATATTCTCACGCGGGATGCCCACCTGCTGGGCCAGCAGAGCGTGCTGGTGCAGCTGGCGCAGTTCGCCGTGGATGGGGATGAGGAATTTCGGCCGGGTCAGGTGGATGAGCAGTTTCATCTCCTCCTGGCTGGCATGACCGGAGACATGCACCGGCGCAATTGCCTCGTAAATTACATTGGCGCCGCGCTGGAACAGGCGGTTGATGGTGCGGTAGACGTTTTCCTCATTGCCGGGGATGGGATGCGAGGAAAGCACCACCGTATCGCCGGGGATGATGTCGAACAGCCGGTTGGTGCCGGTGGAAAGCCGTCCCATGATGGAGGAAGGCTCGCCCTGCGAGCCGGTGCACATGATCACCACCTCGTCAGGCGGCAGAGTCAGCGCCTGCTCAATGGACACCTGCAATTTTTCGGGAATATCCAGATAGCCCAGTTTGCGCGCCATTTTGACGTTGTCCACCATGCTGGTACCGACAAACGCCAGTTTGCGGCCGTGACGCTGGGCGGCATTAGCCACCTGCTGCATCCGCGAAATGAGGGAGGCGAAGCTGGCAATGATGATGCGACCGGGCGCTTCCTTGAAGACGCGGTCGAAGGCATCGTCAATCACCTTTTCGGAAGGCGTCCAGCCGGCGCGCTCGGCATTGGTCGAATCGGCCAGCAGAGCCAGCACGCCGCGTTGAGAAAACTCGGCCAGTTTGGCGTAGTCGCTGGGCTTTTCATCCACCGGTGTATGGTCAAACTTGTAATCGGACTGATGAACGATCAGCCCCAGCGGGGTGGTGATGCCCAGCCCCACCCCGTCGGGAATCGAATGGCAGACGTGGAAAAACTCAATTTTGAAACTGCCAATTTCCAGCGTATCGCCGGCCTGAACGGTGTGCAGTTCAACCCGGTCGAGCAGGCCGTTTTTGGCCAGTTTGACCTCGATTAAGCCGCGTGTCAAGGGGGTGGCGTAAATGGGCGCCTGAATCTGCTCCACCACGTGGCGGATGGAGCCGGTGTGATCCTCGTGCCCGTGCGTAATGATGATGGCGCGAATCTTGTTGCGCCGTTCGAGGAGGTAGGAGATGTCGGGGATGATGTAATCCACGCCGAGCATGTCACTGTCGGGGAACATCAGGCCGGCGTCCACGACGATGATTTCATCGCCGTACTCATAGACCATCATGTTACGCCCAACTTCCCCCAAACCTCCGAGGGGGATAATACGGATTTTTTTGTCCTTCATTTATTCTGGTACTCTTTTTCCTTTATAAAGATTTTTTTGTTTAAAAACACAACAGACGTGTGTTTAAGGTTCTAAATCAGGTTTCAAAACAAAACCCCGCCAGGTTGCAGGGCTCACGAACGAAAACGTTCCCGCCTGAGTGATTTTTTTATAATCAGTTGATATATTTTAACATCAAAGGGAGTTTCTGTCAAAGTGGAAGCGAAGAGCATACCCAACCGTGAGCGGTTGCCCTCGACCGATGTCCACCGCCACCAAAACCGGTTGAGTTTTTCCCCAGCCCCGCACATAGGCCCCATCCACGCCCAGAACACGTACCCGCCGGTGCAGGCGTTCTCGCCGCAATTCCTCAGCCCGCTGCTGGACATCCCGCCACAGGCTCATCGCACTCAACACAACCCCAAAGGCAGTCAGAAACAGGGAAAGCTTCTGATAACTCATCCCAAATACCCATCCAATTGCCGCTAAGGCCCGCATCCGTACCGTTTGACGAGCCCGTTCGACCCCTTCCGGATAATGGCGAAAAGTCCTCCGACAACGGCAGCAGCGATAGCGGTACACCCAGGCCTCTTTCAAGCGCGGATCAGTTAGCCGTTTGACCGCCCCTCCCCAACGCTGGAATATTTCACCCCCGCAATATCAACATTTCTGTGGACGATTTTCCTGATAATACTTGACTTTGGGTAATCGAAGCAGCACAATAGACATGGCAAGCTCGGTGTACTGGAATCTTGGATACCATCATAGTACTACCGGCTTGCTTTTTTTACAAAACCCACCACCTTTGTGATAGATTCGATGCATCCCAATTTTGAAAAAGAAAACAATTTGAAAGGACGTAACCGATACGCGTAGATCATCGGAAAAATCGAACTGTTCGATAGGGGTCAAAGTCATGGTGGGGGATGTGACCAGCGGTACTTCCAATCTTGGCGCTAATATGCTATATAGATTACAGATGTTGATGGAAGTGATGAAAAGGAAGTAGTCTCTATGAGCAGTAAAATATACCTGTTGATCATCTTCATTGGAGCCATCATGGTTCTGGGTATTGGGGTGTTGACGGTAGAAGCTGCAACGTGTTCCGGTAGTGGGTGTAATGGTTTAAATCCAAATTCTACCGGTTGTGACGCAACCGCCATTCGCCTCTATTCAACCACGAGTAATGGAGCTTTTATCGAACTAAGAAAATCCACAGAATGTTCAACATTTTGGGCGCGTACCACCAATGTGAGTGGCATAAACAAGTATGCTAATGCCACTCTCAAGTATTATTACTACACGGCTTCTTCCGCTCCCATAGGCAATGGAGAAAAGGTTTATTCAGCCCAACGCTACAGTGCGGATGGTGCTGGAATGTACGCCTGTGGTATGGTAAGTAACTCACCGATTAACTCAATGGTGTATTCCCCCTGTGTTCCATAAAGAATTCCTGTTTGTTCCATTTGGAAAATAGGTATAAGGAGTATAAAGAGATGAAAAACAAAAACTACACTAAAACAGCCTATCTATCGCTGATTGGCCTGCTCGTCATCGCGCTGGTTGGGGTGGGTCTGCTGCTTAGTGGGGCGGTCTTCGCCAAACCGAATGGGGATGAGGCAGCCCCTGCTTCACCCTTCCTGAAGGAAGATGCGAACACCCAGAGTGGTCCGGCGGCTTACACCGCTGAAGCCGGTGGCGTTTGGATGCAACTGAGCGATCTGAAGGTCAGCTCCGCCCAACTCAGTTTCAAACTGTGCTACGAAGTTCCGTTTGAATCCGACTGGGCGGCTGATCGGATGGCGCTGATTGCTGGCGAGCGCGAGTTGCGCGACCAGTATGCCACCATGCTGCTGGAAGGGATGACGCAAGTCGAGGGGCGCAGTGTGCAATGCACCCTCAACCGCTTTCAACTGCCAGCTGGGATAAGCTTTGCCGATGCCCGGATTGTCATCGAACGAATTGCCACCTCGGCTCCCGAACAACCGGATTGCGAGGCCGCCCAACAAAAACTGCTCCAGAGCGGTGTGCCGATCCGCTTCACTTGTCAGCACGGTGAATATTCCTTCGGTTTTGAGGTGCTTGAAAAACCGGCGGAAATGAGCGAACTGGAAGCGCGGTCAGTGGTCAGCGATGCCTTCCACGATGTCATCACAGGTCCGTGGGTGTTCGAGGTCTCGATGGAGCAGTAAGGGGGTGTAATCCCCCACCCGGAGGCTGCGGGGCGCGCAGATTGCCCGGCAGCCTTTATTTATTAAAAATAATACACGAAATTTCAAAATTGATCGCTGAATCGAATTGCATTAAAGCAAACCACATACTATAATAAAACCGTATGAGGGGTATCTTTCGGCTTATTTTCCTGTTGACGCTGGCCGGGCTGCTTTCCCTTTCACTGGGAACAGGCTATGCCCAAACGCCTACCCCGCCGCAGGGGGAGGATTTCGGCACGGGCTTCTACGTCAGCGGCGCGTTTCTGGCGCAGTATTACAGCGTGCCGAACCCGCTGGAAATTTACGGCCTGCCGATTACGCAGGAATTTGAGGGGGTTTCTTCATTTGGTATTCGCACGCGAATGCAGTACTTTACCAAGGCACGTTTTGATTTAGTCCGCACACCGGAAGGTGAGCGGGTGGTGGTCGCCAATCTGGGTGAGTTGCTGTACCCCGGCGCCGGACCGCTGGCACCGGTTCCCACCGAAGGTCCTACCTGCCGGCGTTTTCCGGCGACCGGCAAGAGCGTCTGCTACGCCTTTTTGCAGTACTACGACGCCAACAACGGCGAGGTCAACTTCGGCAATCCGATTTCGGACCTGGAAATCCGCGAGGGGCGTTATGTGCAATACTTTGAGAAGGTACGCATGGAGTGGCAGCCCGAACGACAGGCCGAAACCCATGTGGTGCTGACCGATTTGGGCAAGCGTCACTTTGATCTGGTGCAGCGTGACCTGGAAGCCGGCCGCCCAATTGGCAGCGCCATCCCCGGCCGGCAGCGTTTCCCGGTGGCACATGCCTTCTTTGCCCGCCCGCTGGTCGGCCCGCAAAGCAGCCAGACGCTGTTTGTGGTGGTGATTGACCGCTTCCGGCAGCCGGTGGAAGGCGCCGAGGTTTCGGTCGTTTTGGAATATCCGGATGGGGAGCGGGCGGCTTACCGCCTGAACAATACCGATGCCAATGGCATCAGCAAACTCACCTTTAACGTGGGGGAGTGGCAGCCGCGTCAGGTGGTGACGCTGGAAGTGCTGGTCACGGCAAACGGTGAGGAAGCCCGCGCCCAGTCGTGGTTCCGCATCTGGTACTAGGTTTCATTCCCACTCGATCGTCGCCGGTGGCTTGCTGGTGATGTCGTACACCACCCGGTTGACGCCGTTGACTTCGTTGACGATGCGGTTGGCTACCCGTGCCAGCAGTTCATGCGGTAAATCGGCCCAATCCGCGGTCATAAAATCCAGCGTTGTCACGGCGCGCAGGGCAACCACTTCCTGATAGGTGCGCTGGTCGCCCATCACGCCGACCGAACGCACCGGCAGCAGCACGGCAAAGGCTTGCGCAATGCGTTGAGGGCTGCCGGGCGGGGTGCGCCCCAGCAGGCCGGCCTGTGCCAGTTCGGTGGTGAAGATGTGATCGGCGGCGCGCAGGCGTTCCAGCCGTTCGGCGGTGATTTGCCCCAGGCAACGTACTGCCAGCCCGGGGCCGGGGAAGGGCTGCCGCCAAACCAGTTCTTCCGGCAGGCCGAGCGCTTCGCCAACAATGCGCACTTCGTCCTTGAACAGGTAGCGCAGCGGCTCAACCAGTTCAAAGTCAAATTCGGCCGGCAGCCCGCCGACGTTGTGATGCGTTTTAATGCGCTGCGCCTTGCTGCGGTCGGGTGCGGCCGATTCGATCACATCCGGGTAGATGGTACCCTGCACCAGATAGGGGATTTTGCCCAAGCGGCGGGCTTCGCGCTCGAAGATGCGGATGAACGTTTCACCGATGATGCGCCGTTTCTCCTCCGGTTCTTCCACATCTGCCAGAGCGTTCAAAAAGTCAGCGGCGGCGTCCACCACAATCAGGTTTTCGCCCAGTGAACGGCGGAAAGCCCGCTCCACCTGCTCGCGTTCGCCGTGCCGCAGCAAACCGGTATCCACAAAGACGGCAATCAACTGATTGCCGACGGCGCGCTGCACCAGCGCCGTCGCCACGCTCGAATCCACCCCGCCGCTGACCGCTGAAAGCACCCGCTGCCCGCCGACCTGCTGGCGGATGCGGCTGACAGCCTGTTCGATGATGGTTTGGGGGGTCCAGTCCGGCCGACAGCCGCAAATCTCCACCACAAAGCGGCGCAGCATCTCCGCCCCGCCGGGGGTGTGATGCACTTCCGGGTGGAACTGTACGCCGTAAAGGGCGCGCTGGGGGTCGCCGATGGCAGCAATCGGACTGTTGAGGCTGCGCGCCAGCACCTCGAAGCCGGGCGGCGGCTGTTCAATGCGGTCGCCGTGCGACATCCACACCGGATGACTGCCCGGCGGGAGCAGCGGGTTGGGCCTGAGCGTCTCGACCTGAGCCGGGCCGTATTCTCGTTGCGCAGCCGGAGCCACGATGCCGCCAAGGGCGTGGGTCAGGGCTTGCATCCCGTAGCAAATGCCCAGCACCGGTAAACCGGATTGGAGGACATAGGCGGGTATGGATGGGGCATCCGGCTCATAGACGGAGGCTGGCCCGCCGGAGAGGATGAAGCCGCGCGGTTGAATCGCCAGTACCCGTTCCGCGGGGGTGTCCCACGGGAACAATTCGCAATAGACCTGCGCTTCGCGCACGCGTCGGGCAATCAGCTGGGCGTATTGCGAGCCAAAATCCAAAACAGCAATGGCATCGGTCATGGAGCGAAGACGATTTTCCCTTCCACCATTGAAACGATGCAGGCCAGTGAGACAATCGGCACGTTGAGGAAGGCGAGGGCGTCGCGTCCGCCCTCGAAGGTTTTTTCGATGAGCGCGCCAATGCCGACCACATCGGCGCCGGCTGCCTGAGTCAGACGCACCAGACCCAAAATGGTTGCGCCGGAAGCGAGGAAGTCGTCAATGATCAACACCCGCTCACCGGAAGCCAGATACTCCGGGGAAACAATCAATTCCACCGGTCGCCCGCGGGTGTGGGATGGAGCAATGGTCAGGTAAACCGTATCCGGCATGGTGATCGGCTTGGTTTTGCGGGCGTAGACCACCGGCACGCCGAGGTGCCTGGCGGTCATCAGCGCCGGGCCGATGCCGGAAATCTCGGCGGTCAGCACGCGGGTTGCGCCGACGTGGGCAAAACGTTTGGCCAGTTCGGCGCCGCAGGCGTCCATCAAGACGGGATCAACCTGATGATTGATGAAACTGTCCACTTTGAGGATGCCGCCCCCCAGATTTTTGCCTTCTTTCAAAATTCGCTCTTTGAGTGCCTGCATACGTTCCTCTCCCAAAAAAGTATTGTATGGACATTATTTTACGCCGAGTGAAGGGCGATTCCAATAGGGCAGGCAGGTAAAAACGAGAAATACACCATTTTTTAAGAATTGGAAGATTAACAAAAAGAGGCTGCCCCGCTTGCGGGGCAGCCTGAGCGGATTTGCTGCATGAGGTCAACTGGATTTGATCGGGATGACTTTGCGCGCGCTTTGGGCTTCGGGCGTTTTGGGCAGGTTGATGGTCAGTACGCCCTTGCGGAAGGTGGCATCGGCTTTATCCACTTCCACCTCGCACGGCAGCGGGATGACGCGCTGGAACGATCCGTAGCGCCGCTCCATGCGGTAGTAATCTTCGCCTTTTTCTTCTTCCTCTTGCCGTTTTTCACCGCGCAGGATGAGAGCATCACCACTGACGGTGATTTCGATGTCCTTCTCATCCAGTCCGGGCAGTTCGGCGGTGATGATCACTTTCTTATCGGTTTCTTTGACATCTACGCTGGGCGTGAAGGTCTCCCATTCCTCATCGAAGAGGCGCCACGGCATCAGCGACCAGGGCCGTTCGAAGAAGGAATCGAACCAGCGGTCGAAGTCCCGCATCAGCGCGCGCGGCTGGTCATTCTCGCGGCGGATGGCCAGCGAGCGTTTCGGTCGGAAGGGAATCAAGTCGGTGATCGGCATACCTTTCACCTCCTTTCGGTCAGGGGTTTATTCTTTATGAGGTTTTGACCGGTATGCGGCGGATGCGAGCCGGGCCGGCTTTGGGCAGGCGCAGATGCAGTACGCCTTGTTTCATTTCGGCTTCGATTTTGTCGCGGTCAATATCATCCGCGAGGGTGAAGACCCGCTCGTAATCGCCGCCTTCGTACTCGGCGTATTCAAGGTCGTATTCCTGCATGTGGGGCATCTGCACCGTGCCGCGGATGGTGAGGACGTTCTTTTCGAGAATCACCTCTAAATCATCCTGACGGACACCGGGCATATCCGCCAGCACCAGAATCTCATCGTTGGTTTCGACGATGTCCACCGCCGGAGCGAAGACGCGTCGGCTGCGGCTTTCGCGGACGGCGGGACGCTGTTCCTGTTGGACTTGAATGGCGCGGCTTTCGTCAGACATGGCTCATCCCTCCTTTCCGTTGGATTGGCCAGCGTGGACGGCAATGCGTTTGGGTTTATCGGCTTCGGCGCGCGGCAGGGTGATGGTCAGCACGCCGTTTTCGTAATGGGCTTCCACTTTGTCAGCATCAATGGCAAACGGCAATTGCAGGGAGCGGGCAAACTCACCCTGGAAGCGCTCACGACGTTGATAGCGGGCGCCTTCCGGCAGGTCATTGGCTACTCGCTTGCCGCGCAGAATGAGGGTATCGTTGTTGACCGACAGTTCCAGTTCTTCGGGCTGGATGCCGGGCAGTTCGGCGGTGACGACCGCCTGATCGTTATTCGTCCAGATGTTCAAAGGCGGGAATTCAACCTCCATCCAGCGTCGGCGGCGAGGGAAGAAGGTGTCGAACATGCGCTCCATCTCGCGCTGCATGCGATCCATTTCGCGCTCCATGCGGCGCATCTCACGCCAGGGAAACAGAGGTTCCAACATAAGCCATCCCTCCTTTCTATCAGGTGGTTGTTTTTTTGTTCATGCGTTTTATTAAGTAGCGCAAGAGTCTATGAAAAATATTAGCGAAGCGTAAAAAGAATATCAAAAACTGGCGGCGGAGATTGGTTTTTGCGACCTGATTCACTCAATATTTACGGAAAAACGCCCAAAACTGTCTATAATTAGGATGAGTCGAGGTTGACGATTTTCTTTCTCTGCGAAAAAAGTTAAGATTGCATACTTCTCCGCCCCTGATAATTATTTTTCTCTTGCTGCTTTCCGGTATCATGTGCGCTTACCTGGCGGCCTGGTCATCCCTGCGTCATCGTCAACCGGGGGCTTTGGAATTTGGGCTGCTGACGTGGGCAACGGCTATCTACTCGCTGGGATATGCCGTTGAAATCAGCCGCAATAACCTCGAAGATGTGCTTTGGGCGATCCGGGTTGAATACCTTGGACTGGCTTTTCTGCCGCCGTTGATTTTGATCTTCACCTTTCGTTTTGTGAGAAACAAACCCCTCAACCGCGCCGTTGTTGCGGGACTGCTGACGGTTTCGTTCATCACCTTGGGATTGGTGTGGACTGTCAACTTCCATTCGTTGTACTACATCTCTCCCCGCATAGAAAGCGGCAATTATTTCCCCGGACTGGTTTTTGAGCGCGGCCCGTGGTACAAGGTGCATCTTGCGTACCTGCTCCTGGCTGGCAGCCTTTCGCCAATCCTGTTGTTCTGGCATGCCAGGCGGGCTGAAGGCCGCCGCCGCAGCCAGATGATTGTGCTGGGGCTGGGCGCACTCATCCCAATTGTGGGTGGTTATCTTTTTGCTGCCGGAAAGATCCCGTACGGGATTGACGTCGGCCCGTTCGCCCTTTCGCTCTCGGTGTTGTTCTTTTGGGCAGCGTTGTTTCGTTATGGCTTGTTTGAGATTGTCCCGGCGGCGCGCGAACTGGCGCTGGACACGGTTGGAGAGGCGTTGATCGTTGTGGACTATACCGGGCGTGTCATAGACCTCAACCGGGCGGCGATTGACTTGCCGGGCCTGGCAGGGTTGAAAATAGGGCAGATGTTCCCCCGTGATGGTGTTCTGTCCGGCTTTGTGTTTCATAGCCTGCAAAATTCGGGAGGGGAGACAGAATTTTCAACCGAGGATCAAAACGGCAATCTGCGCAGTTACCGGGCGCGCTCCTACCTGTTGAAGGACACTCTCGGCCGGCAGGGCGGCTGTGCCGTTTTGATTACCGATATCAGCGAAACAACCCGCCTCATTCGCCGGCTGGATGAGCAGGCCAGCACCGATGAACTGACCGGTTTACTCAACCGGCGCTCCATCATGCAAATCGGCAGCCGCTTGATCGAGCAACTGAGCAGCAACGGCGGCTGGCTGGGGATTGTGCTGATGGATTTAGACCACTTCAAAGAGATCAACGATTCCTACGGACATCAGGCGGGGGATACCGTCCTGCGCTGTGTTGGCGAGTGCCTGCCGAAAGCCCTGCGCGACGAGGACGTGATTGGCCGTTGGGGCGGGGATGAGTTTGTGGTCTTTCTGCCCGGCGCCGACCGGCCGGCTGCCTGGCAGGTTGCCGAGCGCCTGCGCGCTCAGGTTGCTGCCTGTGAGCCGCTCAAGGCTGTCCCAACCATCCGGGTCAGCGCCAGTTTTGGGGTGTACGCGGCATGTGTGGACGGGAGTGTGGGGATGGATGATCTGATGCGCGCCGCCGATCAGGCGCTCTACCGTGCCAAGAACAATGGCCGCAACCAAAGCGCAGTCTGAAACCGACATGCAAGGCAATCATCAGGCTTGCATCCTGCCGTGTGATGACCGTTCCCGACAGCGGGCGAATAGTCGCTGGTTGAGAATCCTTACAGTTTTCAAACTGGCTCTTGTTTTCAGTATGATTTGTGGTATCTTAAAAAAGGTTCAATCCGTTCATCTCATTCCTTCCTCTCCCGCTGTTTTCTCTTTTCAGGGTGGTTGAATCAACGCTAAGGTGAAACCCGGTCAACAACGCCTGCAGGGAAGGATTGCGGTGGAGAAGCATCCAATCCCATTCAGGTAAATTTATGGGTCGGGTCTCATCCGAGTACTTTTCCTCCAATCGAGTGCCGCTCAGCGAACTGCTGACGCTCTATCAGGAATTGCAGGAACGCGAGGCTCTTCTGCGTGCCATCCTGTACAGTATTGGGGATGCGGTGATCACCTGCGACGAAAACGGGAAGATCACCCTGCTCAACCCGGCTGCCGAGTCGCTGACCGGCTGGAGCGAAGCCGAAGCCAGAGGCAAGCCGCTGGAAGACATCTTCCGCATCATCAACGAGGAAACCCGCCAGCCGGTTGAAAGCCCGGTGCGGCGGGTTTTGCGCGAAGGAGTGGTGGTTGGGCTGGCCAATCACACTCTGCTCCTCCGCCGTGACGGCAGCGAATTGCCGATTGCCGATTCGGGCGCTCCGATCCGCGGGGAGGGCGGCACCATCCGCGGGGTGGTGCTGATTTTCCGCGATCAAAGCGCCGAACGGGCGGCTCAAAAGGCGGTTGACGAAGCTCGTCGCTTTGCCGAGGGGATTGTCGAAACGGTGCGTGAGCCGTTGATTGTGCTGGACGGTGATTTGCGGGTGGTGCGCGCCAACCCGGCCTTCTACCGGTTGTTTCAGACCACGCCGATAGCAACCGAAAACCGGCTGTTGTACGAACTCGGCAATGGTCAGTGGAACATTCCCGAACTGCGCCGTTTGCTGGAAGATATTCTGCCGGGCAATACGCGTTTTGAGAATTATGAAGTGCGCCATGATTTTCCCGGGATTGGACGGCGTACCATGCTGCTGAATGCCCGCCGCATCTACCACGAAGATAACCGCACCCGCTTTATTCTGCTGGCAATTGAGGATATAACCGAACGCCAGCAGGCGGTTGATACGCTTAACCACAGCGAAGCACGTTACCGCACCATTTCCGAGATGATTTCGGACTACGCCTATGCCTTTGAAGTGCTTGAAGACGGCAGCCTGAAGCGCGAATGGGTGGCCGGCGGCTTTGAGCGGATAACCGGCTTTACGCCGGAAGAATCGGAAGCGCGCGGCGGCTGGCAGGCGCTGATTTACCCGCCGGATATGCCGGTTGCGTTGTGCCGGGCAGAACGCTTGATGAGCGGCCGGCAGGATACCAGTGAGTTCCGGATTGTGCGCAAAGACGGTTCAGTGCGCTGGCTGCGCGATCACGGCCTGCCGGTGTGGGATGAAGATCAGAAGCGCGTGGTGCGCATTTTCGGCGCTGCACAGGATATTACCGATCAAAAACGGCGCGAAAGAGAGTTGGAGGCGCAGGCGCTGGTGGTGCAGATTTTACAGGAAGAGGGCGACCTGCAGTCCCTGCTGATGCGTTTGCTGGAGGCGGCCTGCCATGCCATACCGGCTGCTGAAAAAGGCTCGGTGCTGCTGGCAGAAAGCGACGGCCGCCTGCACATGCGGGCGATGATCGGTTATCAGGATGAGCGGGTGATGACGGCTTCCTTTCCAATGGACTCGGGGTACTCGGCGAGGGCTTTCCGTCTCAATCAGCCGCTGGTGATTGAAGATGCCCGCGCCCATGCCGAAACCCGCTATGATGGCGAAATTGCGGAGATGGCTACCGTCCAGAGCGCGATTGTGGCACCGCTGGCCGTCAAAGGGCGGGCGATTGGCGTGCTGGCGCTGGACAATTGCAGCCTGAAATTTGCTTTTTCCGATCAGGATTTGCAAGTGCTGACCACTTTTGCCGCTACGGCCGGTCTGGTCATTGAACGCACGCGCCTGTTTGAAGAAACCCAACAACGGTTGAAAGAACTGCAAACCCTGCAGCAGGTCTCAGCCGCTCTCTCCCAGTCTGATTCGGTTGAGGATATGACCCATATCTTTGTGGAACATGCCGTCCATTCGGTGGATGCGCGGGCCGGTTCAATTTACCTGCTGGATGAACAGACCAATGAACTGACCGCCCGAGGCTGGTACAACCCGCGTGGCGAATGGATTGAGGGGCTGGAACGGGTCTTTCACCAGCAGCTTGGCGAAGGGGTGGTTGGCAAGGTGGCGGCCAGCGGCGAGGCCTACACGTTTGAAGACTGGCGCAGCGATCCACATACGGTTTTGAAACCGGGGGAAGAGGAACTGCTTCAGCCGGTGCGGGGCGGGGTTGCGCTGCCGCTGCGCGCCGGGGCGCGTACTATCGGCGTGATGAACATCTGGTTTGAGCGGGCGCGCATGGTAACCGAAACCGAACGGCGTCTGCTGGCTGCAATTGCGGATATGGCCGGGAATGCCCTTCAACGCGCTCACCTCAACGAACAAACCCACCAACGGCTGGCCGAATTGAGCGTGCTGCACTCGGTCAGCCAGGCGCTGCTGCTGAGCGGTATGGAAGCAGAGGCGGTCTACGAGGCCATCCATCAGGCTGTGGCGCAGTTGATGCCCTGCGAAGCCTTTACGATTGTGCTGGTGGATGCGGCTACTTCGGAGTACCTGGCTGTCTACCTGTACGATAAAGGCGGACGGTTTCCGCCGCGGCGCATTCCGCACGGCAGCGGGCTGAGCGGCCGGGTGATTGAGCAGGGCAGGACTCTGGTCATAGAGGATTACCCGCTCAGCAACCTGCCGGCGGTGCACTTTGGCGACCCCGAGTCGGTGCGCTCGATTCTGGCGGTGCCTCTCCGGCAGGGACGGCGCGTACTGGGAATGATTTCCGCGCAGAGTTATCAACCCGCCGCTTATACCTCCGCCCATACCCGCCTGCTGGAAACACTGGCTGCACAATTCGCCACCACGCTGGAAAACGTGCGCCTGTTCGGGGAAACCCGGCAGCGCCTGCGCGAACTGGAATTGATTGCCCACCTGAGCTCGGAATTGCGCCGGGCAACCACCCGCGCTGAATTGCTGCCAGTGTTGTTGGAGCAATTGATGACCCGGATGAAGGTGGATGGGGCGGTGCTGGAAACCGTTCACCCGCTTAGCGGGGATGTTACGATTGAACTGGGCGTTGGCATTTGGGAGTCGCTAACCGGCGAGATCATCCCGGCCGGGCAGGGTTTGAGCGCGGTGATTTTACAAAGCGGAAAGTCTTATTTGAACAATGATGCCCACCATGACCCGCGGGTGTACTTCCCCCAGCAATTAGGCGATTGCGCTTCGATTGCCGGCGTGCCGTTGCGCGCCGATGATACGATCAACGGTCTGTTATGGGTTGGCAGCTGCCGCCGGCTGGATGAGGATGATCTGCGTTTGCTGCATTCGGTGGCGGACATGGCCGCCAGCGCGCTGCTGCGGCTGCAATTGCATGAAGAGACCCGCCGACGGGTGGAGCAGTTGCAGGCTCTGCAAGCAATTGACCGGGTGATTACCAGCAGCCTGGACTTGCACTTTTCGCTGGACGCTTTGCTGGAGCAGACCCTGCTGCACTTGAAAATGGACGCTGCCGGTGTGTTACTGTTCAATCCCACTACATTGATGCTGGAATATGCGGCCGGACGCGGATTCCGCACCCGTTATTATCAGAAAGCCCGCCTGCATTTGGGAGAAAGTCAGGCCGGCATGGCTGCCCTGGAACGGCGGATTGTGCATTGCGGCGATTTGAGCGTTGCCGAACCGCCGTTCATCCATCCACAATGGGTTGAAGAAGAGGGTTTTGTGTCTTACTGCGGCGTTCCGCTGGTAGCCAAGGGGCAGGTCAAGGGTGTGCTGGAGGTGTTCAGCCGTTCCCCCTTTGAGCCGCAGGAAGAGTGGCTGGGCTTTTTTGAAGCAATTTCCCGCCAGGCGGCAATTGCGATTGAAAATGCCCAGTTGTTTGAGAATCTGCAGCGCAGCAATCTCGATCTTTCGCTGGCGTATGAGGCGACCATCGAGGGCTGGTCGCGCGCACTGGATTTGCGGGACAAGGAGACCGAGGGCCACACCCGCCGGGTTGCCGACCTGACCCTGCTGATGGCCGAGCGGATCGGTCTGGATCCTGCTCAGGTGGCGCATGTGCGGCGGGGAGCCCTGCTGCATGACATCGGTAAAATGGGCATCCCGGACGCCATTCTGCTCAAACCCGGCCCGCTCACGGATGAAGAATGGGAAATCATGCGCAAGCACCCGCTGTATGCCTATCAAATGCTCTACCCGGTTCAGTACCTGCGCCCGGCGCTGGATATTCCCTACTGCCACCACGAAAAGTGGGACGGGACAGGCTACCCGCGTGGGTTGAAAGGCGAGGAAATCCCGCTGGCGGCGCGCATTTTCGCCGTAGCGGATGTGTGGGATGCCCTGACCAGTGACCGGCCTTACCGGCCGGCCTGGCCGCAGGCCAAGGCGCTCAATCATATCCGTGAACAGGCCGGCACGCATTTTGACCCGCGGGTCGTCAAAGTGTTTTTTGAGGTGATTGAAGATTTTTTGGCAACAGAGGCAGCCGCCGAGTGAAGATACGTGTGCTGAGCGAAAGCGAATACCGCATGTTCAGGCGAATCCACGGCGGGGATGATGTACTGGCAGTGGAGGAAGGCAAAATCCGGCGCGAAAAGGGGCTGTATCTCAACCTGCGGCGGCAGGGCAAAGCCCGCCTGAAACAGCGATTGAAGAGGATCGGGGGTATGGCTGGCGAGGAGGAGTGGCTGGAGGAAGAGATTGCTCAGGTTGAACAACGTGCCGTCCGCGTGTACCGCAATGCCCGCCGCCACAAGCAGCGCTTGCACGGATTGCAGCCCTACGAGGAGGATTGACTCAGCCGTCGAGGGGTGATTTTGAAATTTCCCACTTGTAATCTGTCGGCTGAAGATTGTATGATAGAAAGCAGAAAAATGCTCCTCTGTTGTGATTTGAGGGGGATTTTCTATATCGGGTACACAGAGGAGAGATGAACATGGGAAACCGGAAATTTTGGATGGTGTTGGGAGCGTTGATGCTGGTTTTGGCAACGGTGGCGTGTGAATTCAGCGCCAGCACCGCGAATATCGGCGATGCGTGGCTTTCCGACAGCGAAGATGGCAATAACCGCGTCACAACCTTTACACAGGATGCCGTTTTTTACGCTTTCGCCGATTTAAAAAATGCGCCCGAAGATACCACCTTGAAGGCGGTGTGGATTGCGGTGGATGTGGAAGGCGTGGATCCCAATTTGGTCATCAATGAAACCGAGTTTACCAGCGGCAGCAACATCATCACTTTCAACCTGAGTAACAATAATCTCTGGCCGGTTGGTAAATACCGCGTGGAAATTTACCTGAACGGTAAACTGGACAAGACGCTCGATTTTGAAGTGCGTTGATAAAAAGCCCTGCCCCATTGCTGGCGAAATCCTCTCTCAGACCAGACCTCGCACATGTTGCTGGTGTTGGTGCCAGGCCGGGATGGTGCACCCATGCAGCGACGCCATTTTATCCAACCTTCAAACCCCAAGGAGTTGACAATGAAAATTGCACTGGTTACGGATGATGGAAAAATGATCAGCCGGCATTTTGGACGGGCTTCTCAGTATCTTGTGCTTTCTCTGGAAAATGGTGAAGTGGTCAGCCGTGAACTTCGCCCCAAGCTGAGCCACCACCAAAAGGATCATCATGAGGCGCAAACTCACCACAACCATGGCGAGTCTGAGGACCAGCACCATCAGCGCCATGTTTCCATGGTTGAGGCAATTGCCGATTGTGAAGTATTAATTTGCGGTGGAATGGGACGCGGGGCTTATGAAAGCATGTTACGCCTGAAGATTAAGCCCATCGTTACCGAATTGACCGATGTGGATGAGGCGGTCAAGGCGTTTTTGAACGGTGAACTGGTGGACCACACGGAATTGCTTCATTAACCCGAAGACACCAATGTCTGCTGGATTTTAGATGAAAACATTCCTGAAAGTGATAAAATAAGTAAAAAATTATCATCAACCCGGCTTAAGAGAATTCAGGAGTGTTATAAGGTGGATGATCCGGCTTTGCTGGAAATGCAAGAATGGATTGAGCGCTGGCAAGAGGTTCACGACCAGCGCGCCATTTTTTTAAGCTGTTATCGAATGATGACGATGAATATGCTGGAGGCTATCCGGCGGGATGAGTTTTCTGACGGCGGTTGGGTGGATCATCTGCTGCACCGTTTTGCGGACTACTATTTTTTGGCGCTGCATGCTTATGAGGAGCGGCAGGAAAATGTGCCGGTTGTCTGGCAGGCGGCTTTTCGGGCGGCGGCAGGCAGGGATTATTCGCCGCTGCAAAACTTGCTGCTGGGGGTCAATGCCCATATCAATTATGATCTGGTGCTTACGCTGGAGGAGCTGCTTCAGCCCGAATGGGCGGAGTTGAGTCCGGCCCGGCGGGCGGTTCGCCGCACCGATCACAATCGCGTCAACCGGAT
The DNA here is from genome assembly GCF_001306055.1 of Bellilinea caldifistulae. Lineage (GTDB taxonomy): Bacteria > Chloroflexota > Anaerolineae > Anaerolineales > Anaerolineaceae > Bellilinea > Bellilinea caldifistulae. The sequence goes on along the minus strand of NZ_LGHJ01000011.1, from coordinate 185,155 downwards.
CATCGCCGCGACAATTGACGCAGTTCAGGATCAAATCCTCGAACCGGCCATGCCGGTCTTGCAGGCAGTGGATGTTTTGATGGGACGTGTGGATGAGGGGCTGATTTCGGGTATGATTACCCGCTGGCGCGGCAGGGTGTGGCAGCACGCCGTCTATCTGGTGGAAACCTCTAGCGAATTTGAGCGGAAGGAGTGGATAGAGCGGGTGGAGCGCGAAGCCCTCCGGACTGCGCTCTGGATTGGATGGAAGGGCTGAACGGCAGCGCTCAGAGCCAACGCGATTCCTTGACATGCCTACCGGTTGATTTTATAATAATGGCACGTTCCTCGATAGCTCAATCGGCAGAGCGGGCGGCTGTTAACCGCTAGGTTCCAGGTTCGAGTCCTGGTCGAGGAGCCTGTTTATTTAAGGGGAAAAGTTTTATGGCAGGTTTACCCGCATTGCTGTAAAATCCTGTGTAATTATAATTATCCTTAATTGACCCAAATAATCGTTGAAACAAAAAATGCCTCTAACTGGCAGATGGACGGATTTGGCCGTCTTGACACCCGGTGGAGCGCATTTTCGGCATTGCGGGGGAAGAATTTTGGCGGGAGGAACCGGCTATGAAAGTGAATGGTAAAGTGATTGTGGTCACCGGCGGTGGAAATGGAATTGGTCGGGAACTGGTGCTGTTGCTGCTGACCAAAGGCGCGCGGGTGGCGGCGGTGGATATCAACCCGGCGGCTCTGCAGGAAACGGTCGGTCTGGCTGGCAGCCGCAGCGGGCAACTCTCTACCCATGTGGCGGACATTACCAACCGCGAGGCGGTGGCGGCTTTGCCCGCTCAGGTCATTGAATTTCACGGCGCGGTGGATGGGCTGATCAACAATGCCGGCATTATTCAGCCGTTCCGGCGGGTCAAAGACCTGGATTATGCCGCCATTCAGCGGGTCTTGAATGTCAATCTGTTCGGCACCATCTACATGACCAAGGAATTTCTGCCCTGTTTGCTGGAACGGCCTGATGCGCACCTGGTCAACATTTCCAGCATGGGCGGCTTTTTGCCGGTCCCCGGCCAAACCATTTACGGGGCGGCCAAAGCCGGTGTGAAATTGTTTACCGAGGGCTTATACTCCGAATTGCTCAATACCAACGTGCGGGTGACGGTGGTCTTTCCCGGCGCTATCGGCACCAATATTGCCGCCAATTCGGGTGTAACCCTTGCATCCCCCGCTCAGACACAGGAGCAAAGCAGCCGAATAAAACCCCTGCCGCCGGCGAAAGCTGCTCAAATGATTGTGGAAGGCATGGAGCAGAACCGCTACCGTGTGCTGGTCGGATCAGATGCCCGCTTCTTGGATTTGATTTATCGCCTCAGCCCGCAGTGGGCGGCAAACTATATTTTCAAGCAGATGCAAAACCTGCTGCCGGATTAATCCTGACCAACGCGGATGGTTCTTCTTTCAAACCTGCATCAGTTGATTCAGGACTTCTTTCAGCACGCCAATGCTGCGGCGGTACTCGCTCAGCGAGATGTGTTCGTTGGGGGTGTGGTCGAGGTTGGAATCGCCCGGCCCGTAGGCAACTGCCGGGCAGCCCCACACCGGGGCAGCCAGATTTAAGTCCGCTGTGCCGCTCTTGAGAGCAAAAGCCGGTTTACCGCCGACCGCCCGAATGGCGGACAAGAACGCCCGTACCAAAGCCGTGTTCTTCTCCCCAAGATACGCCGGCACAGCATCCAGCAGGTGCAGGCGACCCGCCCCTGCCAGCGCCGAAAGCTCAATAAAGGCCTGTCCGGGGGCAAACCAGGCCGGCAGGCGCAGATTGATCCACAACTCGGCCCAGCCGTTAAAGCCATCCTCACCCGATTGCATCTGACGCAGGATGGGCGTAACCTGATCGAATGTTCGTTGATAAGGTTCGTTCCATGCGGCGGCGGCAGCCGTCAGGCGGTTCCAAAAGGCGACGGCGGCCTCCGGCGCGTTTTCAGCCTGGGCGGCCGGGTGGGCGAGCGGCTGTTCGACGCGGTAAGACAGCAGCAGGCTGCCTTTGTACCCCAGCGTTACCCGATCCCAACCGCTCGGCTCGCCGATGATGGCAAAGTCGGGCCAATAACGATCCACAATGGCTTTGGCACCGCGCGAATCGCCTTCTTCCCCAACCGCACCGATCACCACCACTTGCCAGCCGGACGGGATGGTTAACTGGCTGACAGCAGCCACAAAGCAAGCCAGCGCGCCTTTGGCGTCCACCGCGCCGCGCCCGAAGAGCAAATCGCCCTCACGCCGCACCGGGATTTCCCCGCGCACCGTGTCAATGTGCCCCAGCAGGACGATCTGACGCCCGCCCTCGCCGCGCCAGCCGATGGCATTGCCCACCGCATCCACCTCGACCTGAAAATCCAGTCCGCGCATGGCATGCGCCAGAAACTCAACCGCCAGCTGTTCGGCAGCCGTCGGGCTGTAAGACCGCAGCAAGCCTTCCAGCAGGGTTACTTCGTCCATTCGGCGGCTTCCTGGGTGAGGACGAGGGCAACCGCTTCTACCACCCGTTCAAGATCGCTCTTTTCGATCACCAGCGGCGGCAAAAAGCGCATCACCGTCAGGCCGGCCGGCAGCGCCAGCACACCTTCGTTCATCAAGGCTTGCAGGTAGGGTGTGACTTTCTGCTTGAGCTCGATGCCGACCATCAGACCCAGCCCGCGCACCTCGCGAATCTGGGGGGAATCCAACCGGCGCAGGGCTTCGATGAACCAGCCTCCCAGTTCGGCAGCCTGTTCGGGCAGGTGATTTTCCAGCAAAAAGTTCAAACTGGCCAGGGCGGCGGCGCAGGTCAACGGGTTGCCGCCGAAGGTTGAGCCGTGGGTTTGGGGCGGCAGGCTACCGACCCGCTCACCGATCAGCACGGCTCCCATCGGCAAGCCGCCGGCAATGGACTTGGCCAGACACACCAGATCGGGTTGTAAATCGTAATGTTGAAAGGCAAACAGTTTGCCGGTACGCCCAAAGCCGGTTTGTACCTCGTCCACAATCAGTAATGCTCCACGCTCACGGCAAACCTGTTGAGCGGCTGTCAGAAATTCGCGGCTGGCCGGGTGGACACCGCCTTCGCCCTGGACGACTTCCAGCAGCACGGCCGCCGTTTGATCGCTGACCGCCGCTTGCAGGGCCTGCGGATCGTTGTAAGTCAGATGAGTGAAGCCCGGCACCAGCGGCTCGAACGGCTGACGGTATTTTTTCTCCCAGGTGGCGGAGAGTGCGCCAAAGGTGCGCCCGTGAAAAGCGCGTTTGAAGGCGATGATCTCGCTGCGTCCGGTCGTCAGGCGGGCAAACTTGATGGCGGCTTCGTTAGCCTCTGCCCCGGAGTTGCACAGGAAAACCCGCGGATAACCGCTCACCTGGCACAGGCGTTCCTCCAACGCGGCTCTCCGGTCGTTGTAGAACATTTCCGGGCAGGAAATCAAGCGTTGAGCCTGTTCGGCAACCGCCTGAGCCACCTGGGGGTTGGCGTGGCCGATGTTGGCTGCCCCCTGCCCGCCGACACAGTCAATATACATTCGCCCGTGGCTGTCCCACAGATGGGCAGCCTGCCCGCGCACAATCGCAATCGGGCGTTTGGTGTACAGGCCGGAAGTGTAGCGGTCTTCAACTGCCAAGATGTCCATCATTCGATCACCGTACCTTTCCCTTGCAGAGCATCCACGAGGGGGTGGGGGCTGCGCCCATCCCCAAAAATGACCCGGCTTACGCCGCCTTGCAGGGCTTCGGCAGCACCCAGCACTTTCTTCTTCATCCGGCCTTCGGCATACTCAATGGCACGCTGTACTTCAACCCGCGGCAGGTGATGAATGAGGGTGCTTTCATCCGGAAATTTGCGCATCAGACCGGGTACATTGGTCAGCAGGATTAAGGTGGCTGCGCCGAGGGCGGCTGCCACCATCGCCGCCGCCCGGTCGGCATCCACGTTGAGCGCTTCACCGTTCGGCGAGATCGCCAGCGGCGCTACCACCGGCGTGTAACCCGTGGCGATCAACAGGGAGAGGATCGCCGGGTTGACCTGCTCGATTTTGCCGGTGTAATCGTCCCGCAGCACCAGTTTACGCCCGTTTTCCACCACCCGGATGGCTTCCTTGCGATGAGCGATCATCCAGCGCCCGTCCAGTCCGGTCAACCCAAAGGCGTTGACGCCATGTTTCTGCAACTGCTCCACCAGCAGGGTATTGATTTTGCCGGCAGTAACCATGGCAAAAATTTCCAGCGTCTTCCGGTCGGTGTAACGGCTGGTAAAACCGCTTTCGCTGGTGACGAAGCGCGGCGGATGGCCGAGTTGGGTGGATATCTCATTCACCTCCGCCGACCCGCCGTGAACCAGCACCACCTTTTGGCCCTGTTGGACCAGATTGGCAACATCGGCACAAATGGAAGATATGTTGACGCCGGCGGCGCCGCCAATTTTGACAACCAGCATGGGTGATTCCTCCGCTAAATGGGGTGTAATCCGCCAAAAGTCAGGCCGGCAGTTTCGTCAAAACCGCACATCAGGTTCATCGCCTGCACGGCTGAACCGGCAGCGCCCTTCATCAGGTTGTCAATCGCCGCCATGCCGATCACCCGCCCGGAACATTCGTCCACATCGAAGCCGACATCGGCGTAGTTACTGCCAGCCAGAATTTTGGGCTCCGGCACGCGGTAAATGCCGCGCCGGTCGCGTACCAGCCGGATGAACGGCTCGCTTTCGGCCCATTGGCGGTAGATTTTCCACAAGTCCTTTTCGCCAATGCCCGGACGCAAAAAGGCGTGAGCGGTTGCCAGCGCGCCGCGCACCAGATCCACCGCCGTCATGGTCAGGTGAACCTCGCTCAGACCGAGTTCCTGAATCACCTCGGCAGTGTGGCGGTGTCCGTATGCCGAAAAGGTGCGGATCACGCCGCTCCGTTCGGGGTGATGACTGCCGGGATTGGGGGAAGCCCCGCCCTCCGAAGAACCGGTTTTGATTTCGACAATCACCGGGCGGGTGAGATCGAGCGCATCGGCCTTGACCAGCGGGTAAAGCGCCAGAATGGAGGCGGTGGCGTTGCAGCCCACGCCGCTGATGTAAGCCGCCGAGCGCATTTCCTCGCGGTGTAATTCCGGCAGGCCGTAAACGAACTTACTCAACCAGGCCGGGGCGCGGTGTTCCTCTCCGTAATACCGCCGGTACAGTTCGGCATCCCGCAGACGGAAATCCGCCGAGCAGTCCACAATCCGTGGGGCAATGGCGGCGTAATCTTCGATCCGCTGCTGGCTTTCGCCGTGCGGCATTGCCAGAAAGAGGACATCACACGGTTTAACCTGCTGAGGGTCGCTGAATTTGAGGGTGGTGCGCTTGCGCAGGTTGGGGTGCTGCTGATACACAAATTCACCGAGGTGACTGCCGGAAGTCGCCTGCTGGATTTCCACGAAAGGATGATCGAGCAACAGGCGCAGCAACTCGCCGCCCACATAACCGGCCGCACCGATGATTGAAACGCGCAAGCGGCTCATTGGGCGGCTGCCCTCCACAGGGGGATGCCCAGCGGGGAGGTGTGCAGGATGCCCATGGGTACTTGCGGCGCGCTCACGGCCGGAAACGGGGGGTGAATTTGACCCTCGGCAACGGCGAGGGTGTACTCGACCATCAGGCCGGCAACGTCCACCCCGGTGGTGGGGGCGAGGGTGTGAAACTCGCTGGTGTGGTTAATCTCGTTGACCAGAAAGCCGCGCTGCGGGTCTTCGAGAACATCCACGGCCAGCACGCCGCCGCCGACTGCCTGAGCAGCCGCAACGCATAAGGCGTTCAATTCAGGCGTGATTGGGCAGACTTCTCCCTTGCCATCGCGAGCGGTGTTGGTGATCCAGTGAGAGGAGGTGCGGTAAATGGCACACACCGTCTGATCCCCCACCACAAAGGCGCGGATGTCGCGTCCCGGCTTTTGGATGTATTCCTGCAGGTAGTAGATGGAGTGCTGGTAAGAACCGAGTGTCTCTTTGTGCTCCAGGATGGCTTCGGCGGCGTCGCGGTCGTTGATTTTGGCGAGCAGCCGCCCCCACGAACCGACCACCGGTTTTAACACCACCGGGTAGCCCAGTTCTTCGATGGCCTGCAGTGCCGATTCGGGGGTGAAGGCGACCTTGATGCGCGGCTGAGGGATGCCGGCGCGCGCCAACGCAGCCGAAGTGGCCAGTTTATCCCCGCAGGTAGCGGCGACATGCGCCATGTTGACCGTCGGAATGCCCCAGGCGTTGAGTATCTGGGTGGCGTACAGGCCGCGCGCAAACGAGAGGCTGCGCTCCAGCACGGCGGAGTAGGACAGCCAGTTTTCGGGGTGGGCAAAATCGAACACCGCTTCGCGGTCGTCAATCCGCTCGTGGGGGATGCCGCGTTTTTCCAGCGCTTCGAGGATCCACTTTTCCTCGATCCGCACCCGTGAAAGCAGGACACCAATTTTCATCGCTGTTTCTCCTTTGGCGGGGCTTACTCGCCCCAGTCTTCTTCTTCCATGGGAGCCAGTTCCAGCTGGAGTGGCTCAAGGCTGATTACTTCCAGGTCTACACCGCAATCCGGGCAGACCACAATTTCACCGACGAGGACATCGTTCAGCTCGATGGCGGCTTCGCATTCGGGACAGGATGTTAGGGACATGAGAACCTCCGTTTGAAAAAGATGTTAAAAAGAAATGCCCTCCGCGGGGCGGAGGGCTTGATTTGCCGACTCACTGTGATTGGTGAAGGAACTCAACCACGCTGGCGTGCATAAAGCCGTCCTGCCCCGCAAGGGGGAAGGAATGGACGACGATCCTTACGCACGCGCAGTTCCAAACTCATGATGCTTCAAATTATAGCGGTTTGGTCGGAATTGTCAATAGCCGCACGGCTAACAAAATGTTAAGAATTTTTAGCGGCGCACCAAAGGCAGGTAAATTTTAAAGTCATAGATGATACTACCGGTAAAGGGACTGTCAAGCACATACTGCGGGCCGAGATTTGGGGATGTGCCGCCATGCTTGCATTGACCGTTATTGCCCTGACCGGAAGCATCGCTGACCGTTCCGTTACAGGGGCCCGGCGTACCGTCGAAGTGATAAAGTGCAACCGTGCTGGCATCGGGGTTGAAGGGCATACTCGGCGGGGTAAAGTTTGCTGTGTAGCGTATGACGTTGGAGATGCGTAACTCGTCCAACCAGCCGTTGAAGGATGGGTAGGTGCTGGGGTCGTAGTCATGCTTCTCGGCGGCGATGACCAGATAAGGGTCACTGTTCGTGTAAGAAGTATTGCGTCCGTCCCGATAAGAGAGATTCCCGCCAGGTCCGTTTTCGGTTTTTTGCAATTGCCCGTCCACAAAAATGCGCATCTGCCCATTCCCGCTCTGGCGGGTGACGGCTACATGATGCCACTGACCATCTCGCAAGTCGCTTATTCCGCAGATGGTGCGGCGGTTACTGCCCACCGCCGCACCAAAGGCAATCCTACCGCGGTAAAGCGAGATGCCGTAATCGCCGTAATCGCCGTCGCCAAAGATGTCGCGGTCGAGGATGATGTTGCCGTTTGTCCAGGTGTCTTCGGAGGCGCTTTCCTGGCAGGACGGGCTGGGGTTACTCGAGGGTGCGGCTTTGAGCCAGAACTCAATGGTGAAATCGCCGCCGACATCCACCGAACGATGTGGATTATCCAGAGGAATCTTAACCCGGTCAATATCGCCGCTGCCCGTGCCGAAGAAACGCAACGAGGTTTGATTGGATTGAGCCGGCGCGACAGAGAGTACAACCTGCCTGGGTTGGGCAGGCAGGATAAGTGCCAGCAAAACAGCCCCGAATCCAATTAGCCCCATCCGTTTCATGTACCGCAGCTCAACCGTGTAAGATATTTGATAATACGGATGTGAATTGCCGTATTATTAAAATATACCCAAAAAATTTTTTTCAAGAGCTGGATGGGTAGTCCGGGTTGGGTTAACGAATTTGTAAGGTTCGAAATGGTTGGCCTTGAGCGTGCGCCGATGGAGTGGTGTTGAAAAGGCGCTGTCTGCTATTGCCGATGACCCATCCGCGGCGGGTGGTTATGGCAGAGAGTTCTGGATGCTGCTCGCGATGGCAAGGGCTGTGGCGCGGGTATTTCTACACCGGGGCGAGTGTGCCGAACCAGATCAGCCATGCCAGCACGGTCTTGGCAACCAGGCTGAGGATGATATACACCCGTTCGCCGTAGAGATAGTCCTTCCATCGGCCGACCTTTTTGTACTGCAGCACCATGTTGACGGCAAAGATGTTGAACATCACAAACAGGGTGGGTACGATGGCGTAGACAAAAGCCGGTGGTTTGGCGTCGCCGGAGTTGACCGCTCCCATGAAGTACAGGAAAATCACGATCCACGGCACAATACCTGCCAGACAGCCGTAAATAAACGCCAGCCAGTTCGTCCGCGTGGTCGTCTGGTTGTGAACTTCCATCATGATGCCAAACAGGTTCATCATGGCGTTGATGCCGAAAATGGCGATCATCGTCCCCAGGTCCCAGATGCCGACCAGCATACCGATCAGCACAACCATCAACGAGGAACTGAGAGCATATTCGTAAAAGCGGATGGGGTTCATGCCCTTCTTCAGATTTTCGACATACGGGCGGTAGCCAATGGTGGAAAGGTAGAAGTGGGCAACGGCTGAGATGAGCAGGAAGACGGCTACAGCCGGTCCGAAGGGTAGTTCGTAGAGCAATTGTGGGTTGGGTGTCAGGGTGAAGGTTGCCCGGTCGAAGGTGAGGTAGTTGGTGAAAATCGGGTAGGTTCTATCATTGCTGACTACCCACATGAAAATGCCCTGAATCAGGTGCAGAAAGCCCATGATCAGGTTAAAACGGCGCAGCCCCTGAAATTTTTTCAATTCTGCAGCGGCGGCAACGAGGGGACCATTTGATTCCGAAGTCATATTGATTACTCCTTGTTTGAATTGGAGCAGCCTGACGAAAAATTATTTTTACCGAATAATTCACGCTTTAGCTGCCGGCAGGCGATGGGTGTGGCTGTCTCCTTTGCTTGTGTTTTCCCACCTGCATCTAAGATTACTATAACACCAGCCAGCCGGAAAAACATCCCTCTGGTTCCCTAACCTTATACATTCTTTGTACGCGCCGAATTCCCTGCCCGCCGACCGGTCACCAAAGAATAAAATTCCCTTACCCACAGGGCAAGAGCAGTCCTCTATGGAAAAAATCCTGCCGAATTGAAACGCCTGCCGGTAGGATTGTAGTTTTTGGCAATTTGTTCGTCCTATCGAGCATCAGCGACACTTGCACCGCACTGCGCTTGGTGCCGCGCTGGGAGGGCTCCCACCCAACCTCCGCAACGGCCCTGCCGGAGACCGCCACGCCGCCTGACGGCGGCTCGCGGTGACGTAAACCAGCTAATGTCACCCCGAACGGAGTGAGGGGTCTCCCACCCAACCTCCGCAACGGCCCTGCCGGAGACCGCCACGCCGCCTGACGGCGGCTCGCTGTGACGTAAACCAGCTAATGTCACCCCGAACGGAGTGAGGGGTCTCCCGCCCAACCTCCGCAACGGCCCTGCCGGAGACCGCCACGCCGCCTGCGGCGGCTCGCGGTGACGTATACCCGTAAACGTCATTTCGGGCGAAGCGAGAAATCTCCCTCCCGGCCCTGCGGGAGATTGCCGCGCTCGCTCGTGGTGACGTCAACCGAGGGAGGGTTTTACAACGCTTCGAGAGCCTGCTTCAGGTCTGCGATCAAGTCGTCGGCATCCTCAAGCCCCAATGACAGGCGCACCAGATTGTCGCGGATGCCCAGCGCCTGTCGTTTTTCCGGTGGGACATCGTAGTAGGACATCAGTGCCGGTTGAATGACCAGACTCTCCGTTCCGCCCAGCGAAGGCGAAATGTAGGGGATTTGCAGGCGGTCAATGAAGCGAGCGGTATCGTACAGGCCGCCGCGCACGGTGAAAGAAACCACACCGCCAAAGCCTTTCATCTGCGCGCTGGCCACTGCGTAATCGGGATGGGAGGGCAGACCGGGATACCAGACCTGCTCGACAGCCGGGTGGGATTCCAGAAATTCGGCGACCCGTTGCCCGTTTTCATTATGGCGCCCCAGCCGGATGCTGAGGGTCTTAATGCCCCGCAGCAGCAGGTAGGCGTTGTGCGGGTCGGCGGTGGCGCCAAGAATGTTGTGCAGTTCACGCACAGGAGTCAGAGCCGCGGCGCTGCCGGCAGCGAAGCCGGCCAGAAGGTCATTGTGACCGCCCAGATACTTGGTGGCCGAGTGAATGACGATGTCCACACCCCAATCCAGCGGGCGCTGGTTGAAGGGGGTGGCAAAGGTGGTATCCACCACGCTGATCAGCCGATGGCGGTGGGCGATTTCAGAAAATCGTTCCAGATCCAGCACGCGCAGATAGGGATTGGTGGGCGTTTCGGAGAGCAGCAAGCGGGTGTTCGGGCGGATGGCGTCTTCCAGCGCAGCGTAATCGCCGATGGGTACGACGCTGGTCTGAATGTCAAAACGCGCTAAAAATTCCAGACAGATCTGGCGCGTCCGACGGTAACAGTCGTCGGTCATCACCAGATGGTCGCCGCTGCGCAGACAGGCCAGCAGGGTGGTGGTAATCGCGGCCATGCCGCTGGCAAACTGGATGGCGGTTTCGGCGCCTTCCAGGGCGGCCAGGCGTGCCTCGCAGGCGGCGATGGTCGGGTTGCCGTAGCGCCCGTATTCGAGACGGTCGGTGGGCAGGCCGCGGCTGTGAGCGTCCTGATAGGCAATCACTTCCTCGCTGTTGCGAAATGTGTAGGTGGCGGTTTGTACCAGCGGTTCGATGATGGCGTGGTAGGGTTTTTCGCGCTGGCTGCCGGCATGAATGGCACGGGTCGAATCGCCCCATGATTCGGGGTCCGGTTGCCGGTTGAGCAGGTCTATCAGGGTGGAAAGGGGCACAGTTTGTGTCATGGGAATACCTCCGGGGAACTGAAAAATAAAAAACGGGCTGCCTGAACCTTGCAGGCAGCCCGCTGGTGGACGATGAGCGATGCAGAAGCCGGTTTTTATTCGACCCGTCTCCGTGCAAGCGCTGCCTGCTGGATGAGGCCGCGCATGACCATCGCCATCATCATCGCCATGAGGGAGAGAGCAATCAGCAGGCTTGCAGGAATTAAGGTCATCGAATGTTTACCTGAACGGGAATTACCCCATAGTATAGTGAGTTTTTTGAAAAAGTCAATTAAGAAAAGGTTAAAAAAATTCAACCGAAGCGATTTTTTCGGAAAAATGATCTGAATTTTCCTTCAATCCCTTTACAAAACGGATGAAATGAATATAAAATAGCCCAACTTTTTGAAAACAGACCGTCCGGATTTGAGGTAATTGGTTGCTGCGTTTTTCCACTAGACGGTTGCAGCGGGTTCCCGTTAGCCGTTCACCCCACGCCCCGATTATTACAATAACTCCCCCCACGCGTTGATTTCAAGCGAGGGCTGCCGCCGGGAGGGTTCTCTGCCTGTGCCGGCGGAGCAAATCACCCAGACGCCGTAGAGGACTCGCGGCGCTGCACTTTAACTTATCCTATCGGTTTGCTACCTCCAAAAGAGGTGATTCGCCAGCATTCTACTTCGCCAAGGAGGAAGTTTTTTATGTCTGCTTCATCTTCTCAACCCTATAACCCGTTTCGGGTGGCTCAGCAGCAACTCGATGAAGCCGCGCGCCTGTTGCAATTAGACGCGGCGGTGCATGAGCTGCTGCGCTGGCCGATGCGTGAATTGCATGTCACCCTTCCAGTGCGCATGGATGACGGCACGGTGCGCATTTTTCAAGGCTTTCGCGTTCAGTACAACGATGCGCGCGGTCCGTGCAAGGGCGGAATCCGCTACCACAGCGAGGAAACGGTGGATACCGTGCGTGCGCTGGCAGCCTGGATGACCTGGAAAACCGCCGTGATGGACTTGCCGCTGGGGGGCGGCAAGGGCGGAATCATCTGCGACCCCAAGCAGCTTTCTCCCGGTGAACTGGAACGGCTCAGTCGCGCCTACATTCGTCAGGTGGGGCGCATTTTGGGCGCCGAGGCGGATGTACCGGCGCCGGATGTGTACACCACTCCCCAGATCATGGCCTGGATGGTGGATGAGTTTTCCTACCAGCGCGGTTACACCGAATTTGGGATGATCACCGGCAAACCGCTGGCGCTGGGCGGCTCGGCCGGGCGCGGGGATGCCACGGCTCGCGGCGGAATGTACTGTCTGCGCGAGGCCGCCAAAGCCCATCAGGTGGATTTGCGCGGCGCAACGACCGCCATTCAGGGATACGGCAACGCCGGTTCTTTTGCCCACAAACTGGGCGCTGAGCTGCTCGGACTCAAGGTGGTGGCGGTTTCCGACTCGCGCGGCGGTATTTACAACCCGGACGGCCTGGACTACGAGGCGGTGCTGGCGCACAAGCAGCGCACCGGTTCAGTGGTCAACTTCCCCGGCGCACAGCCGGTCAGCAATGCCGAACTGCTTGAACTGGATGTGCAGGTGCTGATTCCGGCCGCGCTGGAAAACGCCATCCATCAGGAAAATTGCGAGCGAATCAAGGCGCGGTTCATCGCCGAGCTGGCCAACGGCCCGACCACGCCGGAAGCCGACGCGGTGCTGTTTGCCAAAAAAGCCGTCGTGCTGCCCGACTTTTTGTGCAACGCCGGCGGCGTTACCGTTTCGTACTTTGAGATGGTGCAAAATGCCTACGGCTATTACTGGGATGAGGACGAGGTGCATCAGCGGCTTGACCAGCGCATGACCGGTGCGTTTTGGAAGGTCCATGAGGTTGCCCGGCAGCACGGTGTGGACTACCGCAAGGCGGCTTATCTGGTGGCGGTTAGCCGGGTGGCGGAAGCGGTTCGGCTGCGCGGCTGGGCGTAAAAATGGGCGGAAGAGGGTATAATTTTCAGCATTCGCCAAAGTGAAGCAGAATTTTATACCCTCTCTGGCAGGCGGTGAGGTATGTCGGTTATTCCCCCTGAGTCATCGAAAATTCTGGAAATTTACCTGCTGCTGGCGCAGTACCCCATGCTGGCTTCCTCCATCCGTCGGCGGATGCGCGAGGAGTTGTTCCAGCGTGGGATCATTTCGCCGGAGCGGTTCGAGCAGGAAATCCGCGAAAAGGCCATCGAATCGCAGAAGCGCGAAGGGCTGGGCGATGAGCAGCGTCCGGAGGACAGCGAACGTTGGGAGTTGCGCTATCACCGCATCCGTCGCATCCTGACCGATTTTTACTTTGCCTACAACCTGCCGATTGAACTGCTGCACAAGATTGTAGATGATGTGCTGGCCGATCGCGGAGGAGAGCGCCCGCCGGTTGGATCGGAAATCAGCCTGCGTTTCAACCCGGAACTGGCTCCGCTGGAGATGGTACTGCGTCAGGCAGAAGCCTACGAATCTCTGCCGCCGGAGCAGCGCGCTCAGGTGCAGCACCATCTCGAAGAGCTGCGGGTGGTGCTGCTCAAAAGCCTGCTGAGTGACCAGCTGGGCTTCATCCGAATTGCCAAACGCTGGTTCACGGCTGCCGATTTCAGCTACATCATCCGCCACCGCATCGGCAGCGGCAAAATTGGCGGCAAAGCCGCCGGAATGCTGCTGGCCTATAAAATCCTGCAGGCGACTGTCCCCCAGTTGGCCGAGCGCATCACCCTGCCACGTTCGTACTTCATCGGTGCGGATGTGTTCTACGACTTCCTCGCGCTGAACGATCTGGAATACGTCAATCAGAAGTACAAATCGGATGAGCAAATCCGGCAGGATTACCCGCTGATTCAGGAAAAATACGCCGGCGGGCGCTTTCCGGAGGAGATTGCCGATCAACTGCGCGACCTGCTGCGCGAGGTGGGCAACACCCCCCTGATCGTGCGCTCTTCCAGCCTGTTGGAGGATAATTTTGGCGCGTCATTTGCAGGCAAGTACCTGAGCGTTTTCTGCCCCAACCAGGGCAGCCTCAAAGAAAACCTGCGCGACCTGACTCTGGCAATCCGGCGGGCGTATGCCAGCATTTACAATCCGGATGCGCTTTCGTACCGCCGCCGGATGGGGCTGATTGACTACGACGAACGCATGGCGATCCTGATTCAAGAGGTGCAGGGTCAGCCGTATCGGGGGAAGTATTTCCCGTCAGCAGCCGGCGTTGCCTACTCGTTCAGCCCGATTGTGTGGAACCCGCGCCTGCGCCGGGAGGAGGGCTTTGCCCGCCTGGTGGTTGGGCTGGGGACGCGCGCCGTGGAACGCACCCCCAACGATTACCCCCGCCTGATCGGTCTGAGTCATCCTAACCTGCGCCCGGAGGTGACCCCGCAGGCGATCCGCCAGTACTCTCAGCATCAGATGGATGTGATTGACTTGCAAAGCAATGCGCTGGTCACTCTGCCGGTGCAAGAGGTGCTGGGGACGGACTTTCCGGCACTGCGCTGGGTCATCTCGGTGGACGATGGCGAGACAATCCGCCCGCCGTTGACGCTGGGGCTTTCGCTGCAGCCCAGCCAGTTCGTGGTCACGTTTGAACGGCTGCTGCAAACCGATTTCGTTCCCCTGCTGCGCAATATTCTGAGCCGATTGGCGGAGGAGTACCACTCGGCGGTAGATGTGGAGTTTGCCCTGACGATTCAGCCGGGGGAAGGTGGCAAGCCCGACCTGAAATTTCACCTGCTGCAATGCCGCCCGCATCACAGCTGGAATGCCGATTTGGCGGTGCGGTTGCCAGAGGGAGTGCGCGACGAGGATGTGATCTTTGTCAGCAACCGGATGGTGCCGCTGGGGGTGGTGGAGGGGGTGGAGTACATCGTCTTTGTGGATCCGGAAAAATACTACCGCCTGCCCTCGGCGCATGATTTCAGCGAAACAGCCCGCCGGATTGCCCAGATCAACCGCGCGCTGGAAGGCAAAAACTTCGTCCTGATCGGGCCGGGGCGCTGGGGCTCGACCGATTTCATGCAGGGTGTGCCGGTCACCTATGCCGATATTTTCAACACCCGCGCGCTGATCGAACTGACCAGCCGCAAAGGCGGCTATGCCTCCGAGCCGTCCTACGGCACGCATTTCTTTCAGGATCTGGTCGAGTCGGGCATTTTCCCGCTGGCGGTTTCGGCGGAAGAAGAAGACGATTATCTCAATCTGGCATTTTTGCGCCGGGCAACTGACCAGCGGTCAGTCTGGATTGAGGAAAATTCGGCGGCGCTGGAGTGCATCAAAGTCATTCACCTGCCGGCCGAGCGCCCAGCCCACCGGCTGGAAATTCGGATGGACGGCAAGAAAGGTATGGGTTATTTACGGCCGGCGGAGTAATGGTACAGGAAAGTGAGGTGTTTTTAAAGTGTCTTTATCCAATCCACAAAATCTGGTGATGAAATTTGGCGGGACGTCGGTGGGCAGTCCGGCGGCCATGCGTCAGACGGTGGAGATTATCATCCGTCAGAAAAGCCGCTCGCCTTACCTGACCGTTGTCACTTCGGCCCTTTCGGGGGTGACCGACTTGCTGCTGCGCAGCGCAACGGCTGCAGCGCACGGGGATGCCGAAGTGTACCAGCAGGCAACTCAGACTCTGACCGCCCGCCACGAGGAAGTTCTGAACGCTCTGGTGTGTGAGTCCAACCGCGCCGCAGCCGTGCGTGCCGAAATCGAGCGGATGATCGGCGATTTTGCATCGCTGTGTCTGGCGATTTATATCCTCGGTGAGGCTACCCCGCGGGCGCTGGATGCGGTTTCCTCGCTGGGGGAACGCATGGCGGTGCGTCTGCTGGCAGCTGCTCTTCAGGAACAGGGCTGCCCGGCTCAGGTGGTTGAGGCAACCAGCCTGATCATCACGGATGATCACCATCAATCTGCCTACCCGGAATGGACGGCGACCCAGACGGCGGTGCGTGAGGTGCTGCCGCCTCTCCTGCAAAGGGGCATCGTCCCGGTGGTGACCGGCTTCATCGGCGCAACCCGCAGCGGCGTAGTAACCACCCTTGGACGGGGCGGCTCGGATTACACGGCTGCTCTGCTGGGGGCGGCTCTGCCGGCTGACGAAGTCTGGATCTGGACGGATGTGGACGGCGTGATGAGCGCCGATCCGCGCATCGTACCGGAGGCGCATACCATCGAGGAACTGACCTTTCGCGAGGTGGCCGAACTGGCTTACGCCGGCGCCAAGGTGCTGCACCCCAAAACCATCCGTCCGGTGATCGAAGCCGGCATTGGCCTGCGCGTGCTGAACACCTTCAACCCGGATCATCCCGGCACGCGGCTGGTGGCCGAAAAACCCCCCGAAAATCATTCCAGCATTGTCAAATCGGTTACCGCCATCCGCGGGATGAAACTGGTTACCGTCGAGGGGCGTGGTATGCTGGGTGTGCCGGGTGTGGCGGCGCGCACTTTTGCGGCAATTGCCTCCACCGGCACCAACATCTCGCTCATCTCGCAGGCATCTTCCGAGCAGGCCATCTGCATTGCCGTACCGGCTGCGGCAGCCGAGCGGGTGATTGCCGCCATTCAGAACGAGTTTTACCGCGAAATTCAGGGCAAGGACATTGACCGGGTGTGGGCAACCGATGAGGTGGTCATCCTCACGGTGGTGGGTGAGGGGATGCGCAGCACGCCGGGGGTCGCCGGTAAGGTGTTCAGCGCACTTGGCGAACAGGGCATCAACGTGATCGCCATCGCGCAGGGTTCATCGGAGGTCTCGATCAGTTTTGTGCTGAAGGACGAGGACACCCAGGCGGCGGTACGCACATTGCATCGTCAGGTCATTCCCCATCAGGAGGTGCAGGCATGAGCAAGATTCCGGTTGCCGTGCTGGCCGCAACCGGCAGCGTCGGCCAGCGTTTTGTGCAGTTGCTGGACAATCATCCGTGGTTCGAGGTGGTGGCGTTGACCGGTTCGGAGCGCGGCCATGGAAAAACCTACGGCGAGGTGTGCCGCTGGCTGTTGCCAGAGCCAATGCCCGATTGGGCGAGGATGATGCCGGTGCTGCCCAGTGAAGCCGAATCGCTCAACGGGGCTCGTCTGGCGTTTTCGGCGCTGCCAGCCGATATCGCCCGTCAGGTTGAGCCCGCCCTGGCGCAAGCCGGGATTGGGGTGTGTTCGAATGCTTCCGCCTACCGCCGTGAGCCGGATGTGCCGCTGCTCATTCCGGAGGTGAATCCGGAACATGCCCGCCTGGTTGAAGTTCAGCGCAGGCGGCGCGGCTGGACGGGCTGGATTACCACCAACCCGAACTGCACCAGCACCGGCATGACGATTGCCCTCAAAGCCCTGCAAGACGCCTTTGGCTTGAAGCGGGTGTTTGCCGTTTCGCTGCAGGCCCTTTCCGGGGCGGGTTACCCCGGGGTTGCCTCGCTGGATATTGCCGATAATGTCATCCCGTTTATCAGCGGTGAGGAGGACAAGGTCGAGTGGGAACCGCGCAAGATGCTGGGCAAACTGGAAGGCGAGGAGATCCGCCTTGCCGAATTCGGCATTTCGGCGCATACCAACCGGGTGGCAGTGACCGACGGTCATTTAGTGTGTCTTTCGGTCGAACTGGCTGGGCGGGCTGCTCCCGAACAGGCTGCCGCTGTACTGGCAGAGTACGAAGCTCCCGCTCCGGTGGCGGATCTGCCTTCGGTAGCCCGACCGGTGATTGTGGTGCGCGAGGAGGAAAACCGCCCCCAGCCGCGCCTTGACCGGATGACCGGCCGGGGCATGACGACGGTGGTGGGACGGGTGCGCCCGGATGCTCTCTTTGACCTGCGCCTGACGGTGCTTTCGCACAACACCATCCGCGGGGCGGCCGGCGGCTCGCTGCTCAACGCCGAGTTGATGGTACGGTTGGGGTATGTGTCTTGAACTCCACCAATGTAAAGAAAAGGTTAAAATTTTTGAAAGGTACTTGACTTTTGACTCCAATTGTCCTACAATAGGGCGAAATTTCCCCAATTTGGAAAAATTTATCCCCCGATGATTTCGTTCTTCTCCCTGTTCATTCTTATCGCGATTTTGGTTCTCGTTATTGTACTCGAGAACCCATTACCCGTTTGGGCGGTAAGAGTGAGCGCAGGAGAGTCCAGAAGCAGATAAACTCAGACCTAACGCATAGCAAAGAAAAAAGACCGCCCAACCGGGCGGTCTTTTTTGATAACCCGTTATCGCCAGAGGAAGAACCATGCGCTCCACTCCCATCAAAACCAGACTTGAATTTGCACCTCACCGGGCTTTACTCAAAGCCACCGGCGTAACCGATGCCGATTTGGGTAAGCCGTTTATTGCGATTGTCAATTCCTATGTGGATATCGTCCCCGGTCATGTTCACTTGCAGGCATTTGGAAAAAAGATCAAAGAAGCCGTCCGCGCTGCTGGCGGTGTGCCGTTTGAGTTCAACACGATTGCCGTGGATGACGGTATCGCCATGGGACACGAGGGGATGAAGTTTTCGCTGCCCTCACGCGAGCTGATTGCCGACTCGATTGAGACGATGATTTCCGCCCACCCCTTCGATGGCATGGTATGCATTCCCAATTGCGACAAAATCGTTCCGGGCATGTTGATGGGGGCTGTGCGGGTCAACATTCCGGCCATTTTCATCTCCGGTGGGCCGATGGCGGCCGGGCGCACCCCGGATGGCGAGGTGATTGACCTGATCTCGGTCTTCGAGGGGGTTGGAGCGGTGCAGGCCGGCCGGATGAGTCGCAGCCGACTGAAAGTGCTGGAAGATTACGCCTGCCCCTCGTGCGGTTCGTGTTCCGGCATGTTTACCGCCAACAGCATGAACTGCCTGATGGAAGCGCTGGGGATTGCTCTGCCCTACAACGGCTCGGCGCTGGCGAATACGCCGGAGCGCGAGGAACTGGCTCAACGGGCGGCCGGGTTGATTTTGGATCTGGTCGAGCGCGACCTGCGCCCGCGCGACATCATCACCCCCGAGGCGATGGACGACGCCTTTGCGCTGGATATGGCGATGGGCGGCTCAACCAACACCATCCTGCACGCCCTGGCCATCTGCAACGAAGCCGGATTTCCCTACTCGCTTGAACGGATCAATCAGGTATCGGCAAAGGTGCGTCACTTGTGCAAGGTCAGCCCGGCCGGCAAGTGGCACATGGAAGATGTCCACCGCGCCGGCGGTATCCCGGCGATTTTGAACGAAATTCAGCGCGCTACGGGCATGCTGCACCTCGACCGCCCGACCGTGAGCGGTAAAACGATGGGGGAGAACCTGCAGGGAGCAGAAATCCGCGATGAAGAGGTCATCCGCCGCTGGGAGAACGCCCACTCAACCGACGGCGGGCTGGCGATCCTCTTCGGCAATCTGGCGCCGCGCGGTTCGGTGGTCAAGACCGGCGGTGTTTCGGCGAATATGCGCCGTTTCAGCGGGCCGGCGCGGATTTACGAATCGCAGGAAGATGCCCTGCGCGGCATTCTCGCCCACGAAGTCCAGCCCGGCGATGTGGTGGTCATCCGCTACGAAGGCCCGAAGGGCGGACCGGGCATGCAGGAGATGCTCAGCCCGACCAGCGCCATCATGGGCATGGGACTGGGCGATAAGGTGGCCCTGATCACCGACGGGCGTTTTTCGGGTGGCACACGCGGCGCCTGCATTGGGCATGTTTCTCCGGAGGCGGCGGCCGGAGGTCCAATTGCGGCGCTCAAGCCCGGTGATGTGATTGAAATCAACCTCGATGAGCGCAGCCTGAACGTGCACCTGAGCGACGAGGAAATTGCCCGTCGGCTGGCAGAACTGCCGCCCTTTCAACCGCGCACGACCAGCCGCTGGCTGCGCCGCTATCAGCAGTTTGTTACCAGCGCCGATACGGGGGCGGTGCTGATGTGTTGAGAAGGATTACTCATTCATTCTATTGAGCCGTCATTTTCATCATTCGTCAAAGGAGGAAGCAATGAAATTAACCGGTGCACAAATTGTTTGGGAGGTGCTGAAACGTGAGGGGGTTGAAGTGGTGTTTGGCTATCCGGGCGGGGCTAACCTGCCAATTTACGACGCCATGCTGGATTACCCGGTACACCATGTGCTGGTGCGCCACGAGCAGGGTGCAGCCCACATGGCGGATGCCTATGCGCGGGTGAGCGGCAAGGTGGGGGTGGCCATGGCGACTTCCGGGCCGGGCGCTACCAACCTGACCACCGGCATCGCCACGGCAATGATGGACTCTTCGCCGACCGTTTTCATCACCGGGCAGGTGGTCAGCCGGTTCATCGGTTTTGATGCCTTTCAGGAAACGGACGTCACCGGTATCACCCTGCCGATTACCAAGCATAATTACCTGGTCACGCGGGTGGAGGATGTTGGCCCGGCCCTGCGGGAAGCCTTTTACATTGCCCGTAGCGGGCGCCCCGGCCCGGTGCTGGTGGATATTGCCAAAGACGCCCAGCAGAACAGCACCGAGTGGCAGTATGACCCGGCTCCGCTTAAGTTGCGCGGTTATCGTCCGCAGCGTCACCCGCTTTGCCGGCAGGTGGAGCAGGCCCTTGAACTGATTGCGCAGGCGCGCAAGCCGTTGATTCTGGCCGGGCAGGGCGTGCTGCTTTCCAACGCCATGCGTGAATTGCAGGAATTTGCCGAACGGGCGCAAATTCCAGTGGCGATGACGCTGCTGGGCATCGGCGGTTTTCCGGCTTCGCATCCGCTCAATCTGGGCATGATGGGCATGCACGGCGAGGCGTGGGTCAACCAGTCCATTCAGGAAGCCGACCTGCTGCTGGCGTTTGGGATGCGCTTTGATGACCGCGTGACCGGCAACCTGAAGACCTACGCTCCGAATGCCCGCAAGATTCACATTGACATTGACCCGGCCGAGATCAACAAGAACGTGCGGGTGGATGTCGGGATTGTCGGCGACCTGCGGGAAACGCTGCAAACCATGCTGGAACACCTGCCCCGGCTGGATCATTCGGTCTGGTTGGAACACATCCAGGAGATGAAAGGCGAAAGCGCCGTGCGCGACATTCAATACCTGCCGCCGGACGGCCATCTGTACGCTGCACATGTGATTCACGACCTGTGGCGTTTCACCGGTGGGGATGCAATCATCACCACCGATGTGGGCCAGCACCAGATGTGGGCGGCCCAGTACTACCGCGTGGACCAGCCTTTCCAGTGGATCACTTCCGGCGGACTTGGGACGATGGGCTTTGGCCTGCCGGCCGCCATCGGGGCTAAATTTGCCCGCCCGGAAGCGGAGGTGTGGGCGATTGTCGGTGACGGCGGTTTTCAAATGACGGCTGCCGAACTTTCCACGGCTGCTCAGGAGGGCATCAAGGTCAATGTGGCCGTGATCAACAACGGCTATCTGGGCATGGTGCGCCAGTGGCAGGAGTTCTTCTACGAACGGCGCTACGCCGCAACCCCGATGCGCAGCCCGGATTTCGTCAAACTGGCTGAGGCACACGGGCTGACCGGTTTGCGGGTTGAACGGCGCGAGGATGTTCAGGCGGCTTTGGAGACCGCCCGCGCCAGCGATGGCACGGTGGTGATTGATTTCCGGGTGGAGCAGGAAGACAGCGTCTATCCGATGGTGCCGGCCGGGGCCGACCTGCACAACATGATCCGCCGTCCGGTGCGCACGGCGATTGTCGAAACCGGAGAGGATGAATTGTGATGACTATGGAGCGGAAAATGGCGCATACACTGGTTGTTCTGGTTGAAGACAAACCCGGCGTGCTGAACCGCGTGGCTTCGCTCTTCCGCCGGCGGGCGTTCAACATCGAATCGCTGACCGTCGGCCACACCGAGCAGCCCGGTCTCTCGCGCATGACGATTGTGGTTGAAGGAGATGATTTCGCCATCGAGCGGTTGACGGCTTACCTGTATAAGCTGGTCAATGTGGTGCAGGTGGAAGACCTGACCCACACCCAGAGCGTGGTGCGCGATCTGGCGCTGATCAAAGTGCAGGCTCCGCCCGAAAGCCGCACCCAAATCATGCAGGTGGTGGATGTCTTCCGCGGGCGGGTGGTGGATGTTACCAACCAATCTTTGATAGTTGAATTAACCGGGGATGTGGAAAAAATTGACGGCTTTGTTGAGGTGCTGCGTCCGTTCGGCATCATTGAGATGGTGCGCACCGGCGTAGTCGCCATGGAGCGCGGCAGTACGCCGTTGTATGTGCCGCTCAACGGCAACGGGCAGGCCCACCCGCACCCCGAAACAATTTCCGAAAACTGAGACGTGAGGAGAAGCAAACATGGCAAAAATGAACTTTGCAGGCGTTGAAGAAGAAGTGGTAACCCGTGAGGAATTCCCTCTCAGCAAAGCACAGGAGGTTTTGAAGGATGAAGTGGTCGCCGTGCTGGGGTACGGCGTGCAGGGCCCGGCGCAGGCGTTGAATTTGCGTGATAACGGCATCAAGGTCATCGTGGGGGTCAACCCGGGCGGCAAATCATGGGAGAAGGCTCAGCGGGATGGCTGGGTGGTGGGTGAAACCCTGTTCTCGATGGAAGAAGCCGCGGCGCGCGGTACGGTAGTGCAGTACCTGGTATCGGACGCTGCCCAGAAATTGACCTGGGAGCGCATTCGCCCGTGCCTGAAAGAAGGCGATGCCCTCTATTTTTCCCATGGATTTGCGGTGGTGTACAAAGATCAGACCGGTGTCGTGCCGCCCGCCTATGTGGATGTGGTGATGGTCGCCCCGAAAGGTTCGGGCACCAGCGTGCGCGCCAATTTTCTGGCAGGCAGCGGCATCAATTCCAGCTTTGCGGTGGCGCAGGATTACACCGGCCGGGCACGCGAGCGCACGCTGGCGCTGGGCATCGCCATCGGCTCCGGCTATCTGTTTGAAACCACCTTTGAGCACGAGGTGTATTCCGACCTGACCGGTGAACGCGGCGTGCTGATGGGCGCGCTGGCCGGCATCATGGAGGCTCAGTATCAAACGCTGCGCGCACACGGCCACACCCCGTCGGAGGCTTTTAATGAAACGGTCGAGGAATTGACCCAAAGCCTTATTCGGCTGGTGGCTCAAAACGGGATGGACTGGATGTACGCTAACTGCTCAGCAACCGCCCAACGCGGGGCACTGGACTGGCGGCATGAGTTCCGCAACGCTACCCTGCCGGTCTTTGAGCGCCTGTATCAGTCGGTTGCCAGCGGGGAAGAAACCCGCCGCGTGCTGGAAGCCAACAGCCAGCCGGATTATCAGGAAAAATTAGCGGAAGAACTGCGGCAAATGCGGGAATCGGAGATGTGGCAGGCCGGGGCAATGGTGCGCTTCCTGCGCCCCGAAAACTGGCAAAAAACCGCCGGTTGATTTTTTATCGGTTCATCAGGAGGAAAGCGATGAGCGAACCCTATGTACGCATTTTCGATACCACCCTGCGAGATGGCGAGCAGTCGCCCGGTGCGACCATGACCAGCGCCGAAAAGCTGGAAGTGGCGCGCGGGCTGGCGCGGCTGGGGGTGGATGTGATCGAGGCTGGCTTCCCGGCGGCCTCGCCGGATGATCTGGAAGCCGTGCGCCGGATTGCCATCGAAGTCGGTAATTCGGCGGATGGCGGGCGGGTGCCGATCATCTGCGGGCTGGCGCGTGCCACCAAAAGCGATATTGACAAAGCCTGGCAGGCGGTTCAGCCGGCTGCGCGACCGCGCATCCACACCTTTTTAGCCACTTCGGAAATTCACATGCAGTACAAACTGCGCATGACCCGTCAGCAGGTGTTGGAACGGGTTGCCGAAATGGTGGCATACGCCCGCAGTCTGTGCGAGGATGTCGAGTTCAGCCCGGAGGACGCCGGGCGGAGTGACCCGGAATTCCTCTATGAGGTACTGGCGGTTGCCATCCGCGCCGGGGCAACCACCCTGAATATCCCCGATACGGTGGGCTACACCACCCCGGATGAATTTGGCGCGCTGATTGCCGGAATCATCCAGAACACACCGGGCATCGAAAACTGCATTGTTTCGGTGCATTGCCACAACGACCTGGGGCTGGCAACCGCCAACACGCTGGCCGGTTTGCGGGCCGGCGCCCGCCAGGCCGAAGTGACCATCAACGGTATCGGCGAGCGGGCTGGCAATACCGCCCTGGAGGAGGTCGTCATGGCGCTCCACACCCGCCCGCAGTTTTACGGCCTGCACACCGGCATTGATACGACGCAGATCAGCCGTATCAGTAAACTGGTCAGCAACTACACCGGTTTGCCGGTGCAGCCCAACAAGGCGATTGTCGGCGCGAATGCCTTTGCCCACGAAGCCGGCATTCATCAAGACGGGATGCTCAAGCATTCCCTGACCTACGAGATCATGCGTCCCGAAACAGTTGGGGCTACACAGAGCAAACTGGTTCTGGGCAAGCACTCCGGGCGGCACGCCCTGCGCACCCGTCTGGCGGCGCTGGGTTACGCGCTGGATGAGTCTGAAATGGATCAGGTGTTTGAACGGTTTAAGCACCTTGCCGACCGCAAGAAGACCATCACCGATGCCGATTTGGAGGCGCTGGTTTCGGACGAATTGTACCAGCCGCGCGAGTTCTTTGCGCTGGACGGTTTACAGGTGGCCTGCGGGACGATGGGCATGCCCACCGCCACCGTGCGCCTGCGCGGCCCGGATGGTCAGCTGCATGTCAGCGCAGCGGTGGGCACCGGGCCGGTGGATGCGGCCTACAAAGCCATTGATGCGATTGTCAAAGCCCCCAATACCTTGCAGGAATTCGTCGTGCACGCCGTAACCGAGGGGATTGATGCGCTGGGAGAAGTAACCGTGCGCATCGAGGGCATTGACGCCTTGCTGCAAATCAGCCCGCAGCGCGAGGCTGAAGTGCCGCGTACCTTTGGCGGCTACGGTGCCGATACGGATATTGTGGTGGCCAGTGTCAAAGCCTACCTGGCTGCCCTGAACAAGTTATTGGTGGCCAGCGGTCAGTACGGCAGTGTGGAGCAGTCGGCAGTTCAGCCGGTTTAATCGGTCCTTTTTTTCAATCATTCGCCAGAGAGGAGACTGAATCATGAACCCCATTTTTTCCGCTTACTTTGAACCAGATGATCCGGCGCAAGCCTTTGTGCGCCCCAATACCATCCCCGCCGGATGGGATATGACCGACTTTTTGATGAAGAGTCATCCCCACCGCCCGGCTGCCGAAATGAACGGCACCGCCTATGAACAACATCTTCGTCAATCGGTGAGTGAGTATGAGCCGCCCAAAAACGTTGTTTGAAAAAATCTGGGAAAGTCATGTCGTTACCCAACCGCCGGATTCGCCGGCTGTTCTGTACATAGACCTGCATCTGGTGCATGAAGTCACCTCGCCGCAGGCGTTCAGCGGTCTGCGGGCGCGGGGTTTGCGTGTCCGCCGCCCGGAGCGGACGGTCGGCACGCTCGATCACGGCATCCCCACCCTCAGCAAGCCCAACGGCAACGGGGATGGCCGGCTGGCGTTTGCCGATGAGCTCAGCCGCCGCCAGATCATGCAAATGGAAAAAAACTGCCGCGAGTTCGGCATTCCGCTGATGGGACTGGGCAGCCCGAATCAGGGTATTGTGCATGTGATCGGCCCGGAACTGGGGCTGACTCAGCCGGGCATGACGATTGTCTGCGGTGACAGCCACACTGCCACCCACGGCGCGTTTGGTGCGCTGGCATTTGGGATCGGCACCAGCGAGGTGGAGCATGTGCTGGCCACTCAATGCCTGTTGCAGCGCAAGCCCAAGACCTGCGCGGTGCGCATCGAGGGGCGATTGAAGCCGGGCGTTACCGCCAAGGATGTCATCCTCGCGCTGATCGCCCAGATTGGGGTGGCTGGCGGCACCGGCTATGTGTTTGAGTACATGGGCGAAGCCATCCGTTCCATGAGCATGGAAGAACGCATGACCATCTGCAACATGTCCATCGAAGGCGGGGCGCGGGCTGGCATGATTGCTCCCGACGACACGACCTTTGAATTTCTGGCCGGGCGGCCGTATGCGCCGCAAGGTGAGGCGTGGGAACGTGCCGTTGCCCGCTGGCGCACCCTGCCCAGCGATGAGGGCGCTGCCTTCGACCACACCGTTTATCTGGATGCCAGCCGGCTGGAACCGATGGTCACCTACGGCACCAATCCCGGCATGGGAATCCCGATCAGCGGACACATCCCCTCTCCGCAGGAGATCAACGATGCCGCTCAGCGGGCTGCGCTGGAAAAATCGCTGGCGTACATGGGGTTGCAGCCGGGCGCGCCGCTGCTGGGTCATAAACTGGATGCCGTCTTTATCGGCTCCTGCACCAACGGCCGGCTGGCCGACCTGCGGCAGGCGGCTGCGCTGCTGCGCGGGCGCAAGGTGGCGCCGGGGCTGCGGGTGCTGGTGGTGCCGGGCTCACAGCAGGTCAAAAAACAGGCCGAAGCCGAAGGCCTGCACCGTGTCTTTCTGGAAGCCGGAGCGGAATGGCGCGAACCGGGCTGTTCGATGTGCATTGCGATGAACGGCGATCAACTCGAACCGGGGCAGTACGCCATCAGCACCAGCAACCGCAACTTTGAAGGGCGGCAGGGCAAGGGCGGGCGCACTTTCCTGGCCAGTCCGCTTACGGCGGCTGCCTCGGCGTTGACCGGGGTTGTCACCGATCCGCGCCCCTATCTTTCGTGAGGAGCCAGAGCCATGCAGCCCTTTACCCGCTTAACTTCAACCGTGGTGGTCTTGCCGGTCAGCAACGTGGATACCGACCAGATCATCCCGGCGCGTTTTCTGAAAACGACCGACAAAAACGGGCTGGGCGCCAGTTTGTTTGCCGACTGGCGTTACCTGCCGGACGGCAGCCCCAACCCGGAATTCGTTCTCAACCAGCCTCAAAGTCAGGGGGCGCAGATTTTACTGGCCGGCGATAACTTTGGCAGCGGCTCCTCGCGCGAACACGCTGCCTGGGCATTGCTCGGTTGGGGCATTCGGGCGGTAATTTCCACAACCATTGCGGATATCTTTCGCAACAATGCCCTCAAAAACGGGTTGCTGCCGGTGGTGGTCTCCCCAGAGGTGCACGAACGGCTGATGCAGATTTTTGGCAGCGACCCCGCTCAAAGGCTGACGATTGATCTGGCCTCGCAGACGCTGGAACTGCCGGACGGCAGTACGGCAACCTTCCCGATTGACCCGTTTAGCAAAACCTGTCTGCTGAACGGCGTGGATGAACTGGGCTACCTGCTCGGTTTGGAGGCTGAAATTGCCCGTTACGAAGCGCAGCGCCAATTTTAGAGGTTCCCGGAGGAGCGTGAGAAAATGAAAATCGAAATCTACGATACTACCCTGCGCGATGGTACCCAGCGTACTGACATTTCCCTTTCGCTGAATGATAAACTGGCAATTGCCAAACGGCTGGATGAGTTTGGGGTGGACTTCATCGAAGGCGGCTGGCCGGGCTCCAACCCCAAGGATGCCGAGTTTTTTGCCCGCGCTGCCGAGATGGAATGGAAGCACGCCGTCATTGCCGCCTTTGGGGCGACCTGCGCGGTCAACAAGACCCCTGCCGAGGATGACAACATTCGTGCCTTGCTGGACTCGAAAGCGCCGGTTTGCACGGTGGTGGGTAAATCCTCGCTGCTGCATGTCCATGAAGTACTGCGCACCACCCCGCAAAACAACCTGCGCATCATCGAGGAATCACTCGCCTATTTGACCGCGCAGGGCCGGCGGGTGATTTACGATGCCGAACACTTCTTTGACGGTTACAAGGAGGACGCCGAATACGCCTTGCAAACGCTGGCGGCGGCACTGCGCGGTGGAGCCGAGACGCTGGTGCTGTGCGATACCAACGGCGGCAGCATGCCGTGGGAGGTGAGCGAGATTGTTCGGGCGGTACGGGCGCGCTTTCCGCATGCCCGACTGGGTATCCACACCCACAACGACGGCGAGTGCGCGGTGGCCAATTCGCTGGCAGCCGTGCGGGAGGGATGTGTGCAGGTGCAGGGCACCATCAACGGCTACGGCGAACGCTGCGGCAATGCCAATCTGTGTTCGGTCATCCCCGATTTGGAATTGAAGATGGGCTACACCTGCCTGCCGTCCGGTCATCTGGCTCAGTTGACCGACCTTGCCCACTACGTAGCCGAGATCGCCAACCTGGCTCCGGATGAACATCTTGCTTATGTGGGACGGGATGCCTTTGCCCACAAGGGCGGCATTCATGTGGCCGCTATGCGCCGCACGCCGCGTTCCTACCAGCATATTGACCCGGCTCTGGTCGGCAACCGCTCGCAGGTGGTCGTTTCGGAACTGTCCGGACGGGGTAATCTGCTCAGCAAGGCCGAGGAAAACGGGATTGAAATTGACGATCAGGTCAATCTCAATCAGGCACTGCGAGAAGTTAAGGCGCTGGAAGCCAAAGGTTTTTCGTTCGAGGCGGCCGATGCTTCGGTCATGCTGATGCTGCTGCGCCAGAAAGCCGATTATCAGCCACCGTTTGAACTGGTGGACTTCACCGCTGAGGTGGAACACCGCGCCGGGCGGGGGATGATTGCCGAGGCAACCGTCAAGGTGCGGGTTGGTGGCGAGTTAATCCACACCGCCGCGGAGGGCAACGGGCCGGTGGCGGCGCTGGATGCCGCCCTGCGCAAGGCGCTGCTGCCCTACTACCCGCAAATTGCCCGCTTTCACCTTTCGGACTACAAGGTGCGCATTCTGGACGGCAACAACGGTACCAGTGCAACCACCCGCGTGCTGATCGAAACCCGCAACGGCCACCGTGCCTGGGGGACGGTCGGTGCCAGCACCAACATCATCGAAGCCTCGTGGCGCGCGCTGACTGATTCGATTGAGTACGGCGTTCTGGTCGTCGAAGCCCAGCCGCAACCCGAAGCGGTTCATTGAAAGGAATTGTCTTTGCCATGACCTTTACCATCATTGTATTACCCGGCGACGGGATTGGCCCCGAAGTTACTCATGCAGCCCGACAGGTGCTGGATGCTGCCGCAGCCCAAACCGGGATTGAAATTACCTACAAAGAGCGTCTGATCGGCGGCTGTGCGATTGATCGGCTGGGGACGGCGCTGGACGAAGCCACTCTGGCGGAGTGCCAGCAAGCGGATGCCGTGCTGCTGGGTGCAGTTGGCGGGCCGAAATGGGATGATCCCACTGCGCCCGTCCGTCCCGAACAGGGGCTGCTGGCACTCCGCAAGGGATTGGGCGTGTTTGCCAATTTGCGGCCGGTGCGGGTGTACCCTGTTCTGGTGGATGCCTCGCCGCTGCGTCCCGAAAGGTTGCAGGGAGTGGATTTGCTGGTGGTGCGTGAGTTGACCGGTGGGCTGTACTTCGGTGAGCCGAAGGGCCGCCTGCGGCAGGACGGGCGTGAGGGGGCGGTCGATTCGCTGGTGTACTGGGATTACGAAATCGAGCGGGTGGTGGATCTGGCTTTTCAACTGGCAGCCGGGCGGCGCGGGCGGTTGGCCTCGGTGGACAAAGCCAATGTGCTGGAAACGTCGCGCCTGTGGCGGCAGATTGTTCAACAGGTCAGCCGGCGCTACCCGCAGGTGCAGGTCGAGCATGTGCTGGTGGATACGGCCGCCATGCGGCTGGTGACCAGTCCGGCTGCCTTTGATGTGATTGTCACCGAAAACATGTTTGGCGACATTCTGACGGATGAGGCCGCCGTGCTGGCCGGTTCGATGGGCTTGCTGCCTTCCGCATCGCTGGGCGGGAGGGGCGGCGGCTTGTACGAGCCGATTCACGGATCGGCCCCGGATATTGCCGGGCAGGGAATTGCCAACCCGCTCGGCGCGATTCTCAGCGCGGCCCTGCTGTTGCGCTATGCCCTGAAGCAGGAAAAAGCGGCGCGTGCGGTGGAACAGGCGGTGGAGCGCGCCCTTCAGGAGGGCTGCCGAACCCGCGATCTGGGCGGCAGCCTCTCCACCCGGGCAATGACCGATGCCGTGCTGGATCGGCTTTCTTTGGAGGATTCATTCTAATCTTTCATCAAAGGAGAATTCATCATGACGGAAAACGAAGGTTATACCTGGCTGGACGGCCAACTGGTCAAAAACGAGCAGGCGATGGTGCCGTTTATGACCTCGGCTTTGCATTACGGTTTGGGCGTTTTTGAGGGCATCCGCTGTTATGCCACACCGCGCGGGCCGGCGATCTTCCGGCTGAAGGATCACATTCAACGGCTGTTGGAATCGGCCAAGATTCTGGGGTTTCGCTCGCTGCCGTTTACCCAGGAGCAACTTGAAGAAGCCTGCCGCGAGGTGGTGCGGGCCAACGGCTTTGAATCCTGCTACATTCGCCCGTTGATTTTCTTCGACAGTCAGGTGAAGAACCTCAATCTGGATGTCGGCTGGGCGCGGGTGGGGATTTCCGCGTGGTACTGGGGGGCTTATCTGGGCGATGAGGCGCTGGAAAAAGGCGCCCGCATGAACATCTCGTCCTTTACCCGCCTGCATCCAAATATCATGATGACCAAGGCAAAAATCACCGGCAATTACGCCAACAGCGTGCTGGCTAAAACCGAATCGGCACGGCTGGGCTTTGATGAAGCCATCATGCTTGACCCGCAGGGCTATGTGGCTGAATGCACCGGCGAAAACCTGTTCATCGTTCGGCGCGGGGTGATTTACACACCCGGTACCTGGGCGGTGCTGGAGGGCATTACCCGCGATGCCATCATCACCCTGGCGCGCGATTTGGGCTACGAGGTGCAGGAAGCCCAGATCAGCCGCGATCACCTGTACGTGGCGGAGGAGTGTTTTGTGAGCGGCACGGCTGCCGAAATTGTGCCGGTAACCGAGATTGATCACCGTGTGATCGGCAGCGGGCGGCGCGGCCCGGTGACCTACCGCTTGATGCAGGCTTTTCACGCGGTGGTGCGCGGTGAGGATGAACGCTATCAGCACTGGCTGGATCTGGTCAATCCATGAGCGGTTTGCGGGTTGCCTTTCAGGGTGAACCCGGCGCCTATTCCGAAGCAGCCATCTTTGACCGTTTGGGCAGCGACGCGGTCAGCCTGCCGTGCGAATCGTTCGAGCAGGTGTTCGAGGCGGTTCAGAGCGGACAGGCGGCGCTGGGTTTCATTCCGATTGAAAATTCTCTGGCGGGTAGCATCCATCGTAACTACGACCTGCTGCTCCAGCACAATTTGCATGTGGTGGGCGAGCATCACCTGCGGATTGCCCACTGCCTGATTGCCCTGCCGGGGGTACGGCTGGAGGAGGTACGGCGGGTGATCAGCCACCCGCAGGCGCTGGCGCAGTGCAGCGAAAACCTGCGCCGATTGGGGCTGAAAAGCGAGGCGGTGCATGATACGGCCGGGGCGGTGCATCTGGTGCGCCAGCGCGGTGAGCGCGATCTGGCGGCGATTGCCGCGCGCCGGGCAGCCGAGTTGTACGGGATGCAGGTGCTGGTGGAAGGGCTGGAGGACAACCCGCTCAATTTCACCCGCTTTTTGCTGATTGCCTGTCAGCCAGTTGAAGCGGGTGGGGATGCCAAGACCTCGATTGTGTTCAGCCTCAAAAATCAACCGGGGGCTCTGTTCAAGGCGTTGAGTGTGTTTGCCCTGCGCGAAATTGACCTGACCAAGATCGAATCGCGTCCGCTGGTGGGCAAGCCGTGGGAGTACTTCTTCTACATTGATCTGGCGGGTTCCATCGGCGAAGAGCGGGTTCAAAACGCCTTGCGCAATCTGGGTGAGTTTGCTACCTTTTTACGGGTGTTGGGGTCGTATCCCCGTCAGCGGCAGATGGGCGGAGACTCTTCACTACGTTCGGAATGACGTAAACTGGTTTATGTCATTGCCACGCCACCGTCAGGCGGCGTGGCAATCTCCCGCAAGGCTGTAGGGGGCAAGGGCGGGGATTCCCACCTGCACTGCAAAGTGTTGCTTCGCTCGGAATGACATTAAAAAGGAAATGTCATAAAGCCAGAAAAAAAAGTCTGGCTTCACCTTGCAATTTTATAAGTCTATTTTTGGTTACAAATCGGTTATGATTTAATGGTATGCGCAGAGCAGAATTCCCCTATTTGCCCGATTTGCTGATACTGGCGCTGCGCTGGTTAGTGCTGGTTGTTTTCATAACAATCCAGGCGCTTGCCGGGGTGCCTTCCGTTCTATTTTTGGGGGCGATTGCGGCAACCGCCGGCCTCAACTTGATTTTTTCCATTCTGGCAGTTGCCAACACCCGTCTGCCGGCTCACCGGTTGATCGGCGTGGTATTCGATGTGCTGATCGGTGCGGCGTTTTTCTACACCAGCGGCGGGTTGGGAGGACCCCTTTCATGGGCGGGGGTGTTGGCGATCCTTAGCGGGGCGCTGTATTATGAATGGCGCGGGGCGTTGTTCAGCACCCTGCTGGTGACCCTGCTGGAGGGCGGGGTTACTCTGCGGATGATCGGCACGGAAAGTCTCCCGGCTTATTTGCTGCCGGCCAGCCTTTTGCTGGCAATTCACCTGACGGCCATGCTGGTGCTGGGGCTGCTCAGCCGGCGGGTGATGCGTTTGCTGCGCCAGCGTTACCGTAGCCTGCTGGCGTTGCGCGAAGAAACCGAACGCAAGGCTCAGATCAAAGAACGCAAGCGGCTGGAAATTTTTTACTCGATGGTGGAAACGCTCAGCGCTACTCTGAATTATCAGGTGGTGTTGGATACTGCACTGAACCTCACCCAGAGCGCGCTGGGTGAAGAAAGCGAGACCACTCGCCTGATCAGCGCTGTGCTGCACTTTGAGGGCGATCAAATGGGGATCGGCGAAGCACGCGGGCTTTCACCGGCTGACCGGCGGGTGGTGTTTTACGCCAAAGAGGGCGGGCTGGCGCGCGCCCTGAAAAGCGGCCAACCACAGTTGATCTCTAACCCGGCTGCCGACCCGGAGCTGAAACGCCTGCTGGCGTTACAGACCTGTCAGGCGGCACTGGTGCTGCCGCTGATGCGCGGAATGCAGATTTATGGGGTGATGGTGTTTGCCCATCCGCAGGCTGAATTTTTTACCAGCGAACGCTGCGATCTGCTCGAAATGATTGGTCATCAGGTGGTGATTGCCATTCAGAACGCTCGCCTGTTCGAGGAGATCGAAGAGGAAAAAAATCGAATTCTCAGCGCACAGGAAGAAACCCGCAAGAAACTGGCGCGAGACCTGCACGATGGACCGACTCAACTGGTTGCGGCAATTGTAACCCGGGCGCAAATTGCGGCAAAAATGCTGCAACGCAAACCAGAAGAATTACCGCAAGAGCTGCAACGGATTGAGGAACTTGCTCTACGCGCAACTCAGGAACTGCGTCATATGCTGTTTACCCTGCGGCCGCTGGCACTGGAAAGCGACGGATTGAACGCCGCATTGGAACAAATGGCCGGCAAGATGAAAGAAGTCTACCAGCAAAATGTGGCATTGGAAATTGAGCCGCAGGCTGTGGATGCATTGGATCTGAACCGGCAAAGCGCAGTGTTCTATCTTGTAGAAGAAGCCATCAACAACGCCCGTAAACACGCTCAGGCAAGCCTGATTCGGGTGCGGTTAAAACGCTTGCCCGATGATGAGGGGATGGTCTTTCTGGAAATTGCCGACAATGGTAAGGGATTTGATGTAAATGGTGTGCTCAATTCCTATGAAAAACGGGGAAGTTTGGGTATGATTAACCTGCGCGAGCGGGCTGAAATGATTAACGCCGTCTTGCGCGTCCACTCGGCTCCGGGTAAAGGCACTCGCGTTCAAGCCATCATTCCGCTGGACGAAGCCGCAGTAGACCGCTTGCAACGCGGAGTGGCGAAAGTCCCTCAAGCCAATTAATCACGCCGCACAGGAAAATTCACATGCCCTTGACAGCCGGAATTGCCTATTCGCTGCATGAGGGGGGCAAAAGTGATCAAAAAGCCGTCATCCTGATTCACGGGGCAGGCGGCAGCCATTTGGACTGGCCAGCCCAATTTCGGCGGCTGACTGGTTACACGGTCTACGCAATTGATCTGCCGGGGCATGGGCGTTCTACATTGCCGGGTTGTCAATCGGTTGAAGAATACGCCGAAGTGCTGCTGGAATTCCTGGCGGATTTGGGGCGCTTTCAGGCGGTTTTTGTCGGACATTCCATGGGGGCTGCGATTGCTTTGTATCTGGCGTTGGAATTTCCACAGCACGTGGCCGGCGTGGGGCTGTTCTCGGCGGCGGCTAGCTTCGATGTGCCATCTGGACTGGTGGATTACCTGAGTAGTCCTGCCTCGGCGCCGCTTGGCATCCGCTTAATTCGGGAGCGGCTGATTACCAGCACCACCAGCCCTGAACTGGCTGCCCGCATTTCGAGCAGTTTGCACAAGGTACGCAGCAGTGTGCTTTACGGCGACTGGCTGGCCTGTGCCCGTTTTGACATTCGGCAGCGGCTCAACCAGATTCAATCCCCGGCTTATATTGCCTGTGGGCGCCACGACCGCCTGACACCCCCTTCACGCTCGCGCTTCCTGGCCGATCAGCTGCCAATGGCCCGGCTGGATGTGATTGCAGATGGCGGCCATCTGCTCCCATTGGAGCGGCCCGACCTGCTTGCCGCACGGCTGACGGGTTTTTTGGACGATTTGCACGCCGCGTTGGAAAATCCGGCTTTGTGGATTAAATTACCCAAAAAAGACCCGGTTCAAACTGACGAAGAGTAAAAAACAACTGGAAATCTTCCCGCTGGCTGTGATACAATCGGCGCATGGATCACCTCTGGTCACCGTGGCGAATGAAATACATTCAGGGCAATGAAAAAAGCAGCCAGTGTGTTTTCTGCGCGGCGCCGCATCAGGAAGACGGACACGAAAACCTGATCATTGCGCGAGGTGAACGCGCCTACGTGATTCTCAATCGCTTTCCCTACACCAGCGGGCATATCATGGTTGTGCCGTACGATCATCAACCCAGTCTGTCCCAACTGGATGAGGCAACCCGATCGGAGATCATCGAGTTGCTTAACCGTGGTCTGCTGGTGCTGCAAAATGTCTATAAGCCGGAAGGATTCAATGTGGGGGCGAACATCGGCAGCGTGGCTGGGGCAGGCATTGCCGAGCATTTTCACTTTCACATTGTGCCGCGCTGGGCAGGAGATACCAATTTCATGTCCACCTTAGCCGGCACGCGCGTTCTGCCGGAGGCGTTGGAAGATAGTTTCCGCCGCATCCGCGAAGGCTGGGCGGCTTTGTTCGAAAAGTAATTTCAGAACGGATGGAGGAGTTTTTCAATGGCATCTGCATCGGTGCAATGGATAGGCGGACAACGTTTTGTGGGAATTGATTCGACCCATCACTCGGTTGTGCTTTCTACACCGGATGAAGGGGTGGGGATGAAGCCATCCGAGATGCTGCTGGTGGCACTTTCAGCCTGCACAGCCGTGGATGTGGTCAATATCCTCCAAAAAAAACGCATCGAATTGACCTTTTTGGAAATCAAAGCCGAAGCCGTGCAGGATAGCGACCCGCCGTGGACTTTTCGCAAGATTCACCTGTTATATCGTTTGGGTGGCCAGGGGCTGACGCCGCAAGCCGTCGAGCAAGCCATTCACCTCTCGGAAGAGAAATATTGTTCGGTATCCAACACCGTGCGGGGTGTGGCAGAAATTACCTACTCGTACGAAATTGTCGAAAAATAAATCCGCAAACGCAATTTGTGGTATACTGACGGCAGGTATTTGAACAAGGAAGGTGAGATGATTCGCAGTAACCTGTAAACAGCGGTGTTTTGTGGCAGCGCCCGGCGCGCGCATGGTCGCGTTTTCGTCCGAAGGCTTCTGCCTTCGGATTTTTGTATTAAATTGACAGGTTACTGAGATGCTTAGTGTTCAAAATCTAACCAAATCTTACGGAATTGAAGTCATCCTTCAGGATGTTTCGTTCAACCTCAACCCCGGCGAGCGGATGGGATTGATCGGAGCCAATGGGAGTGGAAAAACCACTCTGCTGCGTCTTATAGCCGGTGAGGAAAAGGCGGATCGGGGTGTAATCCGTTTGATTCCATCCTCGCTTAAGGTCGGCTATTTACCGCAAAGCGTTCGCTTTTTGCCTCAGGACACCCTGCAAAGTTATCTGAATCGCCTGCAGGGAGACCTTTCTATCCTGACGAGGCGGCTGGGGGAAGTGGCCGGGGCATTGATGAACCCAAATTGCCCGGCTGAATTGCAGGCGGAATACGATGGGCTGCTGGTTCAAATTGAGATCGCTGCCCAATCGGCTGGAGAAACGCCGCGTGTGCTGGCACGGCTGGGTTTAGATCACCTGCCGCCTGAGTTGCCGGTGAGCGCATTGAGCGGCGGACAAAAGACACGTCTGGCGCTGGCGGGTTTGCTCATCCACCGCCCGCAATTGCTGCTGCTGGATGAGCCGACCAATCACCTGGATGTCGAAATGCTGGAGTGGCTTGAAGAGTGGTTGCTGGATTTCAATGGCGCTGGGTTGATTGTTTCTCATGACCGCACCTTCCTTGACCGGGTTGCCACACGCATTCTGGCGATTGATGCAATTACCCATACTGCCCGGCTGTACGCGGGTAATTACACGGACTATCTGGAAGCGGTGGAAGCCGAGAGACAACGGCAGTGGCAAGCCTTTCAGGATCAGCAGGCTGAGATTGCCCGCCTGCGGGCAGCCGCTTCTCAGGTTCGCTCACGGGCTCGTTTTCATAAAGGTGGAAAAGCCGACCCTGCCAATACCGACGGATTCAGC
The DNA here is from genome assembly GCF_001306055.1 of Bellilinea caldifistulae. GTDB lineage: Bacteria > Chloroflexota > Anaerolineae > Anaerolineales > Anaerolineaceae > Bellilinea > Bellilinea caldifistulae. Next base: position 148,605 of record NZ_LGHJ01000011.1, on the reverse strand, counting down.
GCCGGCTTTTTTGCCAACCGTGCCAAAGAAACCGTGCAGAAAGCCAAAAATATCGAAAAACGAGTGGAACGCTTGCTCACCGAGGAACGAATCGAAAAGCCGGCGCGCAGCTGGGAGATGAAAATTGAATTTGGCAGCCTGCCGGAAAGCGGACGGGATGTGCTGGTTTTGGAAAACCTGGCTGTCGGATATGAAAATCAGCCATTACTGAGCGATCTCAACTTAGTCCTGCGCTATGGCAGCCGAACTGCCCTGCTCGGCCCAAACGGATGCGGGAAGACGACCCTGCTTCGCACGATCCTTGGCTTGATCCCGCCGGTGAAGGGGAGAATCCGCCTTGGCAGTCAAGTGCGGGTTGGGTATATGGCTCAGGAACAGGAGACCTTACCGCCGGATAAGAACGCCTTGCAGATTGTCCAGGAATCAGGTGGTTGGAACGAAACGGCGACACGCTCGTTCCTCTCTCAGTTTCTGTTCAAAGGCGATGAGGTGTTCACGCCCGTGGGTGTGCTTTCGTTTGGTGAACGAGCCAGGCTGATGCTGGCCAGTCTGGTGGCACAGGGCTGCAATTTGCTGCTGCTGGATGAACCCATCAATCATCTGGATATTCCGGCGCGTACCCGCTTTGAACAGGCCTTGCAGAACTACCGCGGGACGATTCTGGCGGTTGTGCATGACCGTTACTTTTTGCAATCGTTTGCCACCCAATACTGGCGGGTGGAAGGCACGCAAATACGGGTGGTGGATCTGAAGCCGATGTTGTGAAATCAATCGTTCTTTGGACTAAACCGTTTCATTCATGCATTCCAAAAAGTCAATGAAATTGGAAAGATCGTTTTTCACGCTTCCAAAACATTTTGCCAGACCTTGAGTAAGGAATTGAAGTATGGCCGGGCAAAGGTTGAAAGCATAAACATTTCTAACCACATTTCGAAATTCCCTGTACTCATCCAGGCATTGGCGGTTCTCATTTGAGATTACATATCAAATATTCTCTGGTAAAATCAGGACAAATTTAGTCCGATTTCTGATGGCCTTCATGGATATTCTGAATCATCCTTCACTGCTTGAACGTTTGTCCGTTGAACCGGTCACGCGTCTGTTTGTGAGTTACGAAGCCGTTGCGCCGCTGGATGAGAGCCACGTTCAATCATTGAAGCGGTTGTTCGACCTGCCCGGCGTGTTGCCGGTGCTGATCGGCGCGCCGCCGCTGGATGAACTGCGCGCCGCCTTACCACTCGACGGGGTGCTGCTGGCCGGACGGCACGGCTCCGTGTTTCACGAGCCGGACGAAGACCCTGACCGGCTGGGAAATCACCTTCAACTCAGCGCGTACGATCCTCCTGCGATGCGGCGCGCCCTGACCGGCTGGGTGCTGGCCAACCGCTCCCCCTCCGATGTGTTTGCGGTTTACATGGGTTGTGCGGCCTTTGACCTGCTGGCAATGCAGCTGATTGAGCAGCTGAACGGCTGGGCGGTATTCAGCAGCCGGGATTGTGGCTCGCGCCTATTTAACTTCAAATACTTTCCAGCGACCAATATCCTTACGCAGACTTAAGCAAAATTGCTGACCAGCAATCGTTTTTAGGGTTTCATTCTGTATCACTAACCATTTGATATCCTTACTTTGCAAGTAATTGCAAATGGAAATGGAAGGATCGGTCAAAACAGACGGTAATTGGCGATTATAGACATCTAATTTTCGGTCATAGAGAATAAGGTCTTCGCGGCCGGTCAATGCTTTGATCGCTTGAAAGTCCCAATATTTGAGCTCAAGCAAAATTTTACCTTGAGGTGAAGTTGTGTTGATCATTCGCTTTAAAAAATAACCTGTGCGAATTGTATCTTCTGCCATTCCCACAGGAAATTGAAAGATTTTGGATGTGTTTTGCCAAACACCAATTATAAGCGGCAAAATCAATAGCATTGATCCAAATACCCGAACATGCTTCTTGCCTTTCAGGTTTTCTGTGGTTTTAGCCAGATCAACAATTCCTGCTATGCTGTATGGTAAAAACAGGGTAGTATAGAACAAAGAAAAACGCTCTGGGGCAGCGCTGGCTGGCACTGAAAAGATGTTGATAATGCTGTTAAATAACAAGGTTGATATTCCAATGACAAGGGGAATAAAATTCCAGCGTTTGCGATTTTTGAGCTCAATAATTATTCCTGCAACTACAGAAATCCATAAACTGACTGGTAATGCATTCCAAACCAGTCTGGGATAGTATAAGAATTTCTCTATCCAAGGCACCTGATCATAACCATAATACCAAGTAGAATAACCTACATGATACCGGAAAGGAGCAAGAATTTCTCCAGTCTGAACCAGGCCGTTTAACCAGATTAAGCCAATCAAAAGATTGCTGATTACAAATAATCCAAAATAAGGTAAAAGTACCTTTTTAGAGATGTTTCTTATCTTTGTGAGTAAAACTATTAAGATGACTAAATTGACTATATTAATAAAGATCCAGCTTTGAATGTGAAATCCGCTAGTGATCAGGAAGCAAAGACCTGCGAGATAAGCATATTTATTTTTCTCGTACTTCAACCAACAAACGACAAGAGCAATACCAGAAAATAAAAACGGAAAATAATACATTTCAAGCATTGGTGTTCCACTCAACCACACAAACCAGGGCTGAAAACTGATCAATAAAGTTCCCAAAATCGCAATTGGATAACTATCAAAAGATATCTTTAAGAGGAAAAATAACCCGACTGTGGCAAGACAAGAAAAAAAGAATACAGTCACACGGGGGGTAATAATTGCTTCGGGATAGATACTGAAGGCAAAACCGTTTATATATTTCTCAAATGGTAACCAAACATCTGTGAAGTCTTTTGAAAAATTAAAAGTAAAATGATTTGACCAACTTAAGGCACGAATAGCTCTAGTGAACTCATCTGCCGAGACGCTGACAAAGCCTTTTTGGAAAAGGAAAACTTGTAAAGATGCTCGTCCAATTTGTAGAAAAAGAAGATATAAGAAAGCAAAAACCGATTTCTGCTTCATGGGGATAAAGTTCAACTTTTCGGTAAAATTTCCAGGTTGGCGAGCGAGGCGACCAGACGCTTGAAACCGACGCTTTCAAAAAACACATCCACCGTTTCATCGCCGTCTTGAATGCGGCTTTCCATCACAATTCCCTCGCCCCAAACCGGATGACGCACCCGGTCGGTGGGATGAAAGCGCGGTTCCACCAGCGCGGCAGAGGTTTGCTGGTGAGATGGGGTAAAGAGACGTGTCCGCAGGGCACGTGATTCGGGACTTTCCCAGCGTTCCCGCTGTCTTCGCTGCCCCTGCCGCTGAATCAGCGATTCCGGCAGGTCTTCCAGAAAGCGGGAGGGTTCCTGAATCTCCGGGCCGCCGTACTGGCTGCGCTGATGAGCGCGTACCAGATAGACGCGGTCTTTGGCGCGGGTAATGCCGACGTACAACAGTCGCCGTTCTTCAGCCATCTCCTCCGGATCATCTTTGGAGCGGGCGTGTGGCAACAAGCCTTCATCCAGCCCGATGATAAACACAAACCGAAACTCCAATCCCTTGGCGGCGTGCAGGGTCAGCAGGGTGGCGGCATTGCCGGCTTCCTCCGGCAGGGTATCCTGATCGGAAACCAGCGCCAAATTTTCCAGAAAGGCGGTCAGGCCACCCTCGCGGAACTCATAGGCCAGCCGGCGCAGCTCCTGCACGTTGTCCCAGCGTTCTTTGCCTTCATTGCTGCCGTCGTCAATGTATTCCTGATAGGCCGTATCCAGTAAGATGCGGTCGAATAAACCGGGCAGACTTAACCCATCGGCGACGGCCCGCCGCCAACCAGCCAGCAAGCTGCCAAAATCGGTCAGGGGTAGAATGCTGCGCCCGCTAAAGCGCCCCCAGTGCGGGGATTGCTCTCCCTTTTCCCCCAATTCGATCAACAACTGTCCGGCGGTCATATTCGCCTGGCGGGCAGTCAGTTGCAGGGCAACCATGGTCTTTTCCCCCACCCCGCGCGGCGGCACGTTGATCACCCGCGCCAGAGAAACTTCATCATCCGGGTTATGCACCAGTCGCAGGAAGCAGATCAGGTCTTTGACTTCGCGCCGGCCGTAGAAACGCAGGGCGCCCACCAGCCGGTAGGGCAGGCCAGCCCGCAGAAAGGCCTCTTCCAACAGGCGGGACTGGGCATTGGTGCGGTACATGACCGCAAAGTCACTGCCGCGGGCTTTGCCGCTGTTGATCCATTGCTGAATGGTGTCCACCACAAAGGCGGCTTCGGCGTGTTCATCCACGGCCTCGTAAAGTACCAGCCGTTCGCCGCTGCCCCGTTCGGAGAACAAGTGCTTTCGGGTACGGTGTTTATTGCGGTCAATGACGGCGCGGGCAGCGTCCAGCACGGTTTGAGTCGAACGGTAGTTTTGTTCCAGCAGAATTTTCTGGCAGGCGGGGTAATCCTCTTCAAAGCGCAGCACATTGCGGTAATCTGCTCCGCGCCAGCGGTAGATGGATTGATCCTCGTCGCCTACCACAAACAAATTGCCGTGAATAGAAGCCAGCAGTTTGAGCAATTCGTACTGCACCAGATTGGTATCCTGAAACTCATCCACCAAAATATGCTCAAAACGGCGGGCGTAACGCTCGCGCACCTGAGGATTATCCACCAGCAGGCGCACGGTTTCCAGCAGCAGATCATCAAAATCTACCGCGTTGGAATCGCGCAGCAGCGACTGATAGCGCTCGTAAATCCGTTTGGTGATTTCATCCCGATAGGATTGGGTTGGAAAATCGGCAGGTGTGATCAGGTTGTTCTTGGCGGTGGAGATGGCCGCATGGATGCTGGTGGGACGGTATAGTTTTTCGTCGAGATTGAGTTCCCGAATGGCGCGTTTGACCAGCGCTTGCTGGTCGTCGCTATCCATGATGACAAAATTGTTGTCAAACGAAAGGTACTGCGCCTCGCGCCGCAAAATGCGGGCGCAATTGGCGTGAAACGTGCCCAGCCAGACGCCTTCGGCTGCATCCCCCAGCAGGGATTGCAGGCGGTGCTGCATCTCACGAGCGGCTTTATTCGTAAAGGTGACCGCCAGGATATTGTGCGGTCTAACCCCCATCGCTTCGATGAGAAAGGCAATTCGCTGGGTGAGCACGCGGGTTTTACCGGAGCCCGGCCCGGCCAGTACCAGCACCTGCCCCAGCGGGGCCGTCACAGCGGCGCGCTGTTGAGCGTTCAAGTGATCGAGGTTGATCATTGCAGGGCGATTGTACCACAAGCCAAACAAAGGGGATGAAGGTATCAATGGTTTCAACTAACGAGGCAGGACTTAAGAATTTGTAAGGCAGATGGGTTGGTTGGCAGGTCTTTTTTCCGGTATACTGGAAATACCTTGCTCATCCTGCGCGGGAGGTTGCCATGAAACGCATCCTGATTGTGGAAGATGCCCTCGATTTGGGGCGGATGCTGCGTCTGGCGTTGGAAACGCTGGATCGGACTTTGTCAGTACGGGTGATTCAATCGGCGGAAGAGGCGCTGCTGGAATTGAGCGGCAGTCCGCCGGTTGCGCTGATTATCAGCGATATTCGACTGCCGGGCATGTCCGGGTTCGACCTGTTGAAAAAGGTACGCCTGCGCAGCCCGGAAACCCGTATCATGCTGATCACCGGCTTGAGTGATGAGCAAGTCACCCGGCAGGCTGCCGAAGCCAAAGTAGACCGTTTCATGCGTAAACCCATCGAGATGAGCGAATTTCTCCGCACGGCCGCCGAGCTGCTGGAATTGCCCCTGCCGGCAGAACAACCCCCCGAAACCGCCGACGCAAGCGAGCCGCTCCCCCAGCCCCGCGAGGACTTACCAGGCCTGCTGACCCGCCTGCGCCGCGAGCTGGGCGCCGTGCAGGTGTTGTTGTGTGATGACCGCGGGCGGGTGGTGGCTCAGGCCGGCGAAGTCGGCGAGGTGGATTTTGAGCAACACTGGGCGCCGCCGATCATGGCGGCTTTGAGCGCACTGGTCAAAGCCAACCGCCTTGTCCGCTCCGGGCTGCCGCAAGCCGCGCTGGCCCTGCGCGGTGAGCCGCGCAGCCTGATTCTGGCGCCGGTGGGCGGTTACGGGCTGGTGATTGTGCAGGAACAGGACGGCAGCGGGCTGCGCACGGCACTGGCCTTTGAGGCGGTGCTGCAAGCTCAGAGCGAACTGGCAGCCATCCTGCGGGCGATGCAGGTAGATTTCTACCCGATGAGTGATGCCGCAGCCGGTACGAGCAGCCCTTCCCCGGCAGCGACACCCGCCGTTGAAGAAGTGATCAGCAGCGAAGAACCGCTGCCGCTGGAGGAGCTGGAAGTCCAATTGCAGCGCACGGCAGCCAGCCTGGATCCCAATGAGGTCGACTCGTTTTGGGAGAGCGCCGCCGAGCAGCAAGTGCTGGAAGCCACCAACCCGGATGCGCTCAGTTACGAACAGGCGCGTCAGTTAGGACTGGCGCCCGAGGATGACAACCCCGCTTAACTCGAATTACAGGTGACTCATGCCAAGGATTTATCGGTTGATGCAAAAGCGCCGCCGGCTGGGGGCGGGGCTGAGTGGTCTTGTGTTGGTGTTGCTGCTGACGGTTAGCGGCGCGGCGCTGGCTCAGGATTTACCGCCCGCCAGCGCCGGGGTGGAGGTGCAAAGTGAGGTGCTGGAAGCGCTGGCGGAAGACGGCCGCGCCGATTTCATTCTGGTGATGGCTGAACAGGCCGATTTAAGCGCGGCTTACACGATGGACTGGGAGTCACGCGGCTGGTACGTGTACAACATGCTCAAAGAGACGGCCGAGCGTACCCAGGCGCCGGTCATTGCCGCCTTGGAAGCTGCCGGCGTGCGCTACCAATCCTTCATTTCTGGCAATGAAATCTACGTTTTCGACGGCAGCCGCGCCGCGCTGAATCAGGCGCTTTGGGCAGGTGAAATTCAAGAAGTGCGCGCCCCGGTGGAAATCACTCTTGCGGCGCCTCGTTTTGAACTGATGCAACCCGGGCCTGTCCCGCAGAATCAGATTCAGACCACGGCGTGAGGGCTGGGGGACACACACGCCCCTGAGTTTTGGGCGCAGTTCGGGCTGCGCGGCGAGGGCGTGCGGGTGGCGAGCATTGACACCGGCGCGCAGTGGGATCACCCCGCCTTGCGCGAGGCGTACGCCTGCAAGGATGCCCCCTCCAATTCGGCTTGCTGGTGGGATGCCACCAATGTCTGTACGGGCGGTTTACCGTGCGATGATCAGGGCCACGGCACGCATACGATTGGCACGATGATCGGCAGTGATGATCCAACTTTAACCCATCGGGTAGGCATGGCGCCCGGCGCGCAGTGGATTGCCTGCAAGGCCTGCAGCGGAACGAGTTGCAATGGTTTAAACCTCGCAGACTGCGCCGACTGGCTACTGGCTCCCGGCGGCAATCCCAATAATCGCCCGCAGGTGGTCAACAATTCGTGGGGCGGGCCGGGCGGTAACCTGTGGTTTACCAGCAAGGTGGAGAGCTGGCGGGCGGCAGGAATTTTTCCGGTGTTTTCAGCGGGGAACGATGGTCAAAAAGGCTGTTCAAGCCTCAATTCGCCGGGGGATTACCCCCAATCCTTTTCGGTGGCGGCCCACAGCCAGAGCGGTTGGATTGGCGATTTTTCCAGCCGCGGGCCTTCGACCATTAGCGGTCAACCCTACACCAAACCCAATCTGACGGCGCCGGGGGTTGGTATCCTTTCAGCGCTGCCCACTAATCAATGGGCTTATGCCAGCGGCACCTCAATGGCTGCCCCGCACGTTGCCGGGGCAGCGGCGCTGCTGTATTCGTGCGCGCCGGCGCTGCGCGGGAATATGACCGCCACCTTTGAATTATTACAACAAACCGCCGACCCACCCCTCTATGGTGGCAGCTGCGGCACACCGGACGGCGGGCAGAGCAATTACACCTACGGCTACGGTTACCTGAATGTGCTGCGCGCCGGGCAGGCGGTTTGCCCGATTGGACAAGTGCAGGGCAATGTCCGGTCGTTGTCTTCATCCCAGCCGATACCCAACAGCAGGGTGGTTCTTAACTGGATTGGTGTTCCACGGCAACTGATTGCAGATGCAAGCGGTTTTTTTCAAACCTCGGCAGTGGCTCAAACCTATCAGGTAACGGCTTCAGCGGAGGGATATTGTTCGGCTACTCAACAGGTTACGATTGCCAAAGATACCACGACAACCATGAATTTTAGTTTAATTGAATGTCCCAATCGCTTGTTTTTGCCCACCATTAGCCGATAAAAAATAAAAAAATTTATGGAAAGCCGTTATGTGCACACGTCGGATGCAGTGCAAAGATATGCCTGCACTGGAAAGTGTCACTAATGCTTGACCTGACCTGAACAGGGCCTGTTACCGCGAGCCGCCGGCAGGCGGCGTGGCGGTCTCCCGCCCCGGCAATCACTTGCGCGTCAGCAGGCGGGCGTAGATGGCCAGCCCAAGCCCGGCCAGCAGGATGATGCCGCCCATCACCGCCATCAGCGGCGAGCGCCCGCCTTCACTGACCGGGGTCGGAAGCGCCTGCGAACTCAACTGCGCGCCGAAATCCAGCACCGAGTTATCCCCCGCGCTGACCTTCAGGGCATAATTGAGCAGGGTGGTGGGGTTATAGCCCTGCGGAATTGCCACGCTGATGTTGTACTCCCCCTCTTCCAGATTGTCGAAACAGGTTGGCTCTTCCAGACTGGCGCTGGTTTCACCGGTCAGCGAAACCCGCCCCAGCCGGTCGGTAATGCTGACCGCCCCGCCGGGAATGGCGTTTTCGCCGTCTTCGGCCATCGCATTGCCGTTGACGTCGTTGAACAGCACAATACAGACCCGCCCGGTGCCGCGGAAGGGCGTGGGCGAGGGCAGCACCGGCGTTTCGGTCGGCGGCACGGCCGGGGTCGGCTGGGGTTCTACCGTGCCGAGCAGCAGGCGCGTGCCGGTAATCAGTACACAGGCTGCGTCCAGATTGTTCAGACGGCGCAGCTCATCCAGCGAGACCTGATTCAGCAGCGAAACACTGATGCAGGTATCCCCTTCTTTGACGGTGTAAAAAATTTGTCCGTTTTCGTTGGGGGTGGGAGTGAAGTATAAAACCTGGGCCTGAGAAACTGAGGGCTGGGTCAGGTTGAGGCTGAGCAGGAAGAACAGACCTGTCAAGAGCAGGCCGGCAGAAAACCAGCGGCGGCGGAAAGCATCCTTCATATGCGCTTTGATTATAACATCAATTGGGAATTTCCCATTCAACCCGGTTGCGTCCGTTGTTCTTGGCGCGATACATGGCTTGATCGGCGCGTTGCAGCAGGGATTTGACCGTGTCCCGCTCACGGCTGAGTGTGACACCGAACGACATGGTTATGGGCAGACCATCGCTGAATTCAAAGGACTCGACCGTTTCGCGCAGCCGGTTTGCCAGATGCAGAGCGCGTTTCTGATCCTCTTCCAGCGCGAGAATCAGAAATTCCTCGCCGCCCCAGCGGCCGATCACATCACTGGCGCGCAGCTGGTAGTGCAGGCATTCGCCCACTTCGCGCAAAATTTTATCGCCGGTTTCATGTCCAAAGGTGTCATTGATACGCTTGAAGAAATCCACATCGGCCAGGATGACGGCAAACCGCCGCCGACGGGCGAGGTGTTCTTCCAGCAGGCCGGTCATCCCGCGCCGGTTCGGCAGCAGGGTGAGCGCGTCGGTCAGAGCAATTTCTTGAATCCGGTTGGCTTCGGCCAGTGAAAGGTTGAGGTCATCTTTTGCTTTGGCCAGCAAAAAGACCAGAAACAGGATGCCGGCGATGCGGGTTTCCAGCCGAACCAGTTCGAGGGTGTAGGCTTCTCCCAGATCGGTAAAACGCAAGGCGCCGGCAACAATCACCATTCCCAAAAAGAGCAGATTGAACTGTAACGCCTTGCCACGCGGAAAGACGATATAACTCAGGATAAACGAAAAAGCAAATGTCCAGAAGACGGCTTCAATCTCCTGCCATTGTTCGAATAAAAGCGGGTGGAAGTAGAGAAAGTAGATGTACTTGGAAAAAAAGAAGAGCGTTGTGGCGATCAAGACCGAGCGCTCGATTAAATTGAGCGGGACACGCTTCCATAACAGCGCCACACACCAGATTGCCAGAGCCGTTGCCAGAAAGGGATAAGTAAAACGGATGAAGACTTCCTGATTTTGTTTTTGCAGCCAGATAAACACAACCGACAGGAAGCCCGGAAAAGCCGCAATCAGGTACAGCCAGCGCCGGCGTTGGTCAATCTGTCGTGAGAGGCTGCTTAATGATGGGGGAGATTCGGGTTGGGTTGGCAGGTTGTTGTTCATCGGGAAGTTTGAAGTTCGCGGCAGGTAACAACACTTTATTATGCCATAAATTTATCCAATTTTATCAAAAAATGTCAGGATAACTGTCACTAAAAACCTGCGGGTGAACGGAGTATAATCGTTTTGAAAGATTGTCTGAAAGGGCAATTTCCTGCGGAGGGAATGGATCATGCCGTTAGATGTTGTCATTGGAACACAATGGGGGGATGAGGGCAAAGGCCGTATTGTGGATTTACTGGCGGCTCAGGCGGATATTGTGGCACGCTTCAACGGCGGTGATAACGCTGGCCATACCGTCACAGTCGGCAGCCGCACCTTCAAACTGCACCTGATTCCTTCCGGCATCATTCACCCGCACACCATTGGGGTGATGGGTAACGGCATGGTGATCAATCCGGTTACCTTTATCAATGAAGTCGAAATGCTGCAGGCGGCCGGAGTGGCTGCCGGCCCCGACCGGCTGCGTATCTCTTATGCGGCTCATCTGATTACCCCGGCGCACCGGGCTTTGGATGCTGCTCAGGAAGCCGCACGTGGTCAGGCACAGATTGGCACAACCGGCCGCGGGATTGGCCCGGCTTATACCGGCAAGACCTCGCGGAACGGTCTGCGCATGGAAGATATGCTGGATCCGGCTTCCTTCTATAAAAAGATGAAACAGCATGTCGAAGAAATCAACATGATGCTGAAAAGCATGTACCGGGTTGATCCGCTGGATGAGAACGCTGTGGCGCGCGAATATGCCAAGCTGGCCGTTCAACTGGCCCCCTATATCGCCGATACCGGCGGACTGGTTCATCAGGCTCTGCGGCAGGGCAAGCGGGTACTGGCTGAGGGTGCCCAGGGGACTTTGCTGGACCTGGATCATGGGACTTACCCGTATGTGACCAGTTCGTACGCCACCGCAGCCGGAGCGCTGGTGGGACTGGGAGTGGGGATTGTGCCGGTGGAGCGGGTGATTGGGGTGACCAAGGCGTTTCAAACCCGGGTCGGAGCCGGGCCGTTTCCCACCGAGGTATTTGGCAAAACTGCCGAGCGGCTGCGCGGCACCGGTAAAAACCCGTGGGATGAATTTGGTACCACCACCGGGCGACCGCGCCGGGTTGGCTGGCTGGACGGGGTTTTACTGCGCTACGCCCTGCGAGTGAATGGCGTAACGGAATTAATGGTGACCAAGATGGACATCCTCAGCGGGCTGAGCAATTTGCGTCTGTGTACTGCCTACCAGCATGGCAGTCAGGTGGTCAGCGAATTGCCGATGGGACCGGCTAACCTGGCTCCCTATGAACCGATTTATGAAGAACTGGCCGGCTGGGAAGAAGAGATTACCGCGGTGCGGCGCTGGGAAGACCTGCCCGAAGCCGCCCGGGCGTATGCCTGCCGGTTGAGTGAGTTTTGCGGCGTGCCGGTTCGACGGGTTTCGGTCGGCCCGGAACGCGAACAGGTGGTCGAAGTTCCACTGTGAGATCATTGCTCCGCTGGCTGGGTTTGCTGCTGCTGGCGGGGGTGGTCAGCGCTTGCCTGCCGGCTGGTGGCCTGAACGCGCCGCTGGCCGATACACCCACTCCCCCGCCCACCGGCACACCCACCCCCACTATTGTCTGGTTCCCGCCGACACCAACCCGCACACCGCCGCCCACCCAGCCGTTTGTGCCAACCCCCACTCCGCAACTGGGCAAGGATCAAATCCTGCTTGAAGATGATTTCAGCCAGCGCGAAGCATGGGTGACCACCCGCACGAGCGCCGGCAGCGCCGCTTATGGGGTGGATGAACTGACCCTGGCGGTTGCCAGCCGCCGCGCCTATCTGGTTTCGCTACGGCGCAGCCCTCCTTTCAAAGATTTTTATCTGGAAATGAGCACACGGGTGAGTCTGTGTCAGGCGGAGGATCAATATGGTTTGCTGCTGCGGGCGGCCGACGAATGGAATTATTACCGCTGGGTGATCACCTGTGACGGGCGGACGCGCCTGGAACGGGTTCAACAGGGCGCCTTTGTGGTGGTGCAGGACTGGCTCGAATCACCGCGCATTCAGGCAGGTGCGCTGGCTGAAAACCGATTGGGGGTGTGGATGTTCGGCCGGGAGATGCGTTTCTTTGTGAATGATCTCGAATTGTTCAGCGCGCGTGATCCGGTTTGGGATGAGGGGCTGGTGGGCGTGTTCGTGCGGGCGGCCGGTGAGCCGCCTTTGACGGTCAGTTTTGATGATTTGCTAGTCTGGTCGCTCGACCGGACGCAGATTCCCACCTCAACACCCGTACCAACAACCGCACCTTAGACGGAATAATCCTTCTCCCCCAATTACTTTTGAAAATGGCTTTTCGTGTACAATACAAGAAAGGCAAAAACATTCTGTACACCAATCAGGAGAGACCATGTTCCATACGATCATATTCATTGGCAACCTGGGCCGGGATCCAGAAATGCGCTATACGCCCACCGGTCAACCGGTGACCAGTTTCAATGTTGCTTCCAACCGTCAGTATACCAATCAGAACGGCCAGAAGGTTAAAGAAACCATCTGGTTCCGCGTTTCGGTGTGGGGCAAGCAGGCGGAAACGTGTAATCAATATCTGCGCAAGGGCAGTAAAGTGCTGATCGAGGGCCGCCTGACTCCCGACCCCACGTCGGGGGGGCCGCGTGTCTGGACGCGCAGCGACGGCACCAGCGGGGCCTCTTACGATGTGACGGCCAGCACGGTGCGCTTCCTCTCGGCTCGCGGGGAAGTGGAAGGCGATTTGGGCGGCGAAGACCTGCCGGAGATGGACGCCGGTGAGGACATCCCCTTCTAGGCGAGGGCAGCAGCCATGACTACCCCCAACCGCCCGCCGGCCGGCATCCCCATGGAACTGCCCGATGATCTGACTCCCTTTTACAGCAATGTGGTGCGCATCAGCCACACGCCCACCGATTTTGTGCTGGACTTTGTGCAGGTGCTGCCAGCCCAGCTGCGCAACCTGATCCGTTCGCGGATTGTCATGTCACCGGTCGGCGCCAAGTTGTTTCTGCGCGCGTTTGCCGAAAATCTGGCGCGTTACGAAGCCAGTTTCGGCGAAATTCAAATCCCCCAGGGAGACCCCGGCTTGGCGGGTGACCTCTTCCGCCGCATTCATCCTAACGAACCACCCCCACAGGGAGAATAACCCCCATGCCCGATTTGAGCGAACTTAACAGCCGGGTGCACCAGAATTTCGAAGCCCTCAATCAGGCGCGCGAACAGGCCTTGCTGCAGGCCCGTCAGTTAACCCGCCTTTGTGCCAACACCATCCGCGCTTTGCACCGCAGTGAAATGGAAACGGCTCACCAAAATCTGGAAGAAGCGGGCGGGATTGCTGCCGGGCTGCAAAACCTGCTGGGCAATTACCCGGTGCTTTTGTACGCCGGTTATACGCAAGATGCGCTCAAAGAATATGTAGAAGCCAGCCTGACCTGTGCCATCATCGAGGACGCAGCCCTGCCTTCTCCCGAAGACCTTAAGGTGGAATACAGCACTTACCTGAACGGCATGGCCGAAGTGACGGGTGAATTGCGCCGCCGTTGCCTGGACATCTTGCGGCAGGGTTACTCGGAAGAGGCCGAACGCCTGCTGGGCTGGATGGACGAGATTTACAACCTGCTGGTCACGGTGGACTACCCCGATGCGCTGACCGGCGGGCTGCGCCGCCAGACGGATCTGGTGCGCGGGATTGTCGAGCGCACCCGTGCCGATTTGACCCTCAGCCTGCGCGAAGAGCGGTTACAAAAAGCGCTGGAGCGCGCCTTGAACCGCCTTCCTGAAGAGCCTTTGAATCCATGAAACGCAGCGTCCTGCGCGCCTCGGAAATTGGGGCGTTTTTGTATTGCAAACGGGCGTGGTGGTATCAGCGTCAGGGACTGGCATCGGAGAACGAGTCCGCCATGCTGGAAGGCACCTTCACGCATCAGGCACACGCCCGACAGGTGCTGACTGCCCGGCTGCTGCGCCTGCTGGGTTGGGTGCTGCTGGCCGCCGCGCTGATTGCCGCGGCAGTTAGCCTGACGCTGACCCTGTTGGGTTGAACATGGGACTGTGGTGGACAGCCCTGATTCTGGTAGTGGGCGGGCTGGTGCTGCTGTGGCTGGGAGCGCGCCAGCAGCGGCGCAGCGGCCTGCCGCCGGGGCGGGTGCTGTACACTGACCCGAAGATCATCGGCGAACCGGAACGCCCGTTGTTCGACCCGGATACGCTGCTGACCGGTAAACCGGATTATCTGGTCAAAGAAGGCAGCGCTGTCATCCCGGTGGAGGTCAAAAGCGGTTGGGCACCCCCCGAACCGCACCCCGGCCATGTGTTTCAGTTGATGGCATACTGCCGGCTGGTGGAGCGTTCGATGGGCGTGCGTCCGCCCTACGGCATTCTGCGTTACCGCAACCGTACCTTTGCCATAGATTTTACCCCTCAGGCTGAGGCGCAATTGCTGGAACTGATTGAGGAAATCCACGCTGCCGGCGGGCGGGAACAACCCCGTTCGCACGATTCTCCGGCGCGCTGCGCCGGCTGCGGTTTTCGCAGCCAGTGCAACCAGCGGCTGGGTTAGGGCTTGACCTCGCCGCGCGGGTCTCCATTGAGCGGTTTCTGCAGTTCTACCGCGGCCGGTTTGCCTTCTCCGTTTTCCCCGCCGCGGATGCGGGTAATACGGCTGTAACCGCAGGCTGTCCAGAAGCGCAGGGCGCGCCAGTTCTTCAACCCCACTTTGATCCGTGCCTCACGAAAGCCGATTTGTTTTGCCTGCGCTTCCAGATGGCGCACAATCTCACGTCCAAAACCACGCCCCTGAAAGACCGGGCGCAGGTACAGACTGCCGATGTACATGGTGTCCGGCGCGGGGTAGCCGAAGTAAACCGCCAGAAAGCCGATGGTATCGCGGCTTTCCAGGTCGCGAATCAGGTAAAGCGATTCGCGCCACGGCACACCCCCGGGAGGCAGTACGCTGTGGCGGAGGGCTTGCAAAGCCTGCTCGTGGGGCGGCAATAATTGCCCCATCTCGCGCAGAATTTCCTGATTTTCACTCAAAATCAGGGTCAACTGGTCGAGGAAGCGCTCATCGGCGAGGTGCAGGAAGCAGGACTCAGTCTCCCAGCGGTCGGGCAGGAAGGTGCGCGGGGCGCCTTCGCGGCGCATCCAGTAGTGCGTATCGGTTTCGCCGACGATAACAAAGCCCAGCCGCAGGTATAACTGACAGGCGGGGTTGATCTTCAACACTCGCAGGCTGACCGGCAGGCCGCGGCTGGCGGCGCGTTCCAGTACTTCCCGAATCAGCGCTGTGCCGATGCCCAACCCCTGATACTGTGGCAGGATCTCGATGTTTGAAAGGGTGATGCCCAGCGGGGTTTCTTCCAGGGTGAGAACCCCAATTTCGGCGCCCATGTAACGGATGATGTGGCTGTGTTGGGGTTTGAAGTGCTCCTGAAAGTAACGGTATTGAAATTCCTCGTCCCAACCCCAGGTTTGCTGGATGTAGGGTTTAAGCGCGGCACAGTGAAGCTGCCACAGAAAATCAGCATCGCGTTCGTTTGCAGGGCGGAGAGATAAATCGCTTCTCATTTTTTTGCCGATTACAGCTCTCAGGATTTTAGAATCTGGCGGGTGCGCCAGCATAACTGTAAAAAACCAGCCAGATGCGCCAGCGGGCGGATGTGGCTCTTTTCGCCGGCGTAGATGGTGCGGATTTCGACCCAGTCCAGTTTCAGCCCGTGCTGAATGCAGCGCACAATCATCTCAACCTCAAACTCAAAACCGCGTTCCCGGCTGGGCTGCTCGATCAGCAATCGCATCAACCGCTGGCTGATCAGCCGGTAGCCGGATTGATTGTCGGCGATGGGCTGGCCGGCTGCCCACGAAAAGAGGACGGTTCCAAGCGTATTGCTCAGCCGGCGCACGGCGGGCATTTGCCGGAAGTTGCGTTTGCCGATGATCAGATCCGCCTGAGTTTCTGCCCGGCGGCGTAAAAAAGCCGGTATCTCAGCCGGGTCGTGCTGTCCATCCGCATCCAGTGTGACAACCGCCTCGACGCCCTCTTGCAGCGCAGCCGAAAAGCCACGAAGTAAAGCGGCACCTTTGCCCTGATTGGGCTGCTGGATCAGCACCCTGGCGCCGGCAGCGCGTGCCAAAGCGGCGGTGTCATCCGTTGAACCATCGTCTATCACCAGCACCGGCAGGTACTGGCGGGCTGCCCTGACCACCCCGCTGATGTGCGCTGCTTCGTTGTACGCCGGTATCAGCGCCAAGAGGGCAGCGGAGGGAGCGGGTTCCGCGGATGGGTTCTGCACGTGATTAATTGTATCACAAGCAAGACCAGTTGCCCGCGGATGGGGTTTGCAATTTGATGAGGTTGATCGAGCGAATTTACCGGCAGGTTTTTGTAGAGCGGCGGATTTATGATAGGATTAAGGCAAACTTTTCGACGCAGAGGGAAGACCACTATGACCGATCGAATTGACCCGCAAACCTTTGCTCATCTGGTAGAGCTGGCTGCGCTGGAACTGGACGAGTCGCAGGCAGAATACTTGCGCCGCGAATTGAACGCTCAATTGAGCGCCATACACGAGCTGGAAGCCATTCCGCTGGGGGATGACCTGCCGATCACTTCGCACGGCGTTCCTTACACGCCCCAAATCAGCCAGCCGCCGCGCGCCGATGTCTGGCAGCCTTACCCCGATCCGCAGGAAATCATCGCTCAGGCGCCGCAGAGCGAGGAAGGTTATGTGGTCGTCCCGGATATTCCCCATACCACGCTGGAATGATGCCCCATGGAACTGTGCGATCTGCCTGCCTATGAATTGAGTCTGTTGCTGCGCCGTAAACAGGTTTCGGCGCTGGAAATTACCCAATCCTGCTTGCAGAGGATTGAAAAGGTGGACGGCCGCCCCGGTCAACTGGACGACGGGAAGGCCGATCCTCAAGACGAAGAAAAAGTTCACGCCTTCATCACCCTGACCAAAAAGCGCGCCCTGGCGCAAGCCAACGCCATTGATCGTAAACTGGCCGCCGGGGAAGACCCCGGCCCGCTGGCGGGCATCCCGTTTACCGTCAAGGATATTTTTTGTGTGCGCGGCACACCTTCCACGGCTGGTTCACGCATTTTGGCAAACTTTGTTGCCCCCTACACGGCTACCCCGGTGGAGCGGATGGAAGCCGCCGGGGCGGTGCTGCTCGGCAAGGTCAACCTGGATGAATTTACCTACGGTTCGTCCAATGAGTCGACCGCCTTTCAACCGGCACCGCGCAACCCGTGGAACCCGGCTTGTGTGCCGGGCGGCTCTTCGGGCGGCAGTGCGGCTTCGGTGGCGGCCGGCGAAGCGCCCCTTTCGTTGGGCACCGATACCGCCGGCTCGATCCGCCAGCCGGCCGCCTTTTGTGGCGTGGTGGGCGTCAAACCGACTTACGGACGGGTTTCGCGCTACGGGTTGATTGCATTCGGTTCCTCGCTGGATTGCCCCGGCCCGCTGGCTCGCAATGTGGTGGATGCGGCTTTGATGCTGCAAACCATTGCCGGCCTTGACCCGCGTGATTCGACGACTGCCAATCTGCCTGTACCGGATTATCTGGCCGCCCTCGAAGAAGGGGTGCGCGGTTTGCGCATCGGTCTTTCGCCGGATTATTTCCAGATCACCTTCCCCGACCCGCAGACCGGCGAATACCGTCAGCAGGAGCTGCCCGCCGAAATCGAGGCGCGGGTGCGCTACGCTGCCGAGGTGCTGGCTTCGTTGGGGGCAGAAATCATCGAAGATGTTCCCATGCCGAACACCCGCTATGGCATTCCGGCATATTTTGTGATCAGCCGGGTGGAAGCCGCCTCCAACCTGCACCGTTATGACGGGGTCAAATACGGCTATCGCACGCCCCAGCCGGTCAGCGATCTGCGCGAGATGTACCGCAAGACCCGCAACGAAGGTTTTGGGCTGCAGCCCAAATTGCGTATTTTGATGGGGATGTATGTGAGCGCGGCGCAATACTCAGCGCAGTATTACCGGCGCGCCTTGCGGGTACGCACTCTCATCCGCCGTGATTTTGACCAGGCCTTTGACCCGCAGGGCAAATACCGCCTGCATGCTCTTCTGACGCCGACCACGCCGACGACCGCCTTTGAGATGGGCGCCGTCTACGGCGATTCGGTGCTGATGCAGTATGCTGATCAACTGACCGTGCCGGCCAACCACGCCGGCGTGCCGGGCGTTTCGTTGCCATTCGGACTGGATGAGAACCGCCTGCCAATTGGGGTACAGCTACTTGGGCCGGACTTCAGTGAGGCGGTCTTGCTGCGGATTGCCCGCGCATTGGAACAAGCCACCGAAAGCGAACCGTGGCGCAAGTTGAAACCGCAGGTTTTGCGGAATCTGGCGGGGTAAGAGATGGGAATTTTCATGCGGCTTGACTTTGAACTTGAGGAGGGATGAGCAAATGAGCCAAAACGGTCTTTCTTCTGATGAGCGCTGGCTGGCGGCGCTTGCTCATGCCAGCATCCTGATTCCCACGCTGGGTTTTGCGGTTCCGCTGATTGTGTGGATCACCCAGCGCGAAAAGTCGGTTAACCTGCGCTTTCAGGCCTTGCAGGCGCTCACCTATCAATTACTGCTGGCGGCGGTGTGGGTGGTCCTGGGGGCGCTTTCCGGTTTGTTTATGGGCGCACTTGGCCTGGTGAGCGGCGCTTTTGCCCTTGCCGCCCAAACCGAAACGCCGTTGATGCTGGTTACCGGGGGTCAATTTCTGGTTATTGGCGGATTGCTTTGTTTGATGGGACTGGGGGCGTTGCTGGGTGTCATTGGCGGAATCGCCTGTCTGAGCGGCAGCCATTTCCGCTACCCGCTGCTTGGCCGCCGCATGGAAAGTTTGTTGCTGCGCCATGTCCCCGCCGAGGAGGTGAGCCATGCCTGAAACGAGATTTTCGGAGGAGTCCGAAGACCGCCTGGTTGCGGCGCTCTGTCATTTGGGCGCATTCCTGCCTTTCTTTGGGATGCTGGCTGCCCTGATCATCTGGCTGACTCAAAAGGTACGCAGCCGCTGGCTGGGTTTTCAATCCTTGCAGGCATTGCTTTTTCAAGGAATTGCATTTGCCCTGTACTACCTGGTCGGCTTTGGGATGAGCGTGGGCTACTTTGTGTTTGTCCTGCCGCTGATTGCCCTGAGTGAAACCGGCTGGGGTGACCGCGTCCAGTTTTTGCTGGTGCCGTTCTTATTCCTGTTCTTTGGGATGCTGCTGTTGATCGTCGCCGCAACTTTTGTTTATTATCTGCTGGCGGGTATAGCAGCTGTCAACACGCTGCGCGGAAGGGATTATCGTTATCCGCTGATCGGAAAATTGACCGAAAGCCTGACTTCCCGCCGTTGATTCTCCATTCTCACGAGGTTTTTGATGACCGAATATGAAGCCATCATCGGGTTGGAAACGCACATTCAGCTCAACACGACCACCAAAATTTTCTGCTCGTGCAAAGCCGATTCGTGGAATGACCCGCCCAACACCAACATCTGCCCGGTGTGTACCGGTATGCCGGGTGTGCTGCCGGTGCTGAATCGGGCTGCTGTGGAAAAAGGGGTATTGCTGGCAGCGGCCATGCACTCCGAACTGCGTCCGATCTCGTACTTTGACCGTAAAAATTACTTTTACCCGGATTTGCCCAAAGGTTATCAGATTTCGCAGTACGATCAATCGCTGGCCTTTGGCGGCTGGATGGACGTGCCGGTACCGGCATCCGCCGGTAAGACGGCTTATGTGCGGCGGGTCAACATCCAAAAACTGCATCTGGAAGAGGACGCCGGAAAGACCAAAAATGTTGGCAACCGGCGCTGGATTGACTTTAACCGTTGCGGCGTGCCGCTGATCGAGATGGTCACTGCCCCGGATTTGCGCTCGGCCGATGAGGCTGCTCAGTACCTGATTCGCCTGCGCCAGTTGCTGCGCTGGTTGGGCGTTTCGGAAGCCGACATGGAAAAAGGCCACCTGCGCTGTGATGCGAATGTGTCCATCCGCCCGAAAGGTGCGGAGTATCTCAACCCCAAAACCGAAATCAAGAACGTCAATTCGATTGACGCGGTACGCGAGGCAATTGCCACCGAAATTGAGCGGCAGGTGCGTGAAATGGAAGCCGGGCGACGGATTGAAGCCTGGACGCTTGAATGGGATGAGGATGCCGGGGTACTGCGCAAGATGCGCTCTAAGGAAACCGAAGCCGATTACCGCTACTTCCGCGAGCCGGATTTGCTGCCTCTGCGTCTCGATGAGGAATGGAAGCAGTCCATTCTGGTGCAAATGCCGGAATTACCCCTGGAACGGCGGGCGCGTTTTATCGAGCAATACGCTTTACCGGAGTACGATGCCGACATCCTCACCGGTGAGCGCAGCCTTTCGGAATATTTCGAAGCCGCCGTCAAAGCCTTTGGCGGCGACCCCAAGAAGGTCTCTAATTACCTGATGAACGATGTGCTGCGCATGCTCAACGAAAGCGGTAAAAACGCAGCCGAACTGCGGCTGACGCCGGCCTACCTCGCCCAAATCCTGCAACTGGCCGAAAAAGGCACCATCAACACCACCACCGCCAAAAGCTTGCTGCAAAAAGTGGAAGAAAGCGGCGAAGCCCCACAGGTGATCGTCGAGCGCGAGGGGCTGGCCAGGGTCAGCGATGAAAGCGCCATCCGCGCCGTGTGTCAGCAGGTACTGGCAGCCAATCCCAAAGAGGTCGAATCCTACCGCGCTGGCAAGACTACCTTGCTCGGCTGGTTTGTCGGGCAGGTGATGCGCCAGATGGGCGGGAAGGCCGACCCCAACCTTGCCCGGCGCCTTTTGGAAGAGATGCTCAATCAGTCCTGATTCGTTAGAGCGGCGTTGCCACTCATTGCTCGAATTCACGTTATTCAGGGTGTGAGGAGACTTAACCCCGAGATGCCGAAGCGCACAGGATTTCTCTTTCCTTGCGCCCTGGCGTTGCTTTAGTTTGCCTGAGGGTTATTTTTCGGGTTGAGAAACCCGGCTTTTTCTGGCAGCGTGGCGGCGGCGCGGGTGGGCTTCGTTGCCGATCCAGATGCCGAAACGGGGCAGGACGCGGCGGTGAATCAGCAGAATCAAGCCGGTGACGGCAAAGGCTGCCGCAAAGACAATCAAAGCCGTGCTGAGGTTATCCAGCAGATTGGGGTTCAGCACCATCACCACTGCCAGGGTCAGCATCAGCACTCCGCCGATCAGTTTCAGAATTCGACCGTGTTTTTCCTCCAGACGGCTGGCTTTGAGGGTGAACACGGCAACGAAAAAGATGACCAGTTCATCCAGCTGATAGATCAGCATATACAACAAGAGTAAAAGGGCAAAGGTCAGTGGCTCAACCTGATTGGCAGCCAGCAGATTGCTCCACAAGACTGGAAAGCCCGCCGTGCAGGAAAACTCAACCAGCGAAACCCCGGCGGCAAGCGCAATGGTGGCTCCAATCAACCCCCAAAGCGACTGGCTGGCGTCCATCACCCGCCGGATGCCGCGGGCGATGCCGGGTTTCTTTTCATCGGCGATGGTGAAGGAGATGCCTTCTTTGTAAAAGAAATAATCTTTGATATTAACGGCAGCAAAGAACAACGCCACCAGCGCAACCAGCACCCGGATCCAGCCCACAAAACTGATAAAGGTGAAGATGGTGAATAAACCGGCAATGAACAGGGCGTACACCGCGGCGGTCACCGTCAGGAAGACAACCCCGATGATGATGACCTTGCGGCGCGAGCCGGTGTGCAATGTGAGCGCCAGCAGCATGGTCAGCACCCACACGGAGCAGGGGTTGAAGCCGTCCACAAAGGCGATCAACGTGGTGCTGACCGCCAGCGACTGGTGGCTGAGATCCACTGTGCCGATCAGCGGCAGGGTGAGCGTTTCGGCCTGTTGTTGCACCGCGGCGGGCGGCTGGGGTGCTGCGGCAGTGGGCTGAGCTGGGAAAATCACCCCGGCGCCGGCATCCGGGCAGCCAGACCGATGACAATCCTGAATGACCTTTTCAATTTCGGGGTTGATGGACTTGTTATATCCAACCCAGTGCTGGCTGCCGATAAAGATGGTCGGCACATAGCGGGCTTCAAATCCGTAGGCGGCCGCCATCTTCTCGAATAAGGCGCGATTGCCCTCGTCGTACCACACTTCGTAGAAGCGCAGTTCCACCCACGGGTAACGCTGCGCCAGCCCTTCCAGATACGGCTTTGCCTCGGCACAGTGCGGGCAGCCATCGCCCCAGAACATGTAAATGATGGCTTCGTTTTCCTGCGGGGGCTGATCCTGTGCCTGTACCTGCGCGCCGGCGCTCAACAGGATGGCCACCAGGCTCAGCGCAATTCCCCACCACGGGTTAGGAAAATGACGTAGTAAACGAAGAGTGTTATTCATCGAGTTACCTCAAACCGATTGCGTAACAAATACAAGGGAATACTGATAGAAAAACAGGACGTTGTGTGAATCTTATCACAAATTTAAAGAGCGTTTGGGGATTTCGAGGTAAAAGGTGGCTCCTTCCCCCGGCGCGCTGATCGCCCAAACCCGTCCGCCGATCCGTTCCATCGCTTTGCGCACAATTGCCAGCCCCACCCCGGTGCCGGGGTAGTCCTCGTTGTGGTTGAGACGCTGGAAGATTTCAAAAAGGCGGTCGTGGTACTGCATGTCGAAACCGATGCCGTTATCGCGCACCCAGAGGATGTGGCTGTGGGGGTGTTCCTCCCCGCCGATCTCGATGCGCGGATGGGAGCGGTTGGCGCTGAATTTGAGGGCGTTTTCCAGTAAATTTTGGAGCGCCTGATACAGGCTCTGGTAATCATGGTCAACCACCTCAAACGGCAGGTTGACGATGACCTGCGCGCCGCGCTTTTCAATTTCCAATCGAAACTCGTTCAACAAATTTTGAATGAGCGGTTGAATTTCCAACCGGCTGATGCTCAGGCTGCGCCGCTCCAGCCGCGAATAGGTCAGCAGGGCGTCAATCAACTGCGCCATCTGAGTTGCCCCGCGCCGGATGGCGTGCAAAAACTCGCGCCCTTCTTCATTGAGCGATTGGGCGTGATCTTCCAGCAGCAGTCGGCTGTAACCATCTATACCCCGCAGGGGTGCTTTCAGATCATGCGAAACGGAGTAGGCGAAAGTTTCCAGTTCCCGATTCTTGCGCTGCAAGTCGGCGGTTCGCTCGGCGACCTTCTGCTCCAGTTGCTGGGTCAGCTCGCGCAAAGCCTGTTCGTTTTGCAGCAATTCGGTAATATCGGTGATCGAAAACACTGCCGCCAGCTGACCTTCCCACATTAATTTTCGGCCGGTGACCGAAACATCTACTACACTGCCATCCTTGCGGACATGACGGGTAGTGTAGCGGTAAGAACCCTGGCGGGTCAGCCCTTCGATCATCCCACCGATGGCAGTTTTTTCTTCGGGGCTGCGCAGGTCGCTTAGCTTCATTTGACAGAACTCATCCCGGCTGTAACCGTAAAACTGTTCGGCGGCCGGGTTGACCGCCAGAAAGCTTAAGGTATTTAAATCCACCACCCAAATCGGGGAGGGAGCATTATCGAAGAGCGCCAGGCGTTGGCTGAGCAGTTCTTCTTCACGCCGTTTTTGACGGATATCGTGGGCGCGTTCGAGGTACAACAAAACTGCCATGGCCAGTACAAAGCCAATTCCCTTGACGCTTTGCCAGCGACTCAACTCCGCCGCATCCTGTACCAGTGATTCCAGAATGCGGTCGGAGAACAAAATCCAGCCGCCGCCAATCAACAGATAAAGGGCTGCAACCCGCAGGGCGGGGGAGAAAATGGTCAGAAAACGCTTGAGGGGTGAGATCATCTGGAAAACCTGCCCCCTGTATCCGTGGTCGAGTCACCTTTTATTTTTATACCATGTTTTGGGGCGTGTAAGTCATCAAATAAGATTACAATGGGGGTGATTTTCATACAAATTGGAGGATGTATGGCGTCACTCACCCCGCGCGAGCGTGTTCTGGCGGTTTTGAATCATGAGGTGCCCGACCGCGTGCCGATTGTGATCGGCGCCGATTTGACCACCGGTATTCAGGAACGTGCCTACCGTCGTTTGACGGGCTACCTTGGGCTGGCGGAGGATTACCAACCGCTATACGACTGGCTGGAACTGGGCGCGCCGTTGCCTTCGGAGGCGGTGCTGGAACGGCTGCATTCGGATGTGCGCGGCGTTCAGGACCGCTTTCCGGCCGCTACTTACGCCCGCAACCGCAGCCGCCCGCCCGGCAGCCCGTACGTGGATGATTGGGGTGTCGGTCAACCGGAGATTGAGCCGGGGGTATATTTTCCGGCCATCCATCCGCTCAGCGAAACCAGCCGGCTGGAGGATCTGGAAACCTACCCGTGGCCGGATATGCACGACCCGAGCCGCTTTGCTCACCTGCGGGTGGAGGCCGGGCGGCTGGCCGCCGCAAACCGCTACGCGATCATCGGCGCACCGTGGCTGATTTCACCCCTGGAGCGCGCCTTCCAGCTGCAAGGGATGCAGGCTTTCCTGCTCAATCTGGTGGATGCACCGGACTTTGCCGCGGCGCTGTTGCGAAAAATCACCGATCTGTGCAAGACCCACCTGACCCATTTTTTAGGTGAGGTGGGCGAGTATCTTGACCTGATCATTCTAGCGGATGACCTGGGCACCCAAAACAGCCTGCTGATTTCGCCGCGCACCTACCGCAGTCTGCTCAAACCTCTGCACGCTGAGTTGTTTGCGCTGGTGCGCCAGCACAGCCGCGCACGCATCTTTTTCCACTCCGATGGGGATGTCTTCCCCCTGCTGGATGATCTGGTCGAAATTGGTGTGCAGGTGCTGAACCCGATTCAGACCAGCGCCGGTCGGATGGCCAATCTGGAAGAGCTCAAGCGGCGCTACGGAAAGAATCTGGTTTTCTGCGGAGCGGTGGATACCCAGCGGGTACTGCCTTTCGGAACACCCGACGAGGTGCGCGCCGAGGTCAGGCGGGTGATTGACCTGCTCGGCTCCGGCGGCGGCTACCTGCTCGCCTCGGTGCATACCATCCCGAACGAAACCCCGCCGGAGAACATTCTGGCGATGGTGGACGCGGCTGTGGAGTTTGGCCGCTACGGTTAAACCACCACACTGCAGCCGCTGCTCAACCACAACACCAGAACGACCAATCCGATCCCGATCAGGGTAACAATCAACTTTCGTTCCATCTTCTCCTCCTGCCGGTGGGGCGTTGAGAGCGGCGTTGGACAACTCATTAAGGGGACTTCTCCACGCTGAAGACGCCGCCGCAGCATGGTTTGTTCCATCCACTTGACCATTTCGGTATAATGAAAGAGAAGATCGTTTAACGGTTCAACAAGGAGTGTGAAACATGGTTACGCTGGCTGAGCGGTTGGACGAAATGACCCGCCCCGGCGAGTTGTACGAGAAACTGGAAGACGGGGCGGTGCGGTGTTACGCCTGCGCTCATCGTTGTTTGATCAAACCCGGAAGGCGCGGCATCTGTCAGGTGCGTTTCAACGCCGATGGCGAGCTGCGGGTGCCGTGGGGTTATGTGGCTGCTTTGCAGGTGGACCCCATCGAGAAAAAGCCCTTCTCGCATGTTTTGCCGGGGGCCGATGCGCTGACCTTTGGTATGCTGGGCTGCGATTTCCACTGCAGCTACTGCCAGAACTGGCTGACCTCGCAAACCCTGCGCGACCCGCAAGCCGGGATTGATCCGGACTACATCCTGCGGATTACGCCGGAAAAACTGGTGGAATACGCTCTGCGCAACGGGGCGCAGGCGGTGGTTTCTTCCTACAACGAACCGCTGATTACCTCGGAGTGGGCGGTGGATGTCTTCCGGCTGGCCAAACTGCGCGGTCTGTTGTGCGCCTACGTATCCAACGGCAACGCCACGCCGGAGGTGCTGGATTACCTGCGTCCGTATGTGGATGCCTACAAGGTTGATCTCAAAACCATGCAGGACCGCCAGTACCGCAAACTTGGCGGTGTGTTGCAGCACGTGCTGGATACCATCCGCCGCGCCCACGACATGGGCTTTTGGGTGGAGGTGGTCACGCTGGTTGTGCCGGGCTTCAACGACAGCCCCGAGGAATTGTGGGAGGCCGCCCGCTTTCTGGCGTCAGTCTCGCCGGATATCCCCTGGCATGTAACCGCCTTTCACCCCGATTACAAGATGACCGATCCGCCGCCGACTTCGGCGCGCACGCTGCTACAAGCGGCGGAGATTGGCCAGGAGGCCGGCCTGCACTTCGTTTATGCCGGTAATCTGCCGGGGCGAGTCGGTTCGCTGGAGGATACCCGCTGCCCGCAATGCGGCGAAACCGTTGTGGCGCGGCGCGGCTACATTGTCACCGATTACCGGCTGACGGCCGAGGGAAATTGCCCACGCTGCGGTACGCACATCCCCGGCATCTGGCACACCGATCCGCAGCAGGTGCGTTTGCACGGGTGGGGTTACCCGCGCCCGGTGCGCTGAAGCGGCGTTGGGGAACCAGCCCCGGCTGACGGCGTCTTAACCGCATGGGACATTCACCCCGCTCATCCTCGCTGGTCAGGTGGCAGCCGCGCTGGGCCGTCTGGGCGCTCAGCGTGCTGGCGCTTTTGCTGCTGGCGGGCTGGGGACTGTTTGGGGTGTATCTGATCTTCCGGTTTGGCGGGCCGGTGGCACCGCGCGTGATGGTGGGCGAAACTGCCATCGGCGGGTTGAGCGAGGCGCAAGCCGCAGCGCGGATTGACCAGCAGTGGAACCGTGAGCGGGTTTGGCTGGTGACCGACGGTCAGCGTTACTGGCAGGCCAAACCGCTGGATTTCGGCGTGTGGGTGGATCCGGCGGCGACGGCAAAGCAAGCCTATCAGGTGGGTCGCGGTGAGCGGCGCTGGCAGGAACTGGCCGAGGTGATTTTCGACCGCCGCCCGCTGCAAGTCAGTCCGGTGGTGGTGGTCAGCCCGAGGCTGGCGGTGGAGCAGTTGCGCAACTGGCGGGGGCTGGTTGAACGCCCGCCGCAGCCGCCGGCTTTGCGCTACGACAATGGTGGCTGGGCTGCCGCTCCCGGTGAAGCCGGGTTGGCGCTGGACGTGGAAGCCACCGTGCGCTGGCTGGAGCAGAACGCTGCCCTGGCCGTTCGCAGCGGGGTTCTGACTCTGGTCACCAGGCCGGTGCCTTCTTCCACGGCTGCGCTGGAAGCGCGCCTGCCCGAACTGCTTACCCAACTCAACCGCCCGCTGCGGGTTGAGGGTTACGACCCAATTCTGGACAAGCGGGAAGTTTGGGACGTGCCGCCCGCTCAACTGGCCGAGTGGGTGAGGGTGGAATGGCAGGACGACGAACCGCGCCTGCGGCTGGATGAGGGGGCTTTTCCGGCGTATCTGGACGGGCTGCAAAGCCGGTTGACGGACGGGCGCACCGTCTGGTTGCCGCCTGACCCCTACAACCTGAGCGAGCGTTGGGCGAGCGGCACACCCTACACCGTCATCCTGCGCCATCCACCGACGACCTACACCGTCCAACCGGGCGATACGCTGCTGTCCATCTCCTACCGCGTCCAGATTCCGGCGTGGATGATTTTACGCGCCAACCCCGGCCTCAACCCGGATGTGTTGCCGTCCGGCAGCACCCTGACCATTCCCTCGCGCAGTGATTTGCTGCCGCTGCCGGTGGTGGTCGGCAAGCGGATTCTGATTTTCATTTCGGCACAGCGCATGACGGTGTTTGAAAACGACCAGCCCATCCGCGAATTCATCATCAGCACCGGCATTGACCGTTCGCCCACCCAACCGGGCGTGTTTCAGGTGCAGAGTCATGTACAGGAAGCCTACGCCTCGGTGTGGGATTTGACCATGCCGTACTTTTTGGGGATTTACGAAGCCTGGCCGGGATTTATGAACGGTATCCACGGGTTGCCGACTCTTTCCGGCGGGCGGCGGCTGTGGGCCGGCAGCCTCGGCCGGCCGGTTTCCTACGGCTGTATCATCCTCGACCTGCCGGCAGCCGAGTGGCTTTACAACTGGGCGCAAAACGGCGTGGTGGTGGAGATTCGCCAGTAGGCCGCTATCTCCCCGACATTTTTCCAACCGAACAGATACCGTTTATGCTACAATCCTCACTGAGGGTGAGTCATTTGCATGGGCGGGAGGTGGACGATGCGCACACAGCGGCGGGGTGTTCGGTTGGCTTGGCGGATATGCGGGCTCTTGCTGACGGTGTGGGTGGCCGTCCTTCCCCTGATGGAACGAAGCAACCCCCTGCGCGCAGCGGCATTCGCCGCTCAACCGCAGGGGGTTTTGGCGAGCGCCAGCAACATGACGGAAGCCCAGTCTGCTCCGTCGCGTTACCTGATCATTGCGCCGGATGAGTTTGCGCCGGCGCTGGCGGGTTACATTGCCGCAAAACAGGCTGAGGGATACGATGTCATTTTTAAGACCCTCTCTCAAATCGGGTCTTCGGCCGCGCAAATCCGTGCCGTAATTCTTTTCTATTCGCCGCAGTTTTTACTGCTGGTGGGGGATGTGGGCATGCTGCCGGCCTGGCCGAGCCGCAACGGTCTATCCACCTCCACCGACCTCTACTACGCCACGCTGGACGGTGCGTGGGACTACACCCCCAACCTGGCTTATGCCCGTCTGCCGGTGCATTCGACTGCCGAACTGCAAGCCGTGCTGGCGAAATGGGCCGACTACCGGGCGCTGGACGGCAGTCAGGCATGGCTGGGGCGGGTTGCTTTCGTTGCCGGCGACGAAGCCAACGAAAGCATCCACAACCAGATGATTGAGCAATACACCCAACCGGCTGGGTTTGATGGGCGGTTTCCGAACAACCCGCAGCCGGGCGGTGACCGGTTGTACGTCCATGCATACGCCGCCGCAAAAACCGACCTTGCTGCTGCCCTGAACGAGGGCCGCGGGCTGGCCGTCTACTTTGGTCAGGGCAGCAGACCGGGGTGGATGTCACCGTATTTTACGGCGGAGGATGTGACGGCTCTCACCGGCCCGCCCCTGCCGCTGCTGGTCAGTTTCGCCAGCCGCACCGCCGAACTCGACGAGGAACAGACCTCCTTTGCCGAAGCGTGGCTGCTGCACCCCACCTCCGGCGCTCTGGCGGTGATTGCTGCCGGGGCAGACACCACCCACACTGCGGACGAGCGGCTGGAGAGGGAACTGTTCCATGGATTGTTTTCTAACGCGGCTGCTCCGCCGCCGTTGGGAGAAGCCCTGCGCACCGCCTTCCTGGCATTTGGCGGGTACTATCTGCCGGGCGAAACGCTGGTCAAACAGTATTACGAGATGTACAGTCTGTGGGGCGACCCAACCCTGCGGCTGTGGCTGGATGCTCCCCGGCGTTTTTCCCTTTCGCTTGAACCCAACACCCTGTCGGTTTGCGGCGGCCTGGCTTCCAGCCCATCGGTGGAGGTTGGTCTTGCCAGCAGCCTGACCCAGATGGTGGCCCTCTCGCTGCTCAATCCTCCGCAAGGCGTGAGCGGCACATTTTCACCCAACCCGGTCGGTTCACCCGGCAGCGCCGCGCTCACCCTCACCATTCCCGCTGAACTTCCGGCGGGGTACTTTCCTCTCACCGTGCAGGGGCTGAGCAGCGCATTTCAGCAGGCAGCGGCTTTATCCCTGATGGTGCGCCCGGCGGCGCCTTCGGACAAACCCCTGCCGCTGCTGCCGGCGAACGGCGCCATGCGGGTCAGTCTGCGTCCCCAATTGAGCTGGTCAGCGGTCAGCGGGGCGGATGGTTATGATGTGCAGATTGGTCTGGACGCCGATTTCAGTCCAATCGTGGAGGTCTTTGAGGATATTGCCCAGACAACCCTCACGCTCAGCCGGGAGCTGCAGCCCAGCCAGACTTATTACTGGCGGGTGCGTGCCAAAAACGGCTGCGGGGCGGGTGATTATTCGCCGGTCGCACAATTTACCACCCTGCCGCCGCCCGGTGAGTGCCCGTTTGGCAGCCAGAGCGAGTTGCTGTACAGGCAGTCCTTCGATGCCGTCCCCACCGACGGCTGGCTTCTGCAAAACGGCTGGGAGGTGAGCGGCGCTTTTGGCCGCGGCGGGGTAGCCCGGGCAGCCGCGCCGGCTGAGATTTCGCAAAAAACCCTGACTTCTCCCCTTCTTTCTTTGCCGGACGATGCGAGCGTACTGGCGGTGTGGGTGCGCGCCGAGATGGCTTACGAATTTGGCGAACCGCCGGCCTGTCTGGACGGGGGTTTACTGGAAATTTCCACCGATGATGGTCAAACCTGGTTCAGGGCTGGATCAGAGGGGCTTCTCAACCCGCCTTACGAGGGCACTCTGGCGGTTTCGTTTGGCAACCCGCTGGGCGGTAGCCCGGCCTGGTGTCATCGGCGGGATTGGTCGCCGCTGGCTGTTGACCTGACCGCGTATCGCGAGCAGGAAGTCCGCCTGCGGTTTGTGGTGGCGAGCGGGGCGGATGAACAATCCGCTGAGGGCCTGGCGCTGGATGAGTTTGAGGCGGTTGCCTGCCGTGCCGAATCGCCCGTGCGCCGGCTGGCAATCAGCCCGGCGGAGCAGTCCGCCATCTTACCTGCCGGGGCTGCCGCTTCGTTTGTGTGGCAGGTCAGCAACATCGGCGGGCAGAACGAGCGGGTTGAAATCAGCATCAGTGGCGAATTGCCGGCAGATCCGTCCCCACCGTCGTTTGTCCTGAACGCCGGTGAGTCTCAGGAGATCCGGGTTGAAGTCCGGTTGCCGGACTCGGCTGCACCGGAATCAAAATACAGGCTGGATCTGACGGCTCGGAGCCAGGAAAATTCTTCCGTGTGGGCGGCAGCCAGTCTCGAGTTGACCGTTCAGCGGTGCGGTCTGCAATGGAGCGTGCCGGAGGACATTCCTCCCCTGAGTGCGGGTCAGGATTATCTGCTTCAAATTGTCCTCACCAACACTGGCAATGCTGCCGATACCTTTCGTCTCTCGGCGGTAGATCAGCGCAACTGGAGGGTGGTTACGCCGGATGTCGGCCCAATCCAGATGGGGGAAAGCGCCCTGCTTTACCTCCCCATTGCTCCGCCGGAGAACGCACCGCCGGGAGAGACAAACCGTCTGCGGCTTACCGCTCATTCGGAGGCCTGTCCGTCTTTTGAGCAGAGCCTCGAAAGGCTGCTGGTCATTCAGGGTAGCCGGCTGTTTTTGCCGGTCATCCGCCGCTGAAACCGGTTGGTTTTCATCCCACCTGCACCTGATTTCCACCGTTTTGTTTGGCGGTGTACATAGCCGCATCCGCCCGCTGGATCAGCGATTGCAGGCTGGCTGAGGGGTCATCCAGACCGGCTGCGCCGATGCTGGCCGTGATGTGATGAGTATTACCCTCCAGCCGAAAAGGCCGTTCCCGCAGGGCATTGAGCAGCCGACCGGCAACCATGACTGCTTCGGCAGGCGTGGTTTTGATTAACAAAACGATGAACTCATCCCCGCCGGGCCTGCCGATCAGATCGCTGGAACGCAGGGCGTGTTTCATCCGCCGGGCCACCTTCTTGATCAGGTCATCTCCAATCAGATGTCCATAGGTGTCGTTAATCTCTTTGAAATGATCCAGATCGATCACCAGCAGGCTGAACGGTTCGGCATAACGGTGGGCGCGCAGCAGTTCCCTCTCGCCGGCCTCGAAGATGGAACGGCGGTTGAGCAGACCGGTCAGCGGGTCAAGCGTAGCCAGCCGCTGGGTCTGGCTGTACAGACGGCTGTTCTGAATGGAAAGGGCTGCCGGCCCGGCAAAGGTCTCCGCGAGGGCAACCTCATTATTCTTGAAGGTGGAAGGAGCCGAACGAATGGCCCAAATCAGTCCGATGGGGCGGTTGTTCCAGCGAAGCGGGATGCTCATCCAGGCAATTCCCTTGCCGGTTTCTCCCAGCCATTCCAGTTGGCGCTCATCCTGGATGTGATTGACAAACCGCACGGCAGATTGGATTTCCTGCACCAGGGGGTGAACGGCGGTCAGGGAAGGCGGCGGAGCGCCGGGTGGGTAACCGATTTTGCCTGCCAGATAAAACCGATCCCGCTGCTGCAGGTACAGCGCACAGCGGTCGTAGGGAAGAATGCGCGCCAGACCGGTCAGCACCTGTTTGGCGGCCTGTTTCGAGTTCAAATCGTGAATCAAGGCGCTGATGGCTTCCCGCAGGGCTTCCGATTCGCGCCGGTGAGACTGTTCGATCATCAACAGGTTGCGGATACGCTGCTCCATGCGTTTCTGATCGGTGATGTCGGTAAAAACGCCGAACGCACCGATGAACCGGCCCCTCTCGTCAAAATGGGGCGTGGCATGGACGGAGAGGATGCGCCGTTGCTGATTGGGAAGGACAATCTCGATTTCATAATGGCTGCGGAAGCCCTTGCGGCGCAGGGCGGTTTGTTCCAGCACCACCTGCATTTGATCGGCGGAGAGAAATTCGCTCAGGTTGCGGCCGGTTAAACTGCCGGGCTCAACCCCAAACAGTTTTTCGGTTTCCAGGTTAACGTAAAGGAAGTTCTCCCCCTCATCCACCAGCGCAACTCCCAAACCTTGATTTTCGACCAGCATACGGTAAAGTTCTTCGCTGGCGCGCAGGGCGGTTTCGGCTTTGCGCCGCTCAAAGAAAGCCCCAAACAGATTGGCGGCCGTCCGCAGGGTGTCCACTTCATACGGCTGCCAGGTGCGTTCGCTGCGGCACTCGTCAAAGCCGATGAACCCCCACAACTGCTGTTGAACAAAAATGGGGATAATCAGAATGGAAAGAATGCCCTGCCGGCTGAACTCCGTCTGTTCGGCGGGGGGAAAATCGCGCACCCGCCCGGATACGACCTCGCCGCGCTGCAAGGTGGCTAAAAAGTGATCAAATCCGACAGCCAGGTAGTCGAAATTTTGTAAAGTCGGGTCGTCAATTTGAGGCTGGATGCCGGCAGCGCACCACTCATAGCGCTGGCTGGTCAACAGCCGCTGGCCGTTTTCCCAGTGATTTTCAAAGATGTAGACCCGGCTGACATCGGCGGCGTTTCCCAATTGCGCCAGCACCAACGGGATTTCTTCTTCCGGTTGAGCGGAGCGGAATAACTGGTAACTGGCATTTGCAACGGCACGCAGAACGGCAGTCTGGCGGCGGTGAGCACCGCGGGCTTCTTTGACCGGACGCAAGTCGCGTAACTCGACGCCCAGCAGGTCATCTTGCAGGGGCGAAATTCGTACGGCAACCGGTATTCGCTGTTGCTCACGATCCAGCGCGAACAGCTCGTATTCCGTCCCCGAATGAGCAGCCAGTTCCCGATCGGTTTGCTGAAATAGGGAGTGGTATTCGGGTGGAATGAGATGCCAAAGCGGGAGAGCCGAAAGTTGATCGGCGGTATAACGCAACAAATGGAGGGCGAGCAGGTTGGCGGACACGATTTCGCCGTCCGTGCGGACGATCAAGGCTGCCTGCGGGCTTTGTTGCAGAAAATCGGGATGGTTGGATGTGTTCATCATCTCCACCCCGGCTTAGCAGTTCAATAGCAGGTGGTTATTTTGGGCTGGCAATGCTGGCATTGACCTTGCACCCCCTCATGATAAGTCACTAATGCGAGCATCCATACGTTTGGGGAATGGATATTTCCCATTATTTTACTCAAACCAAACCGATTTTCAAGGTCATTATTGGCTTTTTTATGCGCTTTTTACATTTTGCGTGGACAAATTCACCCCACGAGAAAGGGAAACAGACCCGGCTTTATGAAACGTCCCCCTTATTTCCGCCGCAAGACAGGCACATCTGCCGCTTCTTATTATGAGCAGGCGCTGCATCATACCCGTCAGGCATTGCTGCGGTTGATCGAAAGTGTACCGGCAGCCGTGTGCATTCTGGACAGACGCGACTTCACCTATCTGGAAGCCAACCCGTGGTATTGTGATCTGATCGGCATTCCCCGCAGTCTGTTGATTCATCAATCCGAAAACAGCCTACCAGCGGGGCTAGGCGAGAATAATTTGAAGAAAATCCTCGCCCGCCTCGGTGGGGAGCGTTCCCTGCATGGGTTGGAATTATTCATTTTTAACCAGCAGGGCAGGTTGATCCGCAGTTATGCCAATATCGAGGCGATTCTCTTCAACGGACGGGCTGCCTTGTTGATCACCCTCACCGGTGAGCAGCGCGAAGACCCCCGTCTGCTTTGGGGTTTGAACGAAAGTAAACTGGCGGCGGTCGGTGAGGTGGGACGGGCGCTGGCACAGCTGGACGACTTAACCGAAATTTACCGCCGGTTGAGTGCAGCAGTGGTTCAATTGCTCCCGGACGTGTGTACGGTGTATATCTCCCTCTACGAAGGGGAAACCCAGGAACTGATTTGCGCCTATGGGGAACATGAGGGCGAGCCGGTGGATTTGAACCGCGTGCCGCGCCTGAGTCGGCTCACTCATCCCGATTCGCATCAGTTTAAGGTCATTCAGAGCGCTAAACCGCTGGTCATAGATGACCTGCTGGCTCAGGCCCCGCCCGGCACGGCCCGGCTTGGTTTTGTACGCCCTGGCCGGGCGGTGCGTTCGGGGGTGTATGTGCCCATGTTGACTCGCGGGCAGGTAATTGGGCTGGTGCAGGCTCACAGTTACCGTCCGGCGCGCTTCCGCATGGCGACCGACACAGCCCTGCTCAGTCTGGTGGCGAACACGGCTGCCGTTGCCATTCAGAACGCGCAGTTGACCCGCTCACTGGAACAGTCCAACCAGGATTTGAATCAGACCTACGAAGCCACCATTGACGGCTGGACGCGCGCGCTGGAATTGCGCGATTTCACCACCGAACGACACTCCAACCGGGTGGTGGATCTGACCGTGGAAATGGGCAAACGCATGGGGTTGAACCATGCCGAACTGGTGAAACTGCGCCGCGGCGCTCAGCTGCACGATATTGGAAAGATTGGCATTCCGGACGCCATTTTGCTCAAACCCGGCCCGCTGGACGAGAGCGAGTGGAAAGTGATGCGCCGTCATCCGTTATACGCTTACGAACTGCTCAGCCCGATTCCCCACTTCTACGACCTGCTGGATATTCCCTACTGCCATCACGAAAAGTGGGATGGCAGCGGTTATCCGCGCCGGCTGCGGGGTGAGGAAATTCCGCTGGGGGCGCGCATCTTTGCGGTGGTGGATGTGTGGGATGCGCTCAGTTCCAACCGCCCCTACCGCTCGGCGTGGCAGCCGCATCAGGTAGTGGATTACCTGCGGTATCAATCCAACCGCCATTTTCAGGCGGAGGTGGTGGAAGCGTTCCTCGACCTGATCGGCGGTTATAGCGGTGGCAGCGCCGCTCCGCGTGGGCCGTTCTTCACTCCGGGTCGTTTTTACTCCACCCGGCTGGGCTAAATCAACTCGCGGGCGGGGCAGCTCTCTGTGGTTGCAATCATGCCGTTGTTAATGAAAGGATACCTGAACTGCCCGCGTAATGGCTTTGGGGGAGATTGCCGCGCTCGCTTGCAATGACGTTTACAAGGTTGATCTCTCCGGCCCACCTCCGCAAGGGCTTTGCGGGAGACTGCTCCGCCCGCTTCACCCTTGACCGTCGAGGATTGCCGCGCCGCCAATGCCCATCAGCACAATCAGCAAACCGATGATCACGAACATCAGCGGAATGTTCAGCGCAGCCGCCAGCACCCCACTCAGCCACGGGCCGAGGAACATGCCCAGCGAATAAACCGACTGATGCAGTCCCATGGCGGTGGTGCGTTCGGCCGCATCCACACGGTTAATGCTCAACCCCATCAACAGCGGATAGCCAATTCCAAATCCCAGACCGACCCAGAACTGGAAGACGAACACCCATGCGAGGGTTGGCGCCCAGGCTGCGCCAAGAATGCCGCCGCCCAGCAGAGCAAAACTGAGCATGACCATGCGCCGCTGACCAAAACGCTGGGCCAGAACCGCTGCCAGACTGTTGCCCGCCAGGCCAATCAACAGATTGAGGCTGAGCAGCATGCTGATGACCACATCCGAAGCACCCTTCTGACGCGCCAAAATGGGGATGAAGGTGAAGGTGGCGGCGAAGTCGGCGGTGTGGGTCAGCACCTGGAGGAGGGAAGGCAGCATCACCTCCCGCCGGCTGATCAACCGCTTCAGACCATTCAGGGAGGGTTTGCGGGGTGGCGTGGGCGCTTCCGGTAAAAAGAGCAAAAGAGCGGCACCTAACAGTGCAGAGGCTGCCGCCAGGTTGAATGCCAGTGGGTAACCGCCCAGTTGATTCAACCAGCCGTTGATGGCAGTGGCAACGATCCGCCCGGTGGTTGCGGTCATTGCCAGAATACCCGTGGCGCGCACCACTTCTGCCGCTGAAAAGCGGTTGGAAAACAGCACGACCAGCGGCACCCAAGTGCCGGCTGAAACACCGACCAGCGCCCGCCCAAGGATGGCGATCTCGATGGTGGGGGCATGGCCGAGGGTCAGCGCACCGGCAGCCACCAGCAACAGCCAGAAGATGGCAAACGGCTTGCGGCGTCCGGCCCAGTCCGCCAGAATGCCGAGCGGCAGGCGCACGATCAACTGCCACAACCCGTACATCGAAAGCGCCGTGCCGATCAGCGCCAGATCGCTCGTTTTGGTTTGCAGATAGAGCGGCAGGGTGGGCACATACAGGTACAACGCCGACCAGTAAAGGAAGACGACCACTAAAAAAAGAGCGTTCAAAAGGAGTTTCCTCGATGGAATAGAGTGGGAAGACGCCCCAGGCGGAATGACTTAATTGTGGAGCAAAGTAGGGGAGATGACAAGCCAAAATCCACCGGCGAATTGCACCAGTAGAATTGAAAATGGTGGGTGAGTTTGGAAAACAACTTGCATCTTTCTTCAAAATTTGCTAACATTTGTTCAGAAAGGGTTCAAATGTAACATGCATGATTCAACGCTGGAAGACATCTCCACCCGTGAGCAGCTGCTGGCGCGGGTGGCCTGGCTGTATTACGAACGAGACCTGACTCAGGCGGAGATTGGTGCGCGGCTGGGTCTCTCGCGCATCACCGTCAACCGGCTCCTCAAGGAAGCCCGACAAAGTGGGATCGTCGAAATCCGCATCCGACCGATTTCCACCGATCTACCGCTGGTGGAAGCCCTCTTGCAGCGTTATCCCCTGCAGGACGCCTGGCTGGTTCCGGCAATGGATCAAACCGGCGAAGAACTGGCTCAGTCGTTAGCCCAAATGGCAGCCATGGTGCTGGCTCAGCGGTTGCAGGAAGGCTGGACGGTAGGGATTGGGGTCAGCCGTACCATTTCCTACATTCCCGATTTTCTGGTGCTGGAAAAGCCGCTCGCCTGTCGTTTTGTTACCCTGATGGGCGGGCTGTATTTTCGTCCGGTGGAAGTTACCCACAACTTTGATGTGCTGACGCGGCTGGCAGTGCTCACTGGCGGA
Source organism: Bellilinea caldifistulae (assembly GCF_001306055.1). Classification (GTDB taxonomy): domain Bacteria; phylum Chloroflexota; class Anaerolineae; order Anaerolineales; family Anaerolineaceae; genus Bellilinea; species Bellilinea caldifistulae. Next base: position 110,954 of record NZ_LGHJ01000011.1, on the reverse strand, counting down.
GAAGCATACTACCTCCCACTGCCCACTTTCGTCAGTGAACCGGCTACCCGTGATCATCTGCTGGCCGACCCGCTTATCCAGCGCAGTCTGGATGTTGCCCGTCAGGCGAACGTGGCTATTTTCAGTGTCGGCACGGTGGATCAATCTGCGCTTTTATATCAGGTGGGGTTGCTCGGTGAGGAGGACCTGAACGAACTGCGCGTCTATCAGGCGGTGGGGGATGTGCTGGGGTATTTCTTTGACCGGCGGGGTCAATTGGTGCCGGCCGGCATTCACCAGCGGCTGCTCGGCATTTCATTATCCGATCTGCAGCGCATTCCCCTGAAAATGCTTGCGGCGGGCGGTCAGCCAAAACGACCGGCGGTAAAGGCGGCTCTGTCCAGCGGGCTGGTGGATGTGCTGGTCACTGATACGGCTACTGCACACTGGTTGTGCGATGCTGAAGAAGTTTAATCATTGAGGAGGTTCAGGCGATGAGCAAACAGTGGTTTATCGGTTGGGATGCTGGCAGCAGCGGCGGGCGCTGCCTGCTGGTCAACCCGGCTGACGGACAGATTTTCAGCGGTTACCGCTCGTGGACTCACCCGCTTTCGCCGGCGGGTGGCTGGGCTTATGATCTGGATACCGAAACCATCTGGCGGACGCTGGGGGAATTGACCGGCGAGGTCATCCGGCGTGCCGCCGTTCAACCTGCGGAAATCGGGGGGATTGCGGTGGTCAGCATGCGCCACACCGTTGTGCTGGTCGGCGAAGCCGGTGAGGTGTTGTTTGCCGCGCCCAACCGCGATGCGCGAGCCGTTGAGCAGGGCATGACTCTGGGTGAGGCGCGCGGCCGGGACCTTTACCAGCGCACCGGTCACTACCCCAGCCCGGTACTGATGGCGGCGCGTTTGCTGTGGATTAAAGAAAATCAACCGGCGTTGCTGGAGCGCGCTCGTTACGCCCTGACGCTGAGCGACTGGCTGACCTACCGCTTGTGCGGTGTGGTGGCAGCCGAAGCTTCGCAGGCTGCCGAATCGCTGCTGTTTGATTTACACCAGCGCAACTGGGCGGGTGATCTAATCACGGGGCTGGGTTTACCCGAGCACATCTTCCCGTCCGTGGTCTGGGCGGGGGGGCGGCTGGGAAACTTGACCACCGGCGCGGCTGAATTTTTAGGTTTGCCGCCGGATGTCGTTGTTGCCGCCGGTGGCGCCGATACCCAGAGCGCATTGCTGGGCACGGGCATCACCTCTGCCGGACAGGCCGGGATTGCCGCCGGAAGCACTGCCCCGGTGATGGTGACTACCTCAGCGCCGCGTCTGCACGCGGAGGGACGTACCTGGTGCGGGCTGCATCTCCTTCCGGATGTATATGTGGTGGAAAGCAACGCCGGTTCGGCCGGGAGCGCCCTCGAATGGGCGGCCGGGGTGCTTTACCCGCACTCACCTCAACCGGTGGCTGCGCTGTGTGGCGAAGCCGCCACCGTCCCGCCGGGTGCAGGTGGGGTTTTTTCCACGCTGGGGGTGCAGCTGTTCAACGCGGCTGCGCTGGGCCTGCCGGTTGATTCACTGACCTTTTCGACTTTCAGCCTGCCGTCCGGACAGGCCGGGCGCGCCTGTCTGGCACGCGGAATTTTAGAGGGGCTGGCGGCTTCCATGCGCCTCAATCTCGAACAGGCCGAAGGGGCAGCCGGGGTGGTTGCTTCCCAAATCCGGGCAGGCGGCGGGCTGACCCGCAGCGAGGTGTGGAATCAGATGCTGGCGGAGGTGTGCGGCAGGCCGGTTGAAGTCAGCCGGACGCCACAGGCTGCCGGGCTTGGAGCGGCGATGTGCGCTGCCAGCGCAGCCGGGGCTTATCCTTCCCTCGGCGAAGCCGCCCGCGGCCTGTGCGGAAGTTTGCGCACCTTTTCACCACCGGCTGAACGGGTGAGTTTTTACACCGAATGGTTTGGAGAATGGGACAGCATCCGCCGCCAGCGCGAAGATGCCGATCAAACCGCAGCCGGCAGCATAGTGCAGGCGATGCAGCACAGAGCCGCACCGCCAGTCAGTCTGCCGCGCGATTTTCGCCCGCGCATGCTGGTTACCGCCGATTTGGGTGATGAGGCGGTGCGCCTGCTGAGCGAATTGGGCGAAGTAACCTACGCAAGTTACCGCCGCGAGGGTCGCTTGCTGAGCGGCGATGATCTGGTAGAAGCCCTGCGGGGCTATTCGGTATTTGTCACCGAAGTGGACGTGGTGGATGCGGCAGTTTTGGAGAAACTGCCCGACCTGCGCCTGATTTTTGCCTGCCGCGGCAATCCGGTCAACGTGGATTTGCAGGCCTGTACGGCGGCCGGTGTGCCGGTGATCAACACCCCGGGGCGGAATGCCGATGCCGTGGCCGACCTGACGATTGCCTTGATGCTGATGCTGGCGCGCCGTCTGCCGGAGGCTGCCGCCTTTTTACGCCAGCCGGGCGGTGAAGCGGGTGACATGGGACGGATGGGGCAGGCCTTTTTCGCTTTCCAGGGCAAGGAATTGTGGGGAAAAACCGTTGGGGTGATCGGCGGCGGTGCAATTGGCCAGCGCGTCATCCGCCGCTTGCTGCCGTTTGAGGCGTGTGTGCTGTTGTATGACCCCTACATCAGCGAAGAACAGGCTGCGCTGTACGGCGCTCAAAAAGTGGAACTGGGCGAATTGCTGGCCGCCAGCGACTTCATTACCCTGCACGCGGCGGTGACGGACGAAACCCGCGCTTTACTGGATGCGGCCGCTTTTGAGCAAATCAAACCCGGCGCATTTTTAATCAACACTGCCCGGGCTGCGCTGGTGGATCAGGCGGCTCTGCTGCAAGCCTTGCAGTCCGGACGGCTGGCCGGGGCTGGTTTGGATGTCTTTCCGGTTGAACCGCCCGGCAGTGATGATCCGCTGCTGGCGCTGCCGAACGTGATTGCCACGCCGCACATTGGCGGTAACACCCAGGAAGTCGGCATTCATCAAGGAAAGATCATTTTGGAAGAAATGAAACGGCTGTTGAGCGGTGAGCGGCCGCGGTATGCGCTCAATCCCCAGGTTTTGGACAATTTTCGCTGGCAGGGGGAGCGGCGCGCCGACCGCCGGACGTTGGAAAAACTGCGTCACACCTCGACCGCCGGGGTTACCGATATCGAAGCCGCCCAAAAAACGGCCAGCCAATCAGCTGAAAAGCGTGGTGGGCTGCTCGGCGGGCTGAAACGCCTGATTGGCAAAGAAAGCCAGCCTGCTTCAACGGCTGCGCAAAGTCAATCTACCCCACTTCTAGCAGCCGACGGCGCGGCCGGACAATTCCAGCGTTTGCTGAGCCGCTTTTTGGAGGAAATCGAAAAGGATGACGAAATCCGCGCGTTTGCCCGCGATAAAAATGTGACCTTTCAGTACACCCTCAAAGATCTGGGAATCACCTTTTACATGCGTTTTGCCGGCGGGGAGGCCCGCGCCGGCTTGGGTGATCCCCCTCATCCGCCGGATGTGCGTTTGAAAATGACCGCCGAAACGCTGGACGGCATTTTCACCGGCCGGTTAAATCCCACCCGCGCTGCCATGACCGGGAAAATTTCTTTCAGCGGAGATACTTCCAAGGCCATGACCATGCAAAAAATCAACCTGAGCGCGCCGTATCAGCGCGCCCGTCAGGCGGTAGGCGATCCCGGCGACCTGAGTGTGTTGAACGCGCCGCCCGCCCAGCCGGCCTCGGCGGGCGGGTCCGCAGCAGCGGCTCAAGCGGCGGTCTCAACTTACTCGGCTGCGGCGGTCATCCGCAAAGCGGGGGATGTGCGCGATGAGATCCTCGAAATCATGCGCGAATTGTACGAGCGGGGCTGGATCACCGCCACCGGCGGCAACATCAGCGCGCGGGTGGAGGGCAAACCGGACGAGGTGTGGATCACCCCCAGCGCCATCTTCAAAGGGGATTTACGTCCGGAAATGATGGTACGGATTGACCTGCAAGGCAACCCGCTGGGTGAGTCGGATTACAGCGCTTCCAGCGAGCGGCGGGTGCATTGCGCCATTTACCGCGCCCGGCCGGAGGTACAGGCGGTGGTTCACACCCATGCGCCGTACGCCACCCTGCTGGCGCTGACCGGTACGCCGTTCTTGCCGCTTTCGACCGAGGCGGCTTTCATTGGCGAGATACCGGTGGTACCGTTTATCATGCCCGGCACGGATGAACTGGGCGAGGCGGTGGCAAAAGCGCTGGGGCCGCGCGGCATTGCCGTGCTGATGCAGAATCACGGACTGGTGGTGGCGGGCAGCAGCCTGCGCCGCGCAGCGGATATGACCGAGGTGATCGAAACCACCGCCCATAAACTGATCACCTGCCGCTTGATGGGTGTGCAGCCTGCCGTGCTACCGGAGGAGGTGGTGAAGAACTTGCGAGAGATGGGCAGCATGTTAGCCTGAGGCGGTCAAACCAATTGGGCAGGGGGACGAAACAGCAGCATCAAACCAGCCAAACAAAATCCCATCAATGAATACCCCTGCAGAGCCGGTGGTTTTCCCCAACCACCGGCTTATTTTTTTTGCAGAGGGCGCTAATGGACGCTTTGCCGCTGGGTTCAGCGGGTGATCAAGGGCAGCATGATAGAGTACTCGCCGCCTGAACCGCACCAGTAACCCAGGCAGTCGGCGGTGTTTACCCCGCTCTCGCTGCCGATTACGCTTTGGCCGAGGGTGAAATCGGCGCTGTAAAATGATGAAGCCGCGTTACCGCCGCTGCCGGTTATCGGCACCAGCCAGTCCACTTTGTAGCTGGCGGATTGCATGGCGCTGGCCGGTAGGGTCAGTGAAAGCAGCAATAACAGGATAAAAGTGAGGAAGAACCAGCGTGTTTTCATGGTGAGTTCCTTCCTAGTACAATGGATGGTGCCCTAACCGCACGCGCACCCCGCCGAAGTCAAGAAAATGAGATGTGCTGTTGTAGTTAATCGTCAACGCAACCGTAAGAAAACCGGTTTCATCGCTGAGCCACTGGTTTACAGGAAGTGAGTAGGATGTGTAGGTGGTGCTATTGCGGGTGGTTGGGTTGTCCACAAGGTACATGAACGCCGGCCCACCACCGATTCTGCCGCTGGTCAATTGCTTGAAGACTTGTGTTCGGCTGATTGAACTACCCGCATTCGAAACATCGTAAAAAATGGTCACTTCTTCCACTTTGACCGGTTGACCGTATAACACCGCCGGCAAAGGAATACCAAAGACAAGCCCTTTGATACCGGTTGATGTGTATTGAACGGTTATGCTGCCGTCGCCGTAGTAATTGATCACATCGTCTGCCGATGTGGATTTTGCCTCAATGGCCGGCACAAAGATATACGAATCGGCTTTATCCTGGATTGTGCCGTTGTTGGTAACTTGAAATTCATCCTCGCCGCCATCTCCGCCAAATGCTTTCAGCAACGAGCCGCTGCTGGTGTTTTCGATTACCAGCGTGGCATCCGAACCGCGGGCTTTGACCCATTCGCCAATGCCGTTGGCAGTACTGCGGTTTTCCACCCACAGGGCAGCCCCGCTGGCACCGCCGCCCACATCGCTTTTGACATCCAGCGCTCTTTGGCCTTCGGTTGTGTTGGTGATGATTGCGCCGGGTTTCAGGCTCATGGCATACGGAACGGGGTAAATTGTCAGGCGAGGAGTCATTTCGGAGTCGCTATCCACGCTGATACCAGCGTACAACTCGTTTCCGATAAACACGGAAGAAGAACACGGCACCAAAACCGTGAAGAGGCCATGATCTAAATTGACCGGCGTACTGATTGAGCAACGGGCGCTGCCTCCTGTAGGGACTTCGTAGATGCGCACGGCAATCTGATGAGCGCCGTTGATCGGGTTGCCAGCCGCATCGGTCAGGCGGCCCTGGACAGGAATGTAACCCTGAACAGCCGATTGAATGGAGACATCTCCCTCGGCGTTGGTTTCTTCAGCGGGTGGGTTGCCTTCCTGCGCTTGCCCAAGTTGGGTGCCGTTGCCAAGCAGCCAGGCGACTGCCAGCAAAATTACGAGCAAATGGACGAACTTTTTCATGAAACACCTCCCCAATTGAAAGGATAGAGCCGCGCCACGACATCAAAAACGCCACCGGTCAACGTTGACCGATGGCGGTGAAGGCAGGCGTTTTGGGGCGCGTTGGCCTGCCAGCCGACAAACCTCCCTGTTTGTCTGGACATGGTTTAATTGAATTATAGAATATCAACAATCGAAATTCAACAGATTATTAACTTATTCTATAAAACCAATCAATAATAGACCGTAATCGAACCCAAAAAATTCAGTGTGATGGGGTAGAGTAAAGCTCTTGGTCGGGGTTTATTTTTCCAGCAGCAGTTTGCCGGCCTGGGCAAAGATGGGGTAGAGGGCGGTTTCATCTCGTGCGCCGCTGGTCAAGAGGAAGATGCGGCAGGTGCGGGTATATCCCCAGTCGTGCAGGACGCCGGGAATCGAGCCGGTTTTGTGGTAAAAGTCCACCTCGTCGCGCGGCAGGTCGCGTTTGAGCAGCAGATCATCCTGATTGACCAGCAACATCGGCTCAACCCAGGCTTTTTCGGCGGGGGTGAGCGCATCGAATAGTTCAAAAAAGCGGATGCAGTCTTGTGCGCTGATCCAGTTATCCAATCCCTTTTGGCGGGCTTCAAAGTCCATCAATTTGCGCTGGATTTCGGTGGCGGTCAATCCCATCTCCTGCCGGAAGAGGGAGTTAAGCCGTTCCAGGCCGATGCGGCGGATAATCAGATTGGTGCAAAGATTGTCGGAAAGTGCCATCATCAGCAGAAGGATATCGTGGTAAGGCAGGCGGCGGGCGTGTAACAGCCACGAAAAACCAGCCCCATGCACTTCCGGTTCGTCATCCAGGCAGCAAATTTCCCGCTGGTTAACCTCGCCGCGCCGTTCGAGCAGTACCCAGGCCAGCAAAATTGGAATTTTGATGATGGATGCAGCAGGAAAGCGCTGAGCATTACCGGCATGCAGCGGAGCGGTATTGCCGTGCCGGAAATAGAACGAAAATTGGATATTAAGGGTATTGATTTCTTCTAAAAAAGGAGTATGATACATACAGTAATTATAATGCTCAACCCTTTCATTCCTAGTTTTACCTTACGGAGCATCCAATAAGTAATGACATATTCCCAATAAAAATGGGAAATTCTTCACCCCTGTTGTCCCTTTCGGGCGCAGGGGTTGAATTGACAGTACCCCGCTTAAGGTGTAGAATGCAACTTGTGTCTCGACCAATTGGCTATTATTATCCCCTCAATTTTTCCTAATTGAATCACTGCCCAATCCAGAGGTCAATGCATGCCCGAAATTCTTCAAGTGCAAGGTCTGGAAACGCAATTTCGTACCCGTGAAGGGGTTATCCATGCAGTTAATGGGGTATCTTTCAGCCTGAAAGAAGGCGAAACATTGGGAATTGTGGGGGAAAGCGGCTGCGGCAAGAGCGTGACGGTGATGTCCATGCTGCGGCTGATTCCCTCGCCGCCTGGCAAAGTCACGGCCGGTAAAGCCCTGTTTCAGGGGCGCGATTTGCTGACCATGTCGGATGAGGAAATTCGCCACATCCGCGGGGCGCAGATCAGCATGGTCTTTCAAGACCCGATGACTTCTTTCAACCCGGTGTTGACCATTGGCCGGCAGGTATCCGAACCACTGGAAGTGCACATGGGGCTGAACCAGAAACAAGCCGAAGACCGCGTTGCGGAAATGCTCGCCAAAGTCGGCATACCCAACCCCAAAGATCGTTTGAATAACTATCCGCACCAGTTTTCCGGCGGGATGCGCCAGCGGGTGATGATTGCCATGGCGCTGGTCTGCAACCCGCAGATCCTGATTGCCGATGAACCGACCACCGCGCTGGATGTGACCATTCAGGCGCAGATTGTGGATCTGGTCAAACGCCTGCGCGACGAACTGGGAATGGCGATCATCTGGATCACCCATGATTTGGGGGTGATTGCTGGTCTGGCCGACCGCATGGCGGTGATGTACGGCGGCTTCATCATCGAAACCGCCCCCGTGCGTGATTTGTACGGTCATCCAACCCACCCCTACACAATTGGGCTGCTCGGCAGCCTGCCACGCATGGATGAGGCGGGCAGCCGTCGGCTGGTTTCGATTGATGGGTTACCACCGGTGCTGCTGGAAAAACCCACTTACTGCCCGTTTGCACCGCGCTGCAAGTACGCGGTGGAACGCTGCTGGCATGAAAATCCCCCTCTTATGCAGGTTTCCCCTGACCATTATTCCGCCTGTTGGGTTGATACCGAAACCGGGAGAGAACGTTCATGACAAGCACCGAAGTTCTGCTTCAAGTTCGTGATCTGGTCAAGCACTTTCCGATCATGCGCGGAACGTTGATTCAGCGGCAGGTCGGTGCGGTCAGGGCGGTAGATGGAGTTTCTTTTGATGTCTTTCACGGTGAAACGCTGGGGCTGGTGGGTGAATCGGGCTGCGGTAAATCCACTACCGGCCGCGCCATTTTGCAATTGTACCGGCCCACTTCGGGGAGCGTGATTTTCGAGGGTGTGGATCTGGTCGGGCTGAAAGGCGAGGATTTGCGCAAAATGCGCCGGCGTATGCAAATGATCTTTCAGGATCCATACGCCAGCCTCAACCCGCGGATGACCGTTGGGCAGATCATCGGCGAGCCGTTGATCATTCATGGGATTGCTGACCGGAAAGAGGCGCAGGAACGCGCCGAAGAATTGCTGCGACTGGTGGGTTTGAACCCGGCTTATACCAACCGCTACCCGCACGAGTTTTCCGGCGGTCAGCGTCAGCGGGTGGGTGTGGCGCGCGCCCTGGCGCTGCAACCGGCTTTTATTGTCTGCGATGAGCCGATTTCGGCACTGGATGTTTCGGTTCAGGCGCAGGTGGTCAACCTGTTGGAAGACCTGCAAGCCCAAATGGGTTTGACTTACCTGTTCATCGCCCATGACCTTTCGATGGTGCGCCACATCAGTAACCGTATTGCGGTGATGTACCTGGGGGTGGTGGTGGAGCTGGCCGACCGCCACGAACTTTATAATCACCCGTTGCACCCCTATACCCAGGCGCTGCTCTCGGCGGTGCCGATTCCCGATCCGGTGATTGAGGCGCGCCGTCAGCGAATTATCCTGAAAGGGGATGTTCCCTCTCCGATCAACCCGCCTTCCGGCTGCCGCTTCCGCACCCGCTGCCCGCTGGCCGATACCATCTGTGCCGAGCAGCGCCCGGAATTCCGCGAGGTGGCGCCGGGGCACTGGGTTGCCTGTCACATGGTTTGATGGATCTTCTTCGTGTTGGTTTCGTTTTGGAAATTTGAAAGGAGGTGATGGCTGGAGGAAAGCCGTGCAACCTGTTTTGCTGAAGAAACCCCCCTGGTTTCAAAGCCTGTATCCACTTTACACAAATTTCTCTAGGAGGAGAAAGATATGCGTTCCAAATTGCTTGTTTTTGTGTCTGTGCTGATTCTGGCGAGCATGGTGCTTTCTGCCTGCCAGCCGGCCGCTGCAACCCCCGAAACCATCGTTCAAACGGTGGTGGTGGAAGGCGAAGTGCGCGAAGTGGTGGTGACCGCTACTCCAGCTGCTGCGCAGCCCGAAGCCAAACAGCCCGTCCTGCGTGTCAATCTGGGCTCCTGGCCCGACATCATTGATCCGCAGAAGTCATCCTTCGTCAACGAAATTGCCCACCTCAAACTGATCTACGAAGGTCTGACCAAACTGGATGGGCAATTGAACACCGTCCCCGGTGCTGCGGAGAAGTGGGAATACAACGAGGACGCCACCGAACTGACCTTCACCCTGCGCAAGGGTTTGAAGTACAGTGACGGTACCATCCTCAACGCCAAGCGCTTTGAATACTCCATTCTGCGCAACATTGACCCGGCCACTGCCGGTGAATACGCTGCCATCACCGACAACATTGCCGGTGCGGTGGCCTGGCGCGAAGCCGATGTGGCCAACCTGAGCGAGGAAGAACTGCAAGCCCTCAAGGACGGCGTGGAAGTTAAAGCGCTTGACCTGAACGGCAACCCCTGCACCGACTACGAACAGGAAGACTGCCTGATTCTCAAAGTCGGTCTGGATGGCGACCCGGCTACCCCCGAACGCGAACCGGCGCCCTTCATGCACACCGTGCTTTCCCTGTGGGTGACCTACCCCGCCAAGGAAGAACTGATTGCCGAAGGTGGCGATATCTGGTGGACTTCCTCGAAGTATCACATCGGCAATGGCCCCTTCATCGTCAAGACTCTGGAACCCTTCGTGCGCGGTTACTTCGTGCCGAATCCCAATTACTGGGCCGGTGTTCCCACCTACGATATCGAGTTCTCCTACATCACCGACAGTGCTGTGGCGTTTGAAGCCTACAAAAACAATGAATTCGATATTGTCCCGCTGGTTGCCGAAGACCTGGCCGTTGTCCAGCAGGATCCTGTGTTGAGCAAAGAAGCCCAAATCTACCCCGGCTCCTGCACCTTCGCTTTCTACATGAATCAGGACAAGCCGCCCTTTGACGAAAAGCCAGTCCGCGAAGCGTTTGCCTACGGTACCAACCGCGAAGCGTGGGTGACCGACATCCTGCAAGGGCTTGGTTCCCCGACCCTGACCTGGATCCCCAAGGGCTTCCCCGGCTATGACCCGAATGAGACCCGCTACGGTTTCGATCTGGAAAAAGCCAAAGAAGCAATTGCTAAATCCAGCTACGGCTCGTTCGAGAATCTGCCGCCCATCAAGCTGACCTTCTCCGGTACTGCCCGCAACCGCACCCGCTTCGAGTGGCTGGCTGCTCAGTGGAGCCAGAATCTGGGCGTCAAGGTTGAGCTGGATCCGGTCGAACCGACCGCTTACACCGCTCTGACCAAGAACCGCGAGACCCTGCCGCAGGTCTTCTACCTCGGCTGGTGCGCCGACTATCCCGATCCTCAAAACTGGCTGAGTGTGTACTGGATGTCCACTTCCGAGTTTGCTCGCCGCTATGGCTTCGCCAATGCGGAGATGGATGCTCTGATGAAGAAGGGCGACACCACCCTCGATCCGCAAGAGCGCCTCACCTACTACGATCAGGCTCAGAAGCTGCTGGTGGACACCGCTGCGGTGATCTTCATGGTCAACAACGTCAACTCCTATCTGGTGAAACCGTGGGTCAAAGGCATCGTCTTCACCCCGCAGGACGCCGGATGGCCGGGTGATGTGGATCCGCTCTCCATCACCATTGACACCTCGATGATCCCGTAAGGGACATCCGTTTTCAACGGTTTGATCAACTGGCTGGTTCTGTCCGACCGGGCAGAACCAGCCAGCCCCCTGTGAAGTTGAAGGACAGGGAGTAATTCTCGAAATGAGGGAAAACCGTAGATGGGTAAATATCTCATTCGGCGATTGTTGTGGCTGATCCCGGTCATTATTGTGGTATCCGGGATAACCTTCATCCTGATGCACAGCGCACCCGGCGGCCCGTGGGATCGGGATACGACCGCCCGCCAGGTGGATCAAAACACCCAGCGCATTCTCAATGAATATTACGGGCTGGACAAACCCCTCTGGCGGCAGTATGTGGCGTATGTTATCGGAGATTTCAACAAACAAGGTAAGTTTGTTTGCGGATTGGTCTGTGGCAATCTGGGCCCCTCTTACCGCATGCGCGGCCTGACCATTCAGCAAATTCTGTTCATGCCCCCTGAGGGGAAAAACTTTTTGTACAGCCGCTTTGGCTATTCGATGCGGTTGGGTGTGTTTGCTCTGTTGTTTGCGGTGGCAATCGGCATCCCGGCGGGTGTGATTGCAGCGCTTAAACAGAACACCATCATTGACTATGTCAGTTTGTTCATCGTGACAATCGGCATTTCGGTGCCAAATTTTGTCATGGCGCTGTTTTTGATTATCCTGTTTGCTTCGACCCTCAAGTGGGTCAACATTGTGCCGCGCAGCTGGGATGAGGTGAGTGTCTGGGTTCTGCCTACCGTCATCCTTGGCTTTGGGACGATGGCGCGCACGGCGCGTCTGATGCGCGGTTCAATGCTGGAAGTGATGCGCATGGACTACATCCGCACGGCGCGTTCCAAAGGTCTTGCCGAGCGGGTGGTGGTGCTGCGCCACATGATTAAGAATTCGCTCATTCCCGTTGTCACCATCCTTGGCCCGGCGTTGGCAGCTTTGGTGACCGGTTCTTTCATTATCGAAACCATGTTCGGTTTCCCCGGTATGGGGCGCGCCTACGTGACGGCAATCGGTCAGCGCGATTATTCGATGATTATGGGTACAACCCTGATTTACGCGGTGCTGATTGCGCTGGCCAATTTAAGCGTGGATATCGTTTACAGTTTTCTCGATCCACGCATTCGGTTGGATTGAGGAGGTAGGCCATGGCAACCAAACCTTCTGTAAACCCAACGCCTTCCCAGATTGCCGACCTGACCATGATGACCGTCAAACCGCGTAGTCTGTGGGTGGATGCCTGGTACCGCCTCATTCGCAACAAAGCGGCGGTGGCCGGCATGATCGTGATCATCTTCTTCTTGTTTGTGGCCATCTTCGCAAACCAACTCGCCCCGCACAATCCCCTGCAGACCAATGCCGGCAAGAGTTTTTTGCCCCCAGCCTGGATGGAAGTTGGACCAAACGGCAGACCCTCCGACCCGGCGTTCTTTTTCGGCACCGATAACCTTGGACGGGATGTACTCAGCCGCACCATCTACGGCGCGCGGGTTTCGATTGTGGTGGGATTTCTGCCGACGATTGTGATTGTGCTGGTGGGTTCCGTTGTCGGTCTGCTGGCCGGCTACAAGGGCGGTCAGTTCGACAACATCCTGATGCGGTTTACGGATGTCATCTACGCCTTCCCGGATTTGCTGTTCTTCATCATCGTCATGGTCACTTTGCGGGAGACATTCATTGGCAAGTTGCTGAACGGCCTGTTCCTGCTGTTTATGGCGCTGGCGATTGTCAACTGGGTCGGTTTTGCGCGGGTGGTGCGCGGACAGGTACTCTCGCTGAAAGAAAAGGAATTCATCGAAGCCGCCCGCTGCATCGGCGCTTCGGATGCGCGGATCATGTTCCGCCACCTGCTGCCCAACAGCCTTGGGCCGATCATCATCCTTTCGGCGCTGACCATTCCCGGAATGATCATTACCGAGGCCATTCTGGGCTACCTTGGACTGGGCCTGACGCCTTCGACCAATCCGAATGACATCTTCATCACCTCGTGGGGCGCTTTGATGCTGGACGGACAGGCGGCGATCAATGCGCAGCCGTGGTTGATTCTGCCGCCGGCGATTTGCGTTTCGTTGATGGTGCTGGCTTTCACTTTTTTGGGGGATGGCCTGCGGGATGCGCTTGACCCGCGCCTGCAAGGGACGCAATAGACCTTCCACGAAAATGACAACGAGTAAGCCCCTTCTTCGAGGAAGAAGGGGCTGTTTTTTTGAGTGGAAATTGAAAAGCGGTTGTAAAGCCGCGAAGGGCGGCGCGTATTATACTAAAAACAAACCGGGAGGTGATCTTTTTGGGCAAACGCCGCCTGCAACCGTATGCCTTTTCCCGCCTGCTGACCGTGCTGGTTTGTCTGGTTGCGGTCTTTGTGCTGGCGCTGATGCTGCTCAGTCCGGCGCGGGTTACCGTGCAGGGGGCGGTTTTGTTCCCGGTCGCGCTCCACTCGATCCGCTCGGCTGATTACAGCGCCGACCAGATTGACCGGCCGCTGCCGGTGGTGGCGACGGCGATTATTGGCGATGCCCTGCGGGATGCCGTACCCGGCAGTAAGGATGCCGAGTCAATTTACCGAGATCTGCAATCGCCGGTACCGACGGCCACCCTGCCGCCCGGTGTGACCCCGCCGCCGCCCCGCCCCTCGCCGAGCCCGACGGCGCAACTTCCCACATCCACTCCAATCCAGCCAACCCCAACCGAAGGGACGACCCCCACTCCAACCGAGGCGCAACTGCCGACCCAGCCGGTTACCCAGCCCACTCGTCGGCCTGCCACGCCAACGTCGCTTCCAACTTTGCCGCCACGCCAGCATACGCCCACCGCTGTGCCGCCAACCGCCACTCAGCCGCCCACCGCCACACCATTGCCGCCGACGGAAACGCCTCCACCGACTGCCACCCCCCTGCCGCCCACCGCTACCCGCACCCAGCCGGGTTACCCGCCCCCGCCGGTCACGCCCACCCGCCCGGCGTACCCGTGACAAACAAGTTTTTGAGAAGAATTGCATTTTTCCGCCCATTGCGGTAAAAATTGGTATTCAATCTATTGGGACAGGTTAAGCCGTAAACCAATCGGTTATGAAGCCGGTATAAGAAAATTTGCCGGTTGAATGAGTGCCTGGCCGGTTCTGGGTTACCTGGCTGTACCCGCCATAAAGTTGCAAATTGAAGATTGCCGGGCTTTGAAAAGAACACAGCTGCTCAAAGGAATCCAGTACACGCTCCCTTTGCTCATCGGCATTGCGCCGTTTGGTATGATTTACGGCGTGCTGGCGATCAAAGCCGGTTTCCCGGCAGGGGCGGCTCAGGCCATGTCGGCTATTGTGTTTGCCGGCTCTTCTCAATTTATGATTGTAAACCTCGTCGCCGGCGGTTCGCCATGGCCGGTGGTGGTTTTGACCGCCGTGGTGGTCAACCTGCGCCATGCCCTGTACAGCGCCTCGCTGGCACCCTACCTCAAACACCTGCCGGCATCCTGGAAGGCGGTGCTGGCGTATGTGCTGGTAGATGAAGCCTACGCCGTCGGCATCCATCACTATGAAAAGAACGGCCTGGCGGGTCATCCGCACTGGTTTTTACTGGGTTCCGGACTGGCGGTTTGGATATGCTGGCAGGCCAGTACAGCGCTGGGTATTTTTCTGGGGGCGCAAATTCCGGCGGGGTGGTCGCTGGATTTTACCCTGGCCCTGACCTTTATTGCGATTGTTGTGCCCGCTCTGCGGGAGCGGCCGTTATTGGTTTCAGCAGTGACAGCCGGGGTGACGGCTGTCGCGGCACATGCGCTCCCCTACAAACTCGGCTTGATTCTGGCGGCGCTGGCTGGGATTGCCGCCGGTTTGTGGAGTGATCGGCAATGACCGAGTTCTGGTTGATTATTTTCATGGCTGGGGGGTTGACCTATATGATCCGGCTTTCCTTTATCGCCCTTCACGGACGCTGGCAGGCTCCGGTGTGGTTTGTGCGAGCTTTGCGCTTTGTGCCTCCGGCGGTGCTCAGCGCCATCATTTTGCCTGAACTGCTGGTGGCCGATGGACAGGTTTTCCTCTCGCCGTTCAATCCGCGTCTGCTGGCGGGAGTGGCGGCCATTTTGATCGCCTGGCGCAGCCGGAATGTGTTTGTGACCATTGCCGGGGGGATGCTGTTGCTCTATCTTTTCCAGTTTCTGCTGGGCTGAAGTGCCTGCTCGGCGAAAAAGTAGAATAAACTTATATGGAGTGCAAAAGGTAGAGATAAGGTATGCCGGCGGATTGGTGGTTTGTTTCTGCTGAACAGTTGGGCTGGTCGGCGTTGAGCGTCGGGCTGGTGTTGCTGCTGCCCGGGGCCGGGCTGCTGGTCTGGCTGGCGCGCCGTCCGATGGACTGGCTCGAATGGCTGGCTGAGGCGGTGGGATTATCGCTGTCACTCACTGCGCTGATGGGCCTGGCAGGTTTTTTGGTGCATTTTCGGTTCACGACGGCCCTCCTTTTTGGACTGCTGGCAATCAGTCTGCTCTCGCTCACCGTTGGCGGGTTGCTGCGCCTGCCTCCCAAAAGTCAGCCATACGGCTGGCGGCATTGGCTGGGGCTGGCTGCCGGTTTGGCCGGTGTGGCAGGGGCGCTTTACTGGCGCTGGTTTCAGGCGCGGGAATTGTACCTGCCGGCCTGGGTCGACTCGCTGCATCATACCCTGATTGTGCAGAAAATTCTGGAAAACGGCGGCCTGCCGGCCACCCTTGCGCCGCAGGTCAATGCGCCGCTGGCTTATCATTACGGTTTTCACCTCAGCACCGCCCTGTTTGTCTGGCTGAGCGGCTGGGATGTACCCACGGGGGTGCTGGTGTTCGGTCAAACGTTGAACGGGTTGATTGCGCTTTCGGTCTATCGGCTGGCAAAAGGTTGGTGGGGGGATTGGAAGCGAGCTGGGCTGGCGGGGCTGCTGGTGGCGTTTGCCTTCCAGATGCCGGCCTACTACGTTACCTGGGGGCGCTATACTCTTTCTGCCGGGCTGGTGCTGCTACCGCTGGCGATGCTGGCGGTGGAACGGGCGGCTCGTCCATCTTCGCGGAATGTCGAACGGATACATGCCTTGCTGCTCACCGCCGGGGTGGCTCTGACTCACCTGACCGCTCTGCTTCTGCTGGCTTTCTGGACAGCGCTGGTGGTGCTGGAAGGAATCCTCCGCCGGTGGCGGGGGAGGACGACGAACGGGGATGCAGTTGACCTGCGCGGAGGGGTGACGGCCGGGCTGAGTGCCGCGGCGGGTGTGTTGCTGGCTGCGCCGTGGTTGTGGCGCATCTGGCAGGAATTTGGGGCAAGCGCGCAGGTTTCGCTGGTTTTACCCCTGGATGATGGGCAAGCCGATTACTGGAATTACATCCTTTATTTGCTGGGGCCGGCTTACAGCCATGGGTTGTTCATGGTCGCCGGGGCGGGTTTGTTATGGGGGCTGCTGCGGAGGGGCGCGCGCCATCTGGCTTTTTGGGGGCTGGTGATCGCTCTGCTGATGCTGCCGTGGGGCGTGCGTCTCAACCCGATCCGGCCGGATCACATGGCGATTGTTTTGTTCTTACCGGCTGCCCTGCTGCTGGCAAATGGGGTGGTCGGGTTGGGTGAACTGGCCGGGCGTCTTCGCTGGCGCAGTCTGCGGCTGGCCGGTCAGGCGCTGCTCGGACTGGCTGCCTTAGCGGCAATCGGGTGGGGCGGCTGGCAGAGCCGCTCGGTGCTTAACCCGGAAACCATCTTTGTGTCCAAAGCGGATATGCGGGCTTTCGAATGGATCCGCCAGAACACGCCGCCGAATGCCCGTTTTCTGATCAATACCACCCCATGGATGGCGGGGGTTTACCGGGGTGTGGACGGCGGCTACTGGCTGCCATTGATCACAGGCCGGCAAACCTTACTCCCGCCGGTGCTCTACACGCTTGGCGATCCGGAGCAAGTCCGCCAAATCAACCAGTGGGCTGAACGTGCCAGCCATCTGACTACCTGCGATGAGGCGTTCTGGTCGCTGATAGACGAGGGCAATCTATCCTTTGTGTACCTGCGTGAGGGCCGGGGTAGCCTTCAGCCGGCGGGATTGTTGAACTGCCCGGAGGTGGTGTTGATTTACCGGCGGGATGGGGTACTTCTTTTCCAGCTTGAACGTTAGTTATCTCGAATCAGCTGATTCAATTGAGATGATCCCCCCAGCACAACCAGTGTTTGATTCAGTTCAATCCGCCGTTCGGCGGGGGGATGCATGTCCTGGATTTGATCGTCCTTGATCAGCACGATGCTGATGTCGTACCTTTTTTCCACTTCGCCAACGGACTGGCCGATCAGTCCGGAGTTTGGGCCGACCTGCAGGCGGGCAAGGCTGAGTGACTGTCCTTCCACAGTGATCGGATTGGTGATGTCGGCACCGGCGGCAGCCGCGGCAAAAGCCGGGGCGGCCATGGCGGTGGCGCTCATCGCCACAAAGCCAAACTGTTCCTGAAGCGATTGAGCAAAGTCATCATCAAAAATACGCACGATGACTTTGATGCCGGGGTTCATGCTGCGGGCTTTGACGGCGATTTTGAGGTTCATGGCGTCATTTTGAGTACACAGTACAATGGCGCGCGCACGGGCCACACCGGCGGCTTCCAGGGCGGTTGGACGGGTGGCATCCTCTTGAATGACCGGGATGCCCATTTTTTGAGTGGTATTGACCAGATCGGCGGATGGGTCGAGTTCAATAACTACGACGGCTTCACCCAGTAGATGCAGTTTTTCAACAACGCGGTAACCCAGGTGTCCCAAACCGATTAGAATGATATGATTGGAAAAAGTCGAAGCGATTGCCATTTCCCACTCCTTGCTGCGTGCCCGGCGATTGAAGAGCATGATGCCAAAATCGGCCAGCCCCTGAGCGAGCGTGAGTACACCAATGACCGGCATGACGAAGTAAAACATCTGTAAAGCAGGATGATGCGGAAACTCAGCGCTCGGCTGCAAAAAGGCAATGGTAAGCATCAGGTACACGGCAGCGATGTAGCCATCCACCGGTTCGGCGAAGCGTGCCGAAAGTTGTTGATACAGCGCTCCAGCGCCCAGCAGCGCCGCCACAAAAATCAACAGCGGTGTACGAAATTGGCGCAAAAGCACGACCGTATCGCGCCATGAAGCCAGCCAGCGACGAAAAAGGGATTGGTTCGAGTGCCGGCGGGGCACTTTCATGACTGCTCCATCCTTGCTTGAATCCAGATTACCTCGCTTGGGGGGGGCTTAATCCTCCTCTGGTAGGAAGTATATCCGATTCTTCTGGTTTACAATTTTGAACGGGGCACGTATTTTGACCATCCGGAAAGGTGATATTGTGAACAGTAAAAATTGGGAAGAACGGGTCAGGGAATATTTGCACTTCCTGTGTGTGGAAACAGGGGGGCGGAGTGTGGGTAGTGAAGGCAACCAAAAAGCGGCGGAGTATATTCGGCGAGCTTTTTCCTCCAACGGCTGGCAGGTACAATCCTCCCGTTTCGAATGTGTGGACTGGGAGGAAGAGGGTTGTAGTCTGTGTGCTGGCGGGCTGGCATTTGAAGCCAAAGCCAGCCCTTACGGCCGGGGCGGGAAGTGGATTGCCCCGCTGATCTGCGTGGGCAGTCCGGACGAATTGGAGAGCGTATCCCTTACGGGGAAGATTGTCCTGCTGCACGGTGAATTGACCCGCCAACAATGGACACCCAAAAACTTTCCCTTTTATCAACATGAACAGCATCAGCATTGGATTGGCCTGTTGGAGCGAAAATCTCCGCTGGCGATCATCGCTGCAACCGGCCGTGATCCTCAGATTGCGGGCGGTGTTTACCCGTTTCCGCTGATTGAGGACGGCGATTTCGATATTCCCTCGGTTTACATGACGGAGCAGGAGGGAGAAAAATTGGCGGAACAGGCCGGTAAAATGGTTGAGCTGGAAATTCGCGCCCGGCGTATGCCGTCACAGGGGAATAATATCCGGGCGATGTTGCCCGGCAAAAGCAGCCGCAGGGTGGTGTGTTTTGCCCATTTCGATGCGAAAATAGGCACACCCGGCGCGCTGGATAACGCCAGCGGGGTGACCATCTTGCTGTTGCTGGCAGAAATGCTGCGGGGGGAGCGTCTCAACTGGACAGTTGAATTGACCGCGCTCAACGGGGAAGATTACTACTCCAACCCCGGTGAAGTAATCTGGTTGAAGGAAAATCAGGGGCGATTTACTGAAATTGGGCTGGGAATTAATTTTGATCTGGTGGGTTTTCGCGAAGGGCGCACCGCATTTTCGCTGTATCAACTGCCAAATCCATTGGAGGCCATGATTCGCGGGCGATTTGCAAAATTTGGCGGGCTGGTGGAGGGCGAAAGCTGGGTGCAGAGTGACCACAGTCTGTTTTTGATCCATGGAGTGCCGGCGCTGGCGTTTGCTTCTGAAAAAATGGCCGACCTGATGCAGGATGTGATTCATACCGAAAGGGATACGCCTGATCTCATCGAGCCGGACAGGATTGTTGAAACGGCGCTGGCAGTGGCGGACTTGATCCACCATCTTGAAGGGGAGTAGTCCCATAAAAGTATAGACATCTTTGTTGCATAATTTCAAAAAGAAAGTAAAATAGGGGAGTATTTCACCTCTGTTCGTTTAGCCGTTTTTCTTGTGAAATTTACCACCAGCGTTCCCGAATGTGATATACTCACATTCGGGTACTTGGACTATATTTGTGCGAATTGAAAGGCCGATCATGTTCGAAGATTACCTTCCCCTGCTGGTCATCCTTGCACTCGCCGTTTTGATTGGCTTCATTGTCGTTTTGCTGGGCGTGTTGTTCGGCCCGCGCCGTCCCACCCCACGCAAGATGGCTCCTTATGAGTCGGGCATGGTACCTTACGGCCCCGGCCGGCGGCGCATGTCGGTGCGGTATTATCTGATTGCTGTTCTTTTCATTCTCTTCGATATCGAGGTTGTGTTTGTAGTATCCTGGGCGGTGGTGCTTCGTAAACTGGGGACACTGGGGCTGCTCGGGATGCTGGTGTTTCTGGTCGTTTTAGAGGTAGCGCATTTGTACGCGTGGAAGAAAGGAGCATTAGAATGGGACTAGAGCAGAAAACCGGCAATTTAGGGGTTGTAACCACATCGCTTGAACAGGTAGTCAACTGGGCGCGCACCAATTCGATGTGGCCGATGTTGTTTGGCCTGGCGTGTTGCGCCATTGAGATGATGGCCGCCCAGGCGCCGGCTTACGACATGAGCCGCTTTGGGATGGAATTGATGCGGGCCAGTCCGCGCCAGTCGGATTTGATGATTGTCGCCGGACGCGTCTCGCGCAAGATGGCGCCCGTATTGCGGCAGTTATACGATCAGATGCCCGATCCCAAATGGGTGATTGCCATGGGTGATTGCGCTTCCTGCGGTGGCGTGTTCAATAACTACGCCATTGTGCAGGGTGTGGATGAGGTGGTACCGGTAGATGTGTACGTGGCTGGCTGCCCGCCGCGCCCGGAGGGTCTGATTCACGGCGTGATGACCCTGCACGAGAAAGTCAAACGTGAGAAATTGAAGGATTGGGCATAGTTGGTTTACCCGTAGGGAGAGGTTGACCCCTCTCCACATCATGTGATTTTTGGAACAAGCAGGATGGAGTAACGGATGAGCGAACATCTCGAAAAAGTGGTCCAGGACTTTCAGGAACGGTTCAACGCCGGTTTGCATTGTTACGCCGGTGAAACCACCCTGATCCTCAGCCGGGAACATCTTCTGGAAGCCGTGCAGTCCCTGCGGGACGAGTGCGGCTTTGATGTCTTAATTGACGCAACCGCGGTGGATTACTGGCCGGAACAGACGCCGCGTTTTCATGTGGTCTATCAGTTTTACTCGATGGCTCACAATCTTCTGTTGCGTTTGCGCGTTCCGCTGGATGGCAACGCTCCGCATGTGGATACCATCGAGGGCATCTTCCCCAACGCCAACTGGAAAGAGCGCGAAATTTGGGACATGTTCGGCATCACCTTCGATGGGCATTCCGACATGCGGCGGATTTTGATGCCCTACGACTGGGTGGGTCATCCGCTGCGTAAAGATTATCCGCTCGGCTATGAGGAACCGCAGTTTTCATTTAATTACGAAGAAATTGACCGGCGTAAGCCGTATGCAAAGGAATGAAGCGGAGGCAGCCATGACCGAATTACGCCCTGTAACCGTTGATGAACTGCGGCATCTGGTCAGCGAGCGCGCCCTTGCCGGTGAAACCATGCTACTCAACATGGGGCCGCAGCACCCCAGTACCCACGGCGTGCTGCGCCTGCTGCTGGAGCTGGATGGTGAGATTGTGGTTAACTGCATTCCGGATATCGGCTTTCTGCACACCGGCATCGAAAAGAACATGGAGGCCAAAACCTACCAGCAAGCCGAGGTGATGACCGACCGGATTGATTACATGAATAATATGGGCAACAACCTGACCTACTGTCTGGCGGTTGAAAAACTGGTCGGGTTGGATGTACCGCCCCGCGCGCAGGCTTTGCGAGTGATCCTGGCGGAGCTGCAGCGCATTTCTTCACACCTGCTCTGGTTGGGCACCAGCTCGCTGGATCTGGCGGCTATGTCGGTGTTCCTTTATTGCATGCGTGAACGCGAACTGATTCTGGATGTGTTCGAGATGGTCTCCGGTCAGCGCATGATGACGACCTACATCCGCCCAGGTGGCGTTTGGCGGGATGTACCGGCCGAATTTGAAGCCGCCGTGCGCCACATTGTCGAGATCATGCCGGCGCGAATTGATGAATACGAATCCATGCTGACCACCAACATGCTCTTCCTGGAACGCACCCAGGGCATTGGTGTGATTTCTGCCGAGGACTGCAAGCGCTGGGGCCTGAGCGGCCCGGTGATCCGCGCGACCGGCATCCCCTACGACCTGCGTAAAGTGCGTCCCTACAGCGGTTATGAGCAGTACGATTTTGAAATCCCAACCGCAAGCAGCGGGGATGTGTACGGGCGCTATCTGGTGCGTGTGGAGGAAATGCGCCAATCGGTGCGCATCATCCGCCAGGCGCTCGACCGCCTGCCCTACGGTCCGGTGCGCAGCAATAACCGTAAATTCGTGCCGCCGCCGCGCTCGGAACTGGGCGTGAGCATGGAAGCGTTGATCCACCACTTCAAATTGTGGACGGAGGGATTCCCGGCTCCGAAGGAATATGTATACGCGGCTACCGAAGGCCCGCGCGGTGAACTGGGTGTTTATCTGGAAGGGGATGGCGGCCCAAAACCGTACCGGGTTCACTACAACACCCCGTCGTTTGCCAATTTACAAGCCATGCCGATTCTCACCCGCAACCATTTCATTGCCGACCTGGTGGGAATCATCGGAAGTGTTGATATTGTTTTGGGAGATGCTGACCGGTGAACGCTTTACGAGCCCAATATCCCGAAGAAGTTGAGCGCATTCTGGCAAAATACCCCGCGGAGCGCAAACGTTCGGCGGTGATGCCGCTGCTGTACCTTGCCCAGCGGGCGGAGGGTTACATCCGCGCCCAGGATTTGCGCGATATTGCCGAGATTTGCGAGATTTCAATCACGGATGTGGCGTCCATTGTCGGTTTTTACACGCTTTATTACGACCAACCGCTGGGACGTTACCACATTCAGGTATGTACCGACCTGCCCTGCGCCTTACGCGGCGCAGAGGACTTCCTGCGCCAGCTGAGCGAAAAACTGGGGATTGGTGTGGGCGAAACCACACCGGATGGTCTCTTCCATCTGGAAGAGGTCAAGTGCATCGGCGCCTGTCACCGCGCCCCGGTCTTTCAGGTTCAGGGGGATGGCGAGATCGTCTTTCATGAAAACCAGACGGTAGAAACCGCCCTGGCAGTGATTGAGGCGCTGCGCGAGCAGGCCAGAGCGGCGAAAGGAGAACAAGCATGAGCCAGCACATTCTCCTGCGCCATCGGGATATTCCCCATCTTGACCGGCTGGAGGTGTATCAACAGCATGGCGGGTTTGAGGCTTTCCGCAAGGCGGTCACTTCGCTCCAGCCGACGGAAGTGATTCAGGTGGTCAAGGACTCGGGGCTGCGCGGACGCGGCGGGGCCGGTTTTCCCACCGGTTTGAAATGGTCGTTCTGCCCCAACACCATCTGGCCGCATTATGTGGTGGCCAATGCCGATGAATCCGAGCCGGGCACCTTCAAAGATCGCGAAATTATGGAGAGCAACCCGTTCCAGTTTTTGGAGGGGTTGATGATCGCTGCTTTTGCCATTCAGGCCAACACGGCTTACATCTACCTGCGGGGTGAGTACTGGCACATTGGTAAACTGCTTGATCAGAAAATTGCCGAACTGGAAGCTGCCGGTTTACTGGGAGAGGGTCTGTTTGGCACGAATTACAGCCTGCGCCTGTACACCCACATGGGCGCGGGGGCCTACATCTGCGGGGAAGAAACCGCCCTGCTCGAATCGCTGGAGGGCAAACTGGGGCAGCCGCGTCTGCGCCCGCCCTTCCCGGCGGTGGCGGGTTTGTACGCCCGCCCGACGGTGATCAACAATGTCGAAACGCTGGCAAACGTCCCGCCGATCATCCAGAACGGGGCAGCCTGGTACCGCGACTTCGGCACGGACAAGAGTCCGGGGGTCAAGATATTCAGCCTGTCCGGGCATGTCAACCGTCCGGGAAATTACGAACTGCCACTGGGCACCACCTTCCGCGAGTTGATTTACAACTACGGCGGCGGCATTCCAGAAGGACGTAACATCAAAGCGATTATGTCGGCGGGGGCCTCTTCTACCCTGATCATGGCGGATGAACGGGCGCTCGACACGCCGATGGACTACGAATCACTGGTTGGGCTGGGTGCTTCGCTCGGTTCGGCTTCGGTGATTGTGCTGGACGAGACAGTCAACATGGCCTGGCTGGCGCAAAAGACCACCCACTTCTTCAAGCACGAATCCTGCGGCAAGTGTACCCCCTGCCGCGAAGGAACCTACTGGATGACTCATATCCTTGACCGGATTGTGGCTGGCAAAGCCGCCGAGGCGGATGTGGAATTGCTGCAAGCCGTGGCCGGTCAGATGCAGGGCAAATGCCTGTGCGCGCTGGGTGAGTTCTCTATTCTTCCGGTGTTGTCTTCGATCCAAAAATTCCGCTCCGACTATCTGGAAAAGGTGGCAACCCCGTCCTTAGAGGTTCAATCATGACAAAACTGGTTACGCTGACAATTGACGATCAACCGGTAAGCGTACCGGCCGGTACCCTGGTGGTAGATGCTGCCAAGCAAATTGGCAACGACATCCCGGTTTTCTGCTATCACCCCAAGATGGAACCGGTGGGTATGTGCCGGATGTGTCTGGTGGAAATCGGCCGGCCGATGGTGGATCGCGGCACGGGAGAGGTTCTACTGGATGAAAACGGCAAACCGCGCATTCAATTCGGCCCGAAACTGGAAACGGCCTGCACCACGCCCGTTTCGGAGGGGATGGTGGTGCGGACTCAAACCAAAGTGGTCGCCGATGCTCGCCGTGAGGTGTTGGAGTTCATCCTGACTTCGCATCCCCTGGACTGCCCGATTTGCGACAAAGGCGGCGAATGTCCGCTGCAAAACCTGACGATGGGGTTTGGGCCGGGGCAATCGCGCTTCTTGTACGATGACAAAATTCACCTTGCCAAGCACGTTCCGCTGGGGGAACTGATTTACCTCGACCGCGAGCGCTGTATCCAGTGCGCGCGGTGTGTGCGTTTTCAGGATGTGATTGCCGATGATCCGGTCATCGGTTTTTACAACCGCGGACGGCGGCTGGAAATTGTGACGTATTCCGAGCCGGGCTTCGACTCGATTTTCTCCGGCAATACCACGGATATTTGCCCGGTAGGTGCGCTGACGACGGCCGACTTCCGCTTCGGGGCGCGCCCGTGGGAGTTGAAGTCCTCGGCTTCGATTTGTACTCACTGTCCGGTGGGTTGCAACCTGACCTTCAACACCCGCCGTGAGGCGCGCGCCGGCGGCAACCCGGTCATCAAGCGGGTCATGCCGCGTCAGAACGAGCAGGTCAACGAAATCTGGATTTGCGACAAGGGCCGCTTTGCTTATCACTACACCGAAAGCCCCCAGCGCTTGACCCAGCCGCTGGTGCGCAGAGGGGATGGTTTTGAGGAAATTAGCTGGGAGGAGGCTTATCAGTTAGCTGCCCAGAAAATCCGTGCAAGTCAGAATTTATTAACTCTGACTGGGGGACGTCTTTCCAATGAGGATTTGTTCAACCTGCGCGAATTGACGCTGGCGCGCAACGGGCAAGCCGTTCTGTACAGCGATATGGCAGGCGGTGACCTGACCGCCAGTTACGGGCTGGCGCCCGGCAGCAATTTTGGCAGCATGGGCAAAGAGACGGCCATTCTGGTGGTGGCCAGTGACCTGCACGAAGAGGCACCGGTGTGGTGGTTGCGCATCAAAGCGGCCGCTCAGCGCGGCGCACGTTTGATTGTGCTGAATCCGCGCTCAACCCGGCTGGATAAATTTGCCACGCATACCCTGCGGTATGCCTACGGCGAGGAGAGCCAGGCGCTGGCGACATTTTTACCCGGCGCAGCCGTGCCGGAAGCCTATCAGGCTGCCGTGCAGGAATTTCACTCGGCAGAAAATGCAGTGATTGTATACGGCAGTGAAGGGGCTGGGCTGGCTGCTTCCCAAGGGCTGGCTCAAACGGCGGCGGCCATTCTGGCGGCGCGGGGTAAAGTCGGACAGGTCAACAATGGCCTGTTAGCCGTCTGGCAGCGCGCCAACGATCAGGGCGCCTGGGATGCCGGCTTCCGCCCGGTGGAAGACCTGCCGGCTGCCCTGCGTAACGTCGAAGTTGCCCTGATTGCGGCAGCAGACCCGGCTGGTGATGATCCGCTGCTGGCTCAGGCGCTGGAAGAAACCGGCTTTGTCATCGTGCAGGAGTTGTTCATGACCGAAACCGCCCGGCGTGCCGATCTGGTGCTGCCGGTGCAGGCCTTTACCGAAAGGGAAGGTACCCTCACCTCCGGGGAACGGCGGGTACAGCGCTTCTACCCGGCTCTGCCGCCCCGTCCGCAAACCCGTCCCGATTTTGCGGTGGCAGCCGGGATCGGCAAAGCGCTGGGGCTGGATCTGGAAGGAAGGGCGGCTTCGCTGGTCTTCTTGCGGCTGGTAAAAACGCTGCCGGCCTATGCCGGTCTGACCTACACTCAACTGGCAGAAGTCACACCGCAGTACCCCATCATCGGCCGGTCGGATTTGTACTACGGCGGCACTGCCTACGATAATCATCAGGGATTGGGTGTGCAACTGCCGTTGTTACCGGCTGCTCGGCCGGTGGCGGTTGGGCAGTCTCAAACTGCTGCCTCCGTCACGGCGGGGGAAGGAGAAATTCTGCTTGTGCCGGTCACACGCCTGTATGACCGCGGCAACACAGTGCTGCCCTCGGCGCTGCTGCATCAACGGCTGGCGGGTAAAACCATCCGCCTGCATCCGCAAACGGCCGCCGCTTTTGGCTTGAATGCTGGCGAGACGTTGCGCCTGAGCCGGGATGGCTGGTCGGCCGAAGCGCAGGTTGAACTGGATGAGGAAGTGCCGTTGAAGATGGCGCTGGCGGTGCGCAGTACTGGAATTCCATGCTCGGCCCTGTCGGCCGTGCGGTTAGAGCGCCTGACGGTTGCATCTGCGGATTGAAAGGAGCATACATGGTTACAGCCGCACAAATTTGGGAATGGGTCATCAAATCGCTGATCATAATTCTGGTGCTGACCGGCGGGTTTGCCTATGTGACTTTGTACGAACGCAAAGTACTGGCGCGCATTCAGGCGCGGGTTGGGCCAAACCGCGCCGGACCGTTCGGCTTGCTTCAACCCGTGGCGGATGGCATCAAATTGATTTTCAAAGAGGAGTTGACCCCCGCAGGGGCCGACAAGCTGCTGTTTACGCTGGCGCCCGTCATCACCGTCATCCCGGCGCTGGTGGTCACAGCGGTCATCCCGTGGGGAGAATCGGTTACCCTGTTCGGTAAGACCTACACGCTCTATCTGACGGATGTCAATGTCGCCATCCTGTATATCATGGCGGTGACTTCCATCTCGGTCTATGGGATTGCCCTGGCGGGCTGGTCATCCAACAACAAATACGCCACGCTGGGCGGGTTGCGGGCTACCGCTCAGATGATCAGTTACGAACTGGCGCTGGGACTTTCGTTTGTCGGGCCGATTTTACTGACCGGCTCAATGAGCATGCTGGAAATTGTGCGCGCTCAGCAGAAATTGTGGTTTATCTTCCTGCAGCCGGCCGGGTTTGTGCTGTTCCTGGCGGCTTCGCTGGCGGAGGTCAACCGGGCGCCGTTCGATATGCCGGAGGCTGAGCAGGAGCTGACCGCCGGTTATCATGCCGAGTACTCCGGCATGAAGTTTGCCCTGTTCTTCATGGCCGAATACATTAAGATGATTGCGGTTTCGATGATTGGGGCAACCCTGTTTTTGGGTGGCTATCTTTCGCCGCTGACCATGTTAAGCGGCTTGCCGGTGATTGGCTGGCTGTTTGCTTCCGGGCCGCACTGGTTGTTCTTAAAGGTGGCTTTGTGGTTGTTCTTCATGATTTGGGTGCGGGCAACATTGCCGCGCATCCGCTATGATCGGCTGATGCAGCTTGGTTGGAAGATCATGTTCCCGCTTGGCTTGGTGAATGTGATCGTCACCGCTGCGGTGATCGTTTTAGCAGGAGGTTAATGGTATGATCAAAGGCTTGTTGACGACGCTTCGGGAGATGTTTCAGCAACCGGTTACAATTCAGTACCCGGAAGTTAAGCGGCCGGTGCGGACACGCTTCAAGGGGCGCCACGTGCTGAAACGCTATGAAAACGGGTTGGAAAAGTGTATTGGATGTTCGTTGTGTGCAGCCGCCTGCCCGGCCGACGCGATTTTTGTGGAATCGGCCGAGAATACCGATGAGGAACGCTACTCTCCCGGTGAACGCTATGCCAGCACCTACGAAATCAACATGCTGCGCTGCATCTTTTGTGGATTCTGCGAGGATGCCTGCCCAACCGAGGCCATCGTGCTGGGCGACAACTACGAACTTTCTTTTACCGACCGGCATCAATCCATCTACACCAAAGATATGCTGCTGGAGCCGGTTCCGCCGGGCGGCAAACCCACCCCGCAGAATACCGAACCGGGCAAGTACACCCGCTCGGTGCCGGTGATGCAGGATCCACAGGATTAAGGAGGAAAACCAAGCGAATGGATATTGGCGTCCTGCTGGTCTATGGAATACTCGGTTTGACGGTCATTGTTTCGGCGGTTGGCTTGATAGTCAGCCGGAATGCCTTGTATTCGGCGCTTTTTCTGGTGGTCAACTTCGTTGCGGTCGGTTTGCTGTATCTGGCATTAGGAGCACCGTTCATCGCCTTTGCGCAGGTGACGGTTTACGCCGGTTCGATCATGGTGCTGTTCATCTTTGTGATCATGCTGCTGGGCGCCGAAAACCTGATGCTCGATGAACCGCTACGCGGGCAGCGGGCTTTGGGCATCTTGCTGGTGGTGATCTTTCTGGCTGAAATTGTGCTGTACTACTTGCTGCGCACCACGCCGCTCCAGGCCATTCCGGCTATTCCGCAAACCTTTGCCAGTCCGGCGGAAATTGGCATGCTGCTGTTCAACCGTTACCTGTTGCCGTTTGAAGTGACGGCCTTCATCCTGCTGGCGGCTACCGTTGGTGCCATCCTGCTTTCCAAGCACGAAGGTCCCACCCGGCCAAAACCGGGCATTCAAAAACCTGAAACACCCGTGGAGGGTTAAGCCATGCCAATGAGTTATTATCTGATCCTTTCGGCGGCCATGTTTGCGATTGGGGTGCTGGGTGTCATTTTGCGCCGCAATCCGCTGGTGGTATTCATGTCGCTGGAATTGATGTTCAATGCCGCCAATCTGGTGTTTGTGGCTTTCTCGGCTTATCATCAGATTTTGGACGGGGATTTGTTCGTCTTTTTTGTGATGACAACGGCGGCGGCGGAGGTTGCCGTGGGGTTGGCTTTGATGGTGGCCATCTTCCGCGCCAAACGCACCATTGATCTGGATGAGATGAGCATGCTCAAAGGGTGAGGGGGGACGTCCATTTGATTTTCTACTTGTCCAATTTGCTGCCGGTTTGGCTTTCATTCTGGGAACGGGAGAAGACTGAATGAACTTTGAAACGGTATTACCACTTGCGCCGTGGGTCGTTTTCTTCCCTGTGCTGGGTATTTTGCTGAATTTATTGTTGGGTAAACGCCTGGGAGAAAAGGGCATTGGCATCATTGCCAGTCTGGCTGCCGGTTTGTCCTTCGGTGTGGCGGTGTTGCTGGCTCTGGGATTGGCCGGACATCCGGAGGGGGCTACCTATCCTTTCCTGCGCTGGTTGGCCGTGGGGGACTTCGTTGCTGACTGGAATTTCCGCGTGGATACGCTTTCGGTGACGATGATGCTGGTGGTTGCCGGGGTGGGTAGCCTGATTCACATTTATTCCATCGGTTACATGCACGCCGATGTGCGCCATAATGGTGAACCCGGCCGCTTCCGCCGCTTCTTTGTGTTTCTCAACCTGTTTGTGGCGGCGATGATGATTCTGGTCAGCGCCGACAACTTCCTGATGCTGTTCGTCGGCTGGGAAGGGGTTGGCCTATGTTCGTACCTGCTGATCGGGTTCTGGTTCGAGAAGGGCGCCGGTGGAATTGCCAACGCTCAGGCTGCCAAGAAAGCCTTTGTGGTCAACCGCATTGGCGACTTTGGTTTACTGATTGCTATTTTTCTGATTTTCTACAATTTTGGCAGTCTGGATTTTGAAACAGTCTTTGCGCAGGCCCCGCAGGTTGCGGCTGCCCTGCCGGGTGTCATTCTGGCGATCACGTTGTTCATGCTGCTGGGTGTAACCGGTAAATCGGCGCAGCTGCCGTTGTACGTGTGGTTGCCGGATGCGATGGCCGGCCCAACCCCGGTTTCGGCGCTCATCCATGCGGCAACGATGGTTACGGCGGGTGTCTACCTGGTGGCACGCTCGCAGGCCCTCTACCAGCAGGTGGTGCTGGCGCAGGATGTGGTAATGTGGGTTGGGGCTGCCACGGCCTTTTTTGCGGCAACAATTGCGGTGGGGCAGTACGACATCAAAAAAGTGCTGGCTTATTCGACCATCAGCCAGCTGGGTTTTATGGTCACAGCGGTCGGGATGGGGGCTGCCGTGGCAGGGATGTTCCATCTGGTTACCCATGCGTTCTTTAAAGCGCTGCTCTTTTTGGGGGCCGGCTCGGTGATTTTAGGCATGGAACACGGCCATGAACACGCCGCGGCGCACGGCAGTCACACTGAGGGGCATCATTCCGCCTTTGACCCGCAGGACATGCGCAACATGGGCGGCTTGCGTGAAAAAATGCCGCTCACTTTTTGGGTCTATCTGATCGGTGCACTGGCCCTGGCAGGGATTGCGCCGCTCTCCGGCTTCTTTTCCAAGGATGAAATTCTGGCGGATGCCAGTCTGCATCATCCGGCGGTCTATCTTGTGCTGACCGCAGCCGCATTCCTGACGGCTTTCTATGTTGCCCGTCAGCTGGCGATGGTCTTCTTTGGCAAACCGCGCAGCGAAGCCGCCGCTGGCGCAGCAGAAAGCCCGGCGGTTGTGACCGTTCCGCTGGTTATTCTGGCGGTGCTGGCCGCGGTTGGCGGTTTGCTCAACTTTCCCACCACTCATTGGCTGGAAAAGTGGCTGGAACACAGCCTGTATGGGGTGGAGCCGGCCAGGTTCATCCTCTCGGTGGCGCTGATTTCGCTGGCGGTGGCTTTGACCGGTCTGCTGATCGGCTGGCTGGTTTATGGACGCAAACCGCTGGAAGATGCCCGCCAGCCCGACCCGCTTGCCAGACCGCTCAATGGGCTGTTTTTAGCGCTGGAACACAAATGGTGGGTGGATGAGTTGTATCAGGCCGTTGTGGTAAAACCCTATCTGCGGTTGGCGCAGTTCCTCGCTCAACCTGTGGATCAGGGGGTGATTGACGGGCTGGTCAACGGGGTTGGTAACCTGCTGCGTTCCACGGCTCAATCGTGGCGGCGCATCCAAAACGGCTATGTGCGTTCGTATGCGCTGACCATTCTGCTGGGTGTGGTGCTGGTGGTCACCTATCTGGTATTGCGCTGAGGCTGTCATCTTGTGGATCAAGGAGTTCTCATGATTTTTGGACTTCATCCGCTTCTTCTGGTCACTTTTTTGCCGCTGATCGGGTTTTTCATTATTCTGTTCCTTAAAGCCGAACAGAAAAACGCCATCCGCTGGACGGCGCTACTGACCTCGCTGGCAACTTTTGGGGTGTCGCTGGCGATGCTGGCTCTGTTCGATCCTGCCAGAGGCGACCTGCAACTGGTGTACCGAACCTCGTGGCTGCGGGTTGGCGGTATCTCGATTGATTTTTATCTGGGGGTGGACGGGCTGAGCATTCTGCTGGTGATGCTGACCACTTTCCTGACCCCGATTGCCATCCTTTCGACCTGGTCTGCCGTTGAAGAACGGGTCAAGGGGTTCATGGCTTTCTTCCTGCTGCTGGAAACCGGCATGATTGGCGTCTTTCTGGCGCTCGATCTGGTGCTTTTCTACATCTTCTGGGAGTTCACACTGGTACCCATGTACTTCCTGATTGGGGTGTGGGGTGGTGAACGCCGGGTTTATGCCGCGGTTAAGTTTTTCCTGTTTACGATGTTCGGTTCACTGCTGATGCTGCTGGCGATTCTGGTGATGGGCCTGCAGGTGGGTAGTTTTGCGTGGAATGATCTGCTGGCTCAACGGCAGTTATTTGCCCAGACTCAGTTGTGGCTGTTCCTTGCCTTTGCGCTGGCGTTTGCCATCAAAGTGCCGATGTTCCCGCTGCATACCTGGCTGCCGGATGCCCACGTGGAAGCACCGACGGCTGGCTCGGTCATTCTGGCGGGGGTATTGTTGAAGATGGGCGGTTACGGTTTTTTGCGCTTCAACCTGCCGCTTTTCCCCGAAGCCAGTTTACAAGCGGCACCCTACATGGCCGTTCTGGCGGTGATCGGCATTCTGTACGGAGCGGCGGTTTCATTGATGCAGAAAGATGTGAAGAAGCTGGTGGCCTATTCCTCGGTCAGCCATCTGGGGTTTGTGATGCTGGGCATCTTTGCGCTCACCCAGCAGGGGCTGGCGGGCGGCGTGCTGCAAATGATCAACCATGGGTTGAGCACCGGCGCGTTGTTTTTGATTGTGGGCATGCTGTATGAACGCCGCCACACCCGTGAGATGAGCGCCTATGGCGGCATCTGGAAGGTCATGCCGATTTTGGGGGCGTTGACGCTGATTGTCATGCTCTCTTCCGCGGGTTTACCGGGGCTGAACGGCTTTGTGGGCGAGTTCACCATTTTACTGGGGGCGTTCGGTTCGCAGGTGTTGAACAGCCCCTACTTTGCCGGAGCGGCGACGATTGGGGTCATTCTGGCGGCTGTTTATCTGCTGGTGATGTTTGAGCGGGTCTTCCTGGGCCCGGTGCGGGTGGAGGCCAACCTCTCCCTGAAGGATTTGAATGCCCGCGAGGTGATTACACTGGTACCTCTGCTGGTGCTGATTTTCTGGATCGGCCTGTACCCGGCGCCGTTTTTCAACCTGATTAACCCGAGTGTGGAACGGTTGGTTTCACTGGTGCAGGGTGCCGCGATGCTGGCCATTCATTAGGAGCGATGCGATGAACCTGAGCGATTTCATTCTCACACTTCCGATTATCACATTGCTGGTTTGGGCGCTGCTCCTGCTGGTGGTGGATTTATGGGTGCCCAAGGGACGCAAGGGCATTGTGGCAGCCCTGGCGGCATTGGGCCTGGCTGTGACGATGGGGGTTACGCTTTCGCAATCGGGCGGCAGCGGGCTGGCGTTTCAGAACATGATCATCGTGGACGGTTTTGCCGTCTACCTGAACGTGTTGTATCTGGTCAGCGGTTTGGTGGTGGTGGCGCTCTCTCACGACTATCTGAAACGCATGAATCTCGAACGGGGCGAGTTCTACCCGCTGATGTTTTTCTCGATTGCCGGCATGATGCTGGTGACCCAGGCTTATAACCTGATCATGGTCTTCCTGGCGCTGGAATTTCTCTCCATCCCGCTGTATGTGCTGGCCGGGCTGGCGCGCGAGCGGCCAGAATCGGAAGAGTCTTCCTTAAAGTACTTTCTGCTGGGGACATTCTCATCTGCATTTGTGTTGTACGGTATCGCCCTGATTTTTGGGGCAACAGCCACAACCAGCCTGGCGTTGATCATCGAGCGGGTGGGGCAAGGTGCCCTCAATCTTCCGCTTTTCATCGCCGGGGCTGCGCTGATGCTGGTCGGTTTTGCCTTCAAACTGGCAGCGGTTCCCTTCCATGAGTGGGCGCCGGATGTTTATCAGGGCGCGCCTACGCCGGTTTCCAGTTTCATGGCAGTGGCGGTCAAGGCAGCCGGGGTTGCGGTCTTGTTACGGGTTTTCCTGACGGCCTTCCCAAGCCTGGCGGCGGAGATGGCGCCACTCGGCTGGGGGATTGCGGCATTGACCATGCTGATCGGAAACCTGCTGGCGATTGCTCAGACCAATCTCAAACGGCTGCTGGCTTATTCCAGTATTTCCCACGGTGGTTATTTGCTGATGGCGTTTGTGGCTTATGGCAACCCGCAGGTAGCCGGTCAGGCGGTGGCGGCGATGTTGTTCTATCTGCTGGCCTACACACTGACCACCTTCGGGGCGTGGGCGGTGGTCATTTCGGTGGAGCAGAACGATTATCAGGGCCTGGAACTGGATGATTACGCCGGTTTAGGGCTGAAGTACCCCTGGCTGGGCGTGGCGATGCTGGTGTTCATGCTCTCGCTGACTGGTATTCCACTGACCATGGGCTTTTGGGGCAAGTTGTTCCTCTTCCGCGCTACCGTGGATGCGGGATATGTGGAACTGGCTTTGATCGGCTTGCTTTCTTCGCTGATTTCGGCGTATTACTACCTGCGCGTGGTAGTGATGATGTTCATGCGCAGCGGTGAACCGCGCATCCGCCGGGACGGCTGGTTGAGTCTGGTGGCGGTGGGTTCGGCACTGGCGGTGGTTGGGTTGAGCCTGCTACCCAATCAAATTTTGCAGATGGCAGCCCAGGCGATTCTCAGTTTGCAGTAGTTGGGGTTGCGCTTTTGCGGCGGTGGAGTGTTTCCAGCGCGTACAGTTGCAGGTTCAACACGGCTGAAAACTCTGCAAAGACATCCGAAGGCGAATCCTCAGCCGGGGTCAGGGTGAGTGATCCCGGCAACCCAATTAACAGGGCAATCATCCGCCGCAGAATGACCTGGCCTTGACCGGGCTGCAAATAAGGCAGCCGGCTTTCGATCAAGTCGGCTGTGGTTTGCAGGGAAACATGGAGCGGCCGGGTTATTTTGTCAATGCTGTCCGAATTGAGAGCCTGTGTCAGACGAGTTGGATGCAGGCTAAGCAGGCGGAGTAAAATGGTTTGACCGGCGGGTGCAGGTTGACGGCGCAGACTGCGTTCCACCAGCCGGGTGAAGGCAAGCGTCATCAGCGGTGGGGTTTGGGCGTGTAAATCGGCGCTTAAATCGTCCAACCAGCGGTTGAGGTTTTCAACCGTCAGGGTCAGGAATAACTGTTCTTTGGATTCAAAGTACAGGAAAAGGGTGCCTTTGGCAAGACCGGCACGGTCAGCAATCTGCTGCATGATGATTTGCTCGTAGGGGGCGTTTTGGAACAGTTCAGCCGCGGCATGGAGGATGGCGTTGCGGCGGGCATCTTTCTGGGCGGGGGAGATGGCGCGGGTACGTGGCATGGTTGAATGGCCTCCGGAGATGATGACTACCGGTCAATTATAGGGATGGAGGAAATGAAAGTCAAGTAATTAAAAATTGCGGTATAATAGGCGCAACAGCCCCCGTAGCTCAATGGACAGAGTGACAGACTTCGAATCTGGAGGTTCAGGGTTCGAATCCCTGCGGGGGCGCTGAATACGGAAGAGCCGGTGAGGTTCAGGGTCCCCGGAAGGGGATGATATTCGAATCCCTGCGGGGGCGCTGAATACGGAAGAGCCGGTGAGGTTCAGGGTCCCCGGAAGGGGATGATATTCGAATCCTGGGGGGGCGCTGAATACGGAAGAGCCGGTGAGGTTCAGGGTCCCCGGAAGGGGATGATATTCGAATCCCTGCGGGGGCGCTGAATACGGAAGAGCCGGTGAGGTTCAGGGTCCCCGGAAGGGGATGATATTCGAATCCTGGGGGGGCGCTGAATACGGAAGAGCCGGTGAGGTTCAGGGTCCCCGGAAGGGGATGATATTCGAATCCCTGCGGGGGCGCTGAATACGGAAGAGCCGGTGAGGTTCAGGGTCCCCGGAAGGGGATGATATTCGAATCCCTGCGGGGGCGCTGAAAGTTACAAAATGAGATTCAGCGCCACTGCAGGAAGATATCCATGCCGTGGCGCTGAATCAGAGCCGGCAATTGAGCCGGTGATGGTTTAGTTTCCGGCTTGAATGGCGAATACCAGATTCTGGATGTAGAACAAATCGCCGCGGCTGAAGGCGGGTGTGTCAATGTACTTGGTGAGCTGGGCTTTGTTTTCCCGTAAAATCAATGCCCTGGCCTGAAAGAGAGCCGGAATGCTGTAAAGGTTTGCCATCACCCCTTCACCCAGGCTGGACTCAAAGCGAGCAACGAACCAGTACGGGGCGACCGCTTCGTATTCCTGAACCGCTGCCTGAACTTGACTGAGCCGGTTTTGGCGCAGATAATCGGCTACTTCCGGTACCAGCCAGAGAAAATTGGCGGAAACATCCAGATGTTTTTTGTGGTATCGGTCGTTGACCCAGTATGAATCTTTGCTGAATAATTGTGCGCGAAGCGCGAGCAGGCGGTTGTATTCATTCGTCACCTGGGTGCGCAGTTGAGCATCCTGCGTCGTACGGCCGGCCATTTCCTGTAATCGCAGAAAGCCGTAGTAGCCGGCCAGATAGGCATTGTGCTCAAATGGCCTCTCGCGGAAGCGATCGTTTGAGAGACTTGCCGACCATTGCACGTTGATTTTACTGCGGGCGAGATCATAAATCCGGCCGGCATCATTCGGAAAGATCTGCGCATATTTCCACATGGCATAAAAATTGAAGGGTGGATATTCCCACGAAAAACCCCTTGCCCGGGCGCGCGGCGGGTGGTTCTTCAGATCGTTCTGCACTTCAGGGGGGAGTACCATATCCTCACGGGCTGCCCCGGTGTTCCAACCGATGGTGGCGTACATATTGGGGTCGAAAAAGGCGCTGAAGTGTTGTTGTAAATAAGGCCGAAGCCGATTTTGCAGATTGGCGGAGAGCAGCGGGTAGGCAATGCTCAGAACATAGAGAGTTTCACCGGGGTTGTCGAAGTAATCCACAAATTCGGAGTTGTTTGCCGCAAATTGACCGGGATTGTAATAACCCGGCCGCAGATGACCGGCGTCAATCATTTTGCTGATTTCGTTTTCCAATCGGCTGATCAATTGGCTGTTGTCCAGTGAACTTCCATAAGAAGAGGGTGGGTTGATCCGCACGATGGGCAATAAGCCCGGCCCACTGCCGCTGCCGTAGGCAATGATGGTGTTGCTGCGATGGGTGAATAACATCCCCTGATGCGGGATGATCGGGTTTTGGTCGCCGTGATTGTGGTAAGCGGCGTTGACGCTGTTGGTGGTGCCGCGGTACCAGCCCTGCAAGCGCGGCCAGCCGGGCCAGATCACCCAGGTGGGATCATAGCCGGGCGCCTGTTGGCTGAGGTTGTACGACCACAGCTGGCGGCTTTGCCCGGGGGTAGTTACCGAAAAATAATCACCAACGCGATCACAACACAGATTGCGGTAGATGACAGTGCCGCCTCCGGAAATCGCCTGAGGTTCAGCCAGCGCGCCAGCGCCGCCAATTACACTCAAGAAGGGTTCGCCCAGGTGCCACCCCATCACTCTCCCTTTTGAGTCGGAGCAGCACTGGTAGAGTGAGCCGGCATAGAGCGTGCCATCCGGTCCGGCGATGGGCGGGTAACGGTTGCCGGAGTTAGTGCCCCACCATGCAAACGGGGCGTATTCCAGGTTGCCGTCGTTGTCAGTATCGAAGCGGTATTCCTGACCATTACTTTGATTCAGCACCACAAACACCCGCCGCCACGGCTTGTGTTTGAAAGGATCAGCAGCGGGATCTTCTTCCAGATATTCCAGCACACTGCTGGCATCAACGACCTGAAAACCATTGGATCCTGGTTGAGGACCGTAGATTGCGCCGAAAATTTGCCCTTCGGGGAAACCTTCAAAAATACCTTCCAGTTGCAGTTCGCGGTACGTGCCGAAAGTGCTGCCGGATTGTGAGGTCAGGCTGTTCAAGCCCGGGCGGGAACTGGTGCGGTAGCCCTGGGCAACCGAAAAAATGACCTTATCCTGATAAATGACCGGCCAGTAGGATTGGAACTGCTCGCCGGGCATGGTTTCGGAGCGCCAGATGAGGGCGCCGGTGGTAGCGTTGAGAGCGTAAGCGCGGTTGTCGCCGGCTGCAAAATAGACGGTGTTGTTGTTGTAAGCCGCGGTGAGGAAAATTGGCCCGCCGGCGGTGAAGGACCAGAGTAGCTGACCCTGTCGGGGAGTATTGTGTGCCCCGATGGCGTACATTTTCCCGTCCCGGTTGCCGATGATCACCTTGCCATCCGCGACCAGCGGGTTGGCGCTATAACCGGCGCCTGCTCCGGAAAATGACCAGAGATACTGGCCGGTACGGGCATCCAGGGCGTGAAGTTTGCGGTCATAACCGCCCACATAAACCACGCCATTGTCCACCGTGGGGGAATTTCCCAGCGGCATTTCGGTGTCAAAGCGCCAGGCCACGGAGCCGTCGGCGGCGTTGAGAACAATCAAACCTTTTGCAGTGGAGATATACAACAGCCCGTCCACGGCAATAATTTGCACATTTTGGGGGATGTAGGCTTCAATGGGGCGGTACCACTGGAGGGATAAATTGCCTGTCA
Organism: Bellilinea caldifistulae; assembly: GCF_001306055.1. Classification (GTDB taxonomy): domain Bacteria; phylum Chloroflexota; class Anaerolineae; order Anaerolineales; family Anaerolineaceae; genus Bellilinea; species Bellilinea caldifistulae. Next base: position 72,793 of record NZ_LGHJ01000011.1, on the reverse strand, counting down.
CATCGTGGCTGATCCACGATGTGCGTTGGGGGTTGGCTGCCAGGGTTGACCAGTTTTCGCTGCTGATCCCCCGGCTGACGAGAGGAAGGTAAATCACCCCACCATCATCATTGGGTATCACCTGATTGAGGCCACTGTACGGGCTTTTCAGGTTTATGCTTTCATTAGCAGTCAACTGGCGGGGTGAATACCCGGCGACAGGCTGGACGGTTGTTGCCAGCAGGACAATCAGCAGCGTGATGAAAAAAAATTTTTGTAAGTTGTTTTTAAGGCTCAAAAAGTACTCGAAAGTTGCGACAGGAGCATTTGGTTGCATCATGAGACTTTTCCCTTATAAAGAGTTCCTGTTTGGGTATCGTTAAGTTGCGATTGCCCCCTGTCGCTCAGGAACATTACTTTGTTGAGTATAAATATCAAGCATTCTATCTGTCAAGGAATGGTTGGCGGAATTTACAATACTGTAAACTTTGGGGACTATGAGGCGGTTTTACAGGCCTGGTCAAAGCAGCAGTTTGATTTGACCACCAAAAAAAATTGGGATATAATACGCCGTGCAAGATATGGCTCACTAGCTCAACTGGCAGAGCAACTGACTCTTAATCAGTGGGTTCAGGGTTCGAGTCCCTGGTGAGTCACCTTTAGAGGTACTTTACCATCATCAAGTCAAAAAAACAGGGATTCCATCCCTGTACTCTGCAACGCACCCGATGGATCCCTGGGTGCGTTTTGTGTGTTCAGCAGGAAGGTCAGGTATGGTTACACTCCCCACATTTCTCCCGGTAGCCGAAGCCGCCCGCAAGTACGGGCTGGAGGAAGCCCGCTTGCGCCAATGGATTGAGAAGGGTAAAATCAGGGCGGGAGTTGTGGCTGGAGAAATGGTCGTGAGTGAAGATGAAGTGCGAGTTGAAGCCATTCAGGAAAAGGGTCTCCGCAAAGAGGATTTGCCGGAGTACCAGAAACACGCGCATTTGAAGGGATGCAGTATCGGATTCACAGAAGCAGTTGATAAATACAAAATCAATCTTTCAACACTACAAAGGTGGTACAAAAAGGGACTTATTGCGGAAGTTAAGAGAGAGAGAGGATTGGGGGGCGAAAAGATATTTTTGGATGAAGCCGACCTTGCTTATTGCGTAGAGGTGTATCGTGCTAAAGGTGGGCGAGGAAAGTGGTTATTTGATAAGCAGGGTCTGCCGTACCAACCCAAAGGCAAATATTCGATTTACTGAAAACACTTAACTAATCATTTTTTATTTTTGAAAAACTTACCCAAGTATTGACAAGATGGGTAGGTACGTGCTAAACTATCCCTAGCACCTTTTCAAACCAAGAACGAACTGCCTCAACCGAGACGCACCCGCAAACACAACGCCCCGCCGGGCGTTGTGCGCCCGACCGGGGCGTTCCGTGAGCCGTGTGGGTGGCACGCTCACGGTTGAGGCAAGCAGAGTGCGCTGCTCGCCTCGTGAGGAAGTATACCACGAGAGAACAGAACCCTGCGATGACCCCGGCAGGGTTTTTGTTTAGCGGTGTTGGCTCACTTCTTTCCCTCCATTCAGGCGGCAGGTGCGTGAGGATGGGTTCGAGTCCCGTCCGCCTGAAACAGCACCTTGACAAGCGACATGGTGATCCTCCAAACAAACCAGCCGCCAAAGAGGGGCAGGATGCTCCCCGATCCTGCGGTGGGTGCAAATCCCACCCGGCTGGACTGGCGAACCTGACCTTGCTAGCGAGGCAGGTGCAGCCCGGCGCACCCTATACGTGATGAGCGGAAAGGCAAGAGACATGAGCGCCGGGAAACAGGCAGGGTGACGGCCCGGAGAGACGGGAATACTACTCCGCCTGCAATGGTGGGGGACAGCCGGGAAAGACCGGCATGGGCAACCGACTATCCAGGTTGAGCGAGGGGTGCGTATTCGATACCACGCACAGGGGTTTGACCACGTTCCCCCGCCGAAAAACGAGGAAGTCCCCCGGTGGTGCAAGGGACGGGTTTTTGACCACGTTTTGCCAGAAAAACGAGCGTTTGTCCCCCGGTGGTGCAAGGGACAATTTCTGGATGAGGTTTCCCATGTGTGAGCATCGAAACAAAGTTGGCGACAATTACGGTCTGACCTGCCTGGACTGCGGGACGGTACTGGAAGGCTACGGCTATCGGGTGCAGAGTCCTACCTGCCGTCATGTCTGGCTGAAAGGCGAGGGCGGTTACGAGTGCCTGTACTGCGAAGAATGGCTGAACGAGGAGACCTGGCAGATGTTCTACGACAACCCCATCGGCGTATGAACGCCGATTTTCATTTTTCCCCACGAGGAGCGATAACGATGCTGGAAATCCAACTGATCGGCAATCTGGGCAAAGACCCGGAAGCGCGCTACACCCCTGAAGGGGTGCTGGTGTGCAGTTTCCCGGTGGCGGTCAAGACCCGCAAGGACGAGACCGTGTGGGTGGACGTGAGTGCCTGGCGGGAGTTAGGCGAACGCTGCCACCAGTACCTGGCAAAGGGGCGGCAGGTGTTCGTGCGGGGTGTCCCTGCGGTGGAAGCCTACACCCGCAAGAACGGCGAAGCAGGAGCCAGCCTGAAAGTGACCGCCCAGGTGGTGCAGTTTTTGGGCGGCGGTAAGGCGGAAGCAGAGACCGACAGCACCAGGGGTGAATTGCCGTTCTAGATCTTGAACTTGATTGAACCAACAGCCTACCTGAAATTTGGTTCGACCGGATGTCGAAAGGGCGGAGCGTGGGAGATGGACAAACCCATCTGTGAAAACTGTGGGGATGTGATCGAAGGCGAAGCGGTCTGGCTGAAAGAGCCGGACGGAAAGCCTTTGCGGGTCTGTCATGACTGTGCCAACCCGGAGTTTGGCGGCCTAACGGCTGACGAACTGGACGAGTTAATTGCCTTCGAAGCCGAAGTGCGTGAGCGGGAAGAGCGCAAGTTTGAAATCCTGTTTCGGCTGGAAGGGCTGCCTGCCGATGACTCGCTGTGGGTGGAACTCCGAGAGCGGTTGGGGGTGAGGTGAGGGATGACCAGGCGGCTGTGGCAGACCCCGCCGGGGTATTACTGGAAAGTGGTGGTAGACCCTACTCGCAGCGGGGACGAACCGGGCATCTTCTACGGCGGACACTTCCGCTGGACGGACATTGTCCTGCCGGGGTGGGATGAGGAGAGCCGCCGGATCCCCTGCCCGTGGCCGAGCGGGACGGTGTTCGAGAACGTCAAGACCGGCGAGCGGGTGGTGATTCAACGGGGTAAGGTCGTGCGGGCCGAGGGCAGCCGAGCGGTGGAGTTGAGACAGTGGACGGGTGTATCCTCGGATTGATCTTGTTTGTGGCAGTGGTGCTGTACTTCACGCTGGGGCTGCGGGCGAAAGCGGAACAATACACCCCGCCGCCGGAGCGGCATGTGGACGCCCGCAATGTTGACCCGGGCGAGACCTACCGGACGGTGATGGGGGCGGTGGATGAGGTGCAGGGCCGCTGGCTGGGGGGCAGATACGGCGATGAGGTCATCCACCTGCACCTGCCGGGCCGGGCGGAGATTGCCCGGCACGATTCGGACTTACGGCGCAGCCTGCGCTGGCTGGAAGAAGAAGCCGGAGCGGTGGATGTGGTGCTGCACTACGAGGGCGAACCTGCGGTAGACCGGCGGGTACGCTGGGACAGGCTGGAGAGGAATGCAGACGGCAGCATCCGCCGCAGTGAATGGCGGCGCACAGAGGCGGGCTGCCTGCCGCTGCTTGCATTAGTGATTGTTTTCTTGCTGATTGGAGTACTGGTCTGGTGAAGCGAGTAGTGATTATCGTCCTGCTGCTGCTGACCGGCTGTGTAAGTACACCTCCGGTGCAATACGCCCCGCCCGACCCGGCTGCCCTGCGCGCAACCGCCCAGGCTGCCGAAGCGCTGGCCGGGCAGGTCGAAGAGCAGACACGGGCGACTCAGGCGGCGCAGGAAACATCCCTGCGGCAGACCGCCGAAGCGGTCAGGCTGGAAGCCACTCGGCAGGCGGTCAGCCTGGAAGCCACAAAGCAAGCCCTTGCCATCGCCGAACAGGCGTATCAGATGACGGCTACCGCCGAAGCCGTCCGGCGGCAGGCCGAACGGGAAGCCCAAGCGCAGCGGCAGGAAGGCTGGCTGCAATTGCTGGCATTGCTCATCCTGCTCTTGACACTCCTGGCATTGGGCGGAGTGGTGGTCGTGCTGGTGTGGAGAGCGGGCAACGAGTGGATTGCCTGGCAGTCCCGCCGCAGGCAGTTGGTGGAGAGCCGGGCGGGAACGTTGCTGCTTCTAGCCGGGAACGCCCCGCCGGTGCGGGTGCAGGTCATCCAACCGGCCTTACCGGCGAGGCTGCCGGATGAAGGGGATGAGAGCGAGACCGAGCCTATTCCGTATTCAGTGGATGGGGAACTGGTTGGCTTCATCCAGCGTCGGGCAGACCCGCACAAGCGGCTGGCGCTGCGCTTGCTGCGGGAGAGCATCCAGACGGTTGGAGCGCAGTCGAATCGAATTCCCGGCTGGCGTGAATTGGGCTGGAGCGCCGAAGTGTGGAGTCAGGCGGTGCGGTTGCTGTCGCGCTATATCGAGACCCAGCCGGGCAAGGGGACGTATCTAACAGGGGAGTACGCCACCCTGCAAGAGTTGTATTATGCGGTGGGAGAACGCCGGGCAGTCCTCTCCCCTGCCCCGGTGGAGTGAGTGGAATTGTTCGGCGAACAGAACGGCGAACAGGACAGAACAGAACGGAACAGGGCAGAACAATGGAACTGGACAACGAACTGGTCAAATTCAATCCGTATCGCTGCAAGGCCTTGGGGCTGACACCGGTTGAGGCGCGCTGCTTGAACTACGTGCGGCTGCACACGCCGCTGCACACCCGCATGAAGCAGACCTTTCCGGGGGTGTATGAACGCCTGGAACGGCGGGGGTTGATCGAGATGATTGCAGGTGAGTGGCGGCTGACCGAAGCAGGAAAGAGCAAGATACGGGTGTTGTTAGAGGGCAAATGAATGAGGCGGTTTGTGCTGGTACGGGAGAGCGACCCGAGTGGAGTGAGCGGTACGGGCGTGGTCGCCGAGGGAGTGGAGTTTTCGGACGGGCTGGCGGTACTGCGCTGGAAGCGCGAGCCGTATGGGTTGAATGTGTACCTGAAAATCGAGGATTTAGTGACCGTGCATGGACACGGCGGAGCAAGTTATATCGAATGGCTGGACGGAGGTAATGGACATGGACAGGACCGAATGGCGGGTCTATCGCATCGAGGACAGGGACGAACTGGCAGCGGCGATTGCGTTGTACGAGAAACGCAAGGGGGTGAGACCCCGCTATGCGCGGGTGAGTGAGAAAGCCCCGGCGTGGCTGCTGGCACTCTTGGAAGAAGCGGACGGGTTGGAGATTGAGCGGGCGGGTAATCTACTCGCGTTCGATGTCTGGCTGACACATGAGAAGAAAGCGCAGCCACAGTTGAGTTTGTTCGGGGAGGCGGGATGATGGGAAAAGTGATTACGGTTGCTCACTTGCGGGAGAATACCGGCAAAACAATCACGGCGATCCAGTTTGCCTACAATCTTTCTCTTGAGGGGCGGGTACTACTGCTGAATTTTGGACGGGCGAATCAACATAAAAGATTTTTTGAAATTGAGTATGTCTCTCCTCTCGCCGATTATGAGAAGCTGCTTGAAGGGGGATTAGATTTTGCTCACCACTTGTCTTCTGTTAGCCCTAGACTGTGGCTAATTGACTCGAGTGTAGAAAAAATAATCAAAGTAGGGGAATTATTCAGAGAGCGAGTTGATGAACTTAAGGAATTATTAAGCCGGAGTGGATTTGAGTGGGTAATTATAGACACTCACCCATTTCCCACGCACACGACCTATGTGAGCATGGCAATTTGTGATCATTTACTGATTCCGACTACGAAAGATTTTTTAGCGTTCAAGACATTTGGGCATACCGTGGCGGCGTATGAAAGTGTTCGTGAAGATGCCGAACGAAAAAATGTAAGTATCTTGCTGACCAAAGTAAGGAATGATGATTTAGAAGCAGAGGACTACGAGCGATTCGAAATGAAAGAGGCGGTTATTGGAGAGATTTCGATGGAAAACCAGGACTTGATTGGACTGGGCTGGCAGGGGTTATCTCCGGGGCGGAAAGTACGCATTCGAGCGAATTTTGAGTATAGGAAGGCTATTCAACGCTTCTTGACGAGATTGAACGAGGAGGTGAATGGATGACAAAAGTCATCACGATTGCGAATCAAAAAGGGGGGGCGGGAAAGACCACCACTGTCCTCAGTCTGGCTCACGGCTTGGCGCTGCGGCGAAAAGAAGTATTAATTTTGGATTTTGACCCACAGGGTCAAAGTGCCAGTTATCTAGGGTTGAAGCAAGAACCGGGTATCTTTTTCTTATTGATGTCGTCGATTAAACCACTAGAGAAAAATGAGTTAATTCTCCTCCGTCAACAAGTGAGGGGGACGGGTCGAGCGAATTTGTGGATCATACCGGGTAGTCAGGAGACTGCTGTAGCTCAGAACTCCCTATCTGCATTAGATAAGCCGGTGTCGTACATACGAGATGCGATTCATGTTTTCATGCGTAATGGTTTAGATTACATTGTGATGGACACCAGTCCATCATTGGGCGGGTTGCAAGAGCGAGCGATTTGGGCATCCGACTTTGTGATTGTACCGGTGGCGATGGAATTTGGCTCGCTGGAAGGACTGAACAAGACCGTAGGTATCATGCGGAATTTGAAAGAAAACAAAGGCTGGCGGGGGTCACTGGGTGGAATACTGCCCACGTTTTACGATGATGTAACGCGGGAGACGAAAAAAATTGAGGAAGACCTGAAAGCAGGATTTAGTGAAACGGTATTACCGCCGATCCACCGAGCAACGGTATTTCGGGAATGTATTGCCGAAGGACAAACTGTTTTTGAAAAAGCCCCAACAAGCCGAGCCGCACAGGAATATGCGTGTTTAGTGGATCAAGTGTTGAAGTGGTAAGTGAGTAAAAGAATGGCAGAGCGTAGGACATTCTGGGCTGGCAAAAGCCAGGAAGAAGAACAGACTAACACAGGGAGGACTGTACCTTTGGCATTGCCGCAGATCAGCGTGGTGGATCTGATGAAAGGTCCCAAGAAGCCGCGTAATCGCACTTGGGAAAAGGCACATCGTGCTAAGACCTTTCGGAGTGTGCCTGAGGAAGTAAGCGCAAGAGTGGTAGCGATTGCCGATCAGGTGGGCGTGACGGCGGATGAGGTGGCAAGGGCATTTCTGGAGTATGGTCTCTTTTGCATGGAGCGGGAAACCCTGACGATTCAACCCAAAGTCAAAGGGACACGTATGACGCTTTACCCGCTTGATAGTGGCTGGACGAAACAGAACGGTTGGGTTGAAGAAGGGTGGAATCCTGTTCCAAAGGCAGTCAGTCCGAGCAAAAGCAAGCGTAAGCGAGAAAGGGAAGAGCCGCGGTTATGGGCTTCCCGTGTGGCTTACCGCTTGCCCGATGAGCTGGTCAAGCGGCTGAAAGAGAAAGCCGACAGGCACAATGTTCCTGTTGGGGAACTGGTTGGGCTGCTGCTCAAACACAGCGCAAATCGTTATGAAGAGGGTGTACTGCGGCTGACACCTTACCCAAAACAGGATGCACAGGCACGATGGGAGGAAAGGTAGCAATCATGGTCGAGGAAATTATGATGTTTTTTGAGAGCCCAAAAATCAACGTCAGCGGTATTGCTGACGTTCCGCTGACCTCCCGCTTACGTTCCGCTGACTTTGACGCTGACAGCGACGCTGACGTTGTCCTCTCTGGAAGCCCTGCAAGCCCTTTGTTTTTCACTAGTGGCTATGTCAGTATCCCTATGATAAAAAAAGCCTTTTGAACGGAAAATTTCGATTGTTACGAAAATAACTGAAATCCAATTCCCGGAGGTGAAAAGTGAGCATTGAGGTTATTACAAGGGCGTGGAAATACAGTCAGCATGGCGGATCAACATTGTTGCTGTTGATGGCGCTGGCGGATTGGGCAGATGATTGGGGCTTTTGCTACCCCGGACATGAGGCGATGGCGAGGAAGATTCGCTCCAGTGAGCGGAATGTGTATTACCTGCTGCGCAGACTGGAAGAGAGCGGGGAGATACGGGTTATCAACCGTGGGCGGGGTGGAAAGAGCTCTGAGACAACCATTTACCAGGTGATTGTTGGGATGAGCGAACAAGAAATCGCTGAGAGTGAGAGACGTTTGTCTGCTCTGGGAATCTCGCTTTCACCTGCAAACTTTGCACCCCCTGCAAACTTTTCACCTGAAAAATCTTTCACTGCATTAAATGTATTAATTAACCGTCAGTATACTGCTGCTGAATCAATTAACAGTAAACAGCAGCAAAATGACGTTTCACCTGCAAACTTTGCAGGTGAAAAATCTTTCACTGAAAAATTGCGTAAAAACGGGAATTTGCCCGCTGAAATCAAAGACACCTTGAAGCGGTTGGGTTGGCGCGGGTCACTGGCAGATGTCGAGACGGCCTGGCAGGCAGACCCGGAGCGGGTGAGACAATGGTTATGGTATGCCGGGAAGCAGGGCTGGAACGGGGCACTGCTGCGCACGGTTCTGCGGAACGCTGGCGAGTACCCTCCAGAGTTAGACCCGGACAGCAGCCAATCCCGCCGCCGTTACCTGGAAGGGCCGTATGCCGACCTCATCGAGCATTAGGCAGCTGCAAGAGCAGTTTGGCGGTGAACTGGTGGCGGAGTTGGTGCAGGAGATACCGCTGGCCGACCTGGAATCAGCCCTGCTGGACGAGAGCAATCCGCTGGCGAAGGACTTACAGACGGCAGTGAGCGCGGCGGTGGATGCGGGACGCAGTCTGGCACGGCAGATTGTGGTCATGGCGTTGGAGCGGGTTTTGTGGGAGAGGCGTCATGGTTGCCGATAAGTTTCTGCCGATGGTGGGAAAGATCATCCGCCATGCCCGGCGGGTGCAGCGGGAGTTGGGGCCGGGACATGCCGAGATGGTCTATCATCGGGCCTTGCTGCACGAGCTGCGGTCAAACGGGGAGACGGTGCAGTACCAGCCGCGCCTGAAAGTGCAGTACAACGGGCAGGTGGTTGGTGAGGTGATACCGGACTTGGTATTGCGGAAAGGCCCTGTGGCGGTGCTGGTGGAGTGCAAGACAGCGGAGCGGTTCGAGCAGGCCGACTTCGACCAGTTGCGGCGTTACCTGCGGGTGTATCAGGGCGAGGCGATGGGCTTGTTGTTAGGCTTTGGCGGGAAGCGGTTGGAATTTCGGCGGGTGATGGTTGAAAAGGCGCTAAAATCTTGAAAACTGGGAGGTTGCATGAAACGGTACAATCAGGTGATTCTGGACGGGCAGATGAGCCTGAGGCGGGTGTACGCCATCCGGGGCGTCTTGGCAGTCGAAGCCGTCCTGACCACCGATTTGTCGGTGCTGGGCGGCAGTCACCGGGTGGTATGCGAGAACGACCTGGCACTGGAAACGCTGGGCTTCGTCCTCACCGGGCGGGCGCACCGTGAAGCCCTGCACGCCACCGTCCACGGCTGGCTGTGGTCTGCGGATGAGCGGGCGCATGTGGTTGCCCGTGAGGTGGTCTTTCATGTTCCGCCGCTGTTGCGGGAGCAGGCGGTCAACGTCATCAAGCAGTTACGCAAAGCCGAAGGGGTACTGCCGGAGCGGGTGGCGGTGAACGGCTGGCAGGTGAGTTTGCGGGAGATGCTGGCGGATGTGGTGGTGGACGGCGGGCTGGTCTAGCGACCAGCGGGGGCGGCCTAACGGCCTGGCTTACGGCACAGTGCGCCTTGCGCCCCGTCACCGCTTGACGCCTAGCGGCGTCTGCGCTCTTGGCGTAGCCGCCTGCGTTCGGGGGCGCTCCGGCGCAAGTGTGCCTGGTGCGGGCGTAACCGCCCGTTGAATTTTTGCGGAGGTGCAGGATGGACATGATTTATCGGGCGATTGTGAACACACTCATCCCGCCGGTGGACTACCCGGCCAGTCTGCTCATCAACCGCAGCGATTGGGGTCAGGTGCTGTGGGCGATAAAGCAGGGTGTGCCGCATTACATTCGGCATCGTGGTACGACAAGGTTATTTGGTGTTCCACCAATAGCAGGATTTTACGAGCCAAAACCCGGTGATGTCTATCTGGTGGTGCGCTTGAAGCCGGGCATTGCGCCAGGAGAGGTGGAAGTCGAGGCAAGCCCTGACGATCTGGAAGTGTTGAAAGTCGAGGTGCTGTGATTTTCATGGCGGGTCAAATTCAAATTTCTTGGGAGGGAAAATGACTGCCGATGGTGAAACGTGGGACGGAGAGGAACTGGTGCGGATGAGCCGTTATGATACCCTGCGCCGCTATGATGCCCTGGCGATGCACTATCGGGCGAAGGTCATCCGTGAGCAGGTGCTGCCGCCGGAGGTGTGCAAAGGCATGATTGCCCGGCTCTTGACCATGCCGGGCGGTGTGAGGGGCGGACGGCTGGTGTGGGATGCCCTGCTGCCGCTGGTGCCGCCGGGGGGATACGATTTCGACCGCTTCGATGTCCAGAATGCGGTCATGGAAAACCTGCGTACGGCGGAGCAGCGGTATGAGTTTGACAGTTCGGCGTGGTGGTGGCGGCTGCGGGTATTGTACGACATCCCCGACCCGGCCGTTTGGGTGGTTGAGCAGGCCGAACGCAAAGAAAAGGGCTGGTCAAGGCGGCTGCTGAAAATAGCTTTCGGGGACGCTAGTCTGAACCTGATGAAGGTCTATCAGTTGGTCAAAAAGTGCAAACGGGAACTGGAAAAGCGAAAGAGGCGGCTAGGATGAGTTTTGCCTTTCGCAAGCATGACTACAATCTGGACGAGTTCGAGCGCTGCCCGGAGCATGGCTGTATCGTCATGCGGGTGGTGGCTGAGGCAAAGCCGGTCTGCCTGCTGGACTGGCTGAACGAGAACGCTGCCGAGCGGATGGTGCGGGATGTCATCCTGCGGGGTCAGGGCGAGTACGACCTTCCGGCGGTGATTCTGGACAACGGCTTCCTGCTGCCGGTCAAGCGGGCGGTGGATGTAGTCACCGGCAACTCGCAGGGTGAGGTCAACGAGAGCGTGCTGGACTGGCGGGTGACCGACATTCTCTACCTGCGGGGTGATAATCAAGAGGGGGTGGCGGTGGAACTGCTGCCGGATGGTTCGGAGGCGGATGATGACCCCGGCTTTCTGCTGTACCTCGACCTGCAAATCCTGACTTACCTGCTGTTCGATGCCGAGATTCGCAAGTACGAGCCGTGAGGTAAAATGCCCTGATGCGCCTCATCCGCAATGACCCTGAACGGAATATCCACCGCTGGTATGTGGTGGGGGTTCAGGCGACCCTCTTGGATGCTTGGGCGGTGGTGTGCGGGTGGGGTAGCCTGCGTTCGGGCTATGAACGCTGGCGCTGTATCCCGTGCGAGGACGAGACCCACGCCCGCCGACTGGCGGAGCGGATTGCCCGGCGCAAGATTCGGCGCGGATACCGTTTTTCGGCGAGGTGAGGACGGGTGCGGCGGGGAAATCTTATCCGTACCATTGTGCCAGAAAAATATAGGGGGGTGCCACATGAATGGTACGGATAAGATTTTGTAAAATTCATGGTCAAAATGTGCTTATGGAACGGGTAAGGGCGATTCGGATTGAATTATGGCGGCGGATGGAAACCGCCGTGCAAATCTTGGCAGAGGGGGTTTGTTTGCAAGTAGAGGTCGAGCAGCGATTGGGTATCTACGGTGGTTCGGCAAAGCGGTTGTTCGACTTGCTGGTTGAGCAGAATTTGGCGGAACGGCTATTTTTCAGAAGCGGTCAAACAAAATACGCTATCCTGCGCCTGACCGACAGCGGTGTGGTGTTTGCCGCAGAACTGGGTTGTCCCATCCGCCGGTCAGAGTGGGACATTCTTACCCAAAAACACAACGCCGAAGAACACGCCAATCATGCTTTTGCCATCCTGCTGTTTGCCTACCACGCCCGCAGGCGGGGCTGGCGGGTGGAAGTCTGTCCAGCGGTGGACAATCCGCTGGTAGAGCCGGATGTGCTGGTCGAGAAGGACGGCGAGCGGATTTATGTCGAGGTGGAGACCCTGCGCCATCCCCGCAAACGCAGGGACGGGGCGGATAACACATGGGTGCGGAAGTGGATCAATCAGTACAACTTCCAGCGGCGGGTGGCAGTATGCACCCTGACACCCAAACGGATGCAGGGTATCCTGCGCTATCTCAAACCCCGCTTTGCGGGGGTGGCCACCGAACTGACCACGCTGGCAAAGCAGCCGGACAGCGACCTGTGGCTGGAACGCTGGAACCGCGGGCAGGGGCTTGACAAAATCCTTGTTGTGTAATACTCTATACACAACGAGGTGTGAGATGGCCGAACTGATTCGAGTGCAAGTGATGTTGGACAAAAGTGACCAGTTGGAACTGCACGAGATTGCTCAGGAACAGGGCAAGAGCGTGTCTGAAATCCTGCGGGAATTGGTGCGCCGCTATCTGGAAGAACAGCGCCGGGCGGAGAGTGAACAATTCCGCCGCACGCTGGCAAAGTTGCGGGAAATTCGCGAACGCACTGCTGCTCAATATGGCGTGTATGAGGGTGACATTCTGCGGGATGTGCGTGAGGAATACGAGCGGGAGCAGGAGGAGAAATGGGGATTGTCGTAGATGCCAGCGTTGTGGTCAATGTCCTGCTGACTCAAGATTACTCGGTTCAGGCGGAGCGATGTCTGGACGACTGGAAGTCCAGCGGTGAAGTGTTGTACGCACCGGCGCACTGGTACGCCGAGGTGGTGTCAGCCCTGCGCTTTGCCGTGTTCAAACGCAAACTGGCCCCGAAGGATGCCGACTTGTTGGTGGACATTCTGCCAGAAATGGGGGTGCGGCTGGTGGAGCCGACCCCTGCTTTGCTGAAATCCTCGCTGCGCTGGGCGGAGCGGTTGGGACAGAGCAAAGCCTACGATGCCCAGTATGCGGCAGTGGCGGAGCAGTACGGAGCGGAGTTGTGGAGCGCCGACCAGCGGCTGGTCAATGCGTTGCAAGCGCAGGGGGCGGGGTGGGCGCACTGGATTGGGGGGGTGTGAGGTCTATGGCGGCCATCACACGCAAAGGGTTGAAACTGGCAGCCCGCAACCTGGTAGCCTTGCCGTTCAAGGCGCTGCTGTTGGTTTTTGAGGTGGTGCTGCGGGTGACAATAATCGCCGCGCTGGTGTTGGTGCTGGCGGCTGGCGGGGTGGGGTGGTACTTCTACGCCGTCAAGGCCAATCAACCGATGCAGATTGACCCGCGCTTTGCCAGGACACTGCCGCCGGAAGGGATGACCTTCCGGGAGTTCTGGCAAGACCGCTTCGCCGGGTGGGAGAAGATTGACGAGCAAAACTTTGAGGGCAAGAATGTTTGCAGCGGCACAATTATTTTTGTGCCAGTCCGCCAAATTGTTATTCCCTTCCTGCGAGTGTTTGTGGTACGCACCCAGCCCGGCACGGCAGAAGCCGAGTCGTGGATTCGTGGGGCAAAGGGCATCATTGCACCGGACGAGTTGCTGTTTCTGGATGCCTGGTGGTGGCAAATCGAGAACGAGTCATGGTGGTATTGGGTAACGGCGTTAGGGCGTCCGTGCCAGTTACCGCCGCCGCAAAGACCGGCGGAAACCCCCTGACCTTGCAGTGTTGTAAGGGACTGAAAAATACCACTTGCGAACGGAAAAATAACTTTGTAGAATAATCGGCGAGGAACGGGGCATGCGGCTCCGAGGGCACGAGAAGCCCGAAACGTGAGAACGCTGTTTGTATTTAAGCGGCTCTCCCCAGTCAGGGAGAGCCGCTTTGTGTTAACCGGAGGTGAAGCGTGGAAATCAAACTGTCAACCGTCAAAAGAGGGTTAGTCATCCTGCTGGTGGTCTTTGCGGCAATTGCCGCCGTGCGGTTTATCCTGCCGATGTTCACTACCGCCCAGGCAGAACCCGAACCCACCCCCGTCCCGGACGGACGGGAAGCCGCCATCGCCGGTCTCACGGCGTTGTTTTCGGTGGATGTGACCACCGGCTACGATGCCTGGCTGCAATCGGTGTGTGCGGTGGCCACCGAGAACGGCTGTGCCTTCGCCGAACTGTTCACCAATTGGGACAGGGTGGTGGAGACCAAAGCGCGCAGCGAGTACCGGGTGCAGTCGGCGGAACTGCGTAAGGATTTGGGCGAGCGGCAGGTGTGGATGGTCACGGGGACGATCCGAGACCTGAACACCGGCGAGGAAAAAGGGGGCGAGATACCGGTACTGGTGGTGCGAGAGAACGGCGAATGGAAATTCGACCATTTTCTGTTCGAGCAGGAATTGCAGGCGTTGGAGGCTGAGCCATGAAGCGGGTGATGTACGCAGTCCTCTTGTTCGTTCTGTTGGCGGTGAACATTCAACCCGCCAGAGCCGATTGGGGCGACTTCTTTGACGAAAACGGCAACCTCAAAGCGGGCGTGGTGGATTTGGGTGAGCAGAAAGTTCCGGCGGACTGGATGCCGGATGCGCCTGCGTGGGTACCGGACTGGATTTATGACGGGGCAGCGACCTACCATATGTACGCCCTGCCGAGCGGGGAGAGCGTCTTGCTGCCATCGGCCACGACCCTGTTCTTCATGGCGATGAACCCGCGTGAATCGGGGTTGGTCAATTCGGACGGTTCGGTGGGGACAGGACTGGGGTATGCAATCTGGGGGGTTGGCGACATCGTTGGGGGCAACATGAGCGGCAGAGATGTGATTGCCGCCGTCCTGCAAGTCCTGAACCTGCCCTACGCCAGAGAGTTGGCGGATGCGATCATTCAGGGCAAAGACGCCTGGTCTGTGTTGAAAGAAAGCGATGCGTGGAATCTCTTTGACATTCTGAGGCGTGCTGCAAACCAGGACAACAACTTCTACCGGGTAATGCTGCTGTACTCATCCTGCCAGAACTCGCCGACCGGCTGTCCGCAGGCCCTGCTAGACGAACTGCGGCGGCGGGGGCAATGTCCGCCGTCCCTGTGTCCGGACGGCAACATCCCCGGCAGGACACCCACGCCGGACAGGGTGGTGCAGAAATGCGGTGCGCCGAGCGTAACGCAGGGCAGGATCAGCGGCACGGCGGTCAAGACCGCCCCCAATTACGCCATCGTGACCGGCCAAGACCCGGAGAAGCGCGGGGTGGATTTGCAATTCAGCCTGACCATCGAGCCGACCATCTTCCGCTACTACACGCTGGAAGAACGCAAAGAGGTCAACAAACGCTGTATCGCCCCCAACGGCAGCCTTGTGGAACTGCCGCCGCCCATCAAGGACAACTGCAAAGCCCCCAACCGGTATGTCGAGGAAGAGGAAGAAGTCGAGTACTGCGTCCTGCACGAACAGACCTTCTGCGAACAGGCGCGGGTGCTGGCTTCGGCGAGCCTGAAAAAGTCCAGCCGGGACTGGATTTTGAACGACCTGGCCCAGTGGTATCCGGGGGCAACCCTCATCCGCCCGGACTGGAACTGGCGCTATGCCACCAGTCAGGGCTGCGATGCGTCCAACACCTTCCGCTGGACGCTGGTACAGGAAAAGGTGCAGATTCGTGACCCCGGCTTTTACGCCATGACACTTTCGGGCATTACCAGCGGCACGCCGGTATCACAGTCCCGTTCGTTCCAGATACCGGCAGGCGAATTTGACGCCTACCTGATGATGACCACCATCATCAAGTAAGGGGGCGGGATGAGTCCGGACACGCTGCTTTTGCCTTTGGTGTGGGTCTTGAACGGCCTGCTGGCGCTGGTCTGGCTGGCAGTGGACAACCTTGCGCTGGTGCTGCTCATCCCGGCGCTGGTGTGGCTGTACCTGCTGCTGGGTCAGCGTTTGCAGGAAGCGCAGGCGCGGCGGATGCGGCAGGTGCTGCTGCCCGCCGGCGGGCTGGCACTGGCGGCGGCGCTCATTGCGCCTAACCCTGCCCCTTACCTCATGGCAGGGCTGGCGGGAGTGGGCGGCTTCGTGATGCGGGTGGACAACTACCGCCCGGACGAATCGGCGTGGGAGACGATTCAGAACCTCATCCTGTACGCCCTGGTGGGACTGGGCGCACGGGTGTTGTTCTGGGCATTGGACAACCAAGCGGCGGACAATCTCATCGCCGGGGTGAATTATCTGGCGGTGCTGGCGGGCTTTGCGCTGTGGGGGATGCCGGTAGTGCAGGCAGGGCTGCTGATCAAGAACCTGCTGGCGCACGCTCCAACCGGGGCAGACCCCCGCACGGTCATCGAGCGGGCAAGGGAGCGGAGGTAAGGGATGAGAGGAGAGCGCTGGATTCAGTTTCTTTCAGCGGTGAACGGCGAGAGTTTTGGACTATTGGTGGAGATTTTCCAAAACGCCGTACTGGAAGGGGTGGAGCGGTTGCATTTGCTGCTTTCCACACCGGGCGGATCGGTTTCATACGGCCTGACGCTGTACGCCTTGATGAGGGGGCTGCCGATAGAAGTGTGGACATACAACATCGGTCAAGTGGATTCAATAGGGGTGGTGTTGTACTGCGCCGGGAAAAGGCGGCTGGCTGCGCCGCAAACGCGCTTTTTACTACACGGTATCCGAACCCATCTGGAAGAGGGCAATTACACCGGCGACCAGTTGCGGAACATCCTGACCGAACTGGAAAGCGACCAGCGCAATATCTGTCGGGTGCTGGCCGAGTCAACCGGCCAGACGCTGGAAAAAGTCGAGGCGGATTTGTCCCGCACGGTGACGCTTTTGCCGGAACAAGCGCGGGAATACCGTCTGGTGGATGAGATCGTCACGGAAATCATACCTCCGCAAGCGCGGCTGACGACCATCTTTCTCAAAGAGGAGAAACGGAGTGGACGGTTATACAACCTTGAATGGGAGCGGAGGTAAGGGATGCTGCGAATACTGGACAACGGCATCGAGAGCAGGAACGGCCACTTTCACGCCGCCTGGTGTCTGGTGGACGAGGACGGACGGCGGTACTACCGGGTGGCCGTCCTGCGGGAACTGACCGCCATCACGGACGACCCGCAGAACCGGCGGCAGGCGGGTGAAGGGATACTCGGCAAGCAGTGGGCAGCCATCACCGGGCTGTACAACGCCGGGGTGAACTTCGTCTATTCGGCACTGGGTATCTTCCAGCCCGACCACATCGGAATCGTGCAGTTGTACGGAGCGGCGGTGTCCGCCGAATCGGTGGCGGCGGGGATTAGCAGAGCCGAGCGGGATGCGGCGGCGGTCGAAGCGACCCTGGCGGGCTTTGCCCAATCGCAATTGAGAGCGCCGGATCTGGACATCATCCGCTGGTATGTCGAGTTTTTGAGCAGTGCGAGGAAACCGCTGGCGTTACTCGGCCACCCCGACCCGAGAGTGAAACGGCGGGGGACGGGACGAGACGGCGCACTGCCGGAAGAAGCGGACGACCTGGCCATCGAGCAGAACGAGATTCTGTTCAGAGGACTGGCAAAACTGCGGGAGAACTTTGTCTTTCAGGTGGTCAGCGACCATGTGCCGCGCGGGGAACTGGTGCGGGACCTGGAGCAGATGGCACGGATTGCCAGCAATTACGCCTCCCGGCGCAAGGGCAGCAAGTCCATCGGCTTTTCGGTGGGTATCCCGATTTTCAACGCATTGGCGCACGGCTATTCGGGAGCGGGCGGACGGGCAGACAGCCACGCCCACAGTCAGGCGGAAGCCTGGAATCAGAACTGGGGCGAGGCGGACACGGAGAGCCGTTCGCACTCGGTCACGAGAGGGTCGAGCGTGAGTCTGGGCGAATCGGAGAGCGAATCGGGCAGCCGCAGCGTGATGCAGGGGACGAGCCAGATGGAGAGTCAGAGTACCATGCAGGCCCAAAGCACCATGCAGAGCCACAGCCGGATGCAGAGCCAGACCGAATCGAGCGCATGGGGCAGTTCGAGCGGGACGAGCCAGACGGCGGGCAGCGGGAGCGGCTGGGCTTTGGGACATGGGACGAGCCTCAACCAGTCCGTCAACGCCGGTGGCGGAATCAACGTGGGGGTGGCCAAGATCGACCTGGGCGGCGGGATGGGCGTGAGCGAATCGTGGAACCTGACCCAAAGCCAGAGCCAGTTTGCCTCATCGGGCAGTTTCCAGTCCACCAGCGAGATGCACGGACGGGCGGACACCACCGGCGAGAGCTGGACGACCGGCACGGGTGAGAGTCGCGGCACGGGACAGACGGTTGGCAATGCCACCTCGCAAGGGGTGGTGGAGAGCAGCGGCTGGTCACGCTCGACCAGCCGGGTGGTCACGACCATGAACAGCGAGACCAACACCACTGGCGAAGCGCACACCCGCAGTCAGGGGTTTGGCAGGGGCTACGGTGAGACGGATGCCTACGGACAGACCCGCTCGAGTATCGGCGCACAGACCGCCGGGGCGGGGCTGACCTACGGGCTGGCCCCGGCGATCAACCTCAACCGCACCTGGCAGGTGGAGGACGATGTGGCCGAACGGCTGACGGAAATCCTGCGGGGCTTCGAGGGGCTGTTGAACACGGCAACTCATTCGGGGGGCTTTGTGACCAGTGCCTACCTGCTGACCGACTCGGAGCGGGCGGCGGTGGCAGCGGCAAGCCTCGTGCCGGAAGCCTTCTACGGCGAGGGCGCACCCACGCCGGTCTTGACCGCCGAACCGCCGGAGGCGGAGAGAGAGGCGGTCATGGAAGCGGCACGGGCGTTCGTGCCGTTCAAGGCGAGGACGAACGACCCGCACGACCCCTTCGATGGCTGGTTGTTCTGGCGCTACGCCAGCCTGCTCCCGGCGGACAAGGTGGCGGCGTATGTCGCACCCTCTCTCTTGCAGGAAGGCACGCTGAAAGTGATTGCCCCGATCCCGGACGGGATGGGCTTCTACCCGAAAATGCCCGGCGAGGTGGTACTGGGGCACCAGTACAGCCCGAATACCGCCGACCTGACCAATGCGCCGGTCAGACTGGACAAGCCCCGCCTGATGCACACCATGTTTGCCGGGGATACCGGCTGGGGCAAGAGCGTGGCGGCGGTGCGGATGGCGTATGAGATTGCCTACCGCTGGAACATGCGGGTGGTGGTGCTGGACTTTGGCTTTGCCTGGCGCAGTTTGCTGAATGCCCCCGGACTGGAAGGGCGGGTGGACATCCGCCAACTGCGTCCCGATGGCGTCCGACCTTTGCGCTGGAACCCGCTGCAAATCGGGACATACATCAACCCGGAGACGCAACTGAAAGCCTTTGCCGATATTTTCGGCAGTGTGGCGCAGTTAGGGCAGAAACAACAGCAGCACCGCCTGCTGGATGCGGTGCGGCGGGTGTATCTGAGCGTGGGTGTGATGGTGGACGACCCGCTGGTGCGGGCTGACCCGCAGTACGGGCGGGTTTCGGCGGAGGAAGCCGCCCGGCTGGGGCTGGTGGAAGGCACACCCCTGGGCGACCTCTCGGCGGATGACCGCCAAAGAGTGGCGGTGGAGCGCAGCAAGCGGGTGGGGCTGGGCGACCTGTACGAGGAGATCGAGCGGGAATACGACTCGCTCAACCCGCGCGACCAGGTAGGGCGGGGCGTGCTGGAAGGTATCCTGTGGCGGTTGAAGTCGCTGGTGCGGGGCGCACCGGCGGCGCAGTTCCAGCCCGGAGCGGATGCGATACCGGTAGAGGACTTGGGCCGACCCAACGGCGTGGTGGTGCTGGAAGGCGGCAAGTTTCTGGACAACTTCGCCAAAGCCTGGCTCTTGGGCTGGGCGGGCTGGCTGATTTACTCCGACATGGTGGCCCGGCGGGAGAAGCAAATCAACCGGGGTGAAGCGGATTTGTTCATGGTGTTTGAAGAGGCCAACATCATCTTCACCGGGCTGGAAGGCGGCGGAGATGCCACAGAGGGCAGAAGCGCGCCAACGGTGGGCGAGCAGTACAGCAATATGTTCCGGGATTCGAGGAAGTACGGGGCGTACTTTGGGGTGGTGACCCAAAGCCCCTCACTCATCCCTTCGGGCATCATCTCATCCTGCAACAACCTGGTGGTGGGCTTTCTGAAAACCCCCAAAGACAAGGACATCGTGCTTTCGGCGATTGCGAGAAGCGAAAAGGGCTTCGTGGACGAACCCTGGCGGCGGTTTCTGGCGGATGAGCATATCGGGATGGTGATCGGGCGTTTCCCGTATGCCCACAGCCGCGAGATGCAGCTGCCGATTCTGTTCCGTCCGCTGATGCTGGACGTACCGGAGCCGACCGATGCGGAGATTGCCGAGAAACTGGGGAGGATAACGCTGTGAGCAAAGCCTTCGTACCGCTTTTGGTTTTCGTGCTGATGGTGGCGGTCATCCTGCTGGTGAGCGAGGGAATGAGCGGCGAACGCTGGCAGCCGCTGGCCACCGCAACCGTATGGCGGGGCGTGTTTCTTTCGACCAATACGCCCGTTCCGCAGGTGGAACGGACGCAGTGGTGGACGGAGATCAAGACCCCGACCCCCAAACCGACACTAACCGTTACCCCAACCGTTACGGAGACGAAAGCAAAATGAACGAGCAAGACCGAAATCAACGCATTCCATTGAGCGAAATCGTGAACGCCATCCCGATTCAGCCGCAGTATGTCCTGTTGATTGTCACGGAAAAGGACGGCAGCAGGCAGCGGGTGGTGCATTGTGATTTGCGTGAGTTCGGTGAGGCACTGGCCATCTACGATGGCGCAAATCAATATCTGCGAGGTGAAGCGTGATTAAGAAATACCTACCCTACCTGTTAGCCGCATTGGTTTTCTTTGTGGCGTTAGCCATGCTGCGTCCGCCCGAGCAGACGCAGGTGGCGGTTGCTGCCGTTGACCTGCCTGCCGGTCATATCCTGACGGAGGGTGACCTGGTGATGAAGGGCGTCCCGGCGGACTTGCTGCCGCCGGAAGGGGCAATTACCGACCCTTCCCAAGCAGTGGGTCAAGCCCTGCGGATTGACCGCAGTGCAGGCGACCTGATTCTGACCGCTCATCTGGGCGAAAAGCCGGTTACCTTGCAGCCGGACGAGCGGGCGGTGGCCATCCAGGTGAGTGATTCGGCGGGGCTGGCAGGCATCATCCGCCCCGGTGACCGGGTGGGCGTGACCGCCGTCCTGACGGACGGCGACTACACCGTGCAGGGCGTATTCAGCAAGGCAACCGTAGAGAACCTGCGGGTGCTGTACATCCAGCCGAGTTTTCAGGCGGAAGACCCGGCGGAAGCCGCCGGACGAATCATCACCCCCGACCCGCAGACCGGCATCGCCGTGCAGCGGCAGCGCAGCAAAGAGGGCGTGGTGGTGCTGGCCGTGCCTGCCAAAGCGCAGGCAGTCGTGTACGACTTCCAATCATCGGGCATTGAAGCCACCACCGCCGTACGGCTGGTCAATGCGGTGGAACTGCTCTCCGCCCTCGACCAGGCTGACAATGTCAAATTGTCGCTGTATCTGATGCCGGACGAGGCCCAACCGATGAACACAAGCGGCTTGTGGCTGCCGGAACTGGTCATCCGTCAGATGACCCCGACCCCCACGCCGACCCCGCTGGGCTTTGCAGCCGGGCAGTAACAACGAGGTGGGCTATGGCATGGGGAACGAGTAACGAGAGCAATCAGGATGCCGTGACCCTGCTGCTGGCGGGGCCGCCCAGCCGCCTGGGGGTGTGGAGTCAGGCGTTCCAGATGGACAGCCGCTTTCGGGTGGTGACGCTGGCGACCGACCCGCAGGACTTGCAGGCCAAACTGTCCTACAACCCCGAAGTCATCCTGCTGGATGCGGCGATTTTCAGCGGGCCGGAACCGCTGACCCAATTCCTGACCCGCGTGCAGGGAGCGGCGTATGTGGTCTTGCCCGGCGGCGTGCCGGATGAAATCATCCGCCCGATTCGGGAGATGACCAGCGTCAAGGGTGTGTTCGTGGGGGATGTCAATATCCCCGACCTGTCCGCCCGCATCATGGCGGAAATCGGGGCGCTGCGCTCGCAAGCTCCGGCCCTGGCAGGACAGGCACGCTGGCAGCAGACCGCCACCACCATCGGCGGGCTGCGGGTGATTACGGTGTGGAACCGGGCTGGCGGGACGGGCAAAAGTACGATTGCTACCGCGCTGGCGCTGGACGCTGCCCAGCGGGGCTTCAAGACCCTGCTGGTGGGGTTGAGCGCGCCGGATGTGTCCCTGCCCACCTTCCTGAACCTGAAAACCACCCCGAACCTGTCCCTGTGGCTGTCCCGTCCGACCTTTGCGGACGGCATACAACCGGCAGTGCAGTCGTTTGGCGGGCTGGATGTGCTGGTGGGTTTGCAGGACAGCCTGCGGGAGAAGGACTTGCTGCAAAAACCGGAAGAGCAGAGCAGTATCAACAGCCTGGCGATTGCCGCCACCTACGGCGGCTATGCCGTGATTATTTTCGACACGCCCGTTTCGGGTTGTTATCCCTCGGCGATCAGTGCCAGTAACACGCTGGTACTGGTCTCCAACCCCACGATTGACCATGCGGTCATCACGGCGGAAGCCTACCGGGTGGTGTTCCAGAAACTCGCCGGGCAGCACCGGGTTGGGGCGTCCAATGTGTTTGTGGTCTTGAATCGGGGGCGCAATGGGCTGCTCGGCATGAACGAGTGGCACGAGGCGGCACGGGCGTTCGCTCAATCCGCCGGACTGACCGCCTTCCCGCCGGTCACGGCGGTGATACCGGAGATACCCGAAGTAGCGGTAACGGCTAACGCCGGGCGTTCCGTACTCACCGCATCGGAGAACTTTGCCCGTCCGATTCACAAGTTGGGCGATTTGCTGTTCGGGCAGAAAACCAGCGATAACGGCTTTCGCAGTGATGCAGGTGTGGTGAAACTGGGGCCGATTCGCATTCGCAAGGGGTGAGCGATGTCGTGGGACTTCTTTCAGCAGGTAACGCTTTCGGCGGACGAGCAGGAACTGGTCATTCAAGACGCTGCTAACGACCTGGCCAATGGCCTGACCTTCCGCCAGATGGTGGATGTGGACACCCTCAACCAGCGGGCGGTAGGGGCGGTGGGCGAAGTGCTGGCCCGCCGCAGGCTGGATGTCCCCCGCGATGTGATGCTGTCCCTGGCGGAGAAGGTAGTGGGACGGGTCAACGGACTGGGGGCGTTGCTGCCGCTTCTGCGGCGGGATGACCTTTCGGAAATCACCATCACCCCGGAAGGCAAGGTATTTGTCCTCAAAAAGGGGGCAGTACAGTTTTCGCCGGTGGAGATGAACCTCGACCAGCAATCTTGTGGGCGGATGGTAGAGGCGTTGCTGCGTCCTACCGGTAGAGGCATCAGCGAGGCATTACCTACCGTGAGCGCAAAACTGCCCCGGATTGAATCGCTGCCGGGACTGAAAGGCGGGGCGCGGGTGCATGTGCTGCACCCTGCCATCGTCCCTTCACGGGCGGGCATGTATTCGGTCAATATCCGCCTGTTCGAGCCTGCGCCGGTCAAACCGGAGAAACTGATCGAGTGGCAGGTAGCCCCGGAGAATGTCATCGCCGATTTGCTTGCAGCGGTCAGTCGTGGCGTGCGGATGCTGGTCATCGGCGGGACGGCCAGCGGCAAGACGACCTTTCTCTCGGCGATGTGCAACGCCATCCCGAAGGATGCGCGGGTGGTCAAAATCGAAGACCCGGAGGAAATCTGGATGGAACACCCGCATGTGGTCACCATCGAAGCCCGCAAAGCCCCCCTGGGCAGTACCAGCGTGCAGGACTATACCCTGCGGCACGGCGTAGATGACGCCATGCGGATGTCCCCCAAGTGGTTGATCGTGGGCGAAGTGCGTACCGGCGATGCCGCCGCAGCCCTGTTCCGGGCGCAAATGAGTGACCATCCCGGACTTTCGACCTTCCACGCCGAAGGCCCGGAGGCGATGGTATCCCGCATGGCGTTGATCATGGGTGTGGACGCCAAAATCGAGCGGATGAACGCCAAAGACCTGATTGCCCAGGGTATCGAGGTGCTGGTGCAGGTGGGCGTTCCCCGCAGCGGCGACAAACGCCGCCTGATTGGCGTGTGGGAGATTCAATCCGAACTCAAAGGCGGCAATGTGGCGTTCGAGCAGTTGTACGCCTTTGGCGACAAGAGCATGAAGCCGGTGAGCAGGAGGTAGGCATGGAAGCGATGGCGATTGTGCGGCAGGTAGTACCGCTGGTGGGTGCGGGAGCGGTGGCGTTCATCGCCTACCGGCTGGCAGTGGGTTTGCAGCTGCGCAGCCGGGCGGAGAGTCGGGTGGCCGCCCTGACCGGTATCCAGCAGCAGGAAGAAAAAGTGGCTTTCGGCAGTGAAGCCCACCGCTTGCGGCTGGCGTTTCGCAAGTTGGGGCTGGATGTGGCCGGGCGGGAACGCTTTGCCCGCGATGTCGCCCGCATTGCGGCGGGGGTGGCGGTGTTCATCGTCCTGAACACGGTCTTGGGACTGCCGACCCTGACCAGCCTGATTGGTTTCGCGGGTGGCTGGATTTTGTTCAACGGCCTGATTGACGGGGCCTGGGCGCAGGTCAAACAGGACATCGAGAAGGAAATCCCGCTGTTTCTGACCGGGCTATCTTCTACCGTGCAGGTCACGCCGAACGTCCTGCAAGCGGTAGAGGATGAACTGCGGACATTGCAAGCGGGTGGGGCATTGCAGACCTGGCTGCGGGATGAGTTCCTGCCGCGCTGTCAGCGGGAAGGCTTCGAGGCATTGGACGGGTTGACCCGTGAAGCGTTCGGTCTTTCGTCTAGTTTGGGGATTGTGGTCTTTCTGCTGGGACGCTTGTGGCGGACGGGCGGCAAGGAGTGGGAGACGGCCTTCGAGATGGCCAGCAAGAATCTGGAAGGCGTGCTGGATGCGCGGGTCTTGGGACAGGCGACCGGCAAGAGTGCCAAAGGCAGCGTGCGCCTGATTGCCGGAATCACGGCCTTTGTGATGGTCTTGATTCTGCGGAATGAGGCTCTGGCGGCCACCGTCCAGCAGCCGATTGTGCAGCTGGCGTATGCCGGAATCATCCTGCTGATGCTGTTCGGCTGGGGCTTTATGAACAAACTGATTGACGAGGCATTTTGAGATGGACGCATATCAGGTACGGCAAATCGTGGCACTTGTCCTTGCGGCACTGGCGGCATTCTTTGCCTACCGCATGGCAAAGACCATTCGGTTCGAGCGGGGCGCGGCGGCGCGGGTAAGCGGAATGCTGGACGGCAGTAACCAGTCCGCCTTTGACCGCTACGGCGAGCAGTACATCAAGACCCGTCCGGGGAGCCTTGTTGACCACCTGAAGATGGCGCAGTTGGGCGGTAAGTACGCCGACTGGACGGTGGGCGGTATCCTTGCCCGCAGTCTGGTGTACGGCGGGGCGGTGCTGGTCTATCTGCTCTTGACTCAACCGGGGCCGATCTTCTGGCTGGCCGTGCCAATTGCCGCTTACTACCCCATCCTGCGGGTACGCAGTGCTGCCAATGACACGCGGGCGGAGATTCAACGGCTGATGCCCGAAACGGCGACTGCACTGGCGGCGGAGATGTCGGCCGGGGCAAGCCCGGAGCAGGCCCTCTCACGGGCAGCGGAGATACCCGGCCCGCTGGGGAAAATCCTCAAAGAAGCCGTGTCCGAATCGTCCCGCTCTGGACGCCCGGCTTTCACCAGCGGCACGGCGGAGGGGGTGGTGCTGGAAGTGCTGGCAAGGTACAACCTGCCCGCCCTCTTGCGCTTTGGGGTGCAGTTGGATCAGGTGGCGGGCAAGGGTGTGGAAGGCCCGCGGGTGATGAGCGAGGTGGCAAGGGGCTTTGCCCGTGAGTACCGGGCGCATGTGCAGATGGCGGCGGCTAGTCTGGATAACACCCTCTTGATGCCGATGACCGTGTTCTTCTTTGCGCCCTTCATGGTGGCCATCCTCTTGCCGATTTTGCTGGCTCTGTTCAGTGCCTTTTGAGGTGCGGCGATGTGGAGACGCTGGAAGGCCGGGGACTGGATTGGCGCAGTGGTGTTTGCCCTCTTGCTGGGCATCCGGCTGGCGCAGGTCACGGCAGGGTCGTGGATGGCTTTGCCACTGGCGGTGCAGTCCGGGCTGGCGGCCTTCCTGTTCCTGACCCGCCGGGCGGAGAAGAGCGGGGCAAACCTGACCCGCAAACTGACCGCCTGGCTTGCGGCGGTCTTGCCGTTCGGCTTGCAGCCTGCGGCGCAGGAAAACATCTGGCTGGTTGTGGCTTTTGGCGGGGTGGTGTTTTCGCTGTGGGGACTGGCGTCTCTGGGACAGAGTTTCGGGATTGCCCCGGCGGACAGGGGGCTGGTGGTGGGCGGGGCGTACCGCTTCATCCGCCATCCGATGTATGCCGGGGAGTTGCTTTCGTTCGGTGCGGTCACGCTCTCCAACCTGAACGCATGGAACGGTCTTTTATTCTGTGCAATCGTCTTTGTTTTCGTCCTGCGGATTGGCTGGGAAGAGCGCATTCTGGACGGCTACGCCGACTACGGTCAGCGGGTACGCTGGCGGCTGCTGCCGTTCGTCTGGTAAGGAGGTTTGCGATGGAATGGACTTTGATGGCAGGAATCTTTGCGGCAGGGCTTTGCGCCGGGCTGGTGCTTGACCGGCTCTTGCGCTGGGCGGCGAAGCAGTAGGGGAGGCGGGTATGCGAGGGTGGTCTGGCAAACTCTCCCCCCTGGTGGCGTTGGCGGTTGCATTGGTAACGGTCACGGTGGCGATTGCCGCCTACACCGGCCCGATTCGACCCCGTCAGGTGGAGGTTGTTACCGGTTGGGTGCGTTCGATTTATCGCAACTCGCCCTGGACGCTGGAATGCCGCTGCGGGATGGGCGGTCCCGGTCAACGGTGCAGCGACAACGACTACTATTGCTTCTGCGGCGATGTGCCCTACAACAACGGTGCGTTGTACACCTGCTACGAAAGTGAGCAGACGACTACGGTTACTCACAACCCGGCGACGGCTAGCGGCAGTTTCGCCTGTTCGACATGGGGCAATGGCGGCTGGTGCCGGGCTGGGGCGTCCCTGATTGTGAGCGGGAGTGAGCCGGTCAGCGGCTACTCGATTACCCGCATGGAAGGCAATTACACCGGTGGGAACGAGGCGGCGGTGTCGTGCAGCGGAGCGTCTTGCAGCTTTACGCCGCCGCAGGGACAGGGGACGTTCTGGTACTGGGCGGTGTCCAGTTACGGGGATACCAGCGCCAAGAACAGCCTGGCTTACAAGTTCGATTCGGGTGCGCCGTCCATCACGCCGTCATTGAGCGGAACGGCGGGGCAGAACGGCTGGTACCGCAGCAATGTGACCGTGAGTGCCACTGCCAGCGATGTAGTCTCCGGCCTGTATAGTTTGAACAACGCCGCTGCCAGCGGGCCGGGCAGTTTAGAGTGTATTTCAATCCCCTGCACGATCAGCGCAGACGGGATAACCCAGATTGACCTGGTGGCGCAGGATTGGGCGGGTAATACCAGCACTACCAGCGTGACGGTGCGTAAAGACAGCGTTGCCCCGTGGATTAATTTCAATCCTTCGGGGACGCCCGGCGAGCAGGACTGGTATCGCAGCCCTGTTGTGTTGAATGTGCTTGCTTACGATGACACCAGCGGGGTGGCGGGACTGACGCTTTCCTGCGGCAGCAATCCCTGTAATATCACGACACAAGGGACGACTAGCGTAACCGCCACTGTTAGTGATGTGGCGGGCAACACGGCCAGCGACAGCATTACGCTTCGCATTGACAGCGTGCCGCCTTCGGTAAGTTTGAACGAAAGCGGCCCGACCATCAACGGTATCTGGTATATCGGCAATGTAACCGTGAGTGCCAGCGGCAGCGACCCTGCGCCGGGTTCGGGCTTTTCTCATGCAATCATCAGAGTAAACACCGGCTCATGGGTCAATTCGCCGGTCACGATTACAACCGATGGGGTTCACAGTATCAACGCCAGAACCGCCGATGTAGCGGGTAATTACTCCAACACGATAGCCGCCACGATTCGCCGTGATACCGTTCCGCCGGTGGCCAGCCTGAATATCCCCACACCCAACGGGCAGAACGACTGGTTTACCAGCAACCCCACCGTCTCCGCCGGTGGAACGGACGCCACCAGCGGGGTGGCCATCAGCCAGGTGCGGCTGAACGGCGGGGCGTGGCAGAGCAGTGCCGTGATTGGCACGGACGGCGTTCACACGGTAGAGGGACGGGCGCAGGATAACGCCGGTCACTGGTCAAGCACAGTCAGCAGTACCGTGCGGGTGGACACCACGCCCCCAACCGCCAGCCTCTCCCTCCCGCCGGTGGATGGACAGAACGGCTGGTATGTCTCGGATGTGGCGGTTACGGCGCAGGGTACGGATGCTACCAGCGGGGTGGCCAGCCGGGAAGCCCGGCTGGGCAGCGGCGCATGGCAGCCGAACGGCCTGACCGTATCCGCAGACGGAACGCATACCGTCACGGTGCGGGTGACGGACAACGCCGGGAACAGCCAGACGGCAACCGCAACCGTGCGGCGGGATGCCACACCCCCCACGATCAACGGGCTGGATGTGACCGGTACAGCCGGTAACAACGGCTGGTACCGTAGTGATGTCGAGGTGAGCGGGGTGGCCAGCGATGCCACCAGCGGAATTGTGCTGGTGGAAGTAAATGGGCAGCCAAATCTCACCCTCTCGGACGGTGTTCATAGTGTCCTCATCCGGGCGGTGGATGAGGCGGGCAACCAAAGCACGCAGGCGGCCACCGTGCGGGTGGACACCACCCCGCCGGTGGGAGCGATGACCCTATCCGGTGAGGCGGGTGTCGAGGGCTGGTACCGCAGTGCGGTGGAGGTGAGTATCACCGGCGAGGACGCCGTTTCGGGCCTGGCGGAGGCACGCATAGGGCAATCGCAAGGTCTTGGTATTCTCTCTGCAAATGAGACCTACGAGGCAGAAGGCTGGCATACCGTCATCGGTGAGGTAGAGGACAAGGCCGGATGGGTGACGGAAATCCGGCGTTCGTTCGGGATTGACCTGACCCCGCCGCAGGGCGGCTTCGAAGCCCTGCCCGAACTGCTCTCCGGGACGGTAGAACTGGCGGGTGATGCGTCCGATGCGCTATCGGGACTACTGCGGCTGGAAATCTCGTTCTCAATGGGCTATCAGTGGCAGGAAATACCCTTTGCCGCTGACCGCTGGGCGTATGCGTGGGACACCACCCAGACCGGCGGCGGATACAAACGCCTGTACCTGCGCCTGACGGACAAAGCGGGCAACACCTACACCACCGGCGTGGATGTGCTGGTCAGCAACGCCCTGCCTGCGGCGGAGATAACCCGCCTGTGGGTCATCAGCGAAAGCGGGCAGGTCAGCATTACCCCCGGCGATCTGCCCATCCGTCAGGTCTGCCTGACGATTCAAGACCCGGCAGACGAAAGCCGCAAGGTGGAATGGTGCGGGGACAGTATCGAGGACATCCCCAATCCGGTGCAGTGGGACGGCAAGTTCCCAGACGGCACGCAAGCCGTGCCGGGACAGTACCCCGTGACCGTGCAGGTCACGGACATCGCAGGCCGCACGGTTACGGCGAGCGGGACGGTGATTATCCCCGCTCCCACACCCACGCCAACGGCGGAGGAACGGGAAGAAGCGACTGCCACAAAGCCGCTGGTGATTGCCGTCCTGCCAACGGCCACGCCGACCCCCACGGCTACGCCGACCCAAACGCCAACCGAAGAAGAACGGGAAGAACCGACCCGTACACCCCCGGCGGTGAGTGTGGTGTTGCCGACCCCGCAGCCGACTGTGGCGGTCAAGCCGCCCAAAATCGAGGTGCAGGCGGCGGTAGAGGTGGTGCGGCGGGCCTTGTGGCCGTTCCTGACCCTCATCGGGCTGGCGGCGGCACTGGGCTACTCGGCGATGAGAGACGAACGACCCAAAGCGATTCGCAAACTGGCGGAGCGCATGGAACGAATCAAAGACTTGCAGGAGGTGAAGTAATGGACTTATGGGCAGCAGCGACACTGGCAGCCGTGCTGATGCTGGGTGCCATCCTCACCCTGTACAACTCCCGTCAGGCGTCCGCCCTGCGGGAGATGGAGCAGGTGTTGAGCGACTGGTATCTGATGCAGGTTGCCGAAAAGCGGGAGAAGCAGCGCCAGGCGGTCAGGGTGGACAATCCGCTGGCCTGGCTGGGGCAGCACCTTGACCTGACCCTGACCGGGGTGGAGCGGGTGCAGGGTGAGGCTCTGGCGGTTTCGTTCTTGACCGACAATGCCACCCGGCTGGTGGTCTCGCCCTTCTCACCCGACCGGCTGAAACGGCTGTTGAAGCCGCTGGAAGCCAAAAACGGCAAGGTGGCCAACCTGGTTGACCCGCTTCTGGGGCGCAATCCCGGCAAGGTGCAGGTGGAGGAACGCTCGATCCTGAACGCCGGGGAGTGGTTCGACATCGAAGCCGGTCAGGTGGGTAAGGCGCTGGGCGTCAATTGGGGCGAACCCAAGCGGCTGTATTTCTACCGTGTCCCTCTGGCGGAGAAGAAATGACGGCATGGCTGGTTACCGGAGCGGTGATGGTTTGGCTGGTGGTCTGTGCGGTGTACGACATTCGCACCCGCAGCGTGCCGAACATCCTGACCATTCCCCCCTTTGTGCTGGCAGGATTGTGGGCGGTACGGCAGGGTGGAATCACCCTCTGGTTGTTCGGGTTGGTGTTCGTGGTCATGTTCTTTTCGTTCTGGAAAGGAGGTACAGGCGGAGCGGACGGGAAGGTTTTAGCAACGATGGCGGTGTTCATGCCCGCAGGTTTTCTGATTGCGCTGGTGCTTCGGCTGCTGGTCGGAGCGGGATTGTGGCTGCGTCACGGGAAAGATGCACGCTTTCCGGCAGTGCCCGTGTTTGCAGCAGGTGCGTTTCTATCCATTCCAGTTCAAATCATTTCGGGAGGTTAAGTCATGTTCGAGAAAATCAAACTGTTCTTGCTGAGCCGTGAGGCGAACGACATGGGCGAGTACGCCGTAGTCGGTGCGCTGATCCTGCTGGTGGCCCTGGCAGGCTTCCAGGCCTTGGGCATCAACATTCTGGGCAAAATCATGCAGGTTGCCAGCGGTATCTAGTCGGAGGACGGCGATGGTCAAAAGACGGCATGAGGCTGGGAATGCGATGGCGGAGACCGCCGTATCGCTGCCGGTGGTGCTGGTCTTGACCTTTGCGCTGATCAACTTCGCCATTGCCGGGTATGCGTCCGTAGCGGCGGCCAATGCCGCCAATTACGGCGCACGGGTCGGCTCGGTCACGCAGGGCGGGGCAGCGGCGGCTGCGGCTTCCGCTGCCCACAGTGCACTGTCGCGGACGATGATTGGGGATTACTCGGTAGCCGCTTCGGGCGGCGGGCGTCCCGGTTCGCTGGTGGTGGTCACGGTGAACTGGACGGCCCCCAATTACATCGGCTCGATGCTGGGACTGCTGGGCGGTGGCGGAGCGGTGGAGTTCAAGGGTCAGGCGCAGGCCACCTTCCGGCAGGAAGGATGGTAGGCATGAAACGGACATTCCGCAACGGCGAACGCGGGCAGACAATGGCCTATTTCGTGATCGTGCTGACCTTCGTGGTCATCCCGCTGGCGGTGCTGACGGTGGACATCGTGCGGGCGTTGTATCTGCATGCCCAATTGCAGGCGGCGGCGGATGCCGCCTGTGAGGCAGCGGCGCAGGCATTGGATACGCCCACCTTTGTCCGAACCGGCGCACGGCAAATCAATCTGGGGCTGGGTGCGTCTTATGCGGCGCAGGCGTTCAGCGGGACGGTGGCCAACAAGGGCATTGTCGGCTATTCACCTGCCCTGACCGGCATATCGCTGTTATCGCCAACGGTGGCGCGCTGCACGGCCAGCGCCGGGCTGAAACTGCTCATCCCCTCATCGCCAACTTTGAATGTGCATGTGGTGGCGGTGTCGGAGATGCGGGTCAACCGGCGTTAGGGAGTTTGACGGATGCCTGGGGTCTGCCAAGCTCACGAGGGTGCGGAGATCCAGATTCGGCGAAAGGAGGTCTCCGCCCTATGAGGAGTGCAGCCGTCAATTTGTGGCTGTCTGCCATCCAGGTGGCAGCCGCCCTGTTCGTGGGAAATCTGCTGGCCAAACGGGTCTTGGTGCTGGTGTACCAGATGGTCGCCGGGCTGACCTGGTAGGGCAGCAGGCAGGCGCAAGGCACAGGCCGAACGCCTGCCCCACGGCACGGGCAGAAAGGAGCGAGGTTTGGAGATCGAGATTGACGCGAGAGAGTTTTCGGTTGTGGCCGCTATCGTGGCCGTGAATGTCCTGATACTGCTGGGCGTGCTGGGCTGGCTGTTCACGCCGGAAGGCGGCAAAGTCCTGACCTACGCAGAGTGGCAGATTCACAAGGCCGAGCGCGCCTACCGCCAGGAACTGCGGGATTTGCAAAAGACCTGCGAGGAGATGGCGGCGTTGCTGGACAAGCCGCTCGACCCCTTGCGGGTGCAGGTAGCGGCAGACCGCATCCTGAACGAGATGGCAAAAGGCGGGCAGGCCGTCTTGCAGCCACAGCGGGAAGCGGTCGCGGCTGCCGCGCAAGCCCTGCGGAATTGGGCGATGGGCGACAGCCGGGAGCGGGCAGTAGAAGCGGTGGCGGAAGCCAGCCGCAGGGTAGCGGAGGTGAGCGGTGGAAGCCTACCGTGAGCGGGCGTTGGAGGACATCCTGAACGCCGAGCGGGAACTGCGCCAGAACGCCGAGCGGGTGGCACGGGAATACCGGGCGCTGGTGCTGGAACTGGCCCAGCGTTTGGCAGGGGAAGCGTTGGAAGCCCGCAGGCGGGACAACCCCGCCATACCGCAGGTCTGGACGGCGGCGGACTGGACGGCGTTCTGGAACGGCGTCAGCGTGGGGACGGGCAGCGGCTGGACGAAGCCGAAGGGCAACGGGTATGAAACGCTGGAACGGCGCATCGTGCAACTGGAAGGCGAATTGACCACCCTGCGGGAGCGGCTGGAACGGGCGCAGATGGAAGCGGCGCAGGAACGCCGCGCCCGCGAGGAGTTGCAGCAACGGCTGGATGAGGCGAAGGCGAAGGAAAAGCCGAAGCAGAAGGGCGAAGCCAAACGGCCAGCCGGGCGCATCCTCACCCCTGCCGAACTGCCCGAACTGTGGCGCAAGTTGGTCGAGGAGATGAGCGGGATGGTCGTTCCGCCCGCACCGGAACGCTTCAAGGCGCAGTTGAAACCGAAAGAATCGGGCATCCGCTACCGGCGCAAGGTGCTGGTGCTGTATGCGGTGGCGAGAGGGGGCATCAGCAGCCGGATGGAGATCGACCGGGTGGTGAGCGTGGTCGAGGGGTTGTCCGAGCGGACGAACTCGGTACGCCGTCCGGTGGACGATCTGGTGAAAAGCGGCCTGCTGGTGAGCGACAACATCCGCATGTACAAACCGTTCGAGACCGGGCTGGCGGTTTATCGGCTGTCCGAAGACGGCAAGGCCCTGTGCGCCCTGTGGGGCTGGCAGGTCGTGGAAAGCGAATGGGAGCGGCTGTTACGGCTGCACCAGGGGGCGGCGCAGGAAGCGCACAGCGTCATGGCGCTGGCCTTTGCGCTGCACGCCCGGCTGCGCGGCTGGGACGCCGTGATATTGCCGCAGGTGGAAGGGGCTGCGCGGCCCGACTTGCAGGTGGAGCGGGACGGCGAGCGCTGGTATGTCGAGGTCGAGCGTGGCGATGGCAGCCGCAGGAAGTGGAAGAACCTGGCCGAGTTGAACGATGGCAGGGTGGCCTTGTGTGCGGCGAACGAAGAGGGACGGGAGAAACTGGTGCGGGACTGCAAGGCGGAGCGGCTGGGCGGGGTGGCCACCGACTTGAAGTCGCTCAGTTTCATCGGGGACGAGTTACGCAAGATGGTGGACATCACCCCGGCAGAATCGTTGTGGCTGGAACGCTGGTAAGCGGACGGGGGTGGGGGAAGCGTCCCCCTTCCCCGTCCGGGGATCAGCCCGTTCCTGGTCTCCGGGTGGCTCGTTGACAGGCGAATACGGCGGGAGTGGCTGCTCTCCCTCTGCTGGCACGCTTACCCGCAGTGTGCCGGGACGGGTGGCGGCTGGCTGCCTTCTCTGTCTGCTCATCCGTGAGGGTGGGCGGTCAGAGGGCAGTCAGCCCAAAAAACCACTCGAAAAGGAGAGCAGCCATGAAACACTTGATTTTGTTCCTGTTGGCCGGAGCGGGGTTGTATCTGGCGGGGGTGGACTTTGAGACCCTCTTGGGTCTGGACACCGCCGCTGTGGATACCGTCCTGCTGGTGGTGGCGGTGCTGTTCGCTGTCGTGTTCATTGTCCGTCTCATCTGGACGGCGGTGTACATCGGCAGCGGGCAGTATGCGCTGGACAGACGGCTCGACCAATGGATCAAGTAACCGCCGTATGCGTGCCGAAGCGAGCCAAACAGACCGCCTGCGCGAGATGAGCAGGCGGTCATGATTTTTTTGCAGTTATCTACTTAATGCCGAAAGTCATACCACCTTCTATGACCAGGGGTACTTGTATGGATAAGTTGCTATTCCTATAATGAAATAAATTCTATGATGTTGATTCATAAAATAGGAGTGATAAAGGAATGAAAATGAGAGAAAAATCACCCCAACAAGGGTTCTTAATCCATCAGTGTAAATTTGACAGAAAATCGGTAATATATGTCATATTGATAATGATTTTGCTGATTCAAATATCTATTCCCCAAACAGATGTACAGGCCAGCAGGTATTTAAGAGGCCCGGCGGGAGAACGAGTTAAGGTACTTCTACGGAACTCAGAAACTGGAAGAACAGTAGAGTTGCCTGTAAATATTCGATATAAAAATGACCCAGACCATCAGATAGTTGATTATGAAGTCATAATTACCTCATCATATTTGAAGTCGGTAAGTAAGTGGGATCAAACGTCTGCAGTAAAAGCTACCCTGCAAATGGCATATCGAGAAAAGTTCATCAATGGAGTTAGATATATTGCGGTAGATAATTATTCTGCAATGTGGCAAAAATTTGATAATACTGTGAGTATTCGAAACTCACACCTTAGACCGGGAGTTGCAGGGGTAAGCGAAACTGGGAGAACTTACTCAACAAGCTATCAATATTGGATAGGAGTTCCCCAGTTGAATGTTTATTATTTTACAACCCCCCCATGGCGAGGTGTTTTTATAAATATGCAGGATGAAGTAGGTAACCATGGTGTCCATTTGTATAGCCAATTAGTCCGTGGAGGTAGTTCCTGGACATTACAATTCTGTATTGGTTTAGGACAAAGCGCTCTAGTGTGTGACTAATGGTTTTTCAAGCATTGTTGGATAATGAATAGGAGGCATGTGAAAACAAAGGCCATTTGGTTTCTGTTTTTATATCCTGTTGTTTGCTTTGGACTAGATCAGCTGCTCAGAGTAGTGCGACATTCCATGGCAACAGAGTTTGTTCTCTTTCCTCACCTTGTTGTGGTAGCCATGAGCAGCTTGATTTTTATGGGGGTAAGTTTGGGAATGTTTCTCTACTTTGCCGGACAAAAAGCAGGTGTAATGGCTTTGCTATTCCTTCTGGCTTTGGGATTATATGCGTGGTTGTATCCGTTATTACCACCGCAGTGGAGTTTTGGTGGGGTTTTGTATGGTTTTAATTCCTACACCAGTCTGAGTGGGGCTTTATTGATCATTCTTTCGGGATGGAGAATTTTTCACAAGTTTTATCATCGAAGTAAAGCAGGGTAATTCAAGATCCTAGGATGATCACCGAACAGGAAATAAACACTACCGGCGGCGGTGGTGTATTCCCTCACACCTGCACTTGCGGCAGGTGCAAGTGCGGCAATCCGCTGGCTGCCGATAAGTATCAATTCCTATCGGTTTTTAAAAAGAGAAACCCATTACTTTCTCCTTTTTTCGATTTTCCTGCGAAAAGAATGCAGCCATATGATTTGGCAATATCCAATGTAAGCACCTATTGTAGTCATCACAAAAATAGGAATGGTTATCCAAGCCCACGACCCAATATTCAAGTCAAGGAAATCACTAACACAATCTCCTGAACTTTGGCTAACTCCCATGAAGGCGAGCCCATTTATTACAATTATAGCGGTACCGATTCCTGTCAAAATGGAACGTCCCAATCGCTGTTTATTCGTTTTAGGTGCTTCCCAAGGCTTTGCGCCAATTATCATAATAACTAAAGCGATTATGATAATTGAGAGTGGAAAACCTTGACAGAAATTCATCTTCACTACTCCTTATACCATACAACTTGGGTGGATATTTGAAAATTGAGAGGCACATTATAGATATGAGTGTTTATTACCCCATGATCAAAGGCAACAGCGGCTGTTTGAATTAATAATGAGCCTTCTACAATGCGAGTTGCCCATCCCAAAATTGTTAGATAGCCGCTTGCCAAGGAATTTGAGCTAAAGAAGATATTACCCATCATGGTAATATTTTTAGGTGCTTGTGCAATTTGAAATTGTAGACGGCTATCACCGGATTTCATATCGGCCAAGATACTTGCTGTTGAAGCTATGGTTGCAGAAACATTCCCAACAGTAATCAGACTTTGGACAATCGGATTTGTTTCGCCCAATATCCAACCAGCGGCAAATCCTGATGGAATACCTGAGACGGGATTACCTTCAAAAATAGTTCCTGCGGTTGTGCCTACTCCCACATGACCAATTACGATCAATTCTGCCAGTGCGTCAACCCCCAAAGCAAAGTGATTGAGATTCGTTCCCCAATCTCTAAGCTGTTCAGGCGTAAATGGTATGGATTCTTCTATAATTACTTTAGTGTCAAATTGAAAAATAATTTTAGAATCCTTCAGCGTAGGTTCAAACTGCTCACATCTTGGATCATCAACTCCATCCCCACAGGCAAAATGCCCGCCGGGGTCGGTGTACCGAACCGGGATGTTGAGGGTGTAGGCGTACCTGTCCCATGCCAGCGGGTTACCCGCCCCCGGCACAAGGCTGTCCGGCTGTATGAAGTGTCCCAGCAGGGGGTCGTAGAAACGGGCGCGGTAGTCGTACAGTCCCGGGGTGGCTTCCTCTCGTTGGGCGGTGAAGTGGCCATTTTTCATCAACAGCGTTTAATCCTCCAGCACTGCTCCCCACCCCGGCCAGGAGAGAATTTGTTTGGCCAGATCTTCCGAGGTCACAATTTCCGGTGTTTGGGTGAGTGAATCGAAGTAAGTATCGGTATTCAAGAAACAAATCAAATCTACCTGATCAGCTCTTTCAACCGTTATTGGCTTGAAGCCACTTTGATCCGTGCGAATGACCAATCCTATCTCAGGGTAAAGCAGGTAAAGGCTCTTTGTGGCAATATCACCAGCCCAGACTCTCGAAATTACAACTTGATCGGGTATTCCAAAGGTTTCAATGGTGTTTTCTAAACTCAGATTGAAATCTCCAAATAAACCGATACGATTCACAACATCATCCTTAACGAGTATCTCACCCTTAAAATAATCTCCAAGAAAGTATAGTCTATAGACCTCTGAATAACTACCCCAGGGGCCGATTTTTATGGAGCGTTCTTGATCTAAATCTGGTATCTGACTGAGCATGAGGGGTACCTCAGCATTGGTGGTTTTACCCGGAATGATCTGATACCAGCAAGGCGGAGAGCAAGGTGAATCAAGGATAATCTGACCTGGTTCTGGAGTGGAGGTGGGTGGTGGGGTACAGCCCAGGGGGTATAGAAAGAGAATTCCAAACAAAAGAAGAAAATGAAGAATTTTCATGGACCACCTATTGAGTGAGCGAAACGATTGCACCGACCCATATTGATAACGAGCCGGGAACAACCTCTGGATTGTAGATACTCCAGGCAAAAGCCTCTGCGAAGTAATCGGCAGTTGATCCATTGCCATATCCACTTCGAGCGAAACTTCCCCATTTGAAATCCTCTGGAATTTGAAGTGGAGGGGTATTGAATCTCTTGCCTAGCGGAATACCGCCTGCAAATCTGACCGCGGCATCACCCAGACTCCCACCGATGACGGTGGCAGGTAGTATACCCGTATTGACAAAATTGTTATCGAAAACATGACCCAATTCATGGGCAATGTGCTGATGAGGATGCCTAAAGGTCTCAAACGAACTTGACAGCCAGACATGGCGGTGTGGTACAACCAGTGAAGTGGGCGCACCGGTCTTGAGAGACGCATATTTCTGAATTAACCCACCCACATGGAATACCGCATTACCCAAGTTTTTCTTAATCCAATAATCACCCTGACCACCAGTGTGTGAGTCGGCATAAGCACGAATATCAATGCCAGTTTTCATAATGATTTGAAGTTGGACAAGGGAGAAATTGCCCAAGACTGTCCATCCAAATTCATGATGGATGGCATTTTTATAGCCATAAGAAGTGAGGGGTGCGTCTGATTCACAATCGCGGGGGTGTGTACCATTACATGCTCGATGTCCTATTGGATCGGTGTACCGAACCGGGTTGTTGAGGGTGTAGGCGTACCTGTCCCATGCCAGCGGGTTACCTGCCCCCGGCACAAGGCTGTCCGGCTGGATGAAGCGTCCCAGCAGGGGGTCGTAGAAACGGGCGCGGTAGTCGTACAGTCCCGGGGTGGCTTCCTCTCGTTGGGCGGTGAATTTGTAGCGCACGGAATACTCACCGGTAGTATAGCGCAATTCGCCCCACGCTTTGTAGAGATGGCGGGAACGAAATGAGCCGCCGATGTCGGTGACTATGCTGGTCGAACCCAGGTGGTCACCGAACAGGAAATAGACACTGCCGGCGGTGGTGTATTCCCTCACAGCAATCCGCTGGCTGCCGATGAAGATGTAGTTGCGCCAGGTCTGCCCGGCGGGAACGGCCTGCAAAAGGGCGGGCTGCTGGACTGAAGGGGAGTGGGCGAACAGAGTGTTCAGCCAGTGCCACAAGCGTTCGAGGATGGTGGTGAGCGGTGACCAGCCTGCTGCCACCGTCAGAGGCGGCCGGAAGGCCGAGGGGCCGATGTAACTGGCGCGGCGCGATTCGAAAGCATCGAAAAACAGCGTACCGCTCACCCCGGCAGTCATGACCTGCGGCCCCAGGCGGACGCTGTCGACTCGCAACTGATCGGTGGTCAGGTAGAGGGTGTTCACCAGCTGCCCATCGAGGTACACATCCACCCGGCCGTTGGCAGCCGCTTGCCAGTCGAATTCGATGAAATGAGCCTCGTCGGAGAGGGTCTGGTAAGTGCCGTAGGACAGGCTGCCGTCGTTCTGACGCCCTTCAATACGCAGACGGTAGCCGTTCTGATAGTTCAGCCGCAGGCGGAGAATATCGTTATTCTGAGAAAGGCTCTCGTCGAGGGCAACGAAGATGAACTGGCTGTGGCCGTTGCTCATCACGGCCGAGTTAGGGTCGAAGTAAAAGCGGGCGCGGTAACGCGGCTCGGCGGTGGGGGAGTTGTCCTGCAGGTAGGCGGTGGTGGTGTCGTTGACCACGGCTTGCAAGCCGTAACTACCGCGCAGGGCAGCAGGGGTGGTCACGCTCAAGTTTGCCCCACCTGCCACAGCAGACCAGGCGTTCAAGTTGCCGCTTTCGAAGCCATCGGCGAAGATCAGGTCGGGCGGTTGGGTAGCGGTGGGGGTTGCGGTGTTGGTGGGGCTAGGGGTTATGGTCGGTGTAGCAGTGGGGGTGAACGTTGAGGTGGGGGTGCTTGTGGGGGTGGCGGTTGCCGTGGAGGTTCGGGTGGGAGTGCTGGTTTGGGTGGCTGTGGCGGTTGAGGTTGGTGTGGGGGTGGCCAGCACGGCCTCGAAGAAATCGTCCAGATATAGAGTGACCAGTCCGTTATCCACTCCTTTGACGCGTTTGCCGTCCCCGTCGTAGGTAAAGGAAACGATGACATTGCCGCTACGCGCTACCTGCACTAACCGGTTGTCGGCGTCGTAGGTCAGGATCGAAGCAGCGCCATCTTGAAGGCGGCTGGTCATGTTGCCGTTCTGGTCGTAACCGTAGGCAAAAGCCCGGCTGCCGCGCACGAATCGCAGAGCGGCATTCCAGTAGATGGCTTCCTGACCAAAGATGACATCCACGCCGTCGAAGGAAGCGCTTCCCTGACCGCGGTCGAGGATGGCCGCTCCGCCCTCGGCCTGAATGGTCTGTCCGTCCACGATGACATAATCCACATACAAATTGCGGTCTTCACCGTTGATCACTGCATCGTTGGTAAATACGACCTCAAAGACATCCTGACCGGTGAGGGATGTCGAAACCGAGTAGTCGGCGTAGGCGGTCGAGGTTACCGACCAGACGGCTCTTTCCTGACCGTTGACGTACAGCTTCATCTCCGGCCAGACCCCACCTGCGACACTGCCGCGCGCCCGGATGGAGACGGTCTTGTTACTACCGCCAATGCCGGTAACGCGTTGCACACCGTGCTTGTGAAGCGGATCGTAGGCGTAATATCCCTCTTGACCGGGGGCACCTTTGCGAGAAAGATTGCCGGTAATGTTGTCATAGGCGTAGGTTTCGCTATACAGACCGTTCGTGCCACCGCTGGCAGAGGCCGATACAAGACGGTTCAGGCTATCGTAAGCGAATTGCTGAGATTGTGGGCTGCCCATCACATAGTCGTCAATGCGAGTGATGTTACCGGTCGGGTCATAGGTAAACATCAGGTTGAGGTGAACGGCTGTTGGAGAAGCGACTTTTTCGACAAGGATATTCTTCAATCGTCCACACGAGGCGGCATTTTGACAGTTTCCCCCGGGATAAACTTTCCAATCGAAGTATTCGAATTTTTGTTTGAGCATCGGCGCAGTGGCCGAGCCGCCAAAGCGCTGCTCAACGGTTCTTCCGGCAGCATCATAGCGTAATTCCGGGGCATACGGGGTGGCGCCGTTGACCGTACTCACGGTCAATTGGGGATGATAGGTGTAGGTGACTGTTTCGCCCAGACTGCCATCGTTACCACCGGGGTACTTGATCTGCTGGATCTGGTCAGCGGAATTATAGACCCATTCCATGCGGTAGGTGCCATGCCCGCTGATGGTTTTGGTTTCGGAGATCATTCTACCGCGCGCATCGTACGTCCAGCTGGTGCTGCCGCTGGGGTCGCTCATCGAAGTGCGCTGGCCTTTGCCGTTTGTGCCCTGATCGTAGGCAAAACTGACTTGATAGGTTGGAGAGGATGGGCAGGCATCATCGCTGCGATAATGTTTACCGAGCAAACGGTTGAGCGGATCGTAATAGAGACAAATTCGCTGCCCGCGGGCATCGGTCTGGCGGGTGAGGTTACCAAGCGCATCGTAGGCATAGCTCCAGTAGCCCATGTCGGGGTCAATCATCGAGGTTTTACGCCCGCCGTAATCGTAGGAAATGTTTGTTACCGCAAAGGGGGTAGTGCTGTTGCGTTCGATCTGCTGGGCAGCGGTTAACCGGTCGAGCGGGTCGTACAGGTAGCGAGTTTTCGGCCCGGTGGGTGGCTTGACCTCAATAATTCGCCCCCATACGTCCTGGGTCTGGTAGGTGGTCTGATTGTTGGCATTGGTGATCGAGGTTTCCAAACCGTTGTACTGGTAAGTGCTTTCGATCGTCCCGTCCGGCCGAATGATCTGTAACGGTCTGCCCAGTATATCGTAAGTGGTTGTGGTGAAAGGTTGCACACTGAACGCCTGACCTTTGTAGCCCATGGTAAGGTTTGTATCGTAGGGGACTGTTTCGCGAATGAGGCGGTCGTAAGCATCATAATCGTAATCCACCACGATGTCGCGAGATTCAACACCACTCTGGTCGGGTTTTTGCAAAGTGGCGTTGGGAATGTGAGTCTGGATGATCCTGCCCAAGCCATCGAAGAAGAAACGCTTTTTGAACAGCAGACTGTCGTTCCCGGCCTCGATGCGTTGAACAACGGCAAACATATAGGGATAACAGGTGTCGCAATGGACATAGCGAGTGGTGGGCAGGGTGGAGCTATCCCCGGGGTGGACTTCACTGGTCAATCGGCCAAAACTGTCATAGGTCAACCAGACATCGTTGTTATTGGGGTCGGTAACCCGGCGTGGTTTGCCGATGCGGAAGTCAAAATCCTGATAAGTGGTCACGTGTGAAAGGGCGTTCTTTTCCCATTTCAGGAAAGTGTAATAACCGTCATCGTTGCAACCGGCCGGTTGATTGGCCACCCCGTAACAGGAAGATGTATTCTGAAACGAACCGGCAGCAAAGCCGTTGAAGGTGTTGGGCTGGATGTAGCGATTGACCGAGATTTGATTACCCCAACTATCGTAGGAATAAGCGGTGTCCTGATAAACGGGGCCGGTTAGATTGACCGGATCCTGCCAGTAGAGCAGCAACCGATGGCCGGTCAGAACCCCGGCAGTTGGAGAGAGATTGTACATATTTTGATTATCGTATAGATACCACAAGGAATAATGGACAAGGCTGGCGGAGATACCTGCCTGACCGATGGTATAACAATTTCCGTTTTGAGAACCGCCGGGACAGGCATACACATTATGATAACCGGGCAGGCCGACCAGGTAGAGGTTACCGGAGTTATTGGGATAATATCCCCACCAATGGACGCGGTAATCCTGCCAGGTGCTTCCATTCCAGAATGATTCGACCAGGTTGGTCAAATTGCCATATTGCTGGCCGTTTTGCCGGAGCGGGTCGTAGTAAAAGTATTTTTTGGATGCCGTCCAGGTCGATCCATTGGAAGAGTACACCAGGTTCTCTTCACTGGCTTTTCGTACCCAGCGAATACGAAGATCTGCTTTTGTGCTGAAGGGATACTGCGGCGTCCATGCATCATAAGCGTAGTAGAGGATCGTTTCGGTTAGTTTTTGATTGGAACCGTTTTGTATGGTAATCTTCATCGGCGAGCCGGTTACATAGAATTCACTGTAATAAGGCCGGTCTTTGGTGAGCTGGTAGAACTCGGTAGTTGTTTTACGTTGATCGGGGCCGATCTGGATGACTTTCTTGTGACCGCGAAAGACGGTGAAGGGTGGGTCGTAAAATGTAGATAATGGTTGGTTGAACTCGCCGAAACCGATTTCGTTGTTCATCGAAGCGCCTTCGTAGGTGTAGGAAAACGTGTAGCTTTTGCCGGTGATCTGCTCGGTCAATTTTCTGCTGCTCACGCGGTAGTAAGTGGGTAATCGGCGGAATTGCAGTTCGATGAGACGGCAATAATTATTGGGGGACCAGCGGCAGCCAATGCGAAATTTGGTTAGACCACTGCCGTTATTGGCCCAGTTGACGGGTCGGGAAGAAGCAGGAAGGGTATAACTTAAGTTGAGATTGAGCGTGGCGTTATTTGGTTTGCTCATTGGGAAAACATCCATCCCGGTTTGTCCGCCAGTGTTGTAGGTGTTTCCCAGCCCATCATCCATGCCGATGAAAAGATTCATCGAGGAAGGATTTGGAGCGATTGCGGGCATTTGAATTTTGATGTGCAATTCATATTGACTGCCCAGGAAGACATTTTGATATTCCTTATACGGGAATTGAGTTCTGACGAGCATATCCTCACTGCCAATCCCCCACTCATATTCGACTACATTGTTCAAATCCTGGCCGGGTTGGATGTAATGGCTGAGATTTTTTCTCCAAACGGCGGGGAAGTTAGGGTTATCCCATGGGTTGCCGTTATCGAAATCACTGCCCGGACTCGCCCACGAGTACCATCGGGAGTAGGTGAATTCGTAAATGCCCCCGAAACCATTGTCCACTTTGGTCAGATGCATTTGATCATTGTAATAAAATTTGACCATGGGCTGATAAGAGGGCTGATTATTGCTGTCAAAGGCAACCAGTTGCACGGCATTCAGTGCCAGCGTCTTTCCACCGGCCTCCCAGGTATAGTTAGGGAAGATGGGGGCAGAACTCATGCCGGAGACGTTGTCCAGATTGTAGAAGAAATTGTATTGATATACGGTGGTGGCGTTGGTGAAAGCGGGATTGCCGTCGGGATTGTGTTGGATTTTTAGAGAAACCAGACGACTTTTGTCGTAGAAGAAATTGAGCGGCGTGCTGTCCCACCAGGTGCGGTAGTCGGTTCGATCATGAGCAAAGGTAAAGAATACCCGATAACGGTTATTCGGGTAGATGATCGACTCGGGAAGCACCGAACGGTCGTAATAATCATCGTTATAGCCATTGTCATCGCGGTCGACCGGCTTGGTAAACTCGGTATATGTAAAGCGAATTTCCTTGCCGAACTTGTTAGTGATGGTATTGACCGACCAGCGGTAGTTTTCAAATGCCCAATCCTGCCCTCTTATACGAAGATAGCGGCTGATGTAGCG
This sequence comes from Bellilinea caldifistulae, assembly GCF_001306055.1. Taxonomy (GTDB): domain Bacteria; phylum Chloroflexota; class Anaerolineae; order Anaerolineales; family Anaerolineaceae; genus Bellilinea; species Bellilinea caldifistulae. The sequence continues at coordinate 28,569 of NZ_LGHJ01000011.1, read as the reverse complement.
ATTATCGGGAGCGTCGCGGAAATGGACATATCGTTGTCCAAAGAGGTAGCGGTTACCCTCTTTGTCCCACACCTCCCACCAGGGTTCGTATGAGGTGTACTGGTAATAATTGATCTTGATGAAGGTTTCACTTTCGGTGTGATAAACGCCGTTGGCATCCTTCAAAAGGCGATGGGACACGCCGTTAAGGATCAGATGAAAAGTATCATCACTGGTATCCGAAGAAGTGCCGTGCATGTCTCTGAAGATATACGGAACATCCAGTGACCAACCCATGCCGACCCAATTGGCCTGCGTAACAATGTTGGCGGTATCTACGATCTGGCTGTTGTATTCGAGGGACAAGGAAGGTTGAAAACCACCCGGCCCGGGTGGCAGATTGATTGGGATAGAGAAGGTTCCTGCCCCGGTGAAATCGGCGACTTGAAAACTTTCCGGCCGGTTCATGAGCGGGGACTGCAGGTTGTCGGAATTGAGGTTGAACAGGGTGAAGTGATCGGTATATGCGGTTAGAATATGGGTTTCGGCATCTGCTCGACTGGGCAGGTAGAGCCACTCCATTTTTTCTTCGTCCAAGTAGGAGAGATAAAGGGCTGCTTCGTTGCCACCATACAATTCGGGGTCATATTGGACTTCGATTTTTAGCGGTTTTTCGAAGTGTTTTACCGTTTCACCTGCCTTGTTGATGGCAAGGATCTCAAAGGCTGTCTGGTCTGCACCGCTGATCCATCTATGCTTGTCCGAGACCGGCAGGATCACCACCGAAAGTTCCTCTGAAAAAGATTCGGATGGAAAACTTACCGAAACACGATTTTGGGCATCTACTGCCCTGGCTTCGGTTATACCCGCAACTAAATTGGGTCGGGCCAGAAAGAGGTTATCCGAAAAGATGGGATCATCATTTACCCAACCGGTTGCGCGAATCTCCAGCAGGTTATCCTCCACTTTTTGCGGGATCAGAATTAATTCTCCCTGTGTTTCTTTTGGGTAAAGTGTAAAGATGGGTTCTTCCCATTTGCCATCCTGCCCTTCGGATGGTTGAATTCCCTGCGGCAGGATGATTTGAAGACGAAGTTCACCGACATTGGTGGAGAAGGTTTCCGGGAAATGCCATCGCAAGAGGATTTTTTCATTTTCGACCAGCAAGGGAGAAGCGACTTCGATGAAAAAACCCTGTCTCAGTATCTCTTGAAACGACAGGATATCTGTCGGTTGCGTTTCCTGGAGGGGCGGCGTAGGGGTTTCGTTTGCTGCGGGCGGGATTGCCGGGGAAGGTGTGGGGGTGAAATCCACCGTTGGGTTGATGGATTCTTCCCCCTCGTTAGGAGGTGACGGGGTGATTTCTTGGGTTGGATTGGGTTCTGGGGATGGTAAAGGGGATGATTGTTGCTGGAGAGAATCGAGGAGGCGATTGATGTTATCAGGTATTGAATAACCCTTGGGTGGTACGGAAGTGCCGAGCGGGATGAAGGATGTCAGAAAGGGGTTGAGAACAAGGACTAGAACAATAAGAAGGTTCAAAATAGGGTTCATCAGGAAAACCTCCCGATCGTTTCACTCTCGCCTGCCAAACCATAGTGATTTTTTGATGAAACAATCGGGCGGTGTCGAAGTGGCAAGTTCAAGTTGAAAAAAAGCTTCTTTTCTTTATGATACTCAGGGGCAGGCTGCCAGGGAGGCTTCCGTAAGGGTATTTTTGAGGTTGCATAGGTTAACAACAGGTTAACAAATCCTTAGAATTCAGGTGCAATCGGCTCATTTTGCACGTCGCACAACATAGTCGTACAATACACATTGTACGACCCAAAACACCCCAAAAACCCCTCAAAACCCCCGTTTTTGGGGCTAAAAACCCCTCTAAACTGCGTCGCACAATGTTTTTAACGAGAGGAAACCGCACCAATGAACCCCATAGAGGACTTCCTGTCAATCCTCACCAGCCCCCGCACGGCAGAACGCTATCGCTCTGCACTGGACGAATTTGCCGAGTGGTACACCAGCACCACCGGCGCAGGCGTGGACTGGAACCTGCTCACCGCCGTTGAAGTGAAGGACTACACCGCCTACCTGCAAACCGTTCGCAGGCTCTCACCGGCCAGCGTCAATCTACGCCTGGCAGCCATCCGCTCGCTCTTGCGCCACCTGGGGCGCACCTTGAAGGTGAAAGGTCCAAAGCAGGTCACCCCGCCCCTCAAAGCTCTCTCCGCCCGTGAGTTGGGCAGGCTGTTTGCCGCCGCCGAAGGCAGCCAGCGGGACACCGCCATCCTGAACCTGATGGCACGGGCAGGCTTGCGGGTGGGTGAGGTGGTGCGCCTGCGGCTGGGAGATGTCGAGATGAACGGGCGTTCGGGCTGGTTGACGGTGAGAGGCGGCAAGGGTAACAAGACCCGCCGTGTGCCATTGAACGGCGAGGTGCGTCAGGCTTTGAAAGCCTGGCTGGACGAAAGACCGAAGGTGACGGAGGATTGGCTGTTTCTCTCCCGCAGCAGTGGGCCGCTTGCGGAGCGGGATGTGCAGCGCATGGTAGCGGAGTATGCGCGGATCGCCGGGGTGGAAGCCACCCCGCACACCTTACGGCACACCTTTGCCACCCGTGCGATTGAAAAGGGGGTGGATGTGGCCACGCTTGCGGCGATTCTGGGACATTCCCGGATTGAAACGACCGGGCGTTACCTGCACCCGACTGCGGAGCGAATACAGGATGCAGTGGAGGGGGTGTGAGATGATCCCATCAAGCAGCAGTGGGGGTGACCCGGCGCGGTCGGACTTCTCGTTCCAGGCGTTCACCCAGTTTGTCCAAAGCCACATCTAGATCATATTCGGCCTGTAACCCCATCCAGAACTGAGGTGAAACCCCAAAATAACGTCCGAGCCGCAGGGCGGTGTCGGCGGTGATACTGCGTTCCCCCAGGACGATTTCATTGATGCGGCGCGGGTCCACGCCGATCTCAATCGCCAGACGGTGCTGGCTCAAATTCAGCGGTTTGAGGAACTCTTCCAGAAGAACCTCACCGGGGTGAATGGGATGTAACTTTTCGCTCATCATCATCCTCTCTATCGGTGATAATCCACGATTTCAACCTGATAAGCATGATCTTCCTGCCAGACAAAACAAATGCGCCATTGATCGTTGATACGAATGCACCATTGTCCATCGCGGTCACCGCTGAGTTTTTCCAGGCGGTTGCCGGGTGGCACGCGTAAATCGTTCAAAGAGGTGGCGTTGTTCAACATACGCAATTTTCGCAGAGCGACTTGTTGGATTTCCAGAGGCAGCTTGCGAGAACGCTCGCGGCGATAAATCTTCAGGGTTTCTTCGTCCTTGAAGCTCTTGATCACAGGATTATTATATAGCGCACAACGCTTGGCGTCAAGCGCCAAACAGGAATAATATACAATTCGAGATCAGATTACTTGCGTGCGGTTTTGACTTTTGCTACAATACGGACAGGAGCGTCCACAAGACCCTCCGCCTGAAAGAGCGTCAAACCGGCCACAAAGCCCGTTGGACGAATGTGAAAGCATTTGCCAACGGGCTTTTTCGTTATCGGCTGACGGTCAAAGCCGCTTTCGGGTGCAACTCCCGGACAGCCACATTCCACCGGCTGACAAAGCCCGTGGCGGGACTTTTACAATCGAGCGGTTCACCCTCACCGGTGTCCACTGGGACAAGTCTCTTTCGTTCTCCATTCCGGCGGGAGAGGGCTGCTCTCTTCCCCCGGCGTGGGGAACGAAAGGAGGTGAGCCAAATGTGAACCTGACCGAAGTGATACCCCTGCTGATCGTCCTTGCCGTGCTGCTGATTGCTTACGACCTTTCCCAAAAATATCTGCTCTATCGGCTGATACAGAAGGCAAGAGACCAAGAGGAGCGAGAAGCGTTACTGGCAATCCTGACGAACCGCAGGCGGTAAGTCCCCCCGGAGAGCGGCCACAAGCCCCTCTCCAAATTCACCACTCCGCAGAGTGCGAAATACTGGTGCAAGTCCAGTAGGAGTGACCTACCCGCAAGGGCATCGCACCTTACCAAAGCAAGCCAAACCGCCCTCGCAGTAGCGCCGGTGCAAATCCGGCAGGGCGGTCACGGCGGGAGCAGAATAAATCAGGCGTTCCCCGCAAGATAGGGATCGAGATGACCTCTTCAAGACTGGGGGATGTGTACGGCAAAGCGGAAGCCGTACAGACACAATTCCGGCTCTGCCCCGCCGGACGCCAAAGTCCGTCCGAAAGGAGGTGAGTGCCTGCAAGACCCCAACCTAGTCAGGGGGAGCGGGCGCAAACTCCGGCAAGTCCGGGAACGGGTTGCGGCGTCCAATCCCCCGTCAGGCAGGGTTACCCTCCCTGCCTGCCATGCCGACATCACCGACCGGGCGGATAAACCCGGAACTGCACCTTAACAACCAGCAAAGGCTTTCGGAAGCGTGACTTTCCGCCGTCTCATTTCGAAAAGACGGGGGAAGGTCACCCGCCAGGACGGTTGCCGCCCCAATTCCTTCTGGAGGTGCGGTATGCCTAAAAACCGTGACTGGCAAGAGCACGGGGTGCGGATCGGTGGGCGTGTTCTTTCGGAGAAAGAAGCGCAAGAACTCGTTCGTGAGATTCGCAAGCGCATTCGAGACCCGAAGGCCAGGAAGGAGGTGGAAGAGTTTCTCGCAGGTCAGCAGGTCGAGATTTCACCTGAAGTCCTGGAGACCCTCCGTCTTATCCTGGTGTCCATCGAGATGATGCGCCCCAAGACGTGACTCTTGCCCCATGAGGGGCGCTACCCGCGCCCCTCATCCTGATTGCTTTCCTCGTTTTTGGGGAAGGGGAGCGACCAGCCGATGAGGTCATTCAGAGCCTGTTCATCAATCTGAACAGGCTCCCCGATGCGGGCGATGGTGAAGATGAGATAGATCATCGTCTCTATGGGATCGGCCGTACCGTGCTCCAGTTGAAGCAGAAACGTTTCGGGGAGTTCGGTCAGCAAGCGGTCGGTGCAATACACCACAGGCTGTTCGTTGAGATACAAGACCCGTTCGTGCAACCGGAAGCGGGGCAGGCGTGCGATTTCCTGCTGGAACATCTCGGCGACGGCCATGCGGACGATGTCGGTAGCCGTTACCCCCTTTCGTTTGGCCAGCCAGGCGATCTGGGTCTGAGTTTCGTCAGAAAGACGAAAGCCTTTGATCTTCATAGAGAATTTCTCCAAGTGGTCATTTGTTATAACAATGTTATAACAAATGACTGCGAGTGTCAACTCCCGCACCTTAACAAAGTTATATCGCTCGCCTCTCTCCATCGGGCTGCCGCTCCAGCCACTGACTCATACCTACATGGGTCAGTGGTGCGGCACTGACCCGAAAGGAGAACAGCCATGACAACGATTACCCTTTGGGAACCCGAAGAACGCCCCGCCTATATTTTGCATTATGGCGATGTCGAGGTTGTTGGCCCGACTCTGGCGGCGGACGAGGTCATTTGCGATATGTGTCTGAGCGACTTACCCCTGCGTCCCGTCCCTGTGGTGGATGGAGACGCCTTGTGTCTGGAATGCCTCACGAAGGTAGTCCCGGACTGGCAGAGCCAGGTCACTCCCTTGTTGGAGTTGATATGGCGGACGCAGATTTCCGAATTTCAGGCGAGCGAGTAACACTTGGCAGGGCTACCCAGCCCTGCCCATCTGAAAACTCCACCTGACGAGGTTACCCGGTGCAACTCCGGGCAGGTGATTTCCCCGCAAGGGGCAGCACATTAACAGGTGAAAACGGTCAATCAAGCAGGGCGAAGGGACAGGGACTGGTAAAGCCTTCTGCCTGGACGGTCTCCCTCTGCCGCTGACGGTCAAGCGTGAGCGGTGGAGCGAGGCCGTTCAGGTACTCCCCTGACGCAGCAGGGCAACACACTCGTTTGCCCCCGGCTGCGGACGGGGGCGTGAAACAATCTCACGAAGGAGGTTTTTACCATGTCCACACTTTCCAACATCTTCACCCTGACCGGTCTGACGCTGGAAGAAGCCATCCAGCAGTTGGATCAAGAACTGCCCGCCGGGGCGTACAAGGCACTGCCGGGAGCGGTTGACTTAACCGATATTGACCCGAACTGGATGAGGAAAACCCTCAACCATGTGTTCGGGTTGTGCGGTCTGGGCTGGGGGTATGAGTACGACCCTGCCAATCTGGAATACCGCTACGAGTCCCGCACCAACGCAAAGGGCAACGAGTACGGCGTGTATGCGGCCATTCTCACCCACCTGCGCTTCTGGTACAAACTCGTTGACGGGAATATCCAGTACAACTGCTCCGTGCATGCCACCGGTGCGAGCGAGAACGCCAACATTGCCTACGCCATGAAAGGGGCGATTACCAACGCTTTGGGGAATGCCGTGTCGAACATCGGCTTCCAGGAAAGCGTGTATCTGGGTTTGCGGTCACACAAGGACTTCCAACCCGCCCCGAACGGCAACGGTAATGGCAAAGCGTATGCGCCAAAACCTGTACCTGCCCCTGCGCCGAAACCGCAGCCTGCTCCCGCCGCTGCTGAACCGGCTGGGGAAGGCGAACTGGCCGACCCCGGGCAAACGGTCATCCACTTCGGCAAGCAGAAGGACAAGACCATTGCCGAAGTGTGGCAGTCCGGGCCGGTAGGTCAGGGCTGGGTGCGCTGGTGCGCCAACACGGACGGCAAGGGCTTCGACCCGCAAGGCAAGCCTGAAAACGTCCACTTGCAGCGCATGGCGCGCGCCTTCCTCGCACTACAAGCCGCCTACGCTGGCTAGTCCGATTGACCGTCATCTGCACCCCCCTGCGGGGACGAGCCGGGCTTACCCAGTCCGGCTCTAACCGCCAATTCCTGCCCGCCGGAGCGATTGATCTGGCACTGCACCTTAACCAGTCCATTCCACGCACTTGCTAGGCACTTATCCGCTGTGCGTGAGCGCACGCCAGGAGCGCGATAGCAAAAGACCGGGACGCCGGACAGACCGGAGCGACCACAGGAACATCCGGGCGGCACGGCTCCGACAATAGTGCCGAGACTTCCGCGAGTGCAAATGCACCACCGGTAAAGTCGTACGTGGGAACGGCAGGGATGCGGCTGCCCAAACAACGCATTCCGAACCTTACCAGGTGAATATCAGGCGCATTTTCTCAACCTTCTCTTTTCCCCGCCGTGACGGGGCGTATCCACAAGATTCGCCCCTGGTCACGGACAGGGGCAGAGGAGGAAAACGATGGCAATGCGAAAATCTCAATATTATGGCGGGTCAATGCAGGAGTGTAAAGACGGTTGGGAGTGTTTTCGCTTGCGAGAAAAAGCCTTGCAAAACGGCTTTCACATTGAGAGGCGGGAAAAAGGTGTTGTCACAATTGTGATTCATGAAATCTCCATAGAGAAAGCCTTGCAAGAAATAGAAAAACGGCTCGCCAACTCTATACCGTTTTCACGAGAGTATGTCATTTACTCAGCTTTGCAGTACGGTCTTGTCCGAAACCGGCTGCCTCTAGCGTTCCAACTATATTGGGCTGAAAACGGGCTGGACAAGGTTGTTGAACGGATCAATGCCGAGTGGGATGACCAGGACTTCATCTCTGGAGTGCTGTACACCATCCGAAAGATTGCCGAAAAGAAATGCGCCTGATTTCAAACAAGCGCAGGCTACCTGCCTGCGCCATCCGGCAATACCACCCGCAAGGGTGTTTGCACCGCACCTTAACAGGCGAATACCGCAACCGTCCCAATCGTCCTTCAACCCCGCTGCACCGGGGGAAACACATCAGTTTCCCGCCGGGTGCAGACGGCGGGAGAAGGAGGAAAACCATGTCTGTTTTTAGCGAAATCCAAAAACCCTACACGGTCAGCGAGGTGCTTTCGGCTTACCGGCAGACCAAAGCCGCCATCGAGTACCACTGCCGGGAGTTAGAGGCTGTCTTGAAAGCGGCAGAGAACGCCGGGATTGGCTCGGCAGTATCCTACCGGGCAGTCATGTTCCGCGATGACCGGCTGGTGGAGTTGAAACGCTCGACCTGGCAGGCTTTGTTGGGAGCCAGCGGGGTGGAAAAGGTCTTGTCCGTCTCTCGGCTGGAACGCTTCGAGCAGTTTCTGGAAGGCAACGGGCAGGGGATAAGAAACATCCCTGAGCCGAGCGAGGAAGCCATCATGGAACTGCTGGCCGGTGGAGCGGCAAAGGAACTCTTTGCGGAGATGATTCGCGAAGCCTTTGACTTCCTTCGCCCCGGAGCAGGCTGGCATGACGAGTACAAGACCAACCAGAAGAACGGGCGGGTGAGTGTGGGGAAGAAAATCATCCTGGAAGGGTTGGTTCACGAAACGCCCTTCTATGTGAACATCTATCCACGACCCCGCCGCCACCTGATTCAGGTGGATAAAATCTTTCACCTGCTGGACGGCAAGCCCTTCCCGTTCGATTCGTACAGCAGCCCGCTGGTAGACGGCCTGTCCTCAGCCCGCAAGGGCGAGACCGAGTACTTCAAGTGGGAACGCTACGGCAACGGCAATCTGCATTTGACCTTCCTGCGGGATGACCTGCTGGTGAAGTTCAATCAGATCGCCGGCGGGCTGGCAGAGCCCGCCGTTGGGGACGGAGCGGTTTAGCGCAAAGGCAGGGGCCTCACCCCGCCCCTGCCGACTTTCTGCACCTTAACATGGTTACATACGCCTGCAAAACGCTGCACCTTTCTTTTCCCATCAACCCGCCCGCACGGGGAATCACCACATTCCCCGGAGCGGTGCGGGACGCGCCGGGGGAAGGAGGATTGCTATGGTATCCATCACACCGGGCAACATTGTTGCCAGCCTCACCGTTACGGAGGAGGACATCTTCTACGCATTGGCTTATCGGCGGGAGAAACCCAAAGACTGGCGGAACTTCATCGAGTACCTGTCCGATCATCTGGCAGATGCGCTCAACCAGCATGTCTACGATGAAATCCGCTACCTGACCGATGCCTACCTGCACCAGCAGGAAGAATGTCCTCACCGGCGCACCACTGCTGTCACCACCGGCGGGTATCACTACTCCGCCGGGGAGGTATGGGACGACCTGAAAGAGGAAGTCCACTGCCTCGACTGCGGCGCGGTGCTGACTGACGAAGAAGAACCCGCTCAAATCGAGGATGCGCCATGAGACCGGAAGTGGGCGAAATCGTCAGGATTGGTAAAAGCACCTTTGTCATCACAATCGTCACTGACCTGAGTGATGAACTTTGGGTGGTGTGGATGAGGCTCTTGGGACGGGGCAGGCGGTTGTACACGACCCACGCCTGGCGTTCTGCTGATGGTGGGATTGTGTACGGCCAGCCGATTTCCGTCATCAAGTCAATTGGCAAACCTTTCAGAACCCCGCTGCACCGGGGAGACTAATACTCTCCCGGTGTGGTGCGGCGCACCGGGAAAAGGAGGACAACTGCCATGTCGAAAACCAGCGATGCCTTGTTGGACGACCCCCAAAACGCACGGGCCTACCGGGCGATGATGGGGCTGATTCAGAAACAGCTTACCGTCATCGTCTTTATTCCCGGAATTGCGTGGGTGGTCAATTCCACGATGAGCGGGAAACCCCATGAATACATGGTCACCAAAAACGGCACATGGGCTTGTACCTGCCCGGACTTCACCAAGCGGCAGAAACCCTGCAAGCACATTGCCGCGGTGAAACTGCTGACCGAGCAGAGTGTGTAGCAGGCGGCGTAACACAAAGCCGGGCTTACAAGAGCCCGGCCATCTCACCCTGCGTAGTGTCTTGGGGCGGTGCAACTCCGCCCAGGGTGACCTCGGCAAGTGTCATGCCTCCGTAGTTCAAGGGATAGAACAGCACCCTCACGAAGTGTGAATGCGGGTTCGAATCCCGCCGGAGGCGCCCGCTTGCCGAAAAGCGGGCTGGGTAAGCCCGCTTTTTTGTTGGAAGGGCTTGAAATTTTCAGGGATAGCGAGTATGATGAATTTACTTCGTGAGGGTATCCGTGAACTACGGAAAGCAGGAGAGGGCAGAAAAGCCCTCTCTTGCTGTTTTATTCTCTAAAAAGTCTTTCTTCCATTTCTTCAAAAAAAATGTTCTCCGATAAGTCGGAAAGTTGGGCTGCAATTTGCGTTTGCAAAACTTTGCTCTTGAAGAAGTTGCGAATCTCTTTATCAACCGTATTCAGCAGAAAGGGAATCTCATGTCCCAGATGGTTCATCTGACAGTCAGCAACCATAATCCGCAACATTGGAGCTATATGATCCAGATGAACTTCAAAACCAAAGGCTTTTTGGCGAGGTTTGAAAACACCGCGCCAGATTTGCTTAGCTTCTTGGACAAATTCCTGGTCGTTCAGCCATTGAATTTCTCTCTGTTGTGCCGTAGATTGTCGCTCGACATGTTCATAAAAGGTTTGGGCGAAGAACACTTCGCCACTTTTGAGGGCACGTCCCAACCAAGAAAGAAGAACACTCTCTTTCAAGCTCTTGATAACCCCAATAACCTTTTTTTCTTTGAGCAGCTTTTTATATAGATTTCGGCCAATTTCTATGTTGCTCAGCCATTGATAGATTAAGGTTCCGTCACAGAAGATATATGGCTCGCTGATTTCCAACGCATGAACAGACTCGAAGTACCTCATGTAAGCAGTCAGAGAGATGCCAGCAATTTCTTCTTCGAGCTGTGTGAAAAAGGCTTTCATATCCTCGCTTTTTTCGTGAGACAGTCCCCTAACTATTGCTTGGGTTGTATAGCCGTGTAGAACATCTTCCAGCGGACGTACATACGAACGGCTACCTATACCAACGCACAAAGCCTGACCAAATGAATACTTTTGAAGTGGCAGAACAGGGGTACCATCTACAGCGGCTACTTTACCGTCTAATAATTCAGAAGCGGACTCCAAATTTCCAAAATCATACCTTTGAAGTCGTGGCATCTGGTTAGGCAATAACTCTTCACCTTTGGATTCGATGTATTCGCGAGCCTCGGCAATTGCCTTACGGGATAAGTCACTTGCCAGCATGGCAGATACATCTTCCACAATTCCGCCAAAATTTGCGACAAACTCATCGCGGGAAAATCGCTTGGAACGGTTGATCAATCCCTCAAAGTCAAAGCGGTTGGACATCACTTCTCTCCTCTCTCCGAAACACGAGCAATTCGCACACATCCCCGAACATTTTCCGCAAACGCTTTGCTTTGAGGTTCATCATTCCGGCCGCCCGCCGTTGCTGTTCACCACGGCTAACATATGCTCGAAAAATAACTTTGAAGCCGCTTTCAATTCCCAGTTGATACATATCTGCTGGGATATCGATAAAAGGATTTTCAGGGTCGTTGATATTCGTATAAGGTACAATCAACAAGCAGAAGATACCACCTGGGCGCAGGGAATCCCGCCCGGCTTCAATCACCTGTCTCATTATTGACCGATATCGGTTGTAATCTTGCGTTTTGGCTAATTCACCTTCTAAAAAGTTTGTAGCAGTACGAAAATAGGGCGGGTCTATGAAAAGCCAATCCACCTGAATAGGAAGCGGTTTAGTCATGTCATGTTTTTGAATGCTGTATTTGCTAGCCCACGGTTGCTTTGGGAAAAGGTCAAAAAGGTGGATTTCCAAGTTCAATTGTCGGTTTTTTTGCCAAAGATGTCGATCCGTATAAACCCGCCGTAACATTCCGCTTCCAGCCATCCCGTCAGCAGCAATTCCCTGCTCGGGGGCAAAATAATACAGTGCATTGGCATAAATCTCGCCGGGGATGCTGCCCGGAAACTGTTCTTGCAGCCATTTGGGACGTCCGAAAGTCCACCAATTTGATGGTTTGATGATGTCAAGTTCCGCTTGAATTTCGCCTTTTTGGATGCGATATTGGCGTATCACTTCTCGGACAGATAAATTTGATGTCTGTTTCGACATCATCTCGATAACAGCTCGTCTTCGCTGCGGGTCTTGGATGCGGGAAATTTCAAGTAACAAAGCGGGTTTGTCTGCAAGGGGTGTTGTTCGAATCAAATTGCGTTCCTCAAGGCTGAGCTTGCGTGCAATCGATATACGATCTCGATATGTCCTTTCCGAAATTCCTATTTCTCGGGCCAGGTCTTGGGAAGAGAAAAACGAAGCGGCAAAATTTGCCGGTTCGTTTTGGCTGTTCTTCCTCGCATTCTGATTAGAGATTTGTCCGCCATGCCCAGAGCGCATTCCCAAAGCCCGTAAGAGCTCATCTCGTTTGAGCAGATACTCCGCTTGTTCAAGGGCAGTCAACGAATGACGCATGAGATTTTCATCCAGGGCACAGAGAGATGCCTCGGGGCTTTCGTGAGGAAAAGGAGCTATTTTGCATTCAACTTCCTGCCACCCTAGCAGTTTCAAGGCTTCCAAACGGTGTAATCCGCTCAAGAGATAATAATCGCTTGACAAGACTAAGGGATGCAAAAGACCGACTTTTGCGATACTTTCAGCAATTTCTTCGATCTTGCTTGCCTCTGGAGTGCGCAAATGACCATTTAGACGGATATTTGTTATCGGGACAATCTGCCTCTCAAACATTATCGCTTCTCTCCAATTCATAGGGAGATGGAGCCATTTGGGCTAAAACTGTTGCGGTAGAGCCAAACATCCGACATAATGCTTGCCCAGGTGCTAGACTGATTGATTGATCGGCAAAGTCAACTCCCATAGTCTGTGTGGCAAATTTCGCCACTTCTCGATTGTTTTGTCTCATCACAATATGAGAATTGATGTTGTTAAGAATACTAGATGGGACCTGACTGGCGTTTTGTAAACTGATAATGACACCATGTCCTAACGATCTTCCTTCCATCATTGTACGATTGAATTCAAATTCGAGCAAATCGCTGTATCGCGTGTCATTCGTAAAGATACGATGCGCTTCATCAGCGAATTCCAGTATCCCTAAAGAGCGAAATTGCGGATTTTGAGATAAGTATCGTTGATTTTCGCGAAAGAAATATCCCAAAAATAGCGCATAACTGTCGGCATCTACGTCAGCAAGATCAATATAGACAATCTTGCCTTTGCTGATAAAATTGTCTACCCTATAGGGCTGCGTTTTGAGTTTTGTTGCTAGTCCGGTCGTTTGTTCAAAGGGCAATTGAGTTTGTTTCTCTGTTACTTCGCTCACTTCTTGATTTAGCGAGTCCAACCAAGGCATTGTTTTTTGTTTCCGTTCTACCTTGCGGATGATCGCATCTGCTGTTTGTTTGTGAACGGTTCGCTCAGATTTTTTGGAATTTTTCTTCCCTTCCTCTTCTTCCTTTTTGTCTCCATCACTTCGTTGACGAATCACATCTAAAACATCCTTCAGGCTGTACTCTCTTTTGGTTTCACGAAGTTCCTTACAAACGCTGACAAATTCTTCATATTGGTTATAGTCTGCTTTACCGGTAAAGAACAAAGATCCCAACCATTCTGCGTCAAAATCAGAAGCGCGGAAACTTAAAATTGCTTGATACCCTTTGTAGTGTAGATTCTTGGCGCGACCGATTCCATAGATTGCTACCCGAACCAGATTGTCAGCTCCAAAGGGCTGCAGGCCGTATTTTTTCATTTCATCCCAAACATCTTTGACGCTTTCATCTGAATTAGGCTTATCAATTAGTGTGTAATCAGGCTTTGCATCATATAGAAAGACAGTGAAGCCTATTCTGGCAGCTTGATAAACCAAATTGGCACCGGTATTGGACTTGCCTGAACCAGTACCGCCACTAATCATCATGTGATGTCGAAAAATACTTTTGTTAACACAAAGCGGGACATCATCCGCATTGAGTAAGTAGCCAATAGCATTCACTTGTTTTTCATCGTACTTTGGAAGTTCGAGGACTTTTAGGGTGGTTTCTCTATCCAATCGTTCTACTCGTGAACCCGGTTGCGGCCTGCGCCGCAGAGTCGTTAAGCGATGACCATCGTATTCACCCAGCAAATGAATTTCCCAAGTTTCGATGGTTTTGGCCATCTCAATCATCGTATCAGATCGGGATTGGGTTAGATACAATGCGTGAATGAGTGATGGATCAAAGGGATTATCGGTTACCATAGAAACATTGAGATTGGGTCGTGTGATCTGACCAATCCATTCTCGTTTGCTTTCAGGTGTTTGATAAGAAGTGTTTGGGGGAGTAATCCGCACGTAATCATACAATTGGAGATCACTGCTACCTTCTTGCTTTACAGCAGTGACATACAGCCCCTCTCTTCCCGGACGGTCTGTTAATACGATGATCATCGCATCATCCTCCTGTTCGTATAATTACTTTGAAATTTCCTCTTTTAGAAGTAAATACCGTCATCCGTAGAGACTTCATTCATACTCTTTTCTGATGTTTCATTTCCCGCTTTGCTAAGCAGGCTAATACAAGCCCGGATTGTGGCGAGGTAATAGTAGAATAACCAAGGATACCAAATCTCTTTATCATAGTCGGTCTTTTGATTTGCATTATGATGACGGATACCAAAATTATTCGCGAGGTTGAACAAATCATTCTCGTCTTTTGAACTCAGAACCTCTTTTAATCTCGGGCGAAGGTACTCTAATACATCTGCTAAGTCTCGAATTGCATCTCTTTTTTCATCCCAGGTGGCATGATAGCGTCTGAACTTTTCTATTGCTGTTTCCAATCGCTTTTCAACATTATCAGATTCATAATGAGGTAATTCGGACTCAAATAACGCTTCTAATCCGTGCTGGGGCAATGAAAGAATTTCCCCTTCTGTACTGAGCTCATATCCACTTTTATAATCTTTTAGGATGGAGTTAATCGCTTCCCGAAACTCTTTCTTACCGGCGTTCTGATCAAAGGAACTATAATGCCAACCGCAGTTATTGTAGTCGTGATAAAAGCCATCAACAGGCTTAGAAACGTTATCATATAAAAACTCAATCACATCAAATAAGTCTTCTTCGGAGTAGTGGATGTAGTTTTCCTCAATTGGCCAGAGCGAGTCTTTTCTAAGATGCAAAAAAACTATGGCCTCAATGTCCCTACCTAGATTGCCTGATACCCAACCATTGTAAGCATCCACACATCTATATCCAAATGCTTCTTGAAAGTACTCATCCCATTCGAATTTACGATACACCTCTATAAACAACCGCCTTAACAAATCAAGGTTGTATTTTGTGTGAGGGTGTTTACCCGTTCGGATTGAGTAGTAAGGGCGATTTTTCATACCTAAGTCGCACGATTCCAAAAGGGTTTAGCCATTTTCTAGTAATTTTTCAACCTTACGGATGGCCGCTTCTTCTATGACGTTGGCTTCATCCTTTTTTTCAAAGGCTTGAACCACCTTCTCACCAATTTCTTGTTGAATCTCCATCGGAGCGTTGGGTATCCATACTTCACCGGTATCACTTTCAGTCAATTCATCTACAACACCGCCATAAATTTTTGCCGTCAATTGATGCTGCCCGTAAGGCGTCATCAAAAAGGCGGCAATATAGCCCGGATGTCCCCTGCTGTTATCAGGCACAATGCGCAACAAGTGTTCGGAGGCTGCCCACTTGTCCATATATGAGGACACCAACCCTATCCGTCCGATGGTACCAGAACGAGTAGCCAACACATATCCAATCCTAATCAGACATTTGTCAATATGCTTTGCATTTACTTTTAGCGAGACGTATTTCAGATCATACGGGCGCATTTGTGGCAGATGTGACCCTTGCAGAAAAGGAACGCCGTATTCTTTAGGTACGTAAATACGCTTGAAACGTGGGGGAATAAAAATGTGAGATGCAATGCTTTCCAGTTGCACGGGCGCAAAGTTCCCTTCGTGCAGAAGTTTGACCACCGTTCTCGCAACCGGCACGTGAAACGAAGCGTCAAAACGATCTGACAGTTCAGAAGCCCAAATGCTAAACGCTTTGGGATGGGGAATTTCGGGGCGGTTAGTAGGCAGGCGTGGCGCAGTCGGCGCGGGCAGGTAGGGTACAAGGCTTTCATCGAAGATAGGCAGCCCTAACTTCTCGTGTAAGAGACTGTCAGCTTCATCCAGCAAGTCATTGGCCTCGTCGCGCAGGGCATATGCCCGCATGATCTGATTGTGGATTTCTAACTGAACGTCTTTGGACGGAAGTGGTACAGGGACACTTGCTAGATGGTGGGGTTCAATCTCAGAAACGGATGAACCAAATACACTCCGTAGTATTAAACCCTGCCCAATAGAACTAGACAGAAAAGCATATACGTATCCTGATTCTTCATCCACCTCTACTCTGATAACATGTTCACTTAATGCTTTACCTTGCAGTCTTTTACTGAAAAATGAGATTCTGCCAACCGACCCAGAGCGCGTAACAAAAATGGAGTTTTCTTTGGCTATAAGGTTTTCTATTTCGGTGTTTGAGTTTGGGGAAATGTAGTATTTCGTCTCCGGTCTATACTGAATGATCTCTGTAGCGCCAATGAATGGGATCCCTTTTGTGCTATCGGTTCGCGTCCTTTTGAACCTTGACGGATACCATATTGCCTTTGCTATTTCCCCTAATTGCTTCAAAGGGAATCCACTATCAGCAACAATCCTAAAGACTGATTGGCCTTCCTGGGCATAATAGTTTGCGTCTAGCCTGTTTTCCCCCTGATTCAACCAGTGCGCAGGGACGGTAGTCAGGGGGATTGAAATCCACCACCCCAATTCGATAAATTGCTGTCGGAGTTCTTCCCGGGTGATAATAGGCACGTTTCTCTCATCCATTGAGCCACCTCATTCGTTCAGGTTTGGAAACCCATTCGGTGAAGTAGCGCACCACTTCAGGCAGTTGGTCAAACTTTTCACGCATTTTCTGCTGGCGTTGTTCGGTGATCAGTTTGCCGTTTGGATTGCGACGGACAAACTTAGCAATGCCGTCATATTGAATGAGTTCGCCTTCAGGGGTTCGTAAATAAATGGTCTCGCCGCGTCGGTCATGTCCAACGAATTCAGGTGTAGCCATAAAAATCTCGTAATCAAATGGCTTGCCTGCTTGCTGCTCAATTCGTATTTCCTCTTCCGTCTTTTTTTGCAGCAGTAATACACTGGTTTGCGTGCCTGTATAGGGTTCAAAAGTTGCTTGTGGCAGGTCTATGCTGGCGATTATCCGGGCCCGCCGAAGAATCCAGCGGCGGATGAACGCTAATCCGGGATTGGAGAGAATACTATCGGGGAGTACGATTGCCAAGCGTCCACCGGGTTTTAAAAATTGTAGACAGCGTTCGATAAACAGCTGCTCTGGTGGCATGGATGCGCGGTGTGTTCCATTTTGCATTTCGAATGTCGACAACTCAAATTGTGCTAGGATATGTGGATCATCAATTGGGATCTTCGAGCCAAAGGGTGGATTGGTGATAACAATATCGAACGTGCCAAGTTGAATATGCTTTGCGACTTCGGCTATCCACTCTCCGGGGGGCAAAAGCGAATTAGCATGATACACGTTGGTCGAACCGTCACCGTGCATGACTAAATTCATCTGCGCAGCCCGTACCAAAACAGGGTTGAAATCTATGCCTACGAGGTGTTGATTAGCCGTTTCTCGCAACAACCGGGCAGTTTCTTCAAGAGCTTTGCTCTCGTCTTTCCATTTCACCCGCTGAACTTCTTCGAGGTATTCGCGCCAGACATTCATTACTGATACCAAGAAGCCGCCCGTTCCGCAAGCAGGGTCAAGAATACGGAGTTTCAGCCATTTATCCCGAGGGTAGGTTGCCAGCGCCATTTGCGTTGCCATTTCGCAGACATTACGCGGCGTGAAAAATTCACCTCTGTCACCGCGCAGATTACTCCCAACAAGTTGTTCATAAGCAGCACCCTTAACATCTGCCAGCGTCTGCAGAAGTGAGTAGCGTTGAAGTTCGCCGACAACATAAGCCAGCACCCGGTTGTCAAGGCGAATCTGTTCATCTCGGGCAAAGATATACGGATAGCGGTTTTTCACGTCTTCAAACAACTGATCTATTGTCTGCTTCAACCGCCTTTGTCCGATTTCGGAACGCCGTTCATTGTTGCCGATGAAAAAGCGCATTTCACCGAGAGAAGTGTCTTCATCATAGACCTTGCAGAAAATGAGCTTAAGCAATTCCTGAAAAGCGGGTTCCTTTTGTAATCCCTGATTTCCGTAAATGTAGTTATGGCAACGCTTGAATATGGCAATTAATTCTTCATGAGCGGGGACTAGTTCATCAAATCGTATGGGTTGTGGGGCATCGTATCCAAAACGCGGGATGTCAGTAGCTTCGGCAAAAGATACTTCTCCCGCATCCGAAACCAGCCGCTCCCAGACCTGGAGTTCTGAGCCAATCCACATCCCAAAGCGAGCATTAGGGCAGGCAGCAAGATAGGATTTGAGTTGCCCTACACCGTTATCTCGGTCGGTAGGGCGGACTTCTTCCCGTTTGCACTCCACAATGATTTTGATATTCTCTTGTTTATGCTCGACATGTGGCGGAAAGATAGCAATATCCACGCGCTTTTTGCTGCTTCCCAGATTAACAGTAAATTCAATTTCGATGTCTGATTTATCGTAGCCGTAGTCTTCTAACAGGCTACGCGCTATGCGTTGCCGGACATTCTCTTCAGGTGTATCAGGGCGAAGTTTACCTGTAACAACACATTGAATCTTACCGGGGGGTATCAGTGTAATTGTTTCTTCCATTTGAAGTTCCCTGTGCAGATATTTGACTTGTGAAATTCAAGACTCGATAACGATTCGCCCGCGCGTTGCGGTTGACTTGCGCGGGCGGCAAAAGTTTGCTATGCTTGTTTTTGCCGCAACGCGCCTTCACCGCGTTGCACCTCAGCCTCACCGAGACAGCGGTGGGGCTGATTTATGTCTGGCTTAAATATATCTGTTTTTTAGCAGAACATCAACCAAAACCAAACACTAATTTGACTCGCAGCCTATGCCATCGTTATCGCCGTCAAAGCGGTGCGGGTCGGGGGGTAAGACCTTGAAACGGCGGAAGGGAATATCTTTGCAATCCAAATCCGGAGGCGGTGGCGGTATACAAACACCTGGATAGGACGGATGGCAATTCCCGCTGCTGACACCAGCCGGAGGCAGGACGGCAGGGGGAGGGGCATAGGTAGGTGTTGGTTTCCACAATCCCCGCTCTAATTCGCGCGCCGCCCGTTGTGCGGCAACGAAAATATCGGCGCAGGCAACATCGGGGGGATAGGTGTAAGCATACGCATATCCCTGCCTGACCAGTTCGTGGTTTACAAAAACATCTCCCACGAAGACATACCGTAACAGGCGGTCATAACGATCTACTTCGGACACATCCTTCACAAGGGTAACTTTTTTACCTTCAACCAGTCGGCGGTTGGCTTCGGTGGATTGGTAGAAATAGAAATCTCCCCGTTCGGGAGTATCTATACCGATGTATCGCACTCGAAAAGTCTGGTTTCCAATGCGGACATCAATTGTATCACCATCGATCACGCGGGTTACGGTGCCCGTTTCTCGTTTGGTGTTTTGAGGAACGCAGTTCAAAGAGGTTGAGGGCAAAGTCACCGTTGGGGTGGGTGAGATGGTCGGAGTAGATGTGATGGTCGGCGTCAGTGTGATCGTTGGGGTGTGGGTCTCCGTAGGAGTTTGAGTAATGGTGGGGGTGGGGGTGATGGTTGGAGTTGGTGTGTTCGTTTCGGTTGGTGTGGGAGTAGAGGTGGATGTTGGGGTAATGGTTGCCGTTGGGCTGGGAGCAGGCAAGATGACACTGCCGATTGTAAATAACCCGCAGCACAATGTAACTACCCCAAACAATAGGAGAATTGGAAATGCAATTTTGGTTTGAGGATTTTTGAAAATTTGACCGGCCATGGTTGAGTTACGGAACGCAAATCGAATAACAACCGTTGGTATTGACTGCTGTATTTGTGAAATTATGAACATGGATTGCTGATATTAGACTAACTTGCGGGCGGTGAAAAAATTTGCTAGGATGATTTGAAATCATCCATACCCCCACGCCTGCATCACGGCCTCACTGTGGAATAACGGTGGGGCTGGTTTGTTTTCGGTTAATAGTATAGCAAAAAATTTTAATTTTCAGAACCGTTTTGAGGTGGCAGAATCGTAAAACCAAAAAATTACCACTTCATTGCGGAGGAAAAACCATGTCAACTTTCACACAATATCATACCGAGATGGAATTGTTCTTCGCTGAAAAGGGGTTCAGTTCGAAAACAGAAGAACAATATCGGGCAATATTGAAAGCATTTCTGGAAAGAGTAGATATTGAGTCTTGCACTGCAATTGATTTATTAAGCTTTCTTCGTTCAACGGGGTGGGGAAATTCTCGTCAATATGTTGCCTGCGGAATTATTCGGCAATTTGTCAAGTGGAAAATTGGTGATCATCCAGTTTTGCGAGTGCGTATTAAGAGAGAAAAAACGAGACCCGGCAGAACTCTGAATGAACATCAAATCCGTGAGTTATTCGCTTCATTTGATTTGACTACTTCAAAAGGATGTCGAGATTTCGCGATTGCAAGTCTGGCTTTGGATACCGGGTTAAGAGTGAACGAAATTGTTACAATCAACATGAAAGACCTGGCTCTTGAGAAGAGAGAGATTCTTGTGAGAGTAAAAGGTGGTCGTTGGGAAAGGGTTTTCTTTTCACCTTTGACCAAAGATGCGTTGCAAAAATGGATAGAATACAGAAATCCGCAAGACGAGCGGCTTTTCCAGGTGACCAGGGATGGTTTGAGGGTTATCATTCGGCGCTGGGGAGAAAAAATTGGTATAAAACTCTCTCCGCATGATTTTCGGCGAACTTTTGCAGTAATGGCAATCAAGGCAGGCGCGCCGAGTCGATTGGTACAGGTTGCGGGTCGGTGGTCTGATATTCGAATGGTTGAGTATTACACTCGAACAATAGAGGCCGTTGATTTAGGACAGTACTTCCCGATGGTTAACTTGAGCGTGCCAATGTCACAATGATCCAAACTAACTGGTATTTCTCTTTATGCCCGCTTAATGGCGGGCTTTTTATTTTTTACAGACTCTTAATCAGTGGGTTCAGGGTTCGAGTCCCTGGTGAGTCACTTCCAATGGGCACTTTACCAGCAGTGTTTTCTAAAAACAGGGACTCCATCCCTGTATTCTGCAACGCACCCGATGGATCCCTGGGTGCGTTTTGTGTTTTCAGCAGGAAGGTCAGGTATGGTTACACTCCCCCCATTTCTACCCGTTGCCGAAGCCGCCCGCAAGTACGGGCTGGATGAGGCCCGCCCTGTCAAGTCAAAAGATAATGTTACCGAGGGTGGTTGAATGGTTCAAAAGAATAAGGTTACTAAAGGGTCAACCTCCTTTCTGAGGGTATGGTGGATATTCACGGGTTGAGCGGTCTTTTGAGGAGAGGATGCCCAGAGTTGGTCAATCAGGTCTGCGATCTGCTGGCGTAACTGGAGGGGATTGGTTTGGCGGTGGAGGGTTTGGAGTTGGGTGAGGAGCGCGGGAGGTAAAGTTTCGACCTCACACAAGCGTTCGAAGGGGGTCTTGGGGATGTCAAAGACGCGCCGGTAGCGTTGCGGATTGACGACCATTTTTTGTTGGGTGCGCATGACTGGCTGGAAGAAATTATGATACAACCACAAAGCGGCATACAATTGGCGCAAGATAAGGAGTTGATCGAGGCGAACAAGACGCCCATGACCAACATAGGCCCGCACCAGACTATGATTGTTTTCTTCGACAAAGCGGTTGTCATTTTTGTGATAGGGACGCGAACGGGAGATAACTAATGCCGGGATTTTGTCTTGCCAGAAGCGCAGCAGATGGTCGTTGAAAAACTCGTTTCCGTTATCTGGGTGTAATTCCCGGATCGGGAAAGGTAGTCGCCGGAGTATCGCCTCAAAGCCGTCTTTCATCGCCAGATAACTGCGCCCATACACGGCTTCAATTTCGCTCCAACCGGTCTTGACGTCCACCATCTGGATGGTGTGAATGAATTCACCACGGGTGTCCTCGTCACAATGCAAGACCAGGTCAACTTCAAAGTGTCCCGCAGCCGCCACATCCCAGGCAATCCGCCGCATTGGGTAGGCACTGCGCAGCGAGTGGCGCTTTGGGCGGGGCGGCTTGCGGTAAGCCAGTTTCGCCTCGCTCCGCCCTGCCCGTTTGAGCATGCGTTTCAAGGTCGAAATGCTCACCCGTCTCAAGCACTCCAGCGTCTCCGGCTCAAGGCGCACTTCCCCCAAGCGCTGCAGGTGCAGCGCCACGGGTACAAGCGCCCCCTTGAGCCGTTCGGCACACGGATAATCCAGACTGCGCGCAACCACCCGCACCGCGTCTTCCACCGCCGCCCCGTAGGTTCGCCCGCGTTCACGGCTGCGTCGCTTCCGTGACAGCCGTCCTCTCATAAGCCGGATCAGTGACTTGCGGTGCATCCCCGTTACCGCTTGCATCTCGTCCAAGAGATATCCCTTTTCCTTGCGACTGGCGTTGCGATAGCGTTCCCACATCTTGTACAGATATTTTCGGCGTTCATTGATGCTCATTCGTTCTATCTCGACCATGGCTAGCTCTCCGGTAACATTTTCTTTTGAGCTAACCATCTTACTTCAGTAACATTTTATGTGAACCAACGCGCAGAATTGACAGTTGCGAAATAGGGTGCTAAAATGATGCTGGAGACAATATTTGCTATCGGATTAGGAGGGGAGATGAAGCGAGAAGCAATTATTCTTCAAAAAATCATATTTATTTTTATTTCTATAATCACTTTGTCCGTGATCGCCTCATGTCAGAGGGGCGCTGCAACGTTGCCAGCGGATTTAGCCACCACAACCCTGCCTGTGGCTACTGAAAAACCCACTTTGACGTTTACCATAACATCCTCCCCGACAATCACGCCTGCACCAACCTATACGCCTACTGTGACGCTTACCCCTACAATCACACCAACACCTTTGCCATGGGCGCGCACTGTTCTCAACTCTGGCAATGCCAGGCAATTGACCCTTCTTACCCATTGGGGATACGGAAGTATTCAGCAGGAAGAAAAAGTGGGGCCAGACAGGATCTTAATTAAGTCAACGGCAGGTGTTTACTTATTCCGCGAATCAGACAAGAAAATGATTGCGGAATACTACGGGGCAATTCGGTTTTTGGGGTCTCCTGATAAAGAAAAAGCGTCAATTCGCTTTCCAGATGGGTCTTTATTGCTTATCCAACTTGAAGATGGTAATGTCATTCATTCCTTTCCTCCGCTTGGTGACATTCCATCTTATCTTAGCGAGAAACTCGACGAAACACAAAGGGCTGATAGTCTTAGGGAGGCCTTAGAAAGGACCGATTTGGTTTTTTCACCCGATAGCCGCTTTCTGGCTTGTGGATATGCCGATTTTTCCATTGGCGTCTGGAATGTCGAAACGGGAGAACTCAAAGCCAAACTCTACAGCGACTTAACAGGCTACTCGTATCCGTATCAGATTATGTTTATTCCCGACGGAACGCATCTTGCTTCGATGGGAGGAAGGTTAATCTATTGGTCTTTGGAGAATGAGAAGGCGCTTTGGTATATAAACAACGCATGGGGATCGTTGGATATCGGCCTTATCTCCCCGGATTTTAATGTTATTGGTTATTCTTGGTATAGTGCAAGTGATAATAGATATCGGATTCACCTGATCAACTCAAGGGATGGAAGTACGATTGCTAAAATTGGCGGAGTGGCGAGTCAAAAGCCATTTTCTCCTGATTCAAAACTGTTTGTCACCACACTCAACGGGAATATTAACATTGACCAGGTGCAACCGCGATATGTGCGTTTACGCACGCTCTATACCAACTTAGAATCTGCAGTGGCTGAATTCTCGGAGGATGGGTCAAAAATCATCGTCAATGGCGGTGAGCTCGTTTATTCCGTGCCGGATTTCAACTTGATTTCCGAAGGCTCCCCATCAGTAAAGGAAGACACTCCTCTTCCAAGAAATGATTCTGAAGAATGGTTGTCTCTTGGCTTTGGCTGGCAGCCCCGAGGGGTCATTGCTCTTCCTGAAAATCAGGTTTATATATGGGGCGGTTGGAATCCAATTTGGCGATGGAATCCGCTAACCCGGCAAATGGACTGGGTCTCGTTTTCAGAAGGCCTGCTTACTGCGCCGGTGATCTCTTCCGATGGGGCGAAAGTTGCCGGATGTTTTATGGACCGTTTGGAGGTCTGGTCATTCGAAAAAGAAGCGTTTACGATCTCCACCCCGTGTCGTAAAGACAGCGTGTTAGCCTTTTTACCGGGCACAGATATTCTTGCAATTGGGCGTGGTGAGAAAATCACTCTCTTTGATATTCTCAAAGGGGAAAAAATTCAGGATTTTATTTTTAGCGATGGTTATTCTGTTGGATGGTTGGATATGTCTCCGGGGGGGAAGTTTTTCGCTTCAGGTGGCAGTATCTGTGGATTTGGCGGTTGTCGAGGTGATATTCGCTTATGGCAAGTTGATCCTCCCAGAGGTCTGTCACTGATCCCGGAAGGATCAGAAAAAGCAGTTGAAGATGTTGTCTTTACCTCTGATGAAAGCGAAATCATTGTTGCCAAAGGCTATGTGTGGCTGTGGAATGTTATGAGCGGGTCACAAGACGGTAAATTACCCCTTTTTGGACACAAGCTGGCTATTTCACCTAATGATACATTGGTTGCAGTAAGTCGTGAGGGTGGGGAGGTTTCCTTGGTGACCATGGAGACTCGCCAAATTGTGGGAAATATTCGCATCACAGCAAGCGACGTGATTGACCTGGCTTTCACACCAGATGGCGCCAACTTGCTTATCCTGGGCAATAATGGAGTTCTGGAGGTATGGGGGGTGCAGTAATCAGGTATGCCCCCTCAACGTACAGGGTTCTTTATCAAACGGGCAGCGCCTAGAGGGGACGAAAGTTAGAAAGAAGATACCACCTTACCCAGCCCCATACGAAACCGTCTTTTGAGCGTGTTTTCTCTTTTCTGGCACCTATGGATTCCAGCAAAGCAAGCGCCCGGGCGGCAAGGGTATAGCCAGTAAATCGCACGGTTAATCATTGGCAGGGAGGTTTGTCTCTTGTAGAAAGGGGGCACTATGGAAAGATAACAGTCCCGTTCTTATCGCCTCAATGAGTACTGGCAGGAGGAAATACTCAACTTCAAAGATCAATCAAAGGAAGGACTAAAATGAAAGCACGAAATTCTACCAAATTCGGCCTTTTAATTTGTGGGGCGTTGCTTCTGGTACTTCTGGTCGGTAGCCCAACCCCCCTAGCAGCTCAGGCACCAGAACCGCCGTATCCTCCAAATTCGCTCCCCAGCCACCCTCCAGCACCCGGAGTTGGCCCCTATCGTGATTCCGACGGAAACTGGTACATGCCCAACGATGCAGAGCCGTTCGTTGGCGCATCTGTTCAATTATCCCCTCAAAGCACTGGTGGCCCCGACGACTTTGGCTACATCTGGGACGATTCGGTAGCGCTGAACTGGATCGATGCCAGTAGTGGAACTGATGCGACCATTGACCCTCCTTACTGGGTTGAGGCTGGCCCTATTGATATTGGCTTCCCCTTCAAGTATTACGAGAACACGTACACCCAACTCTACATCTCGATGTATGGATTCGTATCCTTCAACTCCGGACAAAACGACGACCAGCAATCACAAATCCCCAGTCCCGAGGAACCCAATGACGTGATCGCCCCCAGTTGGGGACCGATCGATTATGTCAACGGTTATGTGCGCTACCTCACAGGGGGCACATTCCCCAACCGCTGGTTTGTTGTCGAGTGGAACCGGGTGACGGATGATTTCTTAAATGAGTACACCTTCGAAGTAGTTCTGTACGAGAATGGTGATATCGTCTTTCAATACCAAAATATGAATTATAGTGGGCATGGTTGGCATTGCCAGACATCCGGTATTGAGGATTCCACCGGATGGGACGGATTGACTATCACCGATTTTTGTAACCAGATTGGCTCTAACCACGCCGTACGTATCTACCGGCCAGTTGCCGCCCCTCGTGTGGGAATCTCTCCGCGTTACGACGGCCGCTTCACCCGCGCCGGCGCGATGGAGTCCTTCAATGTGCTCATCCGCAACACTGGTGAACTGGGAGCTGACACCTACGATCTGATTTCCTCTTCATCCTGGCCTATCTCCTTCTACGCCGCTGATGGCACCACTCCCCTCACCGACACCGATGCCGATGGCACGGTGGACACAGGCTCTCTGGCGCAGGGAAGCACTCTCACCATCACCGTCAAGGTGCAAACGCCGCCCACATCTAATGTGGGTGACGACAACGCTGCTGCTGTCACCGTTCGCTCCTCGCGTGACACCGGCAAGAGTGAGACGGTTAAATTACAGACAGCCATCCCCGCCCCCTTTGCCCAGGTGTATAGCGACAACGATGGAGCGATGAGCCTCTATCTTGTTCAGCCTGCTGCCCAGGCCGTAAAAAAGGTTACTGCAGATCTCTTCCTTCCCTGGTCCCCGGCCGTGGCCGAGATGCCCAATGGCTTTGCCTACTTCTGGTACGACTTATGGATGAAAGAGATCGAGTACACTCTCCTGGACCGCTACGGCAATACCGTGCGCGGGGTGAACAAACTGACCAACCATTCCGGGGCGACAACGCAAACCTGGAAGGACGAGAATCCCGCCGTGGCCGTCGCGCCGAATGGACGCATCGGGGTGGTGTGGTATCGCTACCTCTGGAACGGCAGCACCTCCCAGTACAACATCTGGTTCGCCATCCTGGACCCCGCGGGCAACCTGACTTATGGTCCGGTGAACCTAACCAACAACAATGCCTGGGGCTCTTATGATGACGTGAACGTGCCCTTTTTCAACTCTCCGCGCATTGCTGCCACCGGCGACAACCGCTTCATTCTGGCCTGGAAGCAGTATTATCGCGTAAGCGATGGTCGTGTAAAAGACGACATATACTACGCTATACGGGATGCGAACGGTGTTCAAGTCAAAGCTATCACAAACCTTACCAATGCTAGCCCTGGATCGAGCGGGAAGTACGGCCCTGCACTTGCGTCCCTGTCGTCCAATCGCGCTTTCATTTCCTGGGCGAGCGGTGGCAACATCTACTACGCCGTTGTTGGCAATGATGGTACTCTGGTCAAACCAGAGACAAATCTTTCTGCGGATGGGAATAACTGGGAAAATTACGATGCTGTACAACTTTCTAATGGAAAGATACTGGCAGTTTGGGAAACCATTGGGTGTGACCCTGGCGAACAGGTTCCTCGCATTCGGTTTGCACTGTTAGATACATCCTATAACCCAGTAGGGACGCCAGTGTGCCTGAAGGCAGAAGCTGCCGTCACCGGTGATTATTCCGTTTCGGTGACTGCCGACGCCGTCGGTCATGGGATTCTCACCTGGAGGGATTACTCCTCCTTCAATAATCTTTACTACGCTCTCGTAGACGGTAACGGCAATGTGCTCACTGACCCGATGATTTTTCTCACATCCCAAGCCTCAGATCCCTTTATCTTCACCAATGGTGAGGGCTATGGGAATACTTCATATAGCTGGACGCCGCCCACGGGTGTGGACGGGGTAGCGACTTTCTCTGCTTCCCTTTACGGTGCGCCACCAGGTGGAAATGCAGCGATACACATTCGAACTGCCAACCATGGCACGGCCAAAGCCACCAGTGTTGTGCTGAGAGCCACCCTCGACAGCAGTCTCACTTATGTAAGAGATACTTCGGGGATCACCCCCACCGTAAGCGGCGCTCAAGTGATATGGAACCTACCGGACCTGGGTTTCCTGGAAGAGGTCAACTTTACCCTTTATGTGCAGGTACCACCGTCTGCAGCGTATGGCACTCTTTATCCCATCGCTCTGAGCATAACCTCCGCTGAACTGGACCCGAATCCCTCCGATAACACCGCCAGCGCTCAGGTAATGGCGGCCCGACAGATGTTCCTGCCACTGATTAATAGAGGCTACTGAGTGACATGATGTAAGCAGGTTTCATGTTGGGGAATCGTTAGGGCGCATCCAGGGGCTGTCTGGAAAGAACATCCAGGCAGCCCTTTTGGTAAGGAAAAACAGGTCAAATAAAGCCGTTTTGACCAGCAAAAAAAAAATTGGCTGTTGATCAGGCAGCCAATTTTCGTAGATTGTGGGCTATGCTTACCAGCCCCCACTCGGTTATGACCTTTTCTAACCCGCGCAGGTGGAATCGTCGGAAAGCCATGTTGTGTTTGATCTGCCCAAAAACCGTCTCGACCTCAATCGAGCGTGCAGCGCGCAGCCGCTGTCCCTCCGCGCTGGTCAGGTTCTCGCGTGCTTTGCGGCGGTATTCCAGTAAGCGGAAGGAGATGCGGATCTTGCGGTTGCCCTTGGCTCGGGTGCACTGGCTTCGCAGCGGGCATTCGGCACAGTCGAAACATTCGTAGGTGTGCCGCTGGCTCTGGTAGCCGTTGTCGCTGGTGTAGCGCGAGGTGTACTGAAAATGCAGGCGTTTGCCCGCCGGGCAGATAAAGGTGTCGCTCGCTGGGTCATAGGCAAAGTGTTCGGCACGGAACTGGTGAGCCCGCAGCACCTGCGGGTTGCGGTAGCGGTGGGTATCCTGGTAGAAGGTGTTGTACTTGAGGAAGTTCTCGACATGGTGCTGCTCCA